>NZ_JAPFPY010000001.1 GCF_026240945.1 Mycolicibacterium sp. J2
CACCCCGGCCCGCTTGCGCGGACTGTGTACCCGCACCTGCAGCCCTTCCTCGCGCCACAGGCGGTGGACTTTCTTTTTGTTGACCTCGCGGCGTTCGTCGTAGCGCAACGCCGCCCAGGCACGCCGAAACCCATGGCAGGGGTGTTTGGTGGCGTAGGAACGCAGCCAGGCCCGCATCTCGGTATCGGGATCAGCCGGTGTCTGTGCCTGAGGGAGTCGGCGGCAGGTGGAGCGAGCCAGCCCAACAGCTTTGCACGCCAGCCGTTCCGACATGCCCATCGTGGTGGTGAGCATGTCGACGGCGCGGCGCTTGGCAGCTGGGCTCAGAATTTTCCCTTCGCGACCTCCCGCAAGGCGTCTTTGACCAGCTCAGCCTCGGCCAACAGCCGCTTCAATCGGGCGTTCTGCTCCCGCAGCTCCTTAAGCTCTTTGGCGGCGTCGGTGTCCATGCCGCCGTAGGCGCGGCGCCAGTTGTACAACGTCGCCGGCGACACCTCGAGCTCGGCAGCGATCTCCTCGCCGGTCTTGCCCTCCGCAGCCAGTTCGTCCGCGCGGCGCAGTTTGCGCACGATGTCTTCTGCGGAGTTCCGCTTCCGACCAGCCATACGTTCATCGTCCCTTCTCGCCCACCATCGGGCTACAGGACTCTAGAACGCGCTGGACTCGTTCACCGGGAACACGCCAACTCAACCGGCACCACCGACCTACCGCGAAGCCCCGTTCAGCACCGGCTCGGCGACCATCCCCTTCTCCACGCCCCACATGGTGGCGATGGTCTTGTACTCACCCGTCGAGATCAAGTGCTGCAACGCCTGTAGCAGTGACTGCGCCAAAGGCGAGCCCTTGGCCACCGGCCAACCGTAGGGCGCCGAATCGAAGACGTCGCCGGCCGGAACCAGCGCACCGCCACTGAGCTTGATGGCGAAACCGGTCACCGGCGAATCCGCCGACATGGCAACGACATCCCCGGCGATCACCGCCGCCGTCACGTCGTCCTGGCGGTTGTAGACCACCTTCTCGATCGGAGCAAGGCCCGCCGCCACGCATTCGTCACTCTTGGCCGGTATCTCGACTGTCTCCTGAATCACGCTGGCCGCCACACCGATTCGCAACCCGCAGGCCGAATCCGGGCGGACCGACGCACCGGCGCGCTGCGCCCACAACGTGCCCGCCTCGAAATAGGTCACGAAATCGACCATCTGTTGACGCTCCCGCGTATCGGTGACCGAGGACATCCCGACGTCGACGGCGCCGCTGCGCACCGACGGGATGATCTGGTCGAACTCGGTTTCGCGATACTCCGGCGTCAGACCGAGGGTGCGCGCCACGGCATTCATCAGGTCGACATCGAAGCCGACGATCTCACCGGCCGAGTTCCTGAATTCGTTGGGCGCGTAGGGCACGTTGACACCCACCACCAGTTTGCCGGTGTCGCGGATATCGGCGGGCACGGTGGCGGCGATCGCGGCCACCGATCCGGGCGGCCCGTCGGCGACCACCGCCTTGCCCGGGTCCCACCATTTCCACGCGGCCACGGCGCTGGCGCCCACCAACACCAGCACCCCGGCAGCCAGCAACGCGCGCTGCGGCACCCGGCGACCGGCGCCGCCACCGCGCGGCACCGAATGGCGCCCCGAACCGGTCACCCGCACCGGGGTGTGCACCGCCCGGCGGGCAGCCGCCGCCAACTCGGCGCCGGTCTGGTAGCGCTTACCCGGCTTCTTCGCCATGCCTTTGGCGATCACCTCGTCGAAGGGCTGCAGCCGGGGATCGACCGCCGACGGTTTCGGCGGCGGGGCAACCATGTGCCCCGCGATCTGCTGCTCCAGGCTGTCGGCGGGATACGGCCGTGTCCCGGTGAGGCACTCGTAGAGCACACACGTCAGCGCGTAGATGTCGGCCCGCGGGTCGGCCTGGCCACCATCGAACCGTTCGGGCGCCATATAGGCCAGCGTGCCCAGCGTGCTGCCCGCCGTCGTCATCCCGACCTCACCGGCCACCCGGGCCAGACCGAAGTCGATCAGATACGCGAAGTCCTGCTTGGTGATGAGGATGTTGGACGGCTTGACGTCGCGGTGGATCAGGTCCTGTTTGTGCGCGGCATCCAACGCCGAGGCCACCTGCTCGACCACCTTCACTGCGAACTCGGGCTCCAGCGGGGTGTCGGCATCGGCCAGGATGGCGCCGAGGGTGCGTCCCTCGATCAGCCGCATGTCCAGGTAGAGCCGCCCGTCGATCTCACCGAAGCCGTGGATCGGCACCACGTGCGGATCGTTCACCCCCGCCGCGGCCTGCGATTCCTGCCGGAACCGGGCCTGGAAGGTGGCGTCCAGCGCCAGGTTGGGGGGCAACACCTTGAGCGCGACCACCCGTTTGGTCCGGGTGTCGTAGGCCTGGTAGACCTCACCCATCCCGCCGCGGCCGATCAACTCCTGAAGCTGATAGTGCCCGAAAGGTGTCGCGTCCACCGTGTTCCCTCTCGGCGCCGGCCCTGTGTCGCGTTCTTGGCTGAGTCGCAGTGTCGATCGAAGCTACATCACAGTGGCAAAATTGTCGTCACGTGTGAGCCGGGATCCGCTGCATCTCACGCTGCGCCGGTACCCATGCTCGGCGTGACGAGCGGTTACGTTGTCCACGTGCGTGTCGACGGCCGGGACATCAGTGTCACCGGGAGCCTGCTGCAACCGTTGACCAGGCGCACCAACGACATCCTGCGGCTGCTGCTGGCCGCCCTGTTCCTGGCCACCGTCATCACCAGCTCGCTGATCACCCGCAACGACTGGGTGGCCCTGGAGCGGTCGGTGTCGGAGATCATCGGCGTGCTCACCCCGACCCAGTCGAACCTGGTCTACCTCGCCTACGGCGTGGCGATCCTGGCGCTGCCATTCGTCATCCTGGTCAGCCTGGTGCTGTCCCGGCAGGTGAAACTGCTGGGCGCGTACGCCGCGGCGGGAGCGTTGGCCATCCTCTCCCTGTCCATCTCCGGCAACGGCATCGCCGCGCCGCAGTGGCATTTCGACCTGTCGGACCGGCTGGACACCCAGCTGTCCCAGTTCCTCGACGACCCGCGCTGGATCGCGCTGCTGGCGGCGGTGCTCACGGTGTCCGGGCCGTGGCTGTCGCGGCGGCTGCGGCGGTGGTGGTGGACGTTGCTGCTGGCGTTCGTGCCGATTCACCTGGTGGTCAGCGCGGTGGTGCCGGCCCGCTCGCTGCTCGGACTGGCGGTCGGCTGGTTCGTCGGCGCCCTGGTGGTCTGGGTGGTCGGGACACCGGCCCTGGAAGTGCCGTTGGACGGCGCGATCCGGGCGCTGGACCGGCGCGGGTTCGTGGCAACGACGCTCGCCGTCATCCACCCGCCCGGCCCGGGTCCGCTGGTGCTGGCGGCCACCAGCGCCGATGCCACCGCGGTGGCCGAGCTGTACGGGCCGAACCAGCGCAGCGGTGGCGCCCTGCGCCAGCTGTGGATCAAGTTCCGGCTGCGCGACGATGAGACCGCTCCGCTGCAGACCTCGATGCGGCGGGCCGTCGAGCACCGGGCGCTGATGGCCATCGCCATCGGCGATCTGGGCTTGGCGAACACGTCCACGGTGGCGATGGCCGCACTGGACCGCGGCTGGACGCTGTATGCCCGCAAACCCGCGCGCGGCGCCGCCCTGACCGCCGATGTCGCGACCGCCGGCGAGGTCTGGTCGGCCCTGCGCGCACTGCACGAACACGGCATCTCGCACGGCGATCTGCGGGCCAAGGAGATCACCGTCGACGACGGCGCGGTGCGCTTCGGCGGCTTCGCCTAT
The DNA here is from genome assembly GCF_026240945.1 of Mycolicibacterium sp. J2. GTDB lineage: Bacteria > Actinomycetota > Actinomycetes > Mycobacteriales > Mycobacteriaceae > Mycobacterium. The sequence continues at coordinate 3,795 of NZ_JAPFPY010000001.1, forward strand.
GCCGAATACGGCGCCACCGAACAGCAGCTGCAGTCCGATATCGCGCACCTGCTGGTGACCACCACCGCGTTGTACGGCGCGTCGACCGCCGTCGCGGCCGCGATCGACGCCTTCGGGCAGGACACCGTGCTGACCGCGTCGCGTCGGCTCACCAAATCGGCGGTGCCCAAACGGATCCGCGAGCACGTGCCGGACGCCTCGGACGTGATCAAGGCGGCCCGCGAACAGGTGCAGGAGCAGACCGGCGCCGGCCAGATCCGGCCCGAGACCATCACCCGCTTCACCCGCGTGCAGATCATCCAGCTGGTGTTGCTGGGCGCGCTGGTCTACGTCGCCTACCCCTTCATCAGCACGGTGCCGACCTTCTTCTCCGAGCTGGGTTCGGCCAACTGGTGGTGGGCGATGCTCGGGCTGATGGTGTCGGCGCTGACCTACGTCGGTGCCGCCGCGGCGCTGTGGGCCTGCGCCGACGGGCTGGTGAGCTTCCGCAACCTCTCGATCATGCAGGTGGCCAACACGTTCGCGGCCACCACCACCCCTGCCGGTGTCGGCGGCCTCGCGCTGGCGGCCCGCTTCCTGCAGAAGGCCGGGCTCACCCCGCTGCGCGCCACCGCAGCGGTGGCGCTGCAACAGACCGTGCAGGTGATCGTGCACGTGTTGCTGCTCATCCTGTTCACCACCATCGCGGGCGCATCGGCCAACCTGTCACATTTCGTGCCGAGCGCGACCGTGCTGTACCTGGCCGCCGGTGTGGCCCTCGGGCTGATCGGGATGTTCCTGGCGGTGCCCAAGCTACGCCGCTGGCTGGCGTCGTCGCTGCGGCCGAAACTCAAGGAGGTCACCGGCGACCTCATCGAATTGTCCCGGGAACCCAAACGGCTGGGCCTCATCGTGCTGGGCGCGGCCGGGACCACGCTCGGCGCCGCCCTGGCACTGTGGGCGAGCGTCGAGGCGTTCGGTGGTGACACGTCGTTCGTCACCGTCACGGTGGTCACCATGGTCGGCGGCACACTCGCGTCGGCGGCTCCCACCCCGGGCGGTGTCGGGGCCGTCGAGGCAGCCCTGATCGGTGGCCTGGCCGCCTTCGGCGTCCCCGCCGCGATCGGGGTGCCCTCGGTGCTGCTGTATCGCGTGCTGACGTGCTGGCTGCCGGTGTTCGTCGGCTGGCCGGTGATGCGGTGGCTGACGCGTAACGACATGATCTAACCGCCGCATCCGTATGTTGGTCGACATGGCACTCACCACCAACCTCGCATCCGCCGCCGCTGTCACCGCCACCGCCGTGATCGGTGGTCTGGCCAGTCGGCCGGCGCAGTCATCCTGGTACGAGAATTTGCACAAGCCGCCGTATCAGCCTCCCCGCCAAGCATTTCCGATCGTCTGGCCCATCCTGTACACCGATATCGCACTGGTGTCCTCGGCAACCATCGACGAGCTCCAGGCGCGCGGTGAGGCGGCCAAACGCACGTCCTACATCGTCGCCCTCGTCATCAACCTGGTGCTCAACGCCAGCTGGTCGTGGATCTTCTTCAGCCGGCGCAAGCTCGGGGCCGCCGCCGTCGGCGCCGCCGCGCTGACCGTCAGCAGCGCCGATCTGACCCGGCGCGCCGTGGAGGTCAACGGGGCCAAGGCGGCCCCACTGGCGCTCTACCCGGCGTGGTGCGCGTTCGCCACAGCCCTGTCCACGCCGATCTGGTGGCGCAACCGCACGCGCTGACTCACTGCCCGCGGGTGGGCTTGCGCTGGATGCGCAGCGCCTGGGTCGGCGTGTCCAGCGCGGTGGTCGGCGGCGCTTCCAGCGCGGTGGTCGGCGGCGCTTCCAGCACCGTCGTCCGGTCATCCCGACGCCGCACGATTCTCGGCACGGTGGCCTGCTGCGGCTGCACGACGGTGGGCGGCTCGACCGCGGGATCCGGCGCCGGTGGGGTGCGCCGCCGGATCACCAGCCCCGCCAACGGGCCGGTGAACAGCAGGACAGCCAGCACGATCAGGCTCAGCACGGCGACGGTCACGTCGAAGGTGCTGGTGATCTGCTGGGCCAGGTTGTTGCCGTAGACGGCGTCGGGCGCCGGCGTGGCATAACGCGGCGCCAGCGCCACCCCGATCGCCACATCGGCGATGCTGAAGACGAACAGCACGCCACCGAACGCGGCGGCCACCACTGCACTGCTCAAGTTGCGGTGCAGCCACAGTGCGATGACCGCCGTGATCAGGTTGAACGCCGTCATCGCGACGCTGTCGTACAGCGCCCGGGGCAGGTCCAAGGACAGCGCGATCAGGTAGTCGACCACGTGCAGGGCGGCGGATGCGAACGCCCAGAACGCGATGAGCGTGAGGCATTTCTGTGCGGCACCACGGTAGGCGCCGATGGTCGGCGGTTTGATCAGGAAGACGGCGTACAAGGTTGTCGGCGCGACGATTCCGGCCACCGCGGCCCAGGCGAGGTAACCCTCGTAGCCGATGGCCGCGGTCGAGGTGTTCTGGGCGATGCCGTGGAACGCATCGATATCGCGGCCGACACCGCTTATCCACGTCAGGGTGGCGGCGAGCGCGCCCGCCGCGCCGAGCGCCGTCGTCGCCAGGCGCGCGGCCGCGGTCCGCTCGGTCAACCAGCGTGAGGCGATGACCAGCGCGATCAACGCCTCGACGCCGTACAGCAGGGTGGAGACGACGACGGCGATGTCATGCCCGCCGAAGGCCCCTTCGGTGACGAATAGGTACCGCAGCCGCCAATACAGGTTGAAGGCCACCGACAGCGTCGCCAGCCCGATCGAAACGAATCCGATGACCCGCGCGATCGCATACCAGCGCCGAAAACCGTTGTCCTCGATGGTGATCGAAGTGATCGGAGGCTGCGCCGCCATCAGCGCCCCGGCCACTCCGAGCAGCATGCCCGGCCCGACGCCGGGTGGCACCGCCCCGGTGCCGCCGTGCTGCACGGTCTGCGCCAGGTGGTAGCCGACGAAGACGACGACCACGAGCAGGTAGGGGGCGCACAACAGCACCCGGACCCGGGCGGCGCGCCGGATATCGGTGAGCGGGCGGACATGCGGCACCGCGGCGGCACCGACGGCCAACGCCGTCGCGATGACCAGGACGACGAACAACGATCCGCCGCTGCCGGGGATGCCGAGCCCGAACCGCAGATTCCACGGCAGCAGCAGCGCCAGGATCAGCAGGGCGACGGCGGCACCGTCGCGCACCCGGTTGGTGCGGCGGGGAATGTAGCCGGTGCGATCGCTCACCTGCCCGATCCTTCCACGCGGGCGGTGGGCAGGGTATCGACTTCTGCTCGGCACCCCGTGCTGTGCGGTAGCTTGGAACGGTCGAAGCGTCGGGGGTGGCAGAGCACGCGTGAGGCAAGGAGTAAAGCCGTGGACGTAGTCCTCGGGGTCGCGGTCACCGGTCGGGTGGCGCGGCTGGCGATGATCGATTCCCCCGGCACCCAGGTGCTCGATCAGTACGCATTCGATCTGGACGATGACGCACTGGGCGAGCTCGCCGAGACCATCATCGGCACCCATCGCGAGATCGCCGCCTCGGGTAACCGGCTGGCCGCGACGCGACTGTGCCTACCGGACGCCGCCGAGGCGCTGACGCTGCGTCAGACCGTGGTCGACGCCGGGGTGCCGAATGTCGACGTGGTCACCGAGGCCGAGGCGGCCGCTTCCCTGGCCCGCAGCCAGGGCATCGACGCGTCGCTGCTGTTGGCCGACGACGACACGGTGTCGCTGACGGTCGTCGGCGACAACCCGGCGCTGGCGTCGACCCTGGCATCGGTGCCCATCGGCGCCGCGGGGGCGGCCGTCGCGTGCGCGACGGTGCTGCAGCAGGCGCCGCCCGAGATCCGGGTGATGCTGACGGGCCAGCGCCTGGACTTGGATTCCATTGCCGCCGAACTTCGTTCGACGATGCCTGTGGAGATACCGGCCGACGCCGGTTACGCGATCGCCCGCGGCGCCGCGCACAGCGCCGACGGTTCGGGCGCCGCACCGGCCGGCGCGGCCACCCAACTCGCCCCGGTCGTGGACGCCACCGCCGCCGCGCCGGTGCTCGACGCGACGCAGGCCGCCCCGGTCGTGGATGCCACGCAGGCCGCACCCGTCAACGCGGCGAACACCGAACTGGCCCCACAGCTGGCGTATTCACAGGCCTCCGACGACGAACCGTGGTCCGGGTACGACGAGATGTCCGAGGCCGTCATCGCCGAGTTCGTCCCCGAGCAGGAAGACGAGGCGGGCGCCGATTTCACCGAGGCGATTCCGGCCCCGCCGCCGCGGTTGATCCTGATGGGCAGCGCGGTGGGCTTCCTGGTGGCCAGCTTCGCGACCTTGGCCGTCACGGTCGCCGTGAACATCCGGCCGGCGGCGGTGGTCAGCGCCCAACCCGCACCCGTGCAGTCCGACACCGTGCCCGGCCGGTATCTGCCGCCCGTCCCGCACGAGCCCGATCCGGTGGCGTTGCCGGTCGCCGTGCTCACCCCGCCACCGGCGGCACCCGCCGCCCCGTCGCGCTCCCGCAGCGTCAGCCCGCCGGCGGTGGCACCGGCACCGCAGGCGCCCGCCCCGGTGCAGGTTCCCCCGGCGGCACCACCCCCGCCCGCCGGTGCGCCGGCGGTCCCGATTCCCATTCCGCCGGTCATCGTGTTGCCGCCGCTGACACCGTGGACACCGCCGACGGTCACCATCACCACCACTCCGACCACGACCACCCCGACCACCACCACGTCGACTCCGGCGACGACCACTCCCCCGACCACGACCACTCCGGCGACCACGACCACGTCGGCGCCCCCGACAACCACCACAGCCAGCACGGCCACCACTACGGTGCCGCCCACCACGACGAGCGCGCCGCCGCCCGTCGAACCGGTCACCCCGGTGCAACCGGTGACCCCGGTCCAGCCGGTCAGTCCGGTGCAACCCGTGACGCCCGTCGCGCCGGTCGGACAGCCGCCGGTGGTCGAGGCGCCGCCTGTGACCAAGGCGCCATCGGCCGAATCGCCCTCCGGCGGGTCGTCGCGCAGTGGTTCGGGCGGCAATGGTTCGGAAGGCAGCCGACATTCCGAACAGGCGCCGGTGACGACGGTGTTGGAGAGTCCGTAGCAAACGTCGCAGGGAGCGCGGTCCATCCCGAGCTGCCGAACTTTCCGCAGGTGAGATACATCACTTGACAACCGTGGAATCGCAGCTCAGGGATCCCGACTTATAGCAGGCAGTTGCCACCTCTACGCAGAAGCGATGGCGAAGCTGACCCAAGGACGGGGACCACCTCATGAGTACATCTCTTCCAGCCCGCATCGCGAAATCCACGGCATTCACCACCCTGGCCTTGGCCGCCATCGTGGTGGGCCTGTTCGCCGGCCCCGCCGCCACCGCGAGCGCCGCCGACGACTCCTGCGCCGCCGTCGAGGTGGTGTTCGCTCGTGGCACGTTCGAAGGGCCGGGCGTGGGCGCCACGGGCCAGGCCTTCGTCGACGCCCTGAACGCCCGGCTGCCGGGGAAGACGGTCGACGTGTACGGGGTGGACTACCCGGCATCGCTGGACTTCGGGCGCGCGGTCGACGGTGTCGCCGATGCCGCCAACCGGATCCAGACGATCGCGGCCCAGTGCCCGTCGACCAAGATCGTGCTGGGCGGCTACTCGCAGGGTGCGGCCGTCGCCGGCTACACCACCAGCAGCACGGTGCCCGCCGGGGTGGCGCTGCCCGCCGGGTTGTCCGGCCCGATGCCGGCCTCAGTGGCCTCTCACGTCGCTGCGGTGGCCCTGTTCGGCACCCCGGACAACTGGTTCCTGAGCCTGGCCGATCGCAGCGCTCCCTCGATCACCGTCGGTGATCTGTACGCCGGCAAGACCATCCAGCTGTGCGCCACCGGCGACCCGGTGTGCTACCCGGGTGGCTTGGACCGCTCCGCGCACAGCTCGTACAAGTTCAACGGGATGGCCGATCAGGCAGCCGATTTCGTGGTCGGCCGGCTGGGTGCGCCCGCCGCCCCGGCCGCGACCGTGGTGCAGGCCGCCGCCGAGGTACAGCCCGGCAACTGAACCCCTTCGAACCGACGGCCGGAAGCCAGTCCTGCGGGATGGCTTCCGGCCGTTGTCATTTCGCCGACTGATCGGCGGCACCGCTGTCGCCGGTGTCGGAACCGGCCTTATCGCCGTCGCCCGCCGCCGGGGTTGCCTTGTCGGACGCGGTGGGTGACGCCACCGGCGCGGTGGTGGACACATCCTTGGGCGCATGGCCCGCTGGTTTGCGCGCCGTCGCCGTCTTCCGCGGGTGCACCGGCGGCTTGGTGTCGGAGTCGGTGTTGGTGTTGGTGTTGGTGTTGGTGTCGGCGATCGTCGACGCCGCGGGCGCAGGCGAGGCGGCCTTGACGTCGGCGGACGGGTCGGGCTCGGGAACGCCGTCCGTCGGTGCCGTGGGATCGACGGACTTGTCGTAGGACTTGTCCTCCGTCGAAGGCGGCTGCGGCTGATCCACCGTGAGGGAATCGGCGGTGACGGTACCAGCCGCGAGCTGGGGGCCGCTTGTTTGCGCGGTGGCAAGCCGTGCGGTCGAGGTCGGGCTCCCATTGAGTTCCCGGTCCCGGGCCTCCATGGCGTCGATGATTTCCGAGGTCGTCGTGGGCGCCGTCGTGTCGGGTGGTGTGCTCGGTTCCGGGTCCGGATCGATCCCGGCCAGGCGCTGACCCGCCCGCGCAAACCCGGCGGCGATCGCGCTGAGGTACTGGATCGTCTTCTGCGGGGTGGGCAGGAAGCCCACCTTCCCGCTCTCGTACATGCCGGTGCTCTCGACGATCGGCTGCATGATGTCCTGCAGCGCCTGGATGATCCTGGTCGGCACGCCGAGCAGTTTGAGCGGCATGAGCAGCGGCATCACCGGGCTGTTCACCCGGACGGTGACGACGTTGCCCTCGACGGTGGTGACGTTGCGCGGATCGTCGAAGTCGAAGCTGTCGAGCCGCGAGTGTTCGAACAGGAATCCGGCCGCGATCTGCAGCCAGCTCACCGGGTTCCACAGGTACTTCGGGAAATAGGCGATCGGATCGTATTCGCGGTTGACCCGCAGGTACGTTCCGTCGGGCAGGGGCACGGCGCCGCCGGGGACGTCGGATCCGAACGTCGAGTCCTGCGAGCTGTACCGGTCGAAGAGTCCGGTGCCCGGGGTGTTCGAATCACCGTAGAACACCGCGAAAACGCTCGACATGTCATAACCGGTGGCCGCCACGCGGTTCAGCGCCTCGGCGGCAACCCGCCCGCCGAATGAGCCGGTGTCGATTCCGCTGACCGTGGTCGAAGGGTCTCGAGCCAAGAGCAGTTCGGTGAGCCAGCTGGCGCCGGAGTCCAGTGACGCCGCGGTGACGTCGCCCGGATAACGAGTCCGATCGGTGAGCAGGGTGACGTCTTGAATGCGTTGCCAAACGCCGCCATCCTGCTCGGCCAGCGCCCCCGGCGGGAAGTTGACCCCGGCACCCGGCACCGCGAACAGGGCCAGTGCGGCCAGGTCGACAGCGTCGGCCGAGACCGCTCGGTGCGGCTGATGAACCGCATACGGCATCTGCTGGACCACCGGCTGATCGGTCGCGGTCACGAGCAGTGCGGCCGTCGCGGGGACAACCAGAATCCTGATCGCGCGGTTGTTCTTCCTGACCCGGTGACGTGCCGTCACGGCGCCTCCTTGTGCGGGGATCTCACGGAATCGGATGACGGGCAGGACAGCCGTCCTCCATTTTCGGCGACCCTACAACATCGGCGATGGCGCCGCATAGTGATGCTTGCGATCGAAAGATGTTTGGCGGCAACAGTTATCGCCGGCTCGATGGACGTAAGGCCGTCGGCAAACGCAGCTCGCCACACGGCGTCACAGCACCGACCCGTCACGGGCATCGAGCCCGGGCACCCCCCTGCGGGCGACAGCCAATCCCACTGAGCCCGCAGCTAATATCGCCGGACGGCGGGTCGGGCAGCAAAGCCGATGGCCCCGTACGGCCACCCGGCCACGACGCCGGTCATACTCAGCGCCACAACGGCTCTCGCTGCGCACGCAACAGATGTTCGACTCATGCAAACCCGCGTGACGCGGGACCGGCAACCCGTCGCCTCCAGCACCGATCATCCGAGCTGCCGCAAGGATCCCTGCTCAGCACCCCGACGAGCCGATTTCTGGCGAATCGAGAACGTCCGGACGATGGCCGAATATCGGCCTGCATCCGTCTTAGCTGAGCATTCCAGCAAATACCACGGATTGAATTTAGACCTCCCCCGGCACCACGCCCAAATTCCCCGGGTCGCCCGGCGCGGTCCAGAAGACATCCAAAGATGGCCCTCATCAACAACTTTCATCCAACGTATCGGCTCGCATGCCTGCCACTCATGCGCAACCTCGCTGTAACGCAACCGGACGACTCCCGGAGTCCGCCGAATGCCACCGCTTCCCCACCGGCTACCCCATACTCAGCACCCCAGGCGGCGAGCCGGTCGCCCCCGACGCGACCACCGACCCAGTCGGATAGCCAGTGGCCCAGCACGCCCGGCAAACCCGCACGGGCGGCGCCCACCGCGCTCAACACCCGGACGGTGCCCCAACTACGTACTTGATACGTAGAGTGTGACGCGTTCGGATGGAGCGGGCCCTTTACCGATACCCCACCCGGGTATATGGTGATCATGGGTACCCCCGAGGGGTATCGAGAAAGGAGCCTCACATGGTCACGAGCGAATACCACATCACCGGAATGTCGTGTGGTCACTGCGAAGCGTCGGTCCGCGACGAGGTGGGCCGGCTTGCCGGCGTGCAGAACGTCGAGATCAGCGCCAAAACCGGCAAGCTGACCGTGTCCGCCCGCACCGAGATCGACGACGCGGAAGTTCTGGCGGCGGTGGACGAGGCCGGCTATTCGGCGGTGCGGGTGCCATGAGCACGTCGATCGAGGTGTGACCATGGCCCATTCCCACGATGGCCACCACGCCGTCGACACCGACCACCACCCGCAATCCACATCGGGTGCTCATGCCGGCCACGGCGGTCATGCCGGACACGGCGGCGATCACGTCGCGCAATTCCGAAAGTTGTTCTGGGTCAACCTGGCCATCGCCATCCCCGTCGTGGCTTTTTCCACGATGTTCGCGATGCTCGTCGGATATCAGGTGCCGGACTTCCCCGGCGCCCGCTGGGTCGCCCCGGTGCTGGGCACGGTCATGTATGCCGTCGGCGGGCGCCCCTTTCTGACCGGCGCGATCAGCGAAATTCGTTCTCGCACACCGGGGATGATGCTGCTCATCGGGCTGGCGATCACGGTCGCTTTCGTGGCGTCGTGGGGTGCCAGTCTGGGCCTGTTGCACCCTGAACTGGAGTTCTGGTGGGAATTGGCGCTGCTCATCGCGATCATGCTGCTGGGGCATTGGATCGAGATGCGCTCGCTGGCCCAGACGACGTCCGCGCTGGACTCGCTGGCCGCACTGCTGCCCGACGAAGCCGAGAAGATCGATGGCGCCAGCACGGTCACCGTGGCCGTCTCCGAGCTGCAGGTGGGTGACGTCGTCATAGTCCGACCCGGCGGCAGCGTGCCTGCCGACGGCGTGATCGTCGACGGCCGTGCCGACATGGACGAGTCGATGGTGACCGGGGAATCACGGCCGGTATCCAAGGAAACCGGTGACGACGTGACCGCAGGAACGGTCGCGACCGATTCCGGTTTGCGGGTCCGGATAACGGCCACCGGCGACGACACCACCCTTGCCGGTATTCAGCGGCTGGTGACCGAGGCACAGAACTCCTCGTCACGCGCCCAGCGCCTGGCCGACCGCGCGGCGGGCTGGCTGTTCTGGTTCGCCCTGGCCACAGCCGCCGTCACGGCCATGGTGTGGACGCTCGGCGGCCATCCCGATGCCGCGGTCGTGCGGGCCATCACCGTGTTGGTGATCGCGTGCCCGCATGCCTTGGGTCTGGCGATCCCGCTGGTGGTTTCGATCGCGACCGAGCGGGCGGCCCGCGGCGGTGTGCTGATCAAGGATCGACTCGCGCTGGAGAGCATGCGCACGGTCGACACCGTGTTGTTCGACAAGACCGGCACGCTCACCAAGGGCGAGCCGACCGTGACGGCGGTCGAACCCGTCGGCGACGGAGACGGTGATGCGGTGCTCGCGGCGGCGGCCGCCGCCGAATCGGACAGCGAACATCCGCTGGCGCGTGCCATCGTGCGCGCCGCGCAGGAACGCGGCCTGACAATCCCCCGCCCGAGCGGCTTCACGTCCTCACCGGCGGTCGGAGTCACCGCGACCGTGGACGGCCACGAGGTGCGAGTGGGCGGCCCACGGCTGCTCGCGGAGGTCGGAGCCGACGAAGTCGGTGCCGCCGCTGCGTGGCGTACCGAGGGAGCAATCATCCTGCACGTCGTGCGCGACGGCGGTGTCATCGGCGGCCTCCGGCTGGCCGACGAGGTGCGGCCCGAGTCCCGCCAAACCGTCGAGGCCCTGCACAAGCTGGGCGTCGAGGTCGTGATGATCACCGGGGACGCCGAGGCGGTAGCCCACGCGGTCGGAACGGAGTTGCAGATCGACCGGGTGTTCGCCGGTGTGCGACCCGAAGACAAGGCGGCGAAGGTCGCCAGTCTGCAGCATGAGGGCAAGAAGGTGGCCATGGTGGGTGACGGCGTCAACGACGCACCGGCACTGGCCCAAGCCGACGTCGGCATCGCCATCGGTGCCGGAACGGACGTCGCGATCGCCTCGGCCGGGGTCATCCTGGCCAGCTCGGACCCGCGGTCGGTGCTATCGGTGATCGAGCTTTCCCGTGCCAGCTACCGGAAGATGAAGCAGAACCTGTGGTGGGGTGCCGGTTACAACCTGATCTCGGTGCCGCTGGCCGCCGGCGTCCTGGCTCCGATCGGATTCGTGCTGCCCATGTCGGTCGGGGCCATCCTGATGTCGTTGTCCACGGTCGTGGTCGCGCTCAACGCCCAGTTGTTGCGTCGCATCGACCTGAGCCCGGAGGCCAGCACCCGCGTGATCCTCGACCGCTGAGCGAGGTTGCGGCCAGTCGGGCACGCAGTGGTCGTTCGATCGTGTCAATGCCCGTGGTCGAGCAGGACGAGCGTGTCCACCGTGCTGCCGTCGACGCGATAGGCCCGGCATTCGAAGGGCCCGCGAATCGTGGTGCCGGCCTCGGTGACCGTCTCCACCACGCCCGTCACCGCCCACACCGTGATCCGGGAATGTTCGACACCTTTGAGCGGTTCGTCGAGCATGAGCGGGAAGAGGTCCTTGACGTCGGGATCCAGTGCGTCCGAGACGGCGTTGTCGATCGAGATCGACGGCTTCGACGAGGCGGGCAACCTCGCGCGCACATCGGTCACGCACCGGTCCCGCGCCGCCTTGGCATCCGCCTGCGCTTCCGATGGCGCGGTGCGGGTCAGCACGCCGACCAGTACGGCGACGAGTGCCGCGGTCGACGCGACCGCGGCACCGATCCACCACAACCGGCGACCTCGGGTACCGCGCACCGGCCTCCTTTCCGACGTTGTTCTACTGTCAGAAATAGTACTTCTACAAATAGGAGATCTAGCAGCAACGAGAAGCGTTCCCGTGGAGCGCCATTCACGCATACGGGCAAATACTGAACTGTTACGTAGATAGGCCCGGTCATCCACACCGGTTTCGGACCTCCGGCCAATCGCCCCCAGGGTCACACACGGTGCATCGACGTTGAGTCACGAACTCCGACAACGAATTACACACGTGATATTTGCTGGGCATGTTACCAATGTTGCCAATGTGGTGTAGCGTGACTCTTGTTGTACGGCGTGACTACGTATTTGATCGAAACGTAGTGCGATGGAGTGGGATCGCTGTCCGCAAGCACCGCAACGATGTGTGGCGGCCCTGTGCGACCACCAAAAGGGGATCGTGACGTGAGGACTTTTGCGCAAGTGCACACCGGCCGTGCCACTGCGCCCGGTGTGGGTCGGCGGCGTGCGTTGGCCCTGGGTGGTGCCGCGCTGGCCTCGGTCCTCCTCGCTCCCGCCGGACCGGCTCGCAGCCAACCCAACGGCGCCTGGGATCCCACCCTGCCAAGCCTGCTCAGCGCAGGGGCCCCGGGAGATCCGTTGGCCATCGCCAACGCCTCGCTACAAGCCAGCGCCATGGCGGCGCAGACGACGATGGATCTCGGGCGCAAGTTCTTGGGCAGTCTGGGCATCTTGGGCCCGGCGGAGAACGCGGCGCCGGCGTTGCTCGGCAACCGCGTCTACGGCCGGCAGGCGGTCGAGTACGTCATCCGGCGCGCCGGGTCGCAGATCGGGGTGCCCTATTCCTGGGGCGGCGGCAGCTTGACCGGCCCCAGCCGCGGGATCGATTCCGGTGCCGGGACGGTGGGGTTCGATTGCTCGGGTCTGGCCCGTTACGCCTTTGCCGGCGTCGGCATCCTGTTGCCGCGGTACTCCGGCGATCAGTACGACGCGGGCCGCAAAGTGGCGCCGTCGCAGGCCAAGCGCGGCGACCTTCTGTTCTGGGGACCGGGCGGAGGGCAACACGAGGCGATCTACCTCGGTGCTGGACAGATGCTGGAAGCGCAGCAGACCGGCGTCCCGGTGAAGGTGTCGCCGGTTCGGACGAGCGGAATGACCCCCTATGTCACGCGCATCATCGAGACGTGAAAAGGCCTCTGCAGCCGGATGTTCCGGTCACCCACCGGGGCCAGGTACAGCCGCTCAACCCAGACACGGCCAGAAACCGGACAGGGCAAGACCGAGCACTGCGGGCGGACCCACCGCGATGACGGTGCCCACGCCGGCCAGCATGATCTGGGTCGCCAGGCGGGCCCCTTGGTCGCCGGCTCGGCCAGACGCTGTGCGCGACGAAGCACCGCGACGTCGGCAGCACCGAGCGCGTGCGCGGGTGCGGCACCGACGAGCGCCAGCAGGCCGTCCAACAGCGCGTGTTCGCCGTAGCGGCGCACCGCAGCGTCGTCGGCGCACATTTCCAGCAGCCGTGCCACCTCCTCGGCGCCGCGGGTGAGCAGTCTGATCCGCGGGGCGACGGCGGCCAGCCCACGCAGGACGGTCACGATGCTCTGGTGGTGGCCGGCCAGGTGCGCGCGTTCGTGGGCGAGAACCGCACCCAGTTCCCGTTCACCGAGTGCGGCGACAGCGGAGCTGGTGACGACGATGGTCGACGGCCGACCCGCCACACAATAGGCGGCCCTTTCCCCGGACTTCACGACGTACACGTCGCCGCCGTGCATCGGTTGACCGACCATCCGGATCGCCTCGCCATGATCGTGGGCGTGGTCGCGCAGCCTGGTGATGGTGCGGATCAATCGCACGCCCAGCACGACGGTGGTCGCCACGGCGACCAGCGCGACGGCCAGCACGGCGAACTGGGGTACCGGACCGGCAGCCCCAGAAGCCAAGTCGCACAGCAATTCCAAACACGATGCCACGAACGCTCCGGGCTCTCCCCAATGGGCGATCACGTCCACCACGAGAAAGGTCGCGATCAGCAGCGTGGTGCCCACCGCGCTGACGATCGCGGTGAGCCACAGTGCGACCGCGGTGCGGGGAGCGTGGCCACTACGCGTCATCCGGGTCAGCACCGCCGGCCCCAGGACGAGCAGCGCGCCGTTGTAAACGGCCAACCCGGCCAGCGCGGTCACCGCTTCTTGGCCCTGCTGGTTCGGCGACTCATCCGGCGTAACGCATCGCGCAGGCTGTCCGACGCCGTCGGCCCGATCTGTTCGACGAAGTAACTCAGCACCAATTCGGACCGGCCACCGTCGTCGAGGGCCTCCCGCATCAGTCGGGCGGTGTGTTCTTCACGCGTCATGATCGCCCAGTACCGGTAGGCACGGCCGTCGCGTTCGCGTTCCAGCCAGCCCTTGGTATGCAGGTTGTCCATCGTCGACATCACGGTGGTGTACGCGATTTGCCGTTCCGCGGCGAGCTCTTCGAAGATGTCACGCACCGTGACGGTGTCGGGGTCGCGATTCCAGATCCTGTCCATCACGACGGCTTCCAGATCCCCGAAACCTCGCACACCCACTGGCCACACCCTCCGATTGTCGGGACGGAGTTTACCGCGCCGGGTGCTCTTGCAGGCGGACCGACGTGAGCGTCGCAGCCGAAGACCACCACGCGCCGTCACCCGGCGACGTAATCGAGGGTGGTCATCATCCCGGCCGCTTGGTGATACGTGTTATGGCAGTGCAACATCCAGATACCGGGATTGTCGGTGACGAGCCGTACGCCGATCCTCTGCCGGGGCAACACGATCAGGGTGTCTTTACGCGGGCCGGGCCGTCCGTCGGCGGTCAGCACCTCGAATGTGTGTCCGTGCAGGTGCATCGGGTGCCACATCGTGGTGTCGTTGACGAAGACGAGGTCGACGGTGCGGCCCTGCTGAACCCGCAGCGGCTCCATCTGTCCGTAGGGACGGCCGTTGATGGTCCAGTCGTAGCTCATCATGGCGCCGGCCAGCCGAGCGGTCAGCGTGGTGTCGGCACGTCCGGCCGACAGCACCGCCTCGGGTGCGGCGGCGAACGTGGCCACCGTGCCGACCCGGCCGCGTAACTCGGCAGGCACGTAATCCGCTGCGGGTGCGGTACCGGCGGCCGTGGACAGCACCGCTCGGGCGTACGCATTCTTGCCCTCGGCCGAGGCCACCAACGGAAACACACCGTCGCCCGCGGTGACCACCACGTCGTAGCGTTCCCCCATGCCCAGCAGCAGTGCGTCCACGTCGGTCGGCACCACCGGGAATCCGTCGGTGTGGGTCACGGTCATCGTGTGCTCGGCCAGGGCCACCCGAAACGCGGTGTCGGAGCCCGCGTTGATGAATCGGATCCGGAGTCGCTGACCGGGTTTCGCCGCGAACGTGGCGGGCGCCGCCGGGACCCGGCCGTTGATGACATAGGTCGGGTAGCTGATATCACCCGCGTCGCCCCCCAGCAGGTCGCTGGTGCCGACACCACCGACCCCGGGCACCGCCGGACCCGATCCCATGCCCGGCATGCCACCCATCGCGTGCCCGCCCATACCCATCGCCTGCAGCCCGTCGAACAGTTGTTGCGGGCTGCTGCCGATTCCGGCGGTCCAGTCGTCGAGTATCACGATCCATTCCGCGTCGTAGGCACCGGGTTCGCGCGGATCGTCGATGATCACCGGCAGATACAAACCCTGGTCGGCATGCAGATCGGTGTGCGGATGCGCCCAGTAGGTACCCGGATGTGGTGCGGTGAAGCGGTAGGTGAACTCCGCCCCCGGCGCGACATCCGGCGTGGCCGGTGCCGCGCCGTCCATGTCGTTGCGCAACGCCAACCCGTGCCAATGCACCGACGACGCCTGCGGTAGACCGTTGACCAGCGTGACCGCCAGTTCGTCGCCGACATCGGCCCGGATCAACGGCCCCGGCAGCATCTGGTTGTAGGCATAGGCCTGCGCCCTGGTGCCGCCGAGGTCCAAGGCCGCCGATCCGGCGGTCAGCCTCATCTCCACCGTGCGCCCCGTGTGCGGGCGGGCCGCTTCGGCCGCAGCGATCGCATCGGCAGGCGTCGATGCTGCAACACGGCCGGCGTCGACTCGTCGACCGCATCCGGCCAGCGCGAGCCCCCCGAGTGCGGTGGCCGCCAGAAACCCGCGCCGCGTCAGGGCCGCTTCCCCGCTCATCGACACCCCCTTCACCATCTGCCACGATGAGCGGGTTCACCGGCGAAATCGGTATTGCTTTGATGAAGATTCGGTCAAAGTCGGCCCGGTGTGCCCATCGGCCGCAGGTAGGCGGCACCATACGTGCATGGACAACGCGACAGCACCCGCCGGACCCGGTTCGGGATTTCGCGCTCTGGTGGTCGACGACGAGGTGGGCCTGGCCAACGTGGTGGGCAGTTACCTTGAGCGCGAACAGTTTGAGGTCACGGTGTGTCACACCGGGTCCGACGCGGTGGTGCTGGCTCGGGAAGTCGATCCCGACGTGGTGGTGCTCGACCTGGGCCTGCCGGGTATCGACGGTGTCGAGGTGTGCCGGCAACTGCGGGTGTTCTCCGACGCCTACGTGGTCATGCTCACCGCTCGTGATTCCGAGACGGACACCATCGTGGGTCTTTCGGTCGGCGCCGACGACTACGTCACCAAACCCTTCAATCCGCGGGAGTTGGTGGCGCGCATCCGGGCCATGCTGCGGCGGCCCCGCACCGTGTCGGCACTGGCCGATCTGCGCCGTCCCGGGCCGCCGGAATCCGCTCCCCCGCGGGTGTTCGGGCCGCTGTCCATCGATATCGACCGCCGCGAGGTGACGCTGAACGACGTGTCGATCTCGTTGACCCGCACCCAGTTCGACATTCTGGCCACCCTGTCCGCACGACCGGGTGTGGTGTTCTCCCGCGGCCAGATCCTGCAGGCGGTGTGGGGTGATTCGTGGGTGGGCAACGACCACCTCGTCGACGTCCACATCGGTCAACTGCGCCGCAAGCTCGGCGACGACGCGGCCAATTCCCGTTTTGTCCAGACGGTGCGGGGCGTCGGATACCGCATGGGTACGGGCGCATGACTTCCTCGACGACGGTGCAGCGCAGCGCTTTCGGCTGGCGGCGACCGAGATTCGGTCTGGGCGCGCGGCTTCTGGGCGCGCAGGCCCTGGTGTTGCTGGCCGGCGGGATGACGACGTTGGTCGTCGCCGCGGTGGTCGGTCCGCCGCTGTTCCGTGAGCATCTGCGCCGAGCCGGTGTCGGCCACGGGTCCGACGAGCAGTTCCACGCCGAGCAGGCCTACCGCTATGCCACCGCACTGTCGACCGCGGTGGCGGTGGCGGTCGCCGCCCTGGCCGCGCTGGTGGTGAGCGCCTATTTCAGTCGCCGGCTACAGCATTCGGTGTCCGAGGTGTCGGCGGCCGCCAGCGCGTTGGCCGCGGGCCACTACGATATTCGCGTCGCGCCGGCCGGCCTGGGAACGGACTTCGACAGTCTGGCCGCCGCTTTCAACCAGATGGCCCAGCGGCTGGGCAGCGTGGAGCTCACCCGGCAACGGATGTTCAGCGATCTGGCCCACGAAATCCGTACACCGGTATCGGTTTTGGAGGTCTATCTGCAGGCCGTCGAGGACGGTGTGCGGGTGATGGACGCCGAGACGATGTCCATGCTGCGCGGCCAGGCGGACCGCCTGGTGCGCTTCTCGCAGGATTTCGCGGCGTTGGCGCGCGCCGAGGAGGGCGGCGCGTCGCTCGACCTGCAGCTCGGCGCCGCGGCTCCGGTGGTGCGCGACGCGGTGGCGGCGGCCGCCGGCGGCTATGCCGCGAAGTCCGTTGCGCTGACCAGTGAGCTGCCCGCCGAACTGCCGCAGGTTCGGTGGGATCCGCAGCGGATCGGTCAGGTGCTGCAGAATCTGTTGGACAACGCCCTGCGGCACACGCCGGCCGGTGGCCGGGTACACGTGCGGGTCACCGCCGACCAGCGCAACCTCACGGTGACGCTGTCCGACAACGGCGACGGCATCCCGGCCGAACACCTGCCGCACATCTTCGAGCGGTTCTACCGCGTCGACGCCGCCCGCGACCGACGGCACGGCGGTGCGGGTATCGGCCTGGCCATCTCGAAGGCTTTCGCCGAGGCGCACCATGGCGAGCTCACGGCGGCCAGTGCCGGACCGGGGCACGGCGCGACGTTCACCCTGGTCGTGCCCATCGCCGGTCCGACCGCCTAGCCACTACAACGTCGCCAGGATCGGCCTCATCGTCTCGATCTCGCTCTGCTGGCTGGTCTTGATGTTGTTGGCCAGCGCGACCGCGTCCGGGAACTGGCCGGTCCGAATCTCGGTCTCGGCCATCGTGATCGCTCCCTGGTGATGCGCGATCATCTGCGTCAGGAACAGCTTGCTCGCGGCGACGCCCTGGGCGTTCTGCAGCGCGGCCATATCTTGCTCCGACATCATGCCCTCACCGCCGTGCATGCCGGGCATGCCCATACCTGGCATGTCCATGCCCGGCATGGACGACGAGGGCGCCATGCCCGGGGTGCCCCACTGGGACAGCCAGCCCTTCATCTGATCGATCTCGGGGCCCTGCGCCGCCTTGATCTTGGTGGCCAGATCCGTCACCTTCGGGTCGATGCCCTGCTTGCCCAGGATCATGTCGCTCATCTCGATCGCCTGCTGGTGGTGCGGGATCATCATCTGCGCGAACATCACGTCGGCGTGGTTGTGCGCGGCGGCCGACGGGGCCGCCGAGGTGGATGTGGCCGAGGGCGACGTCGCGGCCGATGACGGGGAGGTCGCGGCCGACGACGGTGCGGACGTGGAGTTGTTACACGCGGCGAGCGTGATCGCCGCCGCCACCGCGGCCGTGCCGGCCAGCACAGTTCTCTTCACGAGGCTTCCTTTCGGGTCGATCGCGGCGCGCGCCCGATCCAGGCGCCGTCACCGCGCTGATCCCAGCCTGGCCGGGGCCGGTATGACCACGCTCAGCGTCACCTCAAGATTCGGTAAAGATGCCAGGACTGGTTTCTGCCGGTGTTGCCCTGGGGCTCCGACTCTTGTCAGACGGATTGTGTGGAAACGACGTAGGAAAACAGCACGTCGGATTGACCGCCCTCCCTGGTGCGGGTCACGTAGGAGCCGATGAACGACTGCCGGCACAACCATCGATCTGGCTGAGCAACTGATCAGGTGTGCATAGCCGTCAGCCCATCGGCGTGTCGGGGACCGGGGCGTTGCAGCGATCCCGGAAATCTGCCGCGGGTTGCCTGATGGCCCTGAGTTCGTTACTCACTTGGGGGTTCGCATCAAAGTAGGCCATGATGGCGGTCCGCATGTCGTCCCGATTCTTGCCTTTGAGACCAGTGAAGAACGCGTTTACGTCCGGATGCGTGAACAGATAAGCCGAGGTTCCGGCCGATACACCCGACATCACACCCGCCAGATCCGCTGCGGTGCAGTTCGGCGGATCCGCAGCGGCGACCGCGGAACTACCGATGACCATCGGCACGGTCATCAGGGTCGCACCAATAAGGTCACGAATGCGCATGATTGAGCTCCTTTTCCGATTGAACGTGTCAAGCACTGGTTCGTTATGGTCAGCGTCGAGGGCCGATTCCGCCCGGACGACCGGGTAGGCCGGGCCCACCTATATCGATTCCTGGATCCCAGATCACATCCATGCCCCAATCGTCATCGCAATACCAGGTGTCCGCACAATAAGAGGGATAAGCCACCGACGGCGGAGTCGGTCCGCCGCCACGAACATCACCCTGTGCGCAAACCGTCGCGTACCCAGCACTGGTGCAGTCGGCCGAAGCCTGCGGTGCCGCCAAAACACCGATGCCATTGAAAACTAAGGGAACTAATCCGGCCAGAAGGAAGCGCTGTTGTACTTGCACGACGAACCTCCTTGGATTCGACGACCACGCGGTCGATAACTACATAGGATATTCTCGCCTGTGAGCCCGCGGAATATGTTCAGGCATTTCGGTTATCGGAAAGTCCGGCGCATCAATCTCGTTAGTGCCACTCTTTTTTTGCCACTGCAAATTACCCCGCAGCCCGACGGGTTGTTCAACGCAACTCGCCATCGGCACGGGTTGGTGAATGCGCAGGAAGCCATGCTGACGCGCGGCTCACGAACGCGAGCCGGGTGCCAGGTGCACGCCCGCCGAGAATTCGGTTCGAGCTTGCGGAAACCGGCGGCCGAGCCGGTCGATCATGTGGTGCGCTTGATACAACTCGTGGCGCAGTTGTGCAGCGCGGCTGCGGTGATGGCGCATGTGCGGACCGCCGTGCGCCCTTTCGATCCGGCCCTCCGCTGCCTCGATCTTGCGCGAGATTTCTTCGACCTGCTCCCATAGGGCGGCCAGCAGCAAGCGTGCCTGCGCGATGTCACCATCCTCCGCGTTCTCGTAGATCATCCCGAACATGCTCGCACCGGCGAATGAGATCCGCACGCGAAGTCGCCGTCAAGACTTGACCCGCGAGCGAGGCGTGATCATGCTGGTAAACATGGCCACCGCAACCGAAGTGACGCTCATCAATCAGGTTCAGGAGCGCCTGGCCAGTGAGTTCGCCCACCTGCCTGCCGAAGACGTGCACGCGGCGGTTCGGCGTGCCTACGCCAGATTCGACGCGAAACCTATCCGCGACTTCGTGCCGTTATTCGTCGAACGGCATGCGCGGTCAGAACTGGCGCATTCTGTAGCCGTGGCCGCCTCCTGAGCTGACAAGCTGATCTCGGCGGAATCCCGGCACGACTAGTCGTGCCGATGCAGGTCACTTCCGACGCCTCGCAATCCGACGTGAGCTGCCCTGCCATTGGGGGCCATGGCGCATACGAATGACAAATGGGAACACGCGCGTCGTTTGCGCGTAACCAACGCTTTGTACCGTCGGGGATGTGTCCACGCATGCGTCGAGCTCGAGGTCGATCTTCCGAGAACTTCTCGCTGAGGCGGTCACCTCCGGGCGCCGGCCTCCTCGCACGTCCGAGATTGGACCGGGAACGTGGCATGCGATCGATGTCGTCGCTCGCGACCACCCGGAAGCCACTCCAGAGCAAATAGTCGCCGCTTTCGACGCCTTCTCGATCGATGGATCGGTTCGATAGCGCGAAGCCCGCACAAGTGACGGAAGCGGTGGTCACCGCTTCCCATGTCAGGCTGATCCCGCCGCGGTCCGATGGACCTGTCCGACCGCGGGCACTTTGAGCAGTTGTGCATCGTGACCGCACGGAACCGAACAGTCGAATCTGAAAGCCGTGCGCAATAGAGACTTTCGGCCCTGTCGCTCGGACACATCCATTCGTAGCGTTGCGGGCGTGGCCAAAAGTACAACGCAGCGCGCGATTGTCGTAGCAATCGACGGTTCGGCTGACAGCCTGCACGCAGCGGTGTGGGCTGCGGCGGTGGCCGCCAGGACCGGCACACGCCTTCATCTGGTGCACTCACTGATAACGGTAGGGCACTTCATTGCCGATGCGGCAGTCATCGCCATGCACGCAGCAGCCGCCAGCAGCCAGGTTGACGCGGCCCATCACATCTTGAAGAGCGCCAATGATGCCGTGCGCAAAGAATTTCCCGCGGTCGAGATAACCGAAGAAATCACGACCGACTCCGCGGATTCGGCCGTGATCCGGAGCAGCCGGGACGCCGCGCTGGCCGTGGTCGGCTGCGACGACGTGAGCCCAGCGGCAGCACTCTTGATCGGGTCCACTTCATTGAACGTCGCAATGCACGCGGCGTGCCCAGTCGTCGCGTGGCGCGGCGTGCACGCTCCCAGCGACGCGCCCGTTGTCGTGGGGGTGGATCCGACGCTGGCCGGCACAGCGGCGATGGCGGCGGCCTTCGACTACGCCGACCGGTTCGGTGCACCGGTGCGGGCCGTGCGAGCGTGCTCCGCACTCCCGCCAAGGCGCCTCGAGATGCTCGCCCCGGGGCCATTCGACGGCGACAAAGCCGCCGCTGCCGAACGCGCGATCCTCGATGACCGTGTTGGTCCCTGGACGGCGAAATACCCTAAAGCTCAGGTTGTCCGGGTGTTCGAGGAGGGTAAACCGGCACGTGCTCTGCTCGACCACTGTCAGGATGCGCAGCTCGTTGTCGTTGGGACCCGACACCACTCCGGTCTCGCCGCCGCCGTGTTGGGAAGTACTGCACTCAACATGCTGCACCACAGTCGTATTCCGGTCATGATCTGCCGTTCCCAGCCATGGCACAACCCGCATTTCGACTCATCAGCGAAAGGCCGAGACTTTGTCGAAACACCAGTACGGAACTGTACCTGCACAACTCGACTACAACACGCCCTACGAGAACCGCCTGAGAATGTCCGGCAGCCGGGCTTCCGGTGAGCACGTGGACGGTGCCTGGTGGCCGCGGTCCTACCGCTTGGCCGACGAACTGCCCCAGCTTCTCGCCGCAGTGCAGGACCGGCTCGGCCCGGTCGCGCTGGTGGGCTACGGCAGGAGCCGGTGGACCGACGCCGCGGCCGAACTCACGGCCCGCGGGCGCACCGTCCACCTGCTCGGGCTCAGCGGTGACGACCCCGAGAACCTGATCATCATCGGCGAGGACGGGCATCATCTGACGCTGCGGGTGATACCACCCGATACCGCCCAAGAAGCCGCCTTCCTCGCCCTTGACGCGGTGCCGCGGCGGGGCACCACCGGGGCTGACGCGGCAGTGGCACGGTCGGTCGCCGAGGTCGCCAGGAAACTCGCCGAGCACGAGGGCCGCAACGAGGCCGAAATTCTGGGCTGGTGCCAGGAGGCCGCCGCGCAGTTCGACGACGCTCGGATCCAGACCTTCGTGCCGATCCTCGTCGAGCACATCGTCAACGACCGCATCCACCGCGAGCGCCACGCCCGGACAGCCGGCTGACCGGATTCGCGATCACCGTCGCCGATCGTCGGTCACGACGAATCTCCTTCGGCGACAGGACTTCAGGCAAGGAGCCCATCATGTCCGCGGTGTTCGACGACAGCCGTCGCAACCATGACGACGTATCGACCGATCGCGAGCTCGTGCGACTGCTCGGGCGCCTCGACGATCTGCTCGGCCACCTGGATTCAGCCGAGACGCAATGGCATGTACTGCTGTCGCAGGTGACCGCGGATTATCGGTCGAGCGCGCGCAATACCGTCCACTATTGGGCGCTGAGGCAAGCCGACCTGCGATCTTTGCAACGGCGCCTCGCCGCATTCGGTCTGTCTTCCCTGGGCCGCAGCGAATCCCACGTGCAGGCCACGTTGAGGCTCGTGCGGTGCGCCGTCGCGGCTATGCTGGGAAAGGCGTGGCAACCACCCGCTCCCGCCGCTATCAGCGCCGGGGAGGGCCGACAACTGTTGCGCTCCCGATCGGTACAGCTGCTCGGCCCCACCCCGGAACGACGTGAGGTCCGGATCATGGTGACGCTGCCGTCATCGGCGGCCACCGACCCGGACCTGACGCGCCGGCTGATCGCGGGCGGGATGAACATCGCGCGGATCAACTGTGCCCACGACGATGCCGCCGCCTGGTCCGCGATGGCCCGTCATGTCCGGCAAGCGGCTCGCGACCTCGACCGGGACTGTCGTATCGCGATGGATCTCGCCGGGCCCAAACTCCGCACCGGTCCGCTTCAGCCGGGACCGCGCTGCGTGAAACTCCGGCCGCAGCGCGACGCTCTCGGCCGTGTGCTCGCCCCGGCCCGGGCCCGCCTGTCGTCCGCTGCGGAACCGGCCGGTCCGGCCACACCGCCGGGCCCGACCATCCCGGTACCCGCACCCTGGCTCAGCCGCAGGAAAGCGGGCGACGTGCTCACCCTGCACGACGCGCGCGGCGCGAAGCGCCGCCTCACCCTGATCGCCGACGCCGACCGCGAAGGCGGACTGATCGCCACGACGGACAAGACGACCTATCTGCTGACCGGCACCGAGCTGACCGTGCACGGCGACGACGACCCCGCGCGGGTGGGTCCCCTGCCCGAACTCGAACAGAGCCTGACTGTGCGCCGCGGCGACGTGCTCAAAGTCACCCGTGATTGCTCGCCGGCCCCGGTGAACACCGTCGGCATGCCGCGGATCGGCTGCACTTTGCCGGAAGTGTTCGACAACGCCCGCGCCGGTGAGGCCATCCACTTCGACGACGGCCGGATCAGCGGGCAGATCGTCGACGTGCAGGCCGGCGAGTTGACGGTGCGCATCGATCACGCGTCCACGGCGGGTTCAAAACTGCGGGCCGGCAAAGGGATCAACGTCCCCGACACCGCCCTGCCGGTGCCGGCGCTGACCGACAAGGACATCGCCGACCTCGAAACCGTCGTACAGATCGCCGATCTCGTCGAGATGTCGTTCGTGCAGGATCCCGCCGACGTGCTCACGCTGCACGAGTTGTTGGATCGCCCGGGCGGGGAACGGATCGGCATCGTGCTCAAAATCGAAACACGCAGGGCCTTCGAACGCCTGCCGCAGCTTCTGCTCACGGCGATGCGACGGCCCCGTCTCGGCGTGATGATCGCCCGGGGCGACCTGGCGGTCGAGGTGGGCTACGAGCGCCTGGCCGAACTGCAAGAAGAGATCCTGTGGCTGTGTGAGGCCGCACATCTGCCCGTCATCTGGGCCACCCAAGTCCTGGAGCAGCTGGCCGCCACGGGGTTGCCCTCACGCGCGGAGATCAGTGATGCCGCCATGGGTGAACGCGCCGAATGCGTGATGCTGAACAAGGGCCCGCACATCGACGACGCCCTGGCGCTACTGGATGACATCCTGCACCGCATGAGCGGCCACCATTACAAGAAAGACGCGTTGCTGCGCCGGCTGCTCTCGTGGCGCGTGGATGCCGACCGCTGACTTGAGCGCATCGGCACGTCCGGTCGCAGCTCGAGACCGACCACGCCCACAAATGCGTCAGGCCCCCTCGGCGGAGGGGGCCTGACCAGCGTGGCAGGTACAGGATTCGAACCTGTGTAGGCGTTAGCCGACGGATTTACAGTCCGCTCCCATTGGCCGCTCGGGCAACCTGCCGGGTGTCGCACTCACCGGACTCCGGTTTGGTGCGAGGAGAAGACTACAACGAGGATGTACCGAAGACGAAAACGGCCCACGCCGAGACAACACGGAGAGGGAGGATCCAATGGCGGATTCCAGCTTTGACATCGTCAGCAAGTTCGATCGCCAAGAGGTCGACAACGCGCTCAACCAGGCCGCCAAGGAGTTGGCGACCCGATTCGACTTCCGCGGTACCGACACCACGATCGCGTGGAAAGGCGAGGAAGCCGTCGAGATCGTCAGCTCCACCGAGGAGCGGGTGAAGGCCGCCATCGACGTGTTCATCGAGAAGCTGGTCCGCCGCGACATCTCGATGAAGGCATTCGAGGCGGGCGAGCCGCAACCGTCGGGCAAGACCTACAAGGTGACGGGCACGCTCAAGCAGGGCATCACCAGCGAGCAGGCCAAGAAGATCACCAAGATCATCCGCGACGAAGGCCCCAAGGGCGTCAAGGCCCAGATCCAGGGCGACGAGATCCGCGTCAGCTCCAAGAAGCGCGACGACCTGCAGGCGGTCATCGCGCTGCTCAAGGGCGCCGACCTGGACGTCGCCCTGCAGTTCGTCAACTACCGCTGAGCCGAACGCACAGAGCCCGGAGACGGTGACCGTCTCCGGGCTCTGTGGTGCAACGACAAACCTAGGGTGTCAGAGGGTCCTTACCGCCGTTCATGATTGCCCGGACGAACTGACCTGGCGCGGCCGCCAGACCACCGGCGAGCTGCCCCGGGGCGGCCGCGAGGTTGCCGGCGATGGTCTGCGGCGCAGTGACAATCTGGACGGCACCAGCGAGGGCTTGTCCGGGCACCGCCGGCAGACCACACTGGTCAACCCGGCTGCCGTCTTCAGCAGGCGGGCAGCCCGTTCCCGCCAGCAGCTGCTGCGGGGCGCCCACCAGACCACAGGTGCTGTCCTGCTTAGCCGGCTTGTTCGGCTGCGCGCAGCCCTGCCCGGCCAGGTTCCCGGGAGCCACCGCCAGCCCGTCGGCGATCTGCTGCGGCGCCTGCACGACGTTGTCCACGATGGTGCACGGGATCGACGTGAATCCCGGTGCACACGAGGCCTGCGCGGGCGCCGCGACGGTGAATCCGCCGAGGATGGCGGCGCCGATCAATGCGGCGATGACGAAGATGCTCTTCACTGCTGCTCCTAGAGGAAGTTGACGGGATCGCCAATGCGCAATTGGAATACGCACAGCGTAGCGCCTCTAGGCTTTTCCTGTGAGTTTGTTTTGATCGCTGCGCACCCCGGCGAGATCAGCCGATCTACGCACTGACATGTCGTCATGCCGGAGACCCTGACGGAGCTGCAAGTTTGCGGGAATGACACCCTCTCGCTTTCTTGCATATTCAATTAAATTCGTCGCCACCCTTTTGCGAAGTCAAATACATCGACGGGGAAACGACTCGCGGTACAAAGCGAAGAGCCCGGAGACATCGGGTGTCTCCGGGCTCTTCGGGTGGCGCGAAAGTACTGCTACGACTCGGGGTCGGTCCCGCCGTGCGTGATGGCGCGGACGAACTGCCCCGGCGCGGCCGCCAGGCCACCGGCCAGCTGTCCCGGCGCCGCGGCCAGGTTGCCCGCGATGGTCTGCGGCGCGGTGGCGATCTGGGCGGCACCGGCGATCGCCTGGACCGGCAGCGTCGCGATACCCGTGAAGAGCTGGCCGGGCACGGCGGGCAGGCCGCACGCGGTGGCGTTGCCGTCATCGTCCTTCGGGCAGCCGACGCCGACCAGCTGCGGCGCGGTGGTGGCCAACCCGTTGGCGACGTCGACCGGCGCGGACGCCACGTTGGTGACGATCGTGCACGGGATCGACGTGAACGACGGCGCGCATGCCGCCGAGGCGGGCGCGGCGAACGCGAACCCGCCGGCGGAGGCGGCGCCGATCAGGCCGGCGACGATGAGGGTGCTCTTCACTACTTTCTCCCCGAGATAGACGTGTTGTTGCGTATGCAAGAGAATTGGGGTCAGCCTAACGCCTCGGGAGCGTTTTTGTGCGCCGGTCGGACGACATCACTTGTCCGCCGGTCGGATGACGAATTCCGGCATGCCGAAACGGCGACCGCCGCACGGTCGCGATGCCCTATCGAGAGTCAGCCGTCGCTGAGAAGTTCCTCAGTGATCGGGCGGCCGATGGTGGCCCCGTCATCACGATGA
Organism: Mycolicibacterium sp. J2; assembly: GCF_026240945.1. Classification (GTDB taxonomy): domain Bacteria; phylum Actinomycetota; class Actinomycetes; order Mycobacteriales; family Mycobacteriaceae; genus Mycobacterium. The sequence goes on from NZ_JAPFPY010000001.1 coordinate 30,445, forward strand.
TCGGTGGTGTCGCGGCACTCCCCGAAGATCGTGTAGGCGACCCGGCCGTCCACATGGGCGCGTCCCATCACCACCATCACGCCGTCCTTGTTGATGACGGTGCCGTACGGGTTCTTCCCCGGCGGCGGCCCGTCGGTCCAGCCGGCGGCCACCATGGCGTCGGCGACCCGGCGCGCGTAGGCGTCCGGCGTCACCCCGGCCGGCAGCACCGAGCTCATCTCCACCTTGCCGCGGTACGGCGGCTCGCCCTGGTCGTTACACGACTCGAACGAGAAACCGCCCGAGACTCCTTGCAACCCGGCGACTTTGCGCAACTGCCTGCCGACGTCGACCACCTGTTGGATGGACTGGTCGGCGGTCAGCGGGTCGGCCGGCCGCTCGGGGTCGGGATGCCCGGCATTCACCCCACATCCTCCTAACATCAACATGGCGGCGATGGTCGCCGTGGCCCTACTTGTATTCATGCTCTGTGGTCACCGAACTTCCTGCACGCTGCGCCTCGGGGTCGATGAATGCCGGCGAACCGGGGATGTCGGAATCGAGGTGCGGCAACGGGATGTCGATCCCGAACGGCAACTCGACGTGGCTGGGGGTGGTGATGTGCGGCTGCCGGCGCGCGTCGGCCAGCAGCCCATCGCCCGCCAACCGGTCGGCGTTCCCGCTCGCGATATCGGTCATGGCCCGCAGCGATTCGCTTCCCATGTCGTAGTAGTGCGAGTGGTCGTGCACGCTCCAGCCGCCATGGCCGGCCACCTCGGCGCGGAACCGCACCGACCCGAACTCGTCGCCGGCGGGGTCGGCGCCCAGACCGGCCTGTAAGCCCACCGGGTAGCCGAGTTGCTGATTGAGCACATTGGCCGGGATGGCGCCCGGTGTGCCGATCCAGCTCACCGGGTCGGTGGACGCCGAACCGACGTACATCTTGCCGCCATCGAGATGGAAGTCCGCTGCACTCTTCGCCAAATCCGTTCCGGGAGAGCCGATCAGGACGGCGTCGTTGGCGCGCATCCCGCTGCCGGCGAACGCGTCGGCGACCGTGGTGGAACCGTAGGAATGCCCGATCACCGTCACGTGGGAGGCGCCCTCGTGGGTCGCGGACAGACCGTTGACGTCCGCGGCCAACAGCGAGCCGCCGTAGCGGGCCAGATCGGGATTGGCCACCCGGGGATCGGTGAAACCGTCCGGCGCGTCGTACCCCATCCACATGATGACGGCCGTCGGGTCGTCCGGATCCGCGAGCCAGGACTGCTCGTAGAGCTTGATGGCATCGTCATGGCCGTCGGCCAGCCAGCCGTCACGCACACTGCTGCCGGTTCCCGGCACGATCACCGCGGTGTTGCGGGCCTTGTCCGGATTGCCGATCGCGATCGCGGCCCGGCCCTGCCCGTTGTCGGCCAGCGGCTGATAGCCCCACAGCAACACCGGCCGCGGGTTCTCCGGATCGGCGCCACGCTGGTGCGCCAGGCCCTCGCTGGTGCGCCGGGCGTTGTAGAACCGGGTCGCGTCCTCGGCGGTGAGCCCGTACCTGGCGGGATCCTTGAGCACGTCGTCCTCGGATATCCCGTTGCGGCCGGCGACCTCTCGCACGCGGTTCAGGTCGTCGTTCATCACCGCCTGGTTCACCTTGTCGCGGACCTCGGCCGGGATACCGTTGAGGTTGCCCAGTTCGGCGGGATGCTCGGCGAGGTAGCGCTGCCGCTGCTCGGGCGTCAGCCCGTCCCACCACTTCTTCACGTCCTCGGGCTTGGTGCCGGCCGCGGGGATCTGCGGCGGGGCCGGCGCCCCGGGTGGCTGCCGGCCGACCATCCCGCCGGCCGCAGCCCGCACGGCATCCGCCGTCTCGCGGTCGATCTCGTCGTACAGATCCAGCAGCTTCTGGACCACCGCGGTCCACGCCCTGCCCAGGCCGGCGAACACCGGCGGTAAGAAAGGGGGCGGCGTGCACGTTCCGTCGTCGGCCACCCGCCACCCCAGCGCGCGCAACCCGGATACGATGGACAGCAACCCCGCCCTGGCCGAAGACAATTGGGCGCCGCCCCGCTGCAGCGCCGCCTGGCAGGCGACCAGCCGGCCACGCAACTGCTCCATGTCCGCGATCTGGCGCTCGGCGCGGGCGACCGCGGCATCGGCGGCCGAACCCGTCCACGATCCACGCAGTGCGGCGATGACCTGTCGCTGGCCGGCGATGGCGGAGTCGAGCCGGGTGATCGCGGCGCCGAGTTGGGCGGCGGCGGTCAGCAGCGTCGCCGGCTGTGACGCCGCCACCTGTGAGACTGAAGCCACCGAACCCCTCCACCGACTGAACTGATCGTCGCACAGCCCGCGGGGGTTTCCGCGCAACAATCGAATCGGCCCCCAACCCGGGACGCCCGACCTAACCTGGCCGCATGGCAGCTGCGCAACGCGAACCGAACGTCGTCGTCCTGGGTGGTGGGTCGTGGGGCACCACCGTCGCGTCGATCTGCGCGCGGCGCGGCCCGACCCTGCAGTGGGTGCGCTCGGAGGACACCGCCAAGGACATCAACGACAACCACCGCAACTCGCGGTATCTCGGCGACGAGGTGGCGCTGCCCGACGGCTTGCGGGCCACCACCGACTTCTCCGAGGCGGCCAACTGCGCCGACGTGATCGTCATGGGCGTGCCGTCGCACGGCTTCCGGGGCGTGCTGGTGGAGCTGGCTCGCGAGCTGCGGCCGTGGGTGCCGGTGGTGTCGCTGGTGAAGGGCCTGGAGCAGGGCACCAACATGCGGATGAGCCAGATCGTCGACGAGGTGCTGCCCGGGCACCCGGCCGGCATCCTGGCCGGCCCGAATATCGCCAGGGAGGTCGCCGAGGGCTATGCCGCGGCGGCGGTGCTGGCCATGCCGGACCAGCATCTGGCGGCCAACCTCGGGAACTTGTTCCGCACCAGGCGGTTTCGCACCTACACCACCGATGACGTGGTGGGCGTCGAGATGGCCGGCGCGCTGAAGAACGTGTACGCGATCGCGGTGGGCATGGGCTATTCGCTGGGGATCGGCGAGAACACCCGCGCCATGGTGATGGCCCGCGCCGTCGCTTAGATGTCCAAACTCGGCGTCGCCATGGGCGGGCATCGGGACACCTTCGCCGGCCTGGCCGGGATGGGCGACCTGATCGTCACGTGCACGTCGCAGCGCAGCCGCAATCGCCATGTCGGCGAACAACTCGGCCGGGGCAAGACCGTCGAAGAGATCATCGCCGCGATGAACCAGGTGGCCGAGAGCGTCAAGGCCGCCTCGGTGATCATGGAGTTCGCCGAGGAGTACGGGATCACCATGCCCATTGCGCGCGAGGTGGACGGGGTGATCAACCACGGCGCCACGGTGGAAGACGCCTACCGCGGGCTGATGGTGGAGAAACCCGGCCACGAGGTGCACGGCTCAGGGTTCTGAAAAGCCTTGCGGGCGCGCGGTCAGTTGAAGAACGGGTTGCGGACGCTGCCCTCGGGACGATCCACCAGTGGATTGGTCTGGTTGACGATGAAGCTGCCGGACGGGCTCAGCACGAAGCCGGACTGGTCGAAGGAGTTCTGGCAGGTGGTCATCACACCGTCGGTGCCGCATGTGATGTTCTTGTAGCTGATCTTGTTGTTCGGCAACAGCGGGTTGATCTTCCCGACGAGCGATCCGTAGATCGAGGCGTTGGTCATCGCGAAGGCGGGTGGTCCGACCTGTCCGCCCGTCACGGCGTTGGCCTCGACCGGCGGGGCGGGGATCTGCCCGCCACAGCCGTAATCACCGGTGGTGCGCATCATGATGCAGGTGAGCCCGCCCGGGACGACGAAGGCGTACATCGACCCGTCGTTCAGCATGAACTGCGAGGGCTTGGCCAACTGGTAACCGCTGATGTTCGGGGGCGGTGGCGGCGCGGGCGCCGGGGCGGGGTCGGCCACCGAGATGGCCGCCGTGCCGGGCATCCCGACCGCTGCGGCGCTCACGGCGCCCACCAGCGCGGTCAGCATCTTGCTCAGCATGGCCACACCCTAACGCGGTCACCTCGCGCAGGCCAGATCAACGTAGACGGTGGTGTAGCGCACGATTTCCTGGGCGCTGCCGCGCGGCATCGCCTTGAGCTCGGTGATATCGCGGCCGGGACGCACGCCACTGACGCTGCACTGGTCGATCGAGCCGGCGCCGACCTTGGTGGTGATGACGCGGTAACCCTCGGCCTGCAACTGGTCGATGGTCTGCTGCGCGGTGGACGGGCCGGCCGGGGCGGCACCGGCCGGGGCGGCCAGCACCAGAGCCGCAGCGGCCAGACCCACGGGGAGCAGCGCGAGCGATTTGAGCATGTGATCAACCTTTCGGTGCATTTTTCGAATACCGCTCCAGGTTATGGCCGGATCGCACGCATTTCTATAAATGCATATCGAATGCAAACAATGGCAATTCAGGCCGAATTCATACCAATACCGGGGATGACACCAGCGGCAGGATGACGGTGAAAGTCGTTTTATCAGAAGATGATTCGACGCTCACCGAGCCCTTGTGGGCTTCCACGATGGACGCCACGATGGCCAGCCCGAGGCCGGTGCTACCCAACTCCCGGGACCGGGATTTGTCGGCGCGGACAAATCTCCCGAACAGGTTCGGCAACAGGTCGGCCTCAATTCCCGGACCGTCGTCGGTGACCGTCAGCCGAGCCTGGTCACCATCGGCGTCCAGCCCGATCGTCACCGTCACGCCGGGTGGGGTGTGCATCCGCGCATTCGTCAGCAAGTTGCCGAGCACCTGCTGCAGCCGAGCGCGGTCCCCGCGGACCCACACCGGGGCGTCGGGCAGCTGGGTCACCCAGTGATGCGACGGCGCCGACACGGCGATGTCGTTCACCGCGTCGACCACCAGATCGCCGAGGTCGACATCGTCGGATTCCAGGTCCTGTCCTTCGCCGAGCCGGGTCAGCAGCAGCAGGTCGCCCACCAGACCCGTCATCCGGCGGGCCTCTGCCTCGATGCGCGCCAGGGCGTACTCGGTGGTCGGCGGCAGCTCGGCGCTGTCCTGCCGGGTCAGCTCGGCGTAACCCTGGATCGCCGCCAGCGGGGTGCGCAGTTCATGGCTGGCGTCCATCAGGAATTGCCGGGTGCGCCGGTCGGAGGCAGCCAGTTCGGCCAGGGCACTGTCCACGTTGGCCAGCAACCGGTTCAATGCCTCACCCACCACGCCGACTTCACTGTCGGGATCGGTGTAGCGCTCCTGGACCCGCGCGGTGATGCGGTGGTCGTCGGCATCCAGCCGCAGCGTGGCCACCTTGGCCGCGGTCGAAGCGACCCGGCGCAACGGTCGCAGGGCGTACCGGACCACCGCGACCGTGCCCAATGCCGTCACCACCAGCGCGACGACGATGATCACCGCCAGCGTCATCGTCTTGCGCGCGATCACCTGATTGGCGCTGTCCAGGGATACCCCACACACCAGATAGTCGCCGTCGCTGGACTGCTCGGCGGCCATCCGGTAGGCACCCAGCTCGGGCAGCTTGACCGTCCGCGGCCCGGACCGGGACCAGTCGACGTCGTCGAGCGCGGCCGCGACCGCGCGCGGCGCGGGCCGCGGTTCCCCGTCGGAGAACACCGCCGACTGCACCACCTCACCGTCGTGCACCACCGCGATGACATTGCCCGGGGCCTGCCCGACGAAGGCGGCGAGGGCATCCGAATCCATCGCATGCCCGTCCACGTCCTGCTTGAGCTGGAACTTGTGGAAGGCATGGCTGAATGCGGCCAAGGAGCGCGACAACTCGGTATCGCCCATCGTGCCCACATACGTGCGCAGGCTGTACACCGACAGCACGCCGACCGTCAGCAGGACGACGGTGACGATGGCCGTCACCCCGAGCACCAACTGCCGGCGCAGCGACCGGGGCCACCAGATCACGCCGGGTCGCTGGATGGTCGCAGCATGTAGCCCACACCGCGCACGGTGTGGATCATCGGCGCACGATCGGTGTCGATCTTCTTGCGCAGGTATGAGATGTAGAGATCGACAATGCTGGACTTGCCGCCGAAGCCGTAGTTCCACACCCGGTCCAGGATTTCGGCACGGCTGATCGCCCGACCCGGATTGCGCATCAGGTACCGCAGCAGTTCGAACTCCGTGCCGGTCAGCGCGATCGGGTCGCCATCCCTGGTGACATCGCGGCTGGCACCGTCGAGCTTGAGGTCACCGACCGTCAGCACCTCGTCGGCAGGCGGGGTGGTGTGGCTGGACCGGCGCAACAGGCCGCGCAGCCGAGCCACCAGCTCTTCCAGGCTGAACGGCTTGGTCATGTAGTCGTCGGCACCTGCGGTGAGGCCGGACACCCGGTCCAGCACCGAATCCCGCGCCGTGAGGAACAGGGTCGGGGTGTACCCCTGCGCTTCCCGGACCCGCTGCAGAATCTGCATACCGTCGATATCGGGCAGCATGATGTCGAGCACCACCACATCGGGTTCGGTCTCGTTGAATTTGGCCACCCCGTCTTCGCCGTTGTGCGCCACGTCCACAACCCAGCCCTCGTAGTGCAGGGCCATCTTGACCAGATTGGTCAGCGCCGGCTCGTCGTCCACCAGCAGCACCCGGATGGGCGAGCCATCGGCGCGATGGATCTTGGGCAACTGGCCCAGGATCGCCTGGCGCGGCTGATGGGTGCGAGGAGGGAGCGACATCGTGGCCATACACCCATTCTGCGGACCGTGCAGCGTACTGTCACGGACTTCATAGCGAGTTCTTAGAAGTTACAACGATATGACTCACATCACTTTGACCCCGGTCAAGTGACACGAAACGAAACAATCTGCGGTACAAAACCTTTCACAGCACAATGAGAGACAACACACAGCAGAAGATTTGGGTTCGATATGCAAGTCCGGATCTTCCTTGACCGTCCGTCAACACGATAAATACTCTCGCCCTTAGCAATTGCTCGACAGATCATCGTAAAGCTCTGCGATGCAAGCTAATTCGTTCTAACGGCGACAAAGACGTCGTTTGTGCCCACATCCCGCGATGGAGTTTTCACATGCGACAAACAATTCTGCGGTACGACCTGCCCGCCTCGTTGGTGGTGTTCCTGGTCGCCCTGCCGCTATCCCTGGGTATCGCGGTCGCCTCCGGCGCGCCGGTGTTGGCCGGCCTGATCGCCGCCGCCGTCGGCGGCATCGTCGCCGGCGCGCTGGGCGGTTCACCCCTACAGGTGAGCGGCCCCGCCGCCGGCCTCACGGTGATCGTCGCCGGCCTGGTGGCCGAGTTCGGCTGGAAGGTCACCTGCGCCATCACCGTATGCGCGGGCATCCTGCAGGTGCTGTTCGGCCTCAGCCGTGTCGCCCGCGCGGCGCTGGCCATCTCCCCCGTCGTCGTGCACGCGATGCTCGCCGGTATCGGTGTCACCATCGCGCTGCAGCAGGTGCATGTCCTGCTCGGCGGAAGCTCGCACAGCTCGGCCTGGGCCAACGTGTCCGAACTGCCCGGCCAGCTCTTCGCCGCGCACGGCCCCGGATTGCTGCTCGGCGCGCTGGTCATCGCGATCCTGGTGGGCTGGCGCTGGGTGCCCGCAGGTATCCGCAAGGTGCCGGGCCCGCTGGTTGCCATCGTGGGCGTCACGGCGCTGTCGGTGCTGCTGCCCTTCGATGTGGCCCGAATCCAGCTGGACGGTTCGCTGCTGGACGCCTTGGCGCTGCCCAGCCTGCCTGAGGGCAACTGGGGCGCCTTCGCCACCGGCGTGCTGACGGTCGCCCTGATCGCCAGTGTGGAGAGCCTGCTGTCGGCCGTGTCGGTGGACCGCATGCACACCGGCCCGCGTACCAACTTCGACCGGGAACTGATCGGGCAGGGCGCGGCCAATATCGCCTCGGGCGCCGTCGGCGGCCTTCCGGTCACCGGCGTCATCGTGCGCAGTTCCACCAACGTCGCCGTCGGCGCCAAGACCCGGGCCTCGGCCATCCTGCACGGCGTGTGGATCCTGGTGTTCGCCATCCCGTTCGCAGGCTTGGCACAGATGATCCCGTCGGCCGCGCTGGCCGGACTGCTCATCGTCATCGGTATGCAACTGGTCAAGCTCGCACATATCGAAACCGCCCGTCGCACAGGTGATCTCGCGGTCTATCTGGTCACCATCCTGTGCGTGGTGTTCCTCAACCTGCTCGAAGGTGTGCTGATCGGGCTGGCGCTGGCCGTCGCGCTGACGGTGTGGCGAGTGGTCCGCGCCAAGATCTCCGCCGAAGAGGTGTCGGACAAACACTGGCGCGTCGACATCGAAGGGTCGTGCACCTTCTTGTCGCTGCCCCGGTTGACCAGCGTGCTGGGTTCGGTCCCGGAAGGTACGAGCGTCACGGTCGAATTGTCCGTCGACTTCATCGACCACGCCGCACACGAGGCCATCGAGCAGTGGCGCCGCCAGCACGAGGCGACCGGCGGCACCGTGCACATCCACGATGTCGGTGCCGTCGAGATGGACAGCGCGATCGACGGACCACCCGAGCGCGCGTTCACCCCGTTCGACAAGCGCTCGGGCGTGGTGCCGTGGAGCTCCTGGCAGGAGAAGCCGGCGCCGTCGGTGCTGGACGGGTTGGCCACCTATCACCGCAGGACCGCGCCGGTGCTGCGCCCGCACCTCAAGGAACTCGCGGATGAGCAGCAACCGGAGACGCTGTTCCTCACCTGCGCGGACTCGCGGGTGGTGCCCAACGTCATCACCAGCAGCGGCCCCGGCGACCTGTTCACCGTCCGCAACGTCGGCAACATGATCCCGTCCGGGCAGCGGGATGCCTCGGTGGAGGCGGCCATCGCCTTCGCGGTGGACCAGCTCGGCGTGTCCTCGATCGTGGTGTGCGGGCATTCCAACTGCGGCGCCATGAAGGCGCTGCTGCACGGCGCCCCGGACGACGTGCATCTGAAATCCTGGCTGGCACACGGTAATCCGACGATCGAAGCCTTCGGCGACGGCAGCCACCCGGTCGCCAGGTCGGCGGCAGCGGCCGGCTTCAGCCGGGTGGACCAGCTCTCGATGGTGAACATCGCGGTGCAGGTGCAGACCCTGGCGCAGCATCCCCTGGTCGCCCACCGACCCGACGTCGAGGTGATCGGGCTGTTCTACGACATCGCCAGCGCCGGCGTCCTGCGGGTCACCCCGACCTACGTCGAAACCCTGGTGGGCGCGGCCTGATGTGGTGATTTCGGCGCGCTTACCCGCGGTGACCGCGGGTAAGCGCGCCGAAATCGCTGTTGGGGGAACCGTGGCCGCACCGGCGGCGTCAGAACCGATGTGCTCGACGATCTCCTCAGAAGACATGACGGCGTCATCACCCTCGATCAGGCCAACGCCAGCGGTCTCAGCCCGGACGCCATCCAGCGCCTCGTCGCATCCGGACATTGGCGGCGGTGCGCCCGCGGCGTCTATTTCGTCGACGACCGTCCCTTCACCGACGCAGCCCGAATCCGTTCTGCCGTGTGGGGATACGGCAAACACGCCGCGGCGTCCGGTCTCGCGGCGGCCTGGTGGCACGGCCTGACCCGCTTCGCGCCTGAGCTCACCGAGGTCACCGTGCCGAGGAACAGCCACGGCAGACGACGGGCCGGATCCCGGGTGCGCAGACGCGATCTCGCCCCGACCGACCTGGCATCCTGTCGCGGGCTCTGCGTCACGGCGTTACCGCTGACCGTCGTGGAGGCGGCCGCCCGGCCCGGCGGCGGGGCCGCCGTCATGGACACCGCCCTGCAACGGGGTTCGCAGCTGCGCGAGCTCTGGCAGGCGCACCTGCGCAACAAGGGCCGGTACGGCTCGCCGTCGGCCAGACGATTGCTCTACGCCGCCCAAGACGGCGCACGGTCGGAGGCCGAGCGGCTGGTGGTCAAGGCACTCAGGGCGGCCGGTATCACTGGCTGGTCGACCAATCATCCGGCTGGTCCGTATCTGATCGACATCGCGTTTCCCGACCGCGGCGTGGCCATCGAGATCGACGGCTGGGCCTTTCACAGCGACCCAGAGACGTTCCGCAACGACCGCCGCCGGCAGAACTACCTGATCGTGAACCGTTGGCAGGTGCTGCGGTTCACCTGGCTGGATATCACTGCCTACCCCGAACGCGTCATCGCGACCATCCGCTCGGCGATTTCGGCGCGCTGACACGCGCTCAGCGCGGACAACCGCGCCGAAATCGCTGGTCTCAGAGGCGGCGGCCCGCCATCCCCTCCAGCCGGCGGATCCGATCCTCGATCGGCGGGTGGGTGGAGAACAGCTGGCCGATCTTCTCCCCGGCCCGGAACGGGTTGGCGATCATCAGGTGCGCCTGGTCGGCAAGCTGCGGCTCGGGCGGCAGCGGCGCAGCCTGCACGCCATAGGCGATCTTGCGCAGCGCGCTGGCCAGGGCCAGCGGGTCACCGGTCAGCTCGGCACCGGACTGGTCGGCCTGGTACTCGCGCGACCGGGACACCGCCAGCTTCACCACCGTCGCGGCGATCGGGCCGAGCAGCGAGACGAGCAGCAAGGCGAACGGATTGGCGCCGCCTTCGCGGTTACCGCTGAACATGCCCGCGAACATCGCGATATTGGCCAGTGCGGTGATCACCGAGGCCAGGGCGCCTGCCACACACGAGATCAGGATGTCGCGGTTGTACACGTGCGACAGCTCGTGGCCCAGCACGGCGCGCAGTTCACGCTCGTCGAGGATGCGCAGGATTCCGGTGGTGCAGCAGACCGCGGCATTACGTGGGTTACGCCCCGTGGCAAACGCGTTGGGCGCATCGGTGTCGCTGATGTACAGCCGGGGCATCGGCTGGCGGGCCGTGGTCGCGAGTTCCCGCACGATGCGGTACATCGCCGGTGCCTGCATCTCGGTGACGGGCTGCGCGTGCATGGCCCGTAACGCCATCTTGTCGCTGTTGAAGTAGACATAGGCGTTCATGCCGACCGCGAACAGCACCGACAGCCACAGGATGGACGGGTTACGGAACAGCGACCCGATGAAGACGATCAGCGCGGACATGCCGACCAGCAGCACGAACGTCTTCATCCGGTTGGCATGGGGATGCCAGGTCATCGGTTTCCCTTCCTACGAACGTCGTCGCAACGTGTAACGTCGCGCGACCCTCGCAGGTTCCTGTGCACCGGCTCAGCCGTGCCGCGTGACGGTGTAATCCACCAGCGTCGCCAAGGCGGCCCGTCCCGGGCCGTCCGGCAGCAGGTCCAGCTCGGCGCGCGCCTGCCTGGCGTAATCGGCGACCGCCTCCTTGGCCCGTGTCATCCCCGCCGACCGGCGCAGCAGCGCCAGCGCCTCGGCCACCTCGGCATCGTCGTCGACCGGACCGTCCAGCAGTGTCCGGAGCCGGTCACCGTCGGCACCGGGCTCGCGCAGGGCGTAGAGCACCGGCAAGGTGTGCACGCCTTCGCGCAGGTCGGTGCCGGGCAGCTTGCCCGATTCGTCGGGATCGCTGTCGATGTCGATGATGTCGTCGGATATCTGGAAGGCCGTGCCGACGATGCCGCCGAGCCGCGCCAGCCGCTCGACCTGCTCCTCGTCGGCGCCGGAGAAGGTGGCGCCGAACCGACCGGACGCAGCGATCAGGCACGCAGTCTTCTCGTAGACCACCTTCAGGTAGTGCTCGACCTCGTCGGCGCCGGTCACCGCGCCGCGGGTCTCCCGCATCTGCCCGGTGACCAGCTGAGCGAAGGTGTCGGCGATCACCCGCACCGCGTCCGGGCCCAGCCGCGACACCAGCCGCGACGCCGTCGCGAACAGGTAGTCACCGGCCAGGATCGCGATGTTGTTGCCCCACCGGGCGTTGGCGCTGTCCGCGCCGCGGCGCACCTGCGCCTCGTCCATGACGTCGTCGTGATAGAGGGTGGCCAGGTGCACCAACTCGATCACCGCACCCGCGATGGCCACATCCGGGTGGTCGGGCTGCGGTCCCAGCGACGCCGAGAGCACGGTGAACAGCGGCCGGAAGCGCTTACCGCCGGCCTGGAACAGGTGCTGGACGGCCTCGGCCATCAGCTCATCGGCCTTGCCCAGCTCGGTGGACATCAGATCCTCGACGCGGGCTACCCCCTCGCGCACCCGTGCGGCAAACTCCGGATCCCCGAAGTCCACCCCCGCCACCACGCTCGCCGGTGTCCTCATTCGTCCAACATACTGTGAGGCGTTATGAGGCGAGCAGATGTGGTTGTCGTCGGGGCCGGGCCGGCCGGTTCGTCGGCGGCCGCATGGGCCGCCCGCGCCGGGCGGGACGTGCTGGTGATCGACTCGGCGCAGTTCCCGCGGGACAAGGCGTGCGGCGACGGGCTGACGCCGCGCGCGGTCGCCGAGCTGGAACGACTCGGTCTGGGTGACTGGCTGGACGGCCGGATCCGGCATCACGGTCTGCGGATGTCCGGCTTCGGCGCCGACGTCGAGATCCGCTGGCCGGGACCGTCCTTCCCGCCCACGAGCAGCGCCGTGCCGCGCACCGAACTGGACGACCGCATCCGGATGGCCGCCGCCGACGAGGGCGCCGAAATGCTGCTGGGCGCCAAGGTGGTTGACGCCCAGCATGACTCGGCGGGACGCGTGAGCGCACTGGTACTCGCCGACGGCACCGAGATCGCCGTCGGCACCGTGATCGTCGCCGACGGCGCCCGCTCGACGCTGGGCCGGGCGCTGGGGCGCAGCTGGCACCAGGACACCGTCTACGCCGTGGCCATCCGCGGCTATGCCGGCAGCCTGCGCGCCGACGAGCCGTGGCTCACATCACATCTGGAACTGCGTTCGCCCGAAGGCGATGTGCTGCCCGGCTACGGCTGGATCTTCCCGCTGGGCAACGGCGAGGTGAACATCGGGGTGGGCGCCCTGGCCACCGCGAAGCGGCCCGCCGATGTCCGGCTACCGCGGCTGATGGCGTACTACGCCGGATTACGGCGGGAGGAATGGGGCTTCTCCGGTGAGCCGCGCGCCGGCCTGTCCGCGCTGCTGCCGATGGGTGGTGCGGTGTCCGGTGTGGCCGGGCCCAATTGGATGCTGATCGGCGATGCGGCGGCCTGCGTCAACCCGCTCAACGGGGAAGGCATCGACTACGGGCTGGAGACCGGGCGACTGGCCGCCGAACTGCTGGACGGCGCGGATCTGGCCGCCGCATGGCCCGCCGTGCTCACCGAGCACTACGCGCGCGGGTTCTCGGTGGCCCGACGGCTGGCCCTGCTGCTGACCTATCCGCGGTTCCTGCCTGCGACGGGGCCGTTGGCGATGCGGTCGGATTTCTTGATGACCGTCGCGGTCCGGGTGATGGGCAATCTGGTCACCGACGAGGACGAGGACTGGATCGCCCGGGCCTGGCGGACGGCCGGACGCGCGTCACGGCGTATCGACGCGCGCAAGCCGTTCAGCTGAGCGCCCCCACAACGCCACGTTTTGCGGCGTGTCGCTGAGCAGACACGGCCGCTCGCGTGATGATCAGCGGTACTCGCACAGGTAGGCGGTTTCGACCTCGGCGCGCACGCCGAACGAGCTGTCGGCCGGCACCGTGAACTGCGTTCCGGCGGCGTAGGTTTCCCACTCGTCGCGGCCGGGCAGTTTCACGGTCAGGGCACCGGAGACGACGTGCATGATCTCCACCGACGAGGTGCCGAACTCGTATTCACCGACCGCCATCACGCCGACGGTCGCGGGCCCATCGGCCGTCGCGAAGGCGATCGACGCGACGTCACCGTCGAAATACTCGTTGACCTTGAACAACCCGGCTCCTCAGTTTTCCGATGAGCGGTCAGGATACCTACACCACGAACTTGAGTACGCCCAGGATCCCCTGCTCGTCGGCGGGTACCCGACTGCACTCGTGCAACGCCGACCGCAGCGCATCGGTGTCGATCTCGGTGCCGATGAACACCAGTTCGGTACCGGCCCGCCGGGTCCGCTCGAACCGCACCGAGCCGCCGACCACGTGCAGCAGGTACCGGTGCGCCGGACCGAAGTCCACGAAACCCTTTGCGCGGTAGAGCCCTTGGGGGCGATCGCGCAACAGGTTCATGAACAACCGCGGGTTCAGCGCGGTGTCGCAGCGGAATTCGATGCTCTGATACTCCGGGTGCTCGTGATCGTGATGCTCATCGCGCAGCAGCTCGTCGAAGGACATCTGCGCGCGCGGCGGCCGGGGCGGCGGGTCGATCAACAACCGGGGGTCGACCTTGGCGAAATCGGTGGCGACGATGGGCGCGACCGGATTGTGCGCGCGCACCGTCGCCCGCACCGCCTCGAGATCCTCGGCGGCCGACACCTTGTTCAGCACGATCAGGTCGGCGACGCGCGCGCCGTGCTCCAGGCCGGTGGGCGCGTCGGCGTCGACCACGAGCACCAGACCAGCGTAGTGAAACCTGTTGTCGTCCACCGCCATGATGGTGCGCGCCAACGCCGGCGGTTCGGCGACGCCGCTGGCCTCCACCACGATGAGGTCGAGCCGGGGTTTCACCGCGGCCAGTTTGCCGAGCATCTCGGCCAGCTCGCCGTCGTCGGTGACGCAACAGATGCAGCCGTTGGACAGGGCGGCCATCGCGTCGACCTGGCCGGCGATCAGCATGGCGTCGATGTTGACGGCGCCGAAGTCGTTGACCAGGGCGCCGATCCGCACACCAGAACCGTTGCGCAGCAGATGGTTCAGCAGGGTCGTCTTACCGGCACCGAGGTGACCGGCGACAGCCAGCACGGGAACGCTCACCGGACCGCCTCAGTCGACGGACGGTTTCACCGCCGCATGCAGCGCGACGATGCCGCCGGTCAGGTTACGCCAGCGCACCTCGCCCCAGCCGGCGTCGGCGATCCGGCCGGCCAGCGCGGCCTGGTCGGGCCACGCCCGAATCGACTCGGCCAGGTACACATACGCATCCGGGTTGCTGGACACCGCCGAGGCCATCGCCGGTAGCGCCTTCATCAGGTACTCCTTGTACACCGTCGCGAAGGCCCGGTTGGTCGGGGTGGAGAACTCGCACACCACCAACCGTCCGCCCGGGCGGGTCACCCGGGCCATCTCCCGCAGGCCCGCCACATGGTCGACGACATTGCGCAATCCGAAGCTGATGGTCACCGCGTCGAACACCCCGTCGGCAAACGGCAGCCGGGTGGCGTCTGCGCCCACCTTGGGCACCGCGCGGCCCCCACCCGCGGCGAGCATCCCCACCGAGAAGTCGGCCGCCACGCACCACGCCCCGGAGGCCGCCAACTCCACCGTTGACACCGCGGTGCCGGCCGCCAGGTCGAGCACCGTGTCACCCGGCCCGATGCCGAGTGCAGCCCGGGTCTGCCGCCGCCAGAACCGGTCCTGTCCCAGCGACATGACCGTGTTGGTCAGGTCGTAGCGGCGAGCCACGGCGTCGAACATCGACGCCACCTCGTGTGGGTCTTTTTCCAGCGTCGCGCGGTTCACCGCACCAAAACTACCTGTGAGTCTCGTGCTCCCGGGAATGGCCTCGGCACCGGCGACCTTGAACACGATCGGGTGCACCCACGAAGAGAGGGACGATATGACGGAGAAGGTCTGGTTCATCACCGGGGCCTCGCGGGGCTTCGGCCGAGAATGGGCGATCGCCGCCCTGGAGCGCGGTGACAAGGTGGCCGCGACGGCCCGCGACACCGCCACGCTGGACGACCTCGCGGACACCTACGGTGACGCGTTTCTGGCGCTGCGTCTGGACGTGAACGACCGGGAGGCCGATTTCGCGGCGGTCAAACAGGCCCACGACCGGTTCGGGCGGCTCGACGTCGTGGTGAACAACGCCGGGTACGGGCAGTTCGGCTTCATCGAGGAGCTCTCGGAGGCCGAGGCCCGCGGCCAGATCGAGACGAATGTGTTCGGCGCGCTGTGGGTGACCCAGGCCGCGCTGCCCTTCCTGCGGGCGCAACGCAGCGGGCACATCATCCAGGTGTCCTCGATCGGCGGCATCACCGCGTTCCCGCTGGTGGGTATCTACCACGCCTCCAAGTGGGCGTTGGAGGGCTTCTCTCAGTCGCTGGAGCAGGAGGTGGCACCGTGGGGCATCCACGTGACGCTCATCGAACCGGGCGGGTTTTCCACCGACTGGGCCGGCTCGTCGGCCAAACACACGACACCGCTACCCGATTACGACGAGGCACGCGAGGCCGCCCAGCGGGCGCGCGCCGCACGCACCTCGAAGTCCGGTGACCCGAAGGCGTCGGCCGCCGCGGTGCTCAAGATCGTCGACGCGGAAAAGCCGCCGCTGCGGGTGTTCTTCGGCGAGCTGCCGCTGACCCTGGCCAAGGCCGACTACGAAAGTCGGCTCAGGACATGGGAAGAGTGGCAGCCGGTGGCCATCGAGGCCCAGGGATAGGGCCGAGGGTAGGTCGAGCTCAGGCGGCTGCGCGCCGGCGCAGACCGATGACTGCCTCGTAGTGGCCCAACAGTTCGTCGCAGACCGCGGGCCAGGTGCGGGTGAGCACACTGCGCCGGGCGGCCGCCGAATAGCGGGCCCGTTCGGCGATCAGATGGTCGACGGCCCCGGGCAGCCGCTTCTCGAACTCGTCGACGCCCAGCAGCAGGCCGGTGTGCATCGGGGTGACCAGGTCCCGGGGCCCGCCGGCGTTGGGTGCGATCACCGGAAGACCGGAAGCCATGGCCTCTTGCACGGCCTGGCAGAAGGTTTCGTGTTCCCCGGGGTGCACGAACACGTCCATGCTGGCGTAGGCGGTGGCCAGTTCCGCACCGTAGAGCGCGCCGGTGAACACCGCGCGGGGCATCAGGGCCGCCAACTTGGACCGGTCCACACCGTCGCCGACGATCACCAGCTGCAGATCGTCGCGGGCGGCCAACCCGGCCAGCCGTTCGACATGCTTCTCCGGGGCCAGCCGGCCGACGAACCCGACGATCGGCAAGCCGGCCGGTGAGAGCCTGCGGCGCAGCGCCTCGTCACGGGCCGACGGTACGAAACCGGTGATGTCGACCCCGCGTCCCCACTTGTGCAGCCGCGGAATGCGATGTGCGGCAAGGTCTTCCATTGCCGCGGTGGACGGTGCCAGGGTGCGGTCGGCCTTGCTGTGCAGCCGCCTGGTCCACGCCCAGGACGCCCGGGACAGCACGCCGACCCCGTAGCTCTGCGCGAACCCGGCGACATCGGTCTGGAACACCGCCACCGTCGGCACGCCCAGGTACCGCGCGGCGTGTACCCCGCCCCACCCCAGCAGCGCGGGCGACGCCAGGTGCACCACGTCGGGATCGAATCCGCGGAGCACGTTGACGATTCGCGGGCGGGGCACGCCCAGCGGTAGCGAGGTGACCTTGGGGAACATCATCGACGGGACCCGATGGATGCGGACGCCGTCGTGCACCCGGTCGGCCGGCGGCTGGCCGCGCGGGGTGTCGGGGGCGACGACGATGACCTCGTGACCGGTGCGGCGGAGATGCTCGATCACCCGAAGCACCGAATTGGTGACGCCGTTGACGTTCGGGAGGAAGGATTCGGCAACGATTGCAACGCGCACGAGCCCACTGTCGCAGCGGCGGTTGACCACGCGGTTGCGTGCCGGCATATGGCGTGCGAACAGCACGACAGCGGTACGGTTGCCCTGTGCGTCGATGGTTGGTGGTGCTGGCCGCGTTCACGCTGCTTACCGGGGTCGGGTGCGCCACGCAGGTCAGCGGCGCCGCCCAGCCCGATCCGGTGCAGCCGATGACAGAGGCGAGCAAGGACGGTTTCGGTGTGGTCGCCGGGTTCCCGGAGGCGCCGGTGCGGATCGAGATCTTCACCGAACCGCAGTGCACCCACTGCGCCGACCTGCAGCACGACTTCGGCGACGCCATCCGCTATTACATCGGCGTCGGCGCGCTGCAGGTCACCTACCGGCCGATGACGTTCCTGGACAAGGACGGCAACCACCATTCCGAACGGGTGGCCAACGCGCTGTTCGTCGCCGGCACCGGCAAGCACACCCCGGCCGTGGCGTTCCAGCGGTTCGTCGAGGATCTGTGGGCCCACCAGGATCCCGGCGGGAAAGGTCCCACCGACGACAAGCTGGCCGCGATGGCCCGCACGGCCGGCGTGCCCGATGAGCAGGCCCGGCAGATCGCCGACGGCGACGCGGCGGTGGACGCGCAGGCGATGGAGGACATGAACTTCGAGTTCCTCTACGAGATCGATCCCACCGGCACCGGGACGCCGACCGTGTACGACCTCAACAAGGATCGCAAGATCGACATCTACGACAACGACTGGCTCAAGAAGCTGATCGACTCCGCGTGACCCGCCGGTCCACCACCTCGACAGCCACCAGCGCGACGCCCGCGATCAGCCAGCCCAGCACCGCGATGGATCCGGCCGGGATGATCGCCAACGCGGCGTTGCGATGCTGCACCCGGACCAGGTCGGGATCGGTCTTGTCGTACTCGACGTAGATGCGCATGCCGTTCTCCAGCTCCGACGGGTAGAGCACCCCGAGTTCGGGCCGGTAGGTGACACGATCAGGGGTGACGAACTCGATGGTCGAGCGGCGCGGGCCGGCGTCGAGCACCTCGGCCGCGGCCACCCCCATATTGCGCTCGATCTGCCGGTCGTTGACCCACGCGCCGATCACCAGCAGCACGGACTGGAAAGTCACCAGAGCCGCCGCCAGCACGATGCCGACCCGGACACGGCGCACCACCCGCTGCGCCCTGGTTTCGGTGCCGTTGCCGAGCAGATGCGGGATCACGCTGCGCCACAAGGCTTCCAGCCGGCGGATCCAGGTCTGCACTGCAGCGTGCACTACAGGGCCGCCCTGATCGACGCGTGCAGCGCCCGCAGCGACGACCGGTCGGCCTTCACCTCCAGTACCCGCATCCCGTC
The DNA here is from genome assembly GCF_026240945.1 of Mycolicibacterium sp. J2. GTDB lineage: Bacteria > Actinomycetota > Actinomycetes > Mycobacteriales > Mycobacteriaceae > Mycobacterium. The sequence continues at coordinate 49,231 of NZ_JAPFPY010000001.1, forward strand.
GTACGGTTCGGCCAGCGCCGCACCGAGATCGTCGACCTCGATCTGAGCGCTGTCGACGTGGTAGGCACGGCACAGTGCGCCGACGTCCACATCGTGCGGGGTTCCGAAGACCCGCGAGGACACGTCGGAGAACCGGGGATCGCCCTGCTCCAGCAATTCGAAGATGCCGCCACCGTTGTCGTTGGACACCACGATGGTCAGGTTCTTCGGGTGCGGCTCGGTGGGCCCGACCAGCAGGCCCGAGCTGTCGTGCACGAAGGTCAGATCGCCGATCAACGCGACGGTCTTGCCGGGCCGGTCCCTGCCGGTGCGCTCGTGTGCCCGCTCATGGGACAGGGCCGCGCCGATGGCGGTGGAGACCGTGCCGTCAATACCGGCGACGCCGCGGTTGGACCGCACCCGCACACCCGGGGCGGCCAATCCGACCAATGCCATATCGCGGACCGGGTTGGAGGCGCCGAGCACCAGCTGGTCACCGTCGCCCAGGGCGTCGGCCACCGCGGCGGCGACGTGCAGGCCGGTGGTCAGCGGATGGTCTTCGAGCTGGGCGTGCACCGCGGCCAGGGTGCGCCGGTGGAGGTCGGCGCAGCGGTGCAACCAGCCCGCGTCGGGTGCGCCGGTGGTGACCGCCCGGGTGCCGGTGGCCTGCGAATTGCCGGACACGTCGGGCCAGCGGGGGCCGGTGGTGAGCGCGAAGACCGGTACCGCGGGATCGGCCAGCAGCGCCGACACCGGGCGGTGCAGGGTGGGCCGGCCCAGCATGATGACCTGCGCGGGGTGCAGCAACGGCAGCGCCAGCGGGTGCAATGGATTGGCCGGGGCCGGCGCGGTGGGTTCGGCCACGGTGGGCAGCGCGGCCAGGTTGGGGTGCCGACCGGCACCATGTCCGGCGATCACGACGGTGTCCGGGGTGAGGTCGATATCCAGCGGCTGGTCGAAGCTGACCGGCGGGGTGTAGGTCCACGGTGTGCCGTCCGGCCGTCCTGGCGGGCTGGCGTCGGGGTGATCGTCGGCGTCGGGAACCAACGGTTCGCGCAGCGGGATGTCGAATTGCACCGGGCCGGCGTTGGCGGTGCGTGCTCCGGTGGCGGCCGCCAGGACTCGGCAGGTGGCCGAGCGCCACTGCGCGTTCAGCGCGGCCAGGTCGTTTTCGGCCGGCTGCTCGGCCAGTCCCAGGCTGATGGTGGCCCGCACCTGGGTGCCGAAGTAGCCGAGCTGCTCCATGGTCTGGTTGGCTCCGGTGCCCAGCAGCTCGTAGGGGCGGTTGGCGCTCAGCACGATCAGCGGCACGCGGGCGTAGTTGGCTTCCACCACCGCCGGCCCCAGGTTGGCCACCGCCGTGCCGGAGGTCATCGCGATGCACACCGGGGCCATCTCGCCGCCCACCGACAAGCCGATGGCCAGGTATCCGGCGGTGCGCTCGTCGATCCGGACGTGCAACCGGAGCCGCCCGGCCCGGTCGGCGTCGTGCAGGGCGAAGGCCAGCGGCGCGTTGCGTGAACCGGGGCACAACACGACATCGCGGACGCCGCCACGAACGAGTTCGTCGACGACGACGCGCGCCTGGGTCGTCGAAGGGTTCACCATGTCAGCCTATGCCCGGCCCAGCGGGGTGGGCTCGATGGGCAACTCCGTGCGGCCTTCGCCGAAGAAGTCCAGGATGGCGGTGTTGACGGTGTCGGGCTGTTCGATGAAACCGAGGTGTCCGGCGGCACCGATCTCCAGATACCGGCCGCGCGGAATCGCGTCGGCCACCTCGCGGCCGAGGTGCGGCGGCATGACGACGTCGTCGGTGAACCCGATGACCAGCACCGGCGTCGTGATGCTCTGATAGGCGGGCAGCCGGTTGGTCTTCGGGGCGACGTCCAGCTGGCTGCGCAGCCCGGGGGTGGGTTTGGTGGGCCACATGGTGAACATCTCGGCCCAGTCCATCACCGCGCGGTCGTCGTTGAGGGTGGTCGGCGAGAAGCTCTCCAGCAATCGGATCTTGGCGTCGTAGGCCGGTGGCAGCGTGATGCCGGCGGCGGCCAGCTCGCGTTCGGCGGTGCTGAAGAACTCCCTGGCTTTGTCGTGCCTGCCGCGGGTGGCCATCAGCACGGCCTGCGTGACGAGGTCGGGGCGGGCCACCATCAGTTCCTGCGCAATGAAGGAGCCCATGGATACGCCGACGACCCGCACCGGGCCGCCGACCACGTCCTCGATGAGTTTGGCGGTGTCGGCGACCACCTGTTCGGTGGTGAAGCCGCTGGCGTTCTCGGTGGCGCCGATGCCGCGATTGTCGAAGGTGATGACCCGGTAGCCGGCGCGCCGGAAGGCGGGTACCTGATGCAGGTGCCAGGTGCGACCGGCGCCGCCGCGGCCGGCGATGAACAGGACGGGATCACCGCTGCCGCGGTCGTCGTAAGCCAGGTTCACCCGGCCGACCCTACTTGCGGGCGCGCACCTTCTTGATGGCCTGGTCCCACAGCAGCAGCGTGCCGGCCTTCAGTGCGCTGGGTTTCAACAGCTCGCGCGACATCAGGGCGGTGGCCGACGCCTTGGTCGCGGTGGACGCCTTGGAGAAGTGCCCGGAATCGAACGGCGGCTGCGGGTCGTACTCCATGGACAGCTGGATGGCCTTGGCCCGGTCCTCCCCCGCGATCTGGGCGGCCAGCCACAATCCGAGGTCGATACCGGCGGACACCCCGGCGCCGGTCACCACGTCCCCCTGGTGCACGATCCGTTCGTCACCGACCGGCTCGACCCCGAAGGTACGCAGCGTGGGCAGGGCCGCCCAATGCGAGGTGGCCCGCTTGCCGTCCAGCACCCCGGCGGCGGCCAGGATGATCGAGCCGGAGCACACCGACGCCGTCCACGTCGCGGTGCGGTGTGCTCGGCGCACCCAGTCCAGCAGGGTCTGATCGCGGGCGTGCTCCATGGTGCTGAAACCCCCTGGGATGAGCATCACGTCGGCCGACGGGGTCTCGTCGAAGGAATGTGTCGCGCCGACCACCAGCACCCCGGAGTCGGCGGTGACGGGTCCCGGTTCATGCCAGACGAAACGCACCTCGGCGTCGGGCAGCCACCGCAGCGACTCGTACGGGCCGATGAAATCGAGTGCGGTGAATCCGGGATACAACACGATGGCGATTTGCATGCCTTCTCCTCTATGCGAATGACTTGCGGTATTGGTCTGGGGAAACGCCAACGCGCCGAACGAAGTTGCGACGCAGGGTTTCGGCGCTGCCGAATCCACAGCGGGCGGCGATCACGGTGAGGGTGTCGTCGGTTTCCTCCAGTTGCCGGCGGGCGGCATCGGTTCGGATCCGCTCGACATACGCGCCGGGCGCCTCGCCGACCTCCTCGGTGAACAACCTGGTGAAGTGCCGCGGGCTCAGCGCCGCGCGCTGCGCAAGGGACGAAATGCTATGTGCGGCACCAGGTTCTGACTCGATAGCTTCTTGCACGGCACGGATCGGCGCACGTTTGGCTCGCGGCATCCACACCGGCGCCGCAAACTGGGTCTGACCGCCGGGGCGACGCAGGTAGAGCACCAGCCACCGGGCGACCGTCTGGGCGGTCTCGGTGCCGTGGTCCTCCTCGACGAGGTGCAGTGCCAGGTCGATACCCGCGGTGACACCGGCGGCCGTCCACACCCGGTCGGAGCTGCGTACGAAGATGGGCTCCGGGTCGACCGTGACGCCGGGGTACTCGCCGGCCAGCCGCGGCGCGAAGGCCCAATGCGTGGTGGCCGTGCAGCCGTCGAGCAGTCCGGCCTCGGCGGCCAGCAATGCCCCCGAGCACACGGTGACGACGCGGCGGGCGCTACCGGCCGCGGTGCGGATCCAGTCGATGATGGCGGTGTCATTGCGCGCTTCCTCGACGCCGAAGCCGCCGGGAATGACCACGATGTCGATGGGCGCGCCGGGATCCGGCGGTGGCGCGGCAACGAACTCCAGCCCCGTCTTGGTTGCAATCGGGCGCCCGTCCATCGAGATCAGCCGCACGTCGTAGCCGCCCGCACGACGCTCGGCCGCCAGTTGCAGGCTGGCGCCGGTGAACACGTCGAACGGCCCGACGATGTCGAGGGCCTGCACCCCGCCGAAGCCGAGGATCACCACCGATCGCGCCACCGTCTCATCGTGACCGTCAACAGCGATGGCGTCCAGGACACGGCCCCCACAGATCAGGACATGACGTCAGAGCCAGCCGGTACGCGGTGTCGGTGCCGCAGGTGATGATCTGGCCATGCCGCGCTACACGTATCGCGCCGAGTGGTCCCCCGACGCCGGGAAGTACATCGGCCTGTGTCTGGAGTTTCCCGTGCAGTTCGCCTACGGCATCACGGCCGCGAAGGCGACCGCCGCCATCGAACAGGAGGTGAGCGCCTATGTCGCAGAGATGGTCGCGGACGGTTTCGACCCGCCGCCGTCGCTGACCGACCGCACGTACAGCGGCCGGTTCGTGGTCCGTACCTCCCCGGTGTTGCACGGCAAGCTGATGGTGGAGGCGGCCGAGCAGCGGGTCTCGCTGAACCAGTGGGTGGTGCAGAAGCTGTGCGGCCGTCCGCCGTCGCTGGACGACCTGTTCTGAGCCGCACTCGAGTCTGGAAAGCGATATCGTATGCGATATCGCCTTCGGCAACCATGTGTCACCCGGAACTGGGGCACCGATACCCGGCCCATCACAGCAGCCGATGGCACTCCCGTACCCGGTCGATCCACCACTGCCGCCGATCCGCCGACACCGCAAGGCCGGCCAACCGGGCCGGGTCGGGGGCCACCGGGCCGACCGGCAGGAAACCGTCGGTGGGCAACGCGACCTCCGCCACGTCCTCGACGAACAGTCCCCCGGTGCCGAGACCGCAGGCGTGCGGCAACTCCGGCAGACATGCCGCGGCCAGCAGACCGCGGGACATCCCGACCGCGGAGTCCAGTGCACTCGACACCACGAGCGGGATGCCGATCGCCGCGGCGATGTCCAGCAGCCGCCCGACCCCACCCAGCGGGGCGACCTTGACCACCGCGATATCCGCGGCCCGCAGCCTGGCCACCCGTAACGGATCCGAGGCCTTGCGGATGGACTCGTCGGCAGCCACCGGAATATCGACCAGCTCGCGCAGCTGCGCAAGTTCTTCGACTGTGGCACAAGGCTGTTCGAGGTACTCCAGCGGTCCGAGCGCGGCGGCTGCGCGCACCGCCTGCGCCAGCGTCCAGCCCCCGTTGGCGTCCACCCGGACCACTGGCACCAGGGCCCGCACCGCCTCGACCCGAGCGACGTCGTCGGCGAGGCGCTGCCCCGACTCGGCGACCTTCACCTTCGCGGTGCGGGCGCCGGGAAACCGGGCAAGTACCTCGGGCACCTGCGCCGCGGGCACCGCAGGCACCGTCGCGTTGATCGGGATCCGGTCCCGCCGCGGCATCGGCGAAACCCCGTACGCCGCTTCGATTGCGGCCGCCAGCCAGAATGCGGCCTCGGGCGGCTCGTACTCCAGGAACGCGCCGAACTCACCCCAGCCGGCGGGCCCGTCGATCAGCGCCACCTCCCGCTCGGTGATCCCGCGGAACCGTACCCGCATCGGCAGCGCGACAACGTGCAGCCGCTGCAGCAGATCATCGAGCGGCGCGTCAAACGGTGGCGCGATCGCGGCCCTCCCAGTGTGGTGTGCGCAAGTCCTTCTTCATGATCTTGCCAGTAGGGTTGCGCGGCAGCGCGTCGGTGAAGTCGACGGTCTTCGGGCACTTGTAGGCGGCCAGTCGTTCCCGCGCCCAGGCGATCAGCTCGTCCGCCGAGACGTCGCCGCCGGCCTCCTCGTCCAAAGCGACGACAGCCTTGACGGCCTCACCCCACTTCTCGTCGGGCACCCCGAACACCGCCACCTCGGCGACCGCCGGATGCTCGGCGAGCACCCGCTCCACCTCGATCGAGTAGATGTTCTCGCCACCGGAGATGATCATGTCCTTGAGCCGGTCTTCGACGAAGACATAGCCGTCGGCGTCGATCCGGCCGATATCACCGGTGCGGAACCACCCGTCAGGGGTGATGGCCTCGGCGGTGGCCTCCGGCTTGTTCAGGTAGCCCTTCATCAATTGCGGTGTGCGGAACCACAGTTCACCTTGTTCCCCGGTGGGCACATCCTCGCCGGTATTGGGGTCGACGACACGCAGCTGCGCCTCGGGGATCAGGGTGCCGGCACTGACCAGGCGCTCCTCATTGCCGCTGCGGTGATCCTCTGGCATCAACCGGGTCACCACACCGCACACCTCGGTCAGCCCGTACACCTGGATGAACTCGGTGTCCGGCCACGCCTGCAGGGCCCGGCGTAACAGCGGCAGCGGCATGGGCGAGGCACCGTAGGCATACGTCTTGAGCGCGCCGAACAACTTCACGGCGTCGGTACCGGTGTCGAGCACCTTGGCCAGCACGGCGGGCACCAGGAACGTCCGGTTGGCACCGGCGAGGATGCCGCCGGCCAGCGCAGCCCCGTCGACATCGCGCGTCATATAGCTGGGCACCCCGTTCTGCAGTCCGTACTGCATGTACGACGTGCCGCCGACATGGAACAGCGGCATCGCGACCAGGTTCTTGTCACCCGGCTCGACGGTCCAGCCATCGAAGGCGTTGACGGTGTGGGCGATGACATTGGCCTGGGTCAGGGCAACCCCTTTGGGCCGGCCGGTGGTGCCCGAGGAATACATGATGATGCACACGTCGTCGGGAGTGACCTCCGGCGACCGGCCGACCGGGGTGGCCGCGGCCAGCATCGCCTCGTAGGCGTCGGCCCCGTCGGGTTTGACCTCGATGAGCTCGGTGACGGCCGGCAGGCTGTCGCGGATCGCTTCGACGGCCGGCAACAGCTCGGCGCCGACGAACAGCACGGTGGCACCGGAATCGTTGATCACATAGTCCAATTCCTCGGCCGCCAACCGGAAATTGATGATGGCGTTGGCCGCGCCGAGCGACGCCGCGGCCAGGGTCGCCTCGACGCACGCGGGATGGTTCTTGTCCAGGAACGCGACGACGTCACCGCGTCCGACGCCGCGCGCAGCGAGCGCCCCGGCCAGCCGCCGGACCCGATCGTCCCACTGCGCCCATGTCCAGCTGCGCTGCAGATACGTCACCGCCTCCGCATCGGGTGTGGTGGCCGCCCAGTGTGCGACGCGCTCATCGAGGAACCGGGGTGCGGGCAACTCCGACATCCGCAAAGCGTGCCACGCCGACTCCCGCCCCAGCCGGCTTTCCGGCAAACCCGGTCGGCGATCAGGTCAGCGCGCCGGGTGTGCGTTGGTGCAGGGGGAACTGCACCACCACGGCCGACCCGTCGGCACGGGGATCCGACGCCGCGACCAGCTGCCCGTTATCGCCCACCTGCACCACATTGGCTTGTCCCAGCCCTTCGCTGTACCGCGGCGTCGCCACCACGTCGAGGCCGGCTGCAGCCAGGTCGCGCAGCGCGGCCGGATCGACATCCGTCTCGGCGAGCACCGTGTCGTCGGTACAGTCGCCGACCTGTTGCCCGACCACCGCGCGGGGTGCAGCCACCGCGTCGGCGGCGCTCGCCCCGTCGAGCATCCGCAGCAGCACCTGGGTGAGGATCTGTGGCTGGCCCTGACCGCCCATGGTCGCCAGCACATGAGCGACCGCGCCGTCCCGAGTGGTCAGTACCGGCATCAGGGTGTGCAGCGGACGTTTTCTGGGTGCCAGCACATTCGGTGAGCTCGGGTCGAGGGCGAAGCTGGTACCGCGGTTGTGGAACAGGATGCCGGTCTGCGGGTCGATCAGGCCCGAACCGAAGGCATGGTAGACGCTTTGGATGAGGGAGACCGCAAAACCGTCCGCGTCGGCGGCGGCGACGCCGACGGTGTCACCGCGGGGTACCGCCGCCGCGCCCGCCGTGGATCCCAGCGCCGCCACCGCGGCCAGGTTACCGCTCACCAGCGCGGGCACATCGACCTGAGCCAGCCGAGGATCGGCCAGCCGAGTGGCCCGTAATCGATTGGCCTCGTGGAAGATTCGCATCACGGTGGCCAGGTCGCCGCCGAGCGGCGCGTCGAGGCCCAGATCGCGGATGGCCGTCAGCGCTCGCAGCATCACGAACCCGTGCGTGTTCGGCGGACTGGTAAGGACTGTCAGACCGTGGAAGTCCATCGCGATGGGATCGGTGATCTCCGGGCGGAACTCGGCAAAGTCGGCATCGTCGAGCACCGAACCGTGCGAGCGCAGATACTCCACGGTGCGATCCGCGAGCCCGCCGATGTAAAACTCGTCGGGCCCGGCAGCGGCCAGCGTACGCAGCGTCGCGGCCAGCGCCGACTGGTGTAGTCGTTCACCCAGGCCTACCGGCTGCCCACCAGGCCCGAACACCCGCTCGAAGTCGGCCATGGCGAACAGGTCGGCGTTCTCCGGGTCACGCAGGTGCCGGCCCAGCGACGGGGCAACCGGAACCCCGATCTCGGCGGCCTGCTCGGCCGGACGCAGCAGTCGATCCCAGGACAGCCGGGAGCCGAAGCTACGCAGCGTCTCCCAGCCCCGCACACCACCGGGGACGGTGATGGAGTCCGCTCCGCGTATCGGCAGGCGGTCACCGTGCGTGGCGCGCATCCGGGCCACATCCGCGGCGGCGCCGGACCAACCCGAGGCGTTGACACAGCGCATGGTTCCGTCCGGGGTGCGGACCAGTGCGATCAGGTCACCACCGAGCGCAACGTTGTGCGGGTACACCACAGTCAGGACGGCCGCTGCGGCGATCGCGGCGTCGATGGCGTTGCCGCCATCGCGGTAGGCCGCCGTCGCCGCTTCCGTCGCCAGCACGTGTGGGGTGGCGATCGCGCCGGTGAAAGGCGATGCACCGTTGGTTGTGGGCACTGCTGAACAACTCCCTCGTGACAATGAGCCGGTATCCGGTATTCAGTGAATGGTGGACAGGAACGCCTTGGTGCGTTCGTTTTTCGGGCTGGTGAACAGTACGTCGGGTGCCGCGTCCTCGATGATCCGACCCGCGTCCATCACGATGATCCGATCGGCGACATCGCGCGCGAACCGCATCTCGTGAGTCACCACCACCATCGTCATCGCCTCGCGGGCCAGCTCGCGCATCACCGTGAGCACCTCGCCCACCATCTCGACGTCCAGCGCGCTGGTGGGTTCGTCGAAGAGCATCACCTTCGGACGCATGGCCAGGGCGCGGGCGATCGCCACCCGCTGCTGCTGCCCGCCGGAGAGCTGGCTGGGCCGCGACTCCGCCTTGTCCCCCAAGCCGACTCGTTGCAGCAGCGCCCTGGCATCCTCGCGGGCCTTGTCTTTTGGCTGTCCGAGCACCCGGACCGGCGCATTCCACACGTTCTCCAGCGCGGTCATGTGCGGGAACAGGTTGAAATGCTGAAACACGAACCCGATTTCGCGTCGCCTGCGGGCCAGCTCGGTCTTGCTGATCTTGCGGCCACCCGCACCGTGCGCGATGGACTGCCCCGCGATGCGGATCTCGCCGCTGTCCAGTTCCTCGAGATGGTTGAGCGAGCGCAACAAGGTGGTCTTGCCGGCGCCGGACGGTCCGATGAGCACCACCACCTGCCCGCGGTCGACGTCGAGGTTCACGTCGTCGAGCACCCGTCGACCGCCCAGCGTGCAGCGCGCGTCACGGACAGAGACGATCGGACCACTATCGGTGTCGTTCAACGGTTCTCCTGTAGTGGCAGTCATGACTGGGGCTGCAGGGCAGTGCTTGACGCAGCCCGCCGAGCACCGAGCAGGCGCTGGGCGATCGGGACCCGCACCTGGATACCGAGCTGGCGGGACAGCCGGTTCTCGATGCCGGCCTGGATGAAGGTCCAGATGGTGGTCAGGGCAAGGTAATAGATGGCCGCGACGATGAAGATCTCGAAGGTGTGGAAGGTCGCCGAGCTGATGGACTGGGTCACCAGGAACATCTCACTGACGCCGATCACCGACAGCACCGAGGTGGTCTTCATCATCCCGTTGAACGAGTTGCCCAGCGGTGGAACCATCACCCGCAGCGATTGCGGCACGATGATCCAGCGCATCAGTTTCATCGGGGTCATACCGAGCGACGCGGCGGCCTCGAACTGTCCCTTCGGCACGGAATCGAGCCCGGCTCGCACGATCTCGGCGATATAGGCGCTCTCGTTGATCATCAACCCGATGATGGCGGCCTGGACGGCCGCCTTCACCGACAGACCGGCCAGCGACACATCGTGGAACTGATACAAACCGACCGCAGCCAGCCCGGTGTAGATGATGACCAGCTGGACCAGCAGCGGGGTTCCGCGAATGACCCAGATGTAGACGCCGGCACACCAGCGCACCGCGGCGTACTGCGAACGCCGCATCAACGCCAGGACCAGTCCGAGCAGGGTGGCCAGCACCATCGCCACGATCGAGATGACGATGGTCAGCACCAACCCGTCGAGAAAGGGCTCGCTGGGGGTGAACAGGGCTTTCCAGAAGAACTGCCAATCGAAGGTCATCGCCGGCTATTTCTGGATGCTGAGCTCGGTCTGGCCCCACTGCGCGAGGGTCTTGTCGTAGGTGCCGTTGCTTTCCAGGGTGGCCAGCGCCGCGGCAATGGCGTCGTGTAGTTCCTTGTCGCCCTTCAGTGTTGCCGCACCGATCTTGATGGTGCCGAACGGCTTCCCCGCCATCTGGATCTTGGCGCCGGTCTTGGTGGCGTAGTAACCGAGCGTCTCGGCGGTATCGAGATAGGCGTCGACCTGCCCGTTCTGCACCTGCTGTAACGCCACGTCGGCGTGGCTGTTGCGGTTGATGTCGACGGCCGGTTTGCCTGCGGCCGTGCACTTCTCGGACTGCGCGGTGACCAGCGATTCGGCGGTGGTGGCCACGGCGACGATCACCTTCTTGCCGCACAGACTGTCGTCCATCCCGGTGATGGCCGCCGGTTTGTCCTTCGACACCGCGATGCCGGTGCCCGAGTAGAGATAGGGCACGAAATCGACGACCGCCTCGCGCTCGGGCTTGATGTAGAGCTGCGCCATGATCACGTCGCACTGCTTGGCCTGCAACGTCGGAATGAGTGCGGGGAAGGCGGATTCGACGAACTGCGATTTCAAACCCATCTCGGCGGCCAGCGCCTTGCCGAGGTCGATCTCGCTGCCGACCAGCGCGCCGGTCTCGTCGTGGTACAGGTTGGGCGGCGTGCCGTCATTGGCCGCGCAGATCTTGAGCGTGCCGGCCTGCAGGATGGCCGGTGGCGCCACCTTGGCCGGGCCACTGGGCTGTGCCGAGGACGAGTCCGACGAGTCCGACGACGAGCAGGCGGCCATGGCCGGCAACGTGACCAGTAGCGGCCCCGGCGGTGATCAGGGCTTTCTTCAGGGCTTTCGTCAAAGTTCCTCCAAAGGTCGTACCGATACCGGCGTGGCTCAGCTCACACCTGGATGCCTATCGAACGATAGGCCGCTATCGATCGATAGGGAAGCGTTGGACGGAGTTTTTTACACAGTTAACGCAGTCGTCACCGCAGGAGGCGGGTGGTCAGCGGGCGTGAACGGACGCCGGCGCGGGCAATCGGCCGCGCGTCGCCTCCCGCACGGCGGGCAGCCGGGACTGGTCCACCAGCAGCGCCCGCAATACGAAATCGGCCGCCTGCACAGGACGCTCACCGTGCACCGAACCGGACGGGCCGCCCTGCTCACGCAGCGTCTCGAACAGCGTGCCGTTGATCACGCGCAGTACGAAGCCGGGCTCGAACGCCACGAACTCCCCCGCCATCCGGCCCCCTTCGACCAGCCGTTCGACCTGGTCGTGGAACATCGCGATGCCGTCGCGTTCGGCTTCGAATTCGTCGAGCGCCAGCACCGCATCGTGGTACAGCCCGCGCGCATCGAAGGGCTGGGCCAGACTTTCCAGCACGTCGTAGGCGATCCCGAGGTGCAGCTTCTCCGCCCACGACGTGGTCTCGTCGAGGCGGCGCTGCATGCGCTCGATGGTCGGCCCGAGGTCGAGTTCGACCAGGGTGCGGAAGATTTCGTGCTTGGCCTGGAAATGGTGGAACAACGACGGCTGCCGGATGGCCACGGCGTCGGCGATATCCCGCGTCGATGTGCCGAAGTAGCCGCGCTGGGCGAAGAGCACCGAGGCCTCGAGCAGGATGCGGCCCCGGGTCGAGGACCAGTCGACCGCCTTCGGTTCCCAGCCCTGGCCGTATTTCACGACCCAACTGTGTCACACGGCGGCGACCGGCGGCTTCGGGTAGACCTGGCGCCCGGCCAGAAATGTCATCCGCACCTCGAGACCGGCAATGTCCTCCGGCGCGGTCTGCGCCGGATCTGCGTTCAGCACAACGAGATCGGCGTACTTCCCCACCTCGATGGAACCGATGACGTCGTCGGCGAACAGCTGGTAGGCGGCGTCGATGGTCTGCGCACGAAGACCTTGCTCAACCGTCAACCGCTCCTTCGGTGCCAGCACCCGCCCGCTGGGCGCGGTGCGGGTGGCGGCCACACCGATATTGCGCAGCGGCTCCTCCGGCGTGACCGGCGGATCGTTGTGCAGCGAGATCCGCATGCCGGTGGCCACCGCCGAGCCGCAGGGCATCCACTGCTCACCGCGTTCGGGCCCGAACAGTCCGTCGACGATCACGTCACCCCAGTAGTGCAGCTGGTCGACGAACAGGCTGCAGGTGACACCCAACTCGTGTGCGCGCTGCAACTGCGCTGCGGTGATGGCACCGACATGCTCCAGCCGCAGCCGGTGGTCGGCACGCGGATTGGCCTGCAGCGCTTGCTCGTACACGTCCAAGATGGTGTCCACCCCATGATCGCCGTGCACATGGCAGGCCATCTGCCAGCCCAGCGGGTAGAACGCGCCGACGATCTCGGTGAGCTGTTCGCGCGTGTAGTTGGCGTGCCCGCACGAGCCCGGGACACCGATGATGCGCGTGTCCTCGGTGTCCAGGTACGGGACGGTCAGATCGATATTGCCGATCCACGGGGAACCATCCACCCAGATCTTGATGCCGACCTGGCGGACCATGTCATCGCCGTCGCCGGGCCGCGCGTCGGTGTGCAGTTGCGCCGTGGACATCTCGTAGGTGCGCAGCCGCACCGTCAACCGGTCCTGCAGCGCAGCCAGCATCGGCCGGAACATCGGGTCGAACGCCATCTCCGAACATGTGGTCAGCCCCGCCCGGTTCAGTCGGTCGCATTCGGCCAGCAGCATCGCCGGGTAGTCGCTGACCTTGATGGCCCCACCCAGCAGCGGGAACACCGCGGCCGATTCCTCGGCGGTGCCGTCCAGCTCACCGTCGGCGTCGCGGCCGTATCTGGCACCTTTCGGGTCGGGGGTGCTGCGGTCCAACCCGGCAGCCCGGGCCGCGGCGGTATTGAAGAACGCCTTGTGCCCCGAGTTGTGGATGATCACCAGCGCTGTGGCCGCGACCCCGTCCAGCCACGCCAGGGTCGGCTCCGGCAGGCCGCGCTGCAATAGCGGATCCCAACCGTTCAGGTAGGCGCCGTCGGCGCCGCGGCGGGCGACCTCGGCATGCACCGCCGCGACGACATCGTCGGCCGAGCCCAGCGTCACCGGCCGGATGTCGGCCATCCGGTCCGACAGGGCGACCGCCTCCATCAACGGATGGCCGTGGGCTTCGACGAACCCGGGCAGCACGCAGCCGTCACCGACGTCGAGCACGGTGGTGTCCGGACCGACCCAGCCGTCGGTGTCGTCGATCGCGACGATCCGGCCGTCGGCCACGGCCAGTGATCGTGCGGTGGGCCGCGCCTCGTCGACGGTGCGGATGTGTCCGGTGATGACCAGGTCGGCGGGCATGGACACGATTGTTCAAAGTTTTTTCCGCGCGCGTGTCGATTTGGCAGGGTTGTCGTTCGACGTACTTGCGAGGGCCATCCGAACAGAGGCGGGCCCCCAACCCGAGGAGAGCACACCATGTCGCGCTACATGCTGATCATGCGGTCCACCCCGGCGGCCGAAGAGTTCGTCGCGGAGAACATCAATTTCGACGAGATCATCGCCGCGATGGGCCGCTACAACGAGGAACTGATCAAGGCCGGCGTCATGCTGGCCGGCGAGGGACTGACCGCGCCCGAGGAGGGCTTCGTCGTCGACTTCGACGCCGATCCGCCGGTGGTGACCGACGGCCCCTACGCCGAGACCAAGGAACTGTTCAACGGCTTCTGGATCCTGGACGTGTCGTCGAAGGAAGAGGCCAAGCAGTGGGCCCGCAAGTGCCCGCTCGGGCCCGGCGTGAAGCTGGAGGTGCGCCGGGTCAGCGAGTCTGACGAGTTCCCGCAGGACAACGAGTGGATCCAGAAAGAGATCCAGTGGAGGGCCGACCTCGCGGAGAAGGCCGCCGCAGCCGCCCGCGCCGCCGCCGGGCGCTGAGGTCGGTGGTCCCGAATTCCCCGGTGCTGCGCCGCGCCGCCGGGGAATTCGGGGCATCCCCTGGCTTCATTTCTGGAACACGTTCTAGTGTGTCGGTATGAGTGACGATCTGCTGCGCCACCCGATCCATTCCGGACACCTCACCGTCGGCGCCCTCAAGCGCAACAAGAACAAGCCCGTGCTGTTTCTCGGCGACACCACGCTGACCGGCGGCCAGCTCGCCGAACGCATCAGCCAGTACATTCAGGCGTTCGAGGCGCTGGGGGCAGGAACCGGCGCCGCCGTGGGGCTGCTGTCGCTCAACCGTCCCGAGGTGCTGATGATCATCGGGGCCGGGCAGACCCAGGGGTACCGCCGCACCGCACTACACCCTCTAGGCTCGCTGGACGACCACGCCTATGTGTTGAGCGACGCCGGAGTCAGCACGCTGGTCATCGACCCCACGCCGGCCTTCGTGGAGCGGGCCCTGGGACTGCTGGAGAAGGTGCCCTCGCTCACGCAGGTGCTGACCATCGGCCCCGTCCCCGAGGCGCTCAACGGTGTCGCCAAGGACCTGGCCGCCGAGGCCGCGAAGTACGAGCCGCAGCCGCTGGTCGCCGCGGACCTGCCCGTCGATCACATCGGCGGACTCACCTACACCGGCGGGACCACCGGCAAGCCCAAGGGCGTCATCGGCACCGTGCAGTCGATCACCACGATGACCACCATCCAGCTCGCCGAGTGGGAGTGGCCCGAGCAGCCGAAGTTCCTGATGTGCACCCCGCTGTCGCACGCCGGCGCGGCGTTCTTCGTGCCGACCATCATCAAGGGTGGCGAATTGGTGGTGTTGACCAAGTTCGACCCCGCCGAGGTGCTACGGGTGATCGAGGAGCAGAAGATCACCGCCACCATGCTGGTGCCGTCGATGATCTACGCGCTGATGGATCACCCCGATTCGCACACCAGGGACCTGTCCTCGTTGGAGACCGTGTACTACGGCGCCTCGGCGATGAACCCGGTCCGGTTGCGGGAGGCGATCGACCGGTTCGGCCCGATCTTCGCGCAGTACTACGGCCAGTCCGAGGCCCCGATGGTCATCACCTACCTGGCCAAGGGCGACCACGACGAGAAGCGGCTGACCTCCTGCGGCCGACCCACCGTGTTCGCCAGGGTGGCACTGCTGGGTGAGGACGGAAATCCGGTGCCGCAGGGCGAGGTCGGCGAAATCTGTGTGTCCGGGCCGCTGCTGTCCGGCGGCTACTGGAATCTGCCCGAGGCGACCGCCGAGACGTTCAAGGACGGCTGGATGCACACCGGCGATCTGGCCCGCGAGGATGAGGACGGCTTCTACTACATCGTCGACCGCACCAAGGACATGATCGTCACCGGCGGGTTCAACGTGTTCCCGCGCGAGGTGGAGGACGTCATCGCCGAGCACCCCGCCATCGCGCAGGTGTGTGTGATCGGCACGCCGGACGAGAAATGGGGCGAGGCGGTGACGGCGGTCGTCGTGCTGCGCCCGGGCACCGACGGTTCGGAAGCGGCCGTCGCGACCATCACCACCGAGATCCAGGCAGCGGTCAAGGACCGCAAGGGTTCGGTGCAGGCACCCAAGCAGGTCGTCGTCGTCGACGCGGTGCCGGTGACGGCGTTGGGCAAGCCGGACAAGAAGGCGGTGCGGGCCCAGTTCTGGGCCGGCGCGGCCCGCTCGGTGGGCTGACGTTCCCGGCACAATGACGGCATGGCCACCGATATCCGCCGGACCGTCGACGCGGTCTGGCGGATGGAGGCCGCCAAGGTCGTCGCGACCCTGACGCGCTGGGTCGGTGATATCGGCCTGGCCGAGGATCTGGCCGCCGACGCCATGGTCGACGCACTGACCCAGTGGCCACAGACCGGGGTGCCCCGCAACGCCGGCGCCTGGCTGACCAAGGTGGCCAAACGCAAGGCCGTCGACCATTGGCGCCGCCAGGACAACCTGGACGCCAAGTACGCGGTGCTGGCCCGCGACCTTACCGGCCATGTCGATGACGACTGGGATCCCGATCGCATCGACGACGACGTGCTGCGGCTCATCTTCGCCGCGGCCCATCCGGTGTTGTCTCGGGAAGCGCAGATCGCGCTGACGCTGCGCGTGGTCGGCGGGCTGACCACCGACGAGATCGCGCAAGCCTTCCTGACCCCGAAAACGACTGTCGCCGCGCGCATCACCCGTGCCAAGAAGAGCCTGGCCGGGCTGGCGTTCGAGGTGCCCGACCGCGCCGAATTCGGGTCCCGCCTGGCGGCGGTGCTCGGCGTCATCTACCTGATCTACAACGAGGGGTATTCGGCGTCGTTCGGCAGCCGCTGGATCCGCGACGAATTGTGCAGTGAGGCAATGCGTCTGGCCCGGATCCTGGCAGCACTGACACCCGACGAGCCCGAGGTGCACGGGCTGCTGGCGTTGATGGAGTTCCAGTCCGCGCGGTTCGCCGCCCGCACCGACGCCGACGGCAACGCCATCTTGCTGGAGGATCAGGACCGCACCCGCTGGGACCGGGCCGGCATCCAGCGTGGCATCCAGGCGCTGCGGCGGGCCGACACCGCGCGCGCCGGCCGCGGCTGGGGCCCCTACGGATTACAGGCCGCGCTGGCCGAATGCCATGCCGTCGCCCCGACCAACGCCGACACCGACTGGACCCGCATCGTGGCGATCTACGATGCGCTGCTGCGGATTTCACCGTCGCCGGTGGTCGAGCTGAACCGCGCCGTCGCGGTGGCGATGGCCGATGGGCCGGCCGCGGGCCTGCGCATCGTCGACGGCATCACCGGCTTGGATGGGTCCTACCTGCTGCCCAGCGTGCGCGGCGAACTGCTGGCCCGGCTGGGCCGGCACGACGACGCCGCGACCGCGTTGCGCGCCGCGGCAGCGCTGGCCGGCAACGAGCGCGAGCGCGACGTGTTGCTGCACAAGGCCGCCCGATATTCAGGTGACTGACACCCGCACCGTGGGGTACGCATGAGGGTGTGTCCGACCTGACCCTGCGCACCGTAACCGATGACGACGACTTCCAAGCCTTCCAGAACGCGGTGTACTCGGCGTTCCTGAAGGAACCCCAGCAGGATGAGATCGACTCCGAGCGCCAATTCACCGATTACGAGAGCATGTTCGGCTTTCACGACGGTAACCGCTGGGTCGCGACCGCAGGCGACTTCGCCAAGAACGTCATCCTGCCCGGCGGTGCAGCGGTGCCCGTCGCCGCTGTCACGATGGTGTCGGTGGCGGCCGACCACCGGCGCCGCGGCCTGCTCACCGCGATGATGCGCCATCAGCTCGAACGCATCCGGGCGGACGGCACCGAGGCGGTCGCCATGCTGTTCGCCTCCGAGGCACCGATCTACGGCCGGTTCGGCTACGGCCTGTCCAGCGTCAACGTCGAGCTGTCCGGCCAGGTGCGGGAACTCACCTTCCGCCCCGGGGTGGACCTCGGCGGCGGCACGGTAACCCAGACCGATGCCGGAACACTGCTGGACACCGCACCCGCCGTCTACGACGCCGCGGTCGCCGGGCTGCCCGGGCGGATGAACCGGCCGCGCCCGTGGTGGCAACACTGGATCCACGACAACGAGGACCGCCGCAAAGAGTCCGGCCGCATCCGGTTCGCCCTGCACCACGAACCCGACGGCACCCCCAGCGCGTTCGCCATCTACCGGCCCAAGCACCGGTGGGAGTCCAACGGTCCCCATTCCGAACTGCACATCCAGGAGGTCCGGGCCACCAACCCGCGCGCCTACGCCCGGATCTGGCGCTTCCTGCTGGACATGGACCTGGTGCGCTCGGTGAGGTACGACGGCGTCACCGTCGACGAGCCGCTGCGTCACCTGGTGGCCGATCCGCGCGCGTTGCGGTGCGAGGTGTTCGACGGGATCTTCACCCGGCTGGTCGACGTACCGGCCGCCCTGGCCCTGCGCCGCTATGCGACCGAGGTGGACGTGGTGCTGGAGGTCGCCGACGAGTTCTGTCCGTGGAATACCGGACGGTACCGGCTGCGCGGCGGCCCGGACGGTGCCGATTGCGAAAAGAGCACCGCCTCAGCCGATATCGCCATCTCCGCGCGCGAGTTGGGTGCCGTGTACCTGGGTGGGGTCAGCTTGGCGGCGCTGGCCGCGGCCGGCCTGGTCGGCGAAGCGACCCCGGGGGCGGCCGCGCGGGCGGCGGCGGCGTTCGGTTGGGTGGTGGCTCCGGGTATTCCCGACCACTTCTAGCAAGATGGAACCCGTGACCGATCTGCGCGCGGTGCTCTTCGACTATTCCGGCACCCTGTTCCGGCTCGAGGAAGACGACAGCTGGTTCGCCGGCATCACGGTGGACGAGAAGGCCGTCGACGGCCATGTGCAGGCCGAACTGATGCGCCGGGTGACCGCCCCCACCGGCAGCGCGGTGCCGATGTCGCCCGAGCAGCAGCACAACTGGGCCCACCGGGACCTGGAACCGCACCTGCACCGGGAGGCTTATCTGCACGTGCTGCGCGAGTCGGGGCTCACCGGCGAGGACGCCGCGGCGCTGTACCCCAAGCTGGTCGACCCGGCGTCGTGGACCCCCTATCCCGACACCGCGGCCACGCTGAACGGATTGCGCGCCGCAGGCATCAAGACGGCGGTGGTGTCCAATATCGCCTTCGACCTGCGGCCGGCCTTCGCCGCCGCGAGCACGGCCGCCGACGAGTACGTGCTGAGCTTCGAAGTGGGCGCCATCAAACCGGATCCCGCCATCTTCGGCATCGCGCTGGCGCGCCTGGGCATCGACCCGTCCGAAGCCCTGATGGTCGGCGACAGTGAGGAAGCCGACGGCGGAGCCCGTGCCATCGGCTGCGCCTTCGCCCTGGTGGACCCGCTGCCCACCGCCGAGCGGCCCGACGGGTTGATGCGGGCGCTTCGGGAGCACGGGATCGCGCTCTAAGCTGGGGTCATGGCACAGGAACGGGTGCGTCCGCCCTGGTGGCTCAAGTACGTCAACAAGGTGATGATCGGGCTGAACAAGCTCGGCGTGGGCGCCGATTCGGGCCCGCTGGTGCTCACCGTGGTCGGCCGTAAATCGGGGAAACTGCGCTCGACGCCGGTGACACCCATGGCCGTCGACGGGCACCGATATGTGGTGGGCGGGCTGCCCGGCGCGGACTGGGTGGCCAATGTCCGCGCCGCGGGCGAGGCCACCCTGCATCAGGGCCGCAGAACGACCCGGGTGCGCGTGGTGGAGATGCCGGTCGACGAGGCCCGGCCACTGCTGCGGCAGTTCCCCGTGCTGGTACCCACCGGGGTGAGCTTCATCCGCAACGCCGGTCTGGTCACCGGCCCGAACCCCGACGAGTTCGAGGCCCTGGCCGGCCGGATCCCGGTGTTCCGGCTCGACCCGATCTAGCCCTTACAGGTGCGGGGCTTCCTTGATCTTGCTGTCCTGCTTGCCGGCGGTCTGGCAGAACGTCTGCACCGACAACCGAGTACCGGTGATCTCCAATTGGGCTGCATCCGAACCCTTTTCGTCCTTGAGCATCTTGGCGACGGCGTCAGTCTGGGTCTTCTCGTCGGCCCCCAGGAAACTCTTGCACGAGGTGTCACCGCCGGTGATGGAAGGGGCGGAGCATCCTACGAGCAGTCCGGCCGCCCCGACCATCGTCACCAAACCCGTAGAGAACTTCATCGTCACCCTCCTGATACTGGGCGCACGTCGGCGCCACTGTGGCGGCAGGTTGATACCCGAGCGCACCCTGTGCCAAACCTGAGCGTGCTGCGCAATACAGTCGCAGCATGAGCGACAACCCGTTCGACCCCACCCTGTGGCAGCCCGTGCCCGGCTTCGAACTGACCGATATCACCTATCACCGGCATGTCGTCGACGGTGTCGCGCAGCCGACGGTGCGGGTGGCGTTCGACCGGCCGGAGGTGCGCAACGCGTTCCGCCCGCACACGGTGGACGAGTTGTACCGGGTGCTCGACCACGCCCGGATGTCCCCCGACGTCGGGGTGATCCTGCTGACCGGCAACGGCCCGTCGGCCAAGGACGGCGGCTGGGCGTTCTGTTCCGGCGGTGATCAGCGCATCCGTGGCCGCAGTGGCTACCAGTACGCTGCCGGCGAGACGGCCGAGACGGTGGACCCCGCGCGGGCCGGGCGGCTGCACATCCTGGAAGTGCAGCGACTCATCCGGTTCATGCCGAAGGTGGTCATCTGCCTGGTCAACGGGTGGGCGGCCGGCGGTGGGCACAGCCTGCACGTGACGTGCGACCTGACCCTGGCCAGCCGTGAACATGCCCGGTTCAAGCAGACCGACGCCGACGTCGGCAGCTTCGACGGCGGTTTCGGCAGTGCCTACCTGGCCCGGCAGACCGGCCAGAAGTTCGCCCGCGAGATCTTCTTCCTGGGCCGCGCCTACGACGCGCAGACCATGTACCAGATGGGCGCGGTGAACGAGGTGGTCGACCACGCAGACCTGGAGAAAACCGGCCTGCAGTGGGCCGCCGAGATCAACGGCAAGTCGCCGCAGGCCATCCGGATGCTCAAGTTCGGTTTCAACCTGATCGACGACGGTCTGGTCGGCCAGCAGGTATTCGCCGGTGAGGCAACGCGTTTGGCTTATATGACCGACGAAGCCGTGGAAGGCCGCGATGCCTTCCTGGAAAAGCGCGACCCGGATTGGAGCCGGTTCCCGCGCTACTTCTAGATTGGCTGGGTGGCCAAGAACCCCCTGCGCCGGCTGACCGACGCCGTGCTGTTGACCAGCATGCGCCCGCCGCTGACCGAACACCTGCACCGCGGCCCGGAGATCGAGTTGCGCGGCAAGCGCATCCTGATCACCGGCGCCTCGTCCGGGATCGGTGAGGCGTCCGCACGCAAACTCGCCGCGAGCGGGGCCAGCGTCGTCGTGGTGGCCCGGCGCGCCGAGCTGCTGCAGTCCCTCACCGACGACATCCGCGCCGACGGCGGCATCGCCGAGGCGGTGTCCGCCGACCTGTCCGACCTGGACGCCGTCGACGCCGTCGCCGCGCAGGTACTCGAAAGCCACGGCGGGATCGACATTCTGGTCAACAACGCGGGCCGGTCCATCCGGCGGCCGCTGATCGAATCACTGGACCGCTGGCATGACCTGGAGCGCACGATGGCGCTGAACTACTACGCGCCGCTGCGGCTGATGCGCGCACTGGTGCCGGGCATGATCGCCCGTGGCGACGGCCACGTGATCAACGTGTCCACGTGGGGCGTGATGAACGAATCGTCACCGTTCTTCGGCGCGTACCAGGCGTCCAAGGCGGCGCTCACGGCGATCAGCCGGGTCGCCGAGACGGAATGGTCGGCCAAGGGCGTGCACACCACGACGCTGTTCTATCCGCTGGTGAAGACGCCGATGATCGAGCCCACCAAGGCTTTCGTGGGCATGCCGGGGCTCTCGGCCGACGAGGCCGCCGACTGGATGGTGACGGCCGCGCGCACCCGCCCGGTGCGCATCGCGCCGCGCATGGCCGTGACCGCCAAGGTGCTCGACGGGGTGGCCCCCAGCCTGCTGGACGCCATCATGAAACGGGGGGTCTAGACCGGTCAGTGCTCACGGCGGGGTGATGCTGCGCGGCGTCAGCCCCAGCGAGCGGACATGCTCGGCGATGGCACCGAGATTGGTGGTCCACACGTCGGTGTGCTCCACCACGTAGCGCATCAGGTCACCCAGCTCGGCGGCGCGGGAGGGCCGCCCCGACAGGAACGGGTGGTTCGTCAGCACCCAGCAGGCGCCGGCGTCACGCAGCGCGTCGAACTCCAGCTGCCACAATTCCCTTGCCTTGCGGGGGCTTTCGATCAGTCCGCTGCCCGAGACGTCGGGCAGGAAGCAGTACTGCTCCCAGTCGTCGAGCGCCCATTGGATGGGAATCTCCACCAGCGACGTGTCACCGACCGCGAGCTCGTAGGGGTGGTCGGCGTCCATCAGGCTGGAGTCGTAGAGGAATCCGCGTTCGGCCAGCAGCCCCGGCGTGCGCCAGGACAGGTCCCACATCGGCGCGCGGTACCCGGCCGGGCGCACCCCGGCCACCTCGGCCAGGGCCGCCAGTCCGCGGTCGAGGGCTTCGATCTCCTCGTCCATGGTCAGCGCCGTCGGTTGCTCGTGCAGGTAACCGTGGTGGGCGATCTCGTGCCCGGCGGCGACGATACTGCGCACCGCGTCCGGATAGCGGTGTGCGGTGTGGCCCGGCACGAAGAAGGTCGCCGGGATCTGGTGGCGCTCCAGTAGATCGAGGATGCGCGGCACCCCCACCAGTGGCCCGTACGCCTGATGCGATATCACGCTCATCCGCGCGGCGACGGCGTCGTTACCCCACAACACGGCCGACTCGGCGTCCACGTCGAAGGTGAAGGCCGCCGCCGCCGATTTGCCGGCGGGCCAGGCGAATTTCTCGTCAGAACTCATCGGCCATCAAACTGATCAACTCGTACGCCAGATTCGCCCCGGCCACCGCGGTCACCTCGCCATTGTCGTATGCCGGGGCGACCTCGACCACATCTGCGGCGACGATCCGCAGCCCTCGCATCGCGCGCAGTACGGCGACCAGTTCACGGCTGGTCATGCCGCCGATCTCGGGTGTCCCGGTGCCGGGCGCAAAGGCCGGGTCCAGCACGTCGATATCGATCGACACGTAGACGGGGTGCTCGCCGACCCGGGTCAGGATGCGTTCGATGACACCGTCGATCCCGATCCGGTCGACGTCGCGGCAGTGCACCACGGTGAAACCGAGGGATTCGTCGTCGAGCAGGTCGGCCCGGTCATACAGCGATCCGCGAATCCCGACGTGCGCCGAACGGTCCTTGACCAGCAAGCCCTGTTCGGCGGCGCGCCGGAACGGCGTGCCATGCGTGCACGGCGCACCGAAATAGGTGTCCCAGGTATCGAGGTGGGCGTCGAAATGGACCAGCGCCACCGGTCCGTGGACGGCGTGCACGGCCTGCAGCGCGGGCAGCGCGATGGTGTGGTCACCGCCGAGCAACACCACGCGTTGCTCGCGGCGCGCCAGCAGGTCGGTCACTCCGGCGCGGATCTGGTCGACCGCCTCGCCGATGTCGAACGGGTTCGCCGAGATGTCACCGGCGTCGACAACCTGTGCCCGGGCGAACGGACTGATGTCCAGCGCCGGGTGGTAGGGCTTGAGCAGGCGGGAGGCCTGCCGGATGGCGGCCGGACCGAACCGGGCGCCCGGCCGGTAGGTGACGCCGCTGTCGAACGGCACTCCCACCACGGCGATATCGTGCTCAGGTGCCTCGTGGCGTTGCGGTAACCGCGCGAAGGTGGCCAGACCCGCATAGCGGGGCACCGCCTGCGCATCCACCTGCCCGACCTTGCCGGTCTGCGACCGCACGTAACGCTCCGTCATACCCTACCCCTCGTCGATCCCCCATTGCATGAAATAACCTGTCCGACAACCGATTCCAGATCGAAATCGGTCAACAGCTGCACCGCGGCGGCAATCTCGTCGGCGGTTCCGATGCGCCCCATCGGGATTGATCGCGCGTACTGCTCCTGCACGGTCGCCAGGTCGACTCCGGCCGCGTCGGCGTCCACGCGCAGCTGCGGGGTGTCGATCACCCCGGGCGCCACCGCGTTGACGATGATCCGCTCCGGGGCCAGTTCCCGGCCCAGCGTCTTCACCAGCGCGATCAGCCCGGACTTCGACGCGGCGTACGCGGTGGCCTGTGGCCAGCCGGTGACACCCCATTCGCTGCTGATCACCACGATGCGGCCCGAGCCCAACCGCCGCATGTGCGGCAGCACGGCCTGGATCAGGTGGAAGGTGCCGCCGAGGTTGGTGTCCACGACGCGCCACCAATCCTGTTCGTCGTGCTCCAGCAGCGGGGCCATGGTCATGTACGCGTGGTTGGCCACCAGGATGTCGAGCCGACCGGTGGCCGTGGCGACGGTGTCGGCGAGCCGGCCGCAGGTGTCGGGGTCGGCGACGTCGCCAGGTATCGCCAGCCCACCGATTTCGGCGGCCAGCTCATCCAGTGCGCCACCGGACCGGATGTCGTTGACGGCCACCGTTGCTCCCGCAGCGGCAAGCCGCCTGGCATGGGTGGCACCCATGCCCTGCGCGGCCCCGGTGACCAGGGCGACCCGCCCGGCCAGCCCACTCATATCACCGCTCCCGCGTTCACGTTCACCACATCACCGGTACTGAAGCCGGCATCGCACACCAGGTATTCCACGCAGCGGGCCACCTCGGCCGGGGCGGTGAGCCGGCGCAGCGGCAGGGTCGCAAGGTATTCCGATGCGCGCCACGGCGAGTCGGGTGCAAGTAGTGGAGTGTCGGTGGGTCCGGGCGCGACGGCGTTCACCCGGACGCCGCGGTCGGCCACCTCTGCGGCCAGGCTGCGCACCAGGCCCAGGATCGCGCCTTTGGCGGCGGCGTAGTGCGCATCGTGTTCGCCCCCGCCGACGGCGAGTTCACTGGAAACCGCCACCACCGCGCCCGATCCGCGCTCCAGCATGTCCGGCAGGCACGCCCGCGTGGCGTGGAACAGTCCGCCGAGATGCACTCGCAGCATCCGCCGCCACGCCCGGGTATCGATCGCGGCGACCGGCGCCATCTCGTAATGGCCGGCCGAGGTCACGAGCGCGGTGATCGGACCGAGCGTGCTGCGGATCTCGGCGACGGCACCGGACACCGCCGGGCCGTCCGAAACATCTACCACAGCAACGTGATCAGCATCCGCGCGGGCGCTCAGGTCCAGTGCTGCGACCCGGTAGCCCCGACCGCGCAACGCGGAGACGACGGCCGCGCCGATACCGCTGGCGCCGCCGGTGACCACCGCCACCGGCGGCTCTGACATCTGCCGCTCAGACACGGGCGGTCCCGAGTTCCTCGGTGACCTCGGCACCCACGATGCGCCGCCGCACCCCGGCCAGGGTCGCGAGGCCGACGGCCAGCACCACCGCCACGCCGATCCACACCGACCAGTCCAGGTATCGCTGGTCGTACACCGGCCGCGGCCAGGAGATGTTGAGCATCTGCAGCACTGCCCACACCGCGGCGAGCACGGCCACCGGCACCGTCGCGCGGCCCAGCGAGAACGCGCCGTCGCGCCACTGCCGCCGCGCCAACACCACCACGAATCCGATGAGCGGGAACAGGAATGCCAGATAGAACCCGCCGGTGGTGAAGTTGACCATCAGGGCGTACACGTCGCCGGCGACGATGCTCAGCAGGAACAGCGCGCCACCGACGACGGTGGTCACCAGGATGGCCAGCACCGGGATACGAGCGTCACCGCGCAACCGGGCCAGCGCGGTGGCCCCGGGCAGCGCGCCGTCGCGGGCGTACGCCCAGATCACCCGTGACGCCGAGGTCTGCAGCGCCAGGAAACTCGCGATGAACCCGATGACGAACAGCACCTCGACCGGTTTCGCGATGCCCTGTCCCAGTGCGGTGGTGAGGGTTTCGTACACCGGGTCGGCCACCGACCCGGCCACCACGGCATCCAGGTCCGGGATGGCCAGGATGATCGCCAGGCTGGAGTAGGCCACCACCAGCGCGATGAACGTCAGCGAGAACAGCACCGCCTTGGGGAGGTAGCGCCGCGGTTCGTGCACCTCCTCGGCGATGGCGCCCGCGCTCTCGAAGCCGACGAAGGAGAATCCGATGAATGCCACCGCGATGAGGAACGGTCCGCTGAGGTATGCCCAGGTGCCGGTGTCCGGGCCGCCGCCGTCGAACAGCACCGAGACCGAGTTCTGCCGGTGGAACAGCAGCAGCCAGGTGCCCAGCCCGACCGAACCGATCACCTCGGCCACGATGCTGGCGGTCATGAACACCTTGAGCGCGCCCCGGCCGATCAGGTTGATCGCCGTGCCGCCGATCAGGATCACCAGTGCGATGACGGCGCGCAGCCCTCCCGACGGGGCCTGCACACCGGCGATGTTCGCCACGAAACCGGCCGCGCCGAGTGCGACGGTGGCCATCGCGATCACCAGCGTCCACATGTACACCCAACCGGCCAGCCATCCGTAGGTGGTGCCGAGCAGCCGCCGCGACCACTGGTAGATGGATCCTTCCAGCGGCCAGCGGGACACCAGCATCGCGAAGACCAGGGCGACCAGCAGTTGGCCGCCGAACACCAGCGCGAAACCCCACCAGAAGCTGGGTCCGGCGGCGGCCAGTGCGAGACCGAAGATGCCGTAGAGGGCAACGATCGGCGAGATGAAGGCGAACGCGAACGCGAACGCCGACCACAGGGAGAACTCGCGCCGCAGGACCTGCGGCCGGTCTGTCTCGGGTGCCGAGCCGGGTGCTGACATGTGCTGCTCCTCAGGACGTGTTGGACGAACTATCAACCCCAGCCCGGATACACACCAGTGCTCGCGGCGAAGACGCTGCAACCGCACCATCGGCACGCCATCGCATTGGACGATCGCACAAAGGCGGCCGTGCGGTGGTGTGACACCGGCGTTACGCTCGGCTGATGCCGGACCCGACTGTGCGCGATCTGCTCGGTTCGGTGCTCGGGCTGAGCGCCCCCGACGACGCCACCGGCGACCTGGACCGGCCGATCAGTTGGGCGCACACCACCGAACTGCGGGACCCATCGCGTTATCTACGCGGTGGTGAACTGGTGTGCACGGTCGGGATCAGCCTGCAGACACCCCAGGACTGCGCCGACTTCGTCGGCGCGTTGTGCACCGCGGGAGCGTCGGGCTTGTGCTTCGGCGTCGGCGATGTGCACGATGCCGTGCCCGACGCGCTCGTCGCAGCGTGCCGCAGGCAGGGGCTGGCCCTGCTGGTGGCACCACCGGCGGTGCCGTTCGCGGCCCTGAGCCGGTTCGTCGCGGACTTCCGGATGGGCGGCGAGATCGCCGTAGCGCGTGCGACCAATAGCCTTGTCCCGGAGCTTCTTTCGTCGCAACGCCGGGGCGAGACGGTACGCCAGCTGCTGGACCGGGCCGGGACCGTGCTCGGTGGCTACTTCGTGGTGGACGGTGCCGACAGCGCCGGAGATGGCACGCTCGACGTGGAGGGCGTGGGCAGCCTGTCCTGGGTGGGACGCGGTCGGCCGCCGGAACCGGCCGTACTGGAGGTGATCGCCCGGTTCGCGCAAGCCGCCCAGGGCGACCGGGACATCGAGTCGGCGCTGTCGCGGGAGCGAGTCGGACAGCTGCTGTCGCTGGTGGAGCGGCGCATGCTGCTGCCCGATGCGCTGTCCCAGCTGCTGGACTGGCCGGGCCTGGCCGCACCGGAGCTGGCGTGTTCGGCCTGGCCCGCGGGCGCGGGCGCCGTGCTGGCCATGGCGTTTCCCACCGCATTGGTGGGTGACGCCCCGGACGTGTGCCTGGTGCTGACCCCTGACGGCGGGGAGTTTCGTCAATCGGCCGCCGAACTGTCCCTGCCGTCCGGTCATTCGGCGGCATCGCCGTTGGTCGAACTCGGAGCAGCCATCACCCAGGCGCGCATCGCGCTGGACATGGCGCGCCAGCACGGCGGCAGCGTCGGACCCGACCAGCTGAGCACCGTCGGCAGCCTGCTCGAGGGCCTCCCCTCGAATCGGCTGGCGCCGTTCCGGCATCAGCTCATCGACCCGCTGGCCGACATGGACCGCAGTCGCGGCACCCAACACGTGCGCACGCTGCGAACCTTCTTGGCCACCAACGGGTCCGTCATCGACACCGCACGCGAGTTGTTCCTCCACACCAACACCGTGCGGCATCGGCTGGGCCGTATCCGGGAGCTGACCGGGCGCGACCCGATGAACCTGGGCGATCTGGCCGCCTTCGCCATCGGATTACAGGCCAGCGACCGCTCTCGGCGACGACCGGACCCATCGGCAACTTAGGTTAGCCTGCCATACTCAACCGCGTGTTCGACTATGCGATCCAGCTGGAAGACGTCACCAAACGTTTCGGCGACAAGCAGGCCCTGCAGGGCGTGACGTTCAGCATGCCGGCGGGCACGGTACTCGGCGTGCTGGGCCCCAACGGCGCAGGCAAGACCACGACCATCAATGTGCTGTCCACCCTGATCCGGCCCACCTCCGGCCGGGCCACGGTCGCCGGGTTCGACGTGGTGCACCAGGCCGCCGACGTCCGCAGACACATCGGGCTGACGGGCCAGTACGCCGCCATCGACGGCATGCTCACCGGCCGGGAGAACCTCATCCTGTTCGCCGAACTGAACGGGCTGAGCCGGGCCAAGGCCCGCGCCCGGGCCGACGAACTGTTGTCGGCGCTGGGCCTGACCGACGCCGCCGACCGCCGCGTCGGCACCTATTCCGGCGGTATGCGCCGTCGGGCCGATATCGCCTGTGGGCTCGTCGCCGCGCCCGCGGTGGTGTTCCTGGACGAGCCGACCACCGGCCTGGACCCGCGCAGCCGACGGGAGGTGTGGGACCTGGTCGGTTCGCTGACCGCGGCGGGCACCAGTGTGCTGCTGACCACCCAGTATCTGGAGGAGGCCGACGCGCTCTCGGATTCGATCGTCGTCATCGACCACGGCCGGGTGATCGCCGAGGGCACGGCCGACGAACTCAAGCACCGCGTCGGTACCACGGTGTGCCGGGTCACCCCGGTGCGCCCGGCCGACGGTCCCCGCATCGCCGCCGCCCTGGTCGATATCACCGGCGCCGGAACCGAGATCACGGCCGATCCGGACACCGGCACGCTGTCGCTGCCCGCACCCGACGGGCTGGCCACCTTGAGCGAGGTGTTCCGCCGCGTCGAGACCCTCGGCATCGAGGTCGCCGATATCGCGCTGCGCAAGCCGTCGCTGGACGAGGTGTTCTTCGAACTGACCGGATCGCCGGCGTGACGGCCCTGGGCACCTTGACCCGGCGCTCGGTACTGGGCACCCTGCGCGACGGCGACCTGGTGTTCGCGATCGGCGGCCCGGTCGCGTTCTTCGTCTGCTTCGACATCACCCTGCGCAAGGTCATCCAGACCGAGGGGATGAGCTACCCGCAGTACATCCTGCCTGTCATCGTGGTGCAGGCCATGATCTTCACCGCCATGACCACGGCCGACCGCGCCGCACGGGATCACCTGAGCGGCATGGGAATCCGGATGCGATCGTTGCCCATCACCGCACTGGCACCGGTGACCGCGCGCATGCTGTCATCGTTGCTGCGCGCGGCCGCGGCACTGAGCGCAGCGCTGGCGGTGGGCTACGCGTTCGGGTTCGGGTTCCACGGCGGGGTGGCCGACCTGCTGGCCTTCATCGGGCTGTCCTTGCTGCTGTCGCTGGCACTGTCGCTGGGCGCCGACGCGATGGGTTCGGTCGCCGGCAGCACCGAGGCCGCCGGCCAGACGCTGCTGGTCCCCCAGCTGCTACTGGTGATGCTGTCCACCGGAATCGCACCGGCCCAGGCGTTTCCATCGTGGCTGGGTCCGTTCGTACGCAATCAACCCGTATCGGTGCTCGCCGACACGCTGCGCGGGCTCGCGGTGGGCCAGCATGTCCGGCTCGGCACGAGCATCGCCTGGTGCGTGGGCCTGCTGGTGGTGTTCGGCACCATCGCCGTCCGCATGCAGAGGAGGGCAGCATGATCCGGCAATCCCGGGTACACGCCCGGCGGCTGCTGCTGGGGTGGTGGCGCGCCCCGGTGGTGCTCATCCAGTCGCTGATCTTCCCGACTTTCCTGCTCATCGTGTACGCATTGGTGGTCGGCGCCTCGGTGCGACAGCTGACCGGGTCCAGCAGCCTCTACGGCCTGGTGCCGATGTGCGCCGTGGCCGGGGCGCTGTTCGGCGCGATGGGCACCGGGGCCGCGATACCCGAGGAGCGGGAGGCCGGACTGCTGAGCCGGTTGTGGGTGCTGCCCGTGCACCGGGCCAGCGCGCTGTGCGGGCGGCTGCTCGCGGAGAGCGCCCGCGCTTTGACCGGCGCGGTGGTGCTCACCGCGGTCGGACTGGCGATGGGTTTGCGCTTCACCGAAGGCTGGCCGGGCGCAATGGGATTCGTGCTCATCCCGGTGTTGATGGTGGTCGGCTTCTCGACGGTCGTCGTGGCGGTGGCCGTGCAGTCCGGCGGCAAGAACATCATCACGGGATTGTCGACGGTGTGCTTTCTGCTGCTGTTCTTCAATTCCGGGATGGTGCCGGTCGACGTGTTCCCGGGATGGGTGCAACCGATCGTGCGGGCCCAGCCGATGTCACCGGCCATCGAGGCGATGCGCGGGCTGGCCGGCGGCGGACCGGTGCTGTGGCCGGTGCTGCAATCGGTGGCCTGGGTTGCCGGACTCGTCGCCGTGTTCGGTCCGATCGCCGTGCGCGGGTACCGGCTGGCCGCCGAGAATCCGTGATGGACCGTGATAGACAGGGTGGATGGAAATCCTGGCCAGCCGGATGCTCGTCAGGCCGGCGGACTATCCGAAATCCGTATCGTTCTACCGCGATCAGATCGGGCTGGCGATCGCCCGTGAATACGGCGCGGGCACGGTGTTCTACGCCGGCCAGTCGCTACTCGAGGTGGCCGGCCACGGCGAGCCGACTGCCGGCGCAGCTGGGCGAGCGGAGCGACGCGATATTGCACTGTGGCTGCAGGTCCGCGATGTCTACGCCACGCAAGCAGAGTTGGCCGGCCGCGGGGTGACCGTCACCAGGCCCGCCCAGGAGGAGCCCTGGGGCCTGCACGAAATGCACGTCACCGATCCGGACGGCATACTGCTGATCTTCGTCGAGGTGCCGCCCACCCATCCTTTGCGCCGCGACGTCCGCAACTGAGAGGAAGCCTGTGCCCGAGACCAAGATCACCGTCATCTACGACAACCCGACCGATCCTGCCGCGTTCGAGAGCGCTTACCCCGCAGAGCAATTGGAGGCCGCCCGGCGCATCCCGGGATATCTGCGGTTCGAGGCGTCCAAGGTGTGGCCGAAGGAGGACGGTAGCCCGACGCCGGCCTACCGGTCGATAGACCTCTATTACGCCGACTATGACGCCGCCAGCGCCGCCGTCACCACGCCCGAGGCCGGCGAGTTCTTCGCCGCGATGGCTCGGCTGTCCACCGGTGGCGTCCGGGTGTTGTTCTCCGAAATCGAGATCCCGCAGTTCTGAACGGCCCTGCACGACAACACCCCCGGTCCAGTGGGCCGGGGGTGTTCTGTTCGAGGCGGTTATCTGGCCGGCGCGGCCAACGGCCAGCCGACCGAGGCCAGCCGCGAGGCGACCTGGTGGATCTCCTCGGGGTTGGGCTCCTTCTCGATGATCTGGTGCACGGCGGCGTGGATCTCCGCCTCCGTCACCGGCGAGTCACCGTCGCTGGAGCGCAGGATGGACTGCGCGGCCTTGACGACCTCTTCCTCGGTGAGTGACCGCTTCAGCAGGGCCAGCAGGGCGAAATAGTCCTTGGGCGGCACGCCTTCCGGGTAACCCTTGTGCAGCCAGGTGAGCACATTCTCGATGACGCCGGTGTTCTCGGTCATGGTCGGTGGCTCACTTACCCGGGATGAACGGGACGGGGTTGAAACCGAAGTGGTGGATGATGGTGGCCTTGGTGATCCACAGGATGCCGATCAGCACCACCACCCCGACGAGGGCGAACAGCAGCAGCCCGAGCGCCCGCAGTGCCGGGTTGGGGGCCTGTGCGGTGCCGTCGTTGTTGGTGCCGCCCGATCCGCTGGAGAAGGCCACCAGCCCGGTGGCGAACAGCGCGGGCAGGCCGGCACCCAGGATGAGTCCCACCACCAGCACCTTGAGGATTGCCTCTACGTAAGTCATTGCGTCACATTCCTTCTCGTCGCGTCGATCAGACGGCGGCTTTGTCGGGGCGGGTCTCGCGAACCTCGGCGGGCACCACCGAGTTGGTCGACTCGTCCCAGTCGGCGTTGACGTTGCTGTGGTCCACCTTCTGCTGCTGGGCACGCCAGTACATGTAGCCCGAGAGCGCCACCAGGATCACGAAGATGACGCCGTCCCCGACGAGCTGGGACCCGGTGGCCGACTTGAGCCCGAAGGACAGCCAGTAGGACAGCGCACCCACCAGCGCGGCGGCCGGCAGGGTGATCAGCCAGGCCATGGCCATCCGGCCCGCGACCGCCCAGCGCACCTCGGCGCCCGGCTTGCCGACACCGCTCCCGAGGATCGAGCCGGTGGCGACGTGGGTGGTGGACAGCGCCATGCCGGCGGCCGACGAGCTCAGGATGATGGCGGCCGACGAGGCCTCGGCGGCCAGGCCCTGCGGCGACTCGATCTCGACGAGGCCCTTACCCAAGGTGCGGATGACGCGCCAGCCGCCGATGTAGGTGCCCAGCCCGATGGCCAGGGCGCAGGAGGCGATGATCCAGAACGGCAGGCCGTCCTTCTTCACATCGCCGGTGAGATGCCCGGTGGTGATGAGCGCCAGGGCGATGACGCCCATGGTCTTCTGCGCGTCGTTGGTACCGTGCGACAGCGCCACCAGCGAGGCGGTGGCGATCTGGCCCCAGCGGAAGCCGTCCTCGCGGCGCTTCTTCATGACGTTGCGGGTGATCCGGTAGACCAGCCAGGTGCCGACGGCAGCCACCAGGCCGGCGATGAACGGGGCGGCCAGCGCGGGGATGATCACCTTCTGGAACACGCCGGGCCAGTTGACCCCGGACAGGCCGAGCGCCGCCAGGCCGGCACCGATCAGCCCGCCGAAGAGCGCATGCGACGAGCTGGACGGGATGCCGAACAACCAGGTGAGCAGGTTCCACAGGATGCCGCCGATGAGGCCGGCGAAGATGATGGTCAAGCCCATCGACGCGTCGATGCCGGACAGCAGATGTCCGGTCTTGCTGTCCTGCACCTTCAGCACCGACGTGGTCACGGTGACGGCCACCTCGACCGAGAGGAAAGCGCCGACCAGGTTGAGCACACCGGCGAGGATCACGGCGGTCTTGGGCTTCAGCGCACCGGTGGCGATCGACGTCGCCATCGCATTTCCGGTGTCGTGAAATCCGTTGGTGAAGTCGAAAGCCAGCGCTGTCCCAATCAACAGCACCAGGATGATCATCTCTGCGCTCATGGCGCTAATTCTGGGGTAACGCCATCCCGTTTGACCAGCGGGTAGGGCGCCTACCAATATGGTCTGACCAGGCGATTTTCAACTGCCCCACAGGAGTTCACCCAGTGTTCATCTTAACGCCCCGGTGCGTTCTCCTGAGAACGGACATGGCAGCTGATTTGTCTGTCCGCGACGGAAGCAGGCCGTGACGGCGGGCACTACCATCGATGCGACTCGAGGGAGGAGGACGAGCCGTGAACGCGTTTCTCGCAAAGATCGTGGCGTGGCTGAACGCCGGCTATCCCGAGGGTGTTCCGGGCCCTGATCGCGTGCCACTGATGGCACTGCTCACCCGCCGGCTCAGCAATGACGAGGTCAAGGCCGTCGCCCAGGACCTCATCGACCGCGGCGAGTTCGACCATATCGACATCGGCGTGTTGATCACCCAGATCACCGACGAGTTGCCCCGCGAAGAAGACGTGGAACGAGTGCGGAATCGGCTGGCCGCCAAGGGCTGGCCGCTCGACGACCCACGGGACGACGACCCGGACGAGGAGACCCCATAACCGTCCTGCGCCCGCTGCCCATCGAGCCCGGCGCGGCGGCCCTGTCGGCGCTGCCCGCGATCGAGGCGGTGCTGTCCGGGCAAAACCCCGGTGCGCTGCTGCCCGTCCCGGCCGACGACCCGCGCCAGCGCGCCCTGCTGACCGACGCACTTCACGCCGGCAAGCCCGTCGGCGAGAACATCGCCGTGGTGGTGCCGACCTCCGGCACCACCGGCATCCCCAAGGGCGCCATGCTGTCGGTCACGGCGTTGACCACGAGCGCACACGCCACCCATGAACGCCTCGGCGGGCCCGGCCACTGGCTGCTGGCGTTACCCGCCCATCACATCGCCGGGTTGCAGGTGTTGGTGCGCAGCGCGCTGGCCGGCACCACGCCCGTGGCGATCCCGGCAAGCTTCGCTGCCACCGAACTGGTCTCGGCGGTCGCCGCGATGGGGTCCGGCCGGCGCTACGCCTCACTGGTGGCCGCGCAACTGGTCAAGCTGCTCGACGAGCCGGCCGCGGTGGCGGCGCTGGCACATCTGGACGCGGTGTTGATCGGCGGTGGCCCGATGCCGGCGGGGGTCGGTGAACGAGCCGCCGACGCCGGGATCCGGGTGATACGCACCTATGGCATGAGCGAGACCGCAGGTGGCTGCGTCTACGACGGCCGGGCACTGGCCGGTGTGCAGGTCCGCATCGACGACGGCCGGGTGGTGCTCGGCGGCCCCATGGTGGCCGACGGCTATCGCAATCCGGTGAACCCGGACCCCTTCGCCGAGCCGGGCTGGTTCCGCACCGACGACCTCGGCGCGCTCGACGGTTCCGGGACGCTGTCGATCCTCGGCCGGGTCGACGACGCCATCAGCACCGGTGGGCTCACCGTGTTACCGCAATTGGTGGAAAACGCCATGGCCGGCCATCCCGCGGTGGCCGAGTGCGCGGTGTTCGGGGTTCCCGATGCGCGGCTGGGACAACGGGTGGCCGCGGCCGTCGTGGTGGTTCCCGGTGCCGCGGTACCGGCCCTGACCGAGATCCGCGCACTCATCGCGGACACGCTGGATGTGACCGCCGCACCGCGCGAGATCCACGTCGTCGATGCGCTGCCCCGGCGCGGGATCGGCAAACTGGACCGAAAAGCACTTTCCCTGCGGTTCGGTGACCCCGGATGATGGAGGGTATGCGTACCGAGGTCACGACCGCCGACGAACTCCGGACCATCGTCGGGGAGCCCACCGCCGCCGTCGCCAACAAGGTCGCCGACCGGCTCTCCGATATCCACCGGGATTGGATCGCGCACTCGCCCCTGTGCTTCGTCGCCACCACCGACGCCCAGGGCCGGGTCGACGTCTCCCCCAAAGGTGACCCGGCCGGCTTCGTGCACGTGCTGGACGCGCACACCATCGCCATCCCGGAACGCCCCGGCAACAAGCGGGTGGACGGTTACCTCAACGTGCTGCAGAACCCGCGGGTGGGCACACTGTTCGTCATACCCGGACGTGGGGATACCGTGCGCGTCAACGGGTGCGCCAAGATTCTTTCCGACGCACCGTATTTCGACGCGATGGCCGTCAAGGGCAAACGCCCCATCCTGGCCCTCGAAGTCACCGTCGAAGAAGTGTTCTTCCACTGCGCCAAGGCGTTCCTGCGTTCGGACGCGTGGAAGCCGGAGACCTGGAACCCCGAGGCGATGCCCAGCACGGCGCAGCTGGCCCGCTCGTTCAAGCCGGACCAGTCACTGGAACAACTGCAGGCGTACTACGCCGAGGACCACCTGCGCACACTGCTCTACTGACTTGCTGAACCGGTCAGCGCACCAGGATCGCCCGGGTGTACAGCAGTTGAAAACCCTTGCGCTGCACGTTCTGCTGCGATCGCGATCCTGGTGAGGTGGTGACCACGGCGATATCGGCGCCTGCGCCGTCCGCATCGGACAGCCGGGCGGACAGCAGCGCGCTCTGCACTCCGCGCCGACGGAACGCCGGCGCGGTGGCGGCCCCGGTCAGCTGCGCGACCCCATCGGTGATACGCATGCTGGCCCCGCCCGCGATGGCGTCACGTGAGCAGCGCGCCAGGTAGGTCACCGCGCCGGCGGCGACCATATCCCGCACCGCCGCGGCGAGCACGTCACGCGGGAACTCCTCATGGCTGGGCACTCCCTCGGTGTCGGGGTGTGCGAAGCCGTCGACGACCACGTCGACCCAGGCTTGCAGCTCGTCGGCACGGGCCTTGTCGACCCGGACGCCCGGCACTCCGGGCTCGGCGACGGGCCGGGTGCCGAGCACGTTCTCGAACGAGACCAGCCGGTAGCCGCGGCCGGTCAACATGGCGCCGATCTGCGGGTCGGCCAAATTCGACAGCTCCACCTGGACGGCCGCTCCGCGCCGGGCGTAATCCCGTTCGATCTCGTCGAGTTCGATGTCGGTGGGCACCCCACCGAAGCCGAGACCCACCACCTTGGTCAGCGGCGAATCGGGCCCGGCGAAGCATGCCGCACCGCCGGCCAGCGGACGGACGTCGGTTGCGCCGGCACTGATCAGCGCCGTCTCGGCGGCCTCGATCCGCGCGGCGAGCTCCGTTCCTGCGAAGATATTCACGGCGCTCACTGTCGCACTGCGCCCATATCACAGTCACGCGAATTACGCCGCGCCCCGGCGGGTACCCCGCAGGCATGGACCAACCCGGCGCCGCGGACTTCGTACCCAGCACCCGCAGTTTGTCCGTTCTGGCGGACGCCGTCGGCGGGTGCCGCGGCTGCGATCTGTACCACGATGCCGATCAGGCGGTGTTCGGCGCCGGGCCGCGGTCGGCCCGCCTGATGCTGGTCGGTGAGCAGCCGGGCGACCGGGAGGACCGGGCGGGCCAGCCGTTCGTGGGGCCCGCGGGTCGGCTGCTGGACAAGGCGCTCGACGCCGCGTCGGTGGACCGCGCTCAGGTCTACGTCACCAATGCCGTCAAACACTTCAAGTTCACCGAGCGCGGTAAGCGCCGTATTCACCAGAAGCCGAGCCGGACCGAGGTGGTGGCATGCCGGCCCTGGCTGCTGGCCGAATTGGCGGCGGTGGCCCCGGAAACCGTGGTCCTGATGGGCGCCACCGCCGCACAATCGTTGTTGGGCAACGACTTCCGGCTCACCGCGCACCGCGGCGAGGTACTCGCCCTTCCAGACGCGGAGGTACTCGACCTTCCGGACGTGCCCGCACCGGCTCCCGACGTCGTCGTCACGATTCACCCGTCGGCGGTGCTGCGCGGGCCCGACGACGGACGTGCGGCGGCCTTCGCCTCACTCGTGGAGGACCTCCGCTTCGCCGCGGGCCTGCGCCGCAGCAGGTGATCAGCGTGCCGCCGCGGCCGCACCTTTCTCGGTCTGCTCGCCCTCGTTGGCCAGGGTGCCGCCCGCGCTCTCCAGGTGCGCCCGGACGAACCACTGGAACTTCTCCAACTGACCCGCCTGGTCGATCAGCAGATCCTGGGACACCAAATCCAGGTCGTCGAGCCGCTCGATCGACTTTCGAATATCGGAGATGACCCCGTTGTACACGAGATCCAGGGCGGCCAGATGCGCCTGGACCGTGTCGCGGCCCACCGAATAGTCGTCCCACACCCGGTCTTTGAGGATCGCACCGGGCGTACCCTGCGGTGAGGCTCCGAGGGCCGCGATGCGCTCGGCGACGTCGTCGGCGAAGCCGCGTACCAGTTCCACCTGCGGATCGATCATCTCGTGCACGCCGATGAAGTTGGGCCCCACCACATTCCAATGCACGTGCTTGAGCGTGAAGTGCAGATCGTTGTAGGTGCTCAGCTGCCGCTGAAGCAGATCGGCGATCTCGCGGCTGTCTTTGTCGGAGAGTCCGGGAATGGTGAACTCACTCATCAATTCGCTCCTTTACGCAGATGACTTCCGGCTGCGAGTACCCCCGTGCGCTCACGACCAATCACGACCGGTTCAACGGCACAGTCCTGGGTAACCCGTGGCCATGACCACTTCCACTCCCCACACCCGCACCCACATGCCGGCCGTGCGCATCGCCGCCCTCGTGGTCGGCGCCTTGTTCCTGGTCGTCGGTATTGCCGGCTTCATTCCGGGACTGACCACCCACACCGACATGTTGACCTGGGCCGGGCATCACTCGGGCAGCATGTTGCTCGGGGTGTTCGCGGTCTCGGTCCTGCACAACGTGGTGCATCTGGTCTTCGGGATCGCCGGACTGGTCGCGTCGCGCACCGACACCGCCGCCCGCGGATTCCTCGTGATCGCCGGCGTGATCTACCTTGTTCTGACGCTCTACGGCCTGGTGATCGACCACGCCAGCACCGCGAACTTCGTACCGCTCAACACCGCCGACAACTGGCTTCACCTGGCGCTGGGACTGGCGATGGTGGGTCTCGGGGTTTTGCTGGGGCGGCCGGCGGTGCACACCGACGACCGCACCATACCGCCGACCGACGGGCTTGAATGAGCAGTTTTGTCGGGTTCGCTCGACGGGTATCCAGAAGCATGCGCACCGAGTTCCACGCCGAGATCGACCACCTGACGGTCGAGCTCGGGCAGATGTGCGAAATCGCGGCCACTGTGATGACGGATGCGACGGCGGCGTTGGTGCACGACGACGATGATGCCGCGCACCGGGTCGGAGTCGAACTGGCCCGGTTGACCTACCTGCACCATAGTGTCGACGAGCGGGCGTTTGCCATTCTCGCCCGGCAGGCGCCGGTGGCCCACGACCTGCGGGTGGTGATGTCGGCCTTCCCCATCTCGGCCGACGCCGACCGGATGGGCGGGTTGGCCGCCAACATCAGCAAGGTGAGCCGGCGGCGCGGATCCACCCCGGTTCCCCCGGTGGCCCTGGATGTGTTCGCCGCCATGGGCCGGCACGCCGTCGCGCTGGCCGAACGCGCGCACTCGGCGGTGCTGCGCACCGATCTCGTTGCCGCACAGCACATCACCGACGGTGATGAGGCGATGAATGCGCTACACCGCAGGCTGTTCACGATGGTGCTCGACGATCGTTGGGAGCACGGGCCGATCGCCGCGGCCAACGTGATGCTGCTCGGCCGGTTCTACGAGCGGTTCGCCGACCATGCCGTCAGCATCGCCCGCCGCGTCGTATTCCAGGCGTCCGGGCAGTTACCGAATATCGGTGCCTCGCCGATGTGAAGACCATCCCCGAATTGAGGAGAATCCCATGCCGAATTTCCGGCGCATCTCGATCGCCATCGGCGCCGCCGCGCTGACCGCCGGGATATCGACCGGCTGCGGTGGCCAGGACAAGCCCACGGTGAGCACCCCGGTCGAAACCAAGCCGTCGAGTTCGGTCATGACCGAGACACCGTCGACGGTGGCGCCGGGTACGACACTCACCGAGACCCCGACCGAGCGCACCGACACGGGCGCCCCGTCCTGATCACCAGGAGCAACCATGCCCCGCGGAGACGGCATCTACGCCGACGACCCATCCGATCAGCCCCCACCCAGCACATCCGAGGACGGCGACCTGGACAAGGACACCCCGGACGTCGATACCGACACCCCACAAGAGGAGCCACCGGACTGACGTCCTTGTTATTGAGTGATTGTTCTATTAACGTCGGTAACCATGTCTGACGGATTACGTAAGTTCAGGTTCGAGCGCCAGCTGGGTCGGCTGGTGATGAACCCCGTGGTCGCCACACTCGACAAGCTCGGGGTGCGGCACCGACTCATCGTCGAACTCGAGACCACCGGCGCCAAGACCGGCGTGGCGCGCCGTGTCCCGCTCGCCGGCCGCGCCGACGAGAACGGCGTATGGGTCATCTCCCAGCACGGGCGACGCGCCGGGTGGGCGCACAACATCGCCGCGCACCCCGAGGTCCGCGTGCGGGTGAACGATCAATGGCGAGCGGGCACAGCCACCTTCGAGCCGGAAGACGATGTGCGCGCCCGGGCCCGCACGTTCGGCGGCACCGCGACGGCGCTGACCATGCGAGCCATGGAAAGCGACCCGATCTCGGTACGCATCACTTACCGGTAGCCGGCTCCGCCACATTCGTCGATGCTGCGGTCGGTCCGGCTGTCGCGGCCGGCGGGAAACCGGTCCGCGGCACTCCCGGGGTACCGAGCTGGCCCGCCAACCACGGCAGCGACGCGGTGAACGTCGCCTTGGCGAACGGCCAGTCGTGCTTGCCAGGCGCGGCGACCACCGCGCAATCCATCCCCTTGGCGGTGCCGAGCGCGCACAACGAATGCGCGGCCGCCGTCTGATCGCCGGGGTTACCGCCCGCGTCCCGGCCGCCCAAGCCGACGGCGTCGGTGGCCGCGGCCTGGTCCACCTTGTGCGGGGCCTGCGGGGTGCTGGAAATCTGGAACCACCCGGCGACGCCCCGGTAGCTCCCGTGGGCGTTCATCACCGTGGTGGGGTCGAAGGCCGCCCACGCGGCCTCGCTGCCCCCGAACAATCGGCTGACGGTTTGCTCGTGGGTGCCGGCGGTGGGCCCCAGATCACCCGCGATATCGACGAACGCGCTGAACAGGTCGGGATGCATGACCGTGAGGTCGACCGCGCAGGTGCCGCCCATCGACCATCCGACGATGCCCCAGTTGGCCGCCGCGGGACTCACCCCGAATGTCGAATTCACATACGGCACAACATCCTTGGTGAGATGGTCGGCGACATTGCCGCGCGGTCCGTTGACGCACTCGGTGTCGTTGTTGAACGATCCGCCGCTGTCGACGAAGACGAACACCGGGGCGTTGCCGCCGTGCGCCGCGGCGAACGCGTCCATGGTCGCGGCGGCGTCCCCGGTGCGCAGCCAGTCCGC
This sequence comes from Mycolicibacterium sp. J2, assembly GCF_026240945.1. Classification (GTDB taxonomy): domain Bacteria; phylum Actinomycetota; class Actinomycetes; order Mycobacteriales; family Mycobacteriaceae; genus Mycobacterium. The sequence goes on from NZ_JAPFPY010000001.1 coordinate 89,861, forward strand.
AGGCGTGTTGAATTCACCGCCGATCATCATCACCGCCGGCAGCCGGGTGTCGCCGGCAAACCAGGCCGGCGGCAGGTAGACCAATTCGGTGCGGTGTTTGAATCCCGAGGCGTCGGCCGGAATGGTCACCGGGACGACGGCGCCGTGGGTGGGCACGGTGTGGGCGGCCTTCTGCGCCTGCACGGTGGCCAGGTCGGTTTCGTCGGGCAGCGGTCCGGCGGTCAGCTGATTCCACGCGGTCTGCACCGTCGGGAAATAGCCGACCCACAGGTTCACCGCCAGTGCCGAACTCAGCAGACACCCCGCCACTGCGAGTGCCGAGACGCCGCGACGCCACCACGGCGCCGTCGCCCAGCCGAACACCGCGACGCCTATCGCGAGCCCGCTCAGGCCGATCCACACCCATAGTTCGTCGGGGGCCGGGTCGTCTGCCATGCCCTGGGAGTCGATGAACCAGTTCGCCCAGGCCGCGGCGGCGACGCCGAGCAGCAGCGCCAGGGGCAACCAGAGCAACCGCCAGCGCCTGGTGCGCCACCCGATGGCCGCGATCAGGATCGCCGCGGCCACCAGCTGGATCACGATGGGCAGCCAGCCCCGCAGCAACGAGAGACCGTGATGGTACGGATCCGCTGCGGCGGCATCGGCTAGCAGGATCGTCACACCGACATCATGCCGTCGTAATCTTTATGCCCGCTGTGAGACAACGGCTTTCACGCACAGCCGGCACATAGACAGCCAGGTTAGTCGGGCAGCGAACCACTGAGCCGTTCGGTGGCGGCGACGTAATCCTCGATGAACTCCAGCACCACGTCACGGGCCGGCTTCACCTTGTTCATCAACCCGACACCCTGACCGACGAAATACGTGGCCAGCGCCTGCGCGCCCGTATGCCCTTGGGCGGCCAGCGCATCGATGCGCCGCAGCACCGGCTCACTCAGCATGTTCTGCAACGGCAACGGCAACGGCTGTTGGCCACCCTTGGGCGCCCAGGCATCGGTCCAGTCCGACGCCAGCTGCCGGGACGGTTTACCGGTGCGGCCGGCCGACCGAACGGTGTCACGCGAGCTGGCAGCCAGCATCTTGGCCACGGTATGCGGCTCGGTCTCGGCTTCCTCGGTCGTCAGCCATACCGAGCCGGTCCACGCCCCGGCCGCGCCGAGCGCCACCGACGCCGCCATCTGCCTGCCGGTGACGATGCCGCCGGCGGCCAGCACCGGGACCGCGTCATCGATCGCGTCGATCACTTCGGGGACCACCACCAGCGTCGACACCTCACCACAATGCCCACCGGCTTCGGTACCTTGCGCCACGATCAGATCCACGCCGGCGGCGACCTGTTTGACGGCGTGCTCCTTGGCGCCGACCAGCGCCGCCACCGGAATGCCGTGCTCGCGGCCGGCCTCGATCATGTAGTCCGGGGGCACCCCGAGCGCATTGGCCATCAGCTTGATCGGGTGGCTCAGCGCGACCTGCAGCAGATCCGAGCCGGTGCCGCCGGCCAGCACCGGGGCGCCGGTGCGCGGCGTGGGGTCGGGCTCGATGCCGTGCTCGCGGAGCAGGTTGTCGATGTAGTCGCGGTAGTCCTGCGGGATCCGGGCGGCCAGATCGGCCTTGCTGAGCTGCTCACCCTTGCCCTCGAATTTGGCGGGCACGATGATGTCGACACCGTAGGGCTTACCGTGCACGTGCTCGTCGATCCAGGTGAGCTCGCGGTCCAGCTGCTCGGGGGTGAAGGCGGCGCCGCCCAGCACCCCGAAGCCGCCGGCGTTGGTCACCGCGGCGACCACATCACGGCAGTGGCTGAAGGCGAACAGCGGGAAGTCGATGCCATAGTGCGCGCAAAGCGCCGAGGGAGACGTCGGTGTCATCCGCTCATTATCGACACCTGTCAAGTTTGATGGAAGCTAGGGCAACTCGAACGGCAATGTCACACCCTCGTGCGCCAGGCAGTGCGTGCAGGTGCGCTGCGGCGCGGCGGCGGCCGCATTTTCGATGGCCTCCCGCACCAGCTTCTTGAAGCCGACCATGTTGCGCTCGAACTCGGCGAACACGTCCACCGCCCGCACGCCGGCACCGGCCTCCACGCCGGCATCCAAGTCTGTCACCAAAGCGATTGCGGCATAACATATTTCCAGCTCACGGGCGAGCACGGCCTCCGGATAGCCGGTCATGTTGACCAGGCTGAACCCCTGATCGGCGAACCACCGGCTCTCGGCCCGCGTGGAAAACCGCGGCCCCTGGATCACCACCATGGTGCCGCCGTCGACGACGTCGGGGAGTTCGGCGGCTGCCGCCCGCAACGCCGGGCAGTACGGATCGGCGAATCCCACGTGAATCCCACCGGCGTCGAAATAGGTGTCCGCCCGCCCACTGGTGCGGTCGACCAGTTGGTCGGGCACCACCATGGCACCGGGACCCAGCGCCGGGTTCAGGCTGCCGACCGCGCACGGCGCGAAGATGCGCCGCACACCCAACGCCCGCATCGCCCACATGTTGGCGCGGTAGGGCACCGTATGCGGCGAGAACTCGTGGCGCACCCCATGCCTCGGCAGAAAGGCGACCTCGTGTGCGCCGACGGAACCGACGGTGATGGCCGCGCTCGGCGGGCCATAGGGCGTGTCCAGGTTGATGCGGCGTGCATCGGGACCGAAGAACGAATAGAAGCCGCTACCGCCGATTACTCCGAGCATCAGCCCATTCTGCTGGGTCAGTCGGTGACGGGCTCCGCCAGCTCGGCGTTGAGGTCAGCCTTTTCGGCGGCCTGCTTGGCGGCGTCGCGGATGGCAAAGGCGTCGGTGGCCAGTCCACCGATCGCGTTGGCCACGTCCTTGACCGCGGTGGTGATGATGCTGGCGACTTCCCCCACGGTCGACGCCACCGACTCGACGCCCTCCTGCAAGGCGTCTTTGGCGATCTCGGTCTTGCTCAGTCGGTCGGTCATGAGACAAGTGTCACGTGGTGTGCGCCACGTGACAAGGTGCCGCTCGTCACGCCATTTCGAAACACCATGCGACGATGGCCCGCATGGCAACCTTCGCGCAGTGGGTGGAAGGCGCACGCCCTCGCACCCTGCCCAACGCCGTCGCCCCCGTGCTGGCCGGGACCGGCGCGGCCGCCGCGCTCGGCGGCGCGGTGTGGTGGAAGGCGCTGTTGGCGCTGCTGGTCTCGCTGGCCCTGATCGTCGGGGTGAACTACGCCAACGACTACTCCGACGGCATCCGCGGCACCGACGATGTGCGCTCCGGCCCGCTGCGACTGGTGGGTTCCCGGGTCGCCTCCCCGCGGGCGGTGCTGACGGCGGCGTTGGTCAGCCTGTCGATCGGCGCGGCGGCGGGCCTGGCGCTGGCGATCGTCAGCGAGCCGTGGCTGATCGCCGTCGGTGCCGCGTGCATCGCCGGTGCGTGGCTCTACACCGGCGGGTCGACGCCCTACGGCTATCGCGGGCTGGGCGAGGTGGCCGTCTTCGTCTTCTTCGGGCTGGTCGCCGTGCTGGGCACGCAGTACACGCAGGCGCTGCGGGTGGACTGGGTCGGCGTGGCGGCCGCGGTGGCCGTCGGCTGCCTGTCCTCGGCCGTGCTGGTGGCCAACAACTTGCGCGATATCCCGACCGACCGCGAAACCGGCAAGATCACCCTGGCCGTGCGACTCGGCGATGCCCGCACCCGGGTGCTGTACCAGGTGCTGGTGGGGCTGGCATTGGCCATGACGTTCGTGCTCATGGTGGCCACCCCGTGGTGCGCCGTCGGCCTGCTGGCTGCACCGTTGGCGGTGCGGGCCACCGCTCCGGTGCGGCGCGGCCTCGGCGGGCGGGAGCTGATCCCGGTACTGCGCGACACCGGACTCACCATGCTGGTGTGGTCGGTCGCGGTGGCGGTGGCCCTGACCTTCGGCTAGCTTGCGTGCGGGTCGGCCGAGTTGAGCACCGCGATGGCGTGCGCATAGTCCCCGCGTGCCTCTGCGTAGCGTAGGAACTTGACGTTCTCGACCTGAATCTCGTTGGCCTCGGGCTGGTTTTCCAGGATGTCCATCACCTCGTCGACGAAATCCTGCAGCGGCATGGCCCACTGGCTGTCGCGCTGCCCGGGGACCAGGTCGGTCCGCACCGCCGGCGGCTCGAGTTCCTTGAACTCCACCGACGACCCGGCGAATTGCAGGCGCAACGTCTCGGTCAACAGGTGGATGGCCGCCTTGGAGGCGTTGTAGCTGGGTGTCACCCGCAACGGTGTGAATCCCAGTCCCGAGGACACCGTCATCACCGTGGCCGCCGGTTGGTTCTGCAGGTGTTCGATGAACGCGGCGATCAACCGGATCGGGCCCAACACGTTGGTGGTGATGGTGGATTCGGCCGAGCTCAGGAAGGTGTCGGGGTGCCGCCAGTCCTCGATGCTCATCACCCCGGCCATGGTGATCAACACGTTCAGGTCGGGATGCGCGGCCAGCACCTGCGCGGCGGCGGCGGCGATACTGGTCGGGTCGGCGGTGTCGATCCGGACGGCGTCCACATCGGGGTGTTCGGCCACGATCCGGTCCAGTAGCTCCTGCCGGCGTCCGCCGACGATGACCTTGTTTCCCTTGTCCCGCAGCGCAAGTGCGAGGGTCAGGCCGATACCACTGGTGGCGCCGGGGATGAAAATGGTGTTGCCGGAGATCTTCATACACCCAGCCTGCGCGTTCCCCGCATATCTGTCACATGCATATTTATGATGCAATATATGCTCACCACGCATATCGATCGGGTGGACCTCAACCTGCTCACACCGCTGGTAGCGCTCCTGGAGGAGCGCCAGGTTTCCCGGGCCGCGGCACGGGTGGGCCTGAGCCAGCCGGCGATGAGCCGGGCGCTGCAACGGCTGCGCCGGGTGCTCGATGATCCACTGCTGGTGCGCGACCCGGACGGTCTCCGGCTGACAGCCCGGGCGCAGGACATCTATGACCAGCTCACCACCCTCATCCCGCTGTTGCAGCATCTGTTGTCCCCCAACGACTTCGACCCGAGCCAATCCAGCGCGCCGGTCAACGTGGCCGGCAGTGACTACGCCGTACAAACCTTCGGCCCGGCGATCTACCGACAGGTGCGCACCCAGTCCCCCGCCACCACGGTCCGCTTCCACAATCTGCGCCTGAACGGGATCATCGACCAAATCCGCAGTGGCGCAGTCGATATCGGGCTCTACGGCGGCGACCTGCCACCGGATCTGCAGGCCGAAATGCTCTTCGTCGAGGACTTCGTCTGTGTGCTGGCTCATGATCACCCGCTGGCCGGCGCGGCCGCCCTGACGCTGGATGACTACTTGCGCTATCCGCATATCGTCATCGACACCGCCGATGGCCGCCAGACCGCCGTCGACCGCCCCCTGGCGGCGTTGGGCCGCCCGCGAGCGGCTGCCGTCACGGTGCCGTATCACTTGACGGCATTGGCATTGCTGCCCGGAACGGATTTGATCGCAACACTTCCCGCCCGACTACGCTCAGGCTGGGACGGTGCCGACACACTGCGGGCACTACCGGCGCCCGCCGAGGTGGCGCTGCTGCCGTATCAGATGATCTGGAACCGCGTGTTCGACACCGATCGCCGGCACGCCTGGCTGCGCGGCGTCGTACGGGCGGCGGCGTGCTAGGTCTGCTCCGACCCGTCGTCACCACGCAACCGGGCCTGCAACGACTCCCGATCCTTGCGGCGGCGTTCGTCGAATACCGCGATGCTGGCGGTGGCACGGCGGCGCAGCGGCGCGAACAGCCAGATACCCAGCGGCAGCGCCAACACGATGGCGAACAACACCGCCACGATCAAGGGGAACTCGCGGATCCCGACGAGGTGGCCGATTCCGACGATCACCACGGTGAGCGCCGCGGCGAGCAGCAAGCGGGCCAGCAGATAGGCTCCGACGTCACGCAACATCCGGGTTCCCGGCCGACCATCAGACACGGCCACGAGCCTACCCACGACGCGTATATTCGGATCAAGGAGGTTTTCCGTGCAGTACTTGCTCCTGGTCCTGATCGTGGCCGGGCTTTCCTACGCGGTGTGGCGGGTGGTCCGGGCAGCGGCTACCCGCCCACGTACCCGGGTGATCGGTCCCGACGACGACCCTGATTTCCTGCGCCGCCTCGGCCACGGGGACAACAACCCCCGTAACTAATTCGAGGTGGGGAATCCCGCCGCGACCACCGCGGCCAGTTTGATCAAGGCCTCGCGGGTCTGCGGTTTGAGCCGCTCCAGGCTGATCTCCGCGCCCTCCTCCAGATGCGGGTCGAACGGCACCTGCAGCACCGCCCGGCAGCGCCGAGCGAAATGGTCGGTCACCTTCTGCAGGTCGACCTTGCCCGAGCGCGGGCGCACCGCGTTCACCACTGCAATCGCATTGCGCACCATGTCCTGATGCCCGTGCGCGTCCAGCCAGTCCAAGGTGGCCGACGCCGAGCGGGCCCCGTCCACCGATCCCGAGCTGACCACGATCAGGACGTCGGCATGCGACAGCACGGCGGCCATGGCCGAGTGCAGCATCCCGGTACCGCAGTCGGTGAGCACCAGGCTGTAGTACCGCTCCAGCACATCCAGGGTCCTGGTGTAATCCTCGGAGCTGAACGCCTCCGACACCGCCGGATCGCTCTCCGAGGCCAGCACCTCCAGCCGGCTCGGCCCCTGATTGGTGTAGCGGCGGACATCGCTGTAGCTGTTGATGCCCTCCGCGTCGCGCAGCAGGTGCCGGACAGTGGCCGGGGTCTCCAACGGCACCTTCTGACTCAGCGTGCCGCGGTCGGGATTGGCGTCCACCGCGATGACCCGGTCACCGCGCGTGGAGGCGAACGTGGCGCCGAGGGTGGCGGTGATGGTGGTCTTGCCGACGCCGCCTTTCAGCGACAGCAGCGCGATCCGGTAGCAGCCGCGCAGCGGCCGGCCCACCTCGCCGAGCAGGTTGTTGTAGTCGGTGACCTTCGGGCTCTCCCCCAGATTCAGGGTTTTGAAGGTCGCCAGATACACCCAGCGCCGCCAGCCCCGCGAGGGTGCCCGCTTGGGCTGACCGAGCAGCGCCACCGTGGACAGGTCCAGGTACGGCTCGGGCAGCGGGAAGGGGCTGGTCTGGTCGGCCGGTGCCGGGGCCGCAGCGGTGGGCGGCACCACGACGGCGGGGATGCCGTGCGGCGGCGTCGGGGCGGTCCACTCCGGTGGCACCTCCTGCGCCGGATCTTGGCCCGGAACACTGAACCGCTGTTGCGCACGGAAATTGATGGGCTGATCCGGTCCGAGCGGCACGGTCAGCCCACCCCGGCGTACGAGTGCAGACCCACGGTGACCAGGTTGATGAAGAAGAGGTTGAACACCATCGCCACGAACCCGACGACGTTGATCCAGGCCGCCTTGCGGTCCCGCCAACCGGCCGTGGACCGCGCGTGCAGATACGCCGCATACACCACCCAGGCGATGAACGACACCGTCTCCTTGGGGTCCCAGCCCCAGTAGCGGCCCCACGCCTCCTCGGCCCAGATGGCACCGAAGATGACGCCGAACCCGAAGATCGGGAACGCGAAGATGGTGGTGCGGTAGGCGATCCGGTCCAGCGTCTGCCCGTCGGGCAACCGCCGGATCATCCGGCCGAGGCCGTTGTCGCGATCGGCCAGCGGTGACATCTTGAGCAGGAACAGGATGCTGGCCACCCCGGCGACCAGGAACACCCCGGAACCCAGGCTCACCACCGAGACGTGGATGGGCAGCCAGTAGGACTGCAACGCCGGCATCACCGGTGCGGCGTTGGTGTACAGCCAGCGCCCGGACACCGTCAGCAGGATGAGCACCGGTACCAGCACGAACACCCAGAGCGCGCGGAACTGCGGTTTGCGCAGCACGATCGCGCCGGCGATCAGACCGCAGAAGCAGGTCAGGTTGATGAACTCGTACATGTTGCCCCACGGCACCCTGGCCGTGGCCAGGCCGCGCAGCACGATGCAGACGGCCAGCAGCGCGATGCCGACGTACACCAGCGCCAGCCCGGCGCGCCCGATGCGCTCGTCGGCGGGGCGGGACGGGGTGTCGGCGACGACGCCGGGGGTGGCGCTGTCGGCACCCACTGCGGCCGGCCCGCCGGCACCCACGAGCTCGCGCGCCTCGACCTTGCGACCCCGCGCGTAGGCCAACTCGATGGCCAGCAGGATCAACGCGACGACCAGCACCACCACCGACGACGTGTAGGCCCAGTCCGAATAGCGGGACAGCCCGATATCGATATGCGTTGTATTCATGCGCGCGTCACTCTTCTCCCAGCAGCTTCACGGTGAGCCGCTCGAACTCGTCACCCCACCCGGAATTGTCGGTTCGGGCCAGACCCCCCAGCTCGACGCTTACGGTACCCGCCGGGCCCGGGGTGAGCCGAACCCAGACACGGCGCCGCCGCACCACCAGCGACACCAATAGCCCGGCCATCATCGACATGGCGAACACCAGTACCCACACCTGCGCCGGGTCGTGCGAGACCTGCAGGTTGATGAACGGGACCGCACCGTCGAACCGGACGGTGGTGCCGTCGTCGAGGCGGGTCTGTTCGCCGGCCTTGAGGTTGACCCGAGCCTGCTTGGTCAGCCGGCCCTGCCCGATCAGCCGCGGGTCGAGGGTGAACAGCGACTGCGGCCGGCCGGTGTCCAGGCCGGCATCGCCGCGGTAGATGTCGATGGCCACCGCGGGGTCGTTGAGCGCCGGGAAGCTCGAGGACAGCAGGGTGCCGTCCAGCTGTTCGGTGGGCGCGAGCAGGCCCTGCACCGCGATCTGATGCTTGCGCCGCTCGTCGGGGTTGGGGTAGGTGCCCCCCGGCGGATCCACCCGGATGACGCCGGAGGAGAGTAGCGTCAGCGGGTCGTCGGGGCGCCACTGCACCGTGGTGGTGCGCTTCTGCCCGTCCGGGAAGGTCACTGTGAACGTCGGCGCGTAGCCGTGGCCCTGCAGGTACACCCGGTCCCCACCGATGCGCAGCGGGTGGTTGACCTCCAGTCGGTACGGCCGCCAGGTATCGCTGGACAGGTCGGCACCGTCCTGGTACTCGATGTTCGCGGCGAAGCTGACGGCCTGCCCGCTGGGCAGGTACTGGGCGTCGAAGTCGTTGACCTTCAAGCAGATCGGGTACAGCGAGGTGCCGTCGACGGTGTTGCCGGCCCGGAACGAGTCGAACGCCGCCGGTGAGGCCGAACAGAATCCCGGACCGCCGTCGGCGATGACGATGACGTTGCCCTCGTAACCGAACAGCTTGCCCGCGGCGACGGCGACCAACAGGCCCAGCAGCGAGAAGTGGAAGACGATATTGCCGAACTCGCGCAGATACCCCTTCTCCGCCGAGATCTCGGTGACCTCGGCGGCGCCGTCGCTCTCGGTGCGGGTGGTGCGCCGCCAGCCTTTCAGCCTCTCGTTCATGGTGGCGGCCAGCTGGGCGGTGTCACCGCTGATCTCGGCTTCGTGGTGTTTGGGCAGCCGGGCCAGGTTGCGCGGGGCGGCGACCGGCACGGCACGCAGGCTGCGCATGTGTTCGGCCAGCCGGGGGGTCAGGCAGCCCACCAGCGAGACGAACAACAGCACGTAGATGGAGGTGAACCAGAAGCTGGAGAACACGTCGAAGGCCTGGACCTTGTCCAGCCACGGCCCGATGGTCGAGTGCTGGGCCAGGTACTCGTCGACCTTGCCGGCGTTGAGGCTGCGTTGCGGCAGCAGTGCGCCCGGGATGGCGCCCAGCGCCAACAGGAACAGCAGCACCAGCGCGGTGCCCATCGAGGTCAGCGTGCGCCAGGTGTTGCGGATCAGCGCCCACATCTTCATCAGCGGGTTCATATCGGCAGCCTCACGTCGCTGATGAACGCGTCGCGCACCCAGCCCACGAAATCCCCCCACAACCCGGTCACCAGGGCGATGCCGACCGCGATCATCAGCACCCCACCGAAGATCTGGATGCCGCGCGTGTGCGCACGCAGCCAGCCAAGCCCGCGCACCGCCCGCGACGATCCGAATGCCAAGAGAAGGAACGGCACTCCCAAACCCAGGCAGTACGCGATGACCAGGGCGATGCCGCGGGCGACCGCGGAGCCCTCGGTGGCCGAGGCCACCGCGATCACCGCGGTCAGCGTCGGTCCCAGGCACGGCGTCCAGCCCAACGCGAACACCGCGCCGAGCAGCGGTGCCCCACCCAGCGTGGAGAGCCGGCGCGGCGCGAACCGGGCCTCGTGCTGCAGCAGCGGGATGAAACCGATGAACACCAGACCCATCAGGATGGTGACCACACCACCGATGCGTTGTAGCAACGCCTCATTGGTGATGACGGCGGTGGTCATGCCGAGCACCGCGACGCTGCCGAGCACGAACACCACGGTGAACCCGGCCACGAACAAACCGGCCGCGCCGACCACCCGCCACCGGCCGGTGCGCGAGCCGCCGGCCTCCGGGGCCTCGGTCACGCCCACCACACCGGCCAGGTACGACAGGTAGCCGGGGACCAGGGGCACCACGCAGGGCGATGCGAAGGACACCAGCCCAGCCAGCATGCTGATCGCCAGGGCCAGCAGCACCGGGCCGGTGGCGACGAGTTGGTCGATATCGGTCACTGCGCCGTCACTTCTCGGCCGCCAGCCGTTGCACGATCGGCAGCAGGTCGGCGGCCAGCAGTTCGCGCAGGAACACGGCGGCCACCCGGTGCTGCCGGTCCAGCACCACGGTGGACGGGATGACGGTGGTCGGGTACTTACCGCCGAAGGCGATCATGGTGCGCATCGCGGGGTCGTAGATCGACGGGTAGCTGACCTTGCGGTCGACCACGAAATCCCTTGCCGCGTCCCGGTTGTAGTCGCGCACGTCGATACCGAGGAATTGCACACCGTCGGCCCGGGTCTGTTCGAAAACCTGCTCCAGTTGGGGGATCTCCGAACGGCAGGGTCCGCACCACTGCCCCCACACGTTGATGACGACGACCTTGCCCGCGTAATCGTCAAGCGACAGCGTGTGATTGGGGTCCATCAGATCGGGTCCGCTGATCTTGCCAGGGGTGCCGCGCTTTTCTGGTGGGTCGTAGACGATGTCGGTCTTACCGCCGGGGGCGACGAATTCGAACGTGCCGCCCTGCGCGACGGCATCGTCACCGGTCGAACAACCGGTGAGGACAGCCAGCAGCAACGCCAGCGCGGCAACGATACGCACTACAGACCCCAGGGCTCCGTGTACACCCACCGGACCAGGCGGTCGTCGTCGAAGACGAACGAGGTGATCGAGGACAGATTGCACAACCGGCTGTGCGGTAACGGCAGGTGCGCCAGCCGCCGTCCGGTCATGGCCCGGCGCAGCGTCTCCACCGGGAGCTGGTGGCTGACGCAGACCGCCTCGTGCCCTTGGCTTTTGAGCCGGGCCCGATGCAGCGCGGCCGTCATTCGGGTGGCCACCTCGTCGTACGGCTCGCCCCACGACGGTTTCATCGGATTGCGCAGCCGCGGCCAGTTGCGCGGATCGCGCAGCGCCCCGTCGCCGGGGGCCACCCGCTTGCCTTCGAACTGGTTCCACGATTCGATCAGGTCGTCGTCGGTGTGGACGACGAGCCCGTGCTTTTCCGCGATCGGGGCTGCGGTCTCCTGGGCCCGTTCCAGCGGGGACGCGACGATATGGGTGACGTCGTGGGAGGCCAGCCACTCGGCCGCGGCCCGCGCCTGGGCCTGCCCGCGATCGGACAGGTGATAGCCGGGCAACCGACCGTAGAGCACCTTCTCCGGGTTGAACACCTCGCCGTGGCGCATCACGTGCACCGTCGTGCGGACCGGCACGGTTGTCACTGGGTGGCCTCCGCGGCGGCTCGGGCGGCGTGCGGCAGGGCCTCGGCGATCTTGTCGAACGCGGCGTCGTCGAGCGCCGCTGAGACGAACCAGGTTTCGAACGCGCTGCACGGCGGATAGACACCCGCGTCCAACAGGGCGTGGAAGAAAGCCGGGTAACGCCATGTCTCGGTGGCCTTGGCGGTGGCGAAGTTCGTGGGCGCGTCGTCGCCGAAGAACACCGTGAGGAAGTTCCCGGCCCGCGAAACATGATGGGCGACAGAGGCTTCGGTGAGCGCCTCGGTGAGCAGCCCGGCCAGCCGATCGGCGTTGGCGTCCAGGGCGGCGTACACGGTGTCGTCGGCGGCCTGCAGGGTGGCCAGCCCGGCGGCCATCGCCACCGGGTTCCCGGACAGGGTGCCGGCCTGGTACACCGGGCCCAGCGGGGCCAGCCGTTCCATCACCTCGGCATGGCCGCCGAACGCCGCGGCGGGCAACCCACCGCTCATCACCTTGCCGAAGGTGAACAGGTCGGCCTCGACCGGGTCCAGTCCGTACCAGCCGGAGCGGCTGACCCGGAACCCGGTCATCACCTCGTCGAGGATCAGCAGGGCGCCGTGTTCGGCGGTGATGCGGCGCAGCGCGGCGTTGTAACCGGGCTGCGGTGCGACCGTCCCCATGTTTCCGGGGCAGGCCTCCGTGATGACACAGGCGATGTGCTCGCCGTGCGCGGCGAACGCCTCTTCGACGGCGGCGACATCGTTGTAGGGCAGCACGATGGTGTCCGCGGCGGCCGCGCCGGTGACACCGGGCGAGGACGGCAGGCCCAGGGTCGCGACGCCGGAGCCGGCGTCGGCCAGCAAGGCGTCGCTGTGGCCGTGATAGCAGCCGGAGAACTTGATGATCTTGGGCCGGCCGGTGTATCCGCGGGCCAGCCGGATGGCGCTCATGGTGGCCTCGGTGCCGGAGTTGACGAAGCGGATGCGCTGCACCGGGGCGACACGGTCGATGATGGCGCGGCCCAGCTCGGTCTCGGCCGGGGTCGGGGCACCGAAGGACAGCCCGTCGGCCGCCACCCGCTGCACGGCATCGACGACGGCCGGGTGAGCGTGGCCCAGGATCATCGGGCCCCACGAGCACACCAGGTCGACGTAGCGGTTGCCGTCGGCATCGGTCAGCCAGTAGCCGTCGGCTTTGGTGATGAACCGCGGGGTGCCGCCGACCGCGCTGAACGCCCGGACCGGCGAGTTCACCCCACCGGGGATGACGGAGCAGGCGTCGGCGAACAATGCAGCGGAGGCAGCCGTGCTTGTCATGGTGTCCAGTGTCCCAGTTCCGCCCGGCACACCAACTACAGGGTGTAGTGGAGGCCTCCGAACGGTGCTTGCCGCTGCTCAGTCCGCCCGGTACGGGCTGCGGGCGGTGGTGCGCCGGGTCAGGTCGACGAATTGGGGCTCGAACCCGGGTGCGGCGTTCACCGCGGCCCACAGCCGGTCCCGACCGGCGGCCGAGATCGGCAACGACGCGGCGTCGTCCACGACGGACAACAAGGTGTCGAAATCCTGCGCGGAGGCGCGTAACGGCCGCGGGTTCGACGAGTCCAGCGCCCTGGCCGTCACGGCAGCCATCGGGCCCAGACCGAACAGTCGCAATGCCGTGGCGTAGTCGCCACCGAGGATGTCGGTGAGGTCCAACGCCTCCCGCAATCCCGCTTCGGCTGCCATCACGAAGGCGTTGGTGATCAGCTTGTAGGCCGCCCCCGATCCGTACGGCCCGACGCGTTCGACAGTGCCCAGCGCCGAGAGCACGGGTTCGACTCGGTCGACGGCCTCGGCGCTGCCCCCGGCGAGGAAGGTGACCGTGCCTTCACGGGCGTACCGGACGCCCCCGACGATGGGGGCATCGACCAGCAGCGCGTCCTCGCCCGCCCGCTGACGGATCTGCCGAACCATCTCCGGGGTGGTGGTGGAGCCGACGACCAGCACGGTGTCCGGGCGCAGCCCCGCCAATACCCCCTGTTCCCCGAAATGAGCGGCGGGGATGTCCTGCGACATGACCAGGCTGATGACGACATCGGAGTCGGCCGCCACCTCGGCGGGTGACTCGACCGTGCGGGCGCCGGCGTCGGCGGCCGAATGCGACCGCGCCGGATCGACGTCATGGGCGCTCACCCGGTATCCGGCGGCCAGCAGACGCGCCAGCATCGGCGCGCCCATGTCTCCGAGCCCGATCATTCCGACGGCGACCATGGCACTCCTCATGTCCGGTGGATCTCGGCGATATAACCGCCGGGGAATTGCAGGACCGCGCTCCCGGCGTCCCCGGCCGGCGGCGAAAGCACATGTGCGCCTGCGGATTGCGCTTTGGCCAGCGTGGCGTCGACATCGGCCACCGCGTAACCGGCGACTTCGCGTCCGAAGGGATACGGCAGGTGTCCGTCGGTGACCGACACCATGGTGTTGCCGAACGGGCCGGACAGGTGAATCTGGCGGAACGACGTGCCGGGCTTACCCAGTAGCGCACCGTCTGCGGTCGGCTGATCGGAATCGACTGTTGCGCCGGTGAATTCGCGGTAGGACCGGAGGAAGGCCTCGACCGTGTCCGGCGTCAGGTAGATCCGGTTGTCGGGAACGGTCTGCAGGGGCGGGTAGGCGGGCGCGGTGGTGTGCCAGTAGAGCTGCGTGTTCACGCCACCGGGAAACTGGATGACGGCATCGCGGCCGATGGGGTCGTCGAAGGGCTGCACCAGCGTGCCGGCGCCCGCCGCCTGCGCGTGGGCCAGCGCGGCGTCCAGGTCGGTGGTCAGCCAGCCGCCGCGTTCGGTACCGAATGGGTACGGGATCGGCGTGTGGAATCCGAACACCGACAGGGTGCCCACCGGCGACAGGATGAGCTGGGACCGGGTGGTACTCGGCGTCGGGGTGACGTGCGTGGTGACCGCGGTGCTCGTCGTGCCGCCGAACGTGTCGACCCAGCTGTGCGTGAACGCGTCGAATTGCCCTGGATCGACGTACACGTGGACGGAATCGTATTGCGGGCCAACGGCATCAGTGGCATCGGCCGCCGCGGGCGGGGCTCCGCACACCGCCACGAGAGCGGCGACCAGTACGGCGAGTGCGCGCACGGGTTTCAGCCCTCCCGATCCGCGGACAGGGTGTCGTCGAGCCAGTCGTCGAACCGATGCCAGCCGATATCCGGGTAGGTGCGGTGCAACCACCGCGTGTCGGCCGCGTAGCCGCGGTCGGTCAGGAAGGTGTACATGGCCCGCATATCCGCCGACGCGATATCGGCCGGGTCGGGGCTGACCACGCGGATCGGCCTGCCGAGCGCGCGCTGCAGGGCCCGGGCCATCTGATGCGGCGTGATCGTGTCGGAAGCCAGGTCGATACGACGTCCGATGAACTGCTCGGGTTCGGCGCAGACGTGCGCGACGAACGCGCCCAGGTCCCGACGATCCAGCTGCTGTAGCGGGAGATCGGCCGGCAGCGCCAGCTCCAGCACGCCGGCGTCGAGTTGTTCGCCACCGCCCAACAGGTTGTCGAAGAAGTAGGTGGGACCCACGATGGTGTGCGGTACCGCGGACCGGGCGAGTGCGGCTTCGATGGCGGCCTTGCTCTCGAAATGCGGGACACCGGATCGCTGGTCGGCACCGGCCACCGAGGAGAACACCAGGTGCGGCACGGCGGCCCGTTCGGCGGCGGCCAGGATGTGCAGGCCCTGTTCGACCTCGACCTCGGGCCCTTCCTCGAACGGTGTCGTCACCGCGAAGACGCCCGCGGCACCGGTGAAGGCCGTCGCGAGCGCCTGCTCGTCGGCGAGATCGGCGACCATCACCTCGGCGCCGGCATCCGCCAGTGCCCTGGCCCGTTGGGCGGTCGGATTGCGCACCACCGCACGCACCGGCAGGCCGTGGTGGTGCAGGGCGGCGGCCACGGCACCGCCCTGGGCGCCGGTGGCACCGAGTACCGCGATCGGCCCGGCGGCACGGTTCACGTGGATCACTCTCCTGATTTGTCCGGACATGGCCGCACGAGTCTGGCACAGATCAGGCATCTGATTGATGGATAGATCGGTGAGCATTAATCTGCCGGACAAATGGAACTGCGACAGCTCACCTTTGCGATGGCGGTGGCCGAGGCCGGCTCGTTCACCGCAGCGGCCCGCCGCTGCCATCTCTCGCAGTCGGCGCTGAGCACGCAGATCGCGCAGCTGGAGGCCGAACTCGGCGTCCGCTTGTTCGACCGGACCACCCGCCGAGTGGTGCTGACCGAGGCCGGGCGGCTGTTCTTGCCCACCGCATGTCGGATCGTGGAACTGGCCGACGAGTTACGCGCCCAGATGAGCGCGCATGCCGCCGGTGCGTTGCGCACACTGCGCGTCGGCAGCACCCAGACGGCGACGCGCGTGCTGGACCTGCCCGCCGTGCTCGGGAATCTGCGGCGCCGACATCCCGGCGCGCGCATCACCATGACGGCGGGTCCGAGCACGGAGCTGCTCGGCGCTGTCGCGGACGGCTCCCTCGACATCGCGTTGGCCGGCGCGGTGTCACCGCCGCCGGACCCGCGGCTGGTCTTTCACCCGCTGTCATCGCCGGAACCCCTGGTGGCCATCGCACCGGCAGCCACGTCCCGCGCCGAGACCGGCTCGGCGACCCTGGCCGAATTGGCGGCGTCGGGGCCGTTCATCGAGTTCCATGCGGGCTCGCAACTGCGCACCACGGTGGACGCCCTGTTCCGCGACGCCGGGCTGCATCGCGAGATCATTTTCGAGCTCGGTCAGATCACCGACGTGGCACGCTGCGCCGCACAGGGTTTGGGCACCGCCGTGGTCCCGCGGGCCTTCACCGACGGCCTCGACCTCGTCGACGCCGTGATCCTGGAGATCGAGGATCGCCCCGCGCTGACCATCGGCGCCCACACCCGGCGCTCCGACCGCACCGCGATGGTCGGGGCGGTGCTGGAATTGTTCGACAACCCCGGCTCCCGATAGCGACGCTATTTAATCTAGCCGTGTTAATGTCCGTGCATGGCGATCGAGGACCGCCGCGAGCGGGAGCGGGAGGCGCGCCGACGACTGATCGTCGCGACGGCGCGCACCTTGGCCGAGGCCGAGGGATGGGATGCGGTCACCACACGCCGGCTGTCCACCGAGATCGAATACAGCCAGCCGGTGCTGTACAAACATTTCGCCGGTATGGAACAGATCGCCGAGGCGGTCGCCCTTGAGGGATTCGACGAACTCGCCCAAGCACTTCGAGCCACCCGCGCCGACGCGGGCGCCGACACCGCGCTGACTAGGATCGCACAGGCCTACCTCGCCTTCGCCCGCGACCACCCGGCCGTCTACGACGCCATGTTCACCAGGGCTACCACGCTGCGCTTCGCCGCCGACGACACCCCGGCCCCGCTCGCGGCGACCTTCGCCGAACTGCACGCGGCTGTGGCCGGGGTGGTCGGCGAGCCGGACGCGGACACGCTCACCGAGGTGTTCTGGTCCGCCCTGCACGGCTTGCTCACGCTCAACCGCACCGGTCGGCTGCGCCCGGACCACCACGAGGAGCGACTGCGGCTGCTGGTGGAGCGATTCACCGGGTCTTGAGATCGGCTGCGAACGCGAGTTGGATCGAGGGCATGCAGCTCCCGCAATGGCTGGCGCGGTTCAACCGCCATGTCACCAATCCGGTCCAGCGGCTGTGGGCGGGCTGGCTGCCGACCATGGGCATCCTGCACCACGTCGGCCGCACCTCCGGAAAGGCGTATCGCACGCCGCTATCGGTGTTCGGAACCAGTGACGGCGTGGCGATCATGCTCACCTACGGCCCGAATCGCGACTGGCTCAAGAACATGACAGCCAGTGGCGACGCCAGGATCACCCGCTACGGCCGCACCGCCCGTTTCACCGACCCCCGCGTGGTCTCCAAACGCGAAGCGGCACAAGCGGTCACCGGGCCGCTGCGCTTCCTGTTCGCGAGGCTGCCGTTCGATCAGGCCGTGCTGTTGCGCCGCGCGGACTAGTACTTCCGGTCACCTTCGCTGCTGTCGAAGAACGCCCAATCACCATCGGCGGACGCCACTTCCATCCGCCAGCCCAGCTCGGGTTCGGCCTTCTGGTCGACGAACCAGGCGTGTGCGTCGTCAGCGCTTTCGATGTCCTTGGTGTCGACGACCTCGCCCTTGGGATTGAGCACTCGATACGTAGCCATGAGATGGGTGTTCCCCGTGTCAGCGCGGTTGAATCGCCGACCAGTGCACCACCTTGGTGGCGGTCATCTCGTCGAGCAGTTCGGGGCCGAAACCGAATCCGGCCCCGCTGGCCCGCCGCGGTTGCGCCGCACCACCTGGCGCTCCCCCGAACAAGTCGTTGATCTTCACGGTGCCGACGGGCAGGCGCCGCCAACCCTGCTGCGCGTGCGCCATGTCGGCGGTGAGGATGGTGGCGGCCAGGCCGTATCGGTCGTCGGCGGCCTCCGTCAGCGCCGTGTCGAAATCCGGGACGACCCGCACCGGAGCGACCGGGCCGAACGTTTCCTCACACATCACCAGCATCGGCGGGGCACAGTCGGTGAGCACCGTCGGCGGATAGAAAGCGGCTGGGCCACTGGGCTTCTCCCCGCCGGCGAGCACACGGGCGCCGCGCCGCGCCGCATCGGTGACGTGGGAGTGCACCAGGTCGCGATGCCGTTCGTCGACCAGCGGACCGATCCGGTCGGCCCAGCGCCGCGCCTGTTCGACCAGGGCGGCAATGAACTCGTCGGCGACCGACGCCACGACGAACACCCGCTCCACCGAGACGCAGATCTGCCCGGCATTGGCGAACGCACCGAGGGCCGCCTGCTCGGCCGCCCACACCGGATCCACTCCGGCGTCCACGATGAGCGCGTCGTTGCCGCCGTTCTCCAGCAGTGCCTTGGCGCCGCGCTCGGCGCAGACCCGGGCGATGGCACGGCCGGTTTGACTGCTCCCGACATGGGCGACCACCTCGACCGCCGGGGCGCCGGCCAACCGCGCTCCGACGCTGCCGTCCCCGTCGACGATCTGCAGCACACCGTCGGGCAGGTGTGCCGCCAGCAGCTCCGCGAACCGCCGACCCGCGCGCGGGCAGCGTTCACTGGGCTTGTGCACCACGGTGTTTCCGGTCACCAGCGCCGCACCGAGCAGCCCGGCGGCCACCGCGACGGGATCGTTCCACGGGGTGAGGACGGCCACCACCCCGCGCGGCTGCGGAATCATCAGATCGGTGGCCGCCCACGTGCCCTGTAGTGCGGCGCCGCGGTGCAGCGGACCGAGTTCGGCGTACTGACGCAGCGTCCCGATGCCCGCACGCACGCCACCGAGCGCGTCGTCGCGCGGCTTACCGGTTTCTCGTTCGATCAACTCGGCGAGCTCATCGGCTGCGGCCTCGACATCGTCGGCTGCGGCACGCACCGCGGCGGCCCGCTCCGCCGAGGCGGTGGCGGCCCACTCGGGGAAGGCCAGCGTGGCGGCGCGTACCGCGCCGTCGCACGAGGAGGGCTCCGCAACCGGAACCCGGCTCACCACATCACCCGTGCGGGGATCGAGAACGGTCAGGACATCGGCGATGATCGAAGTCACGTCGGGTCTCGTACCCCGTCACCGTCAAACCAATCAGCGCTGCCAGCTGAGCACACCGCCGGTGCCGGTCAGCAGCGCCGAACCGGGCATCACCCGCAGCCGATACGGCGTCAGCCGCAGCACCGCGAACGACGGCGACGTGGGCCCGTCCCAGCCCGGGATGATGCTCGGGTCGTACCCGACGGGGGCCGGTCCGGTGGCGAACTTGTCCCACACCTGGGTGCGCGTCTCGTCGTCGGTGTACCACTCCACCAGTGCGTCGGCACTACAGGTGTCGTGGTTCGGGGCCCAATAACTCGCCGAAACGTACGGATGCGCTGCCAAATGGGCTTTCTTGATCGGGGTGGGCGCGGTGGCGATCCAGCCGAACAGGTCGGTGCCGTCCCACTCCCAGATCGGGTGCAGGATCCGGCTGCGGGGCCGGCCGTCGGCGTCGACGGTGGCCACCGAGGCCCACACGATCGAATGGGCCATCTCGATGAACGCGGGCGCGATCGAGTCCAGTGTCGTCACACCGTCCAGGCTACGAAATCGCCCGCGCCCCCGGTCCGAGTTCGTCGGCGCGGGAGGTGTCCTTCAGATCGACACCGGAGCGGCCCAACCGGCGTGCCCCGTCGACCAGCCCGGCCACCACCCGAGCCGCGGCCGCGTAACCGAGACCCTCCGGCGGATGCACGTTGGAGATGCAGTTGCGGTCGGCATCGGTGCGCCCGGGCATCGGCAGATGGGTGAGATAGATGCCCAGGCTGCTGGCCACCGAAAGGCCTGGCCGCTCACCGATCAGCACGAGCAGGGTGCGCACCCCCATCCGCGCACCGATATGGTCCCCGAGCGCCACCCGGGCCTGGGTCGCAATCACCGGTGGCGCAATGGAATATCGCTCGCCGAGCACGTCGACCAACGCGGTGAGCAGACCCGCGCCGTGTTCGGACAGCGCGCGCGGGGACAGTCCATCGGCGAGGACCACCCCGATATCGGCGTCGCCACGCGGCACCGCCTCCAGATCGGCGGGCAGCCGGCCCAGGTCCGGCCGGCGCAGATACTCGCTGCGCCCGTCGGCCTGGCTGGCCACCACAACCGGTGTGCCGATGCCCACCGCGGTGACCGCGGCCACGGTGGGCTCGAGGTCCAGCGGCAGGTGCACGGCATCGCGGGCCGCCGCGTGCGCGGCGGCGAATTCCAGCACCCGGGTGGTCGGCAGCGCATTGCCGGCTCGGCCCAGCCCGATCCGGGACTGGGTGGTCAGCCGCAGCTCGCTCCAGAACTGCTGCGCCGCAGGGCTTGTCATGCGCCCGCCAATGCGCGCAGCGGGGACTGGTCGACGTCGACGGGCAGCACCCGGCCGTGCGCATCGCTCATCCCCAAACTGCGCAACCAGGCCTCGAACTCTGGTGCCGGGCGCAGGCCGAGCACCTGCCGGGCGTACAGGGCGTCGTGGAACGACAGGCTCTGGTAGCCGAGCATGACGTCGTCGGCGCCGGGAACGGCGATCACGAAGGCGACACCGGCCGCGCCCAGCAGCGTCACCAGGGTGTCCATATCGTCCTGGTCGGCTTCGGCATGGTTGGTGTAGCAGACGTCCACCCCCATCGGCAGGCCGAGCAGCTTGCCGCAGAAGTGATCCTCCAGTCCGGCCCGGATGATCTGCTTCCCGTCGTACAGATACTCCGGGCCGATGAAGCCGACCACGGTGTTGACCAACAGCGGTTCCAGATCGCGGGCGACGGCGTAAGCGCGGGCCTCCAGCGTCTGCTGGTCGACGGGCAGCCCGCCCATGCCCAGGTGCGCGCCGGAACTCAGCGCCGAGCCCTGCCCGGTCTCCAGATACATCACGTTGTCGCCGACGGTGCCGCGGTGCAGGGACCTGCCCGCCGCCAAGCCCTCACGCAGCACGGCGATATCGACACCGAACGCGGCATTGGCGCCCTGGGTGCCCGCCACCGACTGGAACACCAGGTCCACCGGCACGCCCCGCCCGATCAGGTCGATAGTGGTGGTGACGTGGGACAGCACACAGGACTGCACCGGAATGCCGTAGCGCGTGCGGATCTCGTCGAGGAGCAGCAACAGGTCGGCCGTCGCTTCCGGCGAGTCGGTGGCCGGGTTGATCCCGATGACCGCATCACCGCAGCCCATGAGCAACCCGTCGAGCACGGCGGCGGCGATCCCGCGAGGATCGTCGGTCGGGTGGTTGGGCTGCAGCCGGGTGGCCAACGTGCCGGGTAACCCGACGGTGGTGCGAAACGCCGCGCTGACCGGCATGGCCCTGGCGGCGGCGATCAGGTCCTGGTTGCGCATGATCTTGCTGACGGCGGCCGCCATCTCGGGCGTGATGGCCGCCGAGACCGACGCCAGGGTGCCTGCCGCATCCGGCCCGGCCGCGACGTCGAGAATCCAGTCCCGCAACCCGCCCACGGTGAGGTGGGAGATCTTCTGGAACGCCGTCCGGTCGTGGCTGTCGATGATCAGCCGGGTCACCTCGTCGTCCTCATAGGGCACGACGAGTTCTTCGAGGAACACGTCCAGGCCGATATCGGCCAGCGTCCACTGGGCGGCGGCACGCTCGGCATCCGAGGCGGCCGCGCAGCCCGCCAACTGGTCACCGGAGCGCAGCGGGGTGGCCTTGGCCAGCACGTCGACGAGGCCGTTGAACGTGTAGCTGACACCGCCCAGGGTCGCGGTGCGCTGTTTCAGTCGGGGTCCGGGCACCTACCGAAGCTAGACATCGCGTGTAACGCGCCCGGGTGGGGACGATGACGCCCGTGTTACGTGCCGACGGTGCGCACCGCCGCGGGCAGGCTGGGTAGGAAATGTCTGGCGGCGAACGCCCGGATCTCGTCGGCCGTCTGCACCGGCTCCACGCTCGGCAACAGCAGAACCATTGCGGCGTAACGCAGGATGGTGTCGGCGAACTCGTTGACGGCCTGCGCGCCGATACGGTCGGCGAAGCCGGGCGGGAAGATGACCCGCAGTGCGTCGGCCATCCGCGCGACCGCGGCGCCGTAATGCCTATGCAACAGCTCCATCACCAGCGCCGGTTCGTCGACGATCATCTGATTGAGCACTCGATGCCTGCGGAATCGCAGGATCGACAGGGTAAACGCCTCGACGTAGTAATTGGACTGTCGCCCAGCAGTTTTCAGTTCCTGCGCGATATCGGCGAACAGCGCCACGTTCTCCCGCTCGATGACGGCGCCGACCAGTTCGTCGCGGTTGGCGAACCGGCGGTAGATGGTGGTGCGGCTGACCCCGGCCCGTTTGGCCACATCGTCGAGGGCGAGACGGCGGAAACCGTGCCGCTCGAATTCGACGAGCGCGGCGTCGAGGATGGCCGAATCAGGCTTGGGCATAACCCCGCTGTGCGAACTTGTTGTAGCGCACCGACATCGGCAGCCGGTCCCACACCCAGTTCACCGGCGTGGACCGCCAGAACGCCGCGAAGCGCTGGTAGTTGCGCTCCTGACGGTCGGTCCACGGAAGGTCGAGCAGATCACGGGCGCGCGGCGGCAGACCGCCGGTGGTGAGGAACGCGGCGAGCGGATCGAACACCATGGCCACCAGTTTCCACACGGCCGGGTGCACGGCCTTAGGGCACGGGAAGCCCTTGGTCACATAGCCCACACCGTATCTGGCGCTCTTGTGCGCGACGGCCACCTCGTTTATCATCCGGTCCCAGTATTGCTCGAACTCGGCGTAGGTGGCCGGCATCGGCCGGTCGCTGACCCCGTAGCGGCGGTACCAGGTCTTGGATTCCAGCCAGATCTGTTCCTTCTCCTCTGCGGTGAGGCGTTTGACGAAGGTGTCGGCAAAGTAATAGATCTGCTCGACGAAGGTGGCGTGCGCCCAGAAATAGGTGTCCGGATCCAGGGCGTGATAGCGGCCCACCGGTTCGCCGTCGGGGCCGGGCATATCACCCTTGACGTGGTGGTGGAAATCGCGGACCTGGATGCCCGCGTTGTCCTGCTCGGTGCCGTACACGGTGCGGAAGATCGGCGGGATGGTGCGCTTGAGCCGCTCGGCGGTGTCGGAGAAGAAGGTGGAGTGGTCCAGCACGCCCTGGCCGAGTTCGGCCAGCATGTTCTGCAGCACGGCCGGCCGCGGCCCGATCAGATACATGCGGTTGTCACCGAAGTACTTCCACACCAGCGAGTCGGGACCCAGCGGGAGGGCGTCGGTCTGCTGCGGCTGCTCGGCCAGTTCAGTCATGGGTACAGTGTTACAGACTTTGAACTTTGTTCCAATCGGGTGTGGCGTGGGTCACCGGCGGTTTTCCGGACACGACTTGTCGGGGTTGCGAGTAGCATCGAACACATGTTCGACGAAGAAGCGGCGTCGCTGGTCAGCGATATCGCCGGCACGTGGCGGGAGGACGCGATGCGCGCCGCGCAACGCCTCGACCTGGTCGCCGACCTCGTCGACATCCGCACCATCCAGGCCGAGGACGACGATCCCGACCCGGGCTACATGATCATCACCGGGCTGCGCCGCGCCAGCGCGGACATCGGGGCCGCGCTCAATCTGGTGCCCGACCGGGCCAGTCAGATGGTCGCGCACGCCGTGGCACTGCGGGAACGGCTACCGCACGTCCGCGCACTCCTGGCCGCGGGCAAGGCCGATTGGCCCACCGTGGAGCTCATCCTCACCCGCACCGAACAGGTCGCCGAGTCCGTGGTCCACACCGTCGACGCGTACCTCGCCGAGCGCCTCGGCACCTGGCAATGCTGGTCCCGGCGCCGGATCAGCAACGCCATCGACGCCGCCATCCGAACTCACGACCCGGACGCCGTTCCGGAGCGCGAGCGCGCGCATAACCGTCGGTACGTCCGCATCACCGCCCTGCGCAACGGCACCGCCCGCATCGACGCCGTGGTGACCACCGAGACCGCCATCGCGATGGACCAGGGTCTCGGCGACACGGCGGCCGCGGTCTGCTCACATGATCCCCGCACCACCGACCAGCGCCGGGCCGATGCGCTCGCCACGCTGGCCACCGGTCAGCCGTTGGCGTGCCAGTGCGGCCGCGCCGACTGCCCGGCCGGCCCCGCGGTCGACGGTCCCGCCCGCATCGTCATCCACGTCCTGGCCGAAGCGCCCACCGTCACCGGCGACAACGACCGCCCGGCCTTCATCCCCGGGTACGGGCTGATCGACGCCGCCCAGCTGCGCGAGCTCGCCGGGCGCGCGGCGCTGCGCGCGCTGACCGAGCCGGTGGTCACCGCCACCGAAGCCCTGCGCTATCAGCCCGGCGCCGCCCTGGCCCGCTGGGTCCGTGCCCGGGATCTGACCTGCCGATTCCCCAACTGCGGTCGGCCGGCCGAAAGCTGCGATCTGGACCATACGATGCCGTTCAACCACGCCGATCCCGCCGCAGGCGGCCGCACCGTCGCAGCGAATCTGAAATGCCTGTGCCGCGAACATCATCGGCTGAAAACCTTCGACCCCGGCTGGCGCGACCGGCAGCTGCCCGACGGCACCGTCATCTGGACCGCACCCGGCGGTCGCAGCTACCGCACCACGCCGGGCGGCGCGGACCTGTTCGGGGTGTTCGGGCGGGCCGACTGCCGAGAACCGTCGCCGCCGCGCCGGCTTCCGTCCCGGGCAGCGCGCCGGGAGCGTGCCCGGGCCCGCAACCGCCGGCTGCGACCCGTCAACGAGGCCGGGCGGCGTTATGACTTCGCGCGTCGCCGCGAACTCCAGCGCATCGCCGACCGCAACCACATGCGGCGGTTGAAGCGAGTCTTCAAAGGCGACGCCCCGAGCACCAGCCCGTGGTGCACCTACGTCAACGACCCGATGGAACCCGAAGAGCTGCCCGCTGATTGGTCACCGCCGCCGCGGGTGTGCGATCCCGACGAGCCGCCGTTCTGAAGGCGTATCCGCGCGATGCCCAACACCACGAGCACGCCCGCGGCGGTGGCGAGGATGAGCGCCAGCACGATCAACGGTGGGTAGTACACCACCGACGTGGTCGCCGGCTCACCCTCCAGGATGGGGTCCACCCGGGCGGTCTCGCTCGCGGCCTGCCAGCTCAGCACACAGCCCAGCGCCGCGACGGCGGCCAGCACGAGTTCGATGACGGCGCGACGATTCACGGCAAGGCCTCCCCGACCAGTCCCTCCAGCGCGGCGCGCAGCGTGCGATGCCGCCGCGCCCAGGCCTGACCCGATCGGTCATCGGTCAGCTCCAGGCCGATCCCGGTGCGGCCCCTGGGTACCCCGCTGAGCTCACCAAGCGCCCGGTAGGACTGCCATTTCGCGACCTCGGCGCCCTTCGCCTCGGGAAAGATCCGCACGATATCGGCGATGTCGATGGTTTCGGTGCCTTGCCGCAAGGTGCGCGGGGTCAGCTCGACGGAGGTGTGGATGCGGGCAGCCTTGATCTGGATCGCCAGAAACCCGGTCACCAGCACCAGGAATACCGCGGGCACGGCCAGCTGCACACCGGCGCCACCGGTCAGCTGAATGAGTGCCATCGCGACCGCCGAGGCCGGGCCGACCATCAACCACCACCAACTGGCGCCCGGCTCACGGAACAGCACATCGTCGGTGGCGGGCAGGTTGGGTTCGATCACGTCGCGTCCTCGAACCACGCCGCGGCCGCCGGCCGGGTGAACAGCGTCGCGCCGACCGCGACGGGTACCACCCCGATCAACGCGAGCAGTTCGAGGTTGTAGGGCGCGAACAGCGCCAGCAGGAACACGACGAACACCACCCCACCGGCCAGGGCCGCCAAGGCGCGGCGGAACCGCTTGTCGCCGTTACGGGTGCGCCCGGCCAGAAAGCTGAGCCCAAGACCGGCCACGGCCAGCACCGCGCCGACGCCGCCGTGCATCATCAGGATGCGGTGCGCCTGCCCCTGGCCCAGCGAATCCGGGAACGCGCTCGCCGGAGTGGTCAGTGAGGTGCTCACACCGATCAGGCCACCGGCGAGCAGCAACACCGCACCCACCATCGTCAGCCAGAACGCAACAGTGATGATCCGAGGACGCGGTGCTGTGGACATGGTCGGGCCAGCCTAGCGGGTGAGGTACTCGTGGCTGTCCTGACGGTGCAGCAGGTACACGCCGCCCACGATCAGCACCGATCCGACGATCGTGCACGCCGCATACGCGAGGGCGGCGACGGGCCCACGGTCCACGGTGAACAGGCTGGTCACCGAATACACCACCGCGGTCAGTCCGCCCGCCGTCAGCAGGGTGCGTGCCCACCGGTAACCGGCCCGCATCAGCACCGCAAACGTGACCACCAGCGCGGCGGCGATCACCAGGAACAGCCCCGTGAATGCGTAGGCGACCGCCGGCAACGGTTTCGTCGGCGTCGTCACGGCATCGATGACATGCCCGATCATCATCAACGGCAGCGCCGTCATCCAGAGCCAAAAACCAGTGTCGACGTCGTCCGGGCGACCGGCGGGCGTGTCGTCGGGTTCGGTCACGCCAGCCAGCCGGCGACGTCGGCCGCCCAGTAGGTGAGCACGATGTCCGCACCGGCGCGCCGGATCCCGGTCAGCGACTCGAGGGCCGAGGCCTGCAGGTCGATCCACCCGTTGGCGGCTGCGGCGCAGATCATCGAGTATTCGCCGGAGATCTGGTACGCGGCCACCGGCACCGGCGAGATGTCCGCGGCCGCGCGCACCACGTCCAGGTAGCTCATCGCCGGCTTGACCATCACCATGTCGGCGCCCTCGTCGATGTCGAGCTCGATCTCGTGCACGGCCTCGCGGGCATTGCCGGGGTCCTGCTGATAGGTACGACGGTCACCGACCAGGCTGGAGGACACCGCCTCGCGGAACGGTCCGTAGAAGGCGGAGGCGAACTTGGCCGCATAGGCCAGGATGGCGACGTCGCTGTGCCCGGCGGCATCCAGTCCGTCGCGGATGGCCGCCACCTGACCGTCCATCATGCCGCTGGGACCCACCACCTGGGCGCCCGAATGTGCTTGGGCGACAGCCAATTCCACGTAGCGGTCATTGGTGGCGTCGTTGTCCACCCGGCCGCGGGCGTCGACGATGCCACAGTGCCCGTGCGCGGTGAACTCGTCCAGACAAGTGTCGGCCATCAGCACGGTGGCATCACCGAGGTCGGCGGCCAGGTCCCGCAGCGCCACGTTCAGGATGCCCTCGGGGTCGACGCCGGCCGAGCCGGTCGCATCCTTGTCCTCGTCGCGCGGCACGCCGAACAGCATCAATCCCCCCACCCCGGCGGCCACCGCGTCGGCGGCAGCACGGCGCAGCGAATCACGGGTGTGCTGGTACACGCCGGGCATCGAGGAGATCTCGCGCGGCTCGGCTATCCCGTCGGCGACGAACATCGGCAGCACCAGATGGCGGGGCTCCAACGACGTCTGGGCCACCAGCCGGCGCATGGCCGGTGTGGAACGCAACCGACGGGGCCGGTGCCTCGGAAAAGACACAGGAAGGACTCCGTCTATCTCCGGCGGCTCTTCTTGCGCGGCGGCGGCAGCGCACCCTCGGCGCGCAACCGGGCCGCATGCTCGGCCAGCGCCTCGACCAGCGGGCCGACGGCCGCCGTCTCGGGCTGCACGTCCACGCGCAGGCCGAATTCGGCCGCGGTCTCGGCGGTCTTGGGGCCGATGCAGGCCACGATGGTTCTGGCGTGCGGCTTGCCGGCGATACCCACCAGGTTGCGGACCGTGGAGCTGGAGGTGAAGCAGACCGCGTCGAAGCCGCCGGTCTTGATCATCTCGCGGGTGTGCGCCGGCGGCGGAGCCGCCCGCACCGTCCGGTAGGCGGTCACGTCCTCGATCTCCCAGCCGCGTTCGCGCAGACCCTCGGCCAGCGTCTCGGTGGCGATGTCGGCACGCGGCAGCAGCACCCGGTTCACCGGGTCGAAGATGTCGTCGTACTCCGGGAATTCGTCGAGCAGGCCCAGCGAGGACTGCTCACCGACGGGCACCAGTTCGGGGTTGATACCGAACGCGCGCACCCGGTCGGCGGTGGCCTGGCCGACGCAGGCGATCTTGACGCCGGAGAAGGCCCGCGCGTCCAGACCGAACTCGTTGAACTTGTCCCACACCGCACGCACGGCGTTGGTGGAGGTGAAGACCACCCACTGGAACCGGCCGTCCACCAATCCCTTGACGGCCCTTTCCATCTGGGCCGGGCTGCGGGGCGGCTCGACGGCGATGGTGGGCACCTCGACCGGCAACGCGCCGTGACCGACCAGCTTCTCGCTCATCTCGCCGGCCTGGTCCTTGGTGCGCGGCACCAGCACGGTCCAGCCGTACAGCGCCCGGCTCTCCCACCAGTTCAGCTTCGCGCGGTTGGCGACGGTCTTGCCGATGGTGACCACCAGCGGCCCGGCCAGCGAGCCGGGGGTTCCCACCGGGATCTCGGCGGCCTGCTGAATTGTCTTGTCCCCCAAGCCCGCAAGCGTGGTTTCGGCCGAATGCTGCTGGCAGGTGGTGCCGTGCGCGGTGACCACCGCGGGCGTGCTGTCGGCCAGGCCGTACTCGATGAGCGTGCGCGCGGCGTCGGGCAGGTGCGAAGCCGTGGCGTGCAGGATCAGCGGACCCGGCGCGGCGGCCAGCGCCGCCCAGTCCACGTCACCGCGCACGTCGGCGACGGTGTGCGACGACCCCAGCGGCAACCCCGCGTAGGTCGGCACCGCGGTGGTGTCCGGCAGTCCGGGCACGATCTCGAAATTCAGGTGGGTGCGGGCCAGCGTGTTCACCTCGGTGATCACCGAGTCCACCGACAGCGGGTCGCCGGCCACCAGCCGGACCACGTCGACACCGTGCCGGGCCTCGTTGGCCAGCGTCTTGGCGACCTCGGCGGCATCACCCAGCGCGGGCCGCACATCGGGGCCACCCGGGATGACGGGGGCCACCGCGTCGGCGGCACCGTCGGCAGGGGGCACCTCCTCGCGCTGCGGTCCCGACGGCGGCGGCAGCTCGGAGCCGACCAGCGCCAGCACCGCCTCGGGCACGTCCGGATCGGTGAACACCAGGGCGGCGTTGGTCAACACCGTGCGCGCCCGGCTGGTCAGCAGCCCGGGGTCCCCGGGACCGGACCCCACGAACGTGATGCGGCCCGGCTTGGTCTTGCGGCCTCGGGTCCCTGCGTGCCCAGTCATCTGTCACTCCGCTCAATTGCCAACACGTCGCGTGCACCCAGCTCGAACAGCTCCGCGGCCACCGAGAGCCCCAGCTCCCGGGCCCGATCGGGCGAACCGATACCGGACGCACGGATCACGTCGGATCCGTCCAGCGCCGCCACGCAGCCGCGCAGCGACAGCTCCTCGAAGACTCGGCCCTCCTCGTCGATGGACTCGACCACTTCCGCGATCGCACCCACCGGCGCGGAACACCCCGCCTCCAGTTCGGCGAGCAGGGCCCGTTCGGCGGTGACCGCTGCGCGGGTGTCGGGGTCGTCCAACTCCGCCAGCACCGCGGCAAGGTCTGCGTCGCGTGCACGGCACTCCACCGCGAGCGCGCCCTGAGCCGGTGCCGGCAACATCTGCACCGGTTCCAGGGACTCGGAGACATCACCGAGTCGTCCGATGCGAGCGAGCCCCGCCCGGGCGACGACGATGCCGTCGAGATCACCGCTACTTACCCTGTTCAACCTGGTGTCTAGGTTGCCTCGTAGGGGGCGGATTTCCAAACCGAGACCCAGTGCTCTAAGCTGCGCGGCCCGTCGCGGGCTCGACGTGCCGATCACCGAGCCGGGTGGCAACTCCCCCAGCACCATCCCGTCGCGGGCCACCAGGGCATCGCGCGGGTCTTCGCGTGGCGGGATCGCAGCGATCACGAAGCGCTCGTCGGGAGCCGTCGGCAAATCCTTATAGGAGTGCACCGCCATGTCGACCCGCCCGTCGTCGATGGCTTCGCGCAGCGCGGCGGTGAACACGCCCACCCCGATCTCGGCGATGGGTCCCTGGTTGCGGTCCCCCTCGGTGCTGATGACGACCAGTTCTGCGGGGTGCCCCGAGGCGATCAGGGCGTCGCGGACAACGCCCGCCTGAGTGGTCGCCAGCAGGCTGCCACGGGTGCCGATTCGGATCACTCGGGCGCGTCGATTTCGCTTGCGATCAGCGGCAATTCGCCGCCCGACACCGCGTCGACGGCCTGCGGGTCGAGCTCGAACAACTCGCGAAGGGCTTCGGCGTAACTGTCACCGCCGGGTGCGCCCGCCAATTGCTTGACCCGCACCGTCGGCGCGTGCAGCAGCTTGTCGACGACACGGCGGACGGTACGCGCCACCTCGTCGCGGTGTGCGGCGTCCAGGCCGGGCAGCCGGTTGTCCAGCCGCAGCAATTCGGCCTCGACGACGTCGGCGGCGCGCTGCCGCAGGGCCGTCACGGTCGGGGTGACCTCGGCCATCCGCTGGCCGGCCAGGTATTGGGCAACCTCGTGGGCGACGATGGCGCGGGCCGCCTCGGCGTCGGACGCCGCGCCCCTGGCCGCAGGCTCGCGTTGGATGCGGTCCATGTCGACGACGTGCACGCCGGGCAGGCCGGCGACCGCCAGGTCGACGTCGCGGGGCATGCCGAGGTCGCAGATCACCAACGGCCGGGCGCCGGCACCCTCGAAGTCACGCCGCGCCAGCGCGTGGTGCACATCGGCCAGCGACACCACCGGGCGCACGGCGCCGGTGCTGCTCATCACGATGTCGGCGTCGGCCAGCACCGTGGAGATGTCGTCGAGCACATGGGCGTGCGCCGCCACCCCGAGTTCGGCGATATTGGCGGCCAGTCGGCGGGCCCGCGGCAGCGACCGGTTGACCACCTCGACGCGTTCCACCCCCGCTCGGACCAGATGCTTGGCCGCCAGGGCCCCCATCGAGCCGGCGCCGATCACCACGGCCGTGCGACCGGCCAGCGAGCCGACCCGCTTCTCGGCCATGTCCAGCGACACCGACACCACCGAGGCGCCCGCGCTGTCAATCCCGGTTTCGGAGTGCACCCGCTTACCGACCGACAGGGCGCGCTGGGACAGTTCGTGCAGGGTGCGGCCGACGGTGTGGTTGGCCTCGGCGGCGGCGTAGGCGCGTCGCACCTGGCCCAGCACCTGCTGCTCGCCGAGCACCAGCGAGTCCAGACCACTGGTCACGGCGAACAGGTGCTCGACGGCCGCTTCGGCATAGCGCACGTAGGCGTACTTGGTGAGGTCCTGCAGACCCATCCCGGAATGCTCGGAGAGCACCTGACCGATCACCGAGAGGCCGCCGTGGAACGCCTCGACCACCGCATAGACCTCGACCCGGTTACAGGTGGACAGCACCATGGCCTCGGTGACCAGCGAGGATTGCAGCACCTGATCGATGATCTTGGCCTGATCCGACTCGTCGGTGCTCAGCTGTTCGAGCACGGAGACCGGCGCACTGCGGTGCGATACCCCGAATAGCAGGACGCTCACGGCATCATCACCTGGTCTTCTTCTCCCCGTCGCTTCGCTCGCCCAGGACGGTTTATCGCCGTCGCTTCGCTTGCCCGGTCCGGCTCCCAAAGTAGCCGTTTACCAGCCGTGCTACCAAATTTGCTGTACCGGTTCAGCACCGGTTCTCGGCTCGTTCAGGCCCGCGCGATATCGGCGCGCAACCGCTCCTCGTCGACCTCCCAGTAGCTGTGCTCGGCGCCGTCGAGCAGCACCACCGGCACCCGGTCACCGAACTCGGCCCGCAGCTGGGGGTCCCCTGCGGCGGCCGCCGCATCCACGTCGGTGCTCCGCAGGGCGAAGCCGAGTTCGTCGGCCAGCGCGGCCAGCGTCCGGGCCGCGCGTTCACAGATGCTGCACCCAGCCCGGGTGAGCAACACCACCTCATGGTCCACACCACCAGTATCGGGGGTGCCGTGACTTAGGGTTGTGAGGTGTCCGAGTCCGGTGCCGCCGATATCGACGGGGTCGAAAGCGATGTGATCGCTGGCGAGGCCAGCGCCGAAGCGGCCACCACGCCGCCCCCACCGCCGCCGCCCGATCTGACCGCGGCCGCCTTCTTCGACGTCGACAACACCCTGGTGCACGGCTCGTCGCTGGTGCACTTCGCGCGCGGGCTGGCCGCCCGCAAGTACTTCACCTACCGGGACATCCTCGGAATCATCTACGCCCAGGCCAAGTTCCAGTTCACCGGCAAGGAGAACAGCGACGACGTCGCCGCCGGGCGACGCAAGGCGCTGGCCTTCATCGAAGGGCGCTCCACCGCTGAGCTGGCGGAGCTGGGTGAGCAGATCTACGACGAGATCATCGCCGACAAGATCTGGCCGGGCACCCGGGCGCTGGCCCAGATGCACCTGGACGCCGGTCAGCAGGTGTGGTTGGTCACGGCGACCCCGTACGAGCTGGCGGCGACCATCGCCGAGCGGCTGGGACTGACCGGCGCGCTGGGCACCGTCGCCGAATCCGTCGACGGGGTGTTCACCGGCCGGTTGGTGGGCGACATCCTGCACGGCAGCGGCAAGGCGCACGCCGTCCGCGCGCTGGCCATCCGGGAGGGCCTCAACCTGCGTCGCTGCACGGCGTACTCGGACAGTTTCAACGACGTCCCGATGCTGTCGCTGGTGGGCACCGCGGTGGCGATCAACCCTGACGCCGCGCTGCGCGACGTTGCCAGGGAGCGTGGCTGGGAGATCCGTGACTTCCGGACCGCACGCAAGGCGGCCCGGATCGGGGTGCCATCGGCGCTGGCCCTGGGTGCGGCCGGCGGGGCGCTGGCCGCGGTTGCGTCCCGTCGCCGCTGATAGGCTCTCCCGCCATGGGCATTGCGGACAACATCATCGGAACCCACTACCGCTACCCCGATTACTTCGAGGTGGGACGGGAGAAGATCCGGGAGTTCGCGAGCGCCGTCAAGAACGAGCACCCCGCGCACCAGGACGGGACCGTCGCATCACTGACCTTCCTGGCGGTGGCCGGGCGCCGGGTGCAACTCGATCTTTTCGAGAACTTCGACGTGCCGATCAACCTGGAGCGGGTGCTGCACCGCGACCAGAAGCTGATCTTCCACCGGCCGATCAAGGTCGGCGACAAGCTGTGGTTCGACTCCTACCTGGACTCGGTGATCGAGTCCCACGGCACGGTCATCTGCGAGGTTCGGGCCGAGGTGACCGACGATGCCGGCGCGCCGGTGGCCACCAGCATCGTCACCATGCTGGGCGAGGCCCAGATCGACGAGGCCAACGAGGTCAGCGCGCAGATCGCCGCCGCCCGCGACGCGGCCATCGCCAAGATGGTCGCGAGCCAGAAGGCTTAACCCAGGAAGGTGTTCCGCCGGGCTGCCAGCAACTGGTACAGGGTGTGCTGGATGGTCTCGCGCACGTGGTCGGTCAGCTCGAACGTGACCATCGGGTCCTCGGCCGCCGACTCGTCGTAGTCCGCGGTGGGGATGGGCTCACCGAACTGGATGTGCCATTTCGACGGCAGCGGCACCACGCCGAGCGGGCCGGCCAGCGGGAACAGCGGCGTCACCGGGAAGTAGGGCAGCCCGAACAGCCGGGCCAGCAACTTGATATCGCCGATCTTGGGGTAGATCTCCTCGGAGCCGACGATCGAGCACGGCACGATGGGCACCTGCGCCCGCAGCGCCGCCGAGACGAATCCGCCGCGACCGAAGCGCTGCAGTTTGTAGCGGTCTTTGAAGGGTTTCCCGAGACCCTTGAAGCCCTCGGGGAACACCGCCGTCAACTCACCGGCGGCCAGCAGCCGGTGCGCGTCGGAAGTGCACGCGACGGTATGGCCGGCCTTGCGGGCGGCCTGCCCGACCACCGGGAGGTCGAATACCAGGTCGGCCGCCAGCAGCCGCAGGTCCCGGTGCAGCGGATGGTGGTCGTGGACGGCGACCGAGGCCATCAGCCCGTCGAACGGCAGCACACCGGCGTGGTTGGCCACGACCAGGGCGGCGCCCTCGCGCGGGAGGTTTTCGATCCCGCTGACTTCAACCCGGAACCATGACGTGAAAAGCACTCGCAACATTGGCATTACGACCGCATTGGTTAGGTGCGGGTCGAAGCCGAACTCATCGACGGTGTAGTCACCGGTCATCCGCTTCACGGCGAAATCGGCGATGGCGCTGATGGCCCTTGACAGTTCGTTGGGAGTGTCCTGCTCGCTCGCCGCGCCCGCGCCGCGGCGCTCGTCGATCTCGCGCACCACCGCGGCGATCTGCTCGGCGGAGGCCCGGGTACCCGGATCGGTCAGCAGAGAAGGATGTCGGCGCACGCTGTCCGCACGCTGCGCCGCACGACGCTGCGCGGCCGCGGACCGGCCCGAATTCGAATGCAGCGGAATCACTTTGGCTTTTGACTCACCCGCCACGTCGCTACCCTCTCCCCCGCCCCGTCGGAGTGCCCGAGTCGGCTGCCGCTACCCCGCCCATCGTTGCGCCACAGCTACGGCGCGGCTCTCCATTGAGCGTACCCATTTCGGGTCGATGATCGGCGTCAAACCACGACCACGCACATAGTCGTCGAATGCCTCCACAGTGGTCCACTTGGGCAGGTAACCTAGGTCGTTGCGCATCCGCGCGGTGTCCATCACCCGGCCGTAACTCAAGTAGTTCAGCTGCTCGCGATCGAGCTCAGTGTAACTTGTTGCGCGCCTCAGCGAGTCGACGAGTTGCAGCGCCTGACGCGGCACCGGCAGCGCGACCCGGCCCGAGCGCCGGATCGCCTGACTCATCATGATGATGCCCGAGGCGCCGATGTTGAAGGTCCCCGCACGACCGGCCATCGTGGCGCGCTCCAGCGCGCCGAGTGCGTCCTGCTCGTGTAGCAGTTGCAGCCGGGCATCGTGACCGAGCACCGAGGGCACCACCGGACCCGCGAGATACCGCGACAGCGCGGTGTCCATGGCCGGGCCGATCATGTTCGCCAGCCGCAGGATCGTCAGCGCGATATCGGGTCTGCGCCGGGCCAGGCCGCGCGCGTACCCCTCGATGTCGATGCTGTCCCTGGCGAAGCCCTCACCCAACGGGCGGCGCGCACTCTCGTTCTCGGTGAAGAGCACCGGATCGCGGGCACTGGACCCATAGACCTCAGACGTCGACTTGAGCACCACCCGCCGCACGGACGGCGCCTTCTGGCATGCCGCGAACAGTTGGATCGCGCCCATGACGTTGAGCTCTTTGAGCGTGGCCCGGCCGCCGGCCCGCGGCGCGTAGGACGCCGCGGCGGCATGCACGACGGTGTCGACGTTGCCGTTGCGGATGACCTTGGCGATGAACGGGTTGCGGATGTCGGCGCGGACGAACTCCGCGCGCCCCATCCGGCGGAGCAGATCCTTGCTCGGCGCGATGGCGTCGACCGCGATGACGTGGTCAATCGCCGGGTTCTGGGCAAGGCGCGCCGTCAGGTAGCCACCGAGAAATCGGCACGCACCGGTGACCAGGACGACCTTGGGGCTCGTTGCCGAGCCTGGAGTCCCCCTGGTGTCACCGCTGTCGCCGGATCCCTGCGCATCCATCGGGCGAGCCTACCGAGAAGCGCGAAAGACTACTTACCGAGTTTTCTGCGCTGGACCCGCGTACGGCGAAGCAGCTTGCGGTGCTTCTTCTTCGACATGCGCTTACGCCGCTTCTTGATGACTGAACCCATGAACTCCGCTACCTACCAAAAATGAAGGAACTGACCGGGCCACATTACCGGGCAACCCGATGCCAGCGGAAACCGGCTTCTAGCCCGCGCTGAAGTACGAGGTCTCCAGCAGATCGTGGACGGCCTTCGCGTGCACGCGGAACGACCGGCCCACCCGCACCGCCGGCAGCTCACCGTTGTGCACCAGCCGGTAGACGGTCATCTTGCTGACTCGCATCAGGCTGGCCACTTCGGCAACGGTGAGAAATTGAGCTTTGGGCTGGCCATCGCCAGCCGAATCCCGCGCCGATGGCCCGTTCATTGACGTCATCGCAACCCAATCCTTAAGGCACGGCCAGTTCCAGCGGCTTCCCCACCGCTGGCACGAACGCGTGCATACAACGAGGAGAATAGCGTGGCCATTGGGGTTATTGCGACGGGTGTGGGGTAATCCGTCCGAAATTCTTGAATTACTCTGATGTAATTCCGAGCTGCTCAGAGCGGGTTTTCGCTGCCGCCACGGCGTTGCCGACCGCTGCCCGCAGACCCCCGCGTTCCAGTTCGCGCAGCCCAGCGGCGGTGGTACCACCCGGTGAGGTCACGATAGCCCGCAACTGCGCCGCCGTGGTGTCCAATGCGGCATCTGGTGCGCTGTCCAGGCGGTCCAGCAGCATCGCCGCCGAACCCGCCATGGTCTGGGCCACCAGGTCGGTGGCCACCGCCCGTGGCAAACCCGCATCGACCCCTGCGTCGACCATCGCCTCGACCATCAGGAAGAAGTACGCCGGGCCGGATCCCGACACCGCCGTCACCGCATCGAGCTGCGACTCGGGCACGGTGAGCACGCCGCCCACGGTGTCGAAGATCGCCGACACCTCCTTGAGTTGCTCCTCGGTGGCGAAGCGGCCCCGTGACAGCGCGCTGACGCCCCCGCCGACCACCATGGGTGCATTGGGCATCACCCGGATCACCGGGGCGCCAGCGGGCAGCTTGGACTCGTAGAACGACGTGCTGACGCCGGCCGCCACGCTGACCACGACCTGCTCGGCACTGTCGTCCTCGGCCTTGCCGATCGCCTCGGCGATTTCGGCCAGCGCCGCGTCCACGTCACCCGGTTTCACCGCGACGATCACGTAGGTGGCGTTCTCGGCCGCGTCCGCGACCGAGGTGACCAACACCGAGTAGGTGTCGGAGAGGTACCGGGCGCGCTCGGCGAACTTCTCCGCGACGACCAGGTCCTTGACTTGGCGGCCGGCCCGTAACAGTCCCGAGAGCAGCGCTTCACCGATACTGCCCCCGCCGATGATTGCAATCCTTGACACGGGCAAAGCATTGCACGGACAGCCCCGCCGGGGCACCGTGGGCAGCCTCAGCGCAGCAGGTGTTGCCTGGCGAAGGTCAGCGATTCGACGAGCAGCGCCTCCCGCTCGGCGGCGGTGCGGGCCTGTGAGGTGGTGACCTCCAGAATCACGTGCCCGGTGAAGTCGGAAGCGGCCAGCATCCGGCAGATCTCCGCGGCGGGCTGGGTGCCGCGGCCGGGCACCAGATGCTCGTCGGTCGACGCGCCGCTGCCGTCGCACAGATGTAGATGCGCCAGCCCCGCACCCATCCGCCGCGCCATCTCGATCGCATCGGTGCCCGCGGTGGCGCTGTGCGACAGGTCGAGGGTGTAGTGCGCGTGGCCGCCGTCGAGCGGGTCGTAGGACGGCGCGAAGGCCGAGATCGCCGGGCCGGGCCGGCCCCCGCGCTTGCGCATCCGCTCTGCCGACGGCGCCCCGGTACCCCAGAACCGGTCGACGCGGAACGGGAACATGTTCTCCACCGCCACCAGCACCTCGCTGCCGCTCTCCAGCTCGGCGACCTGCGCGGCGAAGCCGTCGGCGTAGCGCCGTTGCCAGCGGAACGGTGGGTGGACCACCACCGTCTGGGCGCCCAGTTGCTCGGCGGCGCGCACGCTGCGCTCCAGTTTGGGGATCGGGTTGGCACCCCACACCCGCTGCGAGATCAACAGGCACGGCGCGTGCACGGACAGCACCGGGATGCCGTAGCGCTGCGACAGCGCCTCGACGGCGTCGATATCTTGGCTGACCGGCTCGGCCCACACCATCAACTCGACCCCGTCGTAGCCCAGGCGGGCGGCATAGTCGAAGGCAGCTTCGGTCCGCAGCGGGTACACCGAGGCGGTGGACAGGCCGACCTTGATGGCGGGGCGCACCGAATCAGGTGGACTGCAGCAGGGCCAGCGGGCCGAGTGTCACCAGCGCCCCGACGGCCACCGCGATGAGGGTGCTGGCGATGTCCTCGGTTCTGCGCACCACGCGCACCCCGACCACCAGACCCAGGATGACGAGCACCGACAACACCAGCGCGACGATGTTGTTCCACTTCCACAGCTGGTCGAACGCGACGAACAAACCGGCACCGAAGAGCACGGCGAGGATGCTCTGCGCGACGATCCACACCCCGTTGAGGAACGGTGACCGAACACCGGCCGGCTCTGCTTCGCCGTCTGCGGTGAGCTCGTCACCGGGTTCGTCGGTGATGACGGCGGTGTCGGCCAGGGTGGCCGCGGTGTCCGGGGCGCCCAGGTCGATGTCCTCCGGGCGGGGCGCCCGCGACAGGTAGGACGGGAAGGCCGACGGCGATACGTCAGCGGCCGCATCCGTCCCGGGGTCGACATCGGTGAGATCGACGGGCGCGAGTTCGTCGTCGTCGACGAGTGGGTCCGGGCTCATCTCCTCGGCGCCCCCCGCGGGCAACGCAGCCGAGCGGCGCAGTCCATGGTGCGGGTGGTGCGGTTCGGGCTCCGCTTTGTCCGGCTCTGCGTTGTCCGACTCGGCGGTGTCGGCTGCTGCTGCCGGTTCCTCTGGAACTTCGGGACTATCGACGCCCTCACCGGGCGGCTCGACCCGACCGTTGTCGGTGGCGGTCTCGGTGTCGATCGCCTGGTGCTCGTCGGTGTGATAATCGACGATCGGGATCTCGCCGGTCAGCTCGGCCACGGTGACGGCATCGGCGTTGCCGCGCCGGCGGCGGCGGCGACCGCCAGGCGACGGGGCGCCGATATTGCCGTTCTTCGCCAGCAGTTCTGCCACCGAGATGGGGCGGGTGCTGGTGGTGTCGTTCGGTTCTGTCATCGTATTTTGCCTTTGGGCAGTGGTGTCTCCACCAAGGCTGTGCCGTCGGCCTCACTGTCGAGTTTCCGCAGGATCAGCCCTTCCCGCAACGCCCAGGGGCAGATCTCCACCTGCTCGATACCGAGCGCGCGCATGCTGGCTTCAGCTACCAGGGCTCCGGCCACGATCTGTGGCGCCCGTTCGGCACTCACCCCTTCCAACTCGGCTCGGTCGGCCGTTGT
The DNA here is from genome assembly GCF_026240945.1 of Mycolicibacterium sp. J2. Lineage (GTDB taxonomy): Bacteria > Actinomycetota > Actinomycetes > Mycobacteriales > Mycobacteriaceae > Mycobacterium. Next base: position 129,102 of record NZ_JAPFPY010000001.1, read on the forward strand.
CATCCTAGAGATGAACGCTATGAGCTGCCGCAATCCCGCCGCGGTCAGGGTGCGCTTGACGCGCGGCCCCGCCGCAGACGGCGCCGCGCCGGTGAGCCGGGCCAGCGAACGGAACGTCTTGGAGGTGGCGACCGCGAGATCGGGGCTGCCCGCCGCCTGGATCGTCGAGCCCGCCTCCGACATCTCGTTGGCCAGCCAGTCCCGCAGCGCAGCCACCTTGCGCCGCCCCGGCGGATCGTCGGCCAGCCACTCCCTGGTCAGCCGGCCGGCCCCCAACGGCAGCGACAAAGCGACCTCGGGTTCCTCGTCGACACCGCTGGACAGCTCCAACGAACCGCCGCCGATATCGATGTTGATGATCCGGCCCGCGCTCCACCCGTACCAGCGGCGTACCGCCAGGAACGTCAGCCGGGATTCGTCCACCCCACTGAGCACCCGCAGCGAGACCCCGGACTCGGTCTGCACCCGGGCCAGCACCTCTTCGGAGTTGGTGGCATCGCGGACCGCCGAGGTCGCGAAGGCCATCAGTTCCGAGCAGCCCGAACTGGTGGCGATGCTCGCGAACTCGGTGACCGTGTCCACCAGCTTGTCGGCCCCCTTGCGGGTGAGCTTGCCCGAGGAGTCGATCGACTCGGCCAAGCGCAACGCGGCCTTGGTGGAGCTCATCGGTGTCGGATGGCCGCCGCGGCGCGCGTCGACCACCAACAGATGAACCGTATTGCTGCCTACGTCGAGCACGCCCAATCGCACGCGGACCACGTTAGTGGGTTTACCGTTTACTCCCGTGAGCACATCGCACGTCGGCGGGTTGGGCAACGAGGTCGAATTGGACTTTGCCCGGGAATGGGTGGAGTTCTTCGACCCCGACAATCCGCAGCACGTCATCGCCGCGGACATGACGTGGCTGTTGTCCAGGTGGACCTGTGTGTTCGGCACACCGGCCTGTCAGGGCACGGTGGCCGGGCGCCCGGATGACGGCTGCTGCTCGCACGGCGCGTTCCTCTCCGACGACGACGACCGCGCCTCCCTCGACGATGCGGTCAAACAGCTGACCCCCGACGACTGGCAGTACCGCGACAAGGGACTGGGCCGCAAGGGCTACCTGGAGATGGACGAGTACGACGGTAAGCCCAACCTGCGCACCCGAAAGTACAAGGGCGCGTGCATCTTCCTGAACCGGCCGGATTTCGCCGGCGGTATCGGCTGCGCGCTGCACAGCAAGGCGCTCAAGCTGGGTGTGGAACCGCTGACCATGAAGCCGGAGGTGTGCTGGCAGCTGCCGATCCGGCGCACGCAGGAGTGGGTGACCCGCCCGGACGGCACCGACATCCTCAAGACCACGATCACCGAGTACGACCGGCGCGGCTGGGGTGAGGGCGGCGCCGACCTGCACTGGTACTGCACCGGCGACCCGGCCGCCCACGTCGGCGCCCGGCCGGTGTGGGAGTCCTATGCACCCGAACTGACCGAGCTGCTCGGCGAGAAGGCCTATGCCGAACTGGCCGCCATGTGCCGGCGCCGCGGCATGCTCGGGTTGATCGCCGTGCACCCGGCGACCCGCGCCGCCGAGTAGCGCGGCTAGCCCTCCAGCTTGTAACCCAGTCCGCGCACGGTGACCAGATGCACCGGGTTGGCCGGATCGGCCTCGATCTTGCTGCGCAACCGCTTGACGTGCACGTCCAGGGTCTTGGTGTCGCCGACGTAATCGGCACCCCACACCCGGTCGATGAGCTGACCGCGGGTCAGCACGCGGCCGCTGTTGCGCATCAGGTACTCCAGCAGGTCGAACTCCTTGAGCGGCAAGGTGATCGGCTCACCGTTCACGCTGACCACGTGCCGCTCTACATCCATGCGCACCGGACCGGCCTCCAAAACCCCGTCACCGGAACCGGTTTCGTCGGCGTCGGCGCCACGGCGCAGCACCGCACGAATCCGGGCGATGAGCTCGCGCGCCGAGTACGGCTTGGTGACGTAGTCGTCGGCGCCCAGTTCCAGACCGACCACCTTGTCGATCTCACTGTCCCGCGCCGTCACCATGATGACCGGCACGCTGGACCGCGACCGCAGCTGCTTGCAGACGTCGGTGCCACTCATGCCGGGCAGCATCAGGTCGAGCAGGACGATGTCGGCACCCACCCGCTCGAATTCCGCCAGCGCAGAAGGGCCATCGCCCACGACGGTGGCCTCGAACCCCTCCTTGCGCAGCAGGAAGGCCAGCGGATCCGCCAGGGACTCTTCGTCTTCCACAATCAGAACACTGGTCATCGGTTCTGTCAGTCCTCTCGGTCATCTCGTTCGTACGAGTCGTCGGTGTCGGGGTAGGCGGGAATCGACAGGGTGAATGTCGAGCCGGTGCCGGGCTGGCTCCACAGCCTGATGGTGCCGTTGTGGTTGGCCGCAACGTGTTTGACGATCGCCAGGCCGAGCCCGGTGCCTCCGGTGGCGCGGGACCGGGCCTTGTCCACCCGGAAGAACCGCTCGAAAACCCGTTCCTGATCGGCCCTGGCGATACCGATACCGCGATCGGTCACCGCGATCTCGATATCGTTGCCGCGCCTGCGCCTGCTGATCGACACACTCGACCCGTTCGGGGAGTACGCGATGGCGTTGGACACCAGGTTGGCGATGGCCGTCACCAACAGGCCCTGGTCGCCGAGGACCCGGTAACCGGTCGGGGCGTCGGTGGTGATCGAGATGTCGGCGTTGTCGGCCGAGACCTTGTGCCGGGACAGCGCCTCGGACACCACGGAGTCCACGTCGACCACCTCGAGATCGGGCAGCGGCTCGGCGCCCTGCAACCGGGACAACTCGATCAGCTCGCCCACCATGCTGGCCAGCCGGTGCGACTCCACCAGCATCTTGTCGGCGAACCGACGCACCGTCTCGGGATCGTCGGCCGATGCCAGCAACGCCTCCGCCAGCACCCCCATCGCCCCGACGGGGGTCTTCAGCTCGTGGCTGACGTTGGCCACGAAGTCACGGCGGGTGGCTTCCATCCGCGCCTGCTCGGACTGGTCCCCCACGAACACCACCGCGAACCGGCGGTCCTCCTCGGTGAGCAGCCGCACATGCCCGCGCACGGACAACCCGGACCGGCCCGCGGGTGCGCGTTTGCGTGGCGACAGGTCGATCTCGACATCCTCGCCCGTCGACAGGCAGCGCTGGACGGCATTCCACGCACGTTCGTCGAGCAGACGGTCACGCACCAGCCCGAGTTCGGCGGCCTGGTCGTTCATGTAGACCACATCGCGGAACGCGTCGACCACCACGACGCCCATCGGTGAGAGACCCACGACGTGGCTGAGCATCTGGGAGACGGTGATCCCGCCCTCTTCGGCATCACGACGTGCTCGGCGCTGCTGGCGGACCCGGGAGATGACGACGCCCGCCGCCACGCCGATCCCGAGCGCGAGCAGCGTCACGGCTGCCGTCAGCAGCAGCACGGATGCCACACTCACGCGAAAATCGTACGCATCCGGTGAACGTCATCCCAGCAGCGTGCGGCCAAATCGGGACATGTCACACAAGCAAACACAGGAGTTCGGCCCACGTTCACCTGTGTTAACCCCCTGTTTGCCGGGCTATTTCTTGGCGCCCTGCGCGGCCACCGCCGCCGCGCCCGCCGCGGCGGCCTCCGGGTCCAGGTACTGACCGCCCGGCACCGTGGGCTTGAGATCCGCGTCCAGGTCGTAGCGCAGCGGGATGCCGGTGGGGATGTTCAGTCCGACGACCTCGTCGTCGGACATCCCGTCCAGGTACTTGACCAGCGCGCGCAGCGAGTTGCCGTGCGCGGCGACGAGCACGGTCTTGCCCGCCTTGAGGTCGGGCACGATGGCCTGCTCGAAATACGGCACAAACCGGGCGACCACGTCGGCCAGGCACTCGGTCAGCGGGCCGCCGCCGATGTCGGCGTAGCGCGGGTCGGCGTCCTGGCTGAACTCGCTGCCCTTCTCGATGGGCGGCGGCGGAGTGTCATAGCTGCGCCGCCAGGCCATGAACTGCTCCTCGCCGTACTTGGCCAGGGTCTCGGCCTTGTCCAGGCCCTGCAGCGCGCCGTAGTGCCGCTCGTTGAGCCGCCAGTCGCGGTGCACCGGAATCCAGTGCCGGTCGGCGGCGTCCAGCGCCAGGTTCGCGGTGGTGATGGCGCGACGCAGCAGCGACGTGTACAGCACGTCGGGCAGCACACCCTGCTCACGCAACAGCGTGCCGCCGCGCACCGCTTCGGCCCGGCCCTTGTCGGTGAGGTCGACATCGACCCATCCGGTGAACAGGTTCTTCTGGTTCCAGTCGCTCTCGCCGTGGCGCAGCAGGATCAGGGTCGGCATGACGGGCATTCTGTCATGAGTCGGCCTGGTCGATCAGATGCGCGAAGGCCTGCAGGTTTTTCAGCGATTCCCCGCGGGCGACCCGCCACTGGTACTCCTTTTCGATGGAGGACCGGAAACCCAACTCCAGCAGCGTGTTGAAGTCCGAGTCGACCGCTTCGAGTACCTGGCCGAGCACCCGGTCGATCTCGTCGGCGGTGACGGTCTCCAATGCCATCCGGCCCACCAGGTAGATGTCGCCGAGGTTGTCCAAGGTGTAGGCGACCCCGTAGAGCCTGCGGTTGCGCTTGAGCAGGAACCGGTACACGCCCTCGAAGTTCTCGTCCGGCTTGCGGCACACGAACGCCTCGACCCGCACGGAATGCTCGCCGATGCTCAGGATGGTGTTGGTCTTCAGGCGCCGTTCCCCCGGCAGTGCCACCACCAGCCCTGGCAATCCACCATGGGCACCCCGGTGGTGGGCGTACTCCAGCTCGTGCTCCTGCAGCGTCGCCTCGATGAGGTCCTGCACCGGCGTCGTCGTCACAACCGCACCCCCCGACGCATGCTGAATCGCCGGCCGGCGCGGCGCGCCGCGGCATCCCGGCGCGGATGTCGCGCCCGGTAGTCGGCGATGGCCCGACCGTAGCTGCCGAGCAGGGCATCGACGGTGTGCGCCCAGGAAAAGCCGGCGGCGTGCGCGACGGCCGCCGCGCTCAGCCGTTCGGGCCCGCTCGCCAGCAGCGTGCTGATGGCCGCGGCCCAGCGCTCGGGGTCGTGACCGTCGACCAGGGCGCCGGTCACGCCGTCGCGCACCGCGACAGGCAGGCCGCCCACCGCGGCGGCCACCACCGGGGTGCCGCAGGCCTGCGCCTCGACCGCGACCAGCCCGAACGACTCCGAGTAGCTGGGCACCGCGACCAGGTCGGCGGCGCGGTAGACCTCGACCAGTTGGCTGCGCGACTGCGGCGGCAGGAAGGTGACCCGGTCGGCGATGCCGAGCTGGTCGGCCAGCCGGATCAGGCCGTCGGGGGCCGACAGCCCGGACCCGGACGGTCCGCCCGCCACCACGACCCGCACACGCGGTACCGCAGCCACGGCGCGCAGCAGCACGTCGGGCGCCTTCAGCGGCTGGATCCGGCCGACGAAGGCCACGATCGATTCGGCGGGATCCAACCCGAGCGCGGCCCGCGCGGCGCCCTTGTCGCCGGGCGTGAAGGCCTCCAGGTCGACCCCGGGGTGCACCACGTCGATCTGCGCCCGGTTGGCGTGGTGCAGCGAAACCAGTTGTTGCGCTTCGAGTTCGGTGTTCACGATCAGACGGTCTGCCTCGTCCACCACCTGCTGTTCGCCGATCGCGCGCAACGCGGGTTCCGGGGTGTCACCGGCGGCCAACGACGCGTTCTTCACCGCCGCGAGCGTGTGCGCGGTGTGCACCAGCGGCACCGCCCATCGGTCGCGGGCCAGCCAGCCGACCTGTCCGGACAACCAGTAGTGCGAGTGCACGATGTCGTAGTACCCGGGTTCGTGATTGGCCTCGGCGCGCAGCACGCCCGCGGTGAACGCACACAACTGGGTCGGCAGGTCGTTCTTGTCCAGCCCCTCGAACGGACCAGCCACCACATTGCGCACCAGCACACCGGGAGCGACCCGCACCACCGGTTCGTCGGCCGAGGATGTCGCCCTGGTGAAGATCTCCACCTCGACGCCGCGCCGCGCCAGTTCCAGCGCGGTCTGCAGCACGTAGACGTTCATCCCGCCGGCATCACCGGTGCCCGGTTGGGCCAGCGGCGACGTGTGCACCGACAGCACTGCCACCCGTTTGGCCACCGGAGCGGCGACGGCGCTCAGTTCCGTTGGAAGACGCACACCGACATGTCTACACCCCGGGCGTCACGAGCTCACCGCGACGCAGCGCAGCGCGGCGCATGGCGGCGATCGGGTCGGCGTAGAGCCCACCCAGGGACACCACACCGGCGCCCGCCTCCTGCACGCGATTACCGAACGCGGTCACCCGGATATCCCGGGCCGGCAGTACCGATCGCGCGGCGAACGCCCGCTCCAGCACTTCCATGCCCTCCGGGTACTCGGTGAAGGCCTGGCCACCGACCACCAGGTCGTCGGGGTTGAGCATGTCGCGCAGCAGCGCCACCGCCTCGCCGAGCACCCTGGCGCGCTCGTTGAGCAGGGCGACGGCGCCCTGGTGTCCGCCGCGGGCCGCCCGCAGCACCGCGGTCAGCGTCGACGCCGGTCCCTCGGCCGGGATGATGCGCTGGGCCCGGGCCGCGGTGAGCACCGCCTCGTCACTGACGGTGGATTCCAATTGACCACTGCCGCCGAGCAATTCGGAGTTCGCCGGGAGTGCGGCAATGGTGCCGGGACCGCTGGCCGGCGAATGCACCCGGCCGCCGATCGACAGCGCGTAGCCGACCGTCTCGCGGGCGTAGACGTACAAGCTGGTGCCGGTCTGAGTGCCCGGCCGGCGCACCCCGAGCAACAACTCGGCACCGGCCATCGCGTCGACGTGCGAGGCCACCGACACCGGCAGGCCCAGCGTCTCGGCCAGCACCGGGCCGACCGGCGCCTCCGACCAGCCCAGCCGCGGGTGGTCGAGGTAGCCGGAGACGCTGTCGACGACACCACCGGCGGCCACCCCGACCCACAGCGGGCGCCTGCGGTGCCAGCGGCTCAGGTAGCGCCGGGCGCTACCGGCCAACGAGGCGAGCGCGGCATTCTGCGCGCCGCGCGGAGTGGGGGTTTCGACGACGTCGAGGGTGCGGCCGAACAGGTCGGTCGCCACGATGCTGGTGGTACGGGCGCCGATGTGCAGGCCGAGGGTGAGGAAGGGTTCGTGGTTGACCTCCACCGGAACACGCGGCCGACCGATGGCACCGGAGACCGCGAGGTCGGCGCGCTCACGCAGCACGCCCGCCTCCAGCAGGGCGGTGACCTGCCGGTTCACCGTGGCGATACTCAAGCCGGTGACCCTGGCGATGGCGTCACGGGCGATCGGTCCGCGCTGGCGGGCGGCGCCGAACACGGCCGCGGCGGCCGCGTCGGCAACCTTCAGCGACGGGGCGACGATGTGGTGGCGTGCCAACAGCGCGCGCTTGGCGTGGGCCTGGGCCTTGGAATGGGCCACAGTCGGGGTGGCAGCAACGGTGGTGGCGGAAGAGGCGGTGAGGGTGGCGGTGCGCATGGCGGGGGTCCTTGTCTGAAGTTCCGGGTGGGGGCTTCTGCCACACCGTCGACTTCAGCGAGGACGAAAGAGTCCGCTAGAACAGTCGGGCGCGGCGGGATGCGCAACAACAACACGCACTCCGCACGAACATCACCGGACTGGTCTGCAACACACGGTGAACTTAGCACGGCAACTAAAGTTCCGGATATGACTTCCTCTGCAGCCACCGCTCGCGTCGCCGTGGTCACCGGCGCCAGTTCCGGCATCGGTGCGGCAACCGCGAAAACCCTTGCCGGCCTTGGCTTTCATGTGGTGTGCGTGGCCCGCCGCGCCGACCGCATCGAGGCACTCGCAGCGGAGATCGGCGGGTCGGCAATTGTGGCGGACGTCACGTCCGACGCGGACGTCACCCGGCTCGCCGAGACGCTGGACCGGGTCGCGGTGCTGGTGAACAACGCCGGCGGGGCCAAGGGCCTGGCGCCGGTCGCCGATGCCGACCTCGACGATTGGCGGTGGATGTGGGAGACCAACGTGCTGGGAACCCTGCGGGTGACCCGGGCGCTGCTGCCCAAACTCGTGGACTCCGGCGACGGGCTGATCGTCACGGTCACCTCCATCGCAGCGTCGGAGACCTACGACGGCGGCGCGGGTTACACCTCGGCCAAACACGCCCAGGGCGCACTGCACCGCACGCTGCGCGGCGAACTACTCGGAAAACCGGTGCGGCTCACCGAGATTGCGCCCGGCGCAGTCGAGACCGAGTTCTCCCTGGTGCGGTTCAAGGGTGACAAGGGCCGCGCCGACAAGGTGTATGAGGGCATCACCCCGCTGGTGGCCGAGGATGTCGCCGAGGTGATCGGCTTCGTCGCATCGCGCCCCGCACACGTCAACCTGGACCAGATCGTGATCCGCCCGCGCGATCAGGCCCCGCACGGGCGGTTCAACCGCCGGGTGTAGCGGCCGGACTGGTCGTCGACGAGGTGGTCGGGGTCGGGGTCGTGGTGGTCGGCGTGCCCGACAGGGTGGGCGCGTCGGTCGGGGTGGCCGGCGCCGTCAGCGGGATGTCCTTGGGCTTCTGCGAGCTCAGCGCCGACATGGCCTTCCACTCGTCCCAGGGCACCGCCCAGTCCCAGATGTCACCGTCGGCGTAGGACAGCTCGATGCGGGTGCCGGTGACCTCCACCGGATCGCCGTACATCGCGCTGTTGAAGTACTGCTGGGAGTTCTCCAGGTTCAGGTTGATGCAGCCGTTGGTGACGTTGGTGTTGCCCTGCGCGCCGACGCTGTTCGGGTTGCAGTGGATGAACTCGCCGTTGTTGGAGATCCGCACGGCGAAACGCTCGCGGACATTGGCGTACCCGGCGGCCGGATTGGTCATGTAGAAGTCCTCGTACTTCTCGGTGACCACGTGGATGCCGCTGCGGGTGACGTTGCGATCCAGGTCGCCCTCGCCGTAACTACACGGGAAATCCATGATGACGCCCTCGTCGGTGATCACCTGGATCCGGTGACTGGACGCCTCGGCCTTGACCACCTGACGCCGGCCGATGCTGATGTCGAGGGTGGAATCGGTTGCGCCGTAAGCGTCTTCACCGAAGGGCACGCCGTAGAGGGCGGCCCGCACATTCACCTTGGTGCCGGCCGGGTAGTACTCCTTGGTCCGGTAGTGCACCCGGGAACCACCCACCTCGTCGGGCAGCCAGGCCCAGCTGCCCTCCACCGGCGGCGTGGTGGTCACCTTCAGCGCCTTCTCGATATCGGCCCGGTATTTGTCGTCGATGGCCGCGTCGAACTGCAGGATGATCGGCGCCGCGACACCCACCACCTGGCCGTCGGCCAACTGGAATTGGCCGTTCACGGTGGTGGTCGGGTTGACGGTGGTGAAGCTGCCTTCGATCGGCACGGCCTTGCCGTCGCGACCGACCACCGACCCCGCCCAGGTGTACCGCACGCCGTAGCCGAGCGGTTCGGTCACCTTGAAGCCGGTGCGGTCCGGGTTGAGCGCCCCGGCCACCGTCTTGCCGGTGGCGTTGGTGAGGCTGATGTGCTGGAACCATCCGTCGCTGACCGAGACACCGATCGGCGAGGTCGGCGCGACGTCGTCGGCCTTGTCGGCCGGGGTGTAGGTGATCACCGGCGTCGGCGGCGGGGCCGCGGACTCGGCGTGGGGGCTGATCGATTTGCCCGCACACGCGGCCAGCAGACCGGCACTGCCGGCGGCGAGCACGGTGAGGGCACGCCGCCGATTCACTAGCGGGGACGTCTCACCTGCAGGGCTCACGTGGATCAAGGGTACCTAGACCCGGCAGCCAAGCAGAATCGGCTCGGGTGTGAGTTCGATCCCGAAATGGTTGCGCACCCCGTCGCGCACCGTCCGCGCCAGCGCGATCAGGTCCGCGGAGGTGGCGCCGCCCCGGTTGGTGAGCGCCAGCGCATGCTTGGTGGACAACGTCGCCGCCGCGTCGGGACCGGGGAATCCCTTCCCGAATCCGGCCTGTTCGACCAGCCAGCCCGCGGCCAATTTGACCCCGTCGGCAGCCGGGTAGTTGGGCACCCGGCCCGGGTGAGCGGCCTGGATGCGCTCGAAGAGCGCCGGCTCGACCACCGGATTGGTGAAGAACGACCCGGCGCTCCAGGTGTCGTGGTCGCCGGCATCGAGCACCATGCCCTTCGCGGCCCGCAGCGCCAGCACGGCCTCCCTGACCCGAAGCGGGTCGGCCCGCTCCCCGGCCGCGACGCCCAAGGCGGTGGCCAGCTCTCCGTAGCGCAGCGGCGCGCTGCGGCCGGCGGGATCGAGCGCGAACTCGACCTCCAGCACCACTGCCCGCGACGAGTTCTTCAGGACGCTGTGCCGGTAGCCGAAGCCCAGCTCGGCGGGGGCCACCCAGCGGTCGTCGCCGGTCCGGCGGTCCAGCAGCCGTAGCCGGGAGATGGTGTCGGCCACCTCGGCGCCATAGGCACCGACGTTCTGCACCGGCGTCGCGCCCGCCGAGCCGGGGATGCCGGAGAGGCATTCCAACCCGCCCAGTCCGTGCGCAAGGGCGGTGACCACCACGTCGTCCCACAGGGCCCCGGCCTCCGCGCGGACGGTCGCCCCCGTCACGGTGATCTCGGTGTTGGCGACCGCCACCACGGTCAGGCCGCGCAGATCGTCGGCCAGCAGCACGTTCGAGCCGCCGGCCAGCACCAGCACGTCGTCGGCGATGGGCAGGGCGCGCAGTACGCCCGCGAGTTTCTCGGTGGTGTCGCAGGTGATCAACCGGTCGGCGACGGGGCCCACCCGCAGTGTCGTCAGCGGTGCCAGCGGAACGTCGTGGGCAACCGCCGCGCCGACGAAAGACTCACTGACCACGGGGGGTAACGGTAGCGTGGACGGCATGCCACGTTCATTCGACCTGGCAGCCACCTACGAACACACCGCCGCCGACGTGCTCGCGGCGTTCTCCGAGAAGCAGTACTGGCTGGCTCGGTTGGAGAAGTCCGGCTGCGACGAGATCTCCCTCGATGTGCTGCAGACGTCCGCCGACGGCGGTATCGAGGTGGTCACCACCCAGACCGTCCGGCCCACCAAGTTGCCGGCGCTGGTGACGCAGTTCCACCGCGGCGACCTGACCCTGATCCGCGAGGAGCGCTGGACTCCGCTGCGCGGGGCAGCAGCCGGGGCCGGCCGCGCCAGCGCGATCATCAAGGGTGAGCTGCCCGGCACCCCGGCCAGGGTTGCGGCGACCGCGACGCTCTACGACACCACCGACGGAACCCGCGGCGCACGCGGCGATGTGCGCGTCACCATCGAGGTGAAGATCCCGCTGGTGGGCGGGAAGCTGGAGAATTTCATCGGCGGTCACCTGGTCGAGATGCTGCGGTTGGAGCAGGACTTCACCAGCGAGTGGATCAGGAAACACGGCTGAGCAAGCCCATCGGCTCGCCGCAGGGTAAACCGGTCGGCTCGCCACAGGGCAAACCGGTCGGCTCGCCGACGCGCGGCACCACGGGCTACAACCGGCTGCGCCGCAGCGACCGCTGGCTGGTGCACTCCCCCGCCGTCCGCGCGGCGCTGCTGGCCGCTGCCGAGCCGCTCGTCGTCGACCTCGGCTACGGCGCCCTGCCGGTCACCACCGTGGAGCTGGCCACCCGGCTGCGCACCGTCCGGGCCGATGTCCGGGTAGTCGGCCTGGAGATCGACCCGCAGCGGGTGGCCACCGCCCGCGCAGCGGACACCGATGTCGAGTTCGCGCTGGGGGGTTTCGAACTGGCCGGTCTGCGGCCGGTACTGGTACGCGCCTTCAACGTGCTGCGCCAATACCCGGTGACCGAGGTGGACGCCGCGTGGGACCAGTTGCGCACCCGGCTGGCCCCTGGCGGGTTGATCGTCGACGGCACCTGCGACGAGCTGGGTCGACGCTGCTGCTGGGTGCTGCTCGACGCGTCGGGACCGGTCAGCCTCACCCTGGCCTGCGATCCGTTCGCCATCGAGCGCCCGTCCGATCTGGCCGAGCGACTGCCCAAGGTGCTCATCCACCACAACGTCGCGGGCCAGCCGATCCACGACCTGTTGACCGCGGCGGACCGCGCCTGGGCGGCGGCGGCCGGGCATGGCGTGTTCGGCCCGCGGGTGCGCTGGCGGGCGATGCTCGACGCGCTGCGCGCCCAGGGGCTGCCGGTGCAGCCGTCGCGCCGCCGGCTGCGCGACGGGGTGCTCACGGTGCCCTGGCAGGCCGTCGCGCCGCATTAGTCTGGGTGCCATGCGGATTGCCCTGGCACAGATCCGGTCGGGTACCGATCCGGCTGCGAACCTGGAGCTCGTCACGCGGTACACCCGCGAGGCCGCCGCCGACGGGGCAGCCCTGGTGTTGTTCCCCGAGGCCACCATGTGCAGGTTCGGCGTGCCGCTGGCGCCGGTGGCCGAGCCGTTGGACGGCCGCTGGGCCGACGGGGTGCGCGCCGTCGCGCAGGAGACCGGGATCACCGTCGTCGCCGGGATGTTCTGCCCGTCGGGTGACGGACGGGTCACCAACACGCTCATCGCCTCCGGCCCGGACACCGACGCGCACTACGACAAGATCCACCTCTACGACGCGTTCGGCTTCGCCGAGTCCAAGACGGTGGCGCCGGGCACCGAACCGGTCGTGATCGACGTCCGGGGCGAGCGCAGCGACGGGGGAAAAATCCGGGGCGAGCGCAGCGACGGGGGAAAATCCGACGGTGTCAAGGTCGGCCTGACGCTGTGCTACGACGTCCGGTTCCCCGAGCTGTACCTCGAGCTGGCCGACCGCGGCGCGCAGGTGATCACCGTGCACGCGTCCTGGGGCAGCGGCCCCGGCAAGCTGGACCAATGGACGCTGCTGGCCCGGGCCCGCGCCATCGACACCACCGCGGTGGTGGCCGCGGTGGACCAGGCCTACCCCGGCGAGGAGATCGCCGCGCTGGGTCCGACCGGGGTCGGCGGCAGCCTGGTGGCGTCGGCGGTGGGCGAGATCGTGCAGGCGGCGGGCGCCGAACCGCAGCTGGTGGTGACCGATATCGACCTCGACGCGGCCGCCCGCGCCAGGGAGACGATCGCCGTGCTGCGCAATCGCACGCCCGTTCGCTAAGGCACAATCGACTGCGTGACCGATCCCTGGGCCCAACCCACCGAAGCAGCACCCGCCGGGGCTGCCGTGCCCCCGCCGCCGCCTTCGGAGCCTGAGCAGCCGAAGTCGCTGGGCAAGAAGATCGCCGGCCTGTTCCGCGATCCGCTGTCGATCGTGCTGGTGGTGGTCATCGTGCTGGCGCTGGCGGTGGCAGGCGCGGTGGGCTCGGAGCTGGTCGCCCGGCACATCGCCGACAAGACCGTCACCCAGATCACCTCGTGTGTGGTGCAGGACAACGTCGACGTGTCGTTCGGCAAGACCCCGTTCCTGCTGCAGCACCTGGCCAAGCACTACAACAACATCACGGTGACGACCGCGGGCAACCGGATCCGCGAGGCCGACGGGATGAAGGCCCAGATCATCATCAACGATGTCCGGCTGACCGGGAACCAGAACGCGCCCGGCACCATCGGAGCGCTGGACGCCAACATCACCTGGACCGCCGACGGCATCAAGAACACCATCCAGAACCAGATTCCGCTGGTGGGCAGCTTCGTCAGCAGCGTGACCACCCACCCCAGCGACGGCACCATCGAACTGCAGGCGGCGCTGGGCAGCATCGTCGTCAAGCCGCAGGTGCAGAACAACAACCTGACCCTGACCGTGCAGAGCCTGTCCGGCCTGGGCTTCATGCTGCCCCGCGAGACCGTGCAGCCGGCCCTGGACGCGTTCCTCGATCAGATCACCAAGAACATCCCGCTCGGTATCCACGCCGAGAGCGTGCAGGTCACCGACAACGGGGTGACCGCGAAGTTCGTCACCCGCAACGCGACGATGCCCCCGGGCCGCAGCGGTCAGGGCGGCGATCCCTGCTTCGCCGGGCTGGACTAGAACGGCTCCTCGGTGCCGCCGGGGTTGCACCCGGCGGCGAACATCGCGGCATCGCTGACCTCGGGCCGCCACGGCTCCAGATTCCAGCTGGCCTTGCCGGGTTCGGCGATCTCGGCGTACTGCCAGTGGCACAGGAACTGCGCGCGCATGCCCGGCAGATCGGCATCGGGTGCGTCGGCCAGCACCTCTGCCCAGGCCGCATCGGCCTGCGCGAGCGTGCCGGGACGGGCGGACTCGGCCCGGGCGGCCAGGGTGGGATAGACCCGCAAGCTGGACAGATCGCCCCATTTCACCCATTGGGTGTGGTCGACGTAGTGGCCGGCGGCGTGGGCCACCGGTGCCGCGCACAGCGCCGCCGCGGCCGCCATGCCGAGCCCGGCGATCAGTTGACGCATCGCAGGTCGCCCGTCAGCGCGACTTACCTTGAATTTCAAGGATTTTCGGCCGCACGTCAACGAGATAGACGCCCGTTGCGCAGGCACAGATGGCCGCGCCGAACGCATCGCGCATCAGCAGGGCCAACAGCACGCCGACGCCGAGGATCAACAGCCACACCGGCTTGGTCAGCTTGCCGGTGGCGGTGTAGGCGTCGGGCCGCTGCATCGCCGCATGGACGAACGAATACGCGCCGACCAGGACGACGATCCCGACCAGCACGAACAGAATGGCACCCGCCAGGTCTGCAAGCATCACACGTGCAGCCTAGGCGGGTGCCGTCCTGGCGTCGAACTTACTTCTGGGTGACCTTCTTGGCCGGGGCCTTCTTGGCCGGGGCCGTGGTGGTGGCGGCAGCGGGAGCGGCCTTCTTGGCCGGCGCCTTCTTGGCCGGCGCCTTCTTGGCCGGAGCGGCCTTCTCCGGGACTGCCTTCTTCGGCAGTTCGACGCCGACCAGCTTGGCGGCACGCTCACCCACGGCGCGGGTCTGCGATGCCACGGTGCCCAATGCATCCTGGGTCAGCTCGACAGCCTGATCGGTGACGCCTTCGACGCGGGCCGCGGCACCCTCCAGCGCGGGCTGGTTACGCAGCCGCTCCAGGGCGGCCTCGCCACGCTCGACGAGCTTGTTGTAGGTGGCCTGGGCCTCTTCGGTGTACTTCTCGGCGGCCTTGCGCAGCTCGTCGGAGGTCAGCTTGTCGCGCAGCTCCTCGAACTGGCTGGGCAGCTCTTCCTGCAGCTTGGTCAGCCGGGCACGGCCCTCCTCGACGCGGCCCTGGGCGTCGGTGCGGGCATCCTCGGCACGCTCGCGCAGGCTGGCGACGATCTCGTTGACGGTGGCCAGGGCCAGGTCGGCAGCGCCGACGGCGGCCAGCAGCGGGGCCTTGAGGTCTTCGATGGACGGCTGGGTGGTCTTCTCGGGCATGACTTTTCCTTTCAGAGGTCTGTATCGGGTGTTGGTTGTGTTGTGCTGGCTTGAGATTCAGACGTGGGCGGCACCCCTTCCGCTTCCGCCGCAGCGCCGGCCCCGGCCGCCGCTTCGGCTTCGTTCTGCTGACAGAACGACGTGTAGATGTCGAGCAGCACCTGCTTCTGCCGCTCGGTGACCGCGGTATCACCGATGATCGCGTCACGGACCCGACTGCCCTCGGACGGTTCGAGCATTCCGGCCTGTACGTAGAGGACCTCGGCCGAAACGCGCAGCGCCTTGGCAATCTGGTTGAGCACGTCGGCCGACGGTTTGCGCAGTCCCCGCTCGATCTGACTGAGGTAGGGGTTGCTGACGCCGGCCTTTTCCGCGAGTTGGCGCACCGACACCTGCGCCGCCTCACGCTGGGCACGGATGAAGCTGCCGATGTCGGAGGCGGCGTTGCCGACCACGGCAACGATCTTGTCGTTGGCCGAAGCGGCGTCGTCCTCGTGCGACATGTCGAGCCTCGATCCGGTGAATTGCTACTGCTACAACTCACGGTACGAGCGAGTGCTAACTATTGCAAGCACTAGCTAGCAGAGCTCAGAAAAGCAGCTGCGCCACCGAATAGATCACCAGGCCGGCCAGCGCACCCACCACCGTGCCGTTGATTCGGATGAACTGCAGGTCACGGCCCACGTGCAGCTCGATCCGGCGGCTGGCCTCGTCCGCGTCCCAGCGTTCGATGGTCTCGGTGATGATCGCTGTGATCTCCGTCCCATACTGGGCCACCAGGTGCTGTGCGGCGCGCACGATCCAGTTGTCCACCTTGTCGCGCAGGCCGACGTCGTCACGCAGCGACTCCCCGATGCGGACCACCGAATCGGCGATCCGGGTGCGCAGCGCCGAGGACGGATCGTCGACCGACTCCAGCACGATGCGCTTGGCCGCGGTCCAGGCCGTCTCGGCGGCCTTGGTCACCTCGTCGCGGGCCATGATCTGCTCCTTGACCCGCTCGGCCCGCGCGATCGTGGCCTCGTCGTGCTGCAGGTCGTCGGCGAACTCGAACAGGAATTTGGTCGCCGACCGGCGCAGCTCATGGTTCGGATCGCGGCGCACCTTGTCGGTGAAGTCCATCAGTTCGCGGTGGATGCGGTCGCCCACCAAGTGGTCCACCCAGCGCGGCGACCAGGTGGGCGAATCGCGCTCGATGACCCGCTCGATCACCTCGCCCGCGTTCAGCGACCACTGGAAGGCCCGGTCGGCCAGCAATTGCAGCAACGCCTCCTGGCGCTGCTCGGCGAGCAGGCCGGACAGCACCCGGCCCACCGGCGGCCCCCACTGCGGTTCGGCGATGCGCTTGACGATCATCCGGTCCAACACGTGCTGCACGTCCTCGTCGCGCAGCATCTCGACGAGCACCCGAAGCACCGTCGACGCCTCCGCCGCCACCCGTTCGGCATGGCTGTACTCGCACAACCACTTCCCCATCCGGCCGGCCACCTCGGCGTCACGCAACTTGGTCGCGACCACCTCGGGGGACATGAAGTTCTCCCGGACGAAGGTGCCCAAACCCTCGCCGAGCTGGTCCTTCTTCCGCTTGATGATCGCCGTGTGTGGGATGGGGATGCCCAGTGGGTGTTTGAACAGCGCCGTCACCGCGAACCAGTCGGCCAGCGCGCCGACCATGCCGGCCTCGGCCGCGGCGCGGACATAGCCGACCCAGCCGGTCACGCCGCGGGACTGCGCCCAGGTGCACGCGAGGAAGATCACTGTCGCGCCGATCAGGAAACCCAGCGCAACGGCCTTCATCCGCCGCAACGCCCGGCGGCGTTCCCGGTCGGCTTCGGATTCCGTCCCGCCGAGCGACGCGACAAAACCGGCGGTCAACGAGGGCGGTCCGGGAGCTGGTCTATGCGCCACACGTCCATCATCCGCTACCGGCCGACGGGGCGGCGCAGTCGATCGACCAGCGGCGCCTCCCCACCGTATTATCGAGATGACCTAGTGAACGGATTTCCCCGAAGTGGCACAGCAGAGCGCAGCGGCGATGGTAAAAACCGACGGCCGCAAACGACGCTGGCATCAGCACAAGGTGGACCGTCGAAACGAGCTCGTGGACGGCACGCTGGAGGCGATCCGCCGGCGCGGCAGCAATGTCAGCATGGACGAGATCGCTGCCGAGATCGGCGTCTCCAAGACCGTGCTCTACCGCTACTTCGTGGACAAGAACGACCTCACCACCGCCGTGATGATGCGGTTCGCCCAGACCACCCTGATCCCGAACATGGCCGCGGCACTGTCCTCGAATCTGGACGGCTACGCCCTGGTGCGCGAGATCATCCGGGTCTACGTCGACACCGTGGCCGCCGAACCGGAGCCGTACCGGTTCGTGATGTCCAACAGCTCGGCCAGCCGGACCAAGGCCATCAACGACTCCGAGCAGATCATCGCCCGCATGCTCGCCGTCATGCTGCGCCGCCGGATGGGCAGTGTGGGCATGGACACCAAAGGCGTGGAGCCGTGGGCCTTCCACATCGTCGGCGGGGTGCAGCTGGCCACCCACTCGTGGATGTCCAGTCCCCGGATGAGCACCGACGAACTGATCGACTACCTGACGATGCTGTCCTGGAGCGCGCTGTGCGGCATCGTCGAGGTGGGCGGGTCGCTGGAAAAGTTCAACTCGCAGCCACATCCGTCGCCTTCGCTGCCGCGATAGCTGCTTGACTGGCCACGTGACCTCACCCGACTCCGACCTGCCCGCCCTGTGGACCCACGAGCCACACACCCATCTGGAATTCACGCCGGGCGACTTGGTGGCGGCCATCGACCCGGACTCCACCCCGGGGTTCGTCGGCTCCAAGCGCGACGCGCCGGTGCTGCAGGCCGAGCGCAACATCCGGTTCGCCGAGCTGCAGGAGATGCTGTACGCCAGCAGCCGGGCCGGCGACACCCGCTCGTTGCTGCTGGTGTTGCAGGGGATGGACACCGCAGGTAAGGGCGGAATCGTCAAACACGTTGTGGGAGCCGGCAATCCGCAAGGCATCGACTATGCCAGCTTCGGCAAGCCGACCGAGGAGGAGCTGGCGCACCACTATCTGTGGCGGATCCGCAAGGCGCTGCCCGCGGCCGGACACATCGGGGTGTTCGACCGTTCGCACTACGAGGACGTGCTGATCGTGCGGGTGCACGATCTGGTACCGCCGGAGGTCTGGGGCACCCGCTACGACGAGATCAACGCCTTCGAGAAGGAGTTGGTCGACGCCGGCACCAAGATCGTCAAGGTGGCCATGTTCGTCTCCCTCGACGAGCAGAAGAAGCGCCTGGCCGAGCGGCTGGACCGGCCGGACAAGTACTGGAAGTACAACCCCGCCGATATCGACGAGCGGCTGTTGTGGCCCAAGTACCAGGAGGCCTATCAGGTGATGCTGGACCGCACGTCGACCGACTACGCGCCCTGGCACGTGATCCCGAGCAACCGCAAATGGTACAGCCGGCTGGCCATCCTGGAGTTGCTCATCGAGGCGCTCAAGGGGTTCAACCTCGCCTGGCCGCCGCCGGACTTCGACGTCAAGGCCGAGAAGAAACGGCTCGCGAAAGCCTGACCCGAGTCCGCCGAGACTACGGTTTCTGGCGCGCCGACGGCGTTTTCGCCGCAACAACCGTAGTGCCGGCGCGGGCGGAACCGGGCGCGGTCGCCCTGCGTCGATAACCGGTATGGGGCCGATCTTCCTGGGTACGGAGGCGTTGGGATCCAGCGCGGTCACCCGGCACGGTTTGCAGACGAAATTCCGCAAGCTCCACCGCAACGTCTATGCCCCAGCCGATATCGAGCTGGACGCCCGGTCGCGGGCGATCGCGGCCTGGTTGTGGTCGGGTCGGCGCGCGACGCTGGTGGGCCTCTCCGCAGCGGCGATGCTGGGTAGTCGATGGCTGCCCGTCGACGCCCCGGCCGAACTGGCTCGAGTACGCATCCCCAGTCCCCAGGGCATCGTGGTGCATTCCGGTGCGATCGCCGACGACGAGCTCACCAGCGTCGGCGCGATCCAGTGCACGACAGCCGCGCGCGCCTGTTACGACCTCGGGCGACGCCTACCCGAGGACACCGGCGTCATCCGCATCGACGCACTGCTCAACCACACCGCCGTGGAGGTGGCAGCCGTGGCCGCCGTCGCCGACCGCTATCCAGGTGCGCGAGGGATCCGCCGCCTACGTCGGGTTCTCGACCTCGTCGACCCGGGAGCAGAATCACCGCAGGAGACCCGCGTCCGAATGCTCCTGGTGCGCGCTGGGCTACCGCGGCCGGTCACTCAAATACCGGTATGCAACGAGTGGGGCCGGGTGGTGCGCCGGATCGACATGGGTTGGCCGGAGCGGATGGTGGGTGTCGAGTACGACGGAGAGCAGCACTGGAGCGATCCGGTCAACCACAGCTCGGACATCGACCGGTTGGAATTCCTGGCAGCAAGGGGCTGGACCATCGTGCGCGTCAGCGCACGGCACCTACGCCATGAGCCGGACATTGTCGTCGCGCGCGTCCAGCACGCACTAAAAAGCGCCGAGACTACGGAAAATGGCGAGAATCGAGGCGAATCTCGCCAGAAACCGTAGTCTCGGCGCTTGGTTGGACCTACTTGGCCAGGGTGAACTGGCCGATGTTGGTGATGCCGCGCCGGAAGAAGTCGGCGCAGCCGGTGAGGTACTTCATGAACCGGTCGTAGACCTCCTGCCCCTGCAGGGCGATGGCCTCGTCCTTCTTGGCTTCCAGATTGGCGGCCCAAATGTCCAGCGTGCGGGCGTAGTGCGGCTGCAGCAGGTGAATGCGCTTGAGCTCGAACCCGGTGTCGGCGGCCAGCTTCTCGATGTCCTCGACGGCGGGCAGCTGCCCACCGGGGAAGATCTCCTCGCCGATGAACTTCATGAACTTCAGATCGCTCAACGTGATCTTGATGTTGTTCTCGCGGAAGAACTGCTGCGTGTGCGCCAGGATGGTGTGCAGCAGCATGACGCCGTCGTCGGGCAGGATACTGTAGGCCCGCTCGAAGAAGACGGGGTAGCGCTCCTGCTTGAAGGCCTCGAACGCGCCGATCGACACGATGCGGTCGACGGGCTCGTTGAACTCTTCCCAGCCCTGCAGCCGGATCTCGACGTTGCGCTTGGTGTCGATCTTGGCCAGCCGCTCGCGGGCGTAGTCGGACTGCGCTTTGCTCAGCGTGATGCCGATGACGTTGACGTCGTACTTGATGAGCGCCCGTTCCAGCGCGCCGCCCCAGCCGCAGCCGATGTCCAGCAACGTCATACCGGGCTCCAGGCCCAGCTTGCCAAGCGCCAGGTCGAACTTCGCGTTCTGCGACTCATCGAGCGTCATGTCCTCGCGCTCGTAGTAACCACAGGTGTAGCCCATGGTCGGGCCCAGGAACAGGGCGTAGAACTCGTTCGAGATGTCGTAGATCGACTGCGACTCCTCGTAGTACGGCGCAAGATCGGACTCGACGTTTGACATGCGAAAAATAACCTCGTCTGTTGATTTGGCGACCGCAGCCCGGAGACCTCAGAGGCCTACTAGAGCCGCATCCGACGATGGTACCCCATATTAGCTAGGCTAAACATTAGGGACCGTCAGTAGTCGTAGAAGCCCTTACCCGACTTCTTGCCCAGTTGGCCCGCCTCCACCATGCGTAACAGCAGCGGCGGCGGGCCGTAGAGCGGTTCCTTGAACTCTTCGTACATTTTGTCGGCAATCAGCTTGAGCGTGTCCAAGCCGACCAGGTCCGACAGCCGCAACGGGCCCATGGGGTGCGACAACCCGGCGACGACGGCCTTGTCGACGTCCTCGATGGTCGCGAAACCGGACTCCACCATCCGGATGGCGGCCAGCAGGTACGGCACTAGCAGCGCGTTCACCACGAAGCCGGAGCGGTCGCCGCAGCGCACGACCTGCTTTCCCAGGATATTGCCAGCGAATTCTTCGACACGCTCCAGCGCGCCGCTGGAGGTGACCAGTGTCGAGATGAGTTCCACCAGCGGCAGCACCGGCACCGGATTGAAGAAGTGCAGCCCGAGCACCCGCTGCGGGTTCTTCGTCGCCGCTGCGATCTTCATGATCGGAATGCTGGAGGTGTTCGACGCCAGCACTGCGTCGGGATCGGTGACGATCGCATCGAGCTCGGCGAACACCTTCGCCTTGACCGCCTCGTCCTCGACGATGGCCTCGATCACCAGCTGCCGGTCGGCGAAATCCGCCAGGTTCGTCGTGAAGGTCAGCCGACCCAGGGCGCCGTCGCGGTCGTCCTGGCTGAGCTTGCCCTTGGCCGCCGCGCGGTCCAGCGACGCCGTGATGCGCGCCTTGCCGGCGTCCAGCAGTGTGGCGGCGGGTTCGTAGACCAGGACCTGCGCACCAGCCTTGGCACACACCTCGGCGATACCGCCGCCCATCTGCCCGGCGCCGATCACGCCGACTCGTTCGATGCTCAACTGAATCTCCCTCACTGTCTGCAGCGATGAGCCCCGCCCGGAACTCCGGGCGGGGCTCATGCTGTCATGCGTTCGGCAACTGCGCGGAACAGGCCTGGTCGAACGGGGCTTAGTGGAACTGGCCCTCTTCGGTGGAACCGGCCAGCGCGGTGGTCGAGCTGTTCGGGTCCACGGTGGTGGCGATCCGGTCGAAGTAGCCGGCGCCGACCTCACGCTGGTGCTTGGTGGCGGTGTAACCGCGCTCCTCGGCGGCGAACTCGCGCTCCTGCAGCTCGACGTAGGCCTTCATCTGCTCGCGGGCGTACCCGTGGGCCAGGTCGAACATCGAGTAGTTGAGGGCGTGGAAGCCGGCCAGCGTGATGAACTGGAACTTGAAGCCCATCGCGCCCAGCTCGCGCTGGAACTTGGCGATGGTGTCGTCGTCCAGGTGCTGCTTCCAGTTGAACGACGGCGAGCAGTTGTAGGACAGCATCTGGTCCGGGAACTCGGCCTTGACGCCTTCGGCGAACTTCTTGGCCAGCTCCAGGTCCGGGGTGCCGGTCTCCATCCAGATCAGGTCGGCGTACGGCGCGTAGGCCTTGGCGCGGGCGATGCACGGCTCCAGGCCGTTCTGCACCCGGTAGAAGCCTTCGCTGGTGCGCTCACCGGTGATGAACGGGCGGTCGCGCTCGTCCACGTCGGAGGTGATCAGGGTGGCGGCCTCGGCGTCGGTGCGGGCGATGACCAGGGTCGGCACGTCGGCGACATCGGCGGCCAAGCGGGCCGAGGTCAGGGTGCGGATGTGCTGCTGGGTGGGGATCAGCACCTTGCCACCGAGGTGGCCGCACTTCTTCTCCGAGGCCAGCTGGTCTTCCCAGTGCGAACCGGCGACACCGGCGGCGATCATGGCCTTCTGCAGCTCGTAGACGTTCAGGGCGCCACCGAAGCCGGCCTCACCGTCGGCGACGATCGGGGCCAGCCAGTTCTCGACCGAGGTGTCGCCCTCGACCTTGGCGATCTGGTCGGCGCGCAGCAGCGCGTTGTTGATGCGGCGCACCACCTGCGGCACCGAGTTGGCCGGGTAGAGGCTCTGATCGGGGTAGGTGTGGCCGGAGAGGTTCGCGTCACCGGCGACCTGCCACCCGGACAGGTAGATGGCCTTGAGGCCCGCACGCACCTGCTGCACGGCCTGGTTGCCGGTCAGCGCGCCGAGCGCGTTGACGTAGTCCATGTTGTGCAGCTGGTCCCACAGCACCTCGGCGCCGCGACGGGCCAGGGTGTTCTCCTCGACGACGTGGCCCTGCAGTGCGACGACGTCCTCGGGGGTGTAGGTACGGGTGATGCCCTTCCAGCGGGGGTTGTGGTCCCAGTCGTGCTGGATCTGCTCCGGGCTCTTCGGTGTGCCAACGGTGGACATGGCTCTCCTAACGGGTTAACAGGTGCGAGGGTCGTTGCGGCGTTTCAACACTGCGCGTTGTTAATGCCACCGCGATCTCGCGGGTGTGCTAATCCGAGGATGCCCTACGGCATATGCGCAGGTCCACCCGTTTCAGTTGCCAATTTTGGCTAACACCCTCCGACGAACTTGCTAAGTTTGCGAAGCACGCAACCTGCTGTACCGGTTCAGAAGCTACTTAGCGGTAGCCAATTGTCGCTGGTCAGTACGCCCGTACTGTTAAACGGCCGGGGGTCAGCGAGCGAACAGGCTGGCGACCGCTTTGGTCTCGTCGCCGACGGCGTATGTGAGCGTTGTAACAGTGCGGTCGGTGAGCTCGGGACCGAATTTGTCCGTCGATCCGGGCGGATACACGTGCACCATGATGTCCAGGTCGTCACCGAGGGCAACCGCGGAGTCGTGCTCGATGGTCACCCGCAGCGGCGCCTTGAGAAGCTCCGGGACGCTCTCCAGGTAGTCCTCGACGACGCTCCAGTAGACCGAGTTGTTCATGTGGTCGAACAGGTCGATATCCGTGACGCGCACCGGGTACTTGCGGATCGCGACGGCATCGTCGCGGGCACCCGCCTTGAGATAGGCCTTCCAGCGCAACCGGTCCACATC
The DNA here is from genome assembly GCF_026240945.1 of Mycolicibacterium sp. J2. Classification (GTDB taxonomy): domain Bacteria; phylum Actinomycetota; class Actinomycetes; order Mycobacteriales; family Mycobacteriaceae; genus Mycobacterium. The sequence continues at coordinate 152,905 of NZ_JAPFPY010000001.1, forward strand.
CGTCGTGCGGCGCAGCCCGGCGAGGAAGTCGTCGGCGATACGGCCGGGGCTCTGCGTCTCCCGGCTGAAGCAGATCCAGAACGCTTCGGATTCGATGAGACCCGACCGCCTGCCTTCGATCCGGACGCGCATCTCGCACCAGCGCGTCGACGTCCCCGAACACCACCGCCGCAACCGCAGGATGTCCGGGAACTCGATCGGTTCGACGAGGTCGATCATCGTCCGGCGCACGATCCAGGCCGGGTGGACCTCCTCGTAACCCATCTGTCGCAGCTGGTCCTGGCCGACATCCTGGATATGCCGGGTGGCACCGTCGAAACGCAGCCTGCCGCCCCGATCCACATCGGCCATCCGCAGCGACCAGGAGGTGTCGAACACGTCGGGGTGGCCCTCGGGCACGGGCATCAGGGTCTTCGCCAAACCGGTCATGTGATCCATATTGGTCTGCGAACAATGCAAAGCCAATCTTTGCAATGGTCACTACCCTGGACGGGGTGACCAAGACGTTCGTCGGATCGCGGGTCCGCCAACTGCGCAGCGAACGCGGATTCAGCCAGGCATCCCTGGCGCAGATGCTCGAGATCTCCCCCAGCTACCTCAACCAGATCGAACACGACGTGCGGCCGCTGACCGTCGCGGTGCTGCTGCGCATCACCGAGGTGTTCGGGGTGGACGCCACCTTCTTCGCCTCCCAGGACGACACCCGACTGGTCGCCGAGCTGCGCGAAATCACCATGGATCGCGACCTCGACCTGGATGTCGATGCCGCCGAGATCGCCGAGCTGGTGGCCGCGCATCCGTCGGTCGCACGCGCCATGGTGAACCTGCACCAGCGCTACCGGCTGACCACCACGCAGCTGGCCGCCGCCACCGAAGACCGGTTCGGCATGGGCGGCCCTGCCGCCGGCGCCAGCGGTTCGGGAACCATCACGATGCCGCACGAGGAGGTTCGCGACTACTTCTATCAACGGCAGAACTATTTGCACGAACTCGACACCGCCGCCGAGGATCTCACCATCCGGATGCGCATGCACCGGGCCGACCTGGCGGGCGAGCTCTCGGCCCGGTTGACGGCCGTGCACGGGGTGCACATCGTCAAACGCCAAGATCTGGGCGACACCGTGCTGCACCGCTTCGACCCAGCGACCCGGACCCTGGAGATCGGCAGTCACCTCGCCAGTGGCCAGTACGTCTTCAAACTCGCCGCCGAGCTGGCCTATCTGGAGTTCGGCGACCTCATCGACAAGCTGACCGACGAGGGCAAGTTCACCAGCGACGAATCCCGCACCCTGGCCCGGCTCGGGCTGGCCAACTACTTCGCGGCGGCCACCGTGTTGCCCTACACCCAGTTCCACACCGTCGCCGAAGAGTTCCGCTACGACGTCGAGCGGTTGTCGGCGTACTACTCGGTGTCCTACGAGACCATCGCGCACCGGCTGTCCACCCTGCAGCGGCCCTCCATGCGCGGGGTTCCACTGTCCTTCGTGCGGGTCGACCGCGCAGGCAATATGTCGAAACGCCAGTCCGCCACCGGTTTTCACTTCTCGTCGGCGGGCGGCACCTGTCCGCTGTGGAATGTGTACGAGACGTTCGCCAATCCGGGCAAGATCCTGGTGCAGATCGCCCAGATGCCCGACGGCCGCCAGTACATGTGGGTGGCGCGCACCGTCGAACGCCGCGCCGCACGCTATGGTCAGCCTGGAAAGACGTTCGCGATCGGCCTGGGCTGTGAACTCCGTCATGCGCACCGGCTGGTCTACTCCGAAGGGTTGGCGCTGACCGGTGATTCCAAGATCGCAGCGATACCCATCGGTGCCGGTTGCCGCGTCTGCGAGCGCGACAACTGCCCGCAGCGCGCGTTCCCCGCACTCGGCCGCGCCCTCGACCTCGACGAACACCGCAGCACCGTGTCCCCGTATCTGGTGAAGCAGACATGACCGGATCTGAAACACCCGCACGTATCCCGCCCGGCGGCTTCCGCGAACTGGGCCCGGTCAACTGGGCGATCGCCAAGGCGGGTGCCCGCGGCATCCGGGCGCCGAAATTCCATCTGATGAACGTGCTCGGCCAGCACCGGCTGCTGTTCTTGGCCTGGTTGCCGTTCTCCGGATATCTGCTCTACGCCGGCAAGCTGTCCCGCCAGGACGCCGAGACGGTGATCCTGCGGGTGGGACACCTGCGTGACTGCGAGTACGAGTTGCAGCAGCATCGTCGGCTGGCCCGCAGCCGGGGCCTGGACGCCGCCACCCAGGCCGCCATCTTCGAGGGACCCGACGCCGAGGGCCTCACACCGCGCCAGCGGATCCTGGTCACCGCGACCGACGAGTTCGTCATCACCCGGTCGATGTCCACCGAGACCTGGACCGCGCTGGCCAAGCTCTACACCCGCGCCCAGCTCATCGAATTCTGTACCCTCGCAGGGCAATACGATGCGCTGGCGGCCACCATGGCGACGCTGCGGATACCGCTGGATTTCCCGGACTGACGACTACAGGTACGTGACCCCGAGCACCGCGACCGTCATGAGCACGGGCGAGATCGGCAGCGCCCACAGGAACGCCGTCCACACCTGGTCCTTGCGCTGGTAGGCGCGCCACCCCAGCAGCCCGACCACGATCGCCAGCGCGATGATCACCGCGGAGACGATCAGCACCCAGAAGCTCACGTCACTGGTGTTGATCGCCAGCGTGATGACGAGCAGCCACAGGATGTGGCCGATCGCCAGCCCGCCGATGGCGGCGACAACCTTCGCGCGCACCGGCGATCAGAAGTTGATCATGTGGCCGACCAGGCCGTGGAAGCATTCCTGCAGCGCCTCCGACAGGGTCGGATGGGTGTGCACGTTGCGGGCCAGCTCGTGGGCGGTCAGGTCCCACTTCTGCGCCAGGGTCAGTTCGGGCAGCAGTTCGGAGACGTCGGGCCCGATCAGGTGTCCCCCGAGCAGCTCGAGGTGCTTCTTGTCGGCGACCAGCTTGACGAAACCGGTGGGGTCGGCCAGCCCGTGCGCCTTGCCGTTGGCGGTGAACGGGAACTTGGCGACGACGACGTCGTACCCCTCGGCGCGGGCCTGCTCCTCGGTCAGCCCGAAGCTGGCCACCTGCGGCTGGCAGAACGTCGCGCGCGGCATCATCCGGTAGTCGCCCAGTGCCAGGGTCTCGGCACCGGCGATGGTCTCGGCGGCCACCACGCCCATGGCCTCGGCGACGTGAGCCAGCTGCAGCTTGGCGGTGACGTCGCCGATGGCGTAGATGTGGCCCACGTTGGTGCGCATATAGTCGTCGATGGCGATGGCCTTGCGCTCGGTCAGCGCGACACCGGTGTTCTCCAGGCCGAAGCCCTCGACGTTCGGCCCGAAACCGATGGCCTGCAACACCTTGTCGGCTTTGAGATCCTCGGTCTTGCCATCCTTGCTCACCTTGACGGTGACCTCACTACCGGAATCCTCGATCGACTCGACCTTGGTACCGGTGAGGATCTTGACCCCGAGTTTCTTGTACTGCTTCTCGATCTCCTTGGACACCTCGGCGTCCTCGTTGGGCAGCGCGCGGGGCAGGAACTCGACGATGGTGACGTCGACACCGTAGTTCTTCAGCACGTAGGCGAACTCCATGCCGATCGCACCGGCGCCGGCGATGATGATCGAGCCGGGCAGTTCCCGAGACAGGATCTGGCTCTCGTAGGTGACGACGTTCTCGCTCAGCGAGGTGCCCGGCACCAGGCGGGTGCTGGACCCGGTGGCGATGATCGCGTTGTCGAAGGTGACCTCTTCGGTTCCGCCCTCGTTGAGGTCGACGGTCAGCCCGTTGGGACCGGTGAACTTCCCGTAGCCGTGGATCTCGGTGATCTTGTTCTTCTTCATCAGGAAGTGCACACCGGCCACGCGGCCGTCGGCGACCTTGCGGCTGCGGTCGAAGGCCGCGCCGTAGTCGAAGCTCGCCTCACCGCTGATGCCGAACGTCTTGGCTTCCTTGGTGAAGATATGGGCCAGTTCGGCATTGCGCAGCAGCGCCTTGGACGGGATGCACCCGACGTTGAGGCACACGCCACCCCAGTATTTCGGTTCGACGATGGCGGTGTTCAGGCCGAGTTGGGCAGCGCGGATGGCCGCGACATATCCGCCGGGGCCAGCTCCGAGTACGACGACGTCATAGTGGGTCACGTCATCACCCTATCGGGGCGCCGGCCTTGCCGGTTTTCGACGCACCTGTCTGTCCAAAGTCGTCCCATCCCCTCCTCGGTCAGCTACGAATGCAGAAGGACGCGGGGGACGTCTGAACCGTTCGGGCGACAGTTTCGTGGTTTCAAAGGTGAACCGCGGGGTACCCCTCGCCGTCAGGTCAAACCGAGAGGCCGTTAGCCATGCCCAAGCAGTTAAAACCGCACTTCGAGGACGTTCAGGCGCATTACGACCTGTCCGATGATTTTTTCCGCCTCTTCCAGGATCCGACCCAGACCTACAGCTGCGCGTACTTCGAGCGTGACGATATGACGCTCGAGGAGGCGCAGATCGCCAAAATCGATCTTTCCCTTGGCAAACTTGGCCTCCAACCGGGGATGACGCTGCTCGACGTCGGGTGCGGCTGGGGCGCGACCATGCGGCGCGCGATCGAGAAGTACGACGTCAACGTGGTGGGTCTGACGCTGTCGAAGAACCAGGCCACCCACGTGCAGGCCGCGTTCGACGAATTGGACACGCCCCGCACGAGGCGGGTGCTGTTGCAGGGCTGGGAGCAGTTCGACGAGCCAGTGGACCGCATCGTGTCGATCGGAGCGTTCGAGCACTTCGGTCACGATCGGTACACCGATTTCTTCGCCAAGGCGTATCAGGTGCTGCCGTCCGACGGGGTGATGCTGCTGCACACCATCACCGCGCCGCATCCCGCCCTGGCCAGGGAAGAGGGCATCCCACCGACCTTCGAGTTGGCCCGGTTCATCAAATTCATCCTCACCGAGATCTTCCCCGGCGGCCGGCTGCCGTCGATCCCGATGGTCGAGGAGCACGCCGAGGCGGCCGGATTCACGGTGACGCGCAAGCAGTCCCTGCAGCCGCACTACGCCAAGACGCTGGACATCTGGGCGGCCAATCTGGAGGCCCACCGGGACGAGGCGATCGCCATCCAGTCCGAAGAGGTCTACGACCGCTATATGAAGTATCTGACCGGGTGCGCGAATCTGTTCCGCAACCGGCAGACCGACGTCGTGCAGTTCACCTGCGAGAAGTAGGTACCGGGCAGGCCTGCGCGGCTTCGGCCACGATTCGGGTTTGGTCGTCGGTGGGGCGGGCGCCCGCGGCGTAGGCCGCGCCGGTGATCGGGGGCCGCCCCGCCAATTCGGCGGTCTCGTCGTCGGTGAACACCCGGCCGCGGGACAGGAAGCGCATGCCCTCGGGGGCTTCCAGGCTGAATCCGCTGCCCCGGCCGGGTACTACGTCGATGATCAGCTGGGTGTGCTGCCACGCCTCGAATTGCGGACCCGATATCCACACCGGGACGCCGCCGTCATCCCCGACATCGAGCACCGCCAGCAAGATGTCGCGGTCTCCCACGATGAAGTCACCTTGCGGGTAGCACATCGGCGACGAGCCGTCACAGCAGCCGCCGGACTGATGAAACATCAACGCGCCGTGGCGGTTCTGCAGCGACGCGAGCAGGTCGGCGGCGGCCTGGGTGATGAGGGCGCGGCTGGTCATGAACTCACGCTACGCCCACGGTAGAAAGGTGACATGAGTTCTGGACCAGACCTCCACCTTTGGCTAGAGGATGTCACCGGCGACGACGCGTTGGCGTGGGTGCGCGCCCACAACGAGCCGACGCTGGCCGCGCTGGCCGGTGAGCATTTCGAGGCGATGCGGACCCAGGCGCTGGAGGTGCTCGACACCGATGCGCGGATCCCGTACGTGCGCCGCCGCGGTGAGCATCTCTACAACTTCTGGCGCGATGAGGCCAACCCGCGCGGGCTGTGGCGCCGCACGACGCTGGAGTCCTACCGGAGCGCGTCACCGGTGTGGGACGTCGACATCGACGTCGACCAGTTGGCGAAGGCCGACGGCGAGAATTGGGTCTGGGCCGGTGCCGACGTCATCGAACCAGATCATTCCAGAGCCCTGATCAGCCTGTCCCGCGGCGGTGCGGATGCTGTGGTGGTCCGCGAATTCGACATGGATACACGGGAATTCGTGGCCGGCGGGTTCGAACTGCCGGAAGCCAAGACGCAGATCGCCTGGGCCGGCCCGGACACCGTGCTGGTCGGCACGGACTTCGGTGCGGGATCACTCACCGATTCCGGCTACGCCCGGCTGGTCAAGCGCTGGCAGCGCGGCCGGGACCTCGCCGATGCGACCACGGTGTACGCCGGTGAACACAGCGATGTCATCGTCGCGGCCTCGGTGGACCGCACCCCCGGATTCGAGCGGACGTTCATCAGCCGGGCGGTGGACTTCTTCAACGACGAGATCTACGAGCTGCGCGACGACCGGTTGATCCTGATCGACGCGCCTACCGATGCCACGGTTTCGGTGCACCGGGACTGGCTGCTGATCGAGCTGCGCACCGACTGGAAAGGCTATACCGCCGGCTCGCTGCTGGCCGCCGACTACCGCGAATTCGTCGACGGCTCAGCTGATCTGACGGTGGTGTTCAAACCGGACGAGCACACTTGCCTGCATCAGCACTCGTGGACCCGGGACAAACTGGTGGTGGTGACACTGGCCGATGTCGCCAGCCGAGTGCAGATCCTGACCCCCGGCGAGTGGACGGCCACCGACGTGCCGGGGCTGCCGCCCAACACCAACACGGTGATCGCGGGCGCCGACCCACACGGTGACGAGATCTTCCTGGACTCAAGCGGATTCGTCACCCCGTCGCGACTTCTGTGGGGAACGGACGCCGGTGAGTTCACCGAGATCAAGCGCGCGCCCGCGTTCTTCGACGCCGACGGGCTGGAGGTGAGCCAGCATTTCGCGGTGTCCGCCGACGGGACCCGGGTCCCTTATTTCGTGGTCGGGCGACCCGGTGCGAGCGGACCGACGCTGCTCGGCGGGTACGGCGGATTCGAGGTGTCACGCACCCCCGCCTACGACGGTGTGCTCGGCCGATTGTGGTTGGCCCGCGGTGGTACCTACGTGCTGGCCAATATCCGCGGCGGCGGTGAGTACGGGCCCGGCTGGCACACCCAGGCGATGCGCGCCGGACGGCATCTGGTGGACGAGGATTTCGCCGCGGTGGCCCGCGACCTGGTCGCCCGTGGGGTGACGACGGTGCAGCAGCTGGGTGCGCAGGGTGGCAGCAACGGTGGGCTGCTGATGGGCATCATGCTGACCCGCTACCCGGAGCTGTTCGGTGCGCTGGTGTGCAGCGTGCCGCTGCTGGACATGAAGCGCTTCCATCTGCTGCTGGCCGGCGCGTCGTGGGTGGCCGAATACGGTAACCCGGATGATCCCGCGGACTGGGAGTTCATCTCGAAATATTCTCCGTATCAGAATATTTCGGCTGAACGGCAGTATCCGCCGATCCTGATCACCACCTCCACCCGCGATGACCGGGTGCACCCCGGGCATGCCCGCAAGATGACCGCCGCACTCGAGGCGGCCGGGCACCGGGTGGACTACTACGAGAACATCGAGGGCGGACACGGCGGCGCGGCCGACAACGCGCAGGCCGCATTCCGCGCGGCATTGATCTACACGTACCTGTGGCGGACATTAGGCTGACGCAAATGACGCCCTGGACCGTGTTCCGCCGCTATCTGGTGTTCCAGGGCATGACGTTCGTGTTCGGCATCGTCGGGCCGATCTTCCTGGTCATTTTCTTCACCGTGCCGCGCGATCCCGGTATGAAGTGGATGTACTACATCGGGCTGCTGATCACGACCGCCGACATTCTCATCGCGCTCGGGCTCACTCAGGGCTGGGTGCGTGCCGAACGCGCCGCACAAGACGGCAAGCGCCCGTCACACATCATCACGCCGTGAACCCAGCCCGCTGAGCAGCGCCACGATCACCCCGATGATCACCAGCCCACCGCCGACGGTCAGGGTCAGGTTCAGCCACATGTGCATGCTGCCCACCGCGTGATCGACCATCACGTCGGCGATCGCGTGCACGTCACCGGTCGTGCGATTGAGCGCGTCATCGACATAGCGTCGCCCGATCTCGATACCGGCCCATCCGGCCGCCCCGACCAAGAGCGCCGAAATACCGAGTGCGGCAAGAGCTTTACCGCGCGCCCGGGCGGCGACCAAGGTCAACAATGCAAACACGCCGGTGAGCACGGCCACCGCGACACTCGCCCACGGCCCCCAGACCGCCACCAAGCGCAGCTGCCCCGGTCGCAGATGGGCCGACACCTTCTCGGTGAGCGGCACCTGCAGCGTGGCCGGCGGCTGCACCCCGAAACCGGCCAACGTCTGCTTGATCGAGCTGTCGGCCAGCATCGGCGCCAGGTCGACGACCCACCGACCCGAGTCATCCGAGCGGGCCACCGTATCGGTGAACAGCCATCGGTGGGCGACGCGGTTCACCGTCGCGAACTGGCCGGGGAACACCTGGCTGGCCGTGTACGCGCTCACCGCCGCGTCGAGCACCGTGCCCTGCACACCGGAGGCGCCGGTGGCCGTCATCAGCTGCCCACCCAGTTCGGATGCCATCGCCTGCTGGAGGGCTGGGTCCTTGGCGGCCGAGGCAGCCAGCGTGGCATATCCGTCCTCGGAGACGATGGTGTGCTGCGCCCACAATGCGGGCACCGTGACGGCCAGCAGCGCGGTGGTGATCAGCCAGAGCAGCGCCGCCAGCAGAAACCGCACGGCGCCCTCCTCGGCTCAGGGGGCACGCGTCAATCGGACAGTGCGCGCCCCACGATCAGCGGGTCGGCCTGGCCGACCACCTCATGGTCCTTGTTGTCGTAGTCGAACTTACCCAGGACGTAGCGCATCGCGTTGATCCTGGCGCGTTTCTTGTCATTGCTTTTCACCACGGTCCACGGCGCGATCTCGGTGTCGGTCCAGGCGAACATGTCTTCCTTGGCCGCGGTGTAGTCGTCCCACTTGTCCAGCGAGGCCAGGTCCGTCGGCGAGAGCTTCCACTGCCGAACCGGGTCGACCTGGCGGATGGTGAACCGGGTGCGCTGTTCGGACTGGGTCACCGAGAACCACAGCTTGGTCAAGCTGATGCCGTCGTTGACCAGCATCTGCTCGAAAAGCGGTGTTTGGCGGATGAATTCGGCGTGCTGCTTCGGGGTGCAGTAACCCATCACCCGTTCGACACCGGCCCGGTTGTACCAGGACCGGTCGAACAACACGATCTCCCCTGCGCCGGGCAGGTGGGTGACGTACCGCTGGAAGTACCACTGGGTGCGTTCCTTCTCGGTCGGCTTCTCCAGTGCCACCACCCGCGCGCCGCGCGGGTTGAGATGTTCCATGAACCGCTTGATGGTGCCGCCCTTGCCTGCGGCGTCGCGGCCCTCGAACACGATGACGTGCCGGTGCCCGTGGGCCTGGCTCCACTTCTGCAGCTTCAGCAGCTCGATCTGCAGCAGCCGCTTCTGCTCCTCGTACTCACTGCGCTTCATCCGCTCGTCGTACGGATAGCCCTCACGCCAGGTGTCGACGACCTCACCACTGGGCTGCAACAGCAACTCGGGGTCGTCATCGTCGTCATCTCGGACGGAGTAGCCGGTGGTGTCCAGAGTCGTCACGCGACGACGCTATCCACCCGGACGTACCAATCGGTGACGTCCAGGTGAACAGCCGGTGCGCTACTTGGCCTCGCGGCGGGGCCGCGCCAACGCGAGCTTGGTCATCATCTTGTTCATCCGCGCCAGCGCCTTGAGCGAGTTGTTGTAGTAGTTGCCGCCGGCACCGACGCTGGTCCGGGGCACCACCACCGTCTCCTGGCGGCAGAACTTACGCACACCGTCCACCCCGCCGAAACGCGCGCCGATGCCCGAGGTCTTCCACCCACCCATCGGCGCGGTGGTGCACATCAGGTTCGAGATCACGTCGTTGACGTTGACGGCACCACAATCCAGTTGCAGCGCAACCTCTTTGGCTCGCTCGACATCCTTGGAGAACACCGCCGCGCTCAGCCCGTACGGGCTGTCGTTGGCCAGCCGGACGGCCTCCCCCACCGACGACACCTTCATGATCGGCAACGTCGGGCCGAAGGTCTCCTCGGTCATGCACGCCATCGAGTGGTCGACGTCCACCAGCACCGTCGGCGGGTAGAAGCTGCCGGTACCGTCGGGGCGCTTGCCCCCGGTGAGCGCCCTGGCGCCCTTGGCCAGCGCGTCGTCGACGTGCCGTGCGGTCACCGCGACCTGGGACTCGTCGATCAACGCGCCCAAGTCGTAGCCCTCGCCCGAGCCCACCTTGAGGTTCTCGACGGCCTTCACCACGGCGGCCACGAACCGGTCGTACACCGGCTCGAGCACGTACACCCGTTCCACCGACACGCAGGTCTGGCCGGCGTTGAACATCGCTCCCCAGACCGCGGCGTTGGCGGCCAGCTCGATATCGGCATCCTCCAGAACGATCATCGGGTCCTTACCCCCGAGTTCCAGGCTGACCGGCGTCAGCCGGCGCGCGGCCCGTTCCATGACCTTGACACCGGTGGCACACGAGCCGGTGAACTGGATGTAGTCGGAGTTGTCGATGACGGCCTCGGACACCTCGCGGGCACCCTGAGCCAGCGCCAGCACTTCCGGGGCCCCGCAATCCAGCCAGCCGCGGACCAGCAGCTCGGCGGTCAGCGGGGTGCGCTCGGACGGCTTGAGCAGCACCGCAGCACCGGCCGCCAGCGCACCGATGGCATCCATCAGCGCATTGGCCACCGGATAGTTCCACGGCGCGATCACGCCGACCACCGGACGCGGCCGGTAGTGCACGGCGATTTTCTTGACCGACAGGAACGGTAGCGGGGCGGGGCGGGTCTCCGGCGCCATCGCCTTCTCCACGACCTTGATGTAGTAGGACAAGATGATCAGCAGTAACGGCACCTCTTGGGCGGCATCCGTCGCGGACTTGCCGGTCTCGGCGATCAGCAGCTTCTCGATCTCGTCGCGGTGGTCCCCCAGCCAGACGGCATAGCGGGCCAGTACCTTGGCGCGCCCCTTGGCGCCGCGAGCTTCCCACTCGCGCTGCGCCTCGCGCAGACCGGTGGCGATCCGCGGCACGTCGGCAGGAGCGGTCCAGCGCACCTCGCCGGCCACGGCGCCGGTGGCGGGGTTGTGAATGGTGACAACGTCGGAGCGGTCTGCGGTGGCAGTCATAGGGCCATGTTAAACCGCATGTGTGACGCAGCTCGCACCGGGGTTGACACCTGTCAACTCTGCGGCGCGATCCCCCGCACGTAAGCCGCCTGCCCGAGGTGCTGAGCGGCGTCGTCGACGATGCTCACCAACCGCACGCCGGCTGTCACCGGCGGGTCCCAGCGCTCGTCCACGATGCGGGCCAGCTCGTCGGGAGTGACGGAGGCGATGTACTCCAGGCTGAACTTGTGCACCGCGCGGTAATAGCCCACCAGCAATTCGGCCGAGGCTCGAACCTTGCCGACCTCGTCGGCGGTGTGGCCGTAGCCCATGTCGTTGCCGGGCAGGTCGAGTGCGAAGCGGTCCCGCCAGCCGTCGCGGATCCACACCTGCTCGGCCCCGGCGATATCGGCGAGTTGGACGTCTTGTTGGCGGGCGCTGTGCCACACCAGCCAGGCGATGCTGTTGGCCTGCGGGGTCGGCCGCCACGACGACAGCTCCTCGCTCAGTCCGTCGGTCACATCGTCGACGTGCTCGATGAGGCGGGTGAACGAATCGCGGAGCAGTTCGCGGGCGGTATCGATGTCACCTGTCATGGTCGCCAACGTACTCGCGGCCGGCCTGCTGGGGTCACAGCATCGACAGCGACAGATCCCACAGCCGCTCGGCATTGTCGAGGTCCAGCGCGTACGGCGCGACGCCCCCGATTCCGGTGCCGCGCCGGTCGACGACGGCGGCCTCGTTGCAGTCCTCGAAGTACCGACCGGCCACACCCTCCACCAACGGCGAGGCGGCCAGCAGAACGGAGGTGGCAGCACCCTGTTCGACGCTCTTGAAACGGGTGCCCGCCCGGCGGAACCGCTCACGTGCTTCCACGTTATACCCCAGCGGCAGATGGCGCTGCAGCGCGGTGGCGATACCGCCGGGCATCAGCGCGTTGGCGGTGATGCCGTCACCGGCCCAGCGCCGGCTGGCCTCGACGGCGAACAGCACATTGGCGGTCTTGCTCTGCCCGTACGCCCCGAACGGGTCGTACTCGCGAAACGCGTAGTCGATGTCGTCGAAGATCACCGGTGAACGCAGATGACCGGACGAACTCACCGACACGATGCGGGCCCCGCCGGCTTGGCGCAGCGCGTCGTACAGGCCGATGGCGAGCCCGAAGTGCCCCAGGTGATTGGTCGCGAACTGCAGCTCGTGGCCCGCCTCGGTGAGCGTCAGCTGTTGCACGGCCATGACGCCGGCGTTGTTCACCAGGATGTGCAGCGGGCCGGTCCACGCACTGGCGAACGCGACGACGCTGTCGGGCTTACTGAGATCCAGCGCGGCGACCGCCACCGTGTCGTTCCCGGTATCGCGGCGGATGTCCTCGGCGATCGGTCCGGTGGTGTCCACGTCGCGCACCGCGAGGGTGACCGCGGCGCCGGCCCGAGCCAGCGCGCGGGCCGTCTCCACCCCGATACCCGACGAAGCACCGGTGACGATCGCGGTCTTGCCGGACAGATCGACGCCGGCGCTGACCTCGGCCGCGGTGGACTCGAACCCGAACGGCGTCCTGACTGGGGCGCCACCGGTCGCGAGAGTCGAAAGGCTCATAACGGGTTCCAACCGCTGTCCTGGCGATTGATTCCCGTGACGATGCTTCCCGTCACGCCCCGTGGAAGACCGCCTCCACGTTGTTACCGTCCGGATCACGCACGAAGGCCCCGAAGTAGCCGGGGTGGTACTCGGGCCACAAGCGCGGCGCGTGCAGCGATTCGGCGCCCACACCGACGGCCGCGTCGTAGAACCTCTGCACCGCGTCGGTGTCGGCGGCCTCGAAGGCCAGATGCACTTCCCGGTTGGGGCCGGTGGCCTCGCCCGCGTGCACGTCGGCGATCCAGAAGTCTGGCTTGCCATCACGGCCGTAACCGACGGCGACGCCCATATCCATCTGCCGCGTGAATCCGAGGACGCCCAGCACGGTGTCGTAGAACTCCTGCGATTTGGCGAAGTCTGCACAGTTGATTCCCAGGTGATCGATCATCGCGTCATCGTAGGTTCGAGGTATGACACACCACGACCTCGTGATCCGCAACGGCACCATCGTCGACGGGTTGGGCGGGGACCCGTATGTCGGTGACGTGGCCGTCACGGCCGGGGTGATCACCGCGGTCGGCACCGTGTCCGGGGTCGGCGGCAGGGAGATCGACGCCACCGGACTGCTCGTCACCCCGGGTTTCGTGGACCTGCACACCCATTACGACGGGCAGGCGATCTGGAGCGACCGGATGACCCCGTCGTCGGCGCACGGCGTCACCACGGCGGTGATGGGCAACTGCGGCGTCGGTTTCGCCCCCTGCCGGCCGGCCGACCACGAGACGCTGGTGGACGTGATGGCCGGGGTGGAGGACATCCCGGGGGTGGTGATGGTCGACGGGCTGCCCTGGACGTGGGAGACGTTCCCGGAATTCCTCGACGCCCTGGATGCGCGTCGACGCGATATCGACGTGGCTGCCTTTCTGCCGCATTCGCCCCTGCGGGTCTACGTGATGGGCCGCCGCGGGGTGGAGCGCGAACCCGCCACGCCCGAGGATCTGTCGCAGATGCGCAAGCTCGCCGCCGAGGCGATCCAGGTCGGCGCCCTCGGCTTCGCGTCGTCCCGGTTGACCATCCACAAGACCGAGAGCGGCCAACCCATCCCGAGTTACGACGCGGGTCACGACGAGATCGAGGCGATCGCGCTCGGGGTCAAGGACGCCGGCGGTGGACTGATCCAGTTCGTGCCGGATCTGCTGGCCGCAGATTATGAGGGCGCGCTGCAGGCGGTGTTCGACGTCGCGGCCGACGTGGGCCTGCCGGTGACGTTCACCTTGGCGATCGGCAACGCCGGTCCCGCTCTGCATCTGGACGCATTGCGAATGGTGGAGAAGGCCAACGCAGATGGTGGGCAGATCACCGCGCAGATCTTCCCGCGTCCGATCGGCCTGGTGATCGGCCTGCAATTGTCGGGCAACCCGTTCATCACCTACCCGAGTTACCGGGCGATCGAGGGGTTGCCACTGGCCGAACGCGTCGCGCAGATGCGCAAACCCGAGGTGCGCGAACGGATTCTGAACGACTCGCCCGCCGGCGACGGGCATCCGCTGATGTTCGCCGTGCAGGCGTGGGATTACATCTTCCCGCTCGGCGACCCGCCGAACTACGAACCGGATCCGTCGGACAGCATCGCCGCGCGCGCCGCGGCCCGTGGGGTGTCACCGTTGGAGGAGGCCTACGATCGGCTGCTCGACGACGACGGGCACGCCATGCTGCTGGTCACGTTGGCCAACTTCCGGGACGGGTCACTGGACACCGTCGCCGACCTGATCCGCCGAGATGACGTGGTGCTCGGCCTCGGCGATGGCGGGGCGCATTACGGAATGATCTGCGACGCAAGCTTTCCCACCTACATGCTCACGCACTGGGCGCGGGACCGGGCCACCGGCCGGCTCGGTATCGCCGAGGCGGTCCGGGAGCTGACCACGGTGCCGGCGCGGGTGGCGGGCCTGGCCGATCGTGGCCGCATCGCGGTCGGGTACAAGGCCGACCTCAACGTCATCGACCACCGGGCACTGCGGCTGCACAAGCCGACGGTGGCCCATGACCTGCCCGCCGGTGGTCGGCGGCTGGACCAGACCGCCGACGGTTACGTCGCCACCATCGTGTCGGGCGAGATCATCGCCGAACGCGGGGTGCCGACCGCGGCGCGGCCGGGCAAGCTGATCCGCGGCAGACAACCGGCACCCACTAATCAACGTCAAGACTAGAAAAATCGACACAGTGTCGATTTGCGCGTAGCGTGGGGTCATGCCCAAGACGTTCTTCATCACCGGTGTCAGCACCGGCCTCGGCCGCGCCTTCGCGCACGGCGCACTGCAAGCCGGGCACACCGTCGTCGGGACGGTGCGCAAGTCCGCCGATCTCGCCCCCTTCGAAGCGTTGGGGGCGAATGCCCACGGCCGCATCCTCGACGTCACCGACCATGCGGCGGTCGTCGAGACCGTCGCCGACGTCGAGGTATCGATCGGGCCCATCGACGTCCTGATCGCCAACGCCGGATACGGATTGGAGGGCGTCTTCGAGGAGACGCCACTTTCGCAGTTACGCGCGCAGTTCGAGACCAACGTGTTCGGCGCGGCCGCCGCGGTGCAGGCGGTGTTGCCGGCCATGCGCAGGCGACGGGCCGGGCACATCATGGCAGTCACCTCGATGGGCGGGTTGATGACGGTGCCGGGCCTGTCGGCATACTGCGCCAGCAAGTACGCACTCGAAGGCCTGCTGGAGAGCATCGGCAAGGAAGTCGCCGCGTTCGGGATCCACGTCACCGCAATCGAACCCGGCTCGTTCCGGACGGATTGGGCGGGCCGGTCGATGGTCCGCGCCGAACGCGCCATCGACGACTACGACGCGGTGTTCGAGCCGATCCGGCAGGCCCGGCGCAACGCCGACGGCAACCAGCTCGGGGATCCGGCCAAGGCCGCCGCGGCCGTCCTGACGGTCGTCGACGCCGCCGAGCCACCGCGGCACCTCCTGCTGGGATCCGATGCGCTGCGGCTGGTCCGCGCCGGTCGCGACGCCGTCGACGCCGACATCGCGGCATGGGAATCCTTGTCGCGCAGCACCGATTTCCCGGACGGCCAGCAGATTGCGGCCAATTGACCAGGCGACGATCGGGCGAACCCCGTAAGGGTGATCTGCGCGAGGCCGCGATCCTGGACGCGACCGAGGAGCTGTTGAGCTCTATCGGATATGACGCGATCACCATTGCCGACATCGCCGAACGTGCCGGCATCACGCGGGCTGCGCTCTACTTCTATTTCGGATCGAAGCAGGATGTCATCACGGCACTGTTCGCCCGCACCGTCGCGGTGCTGCACGCCAAGTCGCGTGCCGCCGCGGAAGACGCCGCCGGCGGGGTGACGGCGATCGATACCGCGATGCGCCGGACCGAGGAGCTGTGGCGCGAGCACGGCGTCGTCATGCGCACGGCGATCGATCTCGCGGCCACCGTCCCGGAACTCGATGCGTTGTGGCAGGAAACCGCCGACATCTTCATCGGTGCGATCGCGGCGATCCTCGAACACATGGGCGTGCCGGCCGGTAAGCGGCCCGACCAATCGTCGGCGCTGGCCGAAGCGCTGTGCTGGATGATCGAGCGCAACTTCTATCAAGCCTCCCGGGTATCACCCGCGCGACTGACCAAGGCCCGCCAGACCTGCACGGAGATCTGGCTGCGGCTCGCCGCTCCTCGAGCGCCTTTACGCTCACCGCGCGCATAACACTGGCCAATGGGGTCCCAGCCGTGCGGTGATTGATCCCCGTGACTGTGACCGCCACGCCGGCCCCCGGTGACCAGGACCGGACCATCTCCCCGCAAGCGCGCACCGCGTTGTGGGCCAGCCTGGTCGGCACCACCATCGAGTGGTACGACTTCTTCCTCTACGCCACCGCGGCCAGCCTGGTGTTCAACCACGCGTTCTTCCCGGACCAGACCACGTTCGTCGGGACGCTGTTGTCATTCGCGACCTTCGCGGTCGGCTTCGTGGTCCGCCCCATCGGCGGTTTCGTGTTCGGCCACGTCGGCGATCGGATCGGCCGCAAGAAAACCCTCGCACTGACGATGCTCTTGATGGGCGGGGCCACCGCGCTGATGGGCGTGCTGCCCACCGCGGCGCAGATCGGTGTGCTGGCACCGATCCTGTTGCTGCTGTTGCGCATCGTCCAGGGTTTCGCGCTGGGCGGGGAATGGGCAGGCGCGGTGCTGCTGGCCGTCGAGCACAGCCCACGGCGCCGGCGCGGCCTGTTCGGCAGCATCCCGCAGATCGGCTTGGCGCTCGGCCTGGCCTTGGGCACCGGGGTGTTCGCGGTGCTGCAGGCCACCCTGTCGGACGCCGCATTCCTGGCCTACGGCTGGCGCATCGCCTTCCTGCTGAGCATCGCTCTGGTGGCGTTCGGTGTGGTGGTGCGACTGAAGGCCAGTGAGACCCCGGCTTTCGAGAGGGTGCGCGATGCCGGCGACCGCGCGGCGGTGCCGCTGCGCGAGGTGTTCAAGCCCCCGGTGCTGCGCTCCACCGTGCTGGGCATGTTGTCCCGTTGGGGCGAGGGCGCGGCGTTCAACACCTGGGGCGTCTTCGCGATCTCCTACGCCACCGGGACACTCAAGCTGGCGAAGGTACCGGTGCTGGTGTCGGTCACGGTGGCCGCGTTGCTGATGGCGGCCTTGCTGCCGATCTCGGGCCTGCTGACCGATCGGTTCGGCGCCCAGCGGATCTACGCGACCGGTATCGCAGCCTACGGGCTGGCGGTGTTCCCGGCGTTTGCGCTGTTCGGCACCAAGAACATCGCCTTGTACGCGGTGGCCATGCTGGTGGTGTTCGGTGTCATCCATGCGTGGTTCTACGGGGCGCAGGGCACGTTGTACGCGTCGCTGTTCCCCGCGCGGATCCGCTACACCGGATTGTCGACGGTGTATCAACTCTCCGGCGTGTATGCCTCGGGCCTGACCCCGTTGATCCTCACGGCGCTGATCGGCGCGGCCGGCGGGTCGCCGTGGATCGCGTGCGCGTATCTGGCCGGCACTGCGGTGATCAGTGTGGCCGCGACGCTGGCGCTGAAGCCGACGCCGTTGGACCAGATCTAGGGTTATCCACAGGGCCGCGATCGGGTCTGTCGGTCGCCGGCGCGATGCGCTGCCATTGAGCGGTGGCAGGTATCGCAGCTCTCCTGGCGGCGAACGGCGGAGTGCTGTGCGCCGCGCAGTTGCGTGCCGCGGGATTGTCGCCGGCGCAGCTCAGAAAGCTCCCCGGGTGGTCGCAGGTGCGCCGTGGCTGGTACGCCAGCCGGTCCGCCGACCCGCTGGTCGTCCGGGCGGTATCGGCCGGAGGCGTGGTGGGCTGCACGTCGGCATTGCGTCTCCGGCGGGTCTGGGTCCCCGACTCCACCACCCTGCACATCCGGTATTCACCGCGGGCGCGTCGATCCCGGGCCGGGGTTCGGTCCTGTCAGCCGTATCGCCTGGATCCGCCGATCGTCGGCGCCGTCGACCCGATGGAGATCGCGGTCGCGTCAGCGGCCAACTGCCTGGATGTCGAGGGCCTGATCGTCGTGCTGGACTCGATGCTGAACAAGCAGATGATCGAGATGGCCGATGTGCGGGCGATCGTGGCCGCTTCGCGATTCGCACATCTGAACCTGGCCGAGCGGTGCGACGCCCGCAGCGAGTCCGGCACCGAGACCATCATCCGATTGCGGCTGCGCGCCCTGGGAATACACCTGCGGACGCAGGTAGCGGTCGCCGGAGTCGGCCGGGTCGACCTCCTCGTGGGTGACCGGCTCATCATCGAAGCAGACAGCCGTGAGCACCACCTGCCCCGCTATCAGGTCGACCGGACCCGCGATCGGGTCGCAACCGGCCTGGGATTCCTGGTGATTCGGCTGACCTATGAGGATGTCATGTACCGCTGGGATGCGGCCTTGGTGGACATATTGTCGGTGATCCGGAGAAGGGACCATCGGGGACCGATCGTAAAGACACCCTGACAGCCGCGCCACGCCTATATGTCGATGGCGGTGCTGTCAGGCTGACATTACGAAAAAGCCCCGGCGCGCGGAGCGCACCGGGGCTTTTCTCGTGAAAGGACTCAGAAGTCCATACCGCCCATGCCACCGGTCGGGTCGCCCGCAGGTGCGGCGGCCTTCTCCGGCTTGTCGGCGACGACGGCCTCGGTGGTGAGGAACAGCGCCGCGATGGACGCCGCGTTCTGCAGCGCCGAGCGGGTGACCTTGACCGGGTCGGCAACGCCGGCGGCCAGCAGATCCTCGTACACGTTGGTCGCGGCGTTCAGGCCGTGACCGGCGGGCAGGTTCGACACCTTCTCGGCGACGACGCCCGGCTCCAGACCACCGTTGAAGGCGATCTGCTTCAGCGGGGCCGACAGCGCGACGCGCACGATGTTGGCACCGGTCGCCTCGTCACCCTCGAGCTTGAGCTCGTCCAGGGCCGGAGCCGACTGCAGCAGGGCCACGCCACCACCGGCGACGATGCCCTCTTCGACGGCGGCCTTCGCGTTGCGGACGGCGTCCTCGATGCGGTGCTTGCGCTCCTTGAGCTCCACCTCGGTGGCGGCACCGGCCTTGATCACCGCAACACCGCCGGCCAGCTTGGCCAGGCGCTCCTGCAGCTTCTCGCGGTCGTAGTCGGAGTCGCTGTTCTCGATCTCGGCGCGGATCTGGGCCACCCGACCGGCGATGGCGTCGGAATCACCGGCACCCTCGACGATGGTGGTCTCGTCCTTGGTGACGACGACCTTGCGGGCCTGGCCGAGCAGTGCCAGGTCGGCGGTCTCCAGCGAGAGGCCGACCTCTTCGCTGATGACCTGGCCACCGGTGAGGATGGCGATGTCCTGCAGCATGGCCTTGCGGCGGTCACCGAAGCCGGGGGCCTTGACGGCGACCGACTTGAAGGTGCCACGGATCTTGTTCACGACCAGGGTCGACAGGGCCTCGCCCTCGACGTCCTCGGCGATGATCAGCAGCGGCTTGCCGGACTGGATGACCTTCTCCAGCAGCGGCAGCAGGTCCTTGACGGTCGAGACCTTCGAGCTGACCAGCAGGATGTAGGGATCCTCCAGGACGGCTTCCTGACGCTCGGCGTCGGTCACGAAGTAGCCCGAGATGTAGCCCTTGTCGAAGCGCATACCCTCGGTGAGCTCCAGCTGCAGGCCGAAGGTGTTGGACTCCTCGACGGTGATGACACCCTCGTTGCCGACCTTGTCGAGCGCCTCGGCGATCAGGTCGCCGATCGACTGGTCACCGGCCGAGATACCGGCGGTGGCAGCGATCTGCTCCTTGGTCTCGACCTCTTTGGCGGTCGACAGCAGGCGAGCGGTGACAGCCTCGACAGCCTTCTCGATACCGCGCTTCAGGCCGAGCGGGTTGGCGCCGGCAGCGACGTTGCGCAGGCCTTCGCGAACCAGGGCCTGAGCCAGGACGGTGGCCGTGGTGGTGCCGTCGCCCGCGACGTCGTCGGTCTTCTTGGCGACCTCTTTGACCAGCTCAGCGCCGATCTTCTCGTACGGGTCCTCGAGCTCGATCTCCTTGGCGATGGACACACCGTCGTTGGTGATCGTGGGGGCGCCCCACTTCTTCTCCAGGACGACGTTGCGGCCCTTGGGGCCCAGCGTCACCTTGACCGCGTCGGCGAGGCTGTTCAGGCCCCGCTCGAGGCCGCGACGGGCCTCTTCGTCATACGCAATTGTCTTAGCCATTGCGAAGTGATTCCTCCGGTTGGGAATTGCACGTCTGTGGCCGGGCGCAGTGCCCGCGACGGACGGCTGGAGTGTGCTCCCGCAGGTGCGGCCCCGGCCTCACCGTCCCGACCTAGCACTCACCAGTTGAGAGTGCCAAGTACGTTCTTAGCACTCGACCAGGGCGAGTGCAAGGTCGGCGACGGCCGGTTCACCGCGGGCGCAAACCGTCGATCACCACTTCGGTGCCACGTTCGGCAACCCCGGGGTTGTAGGCCTGCATCGCCTGCAGGCCGACGACGAGCGCCTTCACCTCGGGCACGGTCACATCCGGGCGGACCACCCCCGCTCGTTGTGCCGCCAGCAGCAGGTCTCCCACCATGCCGAGGAACTGGGCCTCGGCCTCGGGCAGGGCGCTGTTGACATCCACCCCGGCGCCGGCCAGTGCGTCGACCAGGCCGCGATCCGTGGCCCCCCACTGCAGCACCATCGCGCGGATCAGCTCGAACAGCCCACCGGCCGGATCGGCCGCCAACAGGGCGCGGCCGCCCTCGATGATCTGCTGCATCCGGTCCGCCACCACCGCCCGGAACAGATCTTCCTTGGTGGGGAAATGCCGGTAGACGGTGCCCGCCCCCACCCCGGCCCGGCGGGCGATCTCATCGATGGGGACACCCAACCCCTCGGCGGCAAAGGTCTGGTAGGCGACGTCGAGCACCTTGGCTCGATTGCGGGCCGCATCCGCGCGCACGACTCATCACCTCACGGGAATCAACAAAGCGGGGCGTGCGTTCCGTATATTTGCAACTAAACGGAGAACCAACTCCGCTTAACCCGCCCTAGGAGTTTGTCATGTCCCACTGGAGCACTGCCAACATTCCCGCTCAGACGGGCCGCACCGCCGTGGTCACGGGTGCCAACACCGGCCTCGGTTTCGAGACCGCGAAGGCACTCGCGGACAAGGGCGCGCACGTCGTGCTGGCCGTCCGTGATCTCGACAAGGGCCGCGCGGCGGCCGAACGCATCGGCGGCGACGTCGTCGTGCAACGACTCGACCTCGGCTCGCTGGCCTCGGTGCGCGCGGCCGCCGAAGAGCTCAAGGACACGTACAGCACCATCGACCTGCTGATCAACAACGCCGGAGTGATGACCCCGCCCAAACAGACCACCACCGACGGGTTCGAGCTGCAGTTCGGCACCAACCACCTCGGCCACTTCGCCCTCACCGGCCTGCTGCTGGACCGCCTGCTGCCGGTACCCGGGTCCCGAGTGGTGACGGTCAGCAGTGTCGGGCACCGCTTCGCCCGTGCCATCCGGTTCGAGGATCTGCAGTGGGAGCGCGACTACAACCGCATCGTCGCCTACGGCCAGTCCAAGCTGGCCAACCTGATGTTCACCTATGAACTGCAACGCCGGCTCACCGGACAGCGCACGACGGCGCTGGCCGCACACCCGGGCGGCTCGGACACCGAACTGGCGCGTCACCTGCCGCGCGCCCTGCAGTTGGCGATCCCCTTGGCGCGGGCACTGTTCCAGGAGGCCGCGATGGGAGCGCTGCCCACCCTGCGGGCCGCCACCGACCCGGGCGCACTGGGTGGGCAGTACTACGGACCCGACGGGTTCGCCGAACAGAAGGGCCACCCCGAGGTGGTGACCTCCAGCGAATACTCCTACGAGGTCGACGCGCAGCGCCGGCTGTGGGCGGTGTCCGAGGAGCTCACCGGCGTCACCTACCCCGCGTCACTGGACGACCCGGTCACGCAATGGGACGAACTCCCATCCGGCCGCGCGTAACTGCGGGATCGCCGCGGCGTACCCGGCGGCCGTCCCACCCTCCGGGTGGTTCATGTGCGAGATGACGATCGACCCCGGGGCGGCGCCGAGCAGGTTGGCGCGCACCTTCGCCGCAGGCAGCGTCGCCCCGGCATCGCCGTTGACCGTGAAGCCCAGCGGCCGCTCACCGAGGTCGTGCACGATCGACACCGCGGCATCGTCGTAGTGTGCGGTGCCGGTGCGGAACCAGGTGGGCGGCTTGCCGGTCAGCTCGATGATTCGCTGCCTACCCGCCGAGACCTCGTCGACCACCTCGGCGGGCGAGCGGGTACCCGCGATGCCGTAGGCCGAGCGACCGGTCACCGACAGTGGCACATGCCGGAGGCCGTGGTTGCCGATCTCGAACAACGGATCGGCGGCCAGTTCCGCGGCCCGGTCGCGGTGCTGATCGATCCACCTGGCGTTGAGGAACAACACCGCCGGCACCTGATTGCGCCGCAAAGTGTCCAGGAGCGCGTCGTCGCAGCCGCTGCCCGGGCAGGCGTCGAACGTCAGCGCCAGTTGGCGCCCCTCTGGCGCGAACGAGGTCGCGATGCCGGGCAGCGCCATCCCCCACGGACCGGGCACCCTGGCGGCCACCGCCCGCGGCGCGCACACCCCCGCAGCGACCGCGGCGGACCCGGCCGCCAGAAACATCCGCCTGGTGATCACCTGTCCGGAGGCTAGGCGCCGACTCTGAACACACTGTGTCCCGCAACTGTGGGTTTGCTGCGGTGGCGCGGACGTAGGGTGGTCCCGATGTCGCTGATCGTGCCGCCCTACCCGCCGCCCCGCTACACCGAGGACCAACCCGAGGTCAGCGCATGGCTGCGACCGGGAGACCAGCCTCCCGACCACGATTCCCATGGCCTGGTGCAGTACCACTACCTCGCCAACCAACAGCAGACCGGTGGCGACTACGGGTTGTTTCGCGTCGAACTGGGCCCGAAGGCCGGCGGTCCGGCTCCGCACTATCACCGGGCCATGTCCGAAGCGTTCTTCGTGCTCGGCGGTGAGGTCGAGATCCATGACGGCACCGGCTGGTCGACGGCCCGGACGAACGACTTCCTCTACGTCCCGCCGGGCGGCATCCACGGTTTTCGTAACGTCTCCGAGGCTCCGGCATCGCTGCTGATGCTCTTCGCCCCCGGCGCGCCACGCGAGCACTACTTCGAGAACCTGGGCGAGCTGGCGGGCATGACCGATGCCGAACGCACCGAGTGGTTCGAACGCAACGACAACTTCTTCGTGTGACCCGGCGCGCCCGGTGCGACACGTCCTGCGGGTATGCGAACCCGGAAGCCCTTGCCCTAGACTGCCCTTCGACCAGATAGGAGTCTCGGGTGCGGCCTCACGATGCGCCGGTTTCAGGCACGGCCGGGGCGCCCAGCACCCAGGCTTTGCGGGGCTGGCAACGTCGGGCATTGGTGAAGTATCTGTCCGCCAAGCCCAAGGATTTCCTGGCCGTCGCGACCCCCGGCGCCGGCAAGACCACCTTCGCCCTGCGCATCGCGGGGGAGTTGCTCAGCGATCGCACCGTCGACCAGGTGGTCGTGGTGGTCCCCACCGAACACCTCAAGACCCAGTGGGCGCAGGCCGCAAGCCGGGTCGGCATCGCGATCGACCCGAAGTTCAGCAACTCGGCCGGCCAGACCTCGAGCGACTACCACGGCATCGCCGTCACCTACGCCCAGGTGGCCAGCCACCCCACCCGGCACCGGGTGCGCACCGAGAACCACCGGACGTTGGTCATCTTCGACGAGATCCACCACGGCGGTGACGCCAAGAGTTGGGGCGACGGCATCCGGGAGGCCTACAGCGACGCCACCCACCGGCTGGCCCTGACCGGTACCCCGTTCCGCAGCGACGACAGCCCCATCCCGTTCGTCACCTACGAGACCGACGGCGCCGGTTTCCAGCGCTCACAGGCCGACCACGTGTACGGCTACGCCGACGCGCTGGCCGACGGTGTGGTGCGCCCCGTCGTGTTCATGGCCTATTCGGGTGAGGCCCGCTGGCGCGACAGCGCCGGCGAGGAACACGCGGCCCGGCTCGGGGAACCGCTGACCGCCGAACAGACCGCGCGGGCCTGGCGCACCGCGCTGAACCCCGCCGGGGAGTGGATGCCCGCGGTGATCGCCGCGGCCGACACCCGGCTGCAGCAGAAACGTCAGCACGTGCCCGATGCCGGCGGCATGATCATCGCCACCGATCAGACCGCCGCCCGCGCCTACGCCAAGCTGCTCACCACGATCACCGGTGAAGAGCCCACCGTCGTGTTGTCCGACGACCCGACGGCCTCGAACAAGATCTCGCAGTTCTCCGAATCCAGCACCCGGTGGATGGTCGCGGTGCGCATGGTCTCCGAGGGTGTCGACGTGCCACGGTTGGCGGTCGGGGTGTACGCGACGAGCGCCTCCACCCCGCTGTTCTTCGCCCAGGCCATCGGCCGGTTCGTCCGCAGCCGTCGCCCCGGTGAGACGGCGAGCATCTTCCTGCCCTCGGTGCCCAACCTGTTGCAGCTGGCCTCCGAGATGGAGGAGCAGCGCAACCACGTGCTCGGCAAGCCGCACCGCGAGAAGGACGGCCTCGACGACGAACTGCTCGAGGACGCCGAGAAGCGCAAGGACGAGAAGTCGGACCTGGACCGGGGTTTCGAGTACCTGGGTGCCGAAGCCGAACTGGACCAGGTGATCTTCGAGGGCTCCTCGTTCGGCACCTCCACCCCCGCAGGCAGCGAGGAGGAGGCCGACTACCTCGGTATCCCCGGGCTGCTCGACACCGACCAGATGCGCGATCTGCTGCGCCGCCGCCAGGACGAGCAGTTGCAGAAGCGCACGACTTCGGGTGCACCGCCCCCGCAGACCACCCACGGCCAGTTGCGGGACCTGCGCCGCGAACTCAACGTGCTGGTGTCGGCATTGCACCACCGCACCGGCCGGCCGCACGGCTGGATCCACAACGAGCTGCGCCGCCGCCGCGGCGGTCCGCCCGTCGCGGCGGCCACCCGCGAACAGCTGCAGGAACGCATCGACGCGGTACGCGAGATGCAGCGCGAACTGTCGGGCGGTTAGAGTCCCAGCAGTTCGGGCAGGTCGGCGACCGAATCGATGACGCGGTTGGGCTGCATGGCGAAATCGTCTGCGGCCCAACGGTCCAAGGTGGCCTGCCGGAACTTGCCGGTGCGCACCAGCACGCCGGTCATGCCGACCACCTGCGCGGCCAGCACGTCGTTGTTGAGGTCGTCGCCGACCATGTACATCTCCTCGGGATCCACGCCGAGCCGGTTCGCGGCCGCCAGGAAACCCTGCGGTGCCGGCTTACCGACGGCGGTGGCCTTGCGACCGGATGTCTCCTCCATCCCGATCAGGTACATCCCGGTGTCCACCCGCAGTCCGTCGGTGGTGGTCCACGCGGTGCTGCGGTGCATCGCCACCACCGGCACCCCCTGGGCCATCCAGTCATACACCCAGCTCAGGGTCAGATGGCTGTATTCCGGGCCCGCGCCGCCGAGCAGCACGACGTCCGGGGTTTCCGGCGCGGCCGGCCCGGTGAACTGATGCGAGTAGACGATGTCCACGCCGGCCATGTCCTCGGCGATGTCCCCGCTGTTCACCAGGAAACAGCGGGCACCGGGATAGCGGTCACGCACGTACTCGGCGGTGAGCAGCGCCGAGGTCACCACCTCGTCGGGCGTGACGGCCATGCCGGCCGCCGTGAGCAGGTCGGCGATCTGCCTGCGGGTGCGGGTGGTGGTGTTGGTCAGGTAGCTACGGGCGATCTGGTTCGCCGACAGGGCCTGCAGCGCCTCGGCCGCGCCCGGAATCGGTTGCCACGACGTCACCAGGACACCGTCGATATCGAACAGCACGCCACCGATCGCCATGTGCCGACAGTAAACGGCCGGTCCCCTGGCGCAACTCGGGCCGCCCAGTAGTGTTGCCGAACATGGGGAACCTGTTCTTCGGACGCCGCTGGACCGAGGCCGACGTGCCCGACCAGACCGGCAGGATCGCGATCGTCACCGGCGCCAACACCGGGCTGGGATTCGAGACCGCGCGGGTGTTGGCCGCCCGCGGCGCCCGCGTCGTCATCGCGGTGCGCGACACCGCCAAGGGGGCCGCCGCGGTGGCCAAGATGTCTGGCGACGTCACGGTGCAGAAGCTGGATCTGGGATCGCTGGCCTCGGTCCGCGAGGCGGCGGCCCAGTTGCGCGACGAATTCGACAAGATCGATCTGCTGATCAACAACGCCGGGGTGATGTACCCGCCCAAGCAGACCACCGCCGACGGGTTCGAGCTGCAGTTCGGCACCAACCATCTCGGCCCGTTCGCGCTGACCGGGTTGCTGCTGGATCGTCTTCTGCCCGTTGCTGGTTCGCGGGTGGTGGCGGTGGCCAGCATCGCCCACCGGATCCAGGCCGGTATCCATTTCGACGATCTGCAGTGGGAACGCAGCTACAACCGGGTGGCCGCCTACGGGCAGTCCAAGCTGGCCAATCTGCTGTTCACCTACGAGCTGCAGCGGCGGCTGTCCAGCCACCACAACGCGACCATCGCGGTGGCCGCCCATCCCGGCATCTCCAACACCGAGCTGATGCGGCACACCCCCGGCAACGAGCTGCCCGGCTTCGCCGCCCTCACCGGACTGATGACCAACAGCGCGCAGGTGGGCGCCCTGGCGACCCTGCGCGCGGCGACCGACCCGGCCGTGCGCGGCGGCCAGTACTACGGCCCGGCGTTCCCGATCGCGTCGTTCGGTCTCATCGGCCATCCCGAACTGGTCACCTCGACCGAGCAGTCCCACGACGTGGAGTTGGCGCGCCGGCTGTGGGCGGTGTCGGAGGAACTCACCGGCGTGACGTTCCCGGTCTGATGCGCACGGTCGACGAACATCAGCGCGTCGTCGCGGGCCTGATCACGCCGCGCGACCCCGTCGTGGTGCCGCTGGCCGATGCGCTGGGCCTGGCCCTGGCCGCCGATGTGGTGGCTCCGCTGGCGCTGCCCGGCTTCGACAACTCGGCGATGGACGGTTTCGCCGTGTACGCCGACGATATCGCCGGTGCCAGCGCCGAGCACCCGGTCACCCTCCCCGTCGCCGACGACATCCCGGCCGGGCGCACCGACACCGGCGCGCTGAAAACCGGTACGGCGCAACGGATCATGACCGGCGCTCCGCTGCCGGCCGGAGCGACCGCCGTGGTGCCGGTGGAGGCCACGGACGCCGACTTCGCAAAGCCCTCCCCCACCGTCGCGATCCGGACCGCCGCCCGGGCCGGGCAGCACGTCCGGCGTGCCGGCGAGGACGTCGCGGCCGGGACGACGGTGCTGCGCACCGGTCAGGTGCTCACCCCGGCGGCGCTGGGTCTGGCCGCCGCGCTGGGCTTCGGTGCGGTGACGGTGCTGCCGAGGCAGCGGGTGCTGGTGATGTCGACCGGTTCGGAGCTGGTGGCGCCGGGCAGGCCGCTGCTGCCCGGCCAGATCTACGAGTCCAACGCCGTGATGCTGGCCGCGGCCGTCCGGGACGCCGGCGCTGAGGTGGTCGCCTGCCCGATGGTCGGTGACGACGTCGACGCCTTCCGGGACGCGCTGAGCCGCTACGCCGGCGCCGCCGACCTGATCATCACCACCGGCGGGGTCAGCGCGGGCGCCTACGAGGTGGTCAAGGATGCCCTGTCCGGTCAGGTGGAGTTCGTCAAGGTGGCCATGCAGCCCGGCATGCCCCAGGGCTGCGGCACGGTGGCAGGCACGCCGATCGTCACACTGCCCGGCAATCCGGTGAGCTCACTGGTGTCCTTCGAGGTGTTCGTACGTGCGCCGCTGCGCGCGGCCATGGGACTGGTTCCCGACCGGCCGCGGCGCACCGTGACGCTGACCGACGACCTCACCTCGCCGAAGGGCAAACGACAGTTCCGCAGGGGCATGCTCGCCGGTGCGACCGTGACCAGTTTCGGGCCGCCGGCCTCACACCACCTGCGTTGGCTGGCGTCGTCGAACTGCCTGCTGGACATCGACGAGGACGTCGAGCAGATCGCGGCCGGATCCGCCGTCCGGGTCTGGGACCTGTCAGTCGGCTGAATCCACGTAGAATCGAGAGCCGCCATGGCCAGACCTGCCCGCCCCTCCGGCGACACCTCCTCCGAAGCCGAGCGCTTCGTCGAGCTCGTCCGCTCGACCGTCCCTCCGATCCACCCGGCCGGCCTGCCGTTCATCGCCGGTGGCCTGGGAGTCGCGCTCGCCGGCCGCAACCGGCGCTGGCTGCGCAACACCGGCCTGTCGGCCGCGAGCTTCTGCGCATTGTTCTTCCGGCACCCGCCGCGGGTGCCGCCCACCCGGCCAGGTGTCGTGGTGGCGCCCGCCGATGGCCGGATCACCCTGATCGACCAGGCGGTGCCGCCGGCCGAGCTGGGTCTGCCGGACACCCCGATGACACGGATCAGCATCTTCCTGTCGCTGTTCGACGCGCATGTGCAGCGCGCCCCGGCGGGCGGTGAGGTGGTCGCCGTGCGGCACCGCCCCGGCCAGTTCCAGTCCGCCGACAAGGACACCGCCAGCGAGGCCAACGAACGCAACAGCCTGCTGATCCGCACCCCGGACGGCGTCGACGTGGTTGCCGTGCAGATCGCCGGCCTGCTGGCGCGGCGCATCGTGTGCACGGCCCGCCCCGGTGACAAATTGGCCCTCGGCGAGACCTACGGCCTGATCCGCTTCGGGTCCCGGCTGGACACCTACCTGCCCGGCGACGCCAAGGTGGCCGTCGAGATCGGGCAACGCGCGATCGGCGGCGAAACCGTGTTGGCGCAGCTGTGATCAAGGCCCGGATCAAGCCACCGACGGTGAGCCTGCGGATCCTGCCCAGCGCGATGACCGTCGCAGCCATCTGCCTCGGCCTCTCGGCGGTCAAGTTCGCACTGGACGGCCGGCCCACCGAGGCGATGGCGCTGCTGGCCGTCGCTGCCATCCTGGATGCGCTCGACGGCCGCACCGCCCGCATGCTCAAGGCCACCTCCCGCATGGGTGAGGAGATCGACTCCCTGGCCGACGCGGTGAATTTCGGTGTGGCCCCGGCCTTCATCGTCTACGCCACGTTGTTGTCGCATTCGCAGATCGGCTGGATCGTGGTGCTGTTCTACGCGGTGTGCATCGTGCTGCGGCTGGCCCGGTTCAACGCCATGCTCGACGCCGATCTGCCCGCGTACGAGAAGGAATACTTCATGGGCATGCCGGCCCCGGCCGGGGCCATCGGCGCGATCGGCCCGATCGCGGTCAAGATGCAGTTCCCCGGCGACTGGTGGAACACCCCGGCCGCCGAATGGGTGGTGATCGCCTGGATGATCGGCGTCTCCCTGCTGGTGGTCAGCGCGATCCCGATGCGCAAGGTGCACACCTTCTCGGTACCGCCGAACATGGTGGCGCCGTTGCTGGCCCTGCTGGCGATCGGCGTCGCCGCCTCGGTGCTGTACGGCTACATCGTGATCATGGTCATCATCGTCGCCTACGTCATCCACATCCCGTTCGCGGTGCGCAGCAAGCGCTGGGTGGCCGCGCACCCGGAATCCTGGAACGACAAACCGCGTCAGCAACGCGCGGCGCGCCGGGCCATTCGGCGCACCCAGCAGCCGCACCGGCGCTCGGTCTCCCGGCTCGGCTTGCGTAAGCCGCCAGGGCGGCAGTGAGTCGCACCGGATGACCCTGACGCTGACCGTGCGCCTGAACACCTCGGCGCTGGACTCGCGGCGCGGCGTGGTGCGCCTGCATCCCGAGGCCATCGCGGCGCTCGGCATCCGGGAGTGGGACGCGGTGTCGCTGCTCGGTTCGCGATCCACCGCCGCGGTCGTCGGGGTGGCCCCCGACGGTACCGCCGTCGGGGTGGCCCTGCTCGACGATGTCACGCTGTCCAACGCGGGTCTGCGCGAGAACGCCGCGGTGGTGGTGGAACCGGTGACGGTGTACGGCGCGAGATCGGTGACCTTGACCGGGTCGCGCCTGGCCACCCAGTCCGTTTCGCCCGCCACGTTGCGAATGGCGTTGCTGGGTAAGGTGATGACGGTCGGGGACACCGTGTCGCTGTTGCCGCGCGATCTGGGGCCCGGCACCTCCACCTCGGCGGCGACGACGGCGCTGGCCACCTCGGTGGGCATCACCTGGACCTCGGAACTGCTCACCGTCACCGGCGTCGACCCCGCCGGACCGGTCAGCGTGCAGCCCAATTCGATGGTGTCGTGGGGCGACGGTGTCTCCGAGCCGGTTCCGCTGCGCACCACCGCGGCGACGGCGGCGATCCCGTTCGACGATCTCAAGGGTGCCCACGTCCAGGCCGGCAAGCTGACCGAGTGGCTCAAGCTGGCCCTGGACGAGCCGCAACTGCTCGAAACCCTGGGCGCCACAGCCAATCTCGGGGTCCTGGTATCGGGTCCTGCCGGCGCAGGCAAGGCCACCCTGGTGCGCGCGGTGTGCGCGCACCGCAGACTCGTCGAGCTCGACGGCCCCGAGATCGGGGCATTGCGCGCCGAGGACCGGCTGTCCACCGTGACGGCGACCGTGGCCAGGGTGCGCGACGGCGGTGGGGTGCTGCTGATCACCGATATCGACGCGCTGCTGCCGGCCACCGCGGAACCCGTCGCGACCCTGATCCTTGCCGAGCTACGCACCGCGGTGGCCACCAAGGGGGTCGCGTTCATCGCCACCTCGGCGGTGCCGGACAACATCGACGCCCGGCTGCGCGCACCCGACCTCTGCGACCGCGAGCTCGGTGTGAGCCTGCCAGACGCCGCCACCCGGGTGGCGCTGCTGGAGGTGCTGCTGCGCGACGTGCCGGTCACCGATCTCACGCTGGGCGACGTCGCCGAACGCACGCCGGGTTTCGTCGTCGCCGACCTCGCCGCGCTGGTTCGGGAGGCGGCCCTGCGGGCGGCGGCGCGGGCCAGTGGTGACGGTCGGCCGCCGACGCTGACCCAGGACGACCTGACCGGTGCGCTGTCGGTGATCCGCCCGCTGTCCCGCTCGGCCACCGAGGAGGTGGCCGTCGGCTCGGTCACCCTCGACGACGTCGGCGACATGGTGGCGACCAAGCAGGCGCTGACCGAGGCCGTGCTGTGGCCGCTGCAGCACCCCGACACCTTCGCCAGGCTGGGGGTGCAGCCGCCGCGGGGCGTGTTGCTGTACGGCCCGCCCGGCTGCGGTAAGACGTTCGTGGTGCGGGCGCTGGCCAGTTCCGGACGGTTGAGCGTGCACGCCGTCAAGGGTGCCGAACTGATGGACAAATGGGTGGGCGCCTCAGAGAAGGCGGTGCGTGAACTATTCCGGCGCGCAAAGGATTCAGCGCCGTCGCTGGTGTTCCTCGACGAGATCGACGCGCTGGCACCGCGGCGTGGGCAGAGCCATGATTCCGGTGTCACCGATCGGGTGGTGGCCGCGCTGCTGACCGAACTGGACGGTATCGACCCGCTGCGCGATGTGGTCGTGCTCGGGGCCACCAACCGACCCGACCTGATCGACCCGGCGCTGCTGCGGCCCGGCCGGCTGGAGAAGCTGGTGTTCGTCGAGCCGCCGGATGCACAGGCGCGCAAGGACATTCTGCGCACCGCGGGCAAGTCCATCCCGTTGGCTCCCGATGTCGACCTGGATGCACTGGCCGAGGACCTGGACGGTTACAGCGCCGCCGACTGCGTGGCCCTGCTGCGCGAAGCCGCGTTGGCGGCGATGCGCCGTTCGATCGACGCCGCCGACGTCACGTTGGACGATGTCGCCACAGCGCGCGCGACCGTACGGCCCTCGCTGGACCCGGAGCAGGTGGCGTCGTTGCGGGCGTTCAGCGAGAACCGCTGAACCTCACTACCCAGGGTTGGTGAGCACCACCCTGCCGACGACCCCGCCCGCTTCCAGCATGGCGTGCCCGACGGCGGCATCGGGCATCGGGACGGTGGCGTGGACCAACGGCTGAATCGCGCCGGACTCCAGCAGCGGCCACACATCGCGTCTGACACCGTCGATGATCGCGGCTTTCTGACTCGCCGGGCGGGGGTTGAGCAAGGTGGCGCTGATGCTGGCCCGACGCGCCAACAGCAGACTGAGGTCCAACGGCACCGAGCCACCCCGGCCGCTGATGGTGACGAGGTGGCCGTCGGGTGCCAGGCAGTGCAGGTTGCGGTCCAGGTAGTCAGCGCCGACGACGTCGAGGATGGCGTCGACACCCGTTCCGCCCGTGGCATCCAAGGTGGCGGCCACGAAATCGGTCGTCTTGTAGTTAATCGCCGTATCGGCCCCGAGTTGCCGACCGATCTGTGCGCCGTCGTCCGTGCCAGCGGTGGTGATGACCGTTGCGCCGATGGCATGGGCCCATTGCACGGCGAACGTCCCGATTCCGCCCGTCGCGCCGTGGATGAGGACCGATTGTCCCGCACGCAGCCCGGCGATCATGGCCAGATTCGAGTACACCGTGCACGCCGACTCGGGAATGATCGAGGCGCGAGTGGCATCCAGGCCCGCCGGAATCGGCAATACCTGGGATGCGAGCACCGCCACCTGCTCGGCGTATCCGCCACCGTCGAGCAAGGCGCAGACCCGGTCCCCCACCTTCAGGCCCGAAACCCGCTCGCCCACTTCGATTATCGTGCCGGCACACTCGAGCCCCAGGATCTGCGGCTCGGCGACGCCACCGGGGTATCGGCCGGCGCGCTTCATCAGGTCGGCGTTGTTGATCCCGGCGGCGTCGACGCCGATCACGACCTCGTGGGGTGCCGCGGTGAGCGCGGCGACCTCTCGCCACTGCAGGACCTCCGCGGGTCCGGGTTGGTCGAAGATGACCGCGTGCGGCATGACGTAACCCCTCTGCACCCCTCTGCTCGCTACGCGATTGCCGACGTCGCCCGGGCAGCGGCGCGACGGGCGATGCTGTGCGCGTACAGCGGGGTCTCGGTGTGGCAGTGCTTACCGGAGGCGGCCTGCCGCGCCTGCGCCGCCTCGTCGAACGACTGTCCCTGGTGGGCAATGAATTCCAGAAAATCGACCGTCGGATGAGAGGTGACGGTGTTGGTGTAGCGGCACCGTCCGGCGCCGAGCTGCTCCATCCGCAGTTCCCAGATCACCTGGGTGGTCGTCCAGCCCGCGGGGGTCAAGATGTCCGAGAGCGAGACCATCTTGCAGTAGTGCGCCTCGGCGACCTCGAACCGGTATTGCTGGACGACCAGTCCGGTGCCGATCATCTCGATGTTGATGGACATCGGGGTGCCGTCGTCGTCGACGGTGTAGCCCGCCGCCTTGTGATCGCCGGGAGCGCACCGTTGATACTCGTGGGTCGGCAGCGTCTTGAGCCACTCGGCGATGTCGACATCGTCGAACGACGCCTCCACATCGGCGGTGAACTCGGCGTGCGAGAGGGTCAGGTCGTCGCGAACGGTGGTGTTCATGGTGGGCCTCCTGTACCGATGGTGCGCCTGCGGTTGACGTGTCCAAGCATGTCGGCACGGCGCCCGCCTCGGCCATGCCGCTACCGTGACAACCGCAGTAGTGCTAGCCCCCAACCGGCCCTGAGGGCGGACCGCTACGGAGCGCTGATCGCGGCCAATCGGTCGATCGATGCCAGGAGTTTGTCGGAGGTGGTCGCTCGCGCCCGGACCATCCGCTTCTCGTCGGTCAGCCGGGTCCAGTCGTAGGTGTGGGTGACCCGGGTGGTGGTGTCGTCGATCGGTTCGAGCTCCCACCGCCAGAGGTGACCGGGAGGCTCCTTGCCCTCCTCGGACGGCAGCCAGGCGATGCGCCTGCCCTCTTCGAACTCGACGATCCGGTTCACCCGCACGGCGCCCGTCGTGATGGTCATCCGGAACACATCACCGACGGCATGCGCACGCTGGCCCGCGGGTGCGTCGGCGAGATTGTCGTTGCCATCCCAGCGGGGCTGCTGCGCCGGGTCGGCGATCAACTCGAAGATCGTGGCCGCAGGAGCCGCGATATCCCGGCTCGCGGAGACAACCGTGTTCACGCCCGACAGCTTACGGGCGGCGTCACCCGGTCCTCGGATCTTGACGCTGGCAAGTTCGAGTGCGATAGTGAACTAGCCACTGACTAGATTCGAGGCATCATGGCGACCTTGGTAGGCGATCAGGACCGCACGCGGACCGCCGACGATCTCGGCCTGGCCCTGACGCAGGGCTACCTGCCGATGACCGATTACGAAGAACGGCTGCGGCTGGCGTTCGCCGCGCACACCACCGACGAGCTACGCGCGCTGACCGCCGACCTGCCGACCGCCCGGCTCCGCGCGGCCGATCCGCGCCGCCGGGCCGCCCGGCGGCGCGCCGCGCGGCTGGGCATGCGGATCCACCTCGGCGCCTACCTGGCCGGGTCGGCCCTGATGCTGGCGATCTGGTTGATCGTCGGATTGACGGCGGGACAGTGGTACTTCTGGCCGGTGTGGCCGATTCTCGGCTGGGGGCTGGGCGTCGCCTCGCACGTCGTGCCGGTGTCGGCCCTCGGCCGCTGCCCGCATCCCTGAGCTCCGAGCTCCGGCACACCCCTTGGATACCAAGGGGTTTCGCGGTTTTGTCGCGCACACTGACCGGCGGCGCAACGGCCCACGTAGAATGGCTGGTACAAGCTAGCCGTCACGACACAGTCAGTTGAAGTTCCATAGCCGAATTGGCTGACACCCCGACCCAACCCGATCGGAGTGCCATGCTCGCCGTCCTGCTCGTCCACGCGGTCGCCGCCGCGCTGGCGCCGCTTCTGGTGGCCAGGTGGGGCCGGACGGCGTTCTACCCACTGTCGCTCGTTCCGCTGGGTTCGCTGGTGTGGGTGGTGCGCAACTGGCCGGGCGACGACCACACGCCCACCGTGCACATCCCGTGGGTGCCCGAGCTGTCGATGGACTTCACGCTGCGTTTCGATTCGCTGGCCGCGATCATGAGCGTGCTGGTGCTCGCCATCGGCGCGCTGGTGTTGTTCTACTGCGCGGGCTACTTCCACCATCACGACGGCCATACCGAGAAACGACTGCCCAGTTTCGCGGCGGAACTCGTGGCCTTCTCCGGTGCCATGTTCGGCCTGGTGGTCAGCGACAACATGCTGGTGCTCTACATCTTCTGGGAAACCACCACCGTGCTGTCCTTCCTGTTGGTCGGCCATTACGCCGAGCGCGCCACCAGCCGGCGCGCCGCCACCCAGGCGCTGCTGGTGACGACGCTCGGCGGCCTGGCCATGCTGGTGGGCATCATCGTGCTGGGCCAGCTCGCCGGCACCTACCTGCTCTCCGAACTCGTCGCCGCCCCGCCCACCGGCACCGCGGCCTCGGTGGGCATCGCGCTGATCCTCGTCGGTGCGCTGTCCAAATCCGCCATCGTGCCGCTGCACTTCTGGCTGCCCGGCGCGATGGCCGCCCCCACCCCGGTCAGCGCGTACCTGCACGCCGCGGCGATGGTGAAGGCCGGCGTCTACCTGGTGGCCCGGCTGACACCGGGCTTCGCCGACAACCCGCTGTGGCGCCCGATGGTGGTGGGCCTGGGCCTGCTGACCATGCTGATGGCGGGCTGGCGCGCGGTCCGCGAATACGACCTCAAGCTGATCCTCGCCTTCGGCACCGTCAGCCAGCTCGGCCTGATCACCGTGATGGTCGGGTCCGGCGGGCCGGACATGATGCTGGCCGGGCTGGCCATGCTGTGCGCGCACGCCATGTTCAAGGCGGCACTGTTCATGGTCGTCGGCATCATCGACCACGCGACCGGCACCCGTGACATCCGCAAGCTGGCCGGCCTGGGCCGACAGCACAAACCGCTGCTGGTGATCGCCGTCGGCGCCACCGCCAGCATGGCCGCGCTGCCACCGTTCTTCGGCTTCGTCGCCAAGGAAGCCGACCTGGAGACCGTCCTGCACAGCGCGTCACTTGGCGCGGCGGCGCCCTATGTGTTGGCCGGAATCGTTCTCGGATCGGTGTTCACCACCGTCTACAGCCTGCGCTTCCTGTGGGGTGCGTTCGCGGACAAAGGGGCATCGGAGCCGAGCGTGCGGGTCGCCGAGATGCACCGGCCCACGCGGTCCTTCCTGGCCGCGCCGGCCATCCTCGCCGCGGCCGGCCTGCTGCTCGGGCTGTTCCCCGCGCCCATGGACGACAAGCTCGACGACTACGCCGAGAGCATTCCCGGCGAGTCGGATTACCACCTGGCACTGTGGCACGGGCTGGGATTGCCGCTGGCGCTGTCGGTGCTGGTGCTCGCCGCGGGCACGGCCTTGTTCTTCGGTCGCAGCCGGCTGCCCCGGTCGCGCGGCGGCTACCTGCCGCTGGGCAATGCCGATCGCCTCTACGACGCGGTGATCCGGGGTCTCGACATCGCTGCCGTGCGACTGACCGGCCAGACCCAGCGCGGGTCCATTCCCGCGACCCAGGCCGTCATCCTCAGCACGCTGGTGGTGTTGCCGGTGGGCGCGCTGCTTTCCGGCGCCCGCGACCACCCGCAACTGCGGTTGTGGGATTCCCCGCTGCAGGTGATCGTGGGCCTGCTGATGCTGGCGGCGGCCGTCGGCGCGACCGTCATGCGCAACCGGCTGGCCGCGGTCCTACTGGTCGGGGTCACCGGGTACGGCTGCGGTGTCATCTTCGCGTTCCACGGCGCGCCTGATTTGGCGCTGACCCAGTTCCTGGTCGAGACGCTGGTGCTG
Source organism: Mycolicibacterium sp. J2 (assembly GCF_026240945.1). Lineage (GTDB taxonomy): Bacteria > Actinomycetota > Actinomycetes > Mycobacteriales > Mycobacteriaceae > Mycobacterium. The sequence goes on from NZ_JAPFPY010000001.1 coordinate 189,871, forward strand.
GTCATCTTCGTGCTGGTGCTGCGCACCCTGCCTGCCGAGGCTGACCGCACCAACATCAACCGCAACCGGCTGCCGCGCGCAGCGTTGGCGCTCGCCGTCGGCGCGGCGGTCACCGGGCTGGCGGTGTTCGCCATGGCTGCGCGCAGCACCACGCCGATCGCGGCGCTGCTCCCCGACGCGGCGTACTACCGCGGGCACGGCGCGAACACGGTCAACGTGCTGCTCGTCGACATCCGCGCATGGGACACCATGGGCGAGATCTCGGTGTTGTTGGTGGCCGCGACCGGCGTTGCGTCGATGGTGTTCCGGCACCGGCGTTTCGGCGCGGCACCGCGGGTACCGCAGGCGGGCACGAGCACCGCGGGACAACCGGACATCGGACCGGTCAGCGCCTACAGCCCGGCCGTCGGGGATATCACCTGGCTGCGGGGCAGCGATCTGCGCGACCCGCGGCACCGCTCGCTGGTACTCGAGGTGGCCACCCGGCTGATCTTCCCGCTCATCATGGTGCTCTCGGCGTACTTCTTCTTCGCCGGGCACAACACTCCCGGCGGCGGTTTTGCGGGCGGGCTGACCGCCGGGCTGGCGCTGGTGTTGCGTTACCTGGCAGGTGGCCGTTACGAGCTGGGCGAGACGCTGCCGCTGGACGCCGGCAAGGTGCTCGGTACCGGTCTGGCATTGTCGGCGGGCACCGCGATCACGTCGCTGTTCCTCGGCGCACCGGTGTTGTCGTCGGCGGTGATCCACTTCGACATCCCGGTGCTGGGTCCGGTCAAGTTGGTGACGGCGCTGTTCTTCGACCTCGGGGTCTATCTCATCGTGGTGGGCCTGGTTCTCGACATCCTGCGCAGTCTGGGTGCCCGCGTCGATGTGGAGATGGCCCGCTCATGACAGCTCATTTGCTTCCGCTGATCATGATCGGCGGCCTCACCAGTGCCGGCGTGTACTTGCTGCTGGAACGCAACCTGACCCGGATGTTGTTGGGGCTGTTGCTCATCGGCAACGCCGTCAATCTGCTCATCCTCACCGTCGGCGGCAACGCCGGCAACCCGCCGATCCGGGGACGCACCAGCGACGGACAGACCACCACCGCCGACCCGTTGGCGCAGGGCATGATCTTGACCGCCATCGTCATCAGCATGGGCATCGCGGCGTTCGTGCTGGCGCTGGCCTATCGGTCGTATCAGCTGAACACGGTCGAAGAGGTGGAGACCGATCCGGAGACGGCGCGGGTGGCCGAGGGCGCGGAATTGGATACCGACGACGTCCCCGACGTGGTGCCCTCCCGCGATACCGATGCACCCGACGAACTGGACGCGTTGCCGGGTGCGGAGGGTTCCCGATGACTCTCTCGACGATCCTCACCCCGCTGCCGGTCCTGATCCCGACCATCGCCGCGGCGGTCACCCTGTTCGCCGGGCGCACCCCGCGGCTGCAGCAACTGGTCGCGTTGGGAGCGCTGACCGCGGTGGTGGCCGTCTGCGGGACCCTGCTGTACCTCGTCGACCGCGACGGCACGGCCGCCGTGCAGGTCGGCGGTTGGGGGCAGACCGAGCCGGGGATGGGACCGCTGGGCATCACCCTGGTCGCCGACCGATTGTCGGCGCTCATGCTGGTGGTGTCGGCAATCGTGTTGCTGGCGGTGGTGTTTTACGCCATCGGGCAGGGTATCCGCGACGGCAACGACCGCCAGCCGGTGTCGATCTTCCTGCCCACCTACCTGATCCTGTCGGCGGGAGTGTGCACCGCGTTCCTGGCCGGCGACCTGTTCAACCTGTTCGTCGGGTTCGAGGTACTGCTGTCTGCGAGTTTCGTGCTGCTGACCATCGGCGCCAGCGCCGACCGAGTGCGCGCGGGTATCGCCTACGTGATGGTGTCGATGGTGTCCTCGCTGGTGTTCCTCATCGGCTTGGCGATGGTGTACGCCGCGGCCGGCACCCTGAACATGGCCGAGTTGGCGGTGCGCCTGGACGATGTGCCCGCCGGAACCCGCACCGCGCTGTTCGCGGTGTTACTGGTGGCGTTCGGGATCAAGGCCGCGGTCTTCCCGTTGTCGTCGTGGCTGCCCGAGTCCTACCCCACCGCGCCGGCCCCGGTCACCGCGGTGTTCGCCGGACTGCTCACCAAGGTCGGTGTGTACGCGATCATCCGGGCCCATTCACTGCTGTTCCCCGGTGGCGGCCTGGACAACGTCCTGCTGGTCGCGGCGCTGCTCACCATGGTGGTCGGCATCCTCGGCGCGCTGGCCCAGAACGACATCAAACGACTGCTGTCGTTCACCCTGGTCAGCCACATCGGCTACATGGTCTTCGGTATCGCGCTGTCCAACCAGCTGGGCATGTCGGGCGCCATCTTCTACGTGGCGCATCACATCGTCGTGCAGACCACGCTGTTCCTGGTGGTCGGCCTCATCGAACGCCAGGCCGGGGCGTCGACCCTGCAGCGCCTCGGCGGGTTGGCCGCGGCCAGCCCCCTGCTGGCATTCGTGTTCGTCATCCCGGCGTTGAATCTGGGTGGTATCCCGCCGTTTTCGGGGTTCATCGGCAAGGTGGCATTGCTGGAGGCCGGTGGTCAGGCGGGCTCGGCGCTGGCCTGGGTGCTGGTGGCCGGCAGCGTGGCGACCAGCCTGCTCACCCTTTACGCGGTGGCGCGGGTGTGGACCAAGGCGTTCTGGCGGGCCCGCGCGGATGCGCCCGAGGGCAATCTGTCGGCCGCGGCGCCCAGCGCGCTGCTCGACGATTCCGACGATATCGAGTTCGTCGACCGCGACGATGTCGGTCGGATGCCGGCCGGGATGTTGATCCCCACCGGAGCCCTGATCGTCGTCGGCCTGGTGCTCACCGTCGCGGCCGGGCCCATCTTCGCCTACAGCGAGCGAGCGGCGGCGCAGGTGCTCGACCGCGGGCAGTACATCTCCGCGGTGCTGAGATGAGGACGGTGCTGACATGACGAGACGGGTGGCACTGCGGATCTGGACCCTGTGCTGGCTGACGTTGGTGTGGATCCTGTTGTGGGGCAGCATCTCGGCGGCCAACATCGTCAGCGGTCTGGTGGTGGCGCTGATCATCACGGTGCTGCTGCCGTTGCCGCCGGTGCCGGTGGACGGCCGGCTACGGCCGCTGTCCTTCGTGGTGCTGGTCGCCTATGTCACGTGGTCACTGGTGGTGTCCTCGACGCAGGTGGCCTGGCTGGCGATCAAGCCGGGGCGGATTCCGCCGACCGCCGTGCTGCGGGCACATCTGGACATCAAATCCGATCTGGTGCTGGCGCTGGCGGTCAACGTCATCAACCTCATCCCTGGCACGATCGTGCTGGAGATCGACCAGGCCAGGCGGCTCATCTACGTGCACGTGATCGATGTCGGCACGCAGCGCGCCGTGGACAAGTTCTACCGCCAAACCGCCACGGTCGAGCGGTTGATGGTGGCCGCGTTCGAACGGGACGCCGACTGGCAGGGGGCCCGTGCATGTTGACCGTCTGGGTGATCGCGGCGGTGATGTTGTCCACCGCCGCTGCCGTGACGATGTACCGCCTGCTGGCCGGTCCGAGCACGCTGGACCGGTTGGTGGCACTGGATACCTTTGTGGCCGTGTCGATGTGCGCCATCGGCACCTGGGCGGCGTTCAGCCTGGACACCACCGTGACTTACAGCCTGACGGCGCTGGCGCTGATCAGTTTCGTCGGCTCGGTGAGTGTGGCCCGGTTCCGCGTGCGCGACAAGGAGGACGGGTGATGGTCCTCGACGTGCTCGCGGCCGTCCTGGTGCTGGGCGGTTCGGCGCTGGCGCTGACCGCGGCGATCGGCGTGGTGCGGTTCCCGGATACCTTGTCGCGCATGCACGCCGCATCCAAGCCGCAGGTGCTGGGCCTGCTGTTGGTGTTGTGTGGTGCGGCAATCCGGTTGCGCGGCAACGCCGATGTCGGCATGGTCATTCTGGCCGGGCTGTTCACGCTGATCACCGCGCCGGTGGTGGCCAACCGGGTGGGTCAGCTGGCCTACCGGGAGCAGAATCTGCAGGACTCACTGGCCAAAGATGATTTGGCGCAATAGCCGGTGACCCCGACGTTGGCGGTGGGCAGCCCGCCGCTCAGGACGTCTTCTGCAGCGCAGCTTCGAGATTCGTCAGCACACCGAGTTGGGCGAAGATGACCGACCCTTCCGGGTAGCAATCGAAGCGGATGATCTTGCCTGCGTCGTCGAGTTCGAAGACATCGGCGCAAGGCGCGTCCATCCGGCGGCCGGTCGCCGGCAACTGGCCGAAGGGCAGTTGCAGTGGGCCGTCCTGTGTGCCTTGCAAAGCGAGCTGGACGATCACCGTGTTGCCGTCGGTATAGATGCGGCCGAGTTCGCGGTGCATGTCGGAGAAGGCCGTGCCGTAGTTGCGGACCGGCTCGGCCAGATCACGTCCGCGGTAGGTCACGCCCACCGAATTGTCGGTGAACACTCCGTCCGGGGTGAAGCAGGCAATCCAACCCTCCAGATCCTTGCGCTCGGCCACGTCATACGCATGACGAACAGCTGCCACATAGTCGACGGTCATTTATTGGTGTCCCTCCAGCGGCAGCGCCGCGTCATTTTGGTGATGCATCACCTAGTTTAGCGCATCTCTGACCAGTGCCTATCGACACTATGAAGTCCAACACGGTCATTAGCCGTATAACTAATGGTGATGTATCACCTAAATACGCGATGGAGTCGGCGTCTCCTTCATGTCGTCGTCCTCACCGTGGGCTTGGATCTCCAGGGGGCCGGGGTCGCCACCGCCCACCCGGTCTTCTGCGCCGACCATGAGGAATACCGGACAGGGCCGCACACCTCCGGACGCATCTACAAGGCGGCATGCGCCATTCCGCGCCGACTGTGCAAAGGGTCTCTGGTGCAGGCCGCGCGGCCGCATGAGACGCTGCTGGTGCCCCACACCGTTGCCGGGACCGCCTGGATGCTGCCGTGCGATTTCGAGCAGGGACGGGGAACGTCCGACCTTGCCGAGGCGATGCACCGCTGGGGCGCCGCCTCCAGGCATTAGTCACTGCCCGAGCTGGAACTCCACCATCGCCCGCAGTGTCTCGACGGCCTCGGCCAGCACCGCCAACCGGGCCGACGCGGACGGCGCGGCCAGCACCGCGTACCGGTCGGCCTGGCCGATCGGGAGCCGGGCGGCGAGCGCGTACAGCCGCTCACCGGCGTCCTGCCCCGGCTCTACCGAGCCGAGCAGTTCCTCGCGCGAGGGCAACTCCTGCTGTTTGACCTCGGCCACCCGCGAGAACACTTCCAGCACAGCGTCTTCCACGTCGACGATATCGGAACCGGTGACCGGGTCGCCCGGCTCGTCGGGCCAGGGCGCCACGTCGGCTCGTGGATACGGCTCATCACTGAGCCACTGCGTCACCCGCAGCCGTTCGGCCACCTCGGCACGCAACCGGTACCGCCCACCGCCCTGGTCGGCAACGTCGACGATCCGGGCCAGCGCGCCGACGTCGTTGCGGGCATCTCCGCCGCCGACCTCCCGGCCCGCGGCGATCAACACCACGCCGAACGCGCGGTCGGCGGCCAGGCAATCGGTGATCATCGCCGAATACCGGGGTTCGAAGATCCGCAACGGCAACTGCTCGCCGGGCAGCATCGCCACCTCGAGCGGGAACATCGGGGTTGCACTCACCGGAATCCCTGTCCGGCAACGGCATCGCGAACCAGGGTGGTCTTCGGGGTGAAGGCGCACATGGCGCTGGCCAGCCCCAGCCACAGCTCCGGATTCATCTGCACCAGCTGGTTGTCCTTGCCGATGGCATCGATCACCTGGCGCTGCTGGGTCTTGTCCATGGTCTGGTAGTCACCGCACGTGGTCGCGGCCAGCCCGGTCGGCGGCGGTCCACCCGGTGTGGGGATCGGCAGGTTCGGAAACGACGGAATCGGGATCTGGATGGTTCTTGGCGGACGCGTGGGGGCCGGAGTTTCGGACACCGTCGCGGCGGGGTCGGCCATCGGGGTGCCCTGAATCTCCTTGCTGCAGCCCGCCAACACCAGCGCGGCAAGCACCAGGACGACGGCACGGACCTTCACAGCTCCAACTCCCCGATCAACCCGTCGACGACGGCACGCAGATCACCGTCGTGCTCCTCGGCTACCCGGCGCTGGCGTTGATACGACCCGCCCAGCCGGTAGATCGACTCGACCCCGGCCAGCTCGTCGGCGCATCCCAGCGACGTCGCCACCGGCTCCAGTCGGGTGAGCAGATCGTCGAGGTCATCGGTGACAAGGCGCTCGTTACTGTCGGCGTCCAGGATGATCTCGGCGTCCAACCCGTACCGCGCGGCGCGCCACTTGTTCTCCTGCACATGCCACGGCGGCATGGTGGGCAGTTGCTCTCCGGCGTCCAGGCGCCGGTCCAGATCCACGATCAGGCTGTGGGTCAATGCCACCAGGGCACCGAGTTCGGCCAGATTGGACACCCCGTCGAAGATCCGGACCTCGATGGTGCCCAGATGCGGCGAAGGCCGGATATCCCACCGGATCTCGTTCATGTGGTCGATGATGCCGGTCTTCTTCTGGTCGTAGACGAATCGTTCGAAATCCGACCACTTCTGGAAATGAAACGGCAGGCCGGCCGTCGGCAACTGTTGGAACATCATCGCCCGGTTGCTCGCGTACCCGGTGTCCTCGCCGTCCCAGTACGGCGAGGACGCCGACAGCGCCAGCAGGTGCGGGTACTGGTTGAGCAGCGAGGTGATGATCGGCATCACCTTGTGCGCCGACGAGATCCCGACGTGCACGTGCACGCCCCAGATCAGCATCTGGCGGCCCCACCACTGGGTGCGCTTGATCAGTTCGGCATACCGCGCACCCTCGGTGAGCTGCTGCATCTCCCATTCGGCGAACGGGTGGGTGCCCGCGCAGAACAACTCCATGCCGCGGGCGTGCACGATGCGCTGGACCGTGCTCAGCGTGCCGTGCAGATCGTCGATGGCCTGCGGAACGGTGTCACAGATACCGGTGACCACCTCGACGGTGTTGCGCAGCAATTCCTTGTGCACGTGCGGGGTTTCGCCGAGCTCGGCGATGACGCCCGCGGCCTCGTTGGCCAGGTCGCGGGTCACCGGGTCGATGAGGGCGAACTCCCACTCGACACCAAGGGTCGGCCGGGGTGACCCGGCGAAGTCGATCCTGGACCTATGCGGCGCCGATGACACCGCAAGCTACCCGCTTGCCGGCATCGCCGGTCGCCATGGTGGTCTCGTCCGGACCCGGGGTGCCGTTGACCTGCTGGTAGCGCTCGGCAGGAATGTTGGCGAAGTTGTCGGCCTTCTCGTGGATGATGATCGCGGTCTGGGTGCCAGCCAGCAGTTGCTCGGCGGTGAACGCGTCCGTCGTCGTCACGAGCTTGCCGGTGCCGTCACTGCGCACCTGCAGGGAGCTCAGGTCACCGCTGGCCGGGTGGGCGGTATGCCCCGGCACCTGCAGATGCCCACCGGCGCTGGTGAAGTCGCCCTCACACTTGCCGACCGAGTGGATGTGCAGGCCGTGGAAGCCCGGCGCCAGCTTGCCGGGGGTGGTGGTCTGGACGGTGACGGTCGCGACGCCGTCAGCGAACTCGAAATCGGCGGTGGCGACGGCGGTGCCGTCGGCCAGCTTCAGTTGCGCGCTGAGCTTCTCGCCCTGCCCGGCGGCCGGGGTCTCGCCACCTTCGCCGTGGCCGGCCGCGGCCGACGGCGCGGGCGAGCCCGTCCAGATTGCCGGGGTGGTCCCGGGCTGGGTGGCAACCGGCTCGTAGGGCGAGCAGGCTGCGGCGATCGGGACCAGGAAGGCTGCGGCGGCGACGGCACGAAGCGGAGCTGAGATCGACATGCCCGAGAGCCTAGCCGGTGACCGCCACGATCACGCCCGGCGGTTGCTCTGCGAGTGCGGGCAACCGCGGTTCGACGGGCGCGTTGAGGAGCTTGCCCACCGCTTCGGCGGCTTCCTTCTCCCCCGCGGCCTCGCCGAAGTACACCGTCGTCGCGGTGACGCCGTCGAGGGTGAGGTTGCCGGTCTCGGTCACGTTCCACTGCGCGTCGCGCAGTTTGGTGGCCGTGCCCTCGGCGGCCCCGGCCACATCGGAGATGTTGTACACCCGGACGTCGGCCTTGGGCGCGGGTGCTGCCGAGGTCTTGGTGGTCGTGCTGGCGCTGGTCGTCACGCTGGCCGAGGTGGAGTCGCTGCTGTCACTGTCGTCGGAGCCCATGTACTGGAATGCCACCAGCAGGAAGACCACGCCGAGGAAGAGCAGCACCATCACCATGGCGCGCAGAGGCAGCCCGGAGGAGTCACGCTGGTTCATCGAAGCCCAGACTAGCGGTCTAGGTGACCTCGAACCCGAGCCGCCGGGCGGCCTTGGCCTTCTGCCGGCTGGCGCGGACCCGGCGCAGCCGCTTGACCAGCATCGGGTCGGCTGCGAGCGCCTCCGGGCGGTCCACCAGCGCGTTGAGCACCTGGTAGTAGCGCGACGGGGACAACCCGAACAGTTCCTTGATGGCTTCTTCCTTGGATCCCGCGTATTTCCACCACTGGCGTTCGAAGGCCAGGATGTCGTGTTCGCGGCGCGTCAGGCCATCGGCGGGCTCGGAATCATCCCCGGATTGCTCAGTCCGCGCGATAGCGCCGTCCATCTCGCTCCTTGGGCCCTTCCGACATCATCAAAAGAATTACAAGACTGTTGTTCGGCGCTCATTCAATCACGGCTGCGGTAATGCGGGCGTGATCGTTACCCGCGAGTCGGCTGACTTAAGCTTGCCAACCGTGGCTGTTGTACCGATTCGCATCGTGGGCGATCCCGTCCTGCACACCGCGACCACCCCGGTTCCCGTCGGACCTGACGGCGCGCTGCCCGCCGAACTGGCCGAGCTGATCACCGACATGTACGACACCATGGATGCCGCCAACGGGGTTGGCCTGGCCGCCAACCAGATTGGCCGCACCGAGCGCGTGTTCGTCTACGACTGCGCCGACGAACGCGGCAAGACCGTGCGCCGGCGCGGCGTGGTGGTCAACCCGGTGCTGGAGACCTCCGAGCTGCCCGAGACCATGCCCGACCCCGACAACGACGACGAGGGCTGCCTTTCGGTGCCGGGTGAGTCGTTCCCGCGGGGCCGCGCCGACTGGGCCCGTGTCACCGGACTCGACGCCGACGGCACCCCCATCACCCTGGAGGGCACCGGCCTGTTCGCCCGGATGCTGCAGCACGAGACCGGTCACCTCGACGGTTTCACCTACCTGGACGGGCTGATCGGCCGGCACGCCCGCGCCGCCAAGCGGATGGTGAAGGCCAACAAGTGGGGTGTCCCCGGCCTGAGCTGGATGCCCGGCGAGGATCCCGACCCGTTCGGCCACTGATGCCCGCTAGATGACTACCGTCGGCGACCGGGTGTCGCTGCGCTACCGCGTGCCCGACGGCCTGTCCGACGTCGTCGGCGAGCTCCAAGCGCTCACCCCCCTGGTGTCGGTACGAACCAAGTCCGGTGACACAGTGCACATCGCCCCCGCCGATGTGGTGTCGGTGCGCGAACTGTCCCATGTCACGGTGCGCAACTCCGAGATCCGCGCGCTGGAACACGCGGCGGCGCTGGCCTGGCCCGGCACCGAGCGGCACTGGCACGACGGGTGGCTGCTGCGCGCCGGCGGGGGGTACACCAGTCGCGCCAATTCGGCGGTACCCCTGCGCTTCGAGGCGACGACGCACGCCCTGGCGGGCATCCAGCAGTGGTATGCCGCACGCGACCTGGCGGCCTGGCTGGCGTTGCCCGACCGACTGCTACCGGTCACCACGCCCGGCATCAAAGCCACCCGTGTACTGGTCCGCGATATCGAGCTCGCCGGTGCACCCGCCGATTTCCCGTCCCACCCGGACGACCAGTGGCTGGCGATCTACCAGCGCGACGTCCCGATCGAGGTACTCACGGCCGTCGTCGACGGGGAACTGGCCTTCGCGACGCGCGACAATGCCGCCGTGGGCCGCGGTGCGGTGACGACAGCCCCGGACGGCACCCGCTGGGCGGGCATCTCCTGTGTGCGGGTCAGCGAGGATGCGCGACGCCGCGGCCACGCCCGCACGGTATGTTCGGCACTGCTGGGCTGGGCGGCCGGGCACGGGGCCACCCGGGCCTACGTACAGGTGCTCGCCGACAACGAGCCCGCCGCCACGCTGTACCACTCGATGGGTTTCCGCCTGCACCACACGCTGCGGTACCTGCGCGCAGAAAGCCTCCTTCCCGATGCATGAGTTACTCCAACTCAACCGCGACGTGCAGTCCACGCGCGCGGTCCGGCTGCTGGCGACCCAGAACCTGGCCGTCTACGCAACGCTGATGGAGCGGCACCTGCTCGACGGGCTGGTCCCCGAGACCGATCTGGTGGTGCGTCTGGACCGCGACCTGGAAGACCTTGACGAGCTCGAGCAGACCGGCCTGACCCTCATCAAGACGTGGGCCAGCCAGGGTTGGCTGCACCGCGTCGTGAAGGGTGACCGCAACGTCTGCTATCTGACCCAAGACGCCCGCCGGGCACTGGACTTCGTCCGTGGCGTGCGCCGCAACGACACCATCGCCACCGGCGGCTCCATCAACGGCATCGCCTCCCGGCTCAAGCAGGTCGCCGTCCGCGTCGACAACAACCCGGTACGCATCCGGGCCGCCATCGAGTCCGAGATCGCGGCCCTGCACCGGGAACTGGAAGAACTCGACGCCGGGTTGCGTCCCGAGCCCGACGTCACCTCGATGTACGACGAAGCCCGCGCCATCGCATTGCAGATGGAACGACTGATCACCGATATCGGCTTGTACGGCACCATGATCGAGCAGGCCACCGCAGCGCTCGACGACCCGATCGAGACCAATACCGAGTACCGGGACCGGCAGCGGCAGATGTACGCCGACTATCAGCAGGCCTGGGAGTCCGCCGGTCGTGATTCGCATCGAGCGTTCCTGCGGATGATCAACGACCCCGAGCAGCGCACGGCGTTCGAGGGCGATATCGCCGCGGTGGCCGGGGCCTTGCCCGACCTGGACCCGGCGCTGCGCAAGGTGATGGCCGGATTCTTCGAACTGGTCGGACATCAGATCGACGAGGTGGAACGCATCCAGCAGCGCTGCGCGCAGCGGGTCAAGCGGTTCACCGCGTTCGGCACGCTGGAGCAGAGCCGCGGGATCGCGCGGCAGCTCAACGAGGCCATCGGCGCGGCCCGGGCCCTGCTCAAGGTGTCGCTGACGGACTCTCGCCTGGACATCGACGTGCCGCTGGCCCGGCACACCATCAGTTCGGTGGGCGCCCTGAGCTTCCGCATCAACGACCTGTCCGCGCCGAAACCGGCGGCCGCCGCCGAGGGCGACGTGGACCTGTCCACCTTCGCGGCGCTGACCACCCAGGTGGACGCCCCGGCGATGTCGGCGATGATCAACACCGCGCTGCGGGAGGCCCCACTGTCCCTGCCGGACGCGGTCTCGTTGCTGGACACCCCGTACCTCGGGCACGTGATCGTGCTGTGGTCGTGGGCGCTCAAGCAGCCCGGCACGAGCGATGCCCAACCGGCGCGCGTCCGGTTCCATTCGCTCGACGGCCGCGACCGCGAGATGGAGGTTCCGCACCTGATGTTCACCGAACCCATTGCCGGAGTTGCGTCGTCATGACCGAAGACACCCCAGTTGATTTCGCCTCGTTGCCCGACGTCGACCGCACCGGCCGGGCCGCCGCGCCGGCGCAACAGCGTCGGCCCCGCTTCGAGGGCGACGTCAGCGCGCTGCCCGACCGTGCCTGCTGGGCGCTGCAGCACCTGCTCACCCGGCGCTACGTCAGCAACGAATCCGACAGCGATATCTACAGCTGGATCAAGGAGTACCGGGCCGATCTGGCGGTCCGACTGTCCGAATTGGACCTGCAGTTGCAGATCGCCGAGGGCGTGGAGATCGCGTTCATCGAACAGGCCCGCTACGAGTCGGCCCGGGGCGTCAAGCTGTTGCGCCGGGAACCGCTGGGGACCTACGACTCCATCCTGGCCCTGCACCTGGCGCAGATGATGCGCGCCGGCGGTGACGCGAGTTTCGTCATCAGCCGCGACGAGATCCACGGACTCTTCGCCGGGGTGCTCAACGACACCGACCGCGACGCGGTCACCTTCGCCGCGCGCATCGACGCCGCGGTCGCACGGCTGGCCGGGTTGGAGATCCTGCGTAAGACCCGCGATGACGAGGACAGTTATACGGTCAGCCCGGTGATCAGCGCCATCATGACGGCCTCGGTGATCACCGAACTGCAACAGCAGTTCGAGGCACTCCTGAAGGGCGGGGCAGGCGATGAGTGAGCAGTTCCACCTGTCCCGGCTGCAGGTCATCAACTGGGGCGTGTTCGACGGCTACCACGACATCAGCTTCGGGCCGGGGGGCGCGCTCATCGCGGGCGCCTCGGGCAGCGGCAAATCCTCACTGCTGGACGCGATCTCGCTGGGTTTCCTGCCGTTCAACAGGCGCAACTTCAACGCCTCCGGCGATAACACCGCCGCCGGCTCCAGCGCCGGGCGGCGCACCGTCGACAAGTATGTGCGCGGGGCCTGGGGCCAGCGCAGCGACGGGGGCAGCAGCCAGGTGATGTACCTGCGCGGCGAGGGCACCACCTGGTCTGCGGTTGCGGTCACCTACCGCAGCAACACCGGGCGTGCCATCACCGGCCTGGTACTGAAATGGCTGACCGGCGAATCCCGTTCGGATTCGTCGAGCCGCTACGTGTTGGGCGACGGCGACCTGAGCATCGAGGATGTCTGCAACCGATGGGCGGCCGGGCGGTTCGACGCGAGTGTGTTCAAAAACCACTGGCGGTTCTCCACCAAGGTCGAGTCCCAGTACCTGGCTCAGCTCTACTCCGCCATCGGGATCCGCGCCTCCGATGCCGCCCAGCAGCTGCTCGGTAAGGCCAAGTCGCTGAAAAGCGTTGGCGGGTTGGAACAGTTCGTCCGCGACTTCATGCTCGACGAGCCGGACAGCCTGGCCCGGCTGCCCGAGGCACTCAAGCAGATCGATCCGCTGGTGGAGGCACGCGAGCTGCTCGCGGTCGCGCAACGCAAGCGCAAGATCCTCGGCGATATCGAGGCGATCCAGGTGCGCTACGCCTCGGAGTCCAGCGATCTGGGCATCATCGACCTGGTCGATCCGCCGATGGTGCGCGCCTACACCGATCACGTCCGGCTGCGCGAATGCCCGGCCCAGATCGAGGCGTTGGACGCCACCATCACCCAGTTGGACAACGAATACGCCGACCTGACCCGTCAGCTGAATCTGGCCAAGGCCGAGGGTGATTCGCTCAACGCCCAGATCAGCGGGGCCAGCTCCAATGTGGGACCGCTGCAGGCCCAGGTCACCGCCGCCGAATCACAGGCCGAGGAAGTGTCGCGCCGGCGGGCCGCGTTCGAGGAACTGGTCACCGCGCAGGGCATCGACGTGCCCGATAGTGCGGACGAGTTTTGGGAGCTGCGTGAGGCGCTCACCAAACAGGCCACCGAGATGCTCGGCAAGCTGGAGTGGGGGCGCGATGCCTCGACCGATGCCGAGTACGCCCAGAAGTCGGCCCGCATCATGCGCGACAACGCCGCCAAGGAACTCAAGCGGGTGGAGCAGGTCGGTTCTGCGTTGCCCGAGTTCGCGGTGGCGATGCGCGACCACATCTGCACCTCGATCGGCGTCGATCCTGCTGAGCTGCCCTATGTGGCAGAGCTTTTCGATCTTCAGCCGGATCAGCAGCGTTGGCGCGTCGCGGTGGAGAAGGTGCTACGCGGCGTCGGGCTGCGGCTGCTGGTGCCCGACCGGCACCACGCCAAGGTGTTGCGGTTCGTCAACGAGACCAACATGCGCGGACGGCTGGCGCTGCATCATGTCCGCAACAGCGCAAGCGGTACCGCACCCGAGCCGAATACGCTGGCGGGCAAGCTGTTCCTGGTCAACCCCGACCACGCCTGCGCAGCCGAGGCGCTCGACGTGATCGCCGCCGCCGGTGACCATATCTGCGTCGACACCCCCGACGTGTTCGCCCGGTTCCGCCGCGCGGTCACCGATTCGGGGCTCTACAAGGAATCCGACCGGGTTGCCGTCAAGGACGACCGCAGGCCGCTGAAACCGTCGGAGTACATCTACCAGGGTGATATCAGCGCCAAGCTGGAGGCGCTGCACACCGAACTGGCCGAGGCCGAGGAGACCTTCGCGCGGGCCCGTAAGGCCGCCGACGACATTGCCGCCCAACGCCAGCAGTGGCGGGACCGGGCCGCAGCGTGCAAGGCCATCTACGAACAGTTCCCACAGTGGAGCCAGATCGACATCGAGACCGCCGACGGGCATGCCGATCGGCTGCGCGAACAGTACGAATTGCTATTGGCCGACCACCCGGATATCGAAGCCCTGAGCGCCAGGGCCGAGGAATGCTGGACCGACATCCAGACGCTGATGACCCGCCGCGGCGCGATCCAGACCAGGCGTGACGATCTGGACAGCCGCCGCACCCAGCTGCTGGAGCTGGCCGACCGGCTCTCGCCGCCCGCCGTCTCCGAGCCAGCCACCGAGCTGCTGCGCCGGTTCGCCGCCGAGCTGCCGGTCGCCCTCGAGCTGCTCAACCCCGAGCCGCACCGCGACGCGCTGCTCGCCGCGATCCGCCGGGAGCGCGATCAGCTGACCGAAAGCCGCAGGCGCTCTCATGAAGAGCTGTCCCGCATCATCGCCACCTTCGACACCTCGTTCCCGGACGCCATCCCGAACGACTCCGACGACCTCGACGAGCGGGTGCACGATTACGTGGCGGTGTGCCGGCACATCGACGAACGCGAGTTGCCCGACGCCTACGACCGGATGATGCGGTTGATCACCGAACAGGCCCCCGATGCCATCCTGACGCTGCACCGGGTGGCCGAGCAGGAGACCCGGCGGATCAGTGAGCAGATCGACCGCGTCAACGGCGGATTGAGTGCGGTGGAGTTCAACCGCGGCACCCGGTTGACGCTGCGGGCCACCCCGCGCAGCCTGGCCGCCGTCTCCGAGCTCACCGAGATCGTCAAGGCGATCTCGCGCCGGGTGACCGAGGTCAGCATGGGTGACAAGAAGGCCATCTTGGAGCAGTACGCCGATATCCTGCGGCTGCGGAATCGGTTGGCCAGCACCGCGCCCGAGGACCGCAACTGGACCCGCGATGCACTGGACGTGCGCAACCGGTTCACGTTCGACTGTGCCGAATGGGATGTGCGTACCGACGACCTGATCCGCACGCACAGCAATGCCGGTGACAACTCCGGCGGTGAGCAGGAGAAGCTGATGGCGTTCTGCTTGGCCGGTGCGCTCAGCTTCAATCTGGCCAATCCCGAGAGTGGGGACAACACCCCGGTTTTCGCGCAGCTGATGCTCGACGAGGCGTTCTCCAAGTCGGATCCGCAGTTCGCCTCTCAGGCTTTGGAGGCGTTCCGCAAGTTCGGCTTCCAGTTGGTCATCGTGGCCACCGTGCAGAACGCGACCACCATCCAGCCCTATATCGACGGTGTGGTGATGGTGTCCAAGTCCGAGGCCACCGGCCGCAACGCCCGGCCGGTCGCTTCGGTGACCACCAAGACCATCACCGATTTCACGGCCCTGCGTAAGGATCTCGCGTGCGTGTAGCCACCTGGAACGTCAACTCCATCCGCACCCGGGTCGACCGCGTCACCGACTGGCTGGCGCGCGCCGATGTCGACGTGCTGGCCATGCAGGAGACCAAGTGCACCGACGCGCAGTTCCCCGCCATGCCGTTCGCCGCGCTGGGCTACGAGGTCGCCCATATCGGGCTGAACCAGTGGAACGGGGTGGCGATCGTGTCACGGGTGGGCCTCGACGACGTCGAGATCGGATTCCCCGGCCAGCCGTTGTGGGACGGGCTGGCCGAGGCGCGCGCCATCGGGGCGACCTGCGGCGGCGTCCGGTTGTGGAGCCTCTACATTCCCAATGGTCGCACGCTGGCCGACAAACATTACACCTACAAGCTGGAATGGCTTGAAGCACTTCGTGTTTCGTCAGCTTCTTGGCCCGGCCCGGTAGCGCTGATGGGTGACTGGAACATCGCGCCGACCGACGAGGACGTCTGGGACCCCGCCGTCTTCCAGGGGTCCACCCATGTCTCGGAACCGGAGCGGGCCGCGTTCCGCGCCTTCCACGATGCCGGGTTCACCGACGTCGTGCGCCCGTACACCCCCGGTCCCGGTGTGTACACCTACTGGGATTACACCCAGCTGCGCTTCCCGAAGAAACAAGGCATGCGGATCGACTTCATCCTCGGGTCACTGGAATTCGCGGACCGCGTCACGCATGCCGAGATTGTCCGCGAAGAGCGGAAGGGCAAGCAGCCCAGCGACCACGCGCCGGTGTTGGTCGAACTGACGTGAGCGAGGGGTTGAACGCACCGCTGCCACGGCTGCTGCTGCTCCTCACGGTCGTCACCGGCGTGGTGGACGCGTTCAGCTACCTGGCTCTGGGGCACGTCCTGGTGGCCAATATGACCGGCAACGTGGTGTTCAGCGGATTCGCACTGGCGAGTGCGCCGGGTTTCCTCTGGTGGGCGCTACTGCTCGCGGTCGGCACCTTTCTGATCGGTGCCGCGTTCGGCGGGTCGCTGCGCAAACGCCTCGGCGAGGACCGGCGACGGCACTTGTTGACCTCGACGGTCATCGAATTGGTCTGCGTCGCAGCCGCTCTGGCTGTGATCATGGCCGCGTCGGCGCCCTACCGAAGCTGGAGCCTGAGCGCGCTGATCGTCTTGCTGGGCATCGGCATGGGGCTGCAGAACGCGACGGCGCGGGCCCTGGCGGTGCCCGACCTGACCACCACGGTGCTCACCCTGACCCTCACCGGGATCGCCTCGGACGCCGCGTCCGGGCATGGCAGCAAGGCGCGCCGCAGGCTGGTTCCGGTGCTGGGCATGTTCCTCGGCGCCCTGGCCGGCGCCGCGCTGGTGGTGCACGGGTATCACGCCGCGGCGCTGGGGCTGGCGACGGTGTTGTTGGCCGTCGTCGCTACGGCTGCGGGGGCTTCACGCCGACTGTGATGACGTCCGACACGGGCGTCCAGAACGGCCGGCGCACCCGGTGCTGATCGGCGATTGTGAAACCGGCCTCGGTGAACAACGTCTCGACCGCTCGCGCGCTCGGGCTGATCGTGGTGGCGACCACCACTGCACCCGGACGCAGCACCCGGTGGAACTCCCGTAGCGCCGCCGGTTGATCGAAGAAGTGGAACGCCGATGTGGTCACCACGGCATCCAGGAAACCGTCGGTGAACGGCAACGTCTCGGCGGGCGCGGACATCCAGCGCACCCGGTCGGAGCGTTTGCGCGCCTGCGCCAGCATGCCGTCGGCCAGGTCGATGCCGTACACCTCGTCGGGCAGCAACTCGCGCTGGATCCGGCTGGTGAGAATGCCGGTGCCGCAGGCGATATCGGCGATCTGACGTGACCCGTGGCGGCGCAGCTGGGCGATCACCTCGTCCTGGGCGGGCCGGTACACCCAACGCTGCAGGCAGCGCTGGTCGTACAGCGGCGCGGCCAGACTCCAGAACCGGGTGATCGCGGCGGTCGCGGCGCTGGGCGTCATGACTGGGTGCGCTTCCCGCCGGGTATCCGGTCCACCACCCAGCCCAGCCGCGCCACGGTGCTCTCCAGCGGGTCGACGACCTCGGCCAGCCGCTGGATGCGCGGCAGCGTCTCGGCGATCGCGTTGGCGCCGGCGGCGATCTTCTCCGCGGAGGAGTTGATGCCGCTGGCGGCCTCGGTCAGGGTGGCGATCTCGCCGGCGATCTTCTCGGCGTGGCGATTGATGCCGGCCGCGCTCTCGCTCAGTTCGGCGATGTTCTGCGCGATGAACTGTGCCGACCGGCGCAGTTCGGTGATGTCCTCGAGTACCCTGAGCCGTCTCACGTCTGCTGCTCCCCCTGCTGATAGCGCCGTAGCTCGGCGCGCACCGCCTCGTCCAGTGCCCGGTCCAGACTGGCGTGCGCTGACCGCCGTGCCACCCGCCGCATGACGTCGATCAGGTCGGCGGCCCACGCCAGTTCCACATCGGTGCTCGGATACCAGCCGGTGCCCCGCTGCCGGACCACCTCGGCGTGGCCGGCTTCGGTCAGCGCCCGGGCGGCCTCGTCGAGCTTCTTGTCCACCGCCGCTGTCGTCTTCAGGATCGCCGTCAGCGGCAGCCCGCGGGAGACCAGTTTACCGAAGTCGTCGATGACGCGGCGGTCCCGCACCCGATAGGTGTCCGCGTCCTCGGCGGGCTCGATGATCCCGTTGGTGATCAGCTTGCGCACGGTTGCCGCGTTGAGCTCGCCGAGTCGGGCCTGCAGCTGCGCGCGGGTCATCGTCTCGGGCACCGGGTGTGACCACGGTTCGGTGACCAGCTCGCCGAGCTCTTCCAGGTCCAGCACCTCCACCAGACCTTCGCCGCGCTGCAGCCCGGTCAGGAACTTCAGGATGTGCTTGACGGTGAAGCCCTCGCTGAGCAGCCGGACGATCGCCTGCAACTGGCGCAGGTGCCTGTCGGTGTAGATGGCGACCCGCCCGCGGCGCTGCGGCCGCGGCAGCAGCCCGCTCTCTTGGTAGACGCGGACATTCCGGGTCGTCGTCCCCGCCTCCCGCGCGAGGTCGTCAATCCGGTATTCGGCCACCATCGAAGTCTAGGCGGCGGTGATCCGGTAGTCCCGCAGATCCAGTGCCTTCAACTGGTTGACGTACTGGGTGGCGAAACCGGGGAACATGGTCGCGTTGAATCCGTCCTCGGTCAGATACCAGCTCTGGCATCCGGAATTCCACGTCGTGGACCGCAGCCGGCGCTGGATCCGCTCGTTGTAGCGGGCCTGCACGTCGGGACGGACGTCCAGCGCCTTCCACCCGAACTGCAGCAGCTTGCCGATCGCGTCGGTGATGTAGTCGATCTGCGCCTCCATGTACACCAACGCCGAGCTGTGCCCGGGGCCCGAGTTGGGCCCGAAGGTGAAGTACAGGTTGGGGTAACCGGAAACCGCGACGCTGCGGTAGGCGTAGGCGCCGCGGCTCCATTCCGAGGCCAGCACCCGCCCGTCGACACCGGTGACCGGGAACGGCGTCCCGGTCTTGGACACGTCGAAACCGGTGGCGAACACGATGGCGTCGAACTGGTGCTCGATACCCTCGACGGTCCGAATCCCGTTGGGGGACAGCCGCGCAATCGGCCAGGTGACCAACTTGCAGTTGTCCGCCTGCAGGGCCGGGTAGTAGTCACTGGTCATCAGCAGGCGTTTGCAGCCGGCGGAGAAGTCCGGCGTGAGTTGTCGGCGCAGCCACGGATCTTTCACCTGCGCACGCAGATTCGCCCTGCTGACGGTTTCCACCAGCCGGGTGAACGGGGTGTCCCAGACCACACCGAGCGCCACCGACTCGTGGCCCCAGAACCAGGCGGACCGCATCAGCTTCTCGGCCAGCGGCACGGTCTTGTAGATGTCCTTGAGCCAGTCGGCGGTCGCGGTGTTGTACCGCGGCAACACCCATCCGGCGGTGCGCTGGAACACCTTCACCGACTCGGCGACCTTCACCAGTTCCGGCACGATCTGCACAGCACTGGCACCGGTACCGACGACGGCGACCTTCTTACCGGCGAAGTCGTACCCGTGATCCCATCGGGCGCTGTGGATCTTCTTGCCCTCGAAGGTGTCGATGCCCGGGAGCTCGGGCAGGCTCACGTTGGCCAGCGGGCCGGAGGCGACGATCACGGCCCGCGCACGCACCGGGGCGCGATCGGCGAAGCTGACCGTCCACTCCCCCGCCGCCTGGTCGTAGACCACGCCGGTGACGGTGTGCTCGAAGCGGATGTGCGGCTCGAGGCCGGCCTCGGTGACCATATCGTCGATGTAGCGCAGGATTTCGGCGCTGCCGGAGTAGGTGTGCGACCAGTCCGGGTTGGGCGCGAAGCTGTAGGAGTACAGCCGGGACGGGATATCGCAGGCGGCACCGGGATAGGTGTTGTCCCGCCAGGTGCCGCCGACCCGGGTGTCCCGCTCGTAGATCACGAAGTCGGTGATACCGCGGTCCTTGAGCCGGATGGCCGCACCGATACCGGCGAAGCCGGCACCGATGATGGCGACAGAAACAGTCATCAGGGGCTCCTAGGCGACGGGCTCGTAGGTCAGTTCTTGCGACCAGGTGGGGTTGTTGCGCACCAGCGAGATCGGGATCACGCCGGTGATCTTCACCAGTGAATCGGCCATCCAGTGGTATTTCGAGGTCCGGTCGATCACCTTGCGGCCCTGCCACGAGATGATGCGGTACATCGGCACCCGTCGCGCGAACTGGCTTCGCTCACCGACACTTTGGAACCGACGCATGGCCTGGTAGAGGCGCTCCTCGTCGACACCCATGGCGACGATGTTGTCGCGCATCTTGTTCAGCAGCGGCACGTAGCTGAGCACGCCGACCAGGAAGGTGGGTTTGACCCAGCCGCCGACCAGTTTGATGAGCAGTTTGCGCATGTCGGCGTGGCCGATGATGTCCATCACCTCGAAATCCACCGCCAGATGCCGGGACTCGTCGGAGTTGATGCGTTTGAACACCTCTTGGGCCACCGGGTCCTTGACCTCGTCGGTGATGAACTTGATCAGCGCACCGTCGAGCGCCACCTCGAGCATCGGGATGACGGTGCCCAGGAAGGTCAGGTCCATGCCGTCGGAGTACTTGTCCAGCCAGTTGATCACCAGCTGCACGTTCACACTGGGAGGCGGGATCTCGTCGTCCTCGAGCATGCCCCAGCGGCGCATCAACGCCAGTTCGGCGTTGGCGTGCTTCTGCTCCTCGGCGTGGAAATGTTCGTAGATGCTCTTCAGCGTCGGGGTCGGGGCTTTCTTGGCCAGGGCGGCGAATCCGCGGGCGCCGACGTTCTCGATCCACATCAGGTCGGTCATGAACGGTTTGAGCTTGGCCCACAGGTCCGCATCGATGAGCTCGGCGCCCGGTGCGTCCCAGTCGATGTCGACCAGGGCCCACTGCTTGTCCTTGATCATCTGCAGCATGTTGTCGAGATCCATCGCCATGATTGAGCCTTTCAGTTTTCCGGGAGCAGACGGCCGAGTAGCCCGGCGCCGCGGACGTACAGGGAGGGGAAGTGCCGTTTCAGGTGCCAGATGACGGTGGCGTCGAGCTGCGGGACCACGTAGAGCCGGCCGTCGTCGTGGGCGTTGAGGGTGCGGGCGGCGACGTTGTCGGCGGACAGGCCGGTCCACCGGGCCAGCTGTTGGCTCAGGTTCATCGAACCGGGGGTGATCCGCCCGTCTTGGAACACATTGGTTTTCACGAATGTCGGGCACAGCACGGTCACCGTGATATCGGTGCCGTCCAGTTCGGCGGCCAGCGTTTCGGACAGGGACATCACGCCGGCCTTGGAGACGTTGTAGGCGGCCATCGACGGTGCCGCCGCGAAGCCCGCGGCCGAGGCGACGTTGATGATCCCGCCGCGGCCGGCCTTGCGCAGGATCGGCGTGAAGACCTCGCAGCCGTACACCACACCCCACAGGTTGATCCCGAGCGCCCAGTCCCAGTCGCCGAACCCGATGTCGCCGACCGGTTTTCCGCCGATCCCGACGCCGGCGTTGTTGATCACCAACGTGGGCGGGCCACCGAAGACGTCCTGCGCCTGCTTGGCCAGCAGTTCGATCGCGCCGCGGTCGGAGACGTCGCACTGCACGGCGTGGCCCTTGCCCGTCCAGAGCCGATCGATCAGGCCGACGGTTTCGGCGGCGCGGTCGGCGTCGATGTCCGCACAGATGACCTCGCCGCCGCGGCGGGCGAGCTCGAGCGCGAACGACCGGCCGATTCCGCTGCCGGCGCCGGTCACCACCGCCTTGGCGTCGGTGGTGCGTTTGCGGCCGCCGAACAGGTTGAATATCAACAGATCTCCTGCAGGTCGTCGGAAAACTGGCCGGTGATGAAGCTCGCCGCGCGGCGCAGCGCGGCTTTGGCCTCGGGCGCCACGTTCGGCAGGGCCTGGAAGACGTGCACCATGCCGGGCCAGATCTCGAGCGTGCTGCGGCCGCCGGCCTTGCGCAGCTCGGTGTCCAGGTGGCGGGCGTCGGCTCGCAGCATCTCGAAGCCGCCGGCCTGGATCAGGATGGGCGGCAGCGCCCGCGCTTTGGTGAAGTCGAGGCGCAGTCGCGGATGCGCGGGGTCCTGGCCGTGTGTGTATAGGCCCACCATCTTGCGGGCCGCACCCGCCGACATCGCCGGATCCCGATGGGTGCGCTCCTGCTGTTCGGCCAGCCCGAGCGTGAGGTCGATCAGCGGGGAGAACAGCACCACGCCGGCCGGCTGGAACGCGGGATCGTCGGCGTGGGCCAGCAGCAGGTCGCAGGTCAGGTGCCCGCCGGCGGAGTCGGCCCCGATGACGATGTCGGACGCCTGGTAGCCCTGTGCGAGCAGCCAGCGGTAGCCGGCTTCGACGTCGCGCGCCGCGGTCGGGAACCGGTGTTCGGGCGCCAGCCGGTAGTCGACCACGAAGAAGGGCAGGCCGGTGGCTTCGGACAGCCGGGCGACCAGTTTGCGGTGGGTTTTCGCCGAGCAGATGACGTACGCGCTGCCGTGTACGTAATAGCCTGCACGCCTTCCGAATTCGACGCCGGGCCCGAGCACCCATTCGCCGCCGGATTCCGGGATGATCCTGGTACCCGCGGGCATCGAGCCCCCGAGGGCCATGATGGTGGCGATCAAGTGCCTGCCGAACCACACCCCCGGCGTCGTCATCGGGATCACGCTTGTCAGGCAGCCCAGCGTCCAGCGGGTCGCCGTGGCCGAGACCACCGCGCGCAACGTGGCGCGGGCCGGTACCTCAGTGTCCGTCACACCATTAGGTCATCACCAACTGTGTCATTTGTCAATGGCACAGTTGGGAGTGGCCTAGCAGCTGGCGAATCGAAGTCGCTTGGGCGTGTCCGACGCGTTCAACCGAACGCCGAGATCGACGAAATGCCGAAATGTACTCGCACAAAGTGGCCGAAAGGTGAGTTTGGGCGAGCAGGTGGGCGAATCAGGCCGCGTTGTCGGCACCCGGATCCGTGCCGTAGCGGCCCGGGTTGAACAGCGAGGCGATGGCCCCGATGACCATCATGACCGCGGCGGCGCTGAACACCACGACCAGTCCGGAGTGGAACGGTTCGGTGATCAGCTGCGGGAAGAAGGTCTGCCCGGTCAGCACGTCGGCGTTGACGCCGGGCTGGTGCAGGGCGTCATAGGGCGCCAGCAATTCGGCCATCGGGTTGTAGCCGAGGAACGCGGCGAACAAGCTGCCGACCGGCGGCAGGTTCGCCACGTCGTGCGCCACCGATGGCGAAACCCCTTGATCCGTAAGGCCGGTGCTCAGTGCCGACGGCAGGGTGCCGGCCAGCCCGACGATCATCAGCGAGAAGAAGATGCCGATGGACAACGACGATCCCGCGTTGAAGAAGGTGGCCCGCACCCCGGAGGCGGCGCCACGCTGATCGGCGGGCACGCTGGACATGATGGCCGCGGTGTTCGGCGCGGTGAAGATGCCGCCGCCCAACCCGTTGAGGAACACCAGCACCGCGAACACCCAGTAGTCGAAGTTGACCGGGATGAGCAGCAGCGCCACGAAAGTGGCTGCCATCAACAGCATTCCGCCGACCGTCAGGGGACGCGCGCCGAAGCGGTCGGACAGCGAACCGGCAATGGGTGCGGCCACCAGGAACCCGACGGTGACCGGCAGCAGGTAGATGCCGGCCCACAGCGGCGTCGACTCGAAGCTGTAACCGTGCAGCGGCAGCCAGATGCCCTGCAGCCAGATGATGAGCATGAACTGCAGACCGCCGCGGCCCACCGAGGACATCAGCCCGGCCAGATTGCCCATGCCGAACGCCACGGACCGGAACAGCCGGATATCGACCATCGGGGACTCGACGTGTAACTCGACAAGGCAGAACGCCACCAGCAGCAGCAGGCCACCGACGATGGCGCCCAGCACCCACGGGCTGGTCCAGCCGGTGGTGGACTCCCCGTACGGCTGGATGCCGTAGGTGATGCCGATCAGCAGCACCGTCAGCCCCAGCCCGAACGTCAGCGTGCCGGCCCAGTCCAGCCGGCCCGCGGTGCGCACCCCGAGCTCGCGCAGTGAGCGGTAGCTCCAGACGGTGCCCAGCACGCCGATCGGCACGCCGACCCAGAACACCGCCTTCCAGTGCCACTCGGACAGGACTCCGCCGATGAGCAGGCCCAGGAAGGAGCCGGCCACCGCGGCCACCATGTTCACCCCGAGCGCCATCCCGCGCTGATTGGCCGGGAACGCGTCGGTGAGGATCGCCGACGAGGACGCCATCAGCATGGCCCCGCCGATGCCCTGGATCACCCGCCAGGCGATCAGCCATACCGCGCCGCCGCCGAGGTGGAACGGATCGAAGGACAACGCAATGGCGGCCAGGGTGAAGACCACGAACCCGAGGTTGTAGATGCGGACCCGGCCGAACATGTCACCGAGCCGCCCGAACGGCACCACCAGTACGGCCGTCACCACCAGGTAGCCCATCAGCATCCAGAGCAGGTAGCTGACATTGCCGGGGGCCAGCGGATTCAGCCCGATACCGCGGAAGATCGCGGGCAGCGAGATCAACACGATCGACGCGTTGATCGAGGCCAGCAGGATGCCCAGCGTCGTGTTGGACAGCACCACCCACTTGTAGAAGGGGTGGTCGTGGTCCATCCGCGTGCGGCGGCGGGCGGTTTCGGCCTCGGCAGTCAGCTCAGTCTCAGTCGTCATCCGTCTTCAGCTCTACAGATCGGGGAAAAACATACATTAGCTATCCAAACGATCTCCCTGCAATTCACATTCTCGGTGAGGTCGGCTAACTTGGAACCCGTCCAACACGGGAGCGCACCCAAGTGCGCTGAGAGGACGGCTAGGCCACATTCTTCGCACCGCGAAGGGCCACATTCTTCGCACCGCGAAGGGCCAGGGCCGTCGACCGTACGAACCTGACCGGGTAATGCCGGCGTAGGGAGATCTGTTGATGACTGTTTCTGTTTCCGTCGATTCCGTGACGACCGGCCCCATCGCGGGCAGCTCCAAGGTCTACACCGCGCGTGGCGTTCCGCTGCGCCGCGTGCACCTGACCACCGGAGAGCATTTCGACCTGTACGACACGTCCGGGCCATACACCGACGCCAACGCCACCATCGACCTGGAGAAGGGCCTGCCGCCCCGGTCAGGGGTGGTGCGTGAGCGAGGCACCCAGCTGCAGCGGGCCCGCGCCGGCGAGATCACCGCGGAGATGGCGTTCATCGCCGAACGCGAGGGCATGCCCGCCGAGCTGGTGCGCGACGAGGTGGCCCGCGGCCGCGCCGTCATCCCGGCCAACCACAACCACCCCGAATGCGAACCGATGATCATCGGCAAGGCCTTCGCGGTGAAGGTCAACGCCAATATCGGCAACTCCGCGGTGAGCAGCTCGATCGCCGAAGAGGTCGACAAGATGGTGTGGGCCACCCGGTGGGGCGCGGACACCATCATGGACCTGTCCACCGGGCGCGATATCCACCTGACCCGCGAGTGGATCCTGCGCAACTCCCCCGTGCCGGTCGGCACCGTGCCGATCTACCAGGCCCTGGAAAAGGTCAACGGCGATCCCACCAAACTCACCTGGGAGATGTACCGCGACACCGTGATCGAGCAGTGCGAGCAGGGCGTGGACTACATGACCGTGCACGCCGGGGTGCTGCTGCGCTACATCCCGCTGACCGTCAAGCGGGTCACCGGCATCGTCAGCCGCGGCGGATCGATCATGGCCGCCTGGATGCTGGCGCAGCACCGGGAATCGTTCCTGTACGAGAACTTCGGTGAACTGTGCGAGATCCTGGCCCGCTACGACGTCACCTTCTCCCTCGGCGACGGCCTGCGCCCTGGTTCGATCGCCGACGCCAACGACGCCGCGCAGTTCGCCGAGTTGGAGACCCTCGGTGAACTCACCAAGATCGCGAAATCCCATGGCGTGCAGGTGATGATCGAAGGCCCTGGCCACGTGCCGATGCACAAGATCATCGAGAACGTGCGCCTGGAGGAAGAGCTCTGCGAGGAGGCCCCGTTCTACACGCTGGGCCCGCTGGCCACCGATATCGCGCCGGCCTACGACCACATCACCAGCGCGATCGGGGCGGCCATCATCGCCCAGGCCGGCACCGCGATGCTGTGCTACGTGACCCCGAAGGAGCACCTGGGCCTGCCCGACCGCAAGGACGTCAAGGACGGGGTGATCGCCTACAAGATCGCCGCGCACGCCGCCGATCTGGCCAAGGGGCACCCGCGGGCGCAGGAACGCGACGACGCACTGTCGCTGGCGCGCTTCGAATTCCGTTGGCACGACCAGTTCGCACTGTCGCTGGATCCGGACACCGCGCGCGAGTTCCACGACGAGACGCTGCCCGCCGAACCGGCCAAGACCGCGCACTTCTGCTCGATGTGCGGGCCGAAGTTCTGCTCGATGCGGATCACCCAGGACATCCGCGACGCGATGGACCAGAAATCGGAGGAGTTCGCGGAGCACGACTCAGATGGAATCGCTCCTCACGTCCGCGGGCGGGTGTATCTACCCTTGACCTCATGAGCTTTCTGCCGTTGACCCCGCCCGGACAGACGCCGCACCGGGTGATGACCATCGCCGGAAGCGATTCCGGCGGCGGGGCGGGCATCCAGGCCGACCTGCGCACCTTCGCGATGCTGGGGCTGCACGGGTGTGTCGCGGTTACCGCCGTCACCGTGCAGAACTCGGTGGGCGTCAAGGGCTTTCACGAGATCCCGGTGGATGTCATCGCCGGCCAGATCGAGGCGGTGGCCGGTGATATCGGCATCGAGGCCGCCAAGACCGGCATGCTGGCCTCGGCCGACATCATCGGCGCCGTGGCCGCCACCTGGCGTGGGCTCGACGGCGACATTCCGCTGGTGGTCGATCCGGTGTGCGCGTCCATGCACGGTGACCCGCTGCTGCATCCGTCGGCACTGGATTCGGTGCGCCACGACCTGTTCCCGATCGCCACCCTGGTGACCCCGAACCTCGACGAGGTGCGGCTGATCACCGGGATCGAGGTGGTGGACCCCGCCAGCCAGCGCGACGCCGCCAAGGCCCTGCACGCGCTGGGGCCGCGCTGGGCCCTGGTCAAGGGTGGGCATCTGCGGTCCTCGGCGCACAGCCCCGATCTGCTGTACAACGGCACCGATTTCTACGAGTTCGACGTCGAACGCGTCGACACCGGGCATGACCACGGCGCGGGCGACACCCTGGCCGCGGCCACCACCTGCGCGCTGGCGCACGGCTACACCGTGCCCGACGCGGTCGCCTTCGCCAAACGCTGGATCACCGAATGTCTCAGGGCCGCATACCCGTTGGGGCACGGGCACGGACCGGTGAATGCGCTGTTCAGGTTGCAGTGTGAGTCTTGAGGACCTGGCCGGGGTGGCGCACGAGCCCGACGGCACCCCGAAAGGTGTCGTGGTGCTCACCCACGGCGCCGGCGGCAACCGGGACTCCGCGCTGCTGATCCGCATCTGCGACGAGTGGGCCCGCACCGGGTTCCTGGCCGTGCGCTACAACCTGCCCTACCGGCGCCGCCGCCCCAAGGGGCCACCGTCGGGCTCGGCCACCGCCGATCAGGACGGTATCGCCGAGGCGATCGGGTGGGCCCGAAGCCTGGGCCACGGGCCGGTGCTCGCCGGCGGGCATTCCTACGGCGGGCGGATGACGTCCATGGTCGCCGCCGGGCCGGACGGCCCGGATGTGCTCACCCTGTTCTCCTATCCCCTGCACCCGCCGGGCAAGCCGGAGCGGGCCCGCACCGAGCATCTGCCCCGGATCACCGTGCCCACGGTGTTCACCCACGGCACCGCGGACCCGTTCGGCGGCATCGACGAGATCAGGGCCGCCGCGGCGCTGGTCGCCGGGCCCAGCACCGTCGTCGAGATCACCGGCGCCCGGCATGATCTGGCCTCCAAGACCTTGGACGTTCCTGTGCTCGCGGTCGCCGCCGCGGTTATCGTCATTCCATGACGCAGCCGCCCTACGGGGCACCGCCACCGCCGCCGCAGCCGTATTCGTACGGGTACGGCTACCCGTACCAGGCGCCGCCCCCACCGCCACGCAAGACCCGGTGGGGTCTGATCATCGGGCTGATCGCCGGTGGGTTCGTGCTGCTGGCCGCCCTCGGCGTGGTGGCAATCGTGTTGCTGGTCAAGAACTCCGATGTGGTGGACGCCGCCGAGATCGGCATGGGCGACTGCCTCGGCGAGATCCCGTCGGACTCCAGCCTGGTGTCGTCGGTGAAGACCGTCGCCTGCACCGAACCGCACAAGGGCGAGGTGTTCGCCGTCATCACCGTGCCGGGCGACGACTTCCCGGGCCAGGACAAGATCATCGGCTACCAGGACAAATGCCAGCCCGCGCTGGAGGCCTATTCGTCCGCGGCCATGGAGGATCCCGAGGTCGGCATGTTCGTGCTGTATCCGACCGAGGCGTCCTGGAAGCGCGGCGATCGCGCCGTCACCTGCATCGCGACGACCGACACCCCGAGGACCGGATCACTCAAGAATTGACGTGCGGTACCGTCGGTACCGTGTCCGAGAAGAAGAAGTCCCCGGCCGTCGTCCTCACCGGACTGGCCTTCGCGGGAACCGGTGTCGCACATTTCGTCGCCCCGCAGTTGTTCGAGTCGATCACCCGGCCCGCGTTCCCGCGCGATACCGATCGCCACATCAAGACCAACGGCGGCATCGAGACCGCCATCGGCGTCGGCCTGCTGATCCCGAAGACCCGCAAACTGGCCAAGATCGGCTCGCTGGGCTACGTCGGCTACCTGGCCGCCAACGCGATTCGCAACCGCTGAGGGCTTCGGCCCACCAGCGGGGTGCCTACCGGTTGCGGAACGCCTCCACCGCGGTGGGCAGCGTCGGGTACATCGGGGCCCGGAAACCCGCGGCCCGTAGATCGTCGAGCAGGTCCTGTTTGACCCGCGCCATGGCGAACACGATGCCGCGCGCGGTCAGGTCGGCCCGCAACTGTTCCAACGCGTCGACCGCGGTGAGGTCGGGATCCACGTTGGCTTCGGCGTTGTAGACGAACCACTCGACGGGAGCGCCGGCCTGGTCCACCGCGGCCATCGCCCGGGACCGGAAATCCTCGGCGTTGGCGAAGAACAGCGGTGCGTCGTAGCGGTACACCACCAGCCCGGGCACCGGTTCGGCGTCGGGATAGTCGTCCACATCGTGCATGCCGGGCAAGCCGGGCACGTACCCGAGCACGCTGTCATGCGGACGGGCGATCCGGCGCAGCATGTCCAGCAGCGACAGCGCGATCGCCACCAGCACCCCGTAGAGCACCCCCAGACCGAGCACCGCCACGGTGGTCGCCACCGCGAGAATCAGCTCACTGCGCCGGAACCGGGCCAGCCGGCGGAACTCCCCGGTATCGACCAGCCGGACCGCGGCGTAGACCACCAGGGCGCCCAGGGCGGCGATGGGAAAGTGCTCCAGCACGCCACGCCCGGCGATCATCACCACGATCACGGTGGCCAGCATCACCAGGGAGTACAGCTGGGTGCGGCTGCCGACGGTATCCCCCAGCGCGGTGCGGCTGCCGCTGGAACTCACCGGAAAGCCTTGGCTCAGACCGGCACTCAGGTTACAGACGCCCAGCGCCCGCAGCTCGGCGTTGGCATCGATGGACTCACCCTTGCGGGCGGCGAAAACCCGTGCGGTCAGGGCGTTGTCGGAAAACGCCACCACCGCGATACCGCAGGCCGGCACCAGCAGCGTCGCGAGGTCGGACACCGAGACATCCGGCAGACCGGGCACCGCGAAACCCGCCGGGATGGCGCCGACCACGCGGATCCCGTACTCGGGCAAGCCCAGCGCCCACGCCACCGCGGTGGCCAGCAACACCGCCACCAGGGGGCCGGGGAACCGCGGGGACAGCCGGTACATGACCACCAGCAGGGCCAGCACGGCGGTCGCGAGGGCCAGCGTGGGCCAATGCACGCCGCCCAGTCCGACCGCGAAAGACCGTATCTGGTCCACGAATTCGTCGCCGTGCACCTGCACCCCGGTGACCTTGCCCAGCTGGCCGCCGATCATGATGACGGCGACACCGGTCATGTATCCGACCAGGACGGGCCGCGACAGCAGGTCGGCCAGGAAGCCCAGCCGGCACCATCCCGCGATCAGGCAGAGCGCGCCCACCAGCAGCGCCAAGCCGGCCGCCAGGGCGGCGTAGCGGGAGGCGTCGGTGATCGCCAGCGGGGCCAGCGCGGTGGCGGTCATCAGCGCCGTGGTGGATTCCGGCCCCACCGACAATTGGCGCGATGATCCCAGGATCGCGTACACCGCCAGCGGCAGCAGCGAGGCCCACAGCCCGGCAACGGGTGGCAGCCCGGCCACCGTGGCATAGGCCATCACCTGGGGCACCAGATACGCGGCGACGGTGACACCGGCGAGCGCGTCACCGCGCAGCCACTCCCCCTGATACTGTGCGCGGCGCCCGCTCATGGTGTGTAGTCAACTACGTGAGCACACTCCGTTGGAAGTACGTCGAGTCCCGCAACGACGGTCAGTTCGTCGTCGCCCCCGATGAGAGGCTGAGCTGGCCGCGGACCATCGGCATCGGCGCCCAGCATGTGGTGGCGATGTTCGGCGCCACCTTCCTGGTGCCGGTGCTGACCGGCTTCCCGCCCGCCACCACCCTGCTGTTCTCCGGGGTGGGCACCATCGCCTTCCTGCTCATCACCGGCAACCGGCTGCCCAGCTATCTGGGTTCCAGCTTCTCGGTGATCGCGCCCGTCACCGCGGCCGTCGCCGCCCACGGAACCGGCAGCGCGCTGGGCGGTTTGGTGGCGGTGGGTCTGCTGCTCATCGTGATCGGCGTGGTCGTGCACGTGGTCGGCACGCACTGGATCGACGTGTCCCTGCCGCCGGTGGTGACCGGTGCCATCGTCGCGCTGATCGGTTTCAACCTGGCGCCGGCGGCCAAGAACAACTTCGAAAAGGGCCCGCTGGTCGGCATCGTCACGCTGGTGCTGCTGGTCGGCACGCTGGCGTTCTTCAAGGGACTGGTCGGGCGGCTGGCGATCTTCCTGGCGGTGGTGATCGGCTATCTGCTGGCGCTGGCGCTCGGCGAGGTGGACACCGCGGCGATCGCGGCAGCGCCCTGGATCGGGCTACCGCAGTTCCAGACGCCCTCGTTCGACGTGTCGGTGCTGCCGCTGTTCCTGCCCGCGGTGATCGCGCTGGTCGCCGAGAACATCGGGCACGTCAAGTCGGTCGGCCAGATGACCGGTACGGACCTGGATCCGGTGCTGGGCCGCGCGCTGGCCGCCGACGGGGTGGCCACCGTGCTGGCCGGTGCCGGCGGCGGATCGGCCACCACCACCTACGCCGAGAACATCGGCGTGATGGCGGCGACGCGGATCTATTCGACCGCCGCGTACTGGGTGGCCGCCGCGGTGGCGATCATATTGTCGTTGTGCCCCAAGGTCGGTGCCACCATCTCGGCCATTCCGCCCGGTGTGCTGG
Organism: Mycolicibacterium sp. J2; assembly: GCF_026240945.1. Taxonomy (GTDB): domain Bacteria; phylum Actinomycetota; class Actinomycetes; order Mycobacteriales; family Mycobacteriaceae; genus Mycobacterium. Next base: position 221,453 of record NZ_JAPFPY010000001.1, read on the forward strand.
GCGGCGCGACGATCGTGCTCTACGGCCTGGTCGGGGTGCTGGGTATCCGGATCTGGCTGACCAACCACGTGGACTTCTCGCTGCCGGTGAACCAGATGACCGCGGCCATCCCGTTGATCATCGGGATCGCCGACTTCACCTGGCAGATCGGCTCATTGACGTTCACCGGCATCGCGCTGGGCGCCATCGCGGCGCTGGTGGTGTACCACGGGATGCGACTGCTGGGCGCGCCCAGCCGCCGCGAATCTAGTGCGCCAGTGCATTGACGATCCGGGAGAACACCGCCGGCAGCGCCGCCGAGGCCGGGGTGACGCCGGTGCGGATCGGCCCGATGGCGGTGGCCTGCAACAGGGCCGCCGTCAGGAACCGGTAGCGCCGGGTCAGCGCCCGCCATCGACGGTCGTAGTCGGCGGTGCTGCCGGTCACCAGGCAGTCGACCAGGAGTTCGGCCGCGCCGAACGCCAACCCCATCCCCTCACCGGTCAGCGCGTCGACGTACCCCGCGGCGTCACCGACCAGCAGCACCCGCCCGGCGGTGCGGTGCCGGACCCGTTGGCGCAGCGGCCCGGCCGCCCGGTCCTGGCCGTGCGGCAGCCCGGCGATCCGGTCCGCCAGGGCGGGGAACTGGCGCAGGTGTTCGTCGAATCCGCCACGGGTCGACTTCAGGATGGCGACTCCGACGCAGACCGGGCTCACCGGGGTGACATAGGCTTCCGCTGCCTGGGGCCCCCGTCCCCAGTACACCTCGACGCAATCCGACCACGGCGCGATCTGCACGTGCCGCCGGATTCCCCACCTGCGTGTGGATGCCTCGCCCGCCGACAATCCCATCGCCCGCCGGATCGGTGAATGCAGGCCGTCCGCGGCGGCCAGGTAGCGGGCGCGGAAGCCGGCCGCCGAGACCGATTCGCCGTCCTGGGTGACGGTCCCGACGTCACCGTGCACCACCCGCACCCCGGCCGCGGCCGCCGCGTCGGCCAACCCGGCATGCAGCACCGTCCGGCGCACGCCGCGGCCGGGGCCGTGCCGGAACCGTGCCTCGGCGGTGCGCTTGCCGTCCAGATAGCGGATGCCGTAGAACGGTTCGCCCTGCGGCTCGACCCCGATGCGCCGCAGGTGTGCCAGCGAATGCGGCATCAGGCCTTCCCCGCACGCCTTGTCGATCGGGCCGCGGCGGTGTTCGACCACCACCACCTCCAGACCCGCCCGGGCGGCGTGCACCGCCGTGGCCAGCCCGGCCGGCCCGCCGCCCGCAACGAGCAGATCGATCACGACAAGCTCTGCAACGCCGCGTTCTCGACGCGGATCCTGGTGCGCAGCAACGCCGCATTGGCGGCCGAGAAGATCAGCGCGGTGACCCAGGCGCCGCCGACCAACGGCAGCGCCGCCCCTTCGAGCACCACCGCCACATAGTTCGGGTGCGGGATGACGCGATACGGGCCGCCGGTCACCCGCGCGGCACCCGGCACCACCACCACCCTGGTGTTCCACTGTTTGCCCAGCGTGGTGATGCACCACCAGCGCAACGCCTGGGCGGCCACCACCACCCAGAACGCCGGCCACACCCAGCGTCTGCGTGCCCGTGCCTCGGCGACCGCACCGACCAGCAGCCCGGTGTGCAGTGCCACCATCACGGGGTAGTGCCCGGCACCGAACTCCTTGCCGCCGTGGGCTTTGCTCCACTCCAGGTTGCGGTTGGACACCACCAGCTCGGCCACCCGCTCGACGGCCACCAGCAGGATCAGCGTGAGAAAGCCTCGCATGGCGATCAGCGCCACCGCAGCAGGACGAGTTCGGAGCAGAAACCCGGCCCCATGGCCATCAGGACACCGGGGGTACCGCCGGGCGGGCGTTTGCGGATGGTGTCGCGCAGCACGTGCAACACCGATGACGACGACAGATTGCCGACCTCGGCCAGTGACTGCCAGGTCAGGTCGAGCGCGTCCGAGGGCAGGCCGAGGGTGTCGATGATGGCCTCGATGACCTTGGGGCCGCCCGGATGGCTCACCCAGGTGCTCACGTCGTCCACGGTGAGGTCATGGGCGGCAAGGAAACCCGTCACATCGTCACCGAGGTAACGGCCGACGAAGGCGGGCACTTCGGCGCTGAGCACGATCTCGAAACCCTTGGTGCCGATATCCCAGCCCATCGCATGCAACGAGTCCGGGTACAGGTGACTGGTCGAGTCCAGCACATCGGGTCCGGTCGGGTCGAGCCGCTCCGCGCGGTCCCGCCCGACGGCGACCACGGCGGAGGCGCCGTCCCCGAACAGGGCCCCGGCCACCAGGGTCGGCATCGACGGGTTGTGTTTGCTGGTAAGCGAACACAACTCCACCGACACCAGCACCGCCACCTTGTCCGGCGCGCCGCGCAGGTAGTCGTGCAGCCGCGCGATGCCCGCGGCACCGGCCACGCAACCCAGCCCGAAGATCGGCAGCCGCCGCACATCGGGGCGCAGGCCGAGCCGGCCGGCGATCCTGGCGTCCAGGGAGGGGACCACCGCCCCGGTGACGGTGGTGGTGATGATCAGGTCGACGTCCTCGGGCCGCAGGCCCGCCTCGTCCAGGGCGCCGGACAGCGCGGCGCACCCGAGATCCGTTGCATGCTCGATGAAGAGGTTGTTGGTCTCGCCGAAATCGGTGAGCCGGGCATACTCCTCGATCGGCCGGACCAGGTACCTGCTCTGGACCTTGGCGCTCTTGTGCAGCGCCCGGACCACCGGTTCGTGCTCCCGGTAGCCGGGCAGTGCCAGCAGCGTCTCGGTGACCTCGTCCTGGGTGTAGCGGTGCGGCGGAAGGACGCCGTGAACTCCGGCGATGGTGCTGTGATTCGACACTTCGGCGACATTAATTCCCATACCCTTGCCACGGGCCGCTACGTCCCGCGGTTCACCGCGGCGCCGGAATCAGATTGTGCCGTCGGTCACTTCGTCGAGTTCCATCCCCGGATGCTTTTGCCGTCACAGCACCACCGTGAATGCGGCGAAATCGCCTGGCTCGCATACGTCCACGTGCGGTGTGGTGCCGCGCGTGTCGACGGGCCGGTGCGCGGCCTCGCTCAGAGTTTGCGGTGCGGCACCCCGTTGGGGCCTTCGGTGGATTGGGCGTAGGTGCCGACGGCGAACGCGATGGCCGGTCCCGTGATCGACAGCGCGCGCCGGTCCACATTGCCGATGCCGTCGCCGGGTCCGCCGGCGTTGGGGTCGAACGGCACACCGGCCTTGCCGCCCCACAGCCGGGCCTGCACCGCTGTCTTCTTCTGCTGCGCCCCGGTGGTGACGCCGCCCGCGGGAATCCCGGCCGCCAGGAACGCGCCGTAGTCGGTCAACCGGTCCAACGGCATGTCGGCCGGGCGGACACCGGCCAGATTCAGGTAGCCGGCCAGCGTGCGCTCGATGCCCGCCGAACCGTCGGGCACCGCGGGAATGTCGGGGTTGGCCGGACCGGACTGGTCGCCGTCGAAGGTGAAGTAGCCGGCGTTGGGCGAGCCGAGCGTATCGGCGTCCAGGTACAGCGCGATCTGGGCTCGTTGCCCGGCGTCCAGACCGGCCAGGTATTTGCTTGCCGCGCCGAGATTCTCGGATCCCCAGAAGCTGAACCGGACCGCGTTGGCGATGGCCGGCCGGGAGCCCAGCGCCGTCGCGGTGGCCAGCAGCGCCGCCACACCGGTGCCGTTGTCGTTGATCCCCGGACTGTTCGGGGCGCTGTCCAGCTGCGCCCCGGCGGCGATCACGTTGCCGGCGTCCCCGGTGTGCGTCTGGGCGATGACGCTGCGCGAGCGCGCCAGCGTGGCCTTGCCGTCCAGGGTCAGGCGCACGGGTGCGTTGGTGCGCCGCAGCGCGGCGTCCGCGGTGCGGTCGATGATCGCGACCGGAACCTTGAGCTGCTGGTAGTACCCCGGCGGGAACAGGCCGGGCACGCCGTCGGTGGCCACCACCAGCAGCCCGGCGGCGCCGGCGGCCACCGCAGCGTCCTGTTTGTCGACGACCGAGCAACCGAGGGCGTCGACGATCACCAGCGCCCCTCGGACGCTGGGGGCACCGCGGTAGTCCGCCGCCGTGCAGCCCGCCGGTTTGACCGGCCGGATGCTCACCGCGGTGAGCCCACCCGCCGGGGTGGGTACCAGCGGCGAGCCCTGGTCGACGGGATACCGCCTGCCGGCCACCTCCAGCGTGGGTGCGCCGGGGTCACCGGCGTCGAGCCACTCGAACTCCGGGGTCTGGACGTCGAAACCGTTGTCCCGCAAGACACCGGCGACGTAGTCCACGGCGGCGTCGAAACCCGGTGTGCCCGGTTGGCGGCCACCGATCTCGTTGAGCTTGTTCAGATGGGTGTACATCGCATCGGCGGTCACCCGGTCGGCGAGATCGCGGGCCGTCACCGGCGCGGGCGTGGCGGCCGACGAGCACGCGGCCAGCGCCGCGGCGGTGACGGCGACCGCGAGCAGCCGCCTCATGAGCCGGACAGGGGGTGCCGGGTGCGGTCGTCGCGGACCGGAACGCCGTTGCGGCCCCGCTGGTCCTGGGCGTACAGCCCGACCACATAGCCGACACCCTTGCCCTGGATGTCCAGCGAGGTGCGGTCGACATGGTCGAGCGTGTCGGTGGCCTTGTGATAGTTCGGGTCGAACGGCTGGTTGGCCTTACCGCCCCAGAGTCGCGCTTGTTCCTCGGTCATGTTCTCGTCGGCGCCGGAGAAAAACCCACCGGACGGGATCCCGGCCTTGGTGAAGCCGTCGTAGTCCGAGCGGCCGTCGAATGAGGTGTCGCGGGCCGGTTTTCCCGCCGCGTCCAGGTAGGCCACCAGGGTGCGTTCGATGCCGGCCGATCCCTCCGGCACCCTGGGTACGTTCCCGTCCTTGTCCGGTGGCAGCGACTGGTCACCGTCGTAGGTGAAGTAGGCGGGGTTGGGCGAGCCGAGCATGTCGAAATTCAGATACAGCGCAATGTCTTTGAGCTGGTCCACACCCAGCGTGGAGATATAGTTGTCGGAGCCGACCACGCCCAGTTCCTCGGCGCCCCAGAAGCCGAACCGAACGGCATTGCGCACATCGGGTGAACTGCCCATCTGCAGCGCGGTCTCCAGCACGGCGGCCACCCCGGAGCCGTTGTCGTTGATACCCGGGCCTTCCGGAACACTGTCCAGGTGGGCACCGACCATCACCACATCGGCGGTGGAGCCGGTCTTGGTCTGCGCGATGACATTGCGGGTGCGATCGATGTTGACACCGGCCTTCATGGTCAGGCTCACCGGCCCGGGCGCGGCGCGCAGCCGGGCCCCCTCGGCCTTGGTCACACTCACGACGGGGATCTGGACGTCGGTGTCTTCACCGAGGGTACCGCCGAATTCGTCACCGTCGACGTTGTTGGCGACGATCAGCGCCACCGCCCCGCGTTTGGCGGCGTTGGCCTGTTTGTCACCGAAGGGGCACGTGCCGCGATCCACCAGCACCACCGCACCGCGGACCGGTAGGCCGTCGTAGTCGGATTCGGCACAGCCCGGGCTGTCGTCGGCACGCGCGGCGACCAGCGGCCCGCGCACCCCGCCCTCGGGTGTGCCGATGGTGTAGTTCAGCGGTTTGGCAGGCACCCGCGCGCCGGACACGGTGAGCACCGGCTCCTCGGCGAACGGCAGGCGCACCTCGAACTCGGGGGTCTGTACATCGAAACCCTTGTCGCGCAGTGCGTCAGCGACGTAGTCCACGCTGGCCTGGTAACCGGGGGTGCCCATCGCCCTGGTGCCGTGGTTGGCGTCGGCGATCTGCTGCAGCTTGGTGAGGTGGGCCATCATCGCATCGGCGGTGACCCGGTCCCGGATGGTTGCGGCGTACTCCGATGCGGCTGTTTCCGGGGTGGCCGGTGCCGGCGGGGCGGGCTGCTGGTGGCCGCAGCCGACGAGCACCGACGCGACGACCGTGAACAGGGCCGCCTGTGATCTGAGCCGCATAGGACCCCACGGTAGCGGACGCCGTTCAGGCATCCCGGCGGCTCACCAGCACGGCGGCCACGGCGAACACGGCCGCCGCGACGGCGGCGAAGTACAGCGCCGAACCCGCAGGCCCCCACCACATGGTGAAACTCTGGATCCAGGTGACACCGGTGAACGCGTTGGCGTTGGTGAACGGCAGCAGCGGGCCGACGCGGGAACCCAGCTGCGGGCTCACCCCGACCAGCGGCTCCACCACGAACGGCAACAACAGCAACACCGCCACGGCGGCGGCGCTGTGCCGCACCACCGCGCCCAGCCCGACGGCCAGCACCGCCCCCAGCGCCGCGTACAGCGTCACCGCGCCCACCGTCGGCCACCCCGGCGCGCCGGTGGCCAGCACGAAGGATCCGAGGGTGGCCACGGCGCTCACCACCGCGGAGAACGCCGCGGCGACAATCGCTTTGGCGGCCAGCACGCGCACCCGGTTGGGGGTGCCGAGGAAGGTGGTCCGGATCATCGCGGTGCGGTATTCGCCGGTGACGGTGAGCGCCGAGAGCACCATGAGCACCGGCACGCCGAACATGGCGGCCCCGAGTTCGGGCTGCCGCGGGATGGCGGTGGCCAGGCCGAGGCTGAGCGCCACGGCGGCCAGCGCCGACCACAGCGGCGACGGGGTGCTGCGGAGTTTGAGGTATTCGCTGGTGATGGTCATCGGCCGGCCCGGTAGTCGGTGCTGTCATCGGTCAGGTTCAGGTACGCCTCCTCCAGCGAGGTGCGCACCGCCGTCAGCTCGTGCAAGGTGATGCCGTGCCGGGCGGCCAGGTCACCGACCCGCTCGGTGGTCGCCGCGGCCACCCGCAACCGGGTGCCGTCGCCGGTCACCGACAGCCCCTCGGCGGTCAACACCCCGGTCAGCCGGTCGGCCTGCGGACTGCGGACCAGAACATCGGCCGACGACGCCAGGAACTCGTCCATCGAGGTGGCCGCGACCAGCCGGCCCCGGCCGATCACCACCAACCGGTCCGCGGTGTTGGCCATCTCGGCGAGCAGGTGGCTGGACACGAACACGGTGCGGCCCTCGGCGGCCAGCGTCCGCATCAAGGTGCGCACCCACCGGATGCCCTCGGGGTCCAGCCCGTTGACCGGCTCGTCGAACAGCAGCACCTGCGGATCGCCCAGCAGCGCCGTCGCGATGCCCAGCCGCTGGCTCATGCCCAGCGAGAACGTCCCGGCCCGCTTGTCGGCGACCTCGGTGAGTCCGACGGTGTCGAGCACCTCGTCCACCCGGTCGGCGCGGATCCGGTTACTGGCCGCGATCCAGCGCAGGTGCGCGCGGGCTGACCGGTTCGGGTGTACCTGCCGGGCATCCAGCAGCGCACCGACGGTGCGCAGCGGATGGGTGAGTTCGGGGTAGCGCTTGCCGAGCACGGTCGCGGTGCCCGCCGTCGGTCGGTCCAGCCCGACGATCATCCGCATGGTGGTCGACTTGCCCGCCCCGTTCGGGCCGAGAAACCCTGTGACCACCCCGGATTCGACGGTGCAGGTCAGGTCGTCGACGGCGGTGGTGCGCCCGAAGCGTTTGGTCAGGCCGGTCAGTTCGATCACGGGACGGCGGGGCTCGACGCCTGCGCCCAGTAACGTTTCGGGATCCGGCCGGCGCGGCGGGCCAGGTGGCCGGCGGTGACCGCCGAGGCCATCGCCGCGGCCATCACCGGCGGGTCGGCAGCCCGGGTGACGGCGGTGGCCAGCAGCACGGCGTCACAGCCGAGTTCCATGGCGAGCGCGGCATCGCTGGCGGTGCCGATGCCGGCGTCCAGGATCACCGGAACCCCGGCCCGGTCCACGATCATCTCGATGTGGTGCGGGTTGGCGATGCCCAGCCCGGTGCCGATCGGCGAGCCCAGCGGCATCACGGCCGCGCAGCCGGTGTCCTCGAGCCGGCGGGCCAGCACCGGGTCGTCGTTGGTGTAGGGCAGCACGACGAAGCCGTCGTCGACGAGTTGTTCTGCGGCCCTGACCAATTCGATGGCATCCGGGAGCAGCGTGCGCTCGTCGGCGATGACCTCGAGTTTCACCCATTCGGTGCCGAGCGCCTCGCGGGCCAGCCGCGCGGTCAGCACGGCCTCGGCGGCGCCGCGGCAGCCCGCGGTGTTGGGCAGCGGGGTGATGCCCAGCCGGCTGAGCAGATCCAGCACCCCCGTGCCGGTTTCGGCGTCGACGCGGCGCATCGCCACCGTGGTGAGCTCGGTACCTGAGGCGATCAGCGCCTCCTCCAGGACGGCGAGGTTGGCCGCGCCACCGGTGCCCATGATCAGCCGGGAACCGAACTCCCGGCCCGCGATGGTCAGCTTGCCCGCCGAATCAGCCACCCTGCACCGCCGTCACGACCTCCACCCGGGCGCCGTCGTTGAGCACGGTGTCCCACGCCGAGCGCGGCAGCACCTCCCAGTCGACCGCCACGGCGATCCCCTTCTCCGGAAAGCCCAAGTCGCTCACCAGTTCTCCGACGGTGATCGCGTCCCGCACATCGGCTTCCTCGCCGTTGACCAGCAATATCATCGTGCTCCTAACCCTGTGCCAATTCGGCGGCGATCCGCTCGGCGGTCCACGGCGCCAGCAGGAATCCGTTGCGCCCGTGACCGGTGGCCACCAGCGTGCGTTCGTCGAGCCTGCCGACGATCGGTAGCCCGTCGGGGGTCATCGGCCGCAATCCGGCGGCGCACTCGGCCAGTTCGTACTCCCCCAGCGCCGGCAGCACGGCGCACGCGTCGTCCAGCAGGTCGCGCACACCGGTGACCACCGGTGCGGTGTCCCGGCCGTGCTCGTACTGGGTGGCGCCGACCACCACGCCGTCCGGGCGCGGCACCAGGTACACCTGCCTGCCGTGCACCCTGGCCCGAATGACCCTGTCCGGCATAGGCATACAGCCCTTGCGCCAGCGCAGCCGCAGCACCTCCCCCTTGACCGGGCGCACCTGCAGGCCCGGCCACAGCGCCGGGGCGTCGATGCCGTTGGCGATCACCCGCAACCCCGGCACCTCGGTCAGGTCGGTGACCGGTGGCGCCCACTGCACACCGAGCGCGGTGCACGCCGCTTCCAGCGCCTGCACCAGTCGGCGGTTGTCCACCGCCAGCTCGGTCTCGGCCACGAACCCGTGCCGGATGCCCTGGGCCAGCAGCGGCTCGATATCGCGGGCCGCCGTCGTCGGGCTCACCGGCTGTCCCTGCACCGACAGCCATTCGGCGACGGTGCGCAGGTCGGCGACATCGGCCCGGTCCACCGCCACCACCAGCGATTCCCGGGCGGTGACCACCTCGCCGGGCAGCCCGTCCAGGAAGCCGGTGTGCCACAGCTTGAGCGATTCCAGCCCCAGCGCCAACTGGGCGTCCTCGCCCGGCCAGCCCTCGCTGTGCGGGGCGAGCATCCCGCCGGCCACCCACGACGCCCCGCGGGCATCGGTGCGGTGCACCCGGACCGACCAGCCGTCCTGTGCGGCGCGGCGCGCGACCGACAGGCCGATGACGCCGCCGCCGATCACGGCCAGTGCACGCTCAGACATTCCCTCTCCCTTCGCCGGCATGACCCGGATCAGGTGCAACGGTCAGGGCCGGTGATTGGCCCACTCTCAGCCCCGGTCCCGGGACTCCCGCGTCGGGTGTCCAGGGTACTCGGCCCGCCCGATAACCTCGGCGCTGTGGATGCACGCGCCCGCCTCGCCGATGCCAGGCTGTACCTCTGCACCGACGCCCGGCTGGCGCGCGGTGACCTCGCCGAGTTCGCCGACGCAGCGCTGGCCGGTGGGGTGGACATCATCCAGCTGCGACACAAGGGATTGGAAGCGCGCCAGGAACTCGCCGCGCTGGAGATCCTGGGTGACGCCGCCCGCCGGCACGGCGCCCAGCTGGCGGTCAACGACCGCGCCGACGTGGCGCGCGCCGCGGGATCGGACGTGCTGCACCTCGGGCAGGACGATCTGCCGCTGGAGGTGGCCCGCTCGATCATCGGCCCCGAACCGCTGATCGGCCGCTCCACGCACGACGAGCAGCAGGTGGCCGCCGCGCTCGCCGAACCGGTCGACTATTTCTGCACCGGGCCGTGCTGGCCGACCCCGACCAAACCGGGCCGCCCGGCACCGGGGCTGGATCTGGTCCGGCACACCGCCGCGCTGGCACCGGCCAAGCCGTGGTTCGCCATCGGCGGGATCGACGCCGACCGGCTGCCCGAGGTGCTGGCCGCCGGGGCGCGCCGGATCGTGGTGGTGCGTGCCATCACCGACGCCGACGACCCGCGGGCCGCCGCGCGTCACCTCAAGGACGCGCTCACGGCCTGAGCAGCGGGATGCCGGCGGCGAGGCTGCGCAGCCGGTCCCAGCTGGCCGCGAAGCCGGGGTGCAGCGGCAGGTCGGCGACCTCGTCCTCGATCACCCAGCGCAGCTCGGCGCTCTCCCGGTTGGGCGTGGTGATCAGCAGTTCGGCGGCGTCGGCGATGACGGTGGTGTACGACCAGCCGGGCACCTGATGGGTGACCACCGCGACGCGCACCGTCATCATCGTGGGCTCCAGGCCGGCCTCCTCGTGGGCCTCCCGGACCGCGGCCTCCTCGACCGACTCGTGACTGTCGCGGGCGCCACCGGGCAAACCCCAGGTGCCGCCCTGATGACTCCACGGGGCGCGGTGCTGCAGCAGCACCGCCGCGACCCCGCCGGGAGCCGGCGCACGCAGCAGCAATCCGGCCGCGCCGTGGCGGCCCCAGTAGTGCGCGCCGCCGTCGGACATCACCCAGCCGTCACCGTCGCCACGCACAGGTTCAGGATAAGGGGCCACGAATTCCCACACGTCACTCCAATCTCTCTTAGACTTTCATTAATCGCACACCGATCGCGTTGTGAGGGAGGTCCGCGCACCCGTGACCGTGGAGTTGGCGCACCCGTCGACCGAACCGCTGGCGTCACGGTCGCCGGCCGCCGGGGGGCATCCGCGGTGGTGGTTCCTGTGGACCACGCCGGGCCGCATCCTGACGATCGGCGTCGTGCTGTGCGCGCTGGTCATCGCGTGCGCGTTCGCCACCTCGCGGACGGTCAACGACCGGCAGCAGGCGCTGACCACGGTGCTCGACCACACCGAACCGCTGGCGTTCGCGGCCGGCCAGCTCTACACCACCCTGTCGGTGGCCGACGCGGCCGCCGCGACGGCGTTCATCGCCGGCGCCGAACCCACCGATGTCCGGCAGCGCTACGAGCAGGCCATCACCGATGCCGCGGTGGCCGTGACGCGGGCATCCAGTGGGTTGACCGACGAGCCGATGATCCAGCTGCTCGGCCGGGTCAACGCCGAGCTGGCGGTCTACACCGGCCTGGTGGAAACGGCCAGGACCAACAACCGGGCCGGGAATCCGGTCGGTTCGTCCTATCTGTCCGAGGCCTCGGCGCTGATGCAGACCCAGATCCTGCCCGACGCCCAGCGGCTGTACGAGGCGACCTCGGCCCGCGTCGACGCCGAGACCGCCGCCTCGGCCCGGATCCCGGCCTCGGTCATCATCGTGGTGTTGGCGACCATCCTGTTCGGGTTGTTCGCCAACCGCTGGCTGACCCGGCGGACCCGACGGCGGATCAACGTCGGTTTCGTCGCGGGCGGACTGGCGGTGCTGATTATGGTGGTCTGGGTGGGTACCGCACTGGTCATCTCGACCGCCGACAGTCGCAGCGCGAAAAATACTGCGGCGCAGTCGCTCAAGACGGTCACCACGATGGCGATCACGGCGCAGCAGGCCCGCGCCGACGAGACGCTGGCCCTGGTCCGGCGCGGCGACGAGGACATCCGCAAGCAGTCCTACTATCAGCGCATCGACGCCATGCAGCAGCAGCTGTCGATCTATCTGGCCAGCGATGCCAAGAACAAGGGTGAGCTCGCCGACGCCGAACAGCTGCTGCGGCGGTGGCGCGCCGCCGACGACCGGATCAACGCCTACATCGCCGTCGGCGACTACCAGGCCGCCACCCAGGTGGCGCTGGGGACCGGTGAGGACGACTCCACCCCGGCCTTCGGCAAGCTGGACGCCGCGCTGACCAAGGGCATCGAGGACAGCCGCAACCAATTGCGCACCGATATCGTCAACGCCCGGCGGGTGCTGTCGGGGGCGACGTTCGGCGCCGCTGCGCTGAGCGTGCTCGCCGCCGTCGCGGTGACACTGGGCCTGTGGCCCCGGCTGAGTGAGTACCGGTGATGAGCGCTCGCGCGAAGAACAGAACAGGCGTGATGAACGCTCGGGTGCTGCTCGCCCTGCTCGCCTCAGCCGCCGTGCTGGCCGGCTGCGAGCAGGCCGCGCCCGCCGCGCCGCTGCCCGAGGTCACGCTGGCCCCGCCGACCCCGGCCGGCATGCAGCAACTGGCGCCCGACCCGTCGCCCGAAGCCCCGGCGACCAACGAACACTGTGACCGCACCGCCAGCCTGCGCCCGTTCCCGGACCGCAGGCAGGCCGAGGAGGCCGTCGAGAAGATCCGCAACCGCGGCAGGCTGATCGTCGGGCTGGACATCGGCTCCAACCTGTTCTCGTTCCGCGATCCCATCACGGGGACCATCACCGGGTTCGACGTCGACATCGCCGGTGAGGTCGCGCGCGACATCTTCGGCACCCCCTCGCAGGTGGAGTACCGCATCCTGTCCTCGGCGGACCGGCTCACCGCGCTGCAGAACGACCAGGTGGACATCGTGGTCAAGACCATGAGCATCACCTGCGCGCGCAAGCAGTTGGTGGCGTTCTCCACCGAGTACCTGTCGGCCAACCAGCGCATCCTGGCGCCGCGGGATTCCCGGATCCGGCAGGCCGCCGATCTGGGCGGCAAGCGGGTGTGCGCGGCGACCGGCACCACCTCCCTGGACCGGGTGAAGCAGATCGTCCCGCCGCCGGTCATCCTGGAGACCGTGACCTGGGCGGACTGCCTGGTGGCGCTGCAGCAGCGGCAGGTCGACGCGGTCAGCACCGACGACACCATCCTGGCCGGACTGGTCAGCCAGGACCCGTACCTGCACATCGTCGGCCCGAGCATGGCCGAGGAGCCCTACGGCATCGGGATCAACAAGGACAATCCCGGTCTGGTCCGCTTCGTCAACGGCACGCTGGACCGGATCCGCCGGGACGGGACGTGGAACACGTTGTACCGCAAGTGGTTGACCGTTCTGGGCCCGACGCCCGCACCGCCGGTCGCAAGGTACGTGGACTGATGAGCGATCCGGAGATGGACGATCCGGGCACCCGGCCGGCCAGCCTGGCCGACCTGGAGGAGTTCGAGGATTTCGACGACGAGTCCGCGGCAACGGTGCGGCCGATGGCCACCCAGGCCGTCTACCGCCCGGATTTCGGCGACACCAGCCGGACGTCGCGGGCCTCGGCCGGCTCGGCCACCACCGAGCCCAACGAGCGGATGACGACGGTGACCCGCCCCCGGTCGCCGACCCGGCGCCTCGGCGGCGGTCTCGTCGAGATTCCCCGGGTGACCGAACGCAACCCGCTCGCGGCGTTGATGACCAATCCCGTGGTGGCCGAGTCGAAGCGGTTCTGCTGGAACTGCGGGAAGCCGGTGGGCCGGGCCTCCAAGGACGGGCCGGCCCGCTCCGAAGGGGTCTGCCCGTACTGCGGCAGCGCGTATTCCTTTCTGCCGCAACTCAGCCCGGGCGACATGGTGGTGGACCAGTACCTGATCAAGGGCTGCATCGCGCACGGCGGCCTGGGCTGGGTGTATCTGGCCTTCGACACCAACGTGAACTACCGCCCGGTGGTGCTCAAGGGCCTGGTGCATTCCGGCGATGCCGAGGCGCAGGCCACCGCGATGGCCGAACGCCAGTTCCTGGCCGAGGTCACCCACCCCGCCATCGTGAAGATCTTCAACTTCGTCGAACACGACGACAAGCACGGCGACCCGGTCGGCTACATCGTCATGGAGTACGTCGGCGGAACGTCGCTGAAACAGCGCAAGGGCACCAAGCTGCCGGTGGCCCAAGCCATTGCGTACATGCTGGAGATCCTGCCCGCGCTGGGCTACCTGCATTCGCTGGGCCTGGTGTACAACGACCTCAAGCCCGAGAACATCATGGTCACCGAGGAGCAGCTCAAGCTCATCGACCTGGGTGCGGTGTCGCGGATCAATTCGTTCGGGTTCCTGTACGGCACACCGGGTTACCAGGCCCCGGAGATCATCCGGACCGGGCCGACGGTGCAGACCGACATCTACACGGTGGGGCGCACCCTGGCCGCGCTGACCCTCAAGCTGCGCACCCGCAAGGGCCGTTATGTGGACGGCCTGCCCGACGACGATCCGGTGCTGCGCAAGTACGACTCGTTCGGCCGGTTGCTGCGCCGGGCCATCGACCCGGATCCGGCCCGGCGGTTCACCAGCGCCGAGGAGATGTCCGGGCAGCTGATGGGCGTGTTGCGTGAAGTGGTCGCGCAGGACACCGGGGTGCCGCGGCCGGGCCTGTCGACGGTGTTCAGCCCGCCCCGGTCGACGTTCGGGGTGGACCTGCTGGTGGCGCACACCGATGTCTACCTGGACGGGCAGGTGCACTCGGCGAAGCTGACCGCACCCGACATCGTCAAGGCGCTGCAGGTGCCGCTGGTCGACCCGGCCGACGTCGGCGCCCCGATCCTGTCCGCGACGGTGCTCAGTCAGCCTGTGCAGACCCTGGATTCACTGCGCGCGGCCCGGCACGGCACCCTGGACTCCGAGGGGATCGACCTGTCCCAGTCGCTCGAACTGCCACTGATGGAGGTGCGGGCGCTGCTGGACCTCGGCGATGTCGCCAAGGCGACCCGCAAGCTCGACGACCTGGCCCAGCTGGCCGATCGGGTGGAGCGGGTCGGCTGGCGCTGGCGGCTGTCGTGGTTCCGCGGGGTGGCCGCCCTGCTGACCGCCGATTACGACACGGCCACCAAGTATTTCGTCGAGGTGCTGGACACCCTGCCGGGCGAGCTGGCACCGAAGGTGGCGCTGGCGGCGACGGCCGAACTGGCCGGCAGCGCCGACGAGCGGCGCTTCTACGAAACGGTGTGGCGTACCGACAACGGGGTCATCTCGGCGGGTTTCGGGCTGGCGCGTGCGCAGTCCGCCGACGGTCACCGCGACGACGCCGTGCGCACCCTGGACCTGGTTCCGGCCACCTCACGGCATTTCACCACGGCCCGGCTGACCAGTGCGGTGACGCTGCTGTCCGGCCGTTCGATCAGCGAGGTGTCCGAACGCCAGATCCGCGACGCGGCCCGGCGGGTGGAGGCGTTGCCGGAGGGCGAACCGCGCGTGCTGCAGATCCGCGCCCTGGTGCTGGGTACCGCGATGGACTGGCTGGCCGACAACACGGCCAGCACCAACCACATTCTCGGTTTTCCGTTCACCCAGCACGGGTTGCAGCTCGGCGTCGAAGCGTCGCTGCGCAGCCTGGCCCGGGTGGCGCCCACCCAGGCCCACCGCTACGCGCTGATCGACCTGGCCAACAGCGTGCGGCCGATGAGTACCTTCTAGATCACCTGGGCACAGGCCCGGGCGATGGCCAGTTCCTCGTTGGTGGGGACGACGAGCACCGTGATGGGCGAGGTGTCCGCCGAGATGCGCCGGGCGGCGCGCTGCGTTGTGGTGTTGCGGGTTTCGTCGAGTTCGATGCCGAGGGCGGCCAACCCGGCCAGGGCGTCGCGGCGCACCAGGGCGTCGTTCTCCCCCACGCCGGCGGTGAAGGTGATGACGTCGGTCCGGCCCAGCAGCGCCAGGTAGGCCCCGACGTACTTACGGAGCCGGTGGATGTAGACGTCGTAGGCCAGCCGCGCGTCGGCGTCGTCGTCGTCGATGCGCTTGTGCAGTTCGCGGAAATCGGTCTCGCCGCCCAGTCCGAGCACGCCGGAGTGGCGGTTGAGCATGGTCTCGATGTCCTGCACCGTCATGCCGGCGGTGCGCCACAGGTAGGTGATGATGCCCGGGTCCAGGTCACCGGAGCGGGTGCCCATCACCAGCCCCTCCATCGGGGTCAGGCCCATCGAGGTGTCGATCGGCCTGCCGCCGGCGACAGCGGATGCCGAGGCACCGTTACCCAGGTGCAGCACAATCTGATTCAGCGATTCCAGCGGCGCATCCAGGAAGATTGCCGCCTGTTCGCTGACGTAACGGTGGGACGTGCCGTGGAATCCGTAGCGCCGGATGTGCCACTGCCGCGCCACATCCCGGTCGATGGCGTACTCGGCCGCAGCGGCGGGCAGGTCATGGAAGAAGGCGGTGTCGAACACCGCGACGTGCGGCAGGCCGGGGAGCAGTTTGCGGGCTTCGGCAATGCCCAGCAGTGCGGGCGGATTGTGCAGCGGGGCCAGCGGGGACAGCTTCTCCAGCTCGGCGAGCAGGGTGTCGTCGATGACCGTCGGTTGGTAGAAACGCACACCGCCGTGCACCACTCGGTGCCCGACCGCCACCAGATCGTCGGTGCTGATGCCCGCGGCGGTCACGCCGTCGAACACCTGACGCAGGGCGACGCTGTAGTCGGTGACCCGTTCGACGATGCCGGTGCACAACGAGGTACCGGAATCGGGCTGCACCACTTGGTATTTGACCGACGACGAGCCGGAGTTGAGCACCAGTACCGACATCAGCGGGTGCCCTGCGCCTGAATCGCGGTGATCGCCACGGTGTTGACGATATCTTCCACCAGCGCACCGCGGGACAGGTCGTTGACCGGCTTGTTCAGCCCTTGCAGCACCGGCCCGATGGCGATGGCGCCGGCGCTGCGCTGCACCGCCTTGTAGGTGTTGTTGCCGGTGTTCAGGTCGGGGAAGATCAGCACGGTGGCCCGGCCGGCCACCGGCGAATCCGGCATCTTGGTGACCGCCACGGACGGTTCGACCGCGGCGTCGTATTGGATGGGGCCCTCCACCAGCAGGCTGGGTTCGCGTTCCCGGACGAGTTCGGTTGCCGCCCTGACCTTGTCGACATCGGCCCCGGTGCCCGACGTGCCGGTGGAGTAGGACAGCATCGCGACGCGTGGGTCGATGCCGAACTGGGCGGCGGTCCGCGCCGAGGAGATGGCGATATCGGCGAGTTGCTCGGACGTCGGGTCGGGGACGATGGCGCAGTCACCGTAGGCGAGCACGCGATCCTCCAGGCACATCAAGAAGATCGACGACACGGTGGAAACCCCCGGTGCCGTCCTGATGATCTCGAAAGCGGGCCGCACGGTGTGCGCGGTGGTGTGTGCCGCCCCAGAAACCATGCCGTCGACCATGCCGTTGTGCACCAGCATGGTGCCGAAATACGAAACGTCGTGGATGATCTCGCGGGCCTGTTCGACGGTGACCCCTTTCTTGCGGCGCAGTTCGGCGTACTGCTGGGCGAACTGGTCGGCCAGCTCGCTGGTGCGCGGGTCGATCACCTGAGCCCCGTCCAGGTCGACGCCCAGTTCGGCGGCGCGGCCCCGGACCGCGGATTCGTCACCGAGGATGGTCAGATCGGCCACCTTGTGCGCCAGCAGTCGGCCGGCGGCCTGCAGGATCCGGTCGTCGTCGCCCTCGGGCAGCACGATGCGTTGACGATTCCCGCGGGCCCGGCCCTGCAGCTGATAGGTGAACATCTGCGGGGTGATCACTTCGGGGATCGGAATGGCCAGCTGTGCAAGAAGATCCGCGGTGTCGACGTGGTTTTCCATCAGGGCCAGCGCGGTGTCGATCTTGCGGGTGGAGGCCGCCGTCACCCGGCCGCGGGCCTTGGCCACCGCCCGAGCGGTGTCATAGGTGCCCGAGTCGGTGGCGATGACCGGCAACCGCAGCTTGAGCCCGTCGACCAGTTTGGCGACGGCGGGATGCAGTTGTAGGCCGCCGTTGAGGATCAGGCAGGACAGTGAGGGGAAGTTGTCCGCGGCGTGCGCGCCCATCACCGCCATCACCACGTCGGAGCGGTCACCGGGGGTGATCACGGCCATCCCGTCGCGCAGCCGTTCCAGCACGTGCTCGGCGGTCATGCCGGCCACCAGGACGCTGAGTGCCTCGCGGTTGAGCAGCGCCGCGTCCCCACCGGTCAGCGTGCCGCGCACCGCATCGCGCAGTTCGGCCACCGACGGCGCCACCAGCACCGGCTCCTCGGGCAGCACGTAGCTTTTCGGACCGAGCGGGGCCAGCGCCGCCGCGACCTCGGTGAGCTGGGCGGGATCGCAACGATTGGCCACCACCGCGGCGGTGTGCGCGTGCTGGGCGCCGAGTTCGGCCAGGCACAGCTCGGCGACCTGGGCGACCTCGGTGGGCGTCCGATCCGAGGCGCGCACCGCCAGCACGACGGGGGCGCCCAGGTTGACGGCGATCCGCGCATTGACGGCCAACTCGCTGGGGCTGGCGACGTCGGTGTAGTCACTGCCCACGATGACGACGGCATCGCACGCATCGGCGACGTGGTGGTACCGCTCGACGATCTCGGTGATGGCGCCGTCGAGATCCTCGTGCAGGCGCTGGTAGCTGACGCCGACACAGTCCTGGTAGCCCAGGCCCGCGGTGGAGCGCGCCAGCAGCAATTCCAGGATGTAGTCGCTACCGTCCGCACCGGAGCGGGCGATGGGCCGGAACACTCCCACCTTGGCGACGGTCGCCGCCAGCCGCGCCAGGATGCCGAGCGCGATGGTGGACTTGCCGGTGTCACCTTCGGGGGCGGCGATGTAGATCGCGGACGCAGCGGGGGCCATGGGTAAGAGCCAACCAAATGACCCAACGTGAGCCAACTCATCATGGGTCGTCCCCGTGTTCTCCCCCGTACCCTCCCTCGTGCCCGAAGAGATCTTCTGGGTGGTGAAGGAGGTTGAGCCGGGGCGGTCCGGCATCGAGCTGCGGCGGTGGGATCCACTCGACCCGGCCGTCGCCGCGGATGCGGGTCTTCCACCCACCCTCTTTGACCAGCCGGTTATGCGGGCCGCAGGCCAATCCCAGGTTCGGGATGTCGGTTTGTCCACCCGCCCGGTAGTCGGTCTCGGCGTGGTGGCTCTGGCACAGGTAGGCCGAGACGCTGCAACCGGGATAGGTGCACCCGCGATCACGGGCATGGAGCACCAGCCGCTGCCCCGGTGAGGCGATCCGCTTGGCCCGGCCCAGATACAGCGGCACCGCGGCATGCCCGTCGAAGACGGTCAAATAGTGACGGGCATGGCCGGCCATCCGGATCAGATCGCACATCGGCAGCATCGAGCCGCCGCCGGTGCGTGCCACGCCCGCCGCGTCCTCCAGCTCGGTCACGGTGGTGGTCACCACGACGGTCACCGGCAACCCGTTGTGCTCGCCGAGGTCCCCCGACGCCAGCGCGCTGCGAGCGATCGTCATCAACGCGTCGTGCTGGCGCTGCCCCAGGCTGCGGGCGTCGGCGGCGACCGCCTCGGCCGATGGGGTTCCCTTGGTGCACGGAGTGTCGTCATCGGGGTTGCACATGCCTATGGCCGCGAGCTTGCCCAAGGACGGTTCGAGATAGGCGCGGAATTCTGGCGTGATCCTGGCCCGCAGATCACTCATCCCGTCGGCATCCTGCGGACCCAGGATCAGCTGCCGGAGCATCTGCCGGCGATCCACGATGCCCTCGTCGTTGGGTTCGGGCCCATCGGGATCGACCAGCTCCAGCAGTAACGACGCCATCCTGCGCAGCGCCTCCGGGGCCTGCATCGAGGCAACCGCGGCCAGATCGACCTCGGCTCGGGCGCGGGTTTGCGCGTCGACGTGCGGCGGGATCTTCTTCATCGTCCGGGTGATGATGCGGACATGCTCGGCCGACAGCTCGCCGCGCGCCAGCGCGGCCGCCGTCGCCGGATACTGCGGCTCCAGCGGATCGCCGGCCATCGAGCGCCGCGGCGCCAGCAGCTCGCCCTCGGTCAACCGACGACTGGCCTCGGTGTTGGAGATACGCAACCGGATGGACAACAGATCGGCCCAGCTGCGGATGCCGAACTCGGCCGGGCTGGACTGAGCCTTCACCGCCGCCATGACTCGGTGTTGAATCGCGGGCAGTTGTCTGAACACCTGCTCGAGTGCGGATTGCGCCTCGAGCAACTCGGCGACGGGGACGTCGCCGAACGCGGTCGTGGACAGTTTGTCCACTATGGCCGCGAGATCGCCGATGCCCTCCATGGTTCGAACACTAGTGCGGGCCACCGACAAAATCGGTAGTTGTCCACAGTTGCCGATTCATCCACAGATCCAGTGGCGCAGAGCAATTGGGCCTTGACAGGCCGCTAACGCTGCGCGCTGAAACGGCCCATGAGAAGCTGCTCGATCCGATCCAACAACTCGTGCGGATCGTCACCGGCGGTGGCATCTTTCCATTCGATGAGGGCGTCGAGTAGATTCTGCGGCTCCACCGTGAGCTGCACGCCAAGCAGTACCGCTTTGGGCGGCTCGCTCAAAGCTGCTGACTGGTAGGAGATTTCGACCCGAAGAGTCTTGGCTCCGCTCAACTCGGCCACCAACCTGGGCTCGATCGTCCGAATTCGCTCGCGTGTGAGTACAACCGGCTCGAACTTCGGCGGCGTTGAGGGCACCGTCAATGTGGACGGTGAGATATACGCAAGATGCTCTTACGCCACATTCGGATGGCGGAGTCGACAAAGAGTGGCACTAGCAGCAGCAAGATGCCGCCGCCGAAGCGAAGCCACACCGGATTGCCCGGTGTGAAACCTGCGACCAGCATGGCCACACCCGTCAGAGGCAACGCCAGGTTCGCGTAATACGCACTTCCCTCGAACCAGGGCACGTATCGGCAGACGATTTCGTCACCCGAACGTTCCACGCCAGGCCGAAGGATCCGACGCCTTCCGAGAAGGATGAGGAACGATGCGCAGAGGACGATGACTGCCCAGTACCAGGGCATCCCGGCCCGCAAGCCGACCACTGTCAGGAGCCACAGGGCAAATTCAGCGACGTAGCGCAGTAGCCGCCACCCCGTGGCACGCCTTGGAGTCATGGAGAATGGAGCCCTATCCGGACGGTGCCGGTTCGTCGAAGGGCACCACGCCGCGGAGGATGCCATCAATCCGATCCAGTAATTCGCGCGAATCGACTGCGGCACCGTCCTTCCACGCAAGCAGTGCGGCGAGCAAGTTCTCCGGCTGAACGCTGAGTTGGAGACCGAGCATCACCGACCTCGGCGCGGCGCTCGAAGCCTCAGGCAGGTAGGTCATTTCAATCTGCAGCGACTTCACGCCGTTGACCGAGTTGGCGATGAGTTTCGGAGTGATGATGGCCTGCAGTTGCTCACGCGAGATATCAGTCAGCACATCGCCCCGCTCAGCAGTGCGCAAGCGCAGCACTGCCGGCTCGAAACACAGAATGCACTGTCGCCACATCCGCCAGGCTGCGTACGTACAGATGGGCGTAACGGCCAATATAAAGATGCCAACAACTAGCAGCCACGCTGGATATCCCGGAGCGTAACTCGCGCCAACGCTGGCGATGCCCAACAGCGGGAGCCCCACATTCAGAACGTAAGCGTTGCCTTCATACCACGGAATGTACTGACAAATAACACTATCCGGCCTCCTCCGAAGGCCGGGGTGAAATATTCGACGACGACCCAGAACAATGACGCAACCGACCACAAGCACGCCGAGACCCAGAAACCACTGCGCCCCCAGCGCAATGTCCAGAACAGCCAGCAAACATAGCGCACCACCAAAGACATACCGCAGCAGCCGCCAACCGCGTTTCACCTCACCATCGCTCATGTGCAGCCGCCCCTTCCCCGCACCGTCATCCAGACACTCGCTCGGTCCAACGGCGAGCTCTGCAGGGCGGTTACTGTCAATTGTGCGATCAGAGTCTGTTTTTCAGTAACGATGATCCGGGATCGCGACTCGCTGACGACAGCGTCGCGTTGCAACGGAATGTGCACCGCCGACGTCCCCGTAAAGCCAGCCCCCTCGGTTGCCGGAGTCAGCTCGCGAACACACTCCGTGCCGTTCGGCGCACAGTGAAGCTGCTGCTCGATCAACATCCCAAACACCTCTCTGGCGTCGAGGGCCGTACCAACACTATGCATCGTCAACACTGCGTTACTACAGAACTCATCGATACGTGGGTCGGCGCGCCACACCCACACCTGGATACCAACAGCGGCGTCAAACGGGACCCAATTGGCGGGAAGCCCCACTCGCACGACATGTCCCGCAAATTGATCAACCGCGGCAACGGTGGCGGCATGTTCAGACACGAACTCGTCAAACCGCACCGATGCCGTCCTACCCGACACCGAACACCGATTCGACGCTGTCTACAGCACTGCTCACTGCGTCAGAAACCGGATCCCATACCGCTTCGATGCCTTTGGACGCGAGAACAGTCGCCGCCGCACCGACCCCAGCGCCGACCACCACACCGACAGCGGTTCCCACTCCGGGGACAACCGAACCAATCGCAGCGCCGGCCACCATATCCGTCACGAAGCCACCAGCCGCAGCTCCCATATAGAGACCAGCAGCCGTACCGCCGGCCTCTCGCGTCACGGCCTCCGCCACCGAGTTGCCATCGTGGATATCCGACACGACCGACGGCACCGCGCTGACCGCCGCGACCAGCCCACCTACCCGCGAGAAGCCCTTCAGCTCGACGCCGCCGATCTCGGGATCCTCCAACCATTTCAACAGGCCTGGATCGGCCTTACCGGGCCCGTGCCCGGCGACTGCGCGATGGTGTTAAGGGTCGCCTGCCGGACGCCGTCCGCGGTCCCCCCGGCCACCGCACCCGCACCCGCTGTCGCCGCGTCGCCTTTGGTTACAGTCGGTCCGGACGCCTCAGTCGTGCCTTGGCCATCGGTGGCCGCGGCTCCACCATCTTGTGGCCCCTCGCCGGGAATTGAGGCCATCGACGATTCCGCTGCCGCCATGGCGTTGACATAGCCGTTGCGGCTGTCCTGCACCTCACCGAAGGTGATGCGCACGGCGGCGACCGCTGCATCGTAGAGAGCCTTGGTGTCTTTGTTCGCAGCTTTAGCAGCACCGATTGCGTCGTCCGTACCGTGCAGGAAAGTGTCCAGCGATGCTGTATCCGCATCGCAGGTCCGCTGCGCAATGGCGAGCGCAGCGGCGACATTCTCCAGATCAAGGGCGATCTTGGCGAGTTGTGACTTCTGCAGGTGCAACGTCTCGGTCGCGCGGGTGACCTCCGCAGAGTCGGTAATGGGATGCTCAACGCCGTTGTGCCGCCATCCCTTTTCGAACCGCTCCTTGGCCGAGGCGAAGTCATTCTCGACCTCGGTCGCCGACCCGGCCGCAGCATGGAACGCATCAGCTTGGGCGTTGATCGCGGCCGGATCCCCGGCTTGCAGCTCATCGGTGATCTTCCAGGGGTCACCGGCTCGGGCGATCAGATCGGCGACCGAGAGGTTGACCAGACCCAACGGCGGCGGCATCAGATGCCGTCGAAGCCGGCGGCCGCATTCTGGATGGCGTCCGCCGACGAAGCGTCGTGGGCCGTGAACAGCTGCGCTCCGGAACGGCCCTTCTCACCGATACCGCTCACCACACGGTGATGGGTCTGAAGTGTTTCGACATGCCCCTGGTGCGCTTGCGACAACGACTGAAGGAACGCGTGGGCTTCGGCGAAGTCACCGAAGATTCCCGGCTGCGGTTTTCTATCCGCCAACCGTCCCGCCGCCGTCGCGGCAGTAGCCGCCGCATCACTGCAGCGATCCGCCCCCGCCTCCAGATGCGCAGTATCCACTTCCATCCCGTGCCCGGTCACGACTGCTCCTCCCCCGCAAAACACCCCGGGCACAAAGCCTACCGGCCTCAAACCTGGAGATATGCAAGGAAAGTGCTGTGAATCAGCCTTGCGCGGGCATCGGCGACAGATGCTCGTGCACGGCGATCAACCGCTCCCCCACGCGGGTGAAGACGATGGTCTCGCGCTCGTCGATGGTCGATTCCACCCCGTTTTCGGACGTTATGGTCCGCAGCGAATGGGTGAACGCCGCGTCGTCACCGTAGAGCTGGACCAGCTGGTCGGTGCTGGTGCACGACACCACCCGCCAGCCCGCGGCCAGCCAGCCCGCCCACAGCGCCTCGTAGGCGGCCCGGCTGTCCATCCGCGCCGGCTCCGGATGGAACACGAACGTGGCGTCGGGACTGAACCAGTCGAAGTAGGCCGCGGTGTCGGTGGCGGCGAACGCCGCAATCAGGGCATCCGCGGCGGCGAGCACATCGTCTTCGGTCACAGTTGGTGCAGCATCCCTTCGAACTCCGTACAGAACCGGTCCGCGTCGGCCATCGAGAACACCAGCGGCGGACGGATTTTCAGCACATTGCTGTCCGCACCGCACACCGAGATCAGCACCCGGCGTTCCCGCATGGCGTTGACCATGTGCTTGGCCGTCTCCTGCGAGTCGACCTCCACCCCGATGTAGAGCCCGGCCCCGCGCACCTCCCGAATCACCGAATACTCGTCACCCAGCCGCGTCAACGCGGTCCGCAGTGCCCCACCGACCTCGGCGGCATTGGCCACGAGCTTCTCGTCCTCGATCACGTCGAGCACCGCGGCGGCCGCCGCCATCGACACCGGGTTGCCGCCGAAAGTGTTGAAATACGGTATGCCGCTGGCGAACTCCTCCAACACCGAGCCGCGCGCCACCATCGCCGCCACCGGCATCCCGTTGGCCATCGGCTTGCCCATGGTGACCAGGTCGGGCACCACCCCGTGCCGGTCGAACCCCCACATGCCATCACCGGTGCGCCCGAAGCCGGGCTGCACCTCGTCGGCGATGAACACCCCTCCAGCGGCCCGCACCGCCGCGACGGCCGGACCGAGGACCGACGGGTCGGGATAGATGCCGTCCGAGGAGAACACGGTGTCCACGATGAGTGCGCTCACCCCGAACCCGCCGGCCTTCAGGTCGGCGATCGCGGCGTCGACCCCGCGCAGATCCGGTGCTACGGTGCGGACGTGCGGCCCCACCACGGCGGCGCCGCCGATGGACGGCGAAATCGCCGTCACCGCAGCGGTATTGCCGTGGTAGGCATCGTTGGTGATGATGACACCGGTGGCCCCGGTGTAGGTCTGGGCCACCCGCAACGCCAGATCGTTGACCTCCGACCCGGTGCAGGCATACATCACCTGGTAGGAGTCGTAGGACCCCGGATCAGGGAAGGTCGCCAGCAGTCGGGCCGAGTAGTCGACGATGCCCTCGTGCAGATAGCGGGTGTGGGTGTTGAGCAGGCCCAGCTGGCGGGTGACCGCGTCCACCACGTGCGGGTTGGCATGCCCGACGCTGGCGACGTTGTTGTAGGCGTCCAGGTACTCGTTGCCATCGGCGTCGTACAGCAGGGTGCCCCGGCCCCGGACCAGGTGTACCGGCCGTTCGTAGAACAGCCGGTACGCCGGGCCCAGCATCCGCTCCCTGGCAGCTATCAGGGGGTCGTCCTGCAGACCACCCTGATAGCTGTTGGAGTCCATGATCTTTGAGAATGCCTTGGCATTGGACATGGGTGCCTAGCGTTCGTGGGCTTCTTCCAACACGGTACGGCCCAGTTCGGCATACCGCTGCGGATCCCGGAATTTCAGCAGCAGCGCCCACAGCACGCCCCCGATACCGACCACGGCGACAACCCACGGGATGGCCGCGAAGATCCAGTCCGTGGCCGCCGCCCCTGCGGCGAACGAGGCGTTCTTGGCCAGCAGGTAGATCACATACACCATGCCGAGCCCACCCAACAGCGGCGCCAGGAAGGTGCTGAACCAGTTGGCCGTCTCCGGATGACGTTTCTGCACATGGAAATACGAGATCACCGAGAACGCCGCCAGCGCCTGGACGATCATGATGGCGGTGGTGCCCAGCAGGGCCATCAGGCCGTACAGACCGGTGTAGGGATCACGCTGGGTGAACTCGAAGAACAGCACGACCAGGGTGGCGAACCCGGTCTGGACGAAGCCGGCGATGTGCGGGGAGCCGTGCACCGCATGGGTGGCGCCGATGGTCTTGCGCATCCCGGGGATGACGTCTTCGCGGCCGAGTGCGTACAGGTAGCGCGCGGCGCAGTTGTGGAACGCCATGCCGCAGGCGAACGACCCGGTCATCAGCAGGATCTTGAACAGGTCCACCGCCCACTGCCCCAGGTGGTCATGCACCGGGTTGAAGAAGATGTTCCCGGCGGTGGCCGAATCCTGCGCCAGCGCAATGGCATTCTCCGGCCCGGTGCCGACGATCGCGAGCCAGGAGACCAGCACGTAGAACACGCCGATGCCGATGACCGAGCTCACCACGGCGATCGGGATGATCTTCTTGGGGTTGCGCGACTCCTCGCCGTACATGGCACTGGATTCGAACCCGACCCACGACCAGAAGGCGAAGAACAGGCCCACACCGGCGGACCCCGCAACGGTGATCATCGAGCCGTCCGGACCGGCCACCACCCCGGAGAGACTGTGGAAGCCGTTGATCGGGTTGAGCGATCCCCACGACCAGCCCTGCGGGCCACCACCGGTGAAGAGCACCGACAACGCCATCAGTGCCAGCATCACGATCTCGGTGATGAGGAAGACGCCGAGCACCTTTGCGGCCAGGTTGATGTCGAAATAGGTGAGCACGGCGTTGATGCCCAGCATCACCAGCGCGAACACGATCCACGGCACGTGGATGTTGAACAGTGACGAGAACAGGTCGTTGCCGAAGAACGAGAAGATACCGATCAGCGACGCCTCGAACACCATGTAGGCCAGGGCGGTCAGGAAACCGGCCCCCAACCCGACGATGCGGCCCAGACCGTGTGAGATGTACCCGTAGAAGGCGCCGGTCGCGGTGATGTGCTTGCTCATCTTGGCGTAGCCGATGGCGAACAAGGTCAGCACGATGGTGGCGACGAAGTAACCGGCCGGCGCGTAGGCGCCGTTACCGAAGCCGACGGAGATCGGCACGTTGCCGACCATGGCGGTGATGGGTGCGGCGGTGGCGACCGCCATGAACAGCACGCCGACCAGCCCGAC
Organism: Mycolicibacterium sp. J2; assembly: GCF_026240945.1. Taxonomy (GTDB): domain Bacteria; phylum Actinomycetota; class Actinomycetes; order Mycobacteriales; family Mycobacteriaceae; genus Mycobacterium. The sequence goes on from NZ_JAPFPY010000001.1 coordinate 248,335, forward strand.
CGCATTCGGTTTCAGGCGCTGGACGGTATCGGTGCCCGACGGCACCGGTGGATCGATGATTTCGCTCATTGAATCCCAATCTGAGGGGGTTTTGCTGCGACCGAGATTTGGTCTGGTATCCGAAAGCCACCCGCTTCGATGCTGGTGACGTAATGCGACGCGGGCCATTGTTACCTCGTCGAGATTGCTTGGTCAACTGGAAGTCTCAGCAATCACACACCATGTTTCCAGCACGTTTCGCGGGTCGTGTTTTTGCAACAGAGAAGTAAATCCCGCCGATTTGGTCTGCTTTGGATCGATACTTGCGCCACACTGTTCGGCATGCCGGGACTGCCTGCCGACCATGAACGCTTCGCCCGCGCGGCGCTGGGCGCCTGCGGTCGCGACCTGGACACCCCGCTGCGCCTGCTCAGCCTGTCCGAGAACGCCACGTACCTGGTGGCCGACGACGACCCGATCGTGCTGCGGGTACACCGGCCGGGGTACCACTCCCTGGCCGCCATCCGCTCCGAACTGGCCTGGATGGCCGCCCTGCGCGCCGAGACCATGGTCGACACACCGGAATTGGTTCGCTCGGAGGCCGGCCACGAGGTGGTGACGGCCGAGGTGGACGGCCGCGAACTGTTCGTCGACGCCGTCACCTTGATACCGGGCTGCACCGCCGAGGAGGTGCCCGACGCGGTCGGCTTCGGCACCCTCGGCGAGTTGACGGCGATCATGCACGAGCACGTACAACACTGGTCCGTCCCGGACGGCTTCACCCGGTTCCGCTGGGACCTCGACGACATCCTGGGGCCGGGGGCGCGCTGGGGAGACTGGCGCGCGGCACCCGCCTTGGCCGACGCCGACCGCGCCGTCGTCACGCGCGCGGTACACCGCATCACCGAGGAGCTTGTCGAGTTCGGTACCGGCGCAGACAGATTCGGATTGATTCACGCAGACTTGCGATTGTCCAACTTGATGGTCGACCCGGCGGCACCATCGGGTGGCATCACCGTGATCGACTTCGACGACGCCGGCTGGGGCTGGCACCTGGCCGATCTGGGCGCGGTGGTGTCGTGGATCGAGGACACCCCGGAAGCCGAACGCATCGTGGGCGAATGGCTGCGCGGCTATCAGAAGGTGCGCAGACTCCCCGACGAACACCTGGCGCTCATCCCGACCTTCGTCATGTTGCGCCGGATTCAGCTCACCGCGTGGATTGCCTCCCATGCCGATGCCGACGCGGCGATCGCGATCGGCCCCGGGTACGCCGTCGGGACTGCCCGACTGGCCGAACGCTATCTCAACGACGACAGCTGGTTACGGTAAAGGAGACCCATGTTCGACCTGCAGTCCCGCTCGGTGCTGGTGACCGGCGGCAGCAAGGGCATCGGCCGCGGTATCGCGACGGTGTTCGCCCGCGCCGGCGCCGACGTGGCCGTCGCCGCCCGCTCGGCGGCCGACCTCGACGACGCGGTCGCCGCCCTGGACGGACTGGGCAGCGGGAAGGTGATCGGGGTCCGCGTCGACGTCAGCGACCGCCAATCCTGCACCGAGATGGCCGCAACGGTCACCGAAGCGTTCGGTGGCCTAAATGTGTTGTGCGCCAACGCCGGTATCTTCCCGGATGCGCCGCTTGCGACGATGACCCCCGAGCAGCTCAACGAGATCATGGGTATCAACGTCAACGGCACCTTCTTTGCCGTCCAGGCCTGCTTGGACGCGCTGATCGCGTCGGGTAGCGGCCGGGTGATCCTGACCTCGTCGATCACCGGACCGATCACCGGCTACCCCGGTTGGTCACACTACGGCGCCACCAAATCGGCTCAATTGGGCTTCATGCGGACGGCGGCCATCGAACTGGCACCACACAAGATCACGGTCAACGCGATCCTGCCGGGCAACATCATGAGCGAGGGCATGATCGCCAACGGCGAGGAGTACATCGCCAGTATGGCCCGCTCCATCCCGGCCGGTGCGCTGGGCACACCGGAGGACATCGGACACCTGGCCGCCTTCCTGGCCACCACCGAGGCGGCCTACATCACCGGCCAGGCCATCGCCGTCGACGGCGGGCAGGTGCTGCCCGAGTCGCTGGACGCCCTGGCCTGAGATGGAGGAGACACCGGGGGGTGCGGTCGCCGAGGACGTACGCCGGCGGATCCTGTCCATGTTGTCCAGCGGGGCGCTGCGGCCGGGACACCGGTTGGGCACCGAACGCGAGATGGCCGACAAGTTCGGGGTGTCGCGTGCGACGCTGCGCAGCGCACTGCTACCGCTCAGTGAAGCCGGCGTGCTGGAACGGCGCACCGGCCGCCGCGGTGGCACGTTCGTGCGCGCAGATGTGGTGCAGCGCAACGCCGCCGAGCTGACCGGGCTGCCCGCCTTGTTGCAGAGCGGCGGCCACACCAGTTCCACCAAGGTGCTGGCCACCGACCGCAGGCCGGCCACCGCGGCCGAATCCGCGGCGCTGGAGATCCCGGAGACCGACGAGGTGTTCGTCATCCGGCGGTTGCGCTACGCCGACGGGGTACCGCTGTCGGTGGACATGTCCTGTTTCATCGCCGACCGGGTGAGTGACCTGTTGGAGCAGCCGCTGGGCGGTTCCCTCTACGAACTGTTCCGGGTTCGGTACGGACTGGTGCCGGCCACCTCCAGCGAGACCATCGAGGTGGTCAGCGCCAGCCCGCGCGAGGCCCAGTGGCTCGATATCGCGCACCGTCGGCCGCTGCTGGCCATCACGCGGGTGGCCAGGGACGCGAGCGGCCGGCCGTTCGAGTACGCCTACGATCTGTTCCGGGCAGACCGGGTGCGGCTGACCGCCACCATGACCGTGCAGCCGCAGCGGGAGCGCCGCGCCGGCGACGGCATGGTGGAACGCATCGTGAGTGCTTAGCCCAGCTTGCGCAGCCGCGGTTCCAGATCCCGCTTGAACAGGTCCAGGAAGCGACGCTGGTCATGTCCGGGCGCGTGGAACACCAGGTGGTTCAGGCCCCACTTGACGTAATCGGCGACTTTCTCGACGGCTTCGTCCGGGTCGGACGCCACGATCCAGCGCTTGGCCACCTGTTCGATGGGCAGCGCGTCGGCCGCCTTCTCCATCTCGATCGGATCGTCGATGGAGTGCTTCTGCTCGGCCGTCAGCGACAGCGGCGCCCAGAACCGGGTGTTCTCCAGGGCCAGTTCGGGGTCGGTGTCGTAGGAGATCTTGATCTCGATCATCCGGTCGACGTCATCGGGGTTCTTGCCCGCCGCCTCCGCACCCTCCCGCATCGCCGGGATGAGCTTGTCCTTGTACAGCTCCTCGCCCTTACCGGAGGTGCAGATGAAACCGTCACCGGCCCGGCCGGCGTACTTGGCCACCTGCGGCCCGCCCGCGGCGATATAGATCGGGATGCCGCCTTCGGGCACGTCATAGATCGAGGCGCCCTTGGTCTTGTAGAACTCGCCGTCGAAGTCGACCCGGTCGCCGAGCCACAGTTCGCGCATCAGCCGCACGGACTCGCGCAGCCGCGCGTAACGCTCCTTGAACTCGGGCCACTCGCCCTCGTACCCGGTGGCGATCTCGTTGAGAGCCTCACCGGTGCCCACCCCGAGGAAGATGCGGTCCGGATACAGGCAACCCAGGGTCGCGAAGGCCTGCGCGATGACGGCCGGGTTGTACCGGAACGTCGGGGTCAGCACCGACGTGCCGAGCACCAGCCGTTGGGTGCGCTCGCCCACCGCCGCGATCCAGGCCAGCGACCACGGAGCGTGCCCACCCTCGTGCCGCCACGGCTGGAAGTGGTCACTGACCGTGGCGCTGTCCATGCCGGCCGCTTCGGCGGCCACTGCCAACTCCACCAGCTCACGAGGAGCGAATTGTTCTGCAGACGCCTTGTACCCCAGTTTGAGTTCAGCCACGTCTACGTTTCTACTCCCCTGCATAGACTCGCGGGCATGGCAGTGTCCCTGACGGCGATCACCGAGACCGTGCATTTCGCGCAAACCGACCTGGTCAACTGGACGCTGGTCACCGGCACCGGCGCCAACGGCGGCGGGGTGGTGTTGATCGACGCCGGCTATCCCGGCGATCGCGACGACGTGGTCCGGACCGTCCGCGATCTCGGGTTCGGCCCCGAGGACGTGCGCGCCATCCTGCTGACTCACGCCCATGTGGACCACCTCGGTTCGGCCATCTGGTTCGCGAAAACCCATGGCACACCGGTATATACGCACGCTACAGAGGTCGGCCACGCCAAACGCGAATACCTGGAGCAGGCCGACCCGATGGATGTGCTGGCCCGCGCCTGGCAGCCGCGCTACCTCACCTGGTCACTGGCGCTGATCCGCAAGGGCGGCCTGACCCATGAGGGCATCGGGTCGACGCAGGCACTCGACGACACCATCGCCTCGACACTGCCGGGCACCCCGGCGGCCATTCCGACACCGGGCCACACCGGTGGGCACTGCTCGTATCTGGTGGACGGGGTGCTGGTGGCCGGTGACGCGCTGGTGACCGGCCATCCGCTGAGCACCCGGCGGGGGCCGCAGCTGCTGCCGGAGCTGTTCAACCACGACCAGGACGGCTGTGTGCGCAGCCTCGGGGCGCTGGGCATGCTCGACACCGAGATCCTGTTGCCCGGGCACGGACCGGCGTGGCACGGACCCATCCGAGCCGCCGCCGAGCAGGCCGCCCGATGAGCGAACGGGCCCCGCTGCACACCGACCGGCTGCGGGCAGAATCATTCGGCTCCGCGGCCGCCCGCTATGACCGGCACCGTCCCCGCTACCCCGCCACCCTCATTGCCGATCTGGTTGACCGCCAAGGCATCACCGTGCTCGATGTCGGGGCGGGCACCGGCATCGCCACCGCCCAGCTCCGCGACGCAGGTGCCGACGTGCTGGCCGTGGAACCGGATCCACTGATGGCCGAGGTGGCGGCGGGTAAGGGGCTGGCCGTCGAGGTGGCGACTTTCCAGGAGTGGGAGCCCCGCGGCCGGAGCTTCGATTTGGTGGTGTTCGCGCAGTCGTTCCATTGGGTCGATCCGCAACCGGCGCTACACAAGGTGCGGACTCTGCTGGCTCCTGGCGGCCGGCTGGCACTGCTGTGGAACCGCATCGTGGCGGTGACCCCGGGTCCGGACCAGCTCGGCCGGGCGTACGCGGGTCTCCTGGAGGACTGGCAGCGCCCGTCCACCGATGTCGAAGGCGATGACCTCGACCCGCTGCTGGCGGCGGCCGGACTGAGCGGCGAACGTCGGCGTTACGTCGAACATCCGCACTACAGCGCCACGGAGTGGGTGGACATGGTGACCACCTACTCCAACGTGCTACGGCTGCCCGCCACCCGGCAGCACGAGCTGCATACCCGGCTGACGGCAGTCATCGGACCTGCCGGCGTGTCGGCCACCAACGACGCGCTGGCAGTGCTGTGCACGGCTCAGGTCAGCACGTCGTAACCGAGCAGGAACACCCCGGTCAGGAACAGGCCGCAAGCCAGCACGATTGCCGGCATCAGGATCATCCCGTCCAGCTCGTCGTCGTCGAACGGGTCGGTGAGCACCCTGCCGAACAGCAATTGGCCGATTTTGTTGTCCCGCATGGTGGTCACCGTGCGACGCACGGCCGGTGATCCGCTCTTGCGGCCGACGACGATCCGCAGGCCGACCCCGGCCAGCGCCGTCATCAGGGCCACCACCAGAATCAGCAGCCCGACGGTCGTTTGCGACACGGAACCAGATTAGCCTGCCCACCTCTCGGCGATCAGCTCATGCGACCGCAGCCGGTGCTCGTGCCGGTAGGCCACCGAGGTGATGACCAGCTCATCGGCGCCGGTCACCCGCTGCAGCGCGGTCAGCCGGTCGGCGACCGTGTCGGGGTCACCGACGAACTGGGTTTCGGTGCGATCCTGCACCAGCGCTTGTTGCTCCGCGGTCAGCGGTGCGACGGCGTCCGGATCCGGATAGGGCGCGGCCCCGCCCTGCGCCCGGATCGAGTACACCCAGTGCCCGTAACTGGAGGCCAGTTGCCGCGCGGTGGCGTCGTCGTCGGCGACCAGCACGTCGGCCGACACCACCACATAGGGCTCGGTGAGGCCGGCCGACGGCCGAAAAGCGTTGCGGTAGGCGTCAACCGCTTCCAACGCGGTGCCGGGAGCAATGTGATAGGCCGCCACGAACGGCAGCCCGAGCGTGCCGGCGACCTGGGCGCTCTGCCCCCGCGAGCTGCCGAAGATCCACGGCCGCAACGCAGTCGACCCACCGGGGGTGACGTGTGCCTCGAAACCGTCTGCGCGGAAGCTGCCTTCGAGCATGGCGAGGACATCGGCCACCTGGTCACCGAAATCCGGTGCGACCGCACCTGGTTGCTGCAAGGTCGCCATGACGGCGCGCAGCCGTGGTTCGCGCATCAGGGCGCCGACGTCGAACGGTACGGGCACCACGACACCGTCGACCTCATGACGTTGCCGCGGCGGTTTCGGGCTGCGCGGCGCGTCCCGCAGCGATTCGCCGCGACGCTGACCGGACCGGCCCACACCGAGGTCGATCCGGCCCGGATAAAAGGCGTCCAGGATGCCGAAGCTCTCCACCACCGCCACCGGTGTGGTGTGCCCGAGCTGCACCGCGGCCGCGCCCACCCGAATGGTGCTGGTGGCCGCGGCGATCTGGCCGATCAGCACCGCCGGCGATGAGCTGGCCACCGCGACGTAGTGGTGCTCGGCCACCCAGTAGCGGTGATAGCCCCACCGTTCGGCGTGCCGCGCCAGGTCGACGCTGTTGCGCAGTGCGGTGGCCGCATCGCTACCCGCGCTGATCGGCGCGAGGTCGAGGATGGACAGCGGTACGGTCATCACACCTCCTGTGCTCTCACCCCATGTCTAACCTGCCTGCTCGGCGGGCATTCCAGGTGGGCATGATCGGATCACCGTGAGCCGAAATCCGGCCTGCTAGCGTCGACTCGATGCGCGTGACGGTGGTACTGGCCCTGATGTGCGGCCTGCTGTCCGGCTGCACGGCGGCCGCCAGGACAGCGGCCGGCACCGACGGCACCTGCGCGCTGGGCGGTCTGCCGCCGCAGGCGACCGAGACGGTGCACCGCATCGAGTCCGGCGGGCCATTCCCCTACCCGCGCAACGACGGGGTGGTGTTCGGCAACTATGAGGGCAGGCTGCCGCAGCACGACCGGGGTTACTACCACGAGTACACGGTGCCCACCCCGGGGTTGTCGCATCGCGGGACCCGGCGCATCATCACCGGCGGCACCCCACTGACCCATCCGCCGGAGTTCTATTACACCGGCGATCATTACGAGTCGTTCTGCCGGATCGGAGGCGTATGAAGACCTACACGATCGACGGCTCCCGGATCGGCTCGCAGGCCGACTTCTTCACCGAGATCGGGCGGGCGGTCAACGGTGACGGCGGCTACTTCGGGTCGAACCTGGACGCGCTGGCCGATTGTCTGCGGGGCGGCTTCGGCACCCCCGACAGCGGCGGATTCCGGTTCGTCCTCGCCCCGTACCGACCGGCCAGGGCCGCGATCGGCGAACCGGTGTGGAGCAGGCTGCTGCGGGTGTTCGCCGATACCGGCGTTGATCTGTGGTTGACCGGCTAACGCAACTGCTCGATCCCGGCCAGGATCAGATCGATAGCGGCCACGTATTGCTCGCGATCATCGTGGTCGGCCAGTTGTGCGGCCACCCGATGCACGAACGGGTACCGCGCCGGGTCGCCCCGCGTCCACTGCGCCGCAACGTCGGCCAGAAACCCCGTCCGGTCGGCCCCGGCGATCTGTGCGTGCGCGGCGTTCTGTCCCGCGACCCCGAGGATATAGTTGACCAGCGCCGAGGCTGAATTGAATTGCGCGCGTTGGGGAACCCCGAGCGCCCCCAACCGGCCGCCGATACCTTCGACGATCTGCAGCAGTGCCGACCACGGGCGGCGATGCAGCTGGGCGCCCACCCACGGGTGCGCGTCGAAGGTGTCGAAGAGCTCCAGCGCCATGCTGCGGATGGCGGCAGCGGGTTCGACGTCGTCGTGCACAACGGCCAGCGCCCGGCTGACGACGGTGTCGGCGGCGGCGGCGAGCAACGTGTTCTTGTCGGCGATGTGGTGGTAGATCGCCCCACTGCCGGTGGCCAACCGGGCCGCCAGCGCACGGAAGGTCAGCGCGTCCTCACCGTGCTCGTCGAGGATCTCGATGGCGGCGTCGGTGATGCGTTGGGTGGACAGCGCGTTCCGGGTGCCCATGGCTGTCATCTTGACAGATGTGGAACGTTGTTCCAACCTTGATTGGAACAACGTTCCAAAGGGGGTCCGGGTGACCACACACGTCACGATCGTCGGCGCAGGCATCGGCGGCCTGGTGCTGGCCCGGGTACTGCACGTGCACGGCATCACCAGCACGGTCTACGAGGCCGAGCCGTCGGCCGGCAGTCGCGCCCAGGGTGGCCAACTGGACATCCACGCCGGCACCGGCCAGCCGGCGTTGGCGCTGGCGGGGCTGACTGAGGCGTTTCGCGCCATCATCCACCACGGCGCCGAGGCCGACCGGGTGCTCGCCCCCGACGGCACGGTGCTGCTCGACGAGCCCGATGACGGCGCCGGTGGCCGTCCCGAGGTGTTACGCGGCGAGCTGCGCCGGATCCTGCTCGACTCCCTACCCGAGGGCACGGTCCACTGGGGGCGCAAGGTGACCGGCGTCCGCCCACTCGGTGCGGGCCGACACGAGCTCGGCTTCGACGACGGCACCGTGGTGCGCACCGAGCTGCTGGTCGGGGCCGACGGCGCCTGGTCGAAGGTCCGGCCGTTGCTGTCCGAGGCGGAACCGGTGTACGCCGGCCTGACCTTCGTGGAGACCTATCTGTACGACGCCGACACCAGGCACCCCGCGACCGCGGCGGCGGTCGGCGCCGGCTCGATGTTCGCCCCCGCCCCCGGCAAGTGGATCGGTGCGCACCGCGAGCCGAATGGCGTCCTGCACGCGTATATCGCCCTGCACCGCCCCGCCGAGTGGATCGGCGCGGCCGAACTGACCGACCCCGCCCGCGTCGCGGCCGAGTTCGACGGCTGGGCAAGCGAACTCACCGCCCTGATCACCGACTGCGACGCCGGGCCGACCGTCCGGATGCTCTACACCCTGCCGGTGGGTCATCGCTGGCCCCGCACCGCCGGCGTGACCCTCATCGGCGATGCCGCGCATCTGTCGCCGCCCGCGGGCGAGGGGGCCAACCTGGCCATGCTCGACGGCGCCGAGCTCGGTGCGGCGCTGGCCGCGCACCCCGGTGACCCCGAAGCCGCCCTGGCCGCCTACGAGGCCGCCATGTTCCCGCGCGGCGAGGCCGCCGCCATGGCCGCCATCCGGATGCTGGACGGGATGCACGCGCCGTCCGAGCTACTGACCACCCTTTCGCGAAAAACTTGACATGTGTAAAGTTCGCCGCCATGGACAACATCAGGGGCAGGACCATCGCGATCACCGGCGCCGCTCGCGGTATCGGTTATGCCACCGCCAAGGAGCTACTGAGTCGCGGCGCCCGCGTCGTCATCGGCGACCGTGACGTCGCCCTGCAGGAATCGGCCGTCGTCGAGCTGACCAAGCTCGGCCAGGTCTCCGGCTATCCGCTCGACGTCACCGACCGGGAGTCCTTCGCGACCTTCTTGGACAAGGCCCGCACCGATGGCGGCGGCCATATCGACGTCCTGATCAACAACGCCGGCGTGATGCCGGTGGGCCCGTTCCTGGACGAGACCGAACAGTCGATCCGGTCCTCGCTCGAGGTCAACGTGTACGGCGTGCTGACCGGCTGTCAGCTGGCCCTACCGGACATGGTCAAGCGCCGCCGCGGCCACGTCATCAACATCGCCTCGCTCTCGGGCCTGATCCCGCTACCGGGCCAGGTGGTCTATGTCGGCGCCAAGTACGCCGTCGTCGGACTGTCCACCGCACTGGCCGACGAGATGGCCCCCTACGGCGTGAACGTCTCGGTCATCATGCCGCCGTTCACCAACACCGAACTGATCTCGGGCACCAAGTCCGGCGGTGCCATCAAGCCGGTCGAGCCGGAGGAGATCGCCGCCGCGATCGTCAAGACGCTCAACAAGCCCAAGACCCACGTGTCGGTGCCGCCGCCGCTGCGGTTCACCGCGCAGGCCGCGCAGATGCTGCCGCCGAAGGCGCGGCGCGCGATGAACAAGGCGCTCGGACTGGACAACGTGTTCCTGGAGTTCGACAAGACCAAGCGCAAGGCCTACGAGGACCGCGCCCGCGCCGCGCAGGGTGTCATCGAGTCCGACGGCACCACGTAGCGCCGCGTGGTCCGCCCGCCGATCCCGGTGAGGATCTCGTAGTCGATGGTGCCGGTCGCCAGCGCCCAGTCACCGGCGCTCGCGCCGGCACCACCGAACAGCACCGCCCGGTCCCCCTCGGTCACGCCACCGCCGTCGTGGCCGAGGTCCACCACCAGCTGGTCCATGCAGATCCGCCCCACACCCGCGAACCGGCGGCCCCGAATATCCACCGGCAGCCGGCCGCTCAGCGCCCGCGGCACGCCGTCGGCGTAACCGCACGCCAGCACCGCCACCACGGTGTCACGCGGCGCCACCCAGGTGTGGTTGTACGAAACACCCTGTCCCGCAGTAATTCTCTTCACCATCGCCACCTCGGCGGTCATCGTCATGGCCGGGATCAACCCGAAGTCGCCGGGCATGGGCACCGGACTGCGGCCGTAGAGCGCGATCCCGGTGCGCACCACCTCCCGGCACAGATTCCGATCCGTCAGCGCGGCAGCAGAATTGGCGATGTGCACCCGCTGCGGGGGCAACCCCACGCGACGCAGGTCGGCCACCCGGGCGTCCAGGCCGGCCGCCTGCGCGGCGTTGAGCGGGTGCCCCGGTTCGTCCCCGCGGGCCAGGTGACACATCACCGTCCGCAGCTGCACCGCATCATCCTTGAGCAACGCGCACAACTCGGGCCATTCGCGTTCGGACACCCCACTGCGGGCCAGGCCGGTGTCCACCTTCACCCCGACGGTACCGACGCGGCCCAGCCGGTGCGCCGCGGCGATCACCGCGGCCAGCTGGGCCGACGCGGACACCACCACCTCGATGTCGGCGGCGATGGCCGCCGCGAAATCCGTTGACGGCGTGTGCAACCAGGCGATCACCGGGGCGCCGATACCGGCCGCCCGCAGGGCGAGCGCCTCGGCCACGGTGGCCACCCCGAGTTCGGTGGCCCCGGCCGCCAGCGCGGTCCGGGACACCTGCACCGCGCCGTGCCCGTAGCCGTCGGCCTTGACCACCGCGATCACCTCGGCGCCGGACCGCTCACGCAGGACACCGACGTTGTGCGCGATGGCCGCCAGGTCGACGACCGCCTCCGGACTCAGTATTCGATCGCTTCGATCAGCGGGCCCGGCTCGTCCATCAACGCCCAGAACCGATCCCGGATGGCCACCGTCATCGGCCCTGGCGTGCCGTCGCCGATCGGTTCGCCGTCCAGCGAGTTGATCGGGGTGACCCCACCGGCGGTGGTCACGGCCATCAGTTCGTCGGCGTCGTAGAGCTCGTGGCTGGTGACATCGCGCAGGGTGGCCTCGATACCCATCTGGTCGGCCAGCTCGAACACCGTCTTGCGGGTGATGCCCGGCAACGCGTTTCGCGACGGGGAGGCCAGTTTGCCGTCCTTGACGATGCACACGTTGAAGCCGGGCCCCTCGGCCACGCAGTTGTCGGAATCCAGCAGGATGGCGGTGCGGGCACCGCGATCCTTGGCCTCGAAGCTGGCCGCGGTGAGGTCGCCCCACTGGTAGTTCTTGATGGTCGGGTCGACGGTGTTGCGGCCGGCGCGGCGGACGTGGCGCGGCACGATGGCGGTGGTGCCGAAGATCTGTTCGGCCGGCGGGAACGCCCACAGGTAGGGGATGGCGTAGATGTAGACCTGGTGGGTCAGCTTGGACAAGTCCTTCTCGCCCTTGCGTTTTCCGTAACCGCGGGTGACGGTCAGGTTCACGAAGGATTCCCGCAGCTGCGACATGCTCACGCACTTCTTGGTGATCTCGGCGAGTTCGTCCTTGCTCATCCCGGCGTCCAGGCGCAGCTTGGCCGCCCCGTCGAGCAGCCGGTCCAGGTGGTCGCCGAGCCGGAAGATGTTGCCGTGCCACACATGGGCGACGGTGTAGGTCAGATCGGAATGCCCGAAGCCGGTGTCGAAGATGGAGATCTTGGCCTCTTCGGCGGGCAGGTACTCGCCCTCGATCCAGGCCACCCCGCCGGCGAACGGGCTGGAGGTGTCCAATTCGTAGTCGCTGTACTGGATCACCGAGCCGGGCGGGGTGTCCTCACGGATGGCGCCGGGTTCGACGGCGACGAGATTGGAGGTGCCTGCGTCTGCCAGAGTCATGTGTTTCGGACCTTTCTAGATGTGGTGGGTCTTGGCGTATTCGGCACCGGCGTCGCCACGGCGCAGCCGCGACTTGAGCCCGGTGGCCCACCACACGGCGGCGATGGCAACGATGCCGAGGAACACCCATTTGTTGTTGGTGAACTGCGGGAGGAAGAGCAGCGCCACGGCCACGCCGAGGAACACCACCAGCGCGGTGACATAGAGCGGCAGGCGCCAGCGGCCCAGGTCGAAGGTGCCGGGCTCCCCCACCGGGATGGTGCCGCGCCGGTATCCGACCAGCAGTCCGATGGTCTGCAGGATGTAGACGAAGAAGAACAGCAGCGAGGCGATGCCGATGATGTAGTTGAACGCCTCCTCGTTCACCAGGGCCGAGCACAGCAGCAGCGCCGACAGGCAGCCCAGGCCGATGACCGCATACGTCGGGGTCTTGCTCTTGGCCGAGACGTGCCGCCAGACGTGGGAGAACGGCAGCATGTTGTCCCGGGCCATCGAGTAGGTCAGCCGGGTCGCCACCAGGATGTTCGCCAGCAGGCACGCCAGGATGTTGGTCAGCGCCACGGCGACAACGATCTTGGTGACGACGGGACCGGCCTGCTGGGTGATGATCTCCTCGATCGGCGCGGCCGAGTTGGCCTCGACCGCAGCGGAATCCTTGATGGCCAACACGTAGACCACGTACATCAGGAATTCGATGACGATCGAGGTGATCAGCGCGTAGAACATGGTCTTGGGCACCACGCGGCGGGCGTTCTTGGTCTCCTCGGCGACGTCGGCGCCGGACTCGACGCCGATCAGGCCGAAGAACGGGCCGAGCGCAGCGGCCAGCCAGGCCAGCAGGTAGGAGTCCTTGTCTCCGGACTGCCCGCCGGTGAACAGCGTCGAGATCGGCTGGTGATTTTCCGGCGCGGAGAACGCGATGATCGCGATCAGCGCGGTGGCGCCGACGGTGATGACCAGTTCGAGGCTGACGCCGATGTTGTTGACCATCGTGGCGAACCGCACGCCGTAGATGTTGATCAGCACGCAGACGAACACCACCGCGATGGCCAGCAGGATCTGCGCGCTCTGACTCATGCTCCAGCCGAACAACCCGCCGAGGTAGCCCGACAGGATGAAGCCGACACCGGTCATGCCGCACACCCAGCCCATCAGCGCGATGAACCCGGTGAACCAGGCGAGGTTGGGTCCGTTGATCCGGCTGATCCATTGGTAGGAGTAGCCGGCCAGCGGCAGCTTGGCGGTCAGGTCGGCGGCGATGAACGTCCACAGGGCGAATACCGCGCCGGCCAGCAGCAGCGTCCACACGAACGGCGCGCCCGCGGTGAAGTAGCCGGCGCCGAAGCCGGTGAACACCGCGGTGGTGGCGCTGATGGTGGCAAAACCGATGGCGAACGAGGCCAGCGTGCCGACCGAGCGGTCCAGCTTCTGCGTGTAGCCCAACTCGGCGAGCTTGGCGTCTTCGGCGTTCATGGATGAATGGGGTGAGTGGGGTGGTGAAGCAAGCGCATCCGTCATGATCACTCCAGGTCAGGTGAAGTCGGGGAACGACTGCTGTAAGGAAAACGCCACCGGACGGTCACCGGAAGTTCCATCTTTTGATCTAGTGATAACGAAGATTTATCACTGCAGGTCGGGTCGGACGTCATCGCCGTCGCCGAAGCTCCACTGCTGCTGCACATGCCGGATCAGGGCGTCGGCCTGTGGGCTGAGCACATCGGGTTGCCACGCCAACGCCACATGGCTGGGCGGTCGGTCCACGATCGGCACGTAGACGATGCCGGGCCGGTCGTAGAACCGCGCCACCGACGACGTCGTGAAGCTGATACCCAGGCCCCTGGCGATCGACGTGGTCTCTGCCTCGTACGTGGCCGCGATCGCAGCGATGGTCGGCGGCCGGTTCCCGCGCACATCCATCGCCAGCCAGTAGTCCCGCCACTGGCCCGCGGTCAGCGGGGCGCACACGATCGGGTCGTCCAGCAGCTCGGTGATGCGCACCTCTTGGCGCCCGGCCAACGGATGGTCCCTCGGCAGGCACGCCACCCAGGATTCGGAATCCAGGATCAGCATCCGATGCTCGGGCAGGTCCACCGGAGGGCGGATCAGCGCGACCTCGGTGGCACCGGAGGCCAGCCCGGCGGTCGGGTCGGCGAAATCGAATTCGATCGGTTCGACGCTGACGTCGGGGTAGGCCGCCTCGAAATGCCGCACGATGCGGAACAACAGGTCGGCGCCGGTCCCGATCAGATACCCCAGCCGCAGCCGGCCCTGCCGGGTACCCGACAGCGTCACCAGGTTGTCCACCACCGCGTCCACCCCGGCCAGCGCCTGCTGCACCTGCGGAAGCCACGCCGCACCCAGGTCGGTGAGCGCCACCTCACGGGTGTTGCGGCGCAACAGCACCACCCCGAACGCCTGCTCCAACTGTTTGATCGCGGTGGACAGCGCCGGCTGGGTGATGAACAAGCGTTCGGCGGCGCGGCGGTAATTCAGCTCCTCGCCCAGGACGGCGAAGTAGCGGAGTTGCCGCAGCGTCACATCCGGCAAGGTCAGCGCACGCCCTCGGTCAGGTCGCGGACCTCGGCGTAGCGGGCCCGGACGGCGGGCTCGGCGGCGGCCTCGAACCGCTGAGCAGGCGGTGGCGCCCACGCCGGCGGGGTGATCGCGCCGCTGTGCGCCCAGGCAGCCTGGCGGGCCGCACCCACGGCGACGTATTCGGCCGGCTCCGGGACGTGCACCGGGACACCGAACACCGTCGGCGCGATCTCGCGCAGCGCCAGCGACTTGGCGCCGCCACCGACCAGCAGCACCCGCCGCGCAGGCACACCGAGCGCGGTCAGATGGTCCAGCCCGTCGGCCAGCGCGCACAGCAGCCCCTCGACCGCGGCCCGCGCCAGATTGGCGGGAGTGGCGTTGCCGACCCGCAGCCCGTGCACGGCGCCGGTGGCCTCGGGCCGGTTCGGGGTGCGCTCACCTTCCAGGTAGGGCACCATCACCAGGCCCTCGCTGCCGGCCGGGGCCGAACACGCCAGCCGGGACAACTCGTCGTGGTCAACGCTCAGCAGCGCGGCCGCGGCGTCCAGCACCCGGGCCCCGTTGAGGGTGCACACCAGGGGCAGGTGCCGGCCCGTGCCGTCGGCAAAACCGGCGACGAACCCGCCGCTGTCCCTGGCAGGTATCGATGTGCTGGCCGAGACCACCCCCGAGGTACCGATAGAGACGACGACGTCGCCGTCTTGGACGCCCAATCCCAGTGCAGCGGCGGCATTGTCGCCCAACCCGGCGCCGAACGCGGCTCCTTCACCGGTGACGGCCGCCCCGGGTGCCAGCACCTGCGGCAACGCGGGTGTCCGGCCGCGCAGCGCCAGCTCAAGCAGGTCGGGTCGGTAGCAGTCACCGGCCGCGTCGAAATAGCCGGTGCCGCTGGCATCGCTGCGGTCGGTCGCGATGTCGTCGAGAGTCGTCGCGCACCGCAGCCGCCAGCTCAGCCAGTCGTGCGGCAGGCAGACCGCGGCGGTACGGTCGGCGGCGGCCGGTTCGTGGTCGGCCAGCCAGCGCAGCTTGGCCACGGTGATGGCGGCCAACGGGACCACCCCGACGGCCTCGGCCCAGGCACCCGGCCCGCCGAGCTCGGTCACCAGATCGGCCGCCGCGCCCGCCGAGCGGGTGTCGTTCCACAACAGCGCCGGGCGCACCACCTGGCCGCGGTCGTCCAGGCACACCATGCCGTGCTGCTGCGCACCGACCGACACCGCGGCGACATCACCGAGCCCGCCGGCCTGCTCGATGGCCGCCGACGCCGCCGATTCCCATGCCGCCGGGTCGATTTCGGTGCCGTCGGGATGGCGGGCCCGGCCCTCGCGCACGACGGCACCGGTATCTGCGTCACAGATGAGCACCTTGCAGGACTGCGTGGAGGAGTCGATTCCCGCGACGAGGGTCATGGAACGCAGACCCTAGTCGAACTGCGGCACCGGGTCACCGTTGCGGTAGATCTCGATGGCATCGAGCCGCTCGAAGAGCCCGTCGTGGCTGAAGGCGTGCTGTTCGACGGTGCCGACGAGTACCACCCGGACGACTTCGCCGTCCTCGGCCGCATCCAGCCACAGCGAGGTCACCGGTAAGCCGTCGGCGACCTCGGCGCCGGAGGGCTCGAAGAACCAGACGGCATAGTCCTCACCGGACTCCTCCTCGTCGAAGGTCCAGCCGCGCTTGGTGATTCGTTCGTCGAAAGCGGCCAGGTCGGCGACGATACCGTCCGGGATGTCGGCCAGTTGGTCGACGATGGCGGCCGGGATCCGGCGGGTGGTGGCCAGCCGCTTGCGGCGCCGGGCCTTCTTCGCATCACCGCGTTTGGACACGGGTCAGCCCAGCGCCCGGTCCAGATCGGCGATCAGGTCCTCGGTGCCCTCCAGGCCGACGGAGATCCGCACCACGCCGTCACCGAGTCCGATGGCGGCCCGGCCCTCCGGGCCCATCGTGCGGTGCGTGGTGGTGGCGGGGTGGGTGATGAGCGTTTTGGCATCGCCGAGGTTGTTGGAGATGTCGATGACCTCCAGCTTGTCCAGGACCTCGAAGGCGCGCTCCTTGCCACCGTCGACTTCGAAGGTGACCACCGTGCCGCCGCCGCGCATCTGCCGCTTGGCCAGGTCGAACTGCGGATGTGATTCCAGGAACGGGTATTTCACCCAGTTCACGCCCCGGCGGGCTTCCAGGAACTCGGCGACCCGCTGCGCCGACCGGTTCGAGTAGTCCACCCGCACGGCCAGCGTCTCAAGCCCTTTGAGCAGCGTCCAGGCGTTGAACGCGCTGATCGCCGGGCCGGTGTGCCGCATCAGCTTCTGCACCGGGCCGTCGATGTAGTCCTTGTCACCCAGGATTGCCCCGCCCAGCACCCGGCCCTGGCCGTCGATGTGCTTGGTGCCCGAATACACCACCACATCGGCGCCCAACGGCAGGCCCTGCTGCAGCAGCGGTGTGGCAAAGACGTTGTCCAGGACCACTTTTGCACCGGCGGCATGAGCCAGTTCGGAGACCGCCGCGATGTCGACCAGCGACTGCATGGGATTGGACGGGGTCTCGAAGAACACGGCCTGAGTGGGCACCGAAAGCGCTGCCTCCCACTGGGACAGGTCTTCGCCGTCGACGAAGACGGTCTCCACACCCCAGCGCGGCAGGATCTCGTTGCACACCACGAAGCAGGAGCCGAACAGGCTGCGGGCGGCGACCAACCGGTCCCCGGCACCCAGCAGGGCGCCGAGTGCGGTGAACACGGCCGCCATGCCGGTGGCGGTGGCGAACGCGGCGGGGGCGTCCTCGATCAGGCGCAGCCGCTCCTCGAACATCGAGATGGTCGGGTTGCCGTAGCGCGAGTAGACGTACCGGTCGATCTCGCCGGTGAACGCCCGCTCGGCGTCGGCGGCCGACTCGTAGACGTAGCCCGAGGTCAGGTACATGGCCTCGGCGGTCTCCTCGAAACCGCTGCGCAGCAGTCCCCCGCGCACGCCGATGGTGGCCTGACTGACCCCATCCGGCAGCGGGGCGGGAATCCGGACGGATGGCACCGATGGCACGTCATTCATGAGGAGTTCCCTAACTCTGTTTCCAGGCGAGCCCGACCGCTTTCCAGCCCGTTGCCCCGCGGTGGCCGTTGTCATCGAGGTTGCCCTCGAATCCGTCGAGCACGTTGTAGGACGGGCCGATGCCGGCCTCCGTGGCCGCGATGGCCGCGCCGATCGAGCGGTTCCCGGACCGGCACAAGAAGATCACCGGGCGGTCACCGGGACGGATGCCGGCGTCGGTGAGGTCGTCGACGAACGCGTCGTTGTGCGTGCCGTCGGTGCGGTTCCACTCGACGTACACCACATCGCGCCGCAATTCGGTCAGGTCGGGCACCCCGACGAACCGCCATTCGGCCTCGGTGCGACAGTCGACCAGGACGGCGCTGGGATCGTCGACGAGGAGTTTCCACGCTTGCTGCGGCGTGATGTCTCCGGCGTAGCGCTGGCCTTCGGGTGTGGACACGTCTCATACCGTAATAGCGACGGCTGTGCGACGGCGCGAAGGGTTGGCCGGATCAGGCCGGTCCGGGTGAGCACACCTTCCAGGTGCCGTCCTCCTTGACGAACGCCAGATCGGCGCCCACCTTGGTGTCCTCGTCATTCTTGAAGTGATAGGTCACCTTGGCGGTGGCCCGATCGGCGTTCACCACCACGTTGCCGACACCGTCGACGTACCGTTCGCCACGCTTGGCCACCGAATTACGTTGCCCACCAAGGACCGCAGCCTGGGTACCGTGTTGGCCGGCGCAGGTGTAGGTGAGGAAGTCCTGATAGTTCTGCCGCTGCAGCGCGTCGTTCTGCCCGGAGACCGCGCGACCGATGAGCTCGGCGTCGCCACCACCGCTGTTGCGGTTGAACACAAAAATCGCGGTGATCACAATGACGATGATGACCAGGGCACCCAGGAACGGGGCGGGGGTCGGCCGGTCGGCGGGCTCGTCCTGATCGCTCACGACTGCCAGAGCTTACGCAGCACCACCGAGGTGCGCTGCGCACGGTCCCTGGCCACGGTGACGTCGGGCGCGGTCGCCGTCGTGACGCCCAGCCGGTACCGGCCAGCGGACTCGTCGAGCCGGTCGAACAGCCGGACATCGCTCTCGGCGACCTCCAACGCCTCGGAGAGCACCGTCAACACATCCGACACGCGCACCGGTTCGGCGCGCGTCTCGGCGGTGCCGTAGGACACCTCGGCCGCCCCCGGCGAAACCATGATGGTGTCCACCGACAGGCCGAGCACGGCCCTGGCGTGCAGGTCGAACTGGGACAGCCGCTGGCTGCGCACGGTGACCAGGCCGGTGTCGTCCGGACAGGGCCGCACCGTGGAGAAGTACACCTCGTCGCCCCGGACCAGCAGCTCCACCGCGAAGATGCCGCGCCCGCCCAGCGAGTTGACGATGCGGGCGGCGATCGACTTGGCGGCGTCGAGCGCGGCCGGCGACAGCCGGTGTGGCTGCCAGGTGGCCAGGGTGCCGTCCTCGGCGGCGCGATGTCCGATGGCCTCGCAGAAATGCACCACCGGACCGGTCGGGCCCGCGGTGCGCACGGTCAGCAGCGTCACCTCGTCGTCGACGTCCACGACCGTCTCGGCCATCACCCGGGTGTGGGTGATGTGCCCGGCGGCCACCGCTCGGTTCCACGCCGGTTCGACATCCTCGGCCCGCAGCAGCACCGAGACGCCGTCGCCGGGGGCACCCTCGACCGGGGTGACGGTCAGCGGGAAACCGGCGTGCTCGGCGATCGTGGCCAGTTCCTGCGCCGATCCGGCAAACCAGAACGGCGCGGTGGGCAGGCCGAGGTCGTCGGCGGCCAGCCGGCGCAGGCCCTCGCGGTCCAGCCCCAACCGGGTGGCATGCGGCGTCGGGAACACCTCGACGCGCTCGCTCAGCCCGGTCAGCACATCGGTGGCGACCACACCGGATTCGACCACCACGAAATGGGGTTGCTCCTTGTCGATCACCGCGGTCAGCGCCTCGGGATCGTTCATCTTCACGACGACCGCGCGGTCGGCGACCCGATGGGCGGGAGCGTCGGCGTATCGGTCCACCGCGACGACGACGGCACCCAGCCGTTGGAAGGCCAGCGTCAGTTCACGACTCATCTCACCGGAGCCGAGCAGCATCACGACGGGCGCGGCAAAGTTGCGCATACCGCCCACACCGGTCGGGTCCTTCGCGTCCTCAGTCATCGCCAACCCAGCCTGCCAGATCGTCAGCCCAACCGGATGTCGACGTAACACCACCGCCACGATTCACCGGGCTCGGCCGAGCGCATCACCGCATGGCCGGTCTGCTTGAAGTGCGCCGACGCGTGTTGGTGCGGGCTGGAATCGCAACATCCGACGTGCCCACAGGTCAGGCACATCCGCAGGTGCGCCCAAGCGTTCTCACCGTCGGCCTCGCATTCCTGGCAGCGTCCCGGCGTCAGCGGTTCGGGTTCGACGATGTCCACCGCGGCCTGGAGGTGTTCGCAGGTTGCGGGGGCCGACGATGCCGAGGCCCCGGCGGCTCCGGATTCGCGCCGGCGTGATCTCCTCAGCATATTGATCAAGGATACGGACGGACGATCAAAGGGGAGACAGCCGCTATGGAGGGCACACTGCTCGCGGTGCTGGCGGCCGCGGTGCTGCTGGCGGGCGTCAGCCGTCGTTTCGACGTGTCGGCACCGCTGGCGCTGGTGGTGGCCGGGCTGGCCGCGAGCGCGATCCCGGGATTCGGCGCGGTGGAACTGGACCCGGAACTGGTCCTCAACGTCATCCTGCCGCCGCTGCTGTGGTCGGCCGGGCTGGAGAGCAGCTATGTCACCATGCGCCAGCACATCCGCCCGATCGGGTTGCTGGCGGTGGGACTTCCGCTGGCGACGACGCTGGCCGTCGGGTTCGTCGCGTTCCACACGGTGCCGGAGTTGACGGTGGCCGCCGCGCTGACCCTGGGCGCGATCGTGGCCCCGCCGGATGCCGTGTCGGCCACGGCCGTCGGCCGCCGGCTCGGGCTGCCACGTCAGATCATGACGCTGCTGGGCGGCGAGAGCCTGCTCAACGACGCCACCGCGCTGACCGCCTACAAGGTGGCGCTGGCGGCGGCGATCGGCGCCTCGGCGTCGTGGCACACCGGACTGGCGACGTTCGGGTTGGCGGTGGCCGGCGGCCTGGTGGTCGGCCTGGCGGTGGGCTGGTTGATCACCTTCATCCGCTACCGGCTGGACGACCCGCTGGTGGAAAGTGCGATCGGGCTGATCGCGCCGTTCGTGATCTACCTGATCGCCGAGGAGATCCACGGCTCCGGGGTGCTGGCGGTCGTGGTGGCCGCCCTGATCCTCGGTCAGCACTCGACGCGGGCCGGCTACGCCACCCGACTGCAGGACGACGCGGTGTGGAAGGCGTTGCAGCTCATCCTGGAATCCTTCGCCTTCCTGTTGATCGGCCTGCAGCTGCCCGAAGTGGTGCACGAGCTGACCGGTATCTCGTTCCTGACCATCGCGGTGTCATCGGTGGCGGTGCTGGCGACGGTGATCGTGGTGCGCATCGTGTGGGTGTTCGTGTTCACCTACACGCCGCGACTGCTGATCAAGCGGGTCCGGGAGAACGAGCCGCGGCCGGGGCCGGCGGAGGTCTTCGTGGTGGCCTGGGCCGGCATGCGGGGCGTGGTGTCACTGGCGGCGGCGTTCGGTGTCCCGCTGACCACCCTGAGCGGCGAGGCGTTCCCGGGCCGCCCGCAACTGGTGTTCCTGACCTTCGTGGTGGTGGTGGGCACGCTGCTGTTGCACGGCCTGACCCTGCCGTGGGTGATCCGGCGCTTCTGCGTGCGCGGTGACGACGCCCAGCAGGACGCGCTCGCCGAGGCTGCAGCCCAGGACAAGGCGGCCCGCGCGGCGGCCGACCGGCTCGACGAACTGCTGGCGGAGCAGCGCGCCAGTGGCACGGGCCTGCGTGACGGTGCCGCGGCGGTGTTGCAGAAGTGGAACACCGCGCGCCGCAACGCGGCATGGGAGCGCCTGGGCCGCAGTGAGGAGGAGCTCGGCGAGAGTCCGGCCTCGGCGTTCCGCAGGCTGCGGTTGGAGATGCTGGCCGCCGAACGCGCGACGTTCATCGCCGAGCGCGACGCCGGCAATATCGACGACGAGGTGCTGCGATCGGTGCTGCGCGGGCTGGACCTGGAAGAGGCCACCCTCAATCGGCGGTAGCCCGGAACTGGGCCATGGCACCGGTGAGCGCGGCGAAAACCCGGTGCGCCGCTTCCAGATCCGCGTCGGGCAGTTCGGCCAGCGCCTCCCCGGTGAGGCGGGCCAGCGGTGTGAAGAACTTCCTGGCAACCTGCAGTCCGTGCTCGTCGTAGCGCAGGATGACCTTGCGGCGGTCGGCCGGATCGGCGTCGCGACGCAGATGCCCGGAGGCGATCATCCGCTCCACCAGGTAGGTGACCGCCGCGCCGGAGGTGCCCAGCAGCTTGCGCAGCTCACCCGCGGTCAGCGGAGCGCCGGCCGACTCGGCCACCATCACATGCAGTAACGCCTGAAAGTCGTTGCCGCCCAAATTGTTCTGACCGGCAAATGTCCGACCGATCTGTTCGGACTCGGCCGTCAATGCCCGCACGTCCGACGAGATCTGCAGCTCCAGCGCGGCTCGGTCGGACGAGGACATGTGCCGCATCCTACACTTGCTTAATATTTAAATATCTGAAATATTGGGCAACATGTCCCGCCGCCTGTCCTGGATCCTGGCCCTGATCGTGGTGGCGCTCTCGGGCGCCCTGATGACGCTGCTGAGTGCGGGCG
The DNA here is from genome assembly GCF_026240945.1 of Mycolicibacterium sp. J2. Lineage (GTDB taxonomy): Bacteria > Actinomycetota > Actinomycetes > Mycobacteriales > Mycobacteriaceae > Mycobacterium. Next base: position 271,028 of record NZ_JAPFPY010000001.1, read on the forward strand.
ACTCGGCATCCCAATCCCCGGTGTCGGTCCCGCCGTCGGCCGAATCGGCCCGCGCCGATGCGCTGCGCGCCGATTTCCCTGGCGGCGATCGCGTTCCGGCCATCATCGTCGTGACCCGCATCGACGGAGCCCCGCTGACGGCGGCCGACGTCGCGTCCGCCGGTCCCGGGGCGCGCGTCTCCGAGGACGGGAAAGCCGCGGTGCGGGTGGCCCCGCTGGACGCGGATCTGTCCGGCTTCGCCCTCGACGACGCGGTCCGCGAACTGCGCGCTTCGGTGAGCGCGCAACTGCCCGGCGACCTGCGTGCCCAGGTCACCGGCGGGCCGGCGTTCGGCGCCGATATCGCCAATTCCTTCGCCGGAGCGAATATCACGCTGCTCGCGGTGACGGCCACGGTGGTGGCACTGCTGCTCATCCTGACCTACCGCTCCCCCGTGCTGTGGCTGGTGCCGCTGCTGGTGATCGCATTCGCCGACCGGGTCGGCAGCGTCGTCGGCACCGCGGTCGCCGCCGGACTCGGGCTGAGCCCCGACGGATCGACCGGCGGTATCACCAGTGTGCTGGTGTTCGGCGCGGGCACGAACTATGCGCTGCTGTTGATTTCGCGGTACCGCGAGGAACTGCACCGGCATGCCGACCACCACTACGCCTTGCGGGTGGCGCTGCGCGCGTCCGCGCCGGCGATCCTGGCCAGCAACGCCACCGTGGTGTTGGCGCTGTTGACCCTGGTGTTCGCGTCGGCGCCGAGCAACCGCAGCCTCGGCGTGCAGTCGGCAGCCGGCCTGGTGGTGGCCGCGGTGTTCGTGCTGCTGGTGCTGCCGCCGCTGCTCGGCGCGTGTGGGCGCCGGTTGTTCTGGCCGTTCATCCCGCAAGCCGGGGCAGGGACGCCGCCGCTCACCGAGAGCGGGCTGTGGCACCGCATTGCCGACACCGTGGCCCGCCGTCCCGCCGTGGTCGCGATCACCGCACTGGCCGGGCTGACGGTGCTGTGCACCGGCCTGTTCTTCACCCCCCTCGGGCTGTCGCAGACCGAGCAGTTCCGGGTACAAGCCGAGTCGGTGGCCGGGTATGAGACGCTGGCCGCCCACTTCCCCAGCGGGCTGACCAACCCCACCACCGTCATCGCGCCCACCCCGGCCGCCGACGGCATCCAGCGGGCCATCGCCGCAACTCCGGGTGTGACATCGGCCGTCCCGGCAGGCCAGTCACCGAATGGGCTGACACAGTGGTCGGTGGTGCTCGACGCCGAGCCGGCGTCGAAGAAGGCGTTCACCATCGTTGAGGCCCTTCGTGATTCGGTGCACCGGGTGGACGGCGCCGCGGTGGTGGGCGGACCGGATGCGCAGGCCCGCGACGCCGCCGCGGCCGCCCAGCGGGACCGGATGGTGGTGATCCCGGCGATCCTCACCGTCGTGCTGGCGGTGCTGTTCGTGTTGCTGCGTTCGGCGCTCGCCCCGCTGCTGCTGGTCGCGGTGACGGTGCTCAGCGCGCTGGCCGCCCTCGGTCTGGGTGGCTGGGCCAGCGTGCACCTGTTCGGATTCCCGGCACTGGACAACGCCACCCCGCTGTTCGCGTTCCTGTTCCTGGTGGCCCTCGGTGTCGACTACACCATTTTCCTGGTGACCCGGGCCCGCGAGGAGACGCCGGCCTTCGGCAACCGGGCAGGCATCGTGCGGGCGGTATCGGCCACCGGGGCGGTGATCACCAGTGCGGGCATCGTGCTGGCGGCGGTGTTCTGTGTGCTCGGGGTGCTGCCGCTCATCGTGCTGACCCAGCTGGGCATCATCGTCGGCCTGGGCATCCTGCTGGACACCTTCGTGGTGCGCACGGTCATCATCCCGGCCCTGTTCACCCTGATCGGACCGCGTATCTGGTGGCCGGGGTTGCGCGCCGACCGTTAGCGTGGCCTCATGACGACCGGCGTGCTGTGCGCAGTTCCCCACGAGCTCGGCAGTTTCGTCGAGCTCATGCCCGATGCCACGCAGACCACCGTCGCGCAGTGGACATTCACGGGCGGTCACATCGACGGTCACCACGTGGTGCTCACCGAGTCCGGGATGGGCAAGGTGAACGCGGCAGCGGCCACCACGCTGTTGATCGACAAGTTCGGCTGCGACGCCGTCATCTTCACCGGCGTCGCCGGCGGACTGGACCCGGAACTGGCGATCGGGGATGTCGTCATCGCCGACCGAATCGTGGCCAACGACTCCGGGATCATCGAGAACGAGCGGCTCTCGCTCTACCAGCCAGGGCACGTGCGGTTCTTCAACCCGACCGACGAACTGGGCTTCGACGTGGACGGCGAGTTGCTCGCCCGGGTGCGGCACAAGCTGTCGGCGGTCCTGCTTCCGATTCTCGACGCGGAGGCCGGCGGCCAGGACCGGCCACCGCGGATCACCTACGGCACCATCCTTTCCGGGGATGCGTACCTACACTGCGCCGCCACCCGGCAGCGATGGCACGCGGAACTCGGCGGGTCGGCCGTGGAGATGGAGGGCGCGGCGGTGGCCCAGGTCTGTGCCGCACTCGGCGTGCCCTGGCTGGTGATCCGGGCGCTCTCCGACCTCGCCGGGCACGACCCCGATATCGACTTCACCCTGTACACCACGCAGGTGGCGCACGCCGCGGTGCACATCGTGCACTCGCTGCTGCCGGTCATCTGATGGACGACCGCACGCTGCCGACGACGCTGGGCCGGTTGCGGGTGCAGACCCGCGGCGCCGGCGAGGTGATCCTGTTCTGGCCCAGCCTGCTGATGACCGGCGACATGTGGGCCGGGCAGGCCGAGGCGTTCGGGACTGACCACCGGGTGGTGCTGATCGACCCGCCCGGCCACGGTGGAAGCGAAAAGTTGACCGCGCCTTTCAGTTTCGCCGATTGTGCGCAGGTCGTCGTCGACCTGCTGGACGGGCTGGGGGTCCAGCGCGCGCACTTCGTCGGCAATTCGTGGGGCGGCATGATCGGCGGCACGTTCGCCGCCCGGTTCCCGGAGCGGGTCGGTCGGGCCGTGCTGATGAACTGCACCGCGTCGGCGGCCGGGGCCCGGCAGCGATTCGAGTACGGCCTGCTGCTGCAGGCCGCCAGGGCGCTCGGCGGCATCCGTGGTCCGCTGACCCGCGAGGTGCTCAAGGCCTTCCTCGGGCCGACGACCATGAGCACCCGACCCGATGTGGTGGCGTTTGTCCGGGCGGCGGCGGCCCGCGTCGACGTGGGCTCGGTGTCACATGCGGTGCGCAGCGTGGTGCCGCACCGGCCGGATCAGCGTGCCCTGCTGGCCGGCGTGCGCACCCCCGTCCTGGTGGTCGCCGGCGCCGAGGATGCCACCTTCCCGCTCGCGGAGACGTTGGCGATGGCCGACGCCATCCCGGGTGCGTCCACGGCCGTGCTCGACGGGGTCGCCCACCTGGCCGCGTTGGAGAACCCGACCGTCGTCAACGCTCTGATCAAGGACTTTGTGTTCGGCGGGTAGCGTCGGGGCATGACGGCCCGTGTCCTGCCGCCGGTGCACATGCGGCGCAACGCCTTCGACCCCATCCCCGAGCTCGCGGCGCTGCGTGCAGCGGCGGGAGTGCAGTCGATCACCGGCCCCCTTGGCAATCCGGCCTACCTGATCACCCGGCACGAGGACGTCAAGGCCGTCCTTGCCGACCACGAGCATTTCTCCAACAGCCGGCCTGCGGATTTCGCGCTGCCCGGGGTACCGGAGATCTCCGCGGCCGAGCAAGCCGCCGCCCGGGCGGGCAACCTACTGGCCCAGGATCCCCCGGAGCATCAGCGGCTGCGCCGGATGCTCACCCCGGAGTTCACCATCCGGCGGATGAAGCGGCTGGAACCGCGCATCGCCGAGATCGTCGAGCAGCGGCTGGATGCGATGGCCGACGCGGGGCCACCCAGCGATCTGATCGCCGAATTCGCCCTACCCATCCCGTCTTTGGTCATCTGCGAGCTGCTCGGCGTGCCGTATGACGACCGCGCCGACTTCCAGGAGCGGTCCGGCCGCCAACTGGACCTGTCGCTGCCCATCGCCGAGCGGATGGCGCTGCAGCGGGAGAGCCGCGACTATATGCGCGGGCTGGTCCTGGCGGCCCGGTCGGCTCCCGGCGAGGACATCCTCGGCATGCTGATCCGCGAACACGGCGCCGAGCTGACCGACGACGAGCTCATCGGCATCGCCGGCCTGCTGTTGCTGGCCGGACACGAGACCACGTCGAACATGCTGGGGTTGGGCACGCTGGCGTTGCTGCGCCACCCCGACCAGCTGGCGCTGGTCCGCGACGACCCCGAGGCGGTGGCACCGGCGATAGAGGAACTGCTGCGCTGGCTTTCGGTGGTGCAGCACGCCATTCCGCGCTTCACCACCGCCGCCGTCGAGGTCGCGGGCGTGCCGATCCCGGCGCGCAGCGTGGTGTTCGCGTCACTGCCGTCGGGCAACCGGGATCCGTCGTTCGTCGACGCACCCGACGAATTGGACGTGCGCCGCGGGGCGCCGGGCCACCTGGCCTTCGGGCACGGCGTGCACCACTGCCTCGGCGCCCCGTTGGCCCGGATGGAGATGCGCATCGCCTTCCCCGCGCTGTTCCGCCGCTTCCCCGAACTGGCCCTGGCCGAGGATTTCGAAGACGTCGAATTCCGTTCGTTCCATTTCATCTACGGGTTACGGTCATTGCAGGTGAGGTGGTGAGCATGAGGGTGGCAGCCGACCGCGACGCGTGTATCTCGGCGGGCAATTGTGTGATGGCCGCCGAGGCGGTCTTCGATCAGGACGACGACGGTGTGGTGGTCGTGCTGGTCGACGAGGTGCCGGCCGACGAGCAGGCCCACGCCAGGGAGGCGGTGCGGCTGTGCCCGGCCGGCGCCCTGCGTGAGATCTCCTAGGCCAACCCGGATTGCCCCCAAACCCCCACCGTGCTAAGTGGATTCGATATCGTCACCGATGCGGCCCGGCAGGTGGATCACACCCGCGCGCCCGAGCAGCAACAGGCTGACCACCAGTACCCACACCGGGAACACCAGGGTCAGCCAGACCGAGATGTCGGCGGCCACCAGAACGATCAGCGCCATGGTGTAGGTCGCCAACGCCAACCACCGTGGCATCACACCGGTTTTCAGCCAGATGGTGGCCAACGAGATCATGAAAACCGCGGCCATGCGCAGCGCGTAGGTCTTGCCGAGTGCGGTCAACGTCATGGTGGCGAAAGCCACCACCTCGGCCCGCGCCGGCTCGTCGAGCACGTCGGTCCCGCTGTGCGCCAAGCCGATTCCCACCGACATGGTGGCGAACACCATCGCCAGGAACAGCAGCCCGGCGCCCATGAACACCGAGGAGAAGAACTTGTCCTCCACCCCGGCGAACCCGTCTCGCACCACCCCGATGAACCACAGGAACGCGATCCCGGCGAACGGCATGAGCGTCGCGGCGACTTTGAGATGTCCACTGCCCGCAACGGTCCACTGGGCGCCGTGCGCAGCCCCGTCGGGCACCGTCGTCCACAGCAACACCAGCGCGGTGGTGAACAGCAACGAGAACAGGACACCCGCGGCCGCGGCGGCCCGGGGTGTGGTCAGGCGGCGGAACGGAAAAGGCGTGGTCACGGCGTCATGGTCGCACCTGAGGCGCAGCCGCCGCAGGTGAACGGTCACGGCCGGTGTAGCGTGGGAGAGATCCAAGCCCACGAGGCTCAGGCATGTACCCGCTTTTCATCGCGCGTTGTGCGTCTTGTGTCGGCACACGAATCAACCGTCGAGGATATCCATGCAGTCCAACGATCTTTTCTCACATCCGGACCGGCCCGTGGTCACCGCCGACGTCGACAACGACCCCTACAAAGACGACGTCACCACCATCACATTCTCGGATCGCCCGGGCGCACCAGGAAACTAGCCGCTGGCGCGCAACGCCATGGTCGAGGTCCGGTGAAGTCCGGAAACGAAAAGACTGGCGCAGCCGAAGCTGCGCCAGTCTTTTAAGTCAGGTCCGGTCAGATGACCGAAACGCCCACTGCCTGCGGGCCTTTCGCGCCCTGCTCGACCTCGAACTGAACGCGAGCGTTCTCCTCGAGCGAGCGGAAGCCGCTTCCGGTGATCTCGCTGTAGTGGACGAAGACGTCGGCCGCTCCGCCATCAGGAGCGATGAAGCCGAAGCCCTTTTCGCCGTTGAACCATTTCACAGTGCCCTGTGCCATTGAACTTACTTCTCTCATTTACAAGCGCAACAACCAAAATGTGCGCTGAATGAACGTAGCACCCCGCGGACAAAACCGCACTATTCAACTTTTCGCTAGGGCTGACCGGGCAGCAGCTTGACCATCAGACCGTTGCTCTCGGCGAGCAGATCACCCGCACCGTCGAGCAGCTCGGCGTTGACAAAAGCCTTGCGGCCCTCGGCTTCCCGGATCCAACCCCGCGCGGTGAGCGTGGTGTCGATCGGTGTCACCTTGCGGTAGTCGACATGCAGGAAAGCGGTCCGGCTGATCGGTCGGCCCGCGGCGTGGATGACCATGCCGAAGAGGGAATCGAACAGCAGCGGCAGCACGCCACCGTGCACGGCGTGGTTGCCGCCAACGTGGTAGCGGCTGAACTGCACCTCGAGTTCCACCCCCGCCGGCTCGAATTTCGTCGCGCGCCACGGGGGCATGAGCAGGCTGCCCGCTCCTGGCAGACTCGGCACCCGGTTGGCCGGGCCCTCGCCCTCGGCCGCCTCGTACGGACCCAACAACGCAACGAGGTCCTCGACCCGGTCGGCAGCCTCGTCCCAGGTGGCGCTGTCCGGGTTGACCGAAACCGCCAAATCCTGCGCCCGGCGCATCGCCGTGAGGAAGCGACCGAACCCTGGCCCGGGATCGGCGGCTTTGAACAACGGAAACCCGCCGTGCCGGTCGTACTCGGGGTCGGCGCGGCGCGGGTCGGTTCCGAAATCGGTCACCGAGACGCCAGGATGTCGCGTCGCACGATGGTCTGGTCCCGGCCGGGACCGACGCCGATGCACGACACGTACGCCCCGGCCAGTTCCTCCAGCCGCAGCACGTAGTCCCGCGCCTTGGCGGGCAGCTCGTCGAATTCGCGGGCTCCGGAGATGTCCTCCCACCAGCCCGGCAGCTCTTCGTAGATCGGCTCGGCGCGGGCGATATCCGATTGGGTCATCGGCATCTCGTCGGTGCGCTTGCCGTCGACGGTGTAGCCGACGCACACCGGCACCGTCTCCAGACTCGACAGCACATCCAGCTTGGTCAGGAAGTAGTCGGTGATGCCGTTGACGCGGGTGGCATAGCGGGCGATGACGGCGTCGAACCAGCCGCAGCGCCGCGGCCGGCCGGTGGTCACGCCGACCTCGCCGCCGGTCTTGGCCAGGTAGGCGCCGTGCTCGTCGAACAACTCCGTCGGGAACGGACCCGAGCCCACCCGGGTGGTGTACGCCTTCAGGATGCCCAGCACGGTGGTGATGCGGGTCGGTCCGATACCCGAGCCGACGGCCGCGCCGCCGGCGGTCGGGTTGGACGACGTCACGAACGGATAGGTGCCGTGGTCGACGTCGAGCAGGGTGCCTTGCGAACCCTCCAGCAGCACCGTCTGGCCGTCTTCGAGCGCTTGGTTGAGCAGCAGTCGGGCGTCGGCGATCCGGTGCTTGAAGCCTTCGGCCTGGGCCAGTAGGTTCTCCACGACCTCGCCCGCGTCCAGGGCCTTACGGTTGTAGATCTTCACCAGCACCTGGTTCTTGAATTCCAGGGCGGCTTCGATCTTGTTGGCCAGCTGCTGCTCGTCGAGCACATCGGCGACGCGGATCCCGATGCGGGCGATCTTGTCCTGATAGCAGGGACCGATCCCGCGGCCGGTGGTGCCGATCTTCTTGCTGCCCATGTACCGCTCGGTCACCTTGTCGATGGCGACGTGATACGGCATGAGCAGGTGCGCGTCGGCGGAGATCAGCAGGCCGGAGGTGTCGACACCGCGCTCCTCCAGACCGGACAGCTCGGTGAGCAGCACGCCGGGATCCACCACGACACCGTTGCCGATGACGTTGGTGACACCCGGGGTGAGGATGCCCGAGGGGATCAGGTGCAGGGCAAAATTCTCGCCCGTCGGCAACACCACGGTGTGACCCGCGTTGTTACCGCCCTGGTAGCGCACAACCCAGTGCACGCGTCCACCGAGAAGATCGGTGGCCTTACCTTTGCCCTCGTCACCCCACTGGGCCCCGATGAGCACGATTGCCGGCATGGCATTTCTCCCGCTTAAAGTGATGCAGCCGGTGACCCACCATATCCGAGCACGGCCACAGGAGAGGCGTTGACCACCACAGACGGCGACAGAGCTATCAGCGTGTTGGTCTTCGACGAGCGTCGGATTCCGCGTGCGTTAGGGGATTGTCCTGCGGTAATGGTGGCCGAACCGGCCGATATCGATGCCGCGTGCACCGCGCGCCGGCTCGTCGTATTGGGGTCGGAATCCGATCTGGCGACGGTGTTGGGCCGGTTGATGCGCGCCGACCGGCTCGATATCGAAGTGGCGCGGGTGGGTCGCTGGCGGTCGGCCCGGCGGGCCCGCACCGGTGCGGTGACACGGCTACCGCTCATCCGGGACGAGACGGGCACGGTGCTGGTCGGCGCCGCCTACTGGTTGCCTCCCGACGAGGCGGCCCGCCATATCGAGGGTGAGGCGGTGGTCGACGACACCGTGCTCTTCGACGGAACGGCCACCGCGGTGCGCATCGAGCCCATCGCCGCGCAGCCGGGCTTGCGGGCCAGCGTGCTGACCGCCCGGATGCGGCCCCGACAGTGGGTGACCGGCCGGGCGGTGCAACTCGGCACCACCGGGGCCCTGGTGGTGCGCGACGGCGTCCACGTGCCGCGTCCGGTGCGACGGTCGACGTTCTACCGGCACACGCAGGGCTGGCTGGCCGTCCGCTGACCGGTAGTTTTCGTGGGGTGAACATCCGGCCCCTGCACCAGTCGGTGCGCCCCAGCCCGGTCTTCCTGGCGATCCTCGCCCTCACGGCGGCAGGTGGCGTGCTGGCCTGGTTCTGCGGGGACACCATCCGCCCGCTGTCCTACGTCGCGGTGTTCGTGTTCGTCGTCGCCGGCTGGTTGGTGTCGATGTGCCTGCACGAATTCGGCCACGCCTACACGGCGTGGCGGTTCGGCGACCGCGACGTCGCCGTCCGCGGCTACCTGACGCTCAACCCGCTGAAGTACTCCAGCCCGGTGCTCTCGATCGCGTTACCGCTGGTGTTCATCGCCCTGGGCGGGATCGGGTTGCCGGGCGGCGCGGTCTACGTCCGGACGTCCTGGATGACCGCACGCCAACGCACCCAGGTCAGCCTGGCCGGCCCGGCGGCCAACGCTGTGCTGGCGGTGCTGCTGCTGGCCGTGACGGCCGTCTTCTTCGACCCGGCGCACGGTGTCTTCTGGGCGGGCATGGCGTTCCTGGGCTTCCTGCAGGTCACCGCGCTGCTGCTGAACCTGCTGCCCATCCCCGGCCTGGACGGTTACGGGGCGCTGGAGCCACATCTGAGCGATGACAACCGCCGCGCCCTGGAACCGGCCAAGCAATGGGGGTTCTTCATCCTGCTGATCCTGCTGCTGGTTCCGCAGCTCAACCAGTGGTTCTTCGGGGTGGTGTTCTGGTTCTTCGACCTGTCCGGCGTGCCGCATTGGCTGGTCGGAAACGGCGGGGCACTGACCCGGTTCTGGTCGGCCTGGGTGTAGACCCCTTGCGACATATGCGACTTTGCGCATATATTTCGGGCATGGGTGCAGGACATGACCACAGCCACGGGGCCGATGCTCGGGTAAGCCGCATGGTGCTCGCCGCGGTCATCCTTTCGGTGTTCTTCTTCGTCGAATTGGGCACCGCGCTCGCCATCAACTCGATCGCCCTGCTGGCCGACGCCGGCCACATGCTCACCGACCTCGTCGCGATGTTCATGGGCCTGACCGCGGTGCTGCTGGCCAAGCGCGGCAGCACGTCGCCCTCGCGCACCTACGGGTGGCATCGCGCCGAAGTGTTCACCGCCGTCGCCAACGCCGTGCTGCTGCTCGGGGTCGCCGGCTTCATCCTGTACGAGGCCATCGAACGACTGGGTGCGGCTCCCGATGTGCCCGGCGTCCCGATGATCGTCGTCGCGCTGGCGGGCCTGCTCGCCAACGCGGTGGTTGTCCTGCTGCTGCGCTCGCACTCCGAGAACAGCCTCGCCGTCAAGGGCGCCTACATGGAAGTGGTCGCCGACACGGTGGGCAGCATCGGCGTACTGATCGCCGGCATCGTCACCGTCACCACCCGGTGGCCCTACGCCGACGTCGTCGTCGCGGTACTCGTCGCGCTGTGGGTGCTGCCCCGGGCGATCGCGTTGGCCCGCGCGGCGCTGCGCATCCTGTCGGAGACGTCGCCCAGCCACATCGACGTCGACGAATTACGGACCGCGCTGGAGGCGGTCGACGGAGTCACCGGCGTGCACGACCTGCACGTGTGGACCCTGGTGCCCGGCAAGGACATGGCAACCGCCCACCTGACCAGCACCCGGGAATCGGCCCTGGTGCTCGACGACGCCAGGGCGGTGCTGACCGCGCGCGGGCTCGACCACGCGACCGTGCAGGTCGAGCCGCCGGATTCGGCCGCCGGCTGCGAGTGCGAAAGCCAGAACCGGTAGCCCCGCCCCGGCTGCCCGTCGCGCTGCGCGCTGCGGTCAGCACCGCCATCCCGGTCCTCGTCGGTAACGCCGCGGGCGCCCTCGGCGCCGGGTTGATCGCCACCCTCGGGGCCTTCACCGCGCGGTTCGGAGCAGGCCGCCCCTATCTGAGCCGCGCCCTGCACCTCGCGCTGGTGGCCGGCGCGCTGGCACTGGCGGTCACCGCAGGCGCCTGGGCCGCCGACATCGCCTGGGCCGGCGTGCTCACCGTCTCCGCCATCGCGGTCCTCGCGGTCTGGCTGTGCAGCGCACTGAAGGTCGGGCCGCCGGGGGCCTACGTGTTCGTCGTCGCCTGTGCCGCGGGCATCGGTGTCTCGGCGTCCCGGCTGAGCCCCTGGCAGATCGGGGCGCTCGTGCTGGCCGGCGGCCTGCTGGCCTGGGCGGTCCAGATGCTCGGCGCACTGACGGGCTTCCGGCGCCCGGAACGGGTCACGGTGCAGACGACGGCCGATCGGGTCGCCGACTACCTCGGCGCCGTCGGCGGACCGGACGAGGACGCCGCACGGCACCGGGCCGCCCACGCACTGCACCAGGCGTGGACCGCGCTGGTCGACCAGCAGCCAGTCGCGTCCGAGAGCCGTGAACTCGACCGGTTGCGCGCCGCCAACCATGCGGTGCACGTGCTGTTCGCCCGTGCCGAACCCGACACCGCCGACCTGGCGCGCGCCCTCGGCCGGCTCGAGGCCGATCCCGATGCCGTCGCCCATCGCGACCCCGACCGACCTTCGCCCACGCCGGCACCCGCGCGGCACCTGCTGCGGGCGGCGCTGCGCACCGGCTCGCAGACCCGCCGGGTGATGGTCCGGGTGGCGATCGGGGTGCCGCTGGCCGGGTTCGCCGCGGTCGGCCTCGGGGTCGACCGGGCTTACTGGGCGATGGCCGCTGCGGTGCTGATCCTGCACCAGGGAGCGCCGCTGTGGCACGCGCTGCGCCGCGGTGCCGAGCGCCTCCTCGGCACCTGGATCGGGCTGGCGCTGGCCGCCGTGATCATCGTCATCCACCCGCAGGGCTGGCTGCTGGCCGCCGTGCTGGCGGTGCTGAACTTCGCCATCGAGATGCTGGTGGCCCGCACCTACCTGCTGGCCTCGGTATTCATCACCGCCACCGCGTTGACCATCGGCACCGCCAGCCACCCGCTGGCGCCGGGCCAGGTCGGGCACCTGCTGCTGACCCGCGGCATCGACACGTTCATCGGCTGCGCCATCGGGCTGGCGGTGTACCTGGCCCTCGCGCGCAGGCAGGAAACCCACCGGCTCGCCGACGCGCTGGCGGCCACCCGGGCCGCGCTGGCATGCGCCGAGCCGTTCGTGGCGGCCGGCGACACGGCGAGCCTCGCCGCCCGCACCGCGCGCCGCGACCTGCAGCTCAGCGCCCTGGACATGCTGGACGTACTCGACGCGGCCCAGGCCGGACCGCGGGACCAGCGGGCGGACGCCACCAGACTGGGCCCTGAGGTGCTGGCCGTCGAGCGCGCGTCGTCGCAGACCATCGCCGCTCTGTGGGCGGCGGAAAGGCGCTGAGGCTAGGAGACCCCGAGTTCGGCGCGCGCGGCGGGATCGCAATCGTCGAGCAGATCCAGGCAGCGCGCGTACTCCGGCGTCTCACCGATGGCGTCGGCCGCCTTGGCCAGTGCCGCCACGCAGCGCAGGAAGCCGCGGTTGGGCTCGTGGCTGTAGGGCACCGGACCGAAACCCTTCCACCCGTTGCGCCGCAGCTGATCCAGACCGCGGTGATAGCCGGTGCGCGCGTAGGCATAGGCCGTGATCGCCTTGTCCTCGCTCAGCGCGTCCTCGGCCAGTGCCGCCCAGGCCACCGACGCGCTGGGGTGCGCGGCCGCGACGATCGCCGGGTTCTCCCCCGCTTCGAGCTCTTCCTCCGCCTCGGTGTCGCCCGGCAGCAGCACCGGGTCCGGACCGAGGAGATCACCCATCCGAGTCATAAGCCCATTGTGCCGTGCGGGCGTCGACAGCCAATCGCTAGGCTTCATCAGTAGCGTCGGCAAGGGAGGACCGCAGCAGGGATGTCGAACCCAACAGGGCCGGACGACAAGCAGGAATCCGGCGAGGGCACATCGGAGGACGACGCGCCCGAGCGTCGGTTCACCGCGCCGTCGGGCTTCGACGGCTCAACTCAGATCATCGACGCGGTCCCCGAGCCGCCGACCGAGATCTTCTCCGCCGAGGACGCGACCGAGCTGATGGCGGCGCAGCCGGCCGGTTCGGCACCCAAGAACGTTGCGCCACAGGTCATTCCACCGCGTAACGAGTCGGACAAACCGGTCCGCACCCGACGTAGCTGGGGTTGGGTGATCGCGGTGGTCCTGGTGATCGCGGCGCTGGTGGCGCTGGCCGTGCTGGGCACCGTGCTGCTGACCCGCAAGACCAACGCGGCGGTGTCGCAGGAGGAGCTGGTGCGCACCACGATCGGCAGCTTCGACGGGGCGATCCAGCGCGGCGACCTGGCCACCCTGCGCAGCATCACCTGTGGGGCCACCCGCGACAGTTACGTCCAATACAACGACAAGGCCTGGGCCGACACCCACGCCCGGGTCGCGGCGGCCAAGCAGTACCCGGTGGTGGCCAGCATCGACCAGGTGGTGGTGCACGACGACCACGCCGAAGCCAATGTCACGACGTTCATGGCGTATGCGCCGCAGACCCGCTCCACCCGGAGTTTCGACCTGCAGTTGCGCGACGACCAGTGGAAGATCTGCCAGAACTCCTAGAACGATTTCGGCGCGTTCACCCGCGGTGACCGCGGGTGAACGCGCCGAAATCGCTTGGCGGGACTAGCCCGCCGAAACGCTGCGGCCCGCGCTGTGCAGGTCGTTGCAGGCCTCGATGACCCGCTGGGTCATCCCGGCCTCGGCCTTCTTCAGGTAGCTGCGCGGGTCGTAGACCTTCTTGTTGCCGACCTCGCCGTCGATCTTGAGCACCCCGTCGTAGTTGGAGAACATGTGCCCGACGACGGGCCGGGTGAACGCGTACTGGGTGTCGGTGTCGACGTTCATCTTCACCACGCCGTAGCGCAGCGAGTCCTCGATCTCGGACTTCAGCGAACCCGAGCCGCCGTGGAACACGAAGTCGAACGGCTTGGAGCCCTCGGGCAGGCCCAGCTTGGCCGCGGCCACCTTCTGGCCCTCGGCCAGCACCTCGGGCTTGAGCACCACGTTGCCCGGCTTGTACACGCCGTGCACGTTGCCGAACGTCGCGGCCAGCAGGTACTTGCCGTGCTCGCCGGCGCCGAGCGCGTCGATGGTCTTCTGGAAGTCCTCGGAGCTGGTGTAGAGCTTCTCGTTGATCTCGGCCTCGACGCCGTCCTCTTCACCGCCGACGACGCCGATCTCCACCTCGAGGATGATCTTGGCGGCGGCCGTCAGTTTGAGCAGCTCCTGCGCGATCTCCAGGTTCTCGTCGATCGGCACCGCCGAGCCGTCCCACATATGCGACTGGAACAGCGGGTTCTGCCCCTTGGCGACACGCTCGGCCGAGATCGCGATGAGCGGACGCACGAAGCTGTCCAACTTGTCCTTGGGGCAGTGATCGGTGTGCAGCGCGACGGTGATGGGGTACTTCGCGGCGATCACATGCGCGAACTCGGCCAGCGCGGTGGCGCCGACGACCATGTCCTTCACACCCAGGCCGGAACCGAATTCGGCTCCGCCGGTGGAGAACTGGATGATGCCGTCGCTGCCCGCGTCGGCGAAGCCCTTGATGGCCGCGTTGATGGTCTCCGACGACGTGCAGTTGATCGCCGGGAACGCGAAGGAGTGCTCCTTGGCACGGCCCAGCATCTCGGCATAGACCTCGGGCGTGGCGATGGGCATGGAAACTTCCTCTCGGCTGTCCGGCTGACCCGGTCAGTATGACAAGAAGCGGGTCAGCAGGCACTGGCCGGTCTGGATTAGCGTTGCGCAGATGCGCATCGGCCCGGCTCTCGCTGTCGTCGCGTCCGGTGCTGTGCTGTTGTCGGCGGCCTGTGCCCGGCATCCCGAACCCGCGCCGCCGCCACCCGCACCGCCGCCACCGGCCGTCGCCCCGGCTCCGGTGCTGGCCACCGACCTGCCGCCCGGACAGGCCCAGCTGATCGTGAACGGCCGCGACGCCGGCCCGATGGGCCCGGTGGTGTGCTCACATCGGGACGGTTTCAGCAGGTACACCATTGGGGAGACGTCGCTGGGGGTGACGGTGGTGATCACCGACGACGAGGTGCCCTCGGTCCGGTCGGTGACCATCGGCGATGCCGGCGGGGTGTCCATCGGCTACGACGCCGACGTGTCCGAAGATCCGCCCAAGGCCAGCCGCCACGGCGACACCCTGACCGTGACGGGCGCGGGTGAGGGCACCGACTCGACGAACCCGGCGCGCATCGTGCCCACCACCTATGCGCTCGCGGTGGCCTGCCCGGTGTAAACATCCCCCGGTCGCTGCGCTCCTGCCCGCCGCCAACATCCCCCGGTATCTTGGGGCCTCATGACCACCACCCAGCTGGCCCTGATGCCGGATTTCCTCGACCCGCTCAAGCTGATCGAGCAGTTCGGCACCTGGGCCCTGGTGGGCATCCTGGTCGTCGTCTTCGTCGAGTCCGGTGTGCTGTTCCCGATCCTGCCCGGTGACACGCTGCTGTTCGTGGCGGGCATGTTGGCCGCGGGTACCGCCGCGCAGAGCGCCGCGGTGGACACCAACTTCGAGCTGTGGCAACTGCTGGTGTTCATCCCGGTGGCCGCCGTGCTCGGTGGCCAGGTCGGCTACTTCGTGGGCCGCTATCTGGGCACCGCCATGTTCAAACCGGACGCCAAGGTGCTCAAGCAGAAGTACCTCGACGAGGCGCATGCCTTCTTCGAACAGCGCGGCCCGTTCGCGATCGTGCTGGCCCGTTTCGTGCCGATCGTGCGGACGCTGGCCCCCATCACGGCCGGCGCGGCGCAGATGAAGTACGCGGTGTTCACGCTGTACAACATCATCGGGGCCGTGCTGTGGGGCGTGGGCCTGACACTGCTGGGCTATGGGCTGGGGCAGTTCGAGATCATCCAGAAGCTGCTGGAGCCGATCTTCATCCTGATCGCCGTGGTGTCCCTCGCCCCGATGATCTGGGAGTGGTACAAGCGCCGCAAAGCCGCCAAGAACGCCACCGACAACGCCTGACGTCAGGTCCGGTCGGGCGCCGTCGACCGAGCCTCGAGGGCGTGCGCCGCTTCCATCAGCATCCAGCCCGACAACTGCACCGACAGATCGCGCTCGGGGATCTCGGACGCGTTGACCGCGCCCTCGACGAACTCGGCCTGCTTACCGCCGGGGGTGGGCACCTCGGCCGGGCGGTCCCAGAACGCGCCGAACAGCGGCCAGCCATCCACCGTCTGCCGGTTCGCCCAGGCTGCCTCGGCGGAGGCGAGCACCATGTCCCGGGCGGTGGCCCGCGCGGTGACATCGTCGGCGGTGTCCCCGGGCAGGTCGGTGGCCACCTGCGTGAGATACCGGGCCAGGATGGCGTTGAACAGCCCGCCGTCGCCGCCGCCGGCTCCCTGGATGACACCGTCGGTGGTCATGTGCTCGCGGACGGCGGCCACCAGCCGGCGCGCCCGCGCCGCATGCTTGGGGTCCTGCGTACGGACGGCCAGTTCGGTCTCCAGGCCCAGCACCACACCCTGGCAGTAGGTGTACTGGGCGCGCACCAGGGAACCGGCCTTGATGCCGTCGAACACCAGGTGTGTCTGCTGGTCGATCAAGGTCTCGTCGATCCAGTCGGCCATCTGCTGTGCTCGGCGCAGCCGGTCGTAGCGGGCCAGGAAGATCCCGGCCGGCCCGTTGGCGGGGGCGTTGAAGAACTGGTCCTGTTTGCGCCACGGGATGCCGCCGCCGTCTTCGGGTACCCAGGCGGTCAGGAATTGCTCGGCGAGCTTGTTGCATGCGCCCTGGCGGTGCACCCCGGCCAGGCGCCCGGCCCGTTCCAGGGCCAGCGCCAGCCACGCCATATCGTCGTAGTAGTCGTTGGTCCAGGTGATGTTGCGCAGATGATGGCCGCGGATCTGCCGGGTGATCATCGAAATGCGTTGTGGCGCAGGTGATCTCATTTGCGCGTCGACCAGGCAGTCCAGCAGGTGGGCCTGCCACCAGTAGTGCCAGGTGCCGAACAGCCGCTGTTTGCGGACCGCCGGCCAGGCCACCACGCCGAGCTGGGTGCCCGGCAGGCCCCACAATCGTCTGAGGTGCCGCTCGACGATGGCGGTCTCGGCACTGGCTGCGCGGTCGGCCCACACCTGATCCATGCCTCGATCCTGCCTCAACCGACCCCTACCAAGCCGCCGTTATGTCGGCATGGGTGCGGATCCAGGCATGCATGGCGATCCCGGCGGCCACCCCGGCGTTGATGCTGCGGGTCGAGCCGAACTGCGCGATGGACACCGTCATGCGCGCCCCGGCACTCGCTTCCGGACTGATGCCCGGGCCCTCCTGGCCGAACACCAGCAGGCAGTCCCTGGGCAACGCGGTGGTTTCCAGCGGCACCGAGCCGGGCACGTTGTCCACCGCGACGACGGTCAGCCCGGCCCCGGCCGCGAACTCGAGGAGACCGGCGGTGCTGTCGTGATGCTGCAGCCGTTGGTAGCGGTCGGTGACCATGGCGCCGCGACGGTTCCACCGGCGCCGGCCCACGATGTGCACGGTGTGCACGGCGAAGGCGTTGGCGGTGCGCACGACGGTGCCGATATTGGCGTCGCTGCCGAAGTTCTCGATCGCGATGTGCAGCGGATGCCTGCGTCGATCGATGTCGGCGACGATGGCTTCCCTGGTCCAGTAGCGGTAGGCGTCGACGACGTTGCGGGTGTCGCCGTCGCGCAACAACTGCGGGTCGTAACGGGGATCGTCGGGCCAGGCACCGTCCCACGGACCGACGCCGGGGGTCTCTCCCCACTCGGTGGGGCCGGTGTTCATGCCTCGTCTCCCGCTCGCTCCGGTCCTCGCTCGTCCCTCGCTGCGATCCTCACTCGCGCTCGACTTCGGGTCACTTGGTCCAAAGCCCCGCGTGCGTGCCCACCACCGACACCGTCGGATACAGCAGCGCGGCGTTGATCTCGCCCTGCGTGCACATCGACGCGCTGACGGCGACGGCATCCAGGCTGGCCTCCGGCAGGATCAGCAGCGAGGACCCGTAGGCCGAACAGGCATGGGACAGACCATTTCCCGGCAGGGTCGGGCCGGTGAGCACCATCAGCGGGCCGCCGCGCGCGGCCGAGTCGTCGCGGTAGCGCTGCGCCGTCCCGTCGATGGACAGGCCGATCAGCATGTAACCGTTACCGGAGAACGCCGTCGGGTCGCCGAGGGCGGCCTGGGTGAGCTGGGTGCCGTCGGCGCGGAACGCGTCGACGCTGGTGGAGTGCAGCACCAGGCCGGCTTCACTGTCGCCGGTGGGCATCAGACCGACCGGGAAGGCCGCAGGCCAGGCCACCGTGGTCTTCGGGATGCGTTCCTCCGGCGAGTACAGGTACACCCCGCGGACCTGGCTCTGATCCCGCAGCGGGCCCAGACACACCGTGCCGCTGAGATGTTGGGGATCGGTGGCGGTCACCGGCCGCAGGCTCAGGCTGGTCGCGTCGGCGCAGCCACCGATGGCGTTGGACTCGAGGGGATGCGCCAGCGCGCCGTACAGACCGAACCGCAGGCTCTCCGGTTTGACGTGCGGGCCGCCGGCTTTGGCGGGGGCGGCGTCGATATCGACGAGCACCCGGTCGCCGTCGAAGCGCAGATTGGTCACCGAGACGTTCCAGCCGAGCAGCGTCAGCGATTCGCCGATCCGGGCCTGCTGGGCACCGTAGGGGTTACCCGCGGCGTCACCGCCGGAACATGCCGCCAGCAGCAACACCGTCAGCACGGCCGCCACCGTCCGCTTCACCCGCATTCAGGTCCGCCCGCGGCCCTTACCGACACGTTTGGTGAGGGTGCGCACCAACTTTCGCGGCGCCAGCCGGCTGGCCGTGGTCAGCGCCTTGTATTGCACGCCGGGCACGATCACCACCTCGCCCTTGGCGACCGCCGCCAGGCAGTCGCGGACCACGTCGGGAACCTCGAGCCAGAACCACGACGGCGTGCCGGTCATCTCGATGCCGGCGCGGTCGTGGAACTCGGTGTGCACGAAACCGGGGCACAACGCGTGCACGCCCACCCCGGTTCCGTCGAGCCCGTTGGCCAGCCCCTCGGAGAACGAGATCACCCAGGCCTTGGACGCCGAGTAGGTGGACCCCCGGCCCGGCAGCAGCCCGGCCACGCTGGCCACGTTGATGACGGTGCCGCTGCCCGCCGCCAGCATGGGCGGCAACGCGGCGTGGGTCAGCGCCATCACGGCGGTGACGTTGACGTCGAGCTGAGCCTGCAGCGTCGCGTAATCGGCTTTCCAGAACTCACCCGACGTGCCGAACCCGGCATTGTTGACCAGCACCTGCACACCGTCGGCCAGCCGGGCGGCCACCGTGCGGCGGTCGGCTTCGACGGCCAGGTCGGCGGACAGCACCTCGACGCCGACGCGGGCATGGTCACGCAGTTCGGCCGCCAGCGCTTCCAGTCGGGTGGTGTCGCGGGCCACCAGCACCAGGTCGAAGCCTTCGGCGGCATAGCGGCGGGCGAAGCCGGCGCCGATCCCCGAGGTCGGTCCGGTGATCAGTGCGACGGGTTTGGCGGGTCCGGTCACCGCTGATAGTGCGGAGCTTGCCGGCCGTTGCGCACCGGTGTGCGCTGGTCGACATAGCGGCTCACGTCGGCACGGCCGGGCGGCAGGTCACCGCGACCGGCGGGCAGTTCGGCGGGCCGGGGCAGCAGCGGGCGGCTGGGCGATCCGCCGCGGCGGGCGAGCGCGGGCTGACCGGCGTGTACGCCGACACCGTTGCGGCCCGGCTGCGGGATCGGCGGCAGCACGCGGAGCAGGTCGTTGAACTGCCGGACGGTGCGCAAACCCTCGTCCCACTGGGCGCGGCTGCTGGTGATCGGCATGGCGATCAGCGTCCAGTTCTGCTCGTTCCACATGATCTCGGCGCAATCGGGTGCGGTGTGGGCGAACGTCACCATCCGGCGGTCGCAGGCACGGCGGGCCGCGTCGAGATTGGTGGAGTACACCATCCGCGGGCCGATGGCACCGAGCAGCCAGATATCGCTCTCCCGCGGCTCCTTGATGTCCTTGAGCCGCAGGTCGACGACGACGTTCGTGCCGACCTTGCGGTGCAGCGCGATCACGGTGGCGACATCGTCGAGGTCGAAGATGAACACGGCCTCGCCGCGGATCTGACCGAGCACCACGTTGCGGGCGGTGACGTGCTCACCCACCGTGGACATCACGCCGCGCTTCCAGCGGTCGAGGATGTCGTGGGATTCGTGTTCGTAGTCGAAGCCGTGCGACTTCGCCCACGACTTACGCCGCCTGCCCAAACCGCGGCGGCGGTCGATATCGACATACAACAACACGGCCGCCCCGGTGAAACAGAGCGCGGACAGTGTGAACCAGAGAGGGACCATTGGGACCTAGCGTACTTGCTGGTGCCCCTCTACCGGGAACTCGTTGTGGTCACAACCCGGTTACTTGCGCTGATATTGCGCCTCACCAGACACACACTCCCGCATTTCCTGGCGGAAATGCGGGAGTGTGTCGGTCAGGCCGGAACAACCCGGAACCAACTCAGCCCAGGACCAGGCTCTCGCCGTCGGCGCCGAGGTTGACCGGCACGATGTCGCCGTCGTGCACGTCACCGGCCAGCAGCAACTTGGCCAGCTGGTCGCCGATGGCCTGCTGGATCAGCCTGCGCAGCGGACGGGCGCCGTAGAGCGGGTCGAACCCGCGCTGGGCCAACCACTGCTTGGCCGGCAGCGACACCTCGAGGGTGAGGCGGCGCTGCGCCAGCCGCTTCTGCAGCTGGGCCAGCTGGATGTCGACGATGGACACCAGCTCGCCGGGCTCCAGGCCGTGGAAGATGATCACGTCGTCCAGCCGGTTGATGAACTCCGGCTTGAACGCCGAGCGCACCGCGGCCATCACCTGCTCCTCGCTGCCGCCCGATCCGAGGTTGGACGTCAGGATGAGGATGGTGTTGCGGAAGTCGACGGTGCGGCCCTGCCCATCGGTCAGCCGGCCCTCGTCGAGCACCTGCAACAGCACGTCGAACACGTCCGGGTGGGCCTTTTCGACCTCGTCGAACAGGATCACCGTGTACGGCCGCCGCCGCACCGCCTCGGTCAGCTGACCACCCTGGTCGTAGCCGATGTATCCGGGCGGGGCACCGACCAGCCGGGCCACCGAGTGCTTCTCGCCGTACTCGCTCATGTCGATGCGGACCATCGCGCGTTCGTCGTCGAACAGGAATTCCGCCAGCGCCTTGGCCAGCTCGGTCTTACCGACACCGGTGGGGCCGAGGAACATGAACGAGCCGGTCGGCCGATTCGGGTCCGCGACGCCGGCCCGCGAGCGGCGCACCGCGTCGCTGACGGCCTGCACGGCCTTGCGCTGGCCGATCACCCGCTTGCCCAGCTCCTCCTCCATGCGCAGCAGCTTGGCGGTCTCACCCTCGAGCATCCGGCCCGCCGGGATGCCGGTCCATGCCGACACCACCTCGGCGATGTCGTCGGGTCCGACCTCCTCCTTGAGCATCACGTTCTCCCGGGCCTCCGCCTGGGGTAACGCGGCCTCGAGCTTCTTCTCCACCTCGGGGATGCGCCCGTAGCGCAACTCGGCGGCCTTGGCCAGGTCGCCGTCGCGCTCGGCCCGATCGGATTCGCCGCGCAGTGCCTCCAACTGCTCCTTGAGCTCGCGGACGACGTCGATGGCGCCTTTCTCGTTCTGCCA
Organism: Mycolicibacterium sp. J2; assembly: GCF_026240945.1. Lineage (GTDB taxonomy): Bacteria > Actinomycetota > Actinomycetes > Mycobacteriales > Mycobacteriaceae > Mycobacterium. The sequence continues at coordinate 292,527 of NZ_JAPFPY010000001.1, forward strand.
CCTGGTCGTGAGCTCCGTCAACTTTTCTTTCTGGTCGGCCAGTTCGGAGCGCAGCTTCTCCAGCCGCTCCTTGGACGCCTCGTCCTCCTCCTTGGCCAGTGCCATCTCCTCGATCTCGAGGCGACGCACCAGGCGCTCGACCTCATCGATCTCGACGGGCCGCGAGTCGATCTCCATCTTCAGCCGGCTGGCGGCCTCGTCGACCAGGTCGATGGCCTTGTCCGGCAGGAAGCGGGCGGTGATGTAGCGATCCGAGAGGGTGGCCGCTGCCACCAGCGCCGAGTCGGTGATGCGGACACCGTGGTGCACCTCGTAGCGGTCCTTGAGCCCGCGCAGGATGCCGACGGTGTCCTCCACCGAGGGCTCGCCGACCAGCACCTGCTGGAACCGCCGCTCCAGGGCGGCGTCCTTCTCGATGTACTTGCGGTACTCGTCGAGGGTGGTCGCACCGACCAGCCGCAGCTCACCGCGGGCCAGCATCGGCTTGATCATGTTGCCGGCGTCCATCGCGCCCTCACCGGTCGCACCGGCGCCGACGATGGTGTGCAGCTCGTCGATGAACGTGATGATCTGGCCGGCCGAGTTCTTGATGTCGTCGAGGACGGCCTTGAGCCGCTCCTCGAACTCGCCGCGGTACTTGGCGCCGGCCACCATCGACCCAAGGTCGAGCGAGACGACGGTCTTGTCCCGCAGGCTCTCCGGCACGTCGCCGGCGACGATGCGCTGGGCCAGGCCCTCGACGATGGCGGTCTTACCGACGCCGGGTTCACCGATCAGCACCGGGTTGTTCTTGGTCCGCCGCGACAACACCTGCACGACCCGGCGGATCTCGTTGTCCCGGCCGATGACCGGGTCCAGCTTGCCGTCACGGGCGCGGGCGGTCAGGTCGGTGGAGTACTTCTCCAGCGCCTGGTAGGTGCCCTCGGGGTCGGGGCTGGTGACCCGTGCGCTACCGCGCACCTTGGTGAAGGCGTCCCGCAGTGCCTGCGGAGAGGCACCGTGGTTGGTCAGCAGTTTGGCCGTGTCGCTGCTCCCCGTGGCCAGCCCGACCAGCAGGTGCTCGGTGGAGACGTACTCGTCGTCCATCTCGGTGGCCAGCTGCTGGGCGGTGGTGATGGCCGAGATCGCCTCGGGTGAGAGCTGCGGCTGCGAACTGGAGCCGCTGGCACTGGGCAACCGGCCGATGAGGCGCTCGGCCTCGGTCCGGATGGTCGCGGGCTCGACTCCGACCGCTTCGAGCAGCGGCGCGGCGATCCCGTCGTTCTGGGTCAGCAGCGCCATCAACAAATGAGCCGGCGTGATCTGCGGATTGCCTGCGGCGGTGGCCGCCTGCAGCGCCGAGGTCAGCGCCGCCTGGGTCTTCGTGGTCGGGTTGAACGAGTCCACGACACCTCCCTTTCCCTGTGGAGAAAATGCTTGTCGTACTGTCCAACGTAGTCAAGGTTGAGTCTGTTCCGCTCAAGTTTGACTTTTTTGGATCAATTTTCGCCGACAGTGGGCTCCGGGAGGCGCTCGGCCAGCAGTTGCGCCAGGTGGATCCCCCGGCGATCGGTCAGATCGTCGAGTTGGGTGCGGCAGGAGAACCCGTCGGCCAGGATCGGCGTCGCATCGTCGGCCGCGCGCACGGCGGGCAGCAGCTGTTGTTCGGCCACGGCGACCGACACCTCGTAGTGGCCCTCCTCCACCCCGAAGTTCCCGGCCAGGCCGCAGCACCCCGCGAGTCTGGTCACGTCGGCGCCGGCCGCGCGCAGCAACTGCGCGTCGGCACCCCAGCCCAGCACCGAGTGGTGGTGACAGTGCGGCTGGGCGAGCACCGTCGTGCCCGCCAGCGGGGGCGGCTGCCAGCCCCGCGCCGTGAGCAGTTCGGCCAGGGTGCGGGTGGCGGCACCGACGGCGTCGGCGCGCTCGCCGCCGACGATTTCGACCGCGTCCGATCGCAGCACCGCGGTGCACGACGGTTCCATGCCCAGCACCGGCACCCCCCGCTGCACGACCGGCGCCAGGGCGGACAGGGTGCGCCCGAGGATGCGCCGCGCCGCGTCGAGCTGGCCGGTGGAGACCCAGGTCAGGCCACAGCACTGTTGCGTGTCGGTGAGCCGGGGCCGGTACCCGGCAGCCTGCAGCACGCGGACAGTGGCGACTCCCACCTCGGGTGCGAAGTAGTTGGTGAACGTGTCGACGAACAGCAGCACGTCGTCGGTTCCCGGCGGCCCCGCCGTATCGCCACCGGAAACGTTGCGGCGGAACCACTTCCGGAATGTCTGCGGCGCGAACGCGGGCACCGACCGGCGCGGGTCCACCCCGGCCGCCGTCAGCGCCGCCCGGCCGACACCGGGCAGCCCGATCACCGAGTTGGCCAGCCGGGGCGCCACCGCGGCCGCCTTCGCCCACCGCGGCAACCAGCCCAGGGAATAGTGCGAGGCGGGACGGATCCGGTGCCGGTAGCTCTGGTACAGCACCTCGGCCTTGTAGGCGGCCATGTCGACGCCCGTCGGGCAGTCCGACGCACAGCCCTTGCACGACAGGCAAAGGTCAAGGGCCTCATGCACTTCCGGCGCCCGCCAGCCGCCGCGCACCTGACCGCCGTTGATCATCTCCTGCAGGACGCGGGCCCGGCCCCTGGTCGAGTCCTTCTCTTCCCGGGTGGCCGCATACGACGGGCACATCACCTCGCCGATCCCGCTGTTGTCCGCCCGGCACTTGCCCACCCCGGTGCACCGGTGCACCGCCTGGCTGAAATCGCCGCCGTCGTGCCGGTAGGCCAGCGCCAGGTTGTGCCGCAGGGCCGGGGCGGCGGGCACCCTCAGGTCGGCGTCCAGCGGGGCGGGCCGCACCACCACACCGGGATTGAGCAGATCGTCGGGGTCGAAGGTGTGTTTGACCGCGGCGAGCATGGCCAGCGCCTCCGGCGAGTACATCAGCGGCAGCAGTTCACCACGAGCCCGGCCGTCGCCGTGTTCCCCGGACAGCGACCCGCCGTAGCCGGCCACCAGGGTGGCGGCGGCGTGCACGAAATCCCGGAACACCGCGGTGCCGCCGGGGCGGTCCAGCGGCAGGTCGATGCGGATGTGCAGGCAGCCCTCTCCGAAATGGCCGTACGGCATGCCGGTCACCCCGAATTCGGCCATCAGCGTGTCGAATTCGCGCAGATAGTCCCCGAGCCGGTCGGGTGGCACCGCCGCGTCCTCCCAGCCGGCATGTGCCGGTCGTCCCGCCGGGCTGCGGGCGGCCAGGCCGGCGCCGTCGGCCCGGATGCGCCACAGCGCGGCGGCCCGCGCCTGATCCTCGACCACCAGGGCGTCGACGGCACCGCAGCTGCGGGCCACTTCGACGGCGCGCTGCCGCGCCTCGTCGAGCGTCTCGCCCACCACTTCGACGAAAACCCAAGCCGCACCGGCGGGTAACGGCGGGACGGCACCGGCACCCTTGCGTTCGCGCACCACGTCGACGATGCGCGAATCGATGCCCTCACACGCCGACGGTCGGTGCGCGACGATCACCGGGGCGGCGTCACCGGCCGTCGCGATATCGGGGTAACCCAGCACCACCAGCATCCGGTGGGCGGGTTCGCGCACCAGATCCACCGTCGCCTCGGTGCACACCGCGAGGGTGCCCTCGCTGCCCACCAGCAACCGGACGACGTCGAATCCGTTCTCCGGCAACAGGTGTTCCAGCGAGTAGCCGGAGACCTGCCTGCCGAACCGGCCGAATTCGGTGCGGATGGTGGCCAGCCCGGACCGGGTCACCTCGGCCAACGCATCGCGCATCGGCGCGGCCGGGCGGTCGGCGCCGTGCCGTCCCGACACCAGCCGCAGGTCATCGCCCGCCGCGGTGAGAACCCGCATGGCGGCGACGTTGTCGGAGGTCCGACCGTAGCCCAGCGCCCGGGACCCGCAGGCGTTGTTGCCGATCATCCCGCCGATGGTGCAGCGCGACAACGACGACGGGTCCGGCCCGAACCGCAGGCCGAACGGCGCCGCCGCCCGTTGCAGCACCGCCTGCACCACACCGGGCTGCACGACGGCGGTGCGGGCATCGGGGTCGATGGCCACCACCCGGTTCATGTACCGACTGAAGTCGAGAATCACGCCGGTACCCACCGCATTGCCGGCGATCGAGGTGCCGCCGCCGCGCGCGGTGACCGGCACCCCCGACTCCCGACACACCCGCAGGACCGCCGCCACCTCGTCATGGTCGGCGGGACAGACCACCGCGGTCGGGATGACCCGGTACAGCGACGCGTCCGAGGAGTAGGCGGCCCTGCTGGTGGCGTCCACCCGGACGTCGCCGATCCCGGCGGCCCGCAGAGCGGCATGCAGCGCTTCCACCTCGGTCATTCCTGGCATGCTACGGCAGTCGTAGCATGCTAGGAACCGCCCGACCTTGCTACAGTGCGGCCATGGCCGGTCCAGCGCGGGAGGACGACGGGCTCGCACTGGCCCCGCTGCAGGGCACCGGCAGGCGGGCCGAGCAGGTGATGGAGGCAGTCCGCACGGCCATCGACGCCGGGGCCATGCGTCCCGGCGTCAAGTACTCGGTCTACCGCCTCGCCGACGCCCTCGCGGTATCGCGCACCCCGGTCCGCGATGCCCTGCTCCGCCTCGAGGAAGTGGGGCTGATCCGGTTCGAGGCCAGGCAGGGCTTCCGCATCCTGCTGCCCGACCCGAAGGAGATCGCCGACATCTTCGCCATCCGGCTGGCCCTCGAACTGCCCGCCGTCGGCCGGGCCGCCGTCGTCTGCGACGCGGCTCTGACCGCGCAACTGCGGGACCGGATGCAGCTGCTGCGCACCGCCGCCGAGGCTGGCGACGAACGCACCTTCGCCCGGCACGACCATCTGCTGCACGACCACATCCTGGCCGCGGCCGGAAATACCCGTGCCAGGGTCATCATCGGGTCGCTGCGCGAGTCGACCCGCCTGCTCGGTGCCACCACCGCCGACCGCGACCGCAGCCTGTTCGACATCGATGCCGAACACCGGCCGGTGATCGCCGCCGTCACCGAGAACCGGCCGGATGCGGCGGTCGCGGCGATGCGCCACCACCTCACCTCGACCGGGCAGCTGCTGGTCGCGCAGGCCATCCGCGACCAGGATTCACCTCTGGACCCCGCCGCCGTGTGGGCCCGGGCAGTGACCTGACACGGGGTGCACCGCGCAGCTAATCAGGGCATTCTCCGACGTAGGAGGCTAGCGTCTGGTTATGTCCGGCTACCGAGATTTCGAATTCGAGCGGAAGTTCGTCGTCGACGAACTTCCCGCCATCGCAGCATCGGACCCCACCCCCGTCCTGATCGTGCAGGCCTACCTGTTCGCGGCGGACGGGTACGCGGTCCGGGTCCGGGTACAGGGACCCGCTGTCGCCGAACCAGATCGGGCCCCCGCCGACCTGGTGGCGGCGCTGGGCGACGAATCGATCGGCACCATGACCGCCAAGGGCCCGGCGGCCGGGGGCACCCGGTACGAAGCCGAGCGCGAGCTCGACCCGATGGTCGCGGGCCAGATCGTGCAGCGCGCCGAGCACGTGGTGGCCAAGATCCGCTATTCGGTGTGGCTGAACGAGGACGGCTGGATCCTGGACCGCTTTCTGGGCGGTAATGCCCCGCTGGTGCTGGCCGAGGTGGAACGCGGTGGGCCCGTCGTCGATCTGGTGATTCCCGACTTCTGCGTCACCGAGGTGTCCGAAGACGATCGGTTCCGCAACGAGTACCTGGCGCACCGGCCATTCGGGGCGTGGGCCGATGCCTATCGGCGCGAATTCGCCTCGCAGGGACCGACGTTCATCGCCAACCTGGGCCAGAACCGGTTCGGAGGGTCCTGACGATGCGCGTGGTACCGATCGTGGTCTCCGCGGTGCTGTGTTCGGGCATCATGCTGGCCGGCTGCGCCCGGCAGACCTCTGGCGCCGCGGTGCCGCCGCCGGGACTGACCGAGCTGCCGCAGTCCGGCGATATCGCCTTCGCCTACGAGGGCGGCCAATGGACCTGGTGCGAGTTCTGACACCTCAGTCCGGGTAGTCCCAGAACTGCAGCCAGGTGACGGTCGCGAACAGGGTGAGCGTCACGGCGTAGACGGCGCAGACCGCGACCGCGCCGCGGATCGTGACCGCCCGGCTTCGGCCTTCCAGGGGATCCAGCCAGCGTCGTGTTCGCGCCACCGCGAACGGCATCAGCGCCCACTGCATCAGCGACACGCTGGCCACCTGGCTCAACCACATCGCCAGCCAGGGCTCGGCGCCGACCCGGTCCAGTACCGGACCGAGGAAGCGCGCCAACAGCATCACGGTGGGGTACAGCACCATCAGCACGAGCATCGCCGTCTTCCAACTCGGCGTCATCTCGGTCTTGCCGTTCTCGATCCGCACCGTGGTACCCAGCGGGGTGGTGTGCGAGAAGGCGGAGAAATCATCGTCCAGTGCCGAGCGCAGCGTGGGCAGCGCCTCCATCCGTTGCCGGGAACTCAGCCAGCCGGACAGCAATTTCTCGGTGCGGAACCGGATCAGCGTCATCCACTCGTCGTCCGGCCCGGCGGCCGGGAACACCACCGTGCCCTCGTAACCGGAGAACCGGGCGCTGGCCGTGGTCAGATCGCCCTGCGCGGCGATGAAATCGGCTTCCCGGCCTGCGGACACCGGATGCCGGAACACTGCGACGCCGGGCGGGGTGAACTCGCCCTCCACCACGACCAGATCGGAGGAGGCGCGGTGCAGTCCCCGAGCCCGGCCGTCGCGCAGCACCGCCGCCCGCGCTGCGCCGTCCAACCAGGCGTGCAACTGGGCCTCGGTGCCGAAGGTCGCCGACACCGCCAGCTCGAGGCGCGGATCGGCGTGCACCGACACCACCGCGTCGACGAAACCGGGTGCGGTGCGGGCGGCTGCGGCCAGCTCGTCGGCCCAGGCGTCGAACTCGGCCTGATCGGGGGGTCGGTGAAAGAAAGTGACGACGATGGCACTCATGACTTCCTCACGGATTCAGCTGACGGCCCTGGACGTAGACGGCGGCTACCGACGATTCCCGCAGCCCCATCAATAGCGCGAAAAGGGTTTGGTCACGCGCTAATTCGGCGTCAGTGGAACGGATGCCATTGGTCAGCCCGGCGGACAGTGCGGGTGTTCGGGCCGGGTCGACGACGACGAAGTCGGCTTCTTTGCCGTCGTCGAAGTTGCCGAACCGGTGCTCCATGTCCAACGCCCTGGCCCCGCCGAGGGTGCCGAGGAACAACAACTCGGCGGGGTGCAGCGACGTTCCGGCCTCACCCTCCTCGGAGAGGTGCACCTTGAACGCGTCGCCCAGCACCCTTGGGATGAGCCATTCGTCGCCCCCGCCGAAATCCGTTCCCGCCGAGAGGTTCACCCCCGAGGCAACGGTACGCCGCCATGGCATGGTGCCCGACCCGAGGAACAGCTGCGAGATCGGGCAGTGCGAGATGGAGGTGCCGGTCTCGGCCATCCGGGCCAGCTCCGCATCGGTGCAGTGCACCGCGTGCGCCAGGATGGTCCGCCGGCCCAGCAGGCCGGCCCCGCCGACGGCAGACCCCGGCAGGAACCGGCCGTCGTAGGTGTCCAGGTAGGACTTCACCCCGTAGGTCGACTTGGTGACATCCACTTCTCCGGTGCCGGGCCGGTTGTTCTCGTTGATGTGGGTGTGCACGTATACGCCGCGATCGCGTACCGAATCATAGAGTTCACCAAGGTTTTTCAGCGTCTCGACGGTGACAGACAAGGCGAATCTGGGCACCACGGCGACGTGCAGCAGCGCGGTGTGCACATCCCCGGTGTCGGCGGCGTGCCATCGGTCGATCTCCGCCCGGGTGAGCCGGATGGCGTCGGCCTCCGAGGTGAGCAGCGGGGCCGCCGAATCCGGGCCGACGGTCTGGATGCCACGGCCGCTGACGATCCGCAGCCCGCGTCGTTGCGTCTCGGCGAACAACGCATCCTGTGCGTGCGGGAAGGCCGAGCCGAACACCATTGCCGCCGTGGTGCCCGCCGCGATGCGCCGGTCACAGAATTCGGCGGCCGCCGCTGCGGCGAAGACCGGGTCGGCGAACCGGGACTCGGCGGGAAAGATGCACTGGGTGAGCCACTCCAACAACTGTCCACCGCCGTAGGAGTCTCCGGCGTAGGTCTGGGGAAAGTGGATATGGGTGTCGACGAAGCCGGGCAACAGGTAGCCCGGCCGGTGGTCGTGCACCACCGCGGTGGCGTATTCGGGTGGGATATCGGTTCTGCTGCCGCAGAACGCGATCCGCCCATGGCCGTCGAGCACCAGCGCGCCGTCGGGGATCGACACCAAGGAAGCCGGCGAATCGCTGATGTCCGGGCTTCCCGCGATGTGGAAGATGTGCCCGTAGTGGATGTGGCTCACGGTCTCTAGGGGAACACGGAAGCGGGCGGATTGCCGGTCAACCGGCTGAAACCGCGCCGGATGCTACGTTCTGCGCTATGTCCGGGAATTTCGGCTCGACGCTGACCGAGCTCATCCCTCTGGCCCTGGTGATCGCGCTGTCGCCGTTGACCATCATCCCGGCCGTGTTGGCCCTGCACACCGCCGCGCCGCGCCGCACCGGATTGATGTTCCTGGCCGGCTGGTTGCTCGGCACGGGGGTGCTGACCGGCATCTTCGTCGCGGTCTCCGATCTGATGGGCACGCTGGACAAACCGCCGGTGTGGGCGTCGTGGGTGCGGATCGCGGTGGGCGGGCTGCTCATCGTGTTCGGCGCCTACCGTTGGTTCACCCGCAAACAGTCCGAGCATTCCCCGGTCTGGATGCGCAAGCTGGCCGATCTCACCCCGGCTCGTGCGCTGGTGACCGCGGCGGTGCTGGCGGTGGTCAACCCCAAGGTGTTGTTCATCTGCGCCGCGGCCGGTTTGGCCATCGGTACTGCCGGACTGGGCCGGGTGCACGCCTGGATGGCGCTGATCTACTTCGTCGCGGTGGCGGCCTCGACGGTGGCGGCCCCGATCCTGGCCTACGCCGTCTCCGGCGACCGGTTGGCCCAGCCGCTGGCCAGGCTGAAAGACTGGATGGAACGCCAGCACGGCACGCTGGTCGCTGCAATCCTCGTCGTGATCGGTGTTCTGGTGCTGTACAAGGGAATTCACGGCCTGTAACGGTTCCCGCGGCGCGCCGCCGCGGGAAGGCGGACTCCGAACTACACTCCTCACACGTGGGACTCGACGATCGCGACGCGCTGCACACCGTGCGCGCGGCCGTCGACGCAGAGCTCGTCGGCCGGTTCTACACCCGTTGGTTCGCCGTCGACAGCACCGCGCGCGACCTCTTCCCGCCCGATCTGGCCCATCAGCGACACAACTTCGCCCACGCGCTGAACTGGCTGCTCACCGAGCTCATCGCCCAGCACGCCGACGAACCGGTCGCCTTTCTCGCCCAGTTGGGCCGCGACCACCGTAAGTACGGGGTGGTCGGCGCACACTACGACACCATGGGCACCGCCCTACTGGCCACCCTGCGTGCCGAGCTGCGCGACCGGTGGGACGCCCGGGTTGCCGAGGCCGCCGCGGACACCGTGGCGCTGCTGGTCGGTGTCATGCGTGGAGCCGCCGACGCCGACGGTGGCCTGCCCTACCACGACGGCACCGTCATCGAACACATCCGCGCCACCCGCGACGTCTCGATCGTCCGGTTACAGCTCGACCATCCGCTGCGCTATCACCCGGGGCAGTACGTTTCGGTGCAGGTGCCGCAATGGCCGCGGCGCTGGCGCTACCTCTCGCCGTCCATTCCCGCCGACCCGGGCGGCGCCATCGAGTTCCACATCCGCTCGGTCAGCGGCGGCATGGTGAGCACGGCGATCCTCGGTGAGACCCGACCGGGCGACCGTTGGCGGTTGTCCAATCCGCACGGCGCCCTGCACGTCGACCGCGCCGACGGTGACGTGCTGATGGTCGCGGGCAGCACCGGTCTGGCGCCGCTGCGCACGCTGGTCATGGATCTGTGCCGGTACGGGGTGAATCCGCGGGTGCACCTGTTCTTCGGGGGTCGGTTCCCCTGCGATCTGTACGACCTGCGCACGTTGTGGGAGATCGCCTCGACCAATCCGTGGCTGTCGGTCACCCCGGTGTCCGAGTTCGCCACCGACCCGCCGTGGGCGGCCGACTATCCGGATGTGCAACCGCCGCGCGGTCTGCATGTCCGCCAGAACGGAATGCTGCCCGATGTGGTGACCCGTTACGGCGGTTGGGGCGATCGGCAGATCCTGATCTGCGGTGGCCCCGATATGGTGACCGCGACGAAGGCGGCGCTGGTCGCCAAAGGTGCTCCGCCCGAACGTATCCAGCACGATCCGCTGCACTGAGAGAGGACGCACCGGTGCCAGAGCACATCACCCTGCACGATCCGTCATCCGCGCTGACCGCAACCTTCGTGCCCGCTGCCGGGATGATCGGCACATCGCTGGCCGAGAACGGCGTCGAGTATCTGGGCCAGCGCCGTGGCCTGGACGCCTACGTGGCCGACGGCAAGACGATGGGCATCCCACTGCTGTACCCGTGGGCAAACCGATTGAGCACCAACACTTATGACGTCGACGGCGCGGTGGTCACGCTGACCGCAGGGGCCGGCGGGGTGCGCGCCGACGCCAACGGTCTGCCGATCCACGGAGTGCTGGCCGCCTACCCGGGGTGGCTGGTCACCGCCCACACCCGCAACCGGCTCACCGCCGCCGTCGACTTCGGCGCCACCCCGCGGTTGCTGGCCGCCTTCCCGTTCCCCCATCTGCTGACCCAGGACATCACCTTGGCCGACCGCACGCTGACCATCGCCACCACCGTCACCCCGACGACGGGCGCCGCCGTGCCACTGTGCTTCGGCTACCACCCATACCTGCAGATCCCCGGCGTTCCGCGGGCCGACTGGGTGCTGGAAACCCCTGCGCTGCACCGGTTACCGACCGACGACCGCGGCATCCCCACCGGCGAGCGGCAGGACTGGCCCGCCACGGCGCAGCGCCTCGGCGACCGGGTGCTCGACGACGGGTTCGCCGGGGTGGCCGACGGTGCGGTGTTCGCGCTGTCCGGCGGCGGCCGTCGCATCGAGGTCGGCTACGAGCAGGGCTATCCGGCGGCGCAGCTCTTCGCACCCGCGGGCGACGACCTGGTGGCGATCGAGCCGATGGCCGCCACCACCGATGCGCTGCGCCGCGGCGACCATGCCGTCGCGGCCGGCGGCCCCGTCACGGCCCGCTTCTCGATCCGAGTCAGCTGACCGCTGCGGCCAGGTGCACCAGCCCGGAGGCCACCGCGTACCGGGGTCCGTGGCGGCCGTCGATATCGGCCCGGCCCACCACCGTGCTGCTGCCCGCGGCGCGCAGTGCCTCGGCGACGGTGCGGATCAGCTCGTCGTCCAGTGCGCCACCCCCGGCCAGCACCAGTACCGCAGGCATGCGTTCGAACACGTTGAGGCATCGGACGATATTGGCGGCCACCGTCGCCTCCTTGACGGCCAGCCGCAGACTGCGCCACTCCTCGGCGGCCAGCGTGCGGGAGAACGGCACCAGGCCCGCGCTGCCACGGGTGCACAACCGGCCGATCGCGTCGGCGGTGGCCGGCGTGTCCAGGAACACCCGGCGGCCGTCCTCCTCGTGCGCCAGGTGCGGCCCCTCGACGCGCAGCGCCGGGCTGCGTTTGACGCGTTCGGCCAGGGCGCGCGGGATGTTGAGCACCCTGGCCACCGCAGACGTGATGGTCTCCCCCGCCCCCGCGGCGGTCACCGTCCGGTCCGGTCCGATCAGATCGACCGTGCCGCCGCCGATATCACAGACGATGACATCGGCGGGCAGACCGGGTGTGGTCAGCGCCCCGCGAGCGGCCGCGGCGGGCTCGGCGGCCAGGGTCTGCGCAGGCCGGCCGGTCAGCTCGGTCATCGTGGCGGCCGCATCGGCCACGTGGTCGGCGGCCAGCAGCGCGACGACGGCGCCCTTGGTCTCGGCCACCCCGCGGCGCAGCCAGGCGCCGTTGTCGATGGTGGCCAGATCGGTGAAATAGGCGTCGTCGACGGCGATCCCGTGCTCGGCGGATTTCAGCGACCGTAACCGGACCCGCACCGCGGTGCCGGGGGCTTCGGTGCGCAGCAACGGGTAGGCCTGCTCGGGGGCGAATCGCACCGTCTCCCCGGCGATCCGGCAGTCGACATAGTCGTCGTCGGTCGCAGGTGGTTCCGGTGCCCGGGTGCGCCGGGTCACCGCGATGGCCGGTGCATCGGCCAACTCCCTGGTGAACTCGGCGACCCAGGGCAGCTCGGCGGGGTCGATCTGCAGGGCGGCGGCCAGCGCGATGGGGTCGGCCAGTGATCGGTAGGCCCGGCCCTCCTGCACCACCTCGAGGGCGACCAGAACATCGGATTCCAGCAGGTGGGTGTCGGCTTCGTCGACCACCGGCACCCGGACCGGGATCCGGTTGGCGATCAGCACCGCGTCGTCCTCGGCGGCCAGCACCCCGACGATGTTCCACCCCGCGGCCACCGCTTCCGAGATACGTTGGGCGGCATCCTCGTAGTCGATGTCCGGCCCGACCGAGACCACCACCGGGTGCGGTGCGGTGAGGCCGGTCAACGCGTGCACCGGCACGTGCCTGCCGACGCCGTAACCGGTGCCGGCCGGGGTGCTGGCGTCGGGGCGGCGCAGGCTGATCACCGGGGAGCGCGGTGAGGAGGCCGGCGGCAGCGGCGCGGTCGCGGTGTCCACGGGACGAATCGCCGACAGCACCACCCTCTCGGCGGTGCAGCCGGCCTGCACCTCCAGGCGGGTCAGCAGGGCGGCCGCACCCTCCAGGGAATCCCGGGATCCCTTGCGGCCGCGGGTCGGGGCCTGGTCGTGCGCGACGGGTTCGGCACGGCCGCCGGCCACCCGGGCCAGCACGATCTCGGTGGTGTGGTTGCCGACGTCGATACCGGCGATTACTTCTCCCGTCGCTTCGCTCGCCCCGGCGATCATCGTCAACGCAGCAGGCCCCGCCTGGCGTACACCGCGGCGGCCTGCTCGACGAGTGCGGCACACCGCACCGCGCCGTGGTTGTGCAGGGACACCCGCAGCGCCTCCAGTTCGGCGGCGGTCGAGCGGTGCGGCCGCAGCGCCTCGTACAGCGCCATCACCTCTTCGCCGTCGATGAGCGCCAATTCGGCTGCGCGCAGGAAGTTCTCGGCCAGTTGCGGGTTGCCGTGCTCCTCGGCGACGACGGCCTGATGCGCCAGGGTGGCCGGGTCCATCCGCAGATCAGCCAGACCCAGCCGGCCCTCGACGGCGGCAGCCACGGTGAATTCACTGGTCATGCTCGTCTCACCTCCACGGTCAGGGGTAGGGCACCGGGTTCGCTGGCATCGCGCTCCAGCGCCACCAGGGCGACGGCGCGGGCGTGGTAGCGCGCCGAGATGGATTCGTCGGTGCCTCCGGTGAGGATGGGAACCGGCGCCATGCCCTTGGCGTGCCGCGCGGCGTTGCGGCCGAGTTCGCGGTAGTTACGGGCGGTCAGCAGCGGAGCGACACTGAACAATTCGAGGTTGGCCAGCGGAGCCAGATCGCGGCGGTGGATCAGCGCGGTGCCCTTGCCCTGCAAGCCGATTCCGATACCCGAGCCGGACAGTTTGGCCGCGGTCAGCCCGATCAGCCCGACGTCGATGGTCGAACGGACCCGGACGAACCGGGGCACGCAACCCTCCTCCTCAAGGCCGGCGGTGATCTGCCGGATCGCCTCGCCGACGGTCAGCCCGCACAGGGTCAGCCAGACGGAGCGGCCCAGCGCCGGTGACAGCCCAATACACACCTCCCGCGGGTTGGTGCCCTGGCGGGCGTCCTCGATATCGGTGATCACCAGGTGCCCGGCGTGCGGAGCCTGGTCGGCGGTGAGTTCGGCGGTGGTGCGTGCCTGGCGGATATCGTCGATCTCGGCGCGCCGCGCGTCGGTGAGCGCGTAACCCGTTCCAGGCCCGCGATAGTCGTTGGGATCGGTGACCTTGGACAGCACCCGCATCTGCTCGTCGAAGATGGCCGAGGTCTGCAGCTGATCGCCGCGCAGCCGCTCGGCGGTCAGCGCCATGATGGCCTCGGCCTCCGGCGCGTAGCCGGTCCGGTGCAGCGCGGCCACCACGTCGAACACGGTCAGTTGGCGGGCCTCGATGGCCGCCGCGGCCTCGGCGACGGCCTTCGGGTCACCGGGCGGCATATCGCGCGAATCGTTGGCGACGACGGCGGCCTCGACGCGGTCGTCGTCGTAGTCGGCCAGGCCGAGATCGCGGTACACGGCCTGCACCGCCGTGGCGGCGCGGCGCCGGACCCGGGCCAGATGGTCTTGGCCGACGGTGCGCAGGCCGCCGTCGGCGCCCCAATCCCGCTGCAGCACAAGGAAGTCGTCCATGTCGTCGGCGTTGAAGTTGGACAACGCGAAGGCATTGTCGTAGCGCGGGATGGACCCGAAACCGGAGAAGATGAAGTCCGCCCCGCCCAGCAGCACCGGCAGGGTGTGCGCGCTGCGCCGGACATCGGACTCGGAGATCAGGTTGTCGTTGCCCGCACAGGATTCCAGGTCCCGCATCATCACCATCAGGTTCTCGGCGAGCAGTTCTTTCATGCCTTCGGGCACCGAGGACACCACGCCGACACCGTCGATGCCGCCGTTCTGCACCCCCTGGGAGCCCAGCGCCCTGGCCAGGGAGACGCAGCGGGATTCGAGGTAGAGAATGGAGCACTTCTCGGCCGCACCCATCAACACCTCGGCGCCGCCGCCGCTGGTGACGCGCATCTTCAGACCGCGCGAGGCGTAGGCAGAGGTGAGGATGGCTTTCGAGAACGGGGTGTCGTCACCGTCGGTGAAGACCTGTTCGGTGCCATAGATCGAGATGGTCTCGGCGTAGCTGGTCAACCCGCGCAGCCCGAGTCGCAGTTCCAGCGCCTCCTCGATGGAGCACTGCGCCATGGCGCCGGGCACCCCGACCTGGGAGCCGATCAGCAGGGCCACGGCGTTGGACGGGGCGTCGCCCAGCACCGGGACCGTGGTCTCGACCTCCCGGAATCCGTAGGCCACCGCGCTGGCCGCGTCGGCGGCGATGAGCAGCGGGTCGTCGAGTTGATTGGTGACGTGGGCCTGGTTACTCGGGGTGCGACGGGCGCGCATCTTGGTCATCGCGACCTGCATCTCGGCCGGGGTGAGCACCGCGACGACGCGGGCCAGTTTCGCCGGGGTGGTGCCGCCGATCAGCCGCACCACCTCGGCGCGTGGCACGTTGATGTCGACCGTCATCCGGGCCAGGGTGACATCGTCGAGGGCCATGGCCTCCTCGGCGGCGGCCAGGTCGATGCCGTACAGGGCGATGAATTCGTCGATCACGTCGAAGGACTCAGCGGGCTTACCGTCCAGTTCGACGACCGTGCCGTCCCGGATCACCAGCGAGGGCTCTGGGTCGAACGGGCTGTGCATGGCGGCCAGCCCCAGCTCGGGCGCGGCGACGCTGAACCCGTCGAGGTTGACGGGTTTGGCGTCGAGCACACGAAAACGGCCCAGTTCTGGGGAGGATTCGGCCATGTACCGAATCCTGCCCTGACTGGACCGTTTTCGTAAAGGGTTAGTCCATTTGTTGGGTAAACCCAACCAAAAGACCGGTCAGCGGACCCGTTTGCCGTGCGGTTGCCACAGCACCACGGCGGTGCTGGGCTTGCGCATCCGCTCCAGCTCGGCGGTCAGCTCGGAAACCCGGGCCTGCAACGCCTCCACCTGGTTGGTCAGCTCGATGATCCGTTTGATCCCGGCCAGGTTGACCCCCTCGTCCTGGGACAGCCGCTGGACCTCACGCAGCAGATCGACATCGTGCTGCGAGTAGCGGCGGCCGCCCCCGGACGTGCGCTGGGGACTGACCAAACCGAGCCGGTCGTAGGTCCGCAACGTCTGCGCGTGCATACCGGCCAGCTCGGCGGCCACCGAGATCAGGAACGTGCGGGCGTCGTCCTTCTTGCTCACAGATTGCCCGCCCATCCCGCGCGCGGATCGAACCCACTGGCCCGTTCCGCCTTGGCGTAGGCCTCGAGCGCCTCGGCCGCTTCGCCTTCCAGGGCCGGTGGCACCGCGACCTTCACCGTCACCAGCAGATCGCCGTGACCGCCGGAGCGCTTCGGCACACCGCGGCCCCGCACCCGCAAGATGCGGCCATCCGAGGTGCCCTTGGGTACCCGCACCCCCACCTTGCCTTCCAGGGTGGGAATGGAAAGGGTTGTGCCCAAAGCCAACTCGTGAAAGCTGACCGGAACGGTGACCGTAAGATCGTCACCGTCACGCCCGAACACCTTGTCCGGCCGGACATGCACGGTGACGTACAGGTCACCCGAGGGCGCGCCGCGCAGCCCCGCCTCACCCTGACCGGCCAGCCGGATGCGCTGTCCGTCTTCGACGCCCGGTGGGATCCGGACGTTGATGGTGCGGGTCCGGGTGGTCACCCCGGTGCCCTTGCACTCGTCACACGGGTGCTCGATGATCGACCCGCTGCCGCGGCATTCGGTGCACGGTTCGGAGAACCCGAACGCGCCCTGATTGCGGTTGATCACCCCGGCGCCGTTGCAGTTGGGACACACCTTCGGGCTGGTACCCGGGCGCGCCCCGCTGCCATGGCAATTCGTGCACGGGGCCGGGCTGGTGAGCCGCAACGGCATCGCCACGCCCTTGGTGGCCTCCATGAACGACAGTTCGGTCTCGGTCTCCAGATCGTTGCCCCGCCGGGGCCGGCTCGGCCTGGGCTGCTGTGCGCCCCGGCCGAACAGGCCACCGAACAGGTCGCCGATGTTCGCGCCACCGGCCTGGCCGGCCTGGTCGAACAGGTCACCGAGGTTGAACTCGGCACCGTCGGAGCTGAAGCCACCGCCGCCATACGGACTTCCACCACCGCCACCGAAGCGCCGGCCGAACCCGCCGTTGGCAAACAGCCGACGGGTCTCGTCGTACTCCTTGCGCTTGGCGTCGTCGGTCAGCACCTCTTTGGCCTCCGAGGCCGCCTTGTAGCGGTCCTCGGCGGCGCTGTTACCGGGATTGCGGTCCGGATGGTTCTCGGCGAGGATCTTGCGCGCGGCGCGCTTGATCTCGTCCTTGGTGGCGCCGGAGGAGACGCCGAGCTCCTTGTAGAAGTCCTTCTCAACCCATTCACGCTGGGCCATGCGTCACCTCCTCTCCGGTGCTAGTTCTCTGATTGTGCGGGTTTTTCGCCGTCGGGCGTGGCAGCCACGCCCCCGTCGGCATTTTCGACGGTGTCGACCACGCCGACCATCGCGTGGCGCACCACCTGATCACCAACCTTGTAGCCCTGGCGCATGACGGTGCCGATCACCGGGTTCGATCCGTCGCCCTCGTGTTGCACGGCTTCGTGCAACGCCGGGTCGAACGGGTCACCCTCGGCGCCGAAGGCCGAAAGGCCCTGTCCCTCAAGGGTGCTGACCAGCTTTTCGGCAACGGCCTTGAGCGGCCCGGATTCCAGGTCGCCGTGGCTGCGGGCCCGGTCCAGGTCGTCGAGCACACCCAGCAGCTGGGTGATCACGGCGACCTTGGCGCGCTCGGCGGTGACCTGCTGGTCCCGCAGGGCACGCTTGCGGTAGTTGGCGAACTCGGCTTGCACGCGCTGCAGATCGGCGGTCAGCTCGGCGATCTTCCCGTCGGCGGCTCCGGAGCCTCCGGCAGCCTCGGCGGGCGCCGAGCCCTCAGGATTGCCCTGAGGGTTCGGCTCCTGCTCGCGAACTTCGCCGGTGTCCGGATCGATACGCCGTTTGTCGGTGATGGTCACCGGCTCGTGCGAATCGTCCTGGCTCACTTGCGCTCCTGATCCTCGTCGACGACCTCGGCGTCGACCACGTTGTCATCAGCGGACGAACCACCGGACTCGCCACCGGTCTGCTCGGCCTGGGTGGCCTCGTAGATGGCCTGGCCCAGGGCCTGGCTCTCGGTGCCCAGCTTCTCCATCGCCGCCTTGATCGCGGCGATATCGGTGCCGGCCAGGGCCGTCTTGGCCTCGGCGATCGCGGCGTCGACCTTGGTCAAGGTGTCCTCGGGGACCTTGGATCCGCCCTCGGCTTCACGCTGGTCCTTGACGAACTTCTCCGTCTGGTAGACCAGCGACTCGGCCTGGTTGCGGACGTCGGCCTCCTCGCGACGCTGACGGTCCTCCTCGGCGTGCGCCTCGGCGTCCTTGATCATCCGGTCGATCTCCTCCTTGGACAGGCCGGAGCCTTCCTGGATCTTGATCGTGTTCTCCTTGCCGGTGCCCTTGTCCTTGGCGGTGACGTGCACGATGCCGTTGGCGTCGATGTCGAAGGTGACCTCGATCTGCGGCACACCGCGCGGGGCCGGCGGGATGCCGGTCAGCTCGAAGGAACCGAGCAGCTTGTTGTGCGAGGCGATCTCACGCTCACCCTGGAACACCTGGATCTGCACCGACGGCTGGTTGTCATCCGCCGTGGTGAAGGTCTCCGACCGCTTGGTGGGGATGGTGGTGTTGCGCTCGATGAGCTTGGTCATCACGCCACCCTTGGTTTCGATGCCCAGGGACAGCGGGGTGACGTCAAGCAGCAGAACGTCTTTCACCTCACCCTTGAGCACGCCGGCCTGCAGGGCGGCGCCAACGGCCACCACCTCGTCAGGGTTGACGCCCTTGTTGGGCTCCTTGCCGCCGGTCAGTTCCTTGACCAGATCGGTCACCGCGGGCATGCGGGTGGAACCACCGACCAGGACGACATGGTCGATCTCCGAAACGGAGATGCCGGCGTCCTTGATGACCGACTGGAACGGCTTACGGGTGCGGTCCAGCAGATCCTGGGTGATGCGCTGGAACTCCGAGCGGGTCAGCTGCTCGTCGAGGAACAGCGGGTTCTTGTCGGCGTCGACGGTGATGTAGGGCAGGTTGATCGAGGTGCTCTGCGAGGAGCTGAGTTCGATCTTGGCCTTCTCGGCGGCTTCACGCAGCCGCTGCATGGCCATCTTGTCCTTGGTCAGGTCGATGCCGCTGGTGCCCTTGAACTTCTCGACCAGCCAGTCCACGATCCGGTCGTCCCAGTCGTCGCCACCGAGGTGGTTGTCACCGGAGGTGGCGCGGACCTCGACGACACCGTCGCCGATCTCCAGCAGCGAGACGTCGAAGGTGCCGCCACCGAGGTCGAAGACCAGGATGGTCTGTTCCTTCTCGCCCTTGTCCAGGCCGTAGGCCAGGGCGGCCGCGGTCGGTTCGTTGACGATGCGCAGCACGTTGAGGCCGGCGATCTGGCCGGCGTCCTTGGTGGCCTGCCGCTGAGCGTCGTTGAAGTACGCCGGGACGGTGATCACGGCGTCGGTGATGTCCTCGCCCAGGTATGCCTCCGCGTCCCGCTTCAGCTTCTGCAGGATGCGCGCGCTGATCTCTTGGGGGGTGTAGTCCTTGCCGTCGATGCCGACGGTCCAGTCGGTGCCGATGTGGCGCTTGACCGAACGGATGGTCCGGTCGACGTTGGTCACCGCTTGGTTCTTGGCGGGCTGACCGACCAGTACCTCGCCGTTGCGCGCGAACGCGACGACCGACGGGGTGGTCCGGGAGCCCTCGGAGTTGGCGACGACGACGGGGTCGCCACCCTCCAGCACTGCGACGACGGAGTTGGTGGTCCCGAGGTCGATACCGACCGCACGAGCCATAGTGGTTGCCTCCTGATTGGCTTGAAAGGATCTGAGTGAACCTCACTCAAGCCTGCACCTGTCGGCGGTTGCCTGTCAAGCCAGACTTGAGTCTGATGCACTCAACTTGTCGATCAGGTCAACGAGGCATTGCGCGGTTTTGTTCCCGAGACCGGGCGGACACGTCCACTCACCGCGAACCGTGCCCCGCAGCCTCCGGACGGCACCCAGCGCGAGGCCCTTCGTTCACGGGCCTCACTCGACGTGGCCGAGCTGACGGAGTAACGCGCTCGTCAAGCCCTCTGCCGTCGAATCAGGGGGCGTCATGTCAGCGAGGATGAGGTGGTACCAGATATATCCAAACGCCTGTTCAACGGCCAAGCCCACATCGGCATCCGCTGCGACCTGTGAACGCTCGACACCTCGCCGCAAGATCGCGGCGAGCGCCTCTCTTCGCTCGACCGCATACCCGCGCAGTATGTCGGCGGACTCTTCGTCAGCGAGTGCACCTGCGATCAAGGCGCGCAACGCCCCTCGAACCACAGGAGCCTGTACAGCCTGAAGCGTACGGGCGAGAAAATGCTCGAGATCGCTTCGCACACTGCCGCTATCGATGTCGGCGACGGCGTTCCGGGCTTCGCCGGTGAACGCTTCGATCAACAATGCCGACTTTGTCGGCCACCAGCGGTAGATGGTCTGCTTGCCGACCTTGGCGCGACGGGCGATGGCCTCGATCGTTACGGACCCGGAACCGGGTTCGGAGAGCAGGGCGACGGTCGTACTCAAGATCGCTTGACGCACACGCTCATTACGCGCCCGGCCGGTGTGCGGGCGCGGCTCTGAGCCGGAGAGCACTCCTGACTCTTGCGGACGCATCGCCTGAAGATACCGCCCGCGCGACGAGCGTCCAATTGTCGAGACGGAACGTATTGACAACCTGGTTGTCGAGACGTACCGTCTCGACATGGCTCGGGTGCTCGCCATGCACCCCAGCCCTTCGCCGAGGAGGATTCATGTCAACTGACCAACGCAATGCCCGGATCGAGCGCCGGATCGCCGATCTGACGAGAACCGACGAACAATTCGCAGCGGCGCTACCTGACGAGGCGGTTACCGAAGCACTCGCACGGCCAGGTCTGAGCCTGGTGCAGATCGTGTCGACGGTGATGCATGGCTACGCCGACCGGCCGGCTCTGGGACAACGTCCTGTCGAATTCATCAACGATCCCGAAACCGGACGCACCGCCCGGCGACTGCAGTCGCGGTTCGAGACGATCACCTACGGCCAATTGTGGGACCGGGGAGGCGCCGTCGCGGCGGCGTTGGCCGATGATTCGGTGGACCCCGGTGCCCGCTTCGCGATCTTGGGGTTCACCAGCGCCGACTACATCGTCCTGGAGTTGGCAATCGTGCGCCTCGGCGCGGTCTCCGTTCCGTTGCAGGGCAGTGCGACAGCGTCGCAGTTGGCAGCCATCGTTCACGAAACCGAGGCCGTGGCGCTGGCCTGCAGCGTCGAGCAGTTGTCTGCCGCCACTGAGCTCGCCATCACCGGACCCACCCTGCGACACCTGACCGTCTTCGACTATCAGAGCGACAACAAAGACCATCGCGATGCCCTCCACCGCGCGCGCGCCACCCTGGCCGACAACAGGTGCACCGCTGTGATCGCCACCCTCGGGGAATTGGTCGAACGCGGCCGGGACATGCGGGCCCCCTTGGTCAACGACGACAAATCCGAACGGCTCGCCGAATTGATCTACACCTCCGGCAGCACCGGAACTCCCAAAGGTGTGATGCATTCCGAATCCGATGTCACTACGCGTTGGCTGCCGCCCGGTGCCAACATCTGGGCGGGACCCCACGGCGCACCGTCGATCACGCTCAACTTCATGCCGATGAGCCACGACATGGGTCGCATGAGCCTCTTCGGCACCCTGGCCCGAGGCGGTACCGCCTACTTCGTCGCCTCCAGCGACTTGTCGACGCTTTTCGACGATCTCGCCTTGGTACGACCCACGATGCTCAGTTTCGTACCGCGAATCTGGGAAACGCTCTACGACCGTGTCAACACCGAGCTCAGTCGCGGATCGGTCTCCGATGCACTCGGTGACCTGACGGCGTCGGTCTTGGCCGAACTACGCGGACGTTTGGTGGGCGATCGCTGCATGGCCGCATTCACCGGTGCAGCGCCCATATCGCCGGAATTGCGCCAATTCGTCGAGTCCTTCCTCGATCTGCCCCTTGTCGACGGCTATGCCTCGACCGAGGCTGGGATCATCTGGCTCGACGGCCGGGTGCAGCGACCATCGGTGATCGACTACAAGCTCGTCGACGTCCCCGACCTGGGTTATTTCGCCACCGACCAGCCCTACCCGCGTGGTGAGCTGGTGCTCAAGACACAAACCATGTTCCGCGGCTACTACCGGCGGCCGGAGACGACTGCGGAAATGTTCGACGCCGACGGCTACTACCGCACCGGCGACATCGTGGCCGAAGTCGGGCGGGACCAACTCGTCCATCTCGACCGCCGCAACTTCGTGCAGAAGCTCTCACAGGGCGAGTTCGTCACCATCTCCAAACTCGAAGCGGCCTATGGCGTCAGTCCCCTGGTGCACCAGATCTTCGTCTACGGCAACAGCACTCGGCCTTACCTTCTGGCAGTCGTCGTCCCCAGCGAGCGGGCGCTCGCCGATTATCGCGATCCCGCCGAGCTCAAGGCGATGATCGCCGAATCGCTGCGGACCACTGCCGCCACAGCAGAGTTGCAACCGTATGAGATTCCGCAGGATTTCCTCGTCGAGACCGAACCCTTTACCGTCGAGAACGGAATGCTGACCGGCATCGGGAAGCTGGCTCGCCCCACCCTGAAGGCCCGCTACGGCGAGCGACTCGAGCAGCTTTACGTCGAGCAATCGGAAAGCCAGGCCCAACAATTGGCGGCGTTGCGCGAGAGCGGCGCGACCGCGCCGGTGCTGGAGACCTTGCGCCACGCCGCCGCCGCACTGCTCGGTACGAGCGCCGACGCGGTGACAGCCGCTTCCCACTACACCGACTTGGGCGGCGACTCGTTATCCGCGCTGACCTTCGCCGAATTGCTGCGCGACATCTTCGCACTCGACATCCCGGTAGCCCTGATCATCAGCCCCGCAACCGATTTCGAGGGTCTCGCCGCCTACATCGAGGCCCAACGCGCCAACCCCGACGCACGACCCACCCCCGCGAGCGTGCACGGGGCCCACGCCACCCGCATCCACGCAGACGACCTCGCGCTGGACCAGTTCGTCGACGACGCCACCCTGACGGCGGCCGATGCGCTACCGCTGCCCTCCGAGGAGCTCAACACGGTATTGCTGACAGGCGCGACCGGATACCTCGGCCGGTTCCTCGTCCTGCACTGGCTACGGCGGCTGGCGCCCCGCGGCGGCACCCTGATCTGTCTGGTGCGCGCCAAGGACGACAGCAGCGCGCGACGGCGCCTTGATGACGTCTTCGAGTACGCCGACGTCGCGCTCAAGCAGGAATACCAGGAACTGTCCCGCGGCTGCCTGAACGTACTCGCCGGTGATACCAGCCAGCCTCGGCTCGGGCTGGATCAGTCCACCTGGCAACGGCTTGCCCGTGACGTCGACGCGGTCACCGACGCGGCAGCGCTGGTCAACCACGTGCTGCCGTACGAGCAATTGTTCGCCGCCAACGTCGCGGCAACGGGCGAGCTGATCCGTTTCGCACTGACCGCGAAGTTGAAGCGCTATCTCTTCGTCTCGACAGTCGGTGTCGGGGATCAGATTGAGCCGCAATCGTTTACCGAGACCGCTGACATCCGGGTGGCCAGCCCCAGCCGCCGAGTCGATGATTCCTATGCCAACGGCTACGACAACAGCAAATGGGCGGGCGAAGTACTACTTCGCAACGCTCATGACCGGTGCGGCTTGCCCGTCAGTGTGTTCCGGTGCTCCATGATCATGGCTGACACCCGATACCCCGGGCAGGTCAATGCCACCGACATGTTCACCCGGCTGATCATCAGCCTGCTGATCACCGGTACTGCACCCGCATCGTTCTACCGGCGAGACGAAACCGGAGGGCGCCTGCGTGCTCATTACGACGGCCTTCCGGTCGGCTTCGTCGCCGAAGCGATCACAACACTGGGCGCCGCGAACACCGACGAACACGCCACCTACCACGTCATGAATCCCCACGACGACGGGATCGGGCTCGACCGCTGTGTCGACTGGCTGATCGAATCCGGTCATCCGATCCAGCGCGTCGACGACTACCAGCAGTGGTTGTGCCGCCTGGAAGCCAGCCTGCAAGCGCTGCCAGACGAACAGCGCCGGGCTTCCATCCTGCCGTTGCTGAGCAACTACCGACAGCCTGCCGAACCGTGCCGCGGCGCGATGGCGGACACCGAAAAGTTCGAGAAAGCCGTGACACGTTTCGGAATTGGCGGCCAAGGTGGCATCCCGCATCTCACCCAAGGCCTGATCGAAGCGTATGCCGACGAGGTGAGCGCATGGGGCCGAGCTTGACCGTGCGATTACCGGTGCCGCCGGTGGGTCGCCAGAACGCGTACTGAGCCAGAAACACCCAATCGGCCGGATCAGCGACTTCCCACAATCCGGCGACGCCCCCTCAGGCGGCCGGCGAGATGTCGACGCCCAGCATGTCACCGACGGCGTGCGCGGCGGCCCAGTCGCCGTCGCACACCGCCCGGGCCAGGTCGTCGACCAAGGGGGTGTGCACACCGAGTTCGGCCAGCCAGTCCGACACCGTCGGGACGATCTGGTCGGAGTGCACCAGGCGGCAGCGGCCGTCGTGCAGACGATCGCGGACCTCGTACACCGCCGCTCGCCGCTTGCGCATGGCCCGCATCCCTTCTGGCTCGCTGTCGATTCTCGTTGTGCTTCTCCTGATAGGACGTATCGACACCCGCTTTGGGATCGGTATTCCTCGGACTTTTTTTCGAGGTTTCCGACAGTTTTTTCCGCAGGCCGGGACCGGCTACCTTCTATCCCAATCGGACCTGGGAGGACATCGTGCACAAAAGCCTGAAACGCGCCGCGGTCGTCGCCGTCGCGGCCTGCGCCCCCATGACGTTCACCGCGGCCGTCACCCCGGCCATCGGATCGGCCGACTGCGCGGGCGGCCAGTGGTGGGATCCCGTCGCCAACGTCTGCCAGGCGCCGCTGGTGCCCAACTGCACCGACGGTTGGTGGGACCCGGTGGCCAACACCTGCCGGCCGGCCATTGCCACCACGCCGCTGGCATGCGACAACGGCTGGTGGTGGGACCCGGTGGGCAACGTGTGTCGCCCACCGCTGCTGCCTCCGCAGTAACGCAGGGCTGTCCGGTACCGTGCCAACAACTCAAGGGGTGCGGGAGGGTGACGGTGTCACAGGAAGTATCGAAGTCGGGAGCCGACCCGGGCGTCGGCCCGGATGTCGGCCCGGATGTCAGCCCGGATGTCACAGCCGACCAGCCGGCGAACCGCGAAGGCCATGAGCGCCGCGCGTTCCGGCTGACCACGCCGGTGGGTGACCTCGCGGTGATCTTGCGGACGCCGCGGCGGCGACCGGTGGTGCCCAAGCGCTTCGACCCGTTCGGCATCGCCGACCGGGCCATGGATGCGGCCAAGGTGGGGTTCAAGCTCGCCACGTGGGGCGAAGAGCAACTGGCGACCCTGGTCAAGAACCGGCTGGAAGCGCTGGAGCCACCGGCCCGCGCCGTGGTGTCGGCCAAACCGGCCGACACCGACTCCCTGCACGGCAAGATGGGCAAGCTGCTCGATCGGGCGCTGGACCAGAGCACGGCCGGCAGCCAGACCGAGTTGTATCACCGGCTGCTGGACCAGTTGGTGGCCGACGAAGCGCGCATCATCGGCGCACTGTCCGAAGGCGCGGCCTCTCCGTTGGTCAATGTCTACTCGAGGTCGCGCACCTCGGGCGGCGCCGTGCTGGAGAACGCCTGTCTGATCGGCCGCACGGCCAACGTCGCTTTGCCCAATATGGTCCCGCAATACGTCGGGCATCTGCTATCACTTGGGTTGGTCGAGACCGGCCAGGAGGACCCGTCCAAGAAGGCGGACTACGAGGTGCTCATGGCCGAGCCCATGGTGTTGCGAGCCATCAAGAACGCAACGCGCGGGCCACTCGTCGCACGGGTGGAGAAGCAGACCTTGAGCCTGTCGGCTCTGGGCCGCGGGTTGTGGGAGGCAGCGATGCAACAGGACGGCCCGTGACCCGCGCATGACCAGCGAGAAGCTCGCGGATCGCGCATGAGTACCAGTGAGACGCTTCTCGCCATCCAGAGTTGGCAGGAGATCAAGGCCGACTTCAGCGTCAACTGGCTGATCTACCTGTCCATGCCCTTCGTGGCCGCATTCGTCGGCTGGAGCACCAAGATCGTCGCGCTGGAGATGCTGTACCGGCCGCAGGAGTTCAAGGGCATCGGACCGTTCGGCTGGCAGGGCATCGTGCCGCGGCGGGCGGGCAAGGTGGGGTCCAAGACCATCGAACTGCTCACCCAGAATCTGCTCAAGCCCGAGGAACTGCTGCAGAAGGTCGACGCCAAGGAAGCGGTCGAGGCGCTGCGGGGGCCGTTGACCGAGGCGGTCGACGACATATCCCGTGATCTCGCCGAACAGATCCGCCCTGGACTGTGGGATTCGCTACCCGAAGCCGCCCGGGCGGCCATCAAGTCCCGGATACATGCCGAGACACCGCGGGTGGTCGAGAGCCTGCTGCGCGAGATGCAGTCGGATCTGCCGCGCTTCGTCGACGTCCAGTTCCTGGCCATCACGACGCTGGTGCGGAACAAGGACAAACTCAACAAGCTGATGCGCGGCCTCGGCGACAACGCGATGGCATTCGTCCGGCGCAGCGGTATCTATTTCGGCCTGGCCATCGGCGTGGTGCAGATGGTGGCCTGGGCGTTGTTCCAGAACCCGTGGATCATGCCCGCCTTCGGCTTCGGGGTCGGATTCATCAGCGATTACATCGCGCTGAACATGCTGTTCCGGCCGATCCACCCGATCAAGTTCCTCGGCTTCATCCCGTTCCAGGGGCTGCTGCACGCCCAGCGCGACACCATCACCCGCGACTACGCGCGGATCTTGTCCGAGGATCTGTTTTCTGCCGAGATTCTGTTCGACGGGGTGCTGCGCGGGCCGGGCGCGGACAAGCTGTTCGCGCTCGTGGCCAAAGAGGTGGACGCCGCGATCGACGCGCAGGCCGGGGTGGCCAAGCCGCTGGTGCAGTTCGCCGTCGGCACCGAGCGCTACAACGCCGTGAAGAACAACTTGGTGCACATGGTGCTGGAGAAGCTGCCGACGGCCCTGCACGAGGCACAGGACTACGCCATGAACGCGCTGGACCTCGAGCACACGATCATCGACAAGATGGGTCAGCTCAGCAACGAGGAGTACGAGTCGATCCTGCGACCGGTGTTCAAGGATGACGAGCCGACCATGATTGCCGTGGGCGCCGTCCTGGGTGGTGTCGTCGGCGAGATCCAGGTGCAGCTCATCGAGCACTTCGGTAACGAACCACCGCACGTCGCGCTGGGCGAGCTGGCCCGCCTCGTGCTGCGGCAGTAGGGCGCGCTCACCGCGAAGAATGCTCGGCGGTTGGCTCGGACCGCACTGGGCGGTGTGCTGCCCGGCGCAGGAGGACCGCACTGACCGCGCCGACGGCGACCAACACCGCACAACCGGCGCCGGTGAGCGCCCCCAGCAGCCAGCCGGCCACCCCGGTGCCGGCCACGAACGGGGGCAGCCACTCGACGACGCGCACCCAGGACGGAATTTCGGTGTGCGCGTGGGCGATGGCCAGGGCGCGCTCGGGGTACAGGTCGTTGAACGCCACCCCGAACGACAGCGCCGCCACTTGCACAGTCCAACCGGTCCAGAAGTTGTCGGTGTCGTGCCATACCGCGTCGCCGATGAGCCCGCCGGTCGCCGCCACGGCGAACACGGCCGCCCAGACGCCGGTCACGGCCATGTTGATTCGCACGAAAAGTGAAGTGCCCCAATGTTGCGGCGCCATCCGGTGCCGTGCGTAGACCATCGTGTACGGTCGCCTGATCATCAGGGTGATCACGGCATACCCGGCCAGTAGCGCATTGGTGATATCACCGGACCACAGTTCCAGCCAGGCCTTGGTGGCGGTCGAGGCGAAGAACCCGATGATCGCCATCAACACGAAGTAACCGACGCCCAGAAACTCGATGACATGCACCGGGATTCCCCGCCGCCCGCACATCACGAGCACCAGCACCGAGATCGCCAGCGCGCCCGAGACAGCCAGTTCGTAGCGTCCCGGGCCGGCCAGCATCGCCATCCACACCCACGGCGCAAGGCCGGAGAACGGCGAGTCCAGAAACCTGTCCCACAGACGGGCACCGTGCTTGCCGAGCATTACGCCGACCCTAGGTCGCCATGCTGTGAAGTTACCGAGACGCGACCTAACGTTCCCGAAGTCGCGACATCCCAGCCGGTAGCCTCGACGTGTGGTCAGCGCGGGGATACGAGTGGCGGTGTGCGCGGCCGCAGTCGTGCTGAGCCTGGGCGGTTGCTCCGATCTGACCAACGGCCATCCCACCGGGGCGCCGAACACCGACGGCATCGAACCGACGGTGTCCACCCCGCGGCCCAGCCGAAGCACCCCTGCGCCGCCGAGCACGCCGGCCCCGTCCAGCCCCCTGCCCACCACCGCGCCGCCGGGCGCCGAGACCCTCGCCCCGCAGAACGGGTATGTCTTCATCCAGACGAAATCGGGGTTGACGCGCTGCCAGGTGTCCACCGCCGACGTGGGGTGTGAATCACAGTTCCAGAACGCTCCCCAGGTGGACGGAGCGCCCGCCAACGGGGTGCGGTTGAGCGCCGACGGCGAAGTCCATTGGGTGTTGGGCAATCTCGGCGATATTCCGGCTGTCACGCTGGACTACAAGACCTACCGGGCGCTGGGATGGACCATCGCGGCGTCGTCGGACGGCACCCGGTTCACCAACGACGGCACGGGCCACGGCATGCTCGTGCGGGTCGAGGGCGTGGACGTCTTCTGATCATGAGTGGGGGAATGTGATGTCGGTGGCACGACGGGAACGCGCGGCCCTGGTCGCCACCATGCGCGAGACCGGGCCCGACGCCCCGACCCTGTGCGAGGGTTGGACCACCCGCGACCTGGCTGCGCACCTGGTGGTGCGCGAGCGGCGCATCGACGCCACCCCCGGCATCCTGCTCCCCGCGCTGGCCGGTTACACGGCGAAGGTTCAGGAACAGGTGACGGCGTCCAACGACTGGGGCGCCCTGCTGGACAAGGTTGCCGCCGGGCCGCCGGTCTACTCGCCGTTCGCCCTGCTCGACCCCCTGGTCAACGTCGCCGAGATGTTCATCCATCACGAGGATGTGCGTCGAGCCGGACCATCTTGGGAGCCAAGGACTCTCGACGATCAGACCAGGCGCGCGCTGACGCGTCAGGTGGCCCAGTTCGCCAGGATGACACTGTCGAAATCCCCGGCCCGGGTCAGCCTGGCCACGCCGGACGGCACGGTGCTGGCCACCTCCGGCAGCGGCGCGCCGGTGACCGTCACCGGCGAGCCCGGCGAACTGCTGTTGTTCGCCGCCGGCCGTGAACCGGCGCGGGTGTCCTTCGACGGCGACGGTGACGCCGTCGCCGCGCTGCGCGCGGCCCGTCGCGGCCTCTAGGGTTGTACACATGGGAACAACCGACTTCCGCGTCTTCGTCGAACCGCAACAAGGTGCCAGCTACGGTGACCAGCTCGCCGTCGCACAGGCCGCCGAGAAGTTGGCGTTCTCCGCGTTTTTTCGATCGGACCACTACCTGGCCATGAGCGGCGACGGGCTGCCCGGCCCCACCGACTCGTGGGTCACCCTGGGCGGTATCGCACGGGAGACCTCCACCATCCGGCTGGGCACCATGGTCACCTCGGCCACCTTCCGTCACCCAGGCCCGCTGGCCATCGCCGTCGCCCAGGTCGACGAAATGAGCGGTGGCCGAATCGAATTGGGCATCGGGGCCGGCTGGTTCGAAGAGGAGCACCAGGCCTACGCCATCCCGTTCCCGCCGCTGGGCGAGCGGTTCGACCGGCTCACCGAGCAGTTGCAGATCCTCACCGGCCTGTGGGATACGCCCGTCGGCGAGACCTTCGACTTCACCGGCAAGCATTACACCGTCAAGGACTCGCCCGCCCTGCCCAAGCCGGTGCAGCGGCCTCTGCCGATCATCATCGGTGGCGGCGGACCGAAGCGCACACCCGCGCTCACCGCGCAATACGCCGGCGAGTTCAACATCCCGTTCGCCCCGTTGGACAAGGTCACCGAGCAGTTCAGCCGGGTCGCCGCGGCGGTCGATGCCGCAGGCCGGGCGCCGGACTCGCTTGTCTACTCGGCGGCGTTCGTATTGTGCGCCGGTCGTGACGAGGCTGAGCTGACCCGGCGCGCGGGCGCGATCGGCCGCGAGCTGGACGAGATGCGCGGAAACTCGCCGACAGTGGGTACCCCGGCTGAGATCGTCGACAAGCTGGGCCCCTACCTCGACGCCGGCGTCACGCGGGTATACCTGCAGGTTCTGGACATGTCCGATCTCGATCACCTGGAGTTCTTCGCGTCCGAGGTCATCGGTCAACTCGGTTGACCCGGCAGCCATCGGCACCGCGCGGTTACTATCGGTGCCCGTGACGGACGAGCGTAGGTGGCATGAACGCACGTCCACGTTGGCCGCGGCCAGTCTCGCCGCGCTGGCGGCCATCGCGCTGATCGTCTGGGGCACCCTGTTCGTCGCCCGACAGTTCAATCAACCGCAGCAGGCGCCGACGGAGTTCGTCACGCCCAGCTTCTCGGACCGTTCGACATCGTCGGCGACCACCACGACCGAGACCATCACCAGCACCAGCCCGCCGGCCACCACCGATATCACCGACCCGGACGCCACCAGTTCGTCCACCACGTCCTCGACCACCTCGTCGACATCGCCGACGCAGGGACCGCAGACCCGGCACCGCAGCACCGAGCCCAGCGACGGGGAGACGACCACCCGGCGCCGGCCCCGGTTCAACGAGACCCGGACGCTGTATCCGCCGCCCTGATCAGCAAGCGCTCATCGGCCCATGGCGTGGTACTCCGCCACCAGCGCCTCCGCGCTACGCACCGCCGCCCGGCAGGCCCTGGTGGTGAACGGATCGTTGAGCGGATGATCGGCACGGCGCCGCCAGCGCTGCGCGGCCGCGAACGCCGCCCGCGGCCCGTCGTACGGGTCGTCGGGGCCCAGCCCCAGCCGGCTGGCCGGGTCGGTGCCCGACCCGCCGATCAGGCGGCGCAACGACGCCATCTCGTCGTCGTTCAACGTGGTTGGCCGGGAACGCAATTGACTCAGCAGTCGAAGTTCCTCGAACGGGTGGGCGTCGGCGAGCAGCGGGTCGACGTCGGCCAGGATCTGCCTGCCGGCATACACCGGATTGACCTGGACGAACCGGCGCAGCGCCAGCAGCGCGGTGTGCGCCTTGAGCAGATCGGAGCGCTGCGCGAACTGCTGGTCGATGACATCACGCAGCGCGATCAGCCCGCTGCGCTCCAGCAGTTCGTCGGCCAGCGCCACCGAATCGCCGATCCCCGCGCGCAGCACCGCGATGGCGATCCGGATGCCGAACATGCCGAACCGGTCCAGCAAGGCCGCCCGGGTCGGCGCGTCCACCGGTAACGAGCTGTCCTCCCTGGCGAACCGGTCCACACTCAGCATCGCCTTGGTCAGGTCGGCCGGTTCCACCGCGGCCAGCTTCTCCAGCGCCACGAACTCGCTCTGCCGCAACGTCCGTGCGGTCAGGGCCAGCAGCCCCGACACCGGGATCACCGCCTGGCAGATGCCGGTCTTCTCCATCTCCGAGGTGAACCGGGTGGCCACCTCGCGGGCCGACAGCATCGCGTCGATGCGCCCGGCCCCGATCTCGTCGGCCCGTGACGCCACGCCGATGACCCCCAACGCCCCCGCCAAACCGCCGACCAGCTCGCCGATCTGCTTGAGCAGCGCGATATCGGCGGCGTTGAGTGTGCGCAACAGGAACACGACGGCGTCCACCCGGGGCACACCGTCCTCGGGAACCAGCAGCCGCAGCGTGCGCGCCGAGACGTCGCGCGACAGTGACGAGGTGCCCGGGGTGTCGATGATCGTGGTGTCGATCAACTCGGCGGCCGGCCACTGCACGTCCAGATCCTCGATATCGCCCTCGTCCAGACCGTCGAAGCTGAACGTCAACCCCCGATCGTGCGGATCCCTGGTGATCGGCACGTTGGACCGGCGGCCGCCGCGATGGTTGGCGGTCACCTTCGGGGTCAGACCGTGCCGGAACCGGGTGACCAGCCGGGTGGCCTCGGTGGCATCGGTGGGGGCGATCTCCTCCCCCACCAGGGCATTGACCAGCGTCGACTTGCCTGCCTTGAGGGTGCCGGCCAGCGCGATGCGGATCGGCTCGTTGAGCCGGGCGCCGATCCGCTGCAGTTCGTTGTGCACGTCCGGCCGGTTCCGGTAGGCGGGGTCGGCCTGATACGCCCGGACGGTGCCGGCCAGGATCGCGCGCACATTATCGCTGGTGCTCATACCGCCGATCAGCTTAATTTGTCGGCGTTGTCCGTCACCTGCCGCAGGATGTTGAGCTGGCGCTCCAACTCGGCGATGCGGGTGTTGCGCTCCTTCTCCTCCAGCTGGGCCGACGCCAGCGTGGCCTGCAGCGATTCGTTGAGTGAACGCGACGTCTGGTTGGCGATACCGCGGTAGTGGTCGCGAAGCTGCCGCTGAATGATCCGCAGCCGGTCCCGGGACTCCTTGTTCACCACGAAGGACACATCGTCGACGAACCTGCGCATATTGGTCTTGGCCTCGTTGCGCACGCGCAGCATCCGGTTCTCCATGTCCTCCTTATAAGCCTTGCGGCCCAGCAGGAGTCCTGCCCCCAGCGACAGCGGGTTGAACATGCCGAGACCCGCGAACGAGGTGATCATGCCGAACATCAGCACGCCGCCGTAGGAACCGCGCATCCCGGTGACGATCTTGTGGCCGGTCTTGATCGGCTTGGCGTCCAGCCGGGCCACGGCTTTGAACTCCCCGAGGTTGGCGCCCATCTCGCGGGCGCTGACATGCGGTTGTTCGATGGCATCCAGGCCCGCTTCGGTGAAGGTGCGGGCCACCTCGGCGGCCAAGGCTTCGGCGCGCTGATAGGCCCAGACGAAGTTGTCACCGACGGCGGTGGCGACGGCGTCTTCGAGCTCCGCGCCGATCTCGGCCCAGTGCTGGGTGGGATCGCAGTTGTCGATCACCCGTTCGGTGTGAGCGGTGATGTGGCGGAACCGGTTTCGCAGATCGTGGTCGATATCGGCGGTGAGGTCGGCGATACCGTCGTTGAGCACTTGCTGCCACAGCGCGGTCTGCGCCAACGCATCCTGGGCTTCCTGCTTGCGCCGCTCCAGGTCGGCGGCCAGCTTCCCGCGGGTATCGGGATCGTTGAGCGCCGACAGTTCGGCTTCCGCCGCCAGCGCGAGATGCTCGGCGGCCGCCTTGATTTCGTCGACGACATGGTCACGCACCCGATCGGTCTCGCGGGACATCACCTTGTCGCCCAGGAACTTCACGAGCTCGGGGAAATTGGATTCCTCGTTGAGTTCCTTGTCGTTGAGCGTGATCGCGTGGCTGCGCAGCACCGAGCTCACCGGGATCATCGGGGTGGTGATGCCGGCACGCTGCAGGTGTGCGGTGTTGGCGGCGACGACGTCGCGCCAGTGCGGGTACAGGTCGGTCTTGGTGGCCGCGATGGCGGCGACGGGGCAGATCTCCACGGCTTGGCGCAGGAAGGTCAGCTCGGGTTCGGTGAACTCCTGACTGGTGTCGCTGATCATCAGCAGCGCGTCAGCCTCGGGCAGTAGGCCCAGGGTGGCCGAGAGGTGGGGTTGGCCGTGCCCACCGACCCCCGGAGTGTCGATGAAGGTCAGGCCGTTCTTCAGCATCGGGCTGGGCACGCCGACCTCGACGCGCAGCACTTTCCGACCGTGGGCTTGAGGGGCGGTGCGCAGATCATTGCGCAGATCGGCCATGTCGATGGTGACGAACTCCGGCTCACCGT
This sequence comes from Mycolicibacterium sp. J2, assembly GCF_026240945.1. Classification (GTDB taxonomy): domain Bacteria; phylum Actinomycetota; class Actinomycetes; order Mycobacteriales; family Mycobacteriaceae; genus Mycobacterium. The sequence goes on from NZ_JAPFPY010000001.1 coordinate 326,267, forward strand.
CGGGCCGAGCGATCGCCAGCCGCGCCCAAGGGTTTTCGGCGTAGGAGACGACGGTGGCCAGCACTGTGCTCTCGTCGTCGCCGACGCGGGCCACCGGCATGTTCAGCAGGGAGTTCAGCAGCTGACTCTTGCCCTGTTTGAGCTGACCGGCGATGACGACCCGGATCTGCGGGTCGGTGATCCGCTCCCGGGCGATGCGCAGCCGCTCCACGAGATCGGGGCGGTCGTGGGCGGCCGCGATCCGGGAGGTGTGGTCGATGAGCTCGACGATCACTTCGACTGTTCTGGCCGGCCTGCCGGCGGGCCGGTCCTGCGGTTGCGTCATGTCGTCCTCTCCTGACCCATCAAAGGCTATGCGCGCCGAAAGGCGGGGACCTTCGTGGTCCCCGCCCATCGGGTGTCGATCAGAACGCGTGGAAAGCGGTGTGCGGCTCGACGGTGGTGGTGTTGTGCAGGTCGGTGTCGGCGTAGGTGTTGATGCCGCCGGCCTGGTGCACCGACTCGTCGGTCACCGTGGTGTGCACCGAGCTGTCCTCGTGGACGGAGCTGTCGGCGTGCACCGAGCTGTCGATCGTGGAGTGACCGCTGACCGTGGTGGTGGTCGACGTGGTGGTCGCGGTGTGGCTGGAGCTGTCCACCACGTTGGTGTTGCCGCTGTCGACGTTGGTCGAGCCGTGGCTGTCGTTGATCACGATGCTGCCCCCGCTGCCGCCGCTGCCGCCGCTGGCGTGACCGCCGCCCAGGATGCCGCCACCGGCGCTGGCGCCGCCGCCGTTGCCGCCGCTGGTGTCGACGTCCTTGATGACGGGCCCACTGTTGTGCGAGATGACATCGCCACCGGCGGTCTGCGAGCTGTCGTGCACCTGGTTGCCCGCGCCGACGATCACCGGGGAATGGCTGCCGGTCAACACGTCGTGGACGTTGGTGTTGCCATCGCCGATGGTGTTGTCGTGACCGGTGGTGACGGTGCCGGTGTTGGTGCCGTCGACCACCACGCCGCCGTTGGTGGCGGTCGTCGTGGTGGTGGTCTTGCTACCGAACAGCGTGATGTCACCGAAGCCGAGGTTGAACGCGCCCTGCTGGGCATTGGCGCCGGCATCCTGGTTGGGGCTGAACACCGGCACGTCGTTGTGGCTGGCGAAGTCGGTGCTGTTGTGGCTGGCGAAATCGGTCTGCGGCGCGAAGGTCGGCGCCGAGGTGTAGGAGGTCTGCGGCGAGAACGGCGAGGCGAAGCTGTGGTAGCTCGACACCGCGCTCTGCAGGCCGTACACCGGATCACCGTTGCCCAGTGCGACACCGGCCGGCGCGACGCTGGCCGCGACCGACGCGAGCTGGGCGGCGCTGACGTTCGGCAGGCCGGCGTCGCGCATGGCCTGGTCGGGGTCGGCCACGAAGGCCGCCGCGACGTCGGGGCTGCGGAACAGGTCGAGGATGTAGTCGATCAGGGTGGTCATCGGAATGCCTTTCCTTCGGGGGTGGTCTGTCTGTTTCCGGGTGGTCCGGCGAACTGACAACAACGTTATGGATTCCGCCCGACGGCGGGAACGGGGCCGAAACCCCTCCTTGCATATCCCCCATCCGGGGTATAGGGGCCACACCCATTAGGGGATTAGGGGGATGGTGGGGCGACCGACATCCGGGCATGAAAAAACCCGCTCCCTTGCAGGTGAGCGGGCTTTTTGGGATGTTCAGCCGAAGATGTCGAATCCTCCGTCATCGACCGAAGTGTGGTGATCACCGCCGTTGTCGGGGTTCCAGTGGGTCTCCAGGCCGGTGTCGACCACGGGCAGGTCGTCGACGGGATGGAGATTCTCAGCAAAGTTCGGCACGTCGGCCGAATAGTCGTCGACGACGGTCGGGACGCTGTGCTCGAAGGTGTCGGGAAGGGTCACCGCCGACTGCGCATCATCGGTCACCACGACGGGGACGTGATCGCTGACGGCACCGAAATCACCGAAGGCGTCGAAGGCGGCCGTCGCGGCGCCGCTGGCCCAGACGTTGTCCCCGGAGTCCAGCAGATCGGCACCGCCGGTGGGCACCGCCGCCGACAGCGACTCGGTGACCACGGGGATCAGATGGTTGACGTCGGCGGTGGTCACGTCCGTGAGGTGGGCGTCGGCGATCGCCTGGCCGGGATCGGCGGCGTAGCGTGCCGCGGCATCCGGGTCGCGCACCAGCGACATGACGAAGTCCAGCAGTTCATTCGCCATCGGATCGCCCTCCTTATCTCCTGTGAGTTGGCTTCGATGTTATCGATGCACGTCACGGCGCAAATCGGTGCCGAACCCACCTCGCCGATCGCGCTATTAGGGGATGCCCCATTAGGGGTTTCGACACGTTAGGGGGATTGCCACGGACCGCCGTCGACTGCCACTAAGGTGAGGGCGTCACGACTCTCGACAGGAGATCACATGGGCGACTCTCTCGGGTTGTCGATCGGTGTCACGAATCTGGTGGCGGCACGGGAAGGCCGGCCGCCGGTGGTGCGTCGCGCGGTGCTGACCCTGTTCAACGACCGCGCCCCCGAGGTGGGTGTCCCGGGCCAGAACCCGAATCTGAGTCAGCCCGGCCTGGTGCTGGGTGGCTTCGTGGACCGCGTCGGCGACCCGGTGCCCCTGGTCGCCTCCGACGGGTCGTCGCACCGCGGTGATCAGGTGCTCGCCGAGGCGTTGGATGCGATGGCCCACACCGTCGGTGGCGGCGCACCCATCACCATTGCCGCACCGGCGCATTGGAGCCCTACGGCGGTCTCCGCGTTGCAGGTTGCGTTGCGCGCCAAGCCCGGCCTGGCGTCGGCGACGCTGGTTCCCGACTCGGTGGCCGCCCTCGCCGGTCTACGCAGTGGGCCTGGCCTGCCCACGCAGGGCGTCGTCGTGCTGGTGGATCTGGGCGGCAGCGGTACCAGCATCACGCTCGCCGACGCGGGCGCCGACCTGGCCCCGTTGGGCACCACGCAGCGTTACCCGGATTTCTCCGGCGATCAGATCGATCAGGCCTTGCTCAACCACGTCATCGCCGGCATCGCCGATGCCGGTAACGCCGATCCCGCCGGTACGGCGGCGGTGGGTTCGCTCGGCAGGCTGCGCGAAGAGTGCCGCCTGGCCAAGGAGCGGTTGTCCGCCGAGACCGCCACCGTGATCCCGGTCGAACTGCCCGGGTTCACCTCCGATGTGCGGGTGACCCGTCCCGAGCTGGAGCAACTGATCTCCGGACCTGTGGGTGGATTGCTCAGCGCGGTGGAAGAAGTGTTGCAGCGCAACAGGATTCCGGTGTCCAGCGTGTCCGCGATCGCGACCGTCGGTGGCGGCGCGCCGATTCCGTTGGTCACCCAGCGACTGTCCGAACGGTTGCAGGCACCGGTGATCACCACGCCGTACGCACAGGTGAACACCGCCGTCGGCGCGGCCTTGGTGGCCGGCCTGGCCTCCGAGGCCGCTGCCGCAACGGGTTTGGCGCCGGCCGCGGCTGCCGATGCCGCGCCCACCGGGCTGGCCCCGACCATGGGCTGGGCCGGGGCAGGTGACCCGACAGGGGCGCCCCCGACCACAGCGGCGCCGGGATTGGCCTGGTCCCAAGACAATGCGATTCAGGACGGTGAACCGGTGCCTTACGAGGGGCCGGATTACGACACCGGTTTCACCGATGCCAGGCCCGAAGTGGCCTTCGCCCGTGACGACGAGCAGGAGGCCGAGGCGGCGCCGCTGCCCTGGTACAAGCGTCCTCCGCTGCTCTTCGGCGCTGCCGCCGCAGCGGTTTTGCTGGCCGGTGGTGGGCTCGCGGTCACCTTGACCGGTAACAGCGAACCGGGCGGAACGGTGATCGAGACGGCCACCAGTTTCTCCACCCAACCGGGCCAGAGCACCGAGCCCGTGGTCACCGAGCCGCAGACCGTGACGGTGACCGGGTCCGACGGGCTGGTCACCACCTCCGAGGTGCCGCCACCGCCACCTCCGAGCACCACCACGACCACCACCACGCCGTCGACCACCAGCTCGACCACCACCACGACGACCACGACCACCACGACGACGACCACCACCACAACGACGACCACTCCGCCGACCACCACGACCACGACCACGACCCAGCCCCCGACCACCACGACGACGACGAAACCGCCGACCACGTCGGCCGCCCCGCCGACCACGTCCGCGGCGCCGCCGACCACCACGATGCTCCAATCCGGTAACGGATAACCGGACCGATGGGCGCAGGCGCGCGGCGCAACGGGGCGACCTCCGCTGATCCGCTCGCCGGTCTGATCGAAGCGCCGACCAGGCCGGCCAAGGTGCTGGTGCGCGGCGGGATCGGCACCGGTAAGACCACCCGGGTCACCGAGGTGCGTAACGCACTGCGCGAGGCCGGCCGGCCGGTGTTGTCCTGGGTGCCGGATGAATCCGACATCGACGGCGCGGCCATCGTCATCGACGATGCCGAACTCCTCGACGACGCCGCATTGATCCGGTTGACCGCGCTGGTCGAACGCGCGGAGCTGACCATCGTCGTCGCCGCCGCCCCCCTGGCGCACCGGGCCGCGCTGGACAATCTGACCACGGCGTTGGCGCGGGAGAATCCGGTCGTGGCGCTGGGCCCCCTGCCGCCAAGTGAATTCCCTTCGCTGCCACATGAATTGGTGCGTGCCGTGCAGGCGGCCACGTCCGGGTTGCCGTTCCTGGTGACAGCGGTCGCGGCGGCGCTCGGGGCACCGGACGCCGAGTCGGCCACGGCCGTGATCGGCACCGCGGCTCGGGTCGCGTTGGTGGAACGGCTGCACCGGTTGGGTCGACCGGTGCTCGACGCGTTGCTGCTGTGCTCACTGAGCCCCGGCCTGGGCGCCGACGACATTGCCGCCGCACTGGGCGTCGATGCCGACGAGTCCGCGCGCGTGATGGATCACGCCCGTGCCACCGGCCTCATCGACCCCGCACACCGCCGCCCCTTCCTGGGCATCCTGCACCGGGCGGTAGCCGAAATCCTGGGATCGGCGCGGCACCACGAGGACGAGACCGCGCTCCTGCGATCGCAATTCGACACGGGAACGCTCTCAACGGATTTGGCCTTGCGGATGGCAGAGCACGGATTGCGCGACACCCTGCTGGCCGACGCGTTGGTCGCGCTCGCCACCGAGTATCGCAGCCAGCCGGCGCGGGCGGCCCGGCTGTTCCGGGCGGCCGCCGACGCCGGAGCGGCGTCCCGAGCGCACAGCGCCGGATTGGCCGACGCCCTGGCGATGACGGGCGACTGTGCGACCGCGGCACGACTGGCCGACGAGCTGCTCGGCTCGTCCGACGCGGCCGAACGCGCGGCCGCGGTCCGGATCGCCGCCAGCATCGCCGCCCATGACGGGGCGGCGGCCCAAGCCGCCGATCTGTTCCGCTGGCTCGGCCCGTATCCCGACGCCGTCATCGGGTCCGCCGCGACCATCGTGTCCATCGGCACCGGCGACGTCGCGGCGGCTCGCGGTGCGCTGGCCGGCGAGGACAGCGGCCCGCCCACCTCCACGGCGCGAGCGGCGCGCAGCTTGGCGGTGGGGTTGCTGGCCACCCTGGACCAGCCGTACGCCGGCGCGATCGGGCAGCTGAGCCAGGCGATCACCGCCGAGCGGACCGCTGCCGGTGTCGCGCCCGACAGCGCGGCGGCGTTGGTCACCCTCGCCGCTCTGCACGGCGGTGATCCGGTCCGGGCGCGCAGCATCATCGCCCGCGCCGCGGCCACCGACTCGGCCGACGACCACGGCTTCACCGCGGCCCGTCATCGGTTGCTGCTCGGCTGGGTCCGCATGCAGGACGGCCAGTTGAGCGCGGCGAACGCCGACGTGGCGGCGATACCGCCGGCACCGCACCGTCGGGACGCGCTCTGGGCGGCAGCGTTGCGCACCGCCATCGCACGGCGCAGCGGTGACGGTGGCGCGGTGCAGAAATATTGGTATGCCGCCGTGGAGGTGCTGGCCGAGTACTCGTTGGACGTCTACTGCACGCTGCCGCTGGGCGAAGTGTGGGTGGCCGCGGCGCGGCTGCGCCAGGTGGACCGGATCGCGCATCACATCGACGAGGCGTTCGCCCTGCTCGCCGCGCTCGGTAACCCGGTGCTGTGGTCGGTACCGCTGCACTGGGCCGGGGTGCATGCCGGCATCCTGGCCAACTCCCCGGAAGCGGTCGCCCCGCATGGTCAAGCGCTGGCCGCCGCGGCCGGGCAGAGCCCGTTCGCGCGCAGTTTGGCCACCGCGGGCCGCACCTGGCTGCGGGTGCTGGCCAATCAGGTCGACCCCGAAGAGGTCACGGCCGCGGCGCGTGGCCTGGCCAGGTTCGGGCTGACCTGGGATGCCACCCGGCTGGCCAGTCAGGCGGCGCTGCACACACCGGACGGCAAGGTGTCAGCCCCGATGTTGCAGCTCGCCCGTGACCTCAAATCGGATATCGCCGACGATGTGCTCCCGACGGCCCCAGCCCGCGCGGCGGTCGAGCCGGGACCGTCGATGCCGACGTGGGCGCGGCTGTCGGACCGGGAGCGCGAAGTGGCCGAGCTGGTGCTGCAGGGAATGCCGTATCGCGATATCGGTAACCAACTGTTGATTTCGGCCAAGACGGTCGAGCACCACGTGGCGCGGATCCGGCGCCGGCTCGGGGCCGAATCGCGCTCGGAGATGTTGTCCATGCTGCGAGCGTTGGTGGGTCCGCAGGGCTGACGGCCCCTCGTCACAACTGTGGCAACCGCCACATCGCGTGGTTTGCCGGCGCCGACGTCAACCGTTCCAGTGGCGGCGTTACACAGCCATCGTCCGGTGTCATCAAGACTTTTGCGGTACCGGTGGACCGGGTATCCGCGCAACCGTCGTGCACCCATCGAGGTGACATACGACCTACTTAGGTCAGCCTTGCTAGCGGCGCTTCCTAGGCGGATGCAACTATGAGCAGGCATCTAGCCTAAGTTACTGGCGAGTAACACATCTTAAGTTACTACTGAGTAGCTTAAACCACGGGAGGCGCACGGTGGAGAACAGCCTGGAGCACACGCTCACGACGGGCCGGTTGATCCTTGGTTTGTTGATGACCGCCATCGTCTTGGTGTTCGCCGCCAAGCGGGTGCTGTGGCTGACCAAGCTGATCAATTCCGGTCAGCGCGTCGGGGACGAGCGTGGCCGCAAAGACCACCTGCTCACCCGCTTCCTCAACCAGAACAAGGAAGTCTTCGCCCAGTCGAAGCTGCTGAAGTGGTCGATCCCCGGTATCGCGCACTTCTTCACCATGTGGGGCTTCTTCGTGCTGGCCTCGGTGTACCTGGAGGCCTACGGTGTCCTGTTCGACCCGGAGTTCCACATCCCGTTCGTCGGCCGCTGGGCCGTGCTCGGCTTCCTGCAGGACTTCTTCGCCCTGGCCGTGCTGGCCGGCATCATCGTCTTCGCCATCATCCGCGTCACCCGCGAGCCCAAGAAGATCGGCCGCGAGTCGCGCTTCTACGGATCCCACACCGGGGGCGCGTGGGAGATCCTGTTCATGATCTTCCTGGTCATCCTGACCTACGCCATCTTCCGCGGCGCCGCGGTCAACGTGCTCGGCGAGAACTTCCCCTACCAGAGCGGCGCGTTCTTCTCCGACGGCATGGCCGCCCTGCTCGCCCCGCTGGGCCCCACCGCCAACGCCTGGATCGAGACCATCGCCCTGATGGGCCACATCGGCGTCATGCTGGTGTTCCTGCTGATCGTGCTGCACTCCAAGCACCTGCACATCGGCCTGGCCCCGATCAACGTCACCTTCAAGCGGCTGCCCGACGGCCTGGGCCCGCTGCTGCCCATGGAGCACAAGGGTGAGCTGATCGACTTCGACGATCCGGCCGAGGACGCGGTGTTCGGCCGCGGCAAGATCGAGGACTTCACCTGGAAGGGTTACCTCGACTTCGCCACCTGCACCGAATGTGGTCGCTGCCAGTCGCAGTGCCCGGCCTGGAACACCGGAAAGCCGCTGTCGCCCAAGCTCGTCATCATGAACCTGCGCGACCACCTGTTCGCGAAAGCGCCCTACATCCTGGGCGACAAGGAAAGCCCGCTGGAGAACACCCCCGAGGGCGGCCTCGGCGAGGAGGTTCGCGGCGAGAAGCACAGCGAGAAGCATTCGCACGACCACGTGCCCGAGTCCGGCTTCGAGCGGATCATGGGCTCCGGCCCCGACCAGGCCACCCGGCCGCTGGTGGGCACCCTCGAGCAGGGCGGTGTCATCGACCCCGACGTGCTGTGGTCCTGCACCAACTGCGGTGCGTGCGTCGAGCAGTGCCCCGTCGACATCGAGCACATCGACCACATCGTCGACATGCGCCGCTACCAGGTCATGGTCGAGTCCGAGTTCCCCGGTGAGCTGGGTGTGCTGTTCAAGAACCTGGAAAACAAGGGCAACCCCTGGGGTCAGAACGCCAAGGACCGCACCAACTGGATCGACGAGGTCGACTTCGACGTCCCGGTGTACGGCCAGGACGTGGACTCCTTCGAAGGCTTCGAGTACCTGTTCTGGGTCGGCTGCGCAGGCGCCTACGAGGACCGTGCCAAGCGGACCACCAAAGCGGTCGCCGAGCTGCTGGCCACCGCCGGGGTGAAGTTCCTGGTGTTGGGAACCGGTGAGACCTGTACCGGTGATTCGGCCCGCCGCGCCGGCAACGAATTCCTGTTCCAGCAGCTCGCCGCGCAGAACGTCGAGACCATCAACGAGCTGTTCGAGGGTGTCGAAGCCGTCGACCGCAAGGTCGTGGTGACCTGCCCACACTGCTACAACACGATCAACCGCGAATACCCCCAGCTGGGCGCCAACTACACCGTGGTGCACCACACCCAGCTGCTCAACCGCCTGGTCCGGGACAAGAAGCTCATCCCGATCAACCCGGTCGGCCAGGACGTCACCTACCACGACCCGTGCTTCCTCGGTCGACACAACAAGGAGTACGAGGCCCCGCGCGAACTGGTCGGTGCGGCGGGCGCGAAGCTCACCGAGATGCCGCGGCACGCCGATCGTGGTCTGTGCTGTGGTGCCGGTGGCGCGCGGATGTGGATGGAAGAGCACATCGGCAAGCGCGTCAACCAGGAACGCACCGAGGAGGCCCTGGACACCGGGGCGTCCGCGATCGCGACGGGCTGCCCGTTCTGCCGGGTGATGATCACCGACGGTGTCGACGAGGTCACCGCCAACAGCGACCGCGCCAAGGCTGAGGTGCTCGACGTGGCCCAGCTGCTGCTGAACTCGCTGGACACCAGCGTCTACACGCTGCCGGAGAAGGGCACCGCCGCCGCGGCGTCCGCCGCACGCGCCGAGGCCAGGGCTGCCAAGGAAGCCGCACAAGCCGCGGCCGCGCCGGTGCAGGAGAAGACCGAGGAGAAGGTCGAAGCGCCTGCCGCTGCTACCGAGGCAGCCACGGCGGCCCCGGCACCGGTCACGGGTCTGGGCATCGCGGGTGGGGCCAAGCGCCCCGGCGCCAAGAAAGCCGCTCCCGCCGCAGCCGCCGCTCCCGCGGCAGAGGCAGCCGCCCCGGCACCGGTCAAGGGGCTGGGTATCGCCGGCGGGGCCAAGCGCCCCGGCGCCAAGAAAGCCGCCCCGGCCGCACCGGCTGCAGAGGCAGCCGCTCCGGCCGATGCCCCCGAGTCCCCCGCGGCCCCGGTGAAGGGTCTGGGGTTGGCCGCCGGCGCCAAGCGCCCGGGTGCCAAGAAGGCTGCTCCAGCCGCTCCAGCCGCCGCTCCGGCTGCGCAGGCACCGGCCGAGCCCGCCGCCGAAGCGCCCGCTGCCTCGGCCGAGCCCGCCAAGCCGGAACCGCCCGCCGTCGGGCTCGGGATCGCCGCGGGTGCGCGTCGTCCGGGTGCCAAGAAGGCTGCCCCCGCAGCTGCCCCCGCCGCACCCGAGCCGCCGGCCGCGCCCGCGGAACCGGACTCAACGGCAAGCGCACCGGCTGAGCCTGCCGAACCGGCCAAGCCGGAGCCTCCGGTGGTCGGGCTGGGCATCAAGCCCGGCGCCCGCCGCCCCGGCAAGCGCTAAAACCCCAGCGATTTGTGCACGTTTCGTAACGCTCGCCGTTACGAAACGTGCACAAATCGCGTCGTCAGACCTGACGCAATTGGAATGGGGTCGCGGTGGTGATCCCGCCGGGACAAGCGCCATTCGAATCCGCGGAAAGAACACCGCCCAGCGTGACCGGATCGATCGTCAAATAGATGACGGCCGGCTGATAACTTCCGTCGTCACACACATAACCGTCGGGTTTGGTCACCGAGAAATTCCACCGGCCGTCGGTGAACGTCATCGGGCTGGTCCAGCCCTGATTACTCGCGACGGTTCCGGTACACCCGGTGATACCGCAGACGCTGGAAATCGTCCAGACATTCTCGTCGTCGCCGCCGGCATAGGTGCCGTTGAGTAGCGGTGGATCGGCCTGCGCCGATGCGGCGAAACCCAGTGCGGCAACTGCCGTCATCGCGAAAGCCGCGACCGTCACACGTGTCATCGACGTCATAGTGATTCAGGAACTTAACACCGATCACGCAGAAAACTCCGACCCCGACGTCAAATTGCAACCTTGCGCAAAAAACCGGTTTGCGGGGCCGTGGGAGAATTAGCCACGTGAGCACCCACCAGATGTCGTGGCAGAACACCGGGCAGCATCCGCGCCCGCGGACATTCGCGCAGTCCACCAAACTGCAGGATGTCCTCTACGAGATCCGTGGTCCGGTACACGAACACGCCTCACGGCTGGAGGCCGAAGGCCACCGCATCCTCAAGCTCAACATCGGCAACCCGGCCCCGTTCGGATTCGAGGCACCCGATGTGATCATGCGCGACATCATCCAGGCACTGCCGACGGCGCAGGGCTACTCGGACTCCAAGGGCATCCTCAGCGCGCGGCGCGCGGTATTCACCCGCTACGAACTGGTGGACGGTTTCCCGAAGTTCGACGTGGACGACGTCTTCCTGGGCAATGGTGTCTCCGAGCTGATCACCATGACGCTGCAGGCCCTGCTGGACAACGGCGATCAGGTGCTCATCCCCGCGCCGGACTATCCGCTGTGGACGGCGTCGACCTCGCTGGCCGGTGGCACCCCGGTGCACTACATGTGCGACGAGACGCAGGGCTGGAACCCCGATATCGCCGACCTGGAATCCAAGATCACCGACCGCACCAAGGCGATCGTGGTGATCAACCCGAACAACCCCACCGGCGCGGTGTACACCCGCGAGACCCTCAGCCAGATCGCCGATCTGGCCCGCAAGCATCAACTGCTGCTGCTCGCCGACGAGATCTACGACAAGATCCTCTACGACGACGCCAAGCACATCGCGATGGCGTCGATAGCGCCGGACGTCCTCTGTTTGACTTTCAATGGCCTGTCCAAGGCGTACCGGGTGGCCGGCTACCGGTCGGGCTGGCTGGTGATCACCGGCCCCAAGGAGCACGCCACCAGCTTCATCGAGGGCATCAGCCTGCTGGCGAATATGCGGCTGTGCCCGAATGTGCCTGCGCAGCATGCCATTCAGGTGGCACTCGGCGGCCATCAGAGCATCGACGACCTGGTGTTGCCCGGGGGCCGGCTGCTCGAGCAGCGCGACGTCGCGTGGGAGAAGCTCAACGAGATCCCCGGGGTGTCGTGCGTCAAGCCGTCCGGCGCGCTGTACGCCTTCCCCCGGCTGGATCCCGAGGTGTACGACATCCACGACGACGAGCAGCTGGTGCTCGACCTGCTGCTGCAGGAAAAGATCCTGATCACCCAGGGCACCGGATTCAACTGGCCCACACCGGATCACCTGCGCATCGTCACCCTGCCCTGGTCCCGCGACCTGGCCAAGGCGATCGAACGACTGGGCAACTTCCTGGTGAGCTACCGCCAGTAACGGCCCAGCCGGACCCCTTACCCTTGCTCAGGTGACGCACTCGCACGGGCATTCGCACTCGCTGGACGGTCCCTCACCGCTGGGCCCGCTGGCCGCCCGGATCGTCATCGGCTTGCTGGTGGCCATCGGTGTCGCCACCGTCGTCGGGGCCGTGTGGTTGTGGCCCAGCCAGCAGAAGGTCGCCATCCCGCTGCCGTTCCAGAACTCGTCGGGCGGGGCGGTCACCACCGAGGCCGGCCGGGTGCTGGCCACCGGTAAGTCGGTGTGCGGCGGCCAGGATGTCGGTGCCGTGCTGACCAGAGAATCCCTGCCCACCGGGCCGGCGGATTCGCCGTGTGTGCGATCCATGGTGGCCATCGAGTCCGGACCCAATTCGGGCGCCATGACCGCGCTGGAATTCAGCGGCGGCCCCAGCCAGCCGCAACTGGCGGTCGGCGACCAGATCCGGATCACCCGCCAGGTTGACCCGACCGGCACCACCACCTATGCGTTCTACGACTACGAGCGGACGTGGCCCTTGGTCGCGCTGGCCGCCGCGTTCGCCCTCGTGGTGGTGGCGGTGGCCCGGTGGCGCGGGCTGCGCGCCCTGGTCGGCATCGTGGTGGCGTTCATCGTGTTGGTGATCTTCCTGCTGCCCGCGCTGCGCGACGGTGCACCCACCGTTCCGGTGGCGTTGGTGGCGTCCTCGGCGATTCTGTACGCGGTGATCTACCTGGCGCACGGCGTGAGCCTGCGCACCAGCGCGGCCCTGCTGGGCACCCTGACCGCGCTCTTCCTCGCCGCGTTGTTGTCCTGGGCCGCAATCGAATTGACGAGCCTCACCGGCTTGTCCGAAGAGGAGAACAACGCCGTCGCCACCTATATGGGCAACGTGTCGATCACCGGCCTGCTGTTGGCCGGGTTCATCGTCGGCTCGCTCGGTGTGCTCAACGACGTCACCGTCACGCAGGCCTCGACGGCGTTCGAGTTGGCCGAGCACGCGACGTCGCGGCGGGCCATCTTCGCCGGGGCCATGCGGGTGGGTCGCGACCACATCGCCAGCACCGTCTACACCCTGGTGCTGGCCTATGCCGGTAGCGCGCTGCCGCTGCTGCTGTTGTTCAGCGTGGCCAACCGGTCTCTTGGCGACGTACTGACCAGCGAGAGCGTGGCCATCGAGATCGCGCGCTCCGCGGTGGGCGGTATCGCCCTGGCGTTGTCGGTTCCGTTGACGACGGCGATCGCCGCGGTGCTGGCGACGCCCGGGCCCGTCGACGGCAAGCCCGTCCGCTAGACCAGATCCGACTCGGAGAGCTCGGTGGCCGCCAGCGCCTCGTCCAGGCTGGCATGCCGGAACACCGACGTGACGTGATCGTGCACCACCCGGAACGCCGAGCCGAAGGTGTCCGCGTCGGCGCCGTCGTCGCCGGTGACGGTCTGCTCGGCGACCACCACACCGTCGTGCACGTACATCCGGCCCACGGTCACCGTGTCGCCGAGGCCCTGCGCCCACTCCCGCAGCGCGGTACGGCCCTGCGCGGCGCCACCGGCGTCACCGAATTCGATGTCATCGCTGCACAACTGGTCCAACGTGGCGAAGTCCCTGGCGTTCAGGGCGTCATGCCAGGCAAGGACGGTCGCGATCTCGGAGGTACTCACGCCACAACTCTAGAACGGGGTGCCGGCCAGCCAGCCATCCCATACGGCGGAGTCGCCGAGCACCTCGACAGCGTCGTCGCGGCGGCGGGTGATGGCCAGCAGCAGGTCGCGGGCGGAGCCACGCACCGCAGCATCCCCTTTGGCGTGCGCATGCGACCACGCCAGGCCGTCTTCGTCGTTGACGATCAGCCACTCCCCCGTCGGGCCCAGCGCTTCGTCGGTGGCGTGCAGGTGCAGCCGCTGCCCGGGTGCCAAGCCCTGGCCGCGGGCGGTGCACAGCTCGATCCATTCGCTAACCCCGTCGGCGGCGAGCTCGGCCGACAGGGTGAAATCCGCTCCGGTCGCCAGGTCGGCGTCGGCGCGGTGCACGGTGAGCTCGTGCAGGCGTCGGCGGATCCACCAGCCGGCCGGCCGGGGCCCCAGGAACGTCCACACCCGCTGCGGCCCGACTTGCTCCACGGCATCGAGGATCAGCTGGGCCCCGGCGTGCAGCCATGCGATGGCGGCGTCGGGATCGTCGGGCGGTTTCCCGTCGGGCACGTCGCGCGGGTCCAGCGGTTCGGACCGGCGGTCGCTGATGATCTTTGCGCTCCAACGGTTTCCGCGACCGACGTGGCGGAACAACTGTTTCAGCGTCCAGTCCGGGCACGTCGGCACGGGGGTCGACGGATCCGCCTGACGGATCACGTCACCGAAAAGTTTGGTCTGCTCGAGCAGGGCGGCCCGGAAGTCCACACCTACGACCGTAGCGCGGGACGCGGCTGCCCGAGGGCGATCGGCAGGGTCGCCCACCCGCGCAGCACCCGAGTGTCCCGGCGGGCACCGGCACCGGCCAACCGGGCGTCGGGATAGCGTGCGAAGAACGCCTGCAAGCCGACTTCGCCCTCGGCGCGGGCGAGCGCGGCACCCAGGCAGAAGTGCCGGCCGGCCGAGAACGACAGGTGCCGGCCGGCGTTGTCGCGTTCGATGTCGAAGCGGTGCGGGTCGGCGAACACCGCTGGGTCACGGTTGGCCCCGGCGAGATGGACGATGATCAGCTCACCCCGCTGCACCGGGGTGCCGGCCAGGTCCACGTCACGACCGGCGAGGCGGGCGCTCATCTGCACCGGCGAATCGAGCCGCAGGATCTCCTCGACGGTGTTGGGCCACAGGTCCGGCCGGGCGGCCAGCGTGTCGAGATGGTCGGGGTGGTCCAACAGCATCCGGATGCCGTTGCCCAGCAGGTTGACCGTCGTCTCGAAACCGGCCGCCAGGACCAGCCCGGCCAGCGCCTTGAGCTCACGTTCGGTCAGCGGGGCGCCGGCCGCGCCGCCGTCGGAGGCGGCGATGATCTGGCTCAGCAGATCCTCGCCGGGGTTGCGGCGCAGTTCGCGCAGGTGCCCGCCCAGCCAGTTGTCGAATCCGGCGATGCCCTTGTCGACCTGCTGGGACTGCGCCCAGGTCAGGCCGATGTCGAGGCTGGGCGCGGCCAGTTCGCCGAACCGCAGGATGTTGGGCCGGTCGGCTTCCGGGACCCCGAGGATGTCGCCGATGACGGCGACCGGCAGTTGGGAGCAGTACCGGTCGACGATGTCGATCGTGTCGCCGCCGAGCTCGTCGAGCAGTTGGTCGGCGCGCTCCTGGACGCGTTCGCGCAGCCGCGCCACGGCCCGCGTCGTGAACACCGACGAGACGAGTTTGCGCATCCGGGTGTGCTCGGGCGGCTCGATGGACAGCAGCGACGGCGGCTGGATGGGGTGCAGCAGATCGTCGGACGTGCGCTCGACGATCCAGCGCAGCGGCTTGGGCAGGTTGACCCCCAGGGCGCTGACCCGCCAATCCTCGGAACGCAGCACCTCGGAGGCGATCGCATGGTCGAAGGTCAGCAGCACCGCCCGGCCGCGGACCACCGGCCCCAGCGCGCGCATCTCGTCGGCGAAGGCACCTGGATCGGTGCGGGCCCGCGGGTCGGCGATCAGCCGCCCCTGCGGGTCACCCCGACGCGCCGCCACCGCGGAGAGCCCGCGTACCACCCCGTGCAGAGCCAGCCAACGAATCCGTTGCCGCATGACTACCGAGCTTACGGCGCTCAGCGCGGGGCGCTACAGATCACTCAGCGCGGGGCGCAGAAGATCAGGAAGCAGGGGCCACTCTTCTTCGGCCCGTCGCCGTGATCGCCGCGGCCGCCACCGGGACCGTTGCCGCCTTGGTTACCCGAGCCCGGGTAACCGCCGTTGGAACCACCCGGGTACTGACCCGGATAGCCACCGTTGCCGCCACCATTGCCTGGATAGCCGCCGGGGTAACCGCCGTTGGAGCCACCCGGGTACTGCCCGGGATAGCCGCCGTTGGAGCCGCCCGGGTATTGGCCGGGATAGCCACCGGGGTACTGGCCCGGGTAGTCGTCATCGCTGGGGTCTTGCTGTTTGGGGCCCGGATCCCACGGCGGACGCCAGACCGGCACCTGCGGCCGCGGCCACACGATCACCGGTGGGGGCACCACGACCGGCGGGGCGACCACGGGAGGTGCCGGCGGCGCCTCGGGCGCGGGGGCCGGCGGCGGCGCGGCCGGTTCGGGTGCGGGCGCCTGCGGCGCGGGAGCCTGCTCGACGTAGACCTTGCGTGGCGCCGGGGCTTCCTGCACGACGGGGATGGGCGCCTTGATCGTTTCGGCGGCCGGGGGCGGCGCGGGTGCGGCCGACTGCACCGGGGCCGCCTCGGGCGCCGGGGCCGGCGCGGCGGGCGGTGCGCTCGGGGCGACCGCATTCTGGGCCGGCGAGGGACGTTGGTCGGCGGTCGGCCGGATGCTGACCGCAAGCGAAACAGCAAGCGCCACAACGCCGACCACGAAGATGGACATCAGGGCGCTGCCCACCAGGAAGAAGGGTTTGCGGCCCTCCTCGACCGGTGCGGGCGTTTCGGCGAACGCGGCGTCGACGTCGTCGGCGAACAGCGGCGCCTCGGCCGACGACATGGCCAGTTGGGTGTCGGCGGCGGCCATGGCCGCGTACGCCGATCCGGCGGTGGGCCCGTCAGGATCCTGCGAGTAAGCCAGGCCGACAGTGGACGCCTCGAACGTGGGCGCGTTGGCGGCGGCCAGCGCGGCGCCGCGCGCCAGGGCCAGCTCGGATTCCTCCGGGGCGCTGACCGGAATGTCGACCAGGTGCTCGAGGTGCTCTTTGACCGAGGACACGTCGACACCGGAGCCGACGATGAACATGCCCTGCGGCGCGGTCGGCTGACCGGCGACCGCGGCGGCCATATCGGCCAGCACGGCCATGGCGTCGGCGCTGTGCAGGCTGCGGCTGAGGACCTTGACGACGGACCCGTCGTCCCCGTTGACGACCGACAGCGTGGCGGTGTCGCGGTCGAGGAACAGCAGCGCGGTGGAGTGGTAGCCGACGGCGGCGCCGGCCGCTTGGGCCAGGGCGCTGGCAGCGTGCAATTCCGAGACCAGCATGACGTCGGCGATGCCGTGGGCGGCGAGCGCGTCACGCAGCGCCGCCGCTTCGGTGTGGTCGGTCCAGGTCACGCCGATGTGCGCCAGGTGGTGGCCGCCGGCCTCGGCGCTTTCCTGCGTGCCGAGCACTGCCTGCACGACCTGATCGGCCGCGCTGGGTGTTGCTGAGTCGTTCGATGGCGCGACCGGGAAGACGTCGTGGTCGACGGTGGCGCCGTCGGCTTTGTCACCTTCTACCAGCACCATGCGCACCGTCGTAGGTGTCAACGACACACCTAATACGATGTCCACTTACCCCTCCAAAGTGTTTGCTACACCATCCAGATCGCCGAGGCCGCTCCCACACGGCGCAAAGCGCCGACTCGATGGTTCATCGTCGTCGCCGGCGACGTCGTTACATCGGACGCCGTTAGCTAGACCACTTAATCGACCCTACTCGCGTCACGCGGCGATGGCTCGACCCGCTCGGGGCCCCACAGTGCCACCGTGGGCTGTGCGCAGGCTATGACTGGATGAAGTTTTGGTAGGACCGCGACGGCGTCGGGCCGCGCTGACCCTGGTATTTGGAGCCGGCCGCTGCACTTCCGTAGGGGTTTTCGGCGGGGCTGGTGAGCCGCAGCAGGCACAGTTGGCCGATCTTCATGCCGGGCCACAGGGTGATCGGCAGGTTGGCCACATTGGACAGTTCCAGCGTGATGTGGCCACTGAAGCCGGGGTCGATGAACCCGGCGGTGGAGTGGGTCAGCAGCCCGAGGCGGCCGAGTGAGGATTTGCCTTCCAGGCGGCCGGCCAGGTCGTCGGGCAGGCTGCAGCGTTCCAGGGTGGCGCCCAGCACGAATTCGCCGGGGTGCAGCACGAACGGCTCGCCCTCCTTGGGTTCGACCAGCGAGGTCAGGTCGTCCTGCCGCTGCGCCGGGTCGATGTGGGTGTAGCGGGTGTTGTTGAAGACCCGGAAGAGGCTGTCCAGCCGGACGTCGACGCTGGAGGGCTGGATCAGGGCGTCGTCGAACGGGTCGAGCGCCAGACGGCCCGCAGAGATCTCGGCGCGGATGTCGCGGTCGGAGAGCAGCACGCGATGAGCCTAGCCATCCCAGGAGTGTCCTCGCCGAGTCGTCTCGGAGATTGCGGTTCTACAGCCAACGCACAGTGTTGACGCTAGCGTCAATACATCGAGTGGTTCAGCCCGGACAGGAGCTTCTCATGCACACTCTCGCAACCCGATTCAGCCTTCCTGCGGCCGCTCTGCTCGCCGCAGGCGTCGTCACCGTGACACCCGCGGTGGCCCCGCCGCCGGCGTTGTCGCTCGCCGCGCCGCCGGTCGTGCGCAGCATGCAGATGCCGGATATTCAGCTGGCCGCCACCGTGGCCGACATCCTGGAATTTCCGGCGCTCAAGCAGTGGGTGCGCAACCAGGTGGTCGACGTGGCGACCCTGGCCGTCGGCTGGGCGAAGGCCGGGGAAGGCGTCGGGATGACGCTGCGGGGCGCGCCCGAATTCATCCTCACCCTCACCCAGCAGGTGTTGTCCCGCGATCTGCTCGGGGCGCTGACCACCATCGAGAAGGGCTTCGCCGGCGCCGTCACCGTGATCGGCGGACCGCTGTTGGCGTCGGTCATCGAACGCAATCAGCGGTCGTTGGCGGTGGATCTGGCCTTGCAAGCGGCCACTCCGGCCGCCCTCATCGGGCTGGGCACCGCGCTGGTAGCCGGCTTCGACGACTTTGCCCGGTCGGTGATCATCGCCGGACAGAATGTCGTCGGTTCGTTGCTGCCCATCAACATCGGCAATGTCATCAACGCGCTGGTGGACGGCGTCAAACTGATCGCGCAGGGGCTTGGCGAGGGTGCCGGCAAGATCGTCGACGGCATCGTGTTCGCACAGCAGACGATCGCGACCGCGTTGGCCGCGCAGCCGACGAGCACGCTGGCGCCGACGGCGAAGGTGGCCGGCGCGGCCGCGCTGTCGGTGTCGACGCCGCCGAGCACGGCCGACACGGTGGTGACGCTGAAGACGGGGACGGATATCACCGGCTCGAGCGCTTCGAGCCTCTCGACACCATCAGCGACCGCCGATCCGACGCCGACGGCTGACCCCAAGCCGAGCGCGACGGCGGCACCCAGCTCGTCCGCACCCAAGCCCCCCGAGGACGTCACCAAGACCGGCAACAAGTTCGAGCCGGGTTCCAAGGTCTCCGAGAGCGAGGACAACGCGGGATCCACCGGCAGCACCGAGACGACGAGCACGCCGACCACCGGGACCCCGGGTGCCACCACCACAACGACCACCACGTCGGGTGGTACGACCTCGGGTGGCACCACGTCGACCGGCACCACCAGCGACAGGGAGGCCAACGCCCCGAGCAGCCACGACGGCGACGCAGCGGCGGCCTGATTGCGGTGCCCGACCCCGGCGGTGCTAACCTTCCTGATCACCAGCGCCGCTGGTACGCCGATGTAGTTCAATGGCAGAACATCAGCTTCCCAAGCTGAATACGCGGGTTCGATTCCCGTCATCGGCTCCAAACCCGCTGGTGAGATCATTGTAGGCGGTCGCCAGCAAACACAAGCGGCCGAAATCCCGCATTTTCCCCGTAGATTCGATTCTCAGGCCCGTTTGCTGGCCCAGTCGTCGAGCACCGCACGGGTGTCCGGCCCCGCCGTCACCCGCTGCACGTAATGGCCCTCGGTCGTCGCAAATTGCGTGTGCGAGAGCTGACGCTGCGCCGCTTCGACGCCGAGACCGTCTCGGACCACAGTGGCGACAGTGCGCCGGAAGCTGTGCGGTGTCACCCACCGGAGGTGTTCGTGATCGGCCAAGGCCTCCCGGAGCGAACGTTGGTCAGCGCGATCAGACCGCCGTCCCGGTTGGTGAGCACCGGTCCGCCTGGCCCCGTCACCGCGTACAGGTCCGTGAGCACGCGAACCCCGTATGCGGGCAGGCTCACCGTGTGGACGGGCGCTCCACCCTTCCGGCGATCTTGACGGTGCAGCGCTTTGCCGGCCACCCTCCCGGCGTCCACCACGGTCCCGTTGACCGTGACCGTGGGCGGATCACCGAGCAGGTCGACATCCTGCCAGCGGATCGCGAGGACCTCGCCGGGCCGAGCGCCCGTCGCCGCGAGCAACTCGATGAACGCCAGGAGCATCCGCCCCCGCTGCGGCCCGGGCCCCTTCCGGGTGCAGAACGTCTCGACGGCGCGACGCACCTGCTCGAACTCCATCGCGGTTAGCGCTCGCGCTGGCTTCCGTTCGACCTTGGCCGTCCGGGTCTCCCTGATCGGGTTTGCCCCGATCAGGTCGAACCGCACGGCGAGGGAGAACATGCCGGACAAGATCACGCGAAGGTAGATCCCCGGCGACGGTGGCAGCGACTTGAGGTAGGCGTCGGCGCGGCTGGTCGACAGCTCCGCGATCCGCAACGCGCCGAGTTGGCGGTCGCCGCGCAGTCTCCACGTGTCCCGGTACAGCGTTGCCGTGCGCTCTCCGATGCGGTCCTCTGCGATCTTAGCAGGAATCCATGCCTCGAAGAGTTCGGAAAGTGTTGTGCGCCCGTTGATTACACCCGCGGGCTCACCGGTTGCTAGTTCGACCCGTATCCGTCGTTTCAGTTCGCGTCGGGAGTCCTCAGCTGACTTGCGGGACGATGCTTCGCGTTCGCGGAGCGTCCCGCTGTGGAGACGCACATATGTTGTTGTGTAGTACATTTCGCCGCGCCGGGTCTCGCTGATCTTCCCGTGCTCCCCCGGGCGCGAGACGCTGCCTAGGCATCTGGGGAGGACCGATCAGCGGCGCTGCGGTAGTCGTCGATCAGGCCATCACGGTGCGCTTCGAGCGCACCGATGCGGGCGCGAATTTGGTCGACCCTCTCGCGGTCGGCACCCTTCTCGCACATCAGGTGCGCCCGTTCGGCCTGCTCCAGGTTGGCCCTCTGCAGCCTCAGAGCCTTTTCGACGCCGACCAGTTCCGAGGCAAGGCGGATACCCTCGTCCTTCGGGAACAGGTCCCGCGCCGGTATGTCTGTCAGGCCACCGGCACCGGTCCACCATCCGAGTACGTCGACCCCCTGCACCTCGACTCCCGGCAGGATCTCTACCTCGGCTAAGACGTTGGGGACGAGCAGGGTAAGCGGTGAAATGTCAAGCGCAGCAGCGAGTCCGACGAGTTCCTGAACGGTGATGTCGCGTTCGCCGCCTTCGATCTTGGGCAGCGCGACGCGGTGCACCGGCCTGCCGAGTTCTCGAGGACCAGCCTGCTCAACATCCTGCCGGTGATCCTGCATGACTCCCCGCGCTTTCAGTTCCTCCGTCAAGGGATCACCGGACGGACGAACAATGCGGCAATCGTGCCGGAAGGCAGCGTGAAGCCGACCTCGCCGCTCGGCGTCGAGCTGGTCGACAACCTTTTGTCAACGATCGCGCACCTCAGCGAGTTAGTGCCCCGCTACTGGCTGCTGGGCAACGTCGCGTTGCAGCGGTTCGTGGGTGACGAGCTGCAGTACGGGCTGGCCCTTGCAATCGAAGAGATGGTCATCGCGGACATCAACGGCACCAGCGGGATTCAAACGCAGGCGTTCTCCACGTCGGCGCTGATGACGATCCGGAAGTCGCTAACGAAGCTGGAGGTCGCAGGGCTGGTCGACGGGGCCATCGTGCTGCACCCGACCGCGTGGGAAGGCGTCGAGCTGGCCCTCGCGTCGACCAACGCCGTCGAGCACATGGCCCTGCCCTACGACCCCGCCAGCAAGCGTCTCTACGGGGTGCCGGTGGTCGTGACGATCTCCGAAGCCCCGCTCGTCGCGCACGTCCTCGCCAACGATGCCGTCGTGCTCGACACCGACACCTTCGGGATAGACGTGCGGTGGTCGGAGAACAGCACCGCAGATTCGTTCTCCCGCAACGAGATCCACGCCCGCTGCGAGGGACGCTTCGCAACGTCCGTCTACCGCCCAATGGGCGTGGTGAAGGCCGCGCTGGCATAGGTCCGGGAAGCGGCGGGGCCGGTGCCACCGTGCCCGGCACCGGCCCCGCCGCAACCCCCAGCAGGCCCCACGCGGACTTCCCGCCTACAAGAACAGGATTCAGTGATGGCAGCAGATACAGACCCGCCACCTCCGGCACCGGCCCCTGCGCCGGAAGTCCGGCAACAGCAAGACCCCGACGCTGACCACTTCGGTGCCGTCGCCGTCGCAGCCGGGCCAGACCGATGGGGCGTCATGTCGCCTCAGCACGGCGGACACTGGGCCACCGACGCCGAGGTCAAGGACTGGGCCGTCAAGCAGTAACCCGAGCCCGACCTATCCCAGACAGGCCCTCACACGACGGAGAGCGCATCAAACCCGTCTACCCCGTTCTGCACGCCCTTCCCGTCGCGCACCAGACCGCACAGAGGGGTATAGGGTGGCACGCGCTAGCGCCGCCCCCAAGCGGCCTACCCCGCAGGTGGTGGGCCTCTCCCCCCGACAGCAGAAAATCGAATCATCGAGGCATCATGCGGGCGCCTGACCGGCTGATTCGCTACGCGGGGTGCCGTCATTTTCGTGCAAGGGGGTATCGCTCGGGCGGTAGGACTGCGGTCGCCTCAGCATCTATAAGGTTGTCCGAATGGGTACCGAGGTGACCTACGACGAGTCTCCCCGCCCGCGTGTGCTGCTGGTAGGGACCAAGGATGTCAGCCTGATCGATGGGCTTGTTCCTACGTACGCGGTTGTTGACGGCGGCGCCACGCTTATGAACAGAATCCGGCCGGAAAGTTGGGACGCGATCATTTCGGTCGGCAGGCCAGGGCGCTGCGCACCGTTTCATCGAGTGCTGCAATTTGGCGGCAATCCGCACGACAGGGCAGAGGCTGCCTCCATGTACCGGGTGAATCGTCGCAACGTTGTCGGCACTGAGGTCATTCTCACCGAGGAGGCACCCGACGCCTTCCGCGATGAACTGAAAGCATCGGTTGTTCCCTTTGTACGTGGCTTGCCTCTGCCACGGAGAGCAATTGAGCCGCCGCTGAAGGCAGCAGCCGTAGACACCTTCATCCCGTTGGTAACCGATGCTGACGGAAATGCGTACGCGGCCATCTACCAGCCAATGGACGCGGCTCGCGAGGTGATCTATCTGCCCGATGATCTTGCACCGAGCCGTCAGTGGGTGACCCTAGCGCTTGAACGATGGGCGGAAGAGGACCCCGACGCCTTCCCCGTCGTAGCTGACTGGACGCACAGACCTGAATGGATGACGAGTGGGGAGCTAGCCGCCTTCGCGACGGTTCAGCGAACCGAGCATGAGCTGGCGATCGAAACGGAGCGGCTAGAGCGAGCTCTTCGGGATGCGCGACTGGCTCTGGATGAACAGCGGCTGCAATCGGAAAACGGTCAACGGCTGCTTCTCACGGGTACCGGCGACGATCTCGTTGATTGCGTCGCAGATGTCCTCCGGCAACTCGGGTTCGACGTCGAGGACCGCGACGAGACAGGGGCTCGGCACAAGCTTGAGGATCTCCGAGTCCGGGATGGGAGCTGGACCGCAATCGGCGAGGTCAAGGGATACACCACCGGGGGGTCTACGAAGGACCTGCTGTCGCTGGGCCGCTTCAGCCGAGCCTATGAGCGCGAGGTAGGTAGCCCGCCGGACGCGCAGTGGTACATCGTCAATCAGTTTCGCAAACAGGATCCCGATCTGCGGAAGTTGCTTCTGCGAGGGCAGGACGAGGACGTAGATGAATTCGCCAAGGACGGCGGTCTTGTGATCGACACTCGCGCCCTCTTCCGCATCAGTAGCGATCACTCAGCGGGCCGCATCGACGACACGGCTGCCCGCAAAATGCTGAAGTCTGCACGCGGTCGGCTCGAATACCCGGTAGTCGAGCAGAGCTGAACTGGCGAGCGGAGTACCTCGACCGCCTGCCCAAAGTTGCGCCACTTGCCTAGGCGGTGTCCGACTTGTACCACTTGCCAATCGTCGGCGGGTCATCGGTCTGCACCGAAAGGTGCGTTGCCCCCTCGTAGCCCCCGGCTGCGCCGCTGACATTGGCCTTACCGGTCACGCCGTAGATCCAGCCACGCAGGCTGAACGTCTCGCCGGTCGCCACGTCCTTGATCGAGAGGTCAGCCGGATCGAACTCGACCGAAGGGTCGCAGAGGTCGAGCCGCCACAGGGGAAGCGCGGCGATCTGCTCCAGTTGCTCCTTCACGGCTTCGGCGCTCGGAAAGCTGGGTCCGCTGGCGACTGGCTTGTCCATCCGGTGGATGGTGAACCGGCGATGGTCCGGAGCGGCGTCGTTGCCGAGCGTGCCCCCTGCAGACATAGTGACCGCGTATCCGAGCGGCTGAGCGATCTCGTTAAGCGCCTTGCTCGCGTCCAGGGTGTCGGTCATGTTCTGGAGGGTCTCCCGGTCACTCATGTCGTCCATTCAACCGCTAGGACCGGACACCGCTCGGCGTGTCGGGATGCGTGTCGCGACGAATCGTGCGGCACAGGCATCGGAAACCGACTGCTGGTCCGTTCTTTGCAGGCGCTCCGTACTTTCCCCGCATAAACGCCTTTGAATTGCGGTGCACTTACCTGTATCGGCACGTATCAGCTACTTGCGAAACCACCTGCGGCTCAACACGTTACCGAACGACGTAAGACGACCAAAGACGGCACGGCTCCAAGCTGAATACGCGGGTTCGATTCCCGTCATCGGCTCCACGCTGAGCAGCTCAAATGCTGTTCGAAGCGTTCGACTAACCCATTTCGCTGTTACACGGTGCCACAAGTCGGTTGAGCGTGGCATTGGCCGCAATGAGGCAGCGACAATCCTTCGGGCGCACCACTACCAATGTCGTGGGTCCTGCGTTCAAAGCCCGTGCGTCGTCCGCGCTCAACCGGACCGGGAGCGCTGAGGACGGATAAACCGCACCTCAGCTGCACCGTCCGTCCCCAGACACCCTTAGGGGTGCCTGGGGACGGAACAGTACGAAAGGCCAGCGAGCAAGGCAAGGGTGGGGGTGCCCCCTATAACGCCCCGGCAGCGCCTCGACGAGCCACCGTAGCCTCTCTCCGTGATGATTAATGCGGGCAATTTATCGACGCTCCGCTCCTGTGCCTAAACGTTATGACCGTCGGAACCACTATTCAACATTGATACCGTGATAAGCCAGTATCGGCTTGACTACCATCTGATATGGACCATCTCGGTAATCAACCACAATACTATCTAGTAATTCTTCCTTGACATCGGGATCCGTAGCTCGACTCCATAGGTCGATCAGGGTCATCACGTGCTCCAGCCTGTATTGCCGTTGATCCGTAAGGTCTTTTCGGTGCAGTTTAAGTTTGCGGATCGTCAAAACTCCTCTATCGGAGCCGGGCTTTGCGAACACCAGATGACCATGAAACACTATGTGCTCAGTTGGATCATCGACATAAGGGTTGAGCAGCGGTGTCGCATCAGAATAGAAATCTTTCTTTGCCCCATTACATTTCTCACAGGCCAGCGTTAGGTTATCCCACCGTACGACTAGCTCTGGGTATGCCTTTCTAGGGCGAATATGCTCGACGTGTCCGTAATGGACGGACAGCATGTCAGATTCACAGTATGCACAACGCCCGGAAGTTTCAACTACGAGCGTCGACTTGATTTCTTCTCGACGCCAGCGGGAGGGAAAGGGCCTTTGACCAGTACGGACGGCGTCGACGTATTCAGTCGTCCAAGCTTGTTCATTTTGTTCTAGAATCTCCGGTTTTGGACGCTTCACAAGAGGACGCACTATGTGGTGTCCTCTCCTTCGAGATAGATTTTCAGAGCAGTCGGCAGCTCATTCGCCAACCCTTTTTCGCTGAGCCGCGTTCTTAGTTCCCGGATGGTCGCTTTACTAACAGGCCGGTTGACGAATTCTGACATAAGTGTATTGAATTCTTCCTCCGCCCACACTGGCGCAGTACTGCTCAACCCTAAAACGTCAGTTAGCGTCTGTTCTGCAGACTGCGCCTTATTGACGAAATCAAGTACGGATGAATACACCAAGCCGTCGTTGCCATAATCAAGGACGTAGACACGCGCGTCGCGAGAAGCCGTAACAACGAATGGGCTATGGGTAGCGACTATAAACTTAACGTTCGGAAAAGCCTTCAATAGGTTTGGCATTAACGTGCGCTGCATGGCGGGATGGAGGTGATTCTCAGGCTCATCGATGCATACGGTGAACCGATCAGCTCCGTAAGTCAGGAGGAAGATCTGCCAAGCAAGGTCAAGTAGCGCATGCATTCCACCCGAGATTGCATCTATTGGATAGGTTCCAGTTTCGGTATCCAGCATTATCTCGGGCGGTATCGCAAAGAGCCGATTGAATCCTATGTGTTTTGGGGCGAGTATCCGCAGCACTTCTTGAAACCCCGACCAGATCCCCTTAGCTTCCGCATTGGGGCGCACCGAAGTATTACCCTCTCCGTAGATAGCCGCCGCCAGTAACGCTTCCTTCAGCCGGAACATCGGCGACTTCTCAGTTCTGCGATTTACCTGCAATGACCGCAGTTCCGATATATATTCCTTCAGAATCAGCTCCGGGCCAACGAACCGGGATGGGATAGTTGTGATCGGCTTGTAGCTGTTCAGTGTTCGGTGGGACGTCAAGTAGAGCCCGTCTACCGACCTACGGAATGGATTCAAGATGGAGTACTGTATTGAGCTGCTCCTTTGCGCTATCCGTAACGAGGAAGTAGCTCCGTCACTGTATCGAAGCCGCCCAATTTCGATAGACGGCGGATCATTCAAGGCCACATCAACATGAGTGTCGAGGAATGCGCGTTGATCCTCTGAAAGCTCGGTCTGGGTGACCACATACCGGCGGTTTGTCTCACGTAGATCAAGCGGGAAATCGCTTTGGTCAATCTCCTTTTCTCCTGGCGCAGCGATCAGGTCAGCCGGCCAGTCGAAATGCGTTGACAAAATATTCAGGATTGTTGTCTTGCCTGTCCCATTAGCCCCAGTCAATACGGTGATATCGCCACGCAAGTCTAGATCGAGAAATGCATACTGCCGGAACCCGTATAAAGCAAGACGATCGAAGGTTCGCGGGCCGTGCGGCCGCTGGAAGCTCATACTTCGAGATGGTAGATCTGCTTAGTGGCGAGCGCCACACTCCGCACCAGCCTCCCGCCCAACGGAGCAACTTCACCGATGCACTGCGTGTATCAGGTCAGTTTCACACCGATCTGGCAGCCGCTCGACAACCTCCACCCTAACCGCTGGCGTGCCCGCGCTTCGATACGCCAGGAGGATTGTCACGTTCGCGGCGGGACCGCGAAACCGACCTCGCACATAACCCACACATTTGTGGTTCCGTCAGGTTTTACCGAGGATGTCTCCCCCTGGCATCGGTGTGCGGGTACGACCACCGTTCCGACCTTCGCGCTCACCAACAGTTCCTTGTGGCGGCACGTCCAATGCCGAGTGTGACGCCGATGCCACAAGTTGGGGCGACATCCGCACGCACCCACCGTCGGATACAGGTGTACATCTTTGCGCCGGTAGACGAACGATGTGAACACGGACGGAAGTCAGTGAACGAACGGGATCGAGTTCCCAAGCTGAATACGCGGGTTCGATTCCCGTCATCGGCTCCACGAGAGCAGCGCCTACCACGTCGCGGCGCTGATTGTCACTCTTTCAAGCTATCGATCCGGGCCCGGAGCATCTGCGCGAGGAGCTCGGTCTGCCGATCCTCGAAGCCAATTTCACCGCACCGCTCCGGCCAGCCCTCGGCCGCACCGACGAGACCATCGATCATGCTGACGATGGCACGCTGACGCAGTCCGAGACGTTCACCCGCGTCGATGAAATCGGTTCGACTGAGCTTGTTGGCGCGACCATAGAGACTGAGCGCCATCGGATCTTTCCAACCCGCATAGGGCTGCGTGCACAGCAGGTCATAGGCGGGGGTCGGTTGCCACAGCCCCTTCGGGTTGTAGATCGACAAGTTCTTGCCGTGCAAATCACCGTTGCCGATAAGCCAAGAGAAGACAACAGTTTTGAGCAACTCTGCGACGGCGGCCACCCTCGACCCGCCACCGCGCGCGCACGCATCAGCCAGCGTGGCAATGGCTGTCTCGGTTTTGATGCGGTATTTCGAGGCCGGATACACATCGGCGACCTGACACGCGTCCTCCTGCGCAATGCGAGTAGGCCCTTGCCGGTCGAAACGGGTTACCAGCAAGGCACTTCGGCCCTGAGCATCGTGGAGCACCAATGTCTTGGCGGCCCTCAGACCGCAGGCCGTGGCCATCGTCATGAAGAAGTGTTCGTTTTCGACCAGCCGCGGGTATTGCGCGGGAGCGAGTTTCAAGATGGACGGCCCATACTTGGTACGCGTAGGCATCGACAGCACGCCGGCGCTGACTTTCGGCTGCACTCCCGCCAGACCGACCGGATCTGCATCGACCGAACCCGTCATCTTCTCGAACACCACACGAAAGTCTTTGTCCCGCTCGGGATCGAAAAGCGGCAGCGGCCGGGTCGGATCGGCGCCAGCAGGAAAGACGCGGACGTTGCCGATCGTGTCGGCCCCGACGGCCAACAGCAAGGTGAGGTGATCGTCAGCAGAAGTCTTGGTCGATGACGTCACCACACCCAGCCTGACCCCTTCCGGCAAAAGTCCCGCAAAGAACGCAGGCACAGCCCCGCCCGTCGCGACGACGGGGTACTCGCCCGAGCGCAGCAGAGACCACGAAACCGAGTGGTCACGGATGGCCCAATCCCGAACGGCATCATCATCGACGTAATCAAAGCTGACCCTGTCCCCGCGTTGACGGACCAGGCGTGCGGCGAGGTTGTCGTCGATGTAGACATCGGCCGCGTCGACCTCACGCAAGTCGAGACTGCTCGGTGCCGTCATTCCGTCGCCGCACTCATGTCGATCCGCAAACCCAAGACCTCCGCGATGTCGACGACGGCGCCGAAGCTGACCGAGCCACTCCCCCGTTCAAGCGATTGGATGCTGGACCGCGACACCCCCGCCAAATCCGCCAGGGTCTGTTGAGTGAGCTGCAGCGCGATGCGACGCTCAGCGAAGGCCGCCCCTATGCGTGCGATTTCAGGCATAGAGCCGGCATCAAGCGGCCGCCGCCTCCTAGGCCCCATGACCTCACTCCTTATGCACGAAATAGCATGCATTAGCCATGTTGCACCGCGCGTCGCCTCGCATGCAAGGCCTTATGCCTCATTTTGCAAGCTTTAGGTCGAATTCACCGTCAAACACTCCGCGGCAATATCGCTATGCTCGACATTACAAGCTTAAGAGCGCAGATCACTATCCCAGCCGGATCACGTACGTCCCGTCCTCGTCCCGCTCGATCTCGCTGTCCGCACTGCTGACCCACACCGGCGACTCGGCGCGGCTGCCCAGAAACGCGTTGCGGATCGATCCGCCGGGCTGCAGGTGCACATTCCATTCGTCACCGGTGGCGAAGATGCTCACCACCTCCTCGCCGTCGGCGTTGCGAATCGAAAGCATCGACCCGTTGGCCGTCTGCTCGTCGTCTTCCTCTTCGGCGATCAGGTCAGCCAGTTCGTCATCGGGTTCACGGTGATCGTCAAACACCGGCCCACCGTACCGACCTACTCCGTCACCGGAAACGAATGATGTTCGTGCACAATCAGCCATTCACCGTCGACCTTGCGCAGTCCCACGGTCATCCGTAACCGGATGTCCGGATTCTTCGCGAAATCCTCGGCGCGGCCGCACTTCGCCAGGCCGTACGCGAAGGCGACATCGCTTCCGGCCACGACGTTCAGTTCGACGATCTCGAAAACGGCTCCGCCACGGAGGAATTCGAAGAACGGCGGCCAGCTGTCGCGGTATGCCGGCAGTCCGCGGACACCCTCATACGGGGGCGGAACGTCGAACTGCACAAAGTCATCGGCATGCGCCGCCACCACGGCCTCCACATCACCAGCCTTGATGCCGTCGACCCACCGGGTGATCACGTCTCGAACGTCGGCTTCCGCGCTCACGGAATTCTCCCTTCCACACCCGTATCGACCGGCGCGGGCCGCAGAAGTCATCGCCGTCAGTCGATCTCCGGCAGCACCACCCCGACCGCCAACTCCGCGTACTGCCGCATCAACCGCAGCGCGGTCGCCCGGCTGAAGTCCGGGTCCCGCGCGACGATGCGGTACCCGAAGTAGTCCTCCATCCCCATGATCGTCATGGCGATATCGCGCGCCGGATACCGCAGCTCGAACACACCTTGCTGCGCACCGGCGGTCAGCAGGTCGGCGTACAGCCCCACCTGCCGGTGATAGATGCCCTGCACATCGCCGCGTTGGTCCAGTTCGAAGCCGGCCGAGAGCACCGCCCGCCAAATCGCGCGCCACTCGGCATCCTCGGGCCCGGTGGGCAGGCCGGCGGCCATGGTCAACACCAGCTGCTCGCGCACATCGCCCGACGAACTCTGCAACTGCAGGCGCTCGTCGTAGAACCGGACGTCGGAGCGCAGCGCCAACTCCGAGAGCAGCTGCGTCACGTCCTTGAAGTAGTAGCGCACCGCATTGGTGGTCAGCCCGAGTTCCTCGGCGACGTCGGAGAGCTTGAGAGTGGCCAGGTCGTGGCGCTCGATGAGCGCAATCGTCGCGTCCATGATGTCGTGACGCCGTTCCACCTGCTTGTTCGGCCGTGCCATGGCACCAATCTTGCCCGTTCTGTTGCGGGACGCCGCACACAGGCGCATAGTTCTTTTCCAATCAGGAAAAGAACTATCGATGAATCGAGCGGAACCCATGCGTGCCAGAGATCTCGGCGTCGTGATCGGGGAACACCCCACCGGCCCCCACAACGCCATCACCGACGTCGCCGGCGTACGGGTCGGGCACACCACGCTGCGCGGTGACGGCATCAACACCGGCGTCACCGTCATCGTCCCGCACGACGACATCTGGACCGAGCCCGTATTCGCCGGGGCGCACCGGCTCAACGGCAGCGGCGAGCTCACCGGCCTGGAATGGATCCGCGAGTCCGGCGAGCTCACCACTGCCATCGGCCTGACCAACACGCACAGCGTCGGCGTCGTGCGCGACGAGTTGGTCGCCGCGCAGGTCCGCGCCCGCGGCGAGGGCCTGTACTGGTCTTTACCCGTCGTCGGCGAGACCTATGACGGCCTGCTCAACGACATCAACGGTTTCCACGTCCGGCCCGAGCACGCCCGCTCCGCGCTGGAGAACGCGTCCGCCGACGCGCCGGCCGAGGGCGCCGTCGGCGGCGGCACGGGCATGATCTGCCACGGATTCAAAGGCGGTATCGGCACCTCGTCTCGCATCACCGAGACGGCCGCCGGAACGTACACGGTGGGCGTGCTGGTGCAGGCGAATCACGGACGGCGGGAACGACTTCGGATCAACGGGGTCCCGGTCGGCGAACTGATCGGCCCCGACCAGGTGCCACTGCCGGACCTGCCGCGGCAGTACGAGCCGGGGTCGGGATCGATCATCGTCATCGTCGCCACCGACGCCCCGCTGCTCCCCCACCAATGCACCCGATTGGCCCAGCGCGCGACCCTTGCCGTCGGCCGCCTCGGCGGCACCGGTGAGCAGTACAGCGGTGACCTGATGCTGGCCTTCGCCACGGGCAACCGCGGCATCCCGCCGTACGCATGGGATGAGGACGCTGCCACCCCGCGCCCCGAGATCCCCCTGCGGATGGTCGCGCCGCAGCTGATGACCCGGCTGTTCGACCTGACGATCGAGGCCACCGAGGAGGCCATCGTCAACGCCATGGTCGCGGCCACCACCGTCACCGGACCCAACGGTTTCACCGCCCACGCCATCGACCACGACCTGCTCCGTCAAGCACTGTCGCCCAACACCCCTCGACCCCAGGAGGCCTGATGACCACCACACCCACCACGGCCGAGCAGCGCCGCCTGACCGGTCACCTCGGCCCCGTCGGGATCGTCTTCATGGTGGTCGCCGCGGCGGCACCGCTGACGGTGATCGGCGGCAATATGCCGCTGGCCATGGGACTGGGCAACGGCGCCGGCGCACCCATGGGCTTCGTGATCGCCGTGCTGGTGCTGCTGCTGTTCAGCATCGGATTCGTGACCATGACGCCGCACGTGCCCGAGGCGGGCGCCTTTTTCTCGTACGTGACGGTCGGACTCGGCGAACGGATGGGCAAGGGCATCGCGGTGGTCGCGCTCATCGCCTACACCGCCATCCAGATCGGGATCTACGGCTATATCGGCTGGGCCATCTCCGACACCGTGGCCCACTACCACGGTCCGTCAATCCCTTGGCCTGTCTACGCTTTTGCGGTGCTGGCCATCGTCGCGGTGCTCGGCTACCGGCATATCGAGCTGAGCGCCAAAGTTCTCGGGGTGGCGTTGGCGTGCGAGATCGGCATCGTCGTGCTGCTCGACGTCGTGATGGTGGCCAAGCCCAGCCCGGCCGGAATCACGTTCACCTCCTTCGACCCGGCCACGTTCACCAACGGCACCATCGGCATCGCCATCCTGTTCGCCCTCACCGGATTCATCGGATTCGAGGCCACCGCGGTGTTCCGTGACGAGGCGCGTGATCCGGAGCGGACCATCCCGCGCGCCACCTACGCCGCCGTCATCATCATCGGCGCCTTCTACGCCATCACGGTGTGGGCCTTCGTCGTTGCCCTCGGACCGGACCAGGTGACCGGCGTGGCGCAGCGCACCCTCGCCGGTGAGGGCAACATGCTGCTGGATACCACCGGCGATATGCTGGGCACCGTCGGCCGCGACATCGTCAACGTGCTCCTGCTGACCAGTCTGTTCGCCTGTGTGCTGTCCTTCCACAACGTGATCGCGCGCTATCAGTTCGTGCTGGCCGGCAAGGAGCTGCTGCCCGCGCGGCTGGCCCAGGTGCACGGCAGCCACCACTCGCCGTCGTTCTCCTCGGTGGTGCAAACCGGCACGGCCGCCGTCATTGTCGCTGTGCTGGCGGTGCTTGGCATCGATCCTCTGGTGGGCGTCTTCGGGTCGATGGCCGGCGTCGCGACCGTCGGCATGGTGCTGCTGATGCTCACCACGTCCATCGCCGTGCTGGTGTTCTTCCTGCGCAACCGTGACCGCGCCACGGGGCTGTGGTCCACGCGGATCGCACCGGCGCTGGCCGTCCTGGGCCTGCTCGGCAGCCTGTGGCTGGTGTTGTCCAACTTCACCCTGGTGACCGGTGGCAGCCCGGCCTTGAGCACGATCCTGGCCGCGATTCCGTTCGCCGGGTTGATCATCGGCTTTCTGGCGTGGCGGCCGTCGCGGTCGCTGTCGGCATCTGGCGCTTAGCCCCGTCGCTCGTCGACCTTTCGGACTACCGGCTACCCGGTAGGGCACCTTGCCAGCTAGCCGTGGCGATTCCGTGGGAAAGCCGGCGAATGATCGAGGTACCCGAGAGGAACAGGAGCCCACCATGAAGACCCGGATCGCATTCGCAGCCCCCCTGCTGGCCGTCGGCCTGGCCGCCGGTTTCGTCGGCCTGGCACCTGCCGGCGAGACCATCGCGGTCGCCGCCGGCCCCACCTCCACCACGTCGTGGCAGCAGAACACCCCCATATCGCCCGACACCGGAGCGCCGCTGGGCGACGCAAAGGCAGGCACCGACCCACTCATCCCGTACGGCACCGATCCCCAAGCACCGGTCACCACCGGCTACGTCAATCGCAATCACGACGAGGGCATCACCTCCAACGGCGAGGTCGACCTTCCGTTCTGAGCGCTCCACACCTTTGTGCTCCAGCGGCCACCAACGACCGCTGGAGCACAAACATGTGAAATTCATATCTTCGATGAGGGGCGCGTCACATCCACCGACGCGAATATGTGTTGTCTATGAGTACATTTCACATGCTTTGCGGCGATACGAACGACGGGTAGACATGAGTCAGGCGCGGCGGAAACCCTAGCCGCGACACCTTCCCCTCGGCCACATCACCCACAGTGGCCGACCGAAAGAGAGGCTCTCTCATGTCGTTCAAGCGCATTGCCGTCCCCGTCCTCGCCGCAGCCGGTATCGCCATGGGGCTGTCGGGCGCTCCCACCGCACTCGCGGCCGGTAACGACCCGTGCACCGTTGCGGTGTCGACGTCACGGTGCCTGGGCCCGCAGGGCATCGGCGGCTTCTCCGTTCCGCAGTCCGGCACCGGCGGTGTGATGAACGGCCCCTACGGCGCCTGGGGCACGCTCCCGCCGCTGGGCTGATCCCCACGTAGCCAGGGTGGCCTGCCGCGGTTTCGACCGCAGGCAGGCCACCCTGTCGCTTTCGAGGGGCTTTCGATGACCTAAGCCCGGCTCCCGGTGAGCGCCGCACCGGCCGTGGCCTTTTCGGCGGCACGGCCCCACCTCCCGGCCAGGGTCGCGCAGGTGATGAGCTGGATCTGGTGAAAGATCATCAGCGGCAACACGATCAGACCCACCGGATGACCGGCGAACAGCACCGTCGCCATCGGTAGCCCGGTGGCCAGACTCTTCTTGGACCCGCAGAAGATCACCACGATGCGGTCGGCCCGGTTGAAGCGCAGCAGCCGCGCCATCCCCGTCGTCACACCGAGCACCACCGCCAGCAGCAGGGCACACACGCCGACCACGGCCAACAGGTGCAGTGGGGTCATCCCGGCCCAAATATGTTCGGCCATACCGGCACTGAAGGCGGCATACACCACCAGATACACCGAGCCGCGGTCGACCACCTTGGTCAACGTCGTGTGTGCGAGCACCCGATGCAGCTTGGGCCGCAACAGTTGTCCGGCGATGAACGGCAGCAGCAGCTGGACCACGATCTCCAGGATCTGCCGCGGCGAGACCGTGGCATCGCCCGTGGTCTGCATCAACAAGGTCACCAGCACGGGAGTCACGAAGATACCCAGCATGTTCGACGCCGACGCGCTCACCACTGCTGCCGCCACGTTTCCCCGCGCGATCGAGGTGAACGCGATCGACGATTGCACCGTGGATGGCAGCAGGCACAGGTAGAGCACCCCGGTGTAGAGGTCATCGGTCAACACCGAGGGCACCAGCAGCTTGAGCGCCAAGCCCAGCACCGGGAACAACACGTAGGTACAGGCCAGCACCGTGGTGTGCAGCCGCCAGTGCCGCAACCCGTGCAACGCCTCACGCGGCTCCAGCCGGGTGCCGTACAGCAGGAACAACACGGCGATGGCGATCTTGGTGGCCCAGTCCAATACGCCGGCGGCCGCCCCACTGGCGGGCAGCAGCAGCCCGAGCGCCATGGCAGCGAACAATCCGAGCAGGAATCCGTCGATCCGGAGTTTGGCCAGTAAGGTCACCGCTCCACGGTAGGAGGGCAAGGACTCATTACGAAAGGCGATGCACTCAATATCTCTGATCACGTAGCGTGATGAATATGTTCGATCCGGAGCATCTGCGCACGTTCCTCACCGTCGAGCGGGCCGGCGGTTTCACCGCGGCCGGCCGGGTCCTCGGCCTGCGGCAGTCCACCGTCAGCGGCCATATCGCTCGTCTGGAACAGGC
Source organism: Mycolicibacterium sp. J2 (assembly GCF_026240945.1). Taxonomy (GTDB): domain Bacteria; phylum Actinomycetota; class Actinomycetes; order Mycobacteriales; family Mycobacteriaceae; genus Mycobacterium. The sequence continues at coordinate 361,677 of NZ_JAPFPY010000001.1, forward strand.
GGTGGGACGCGAGCTCTTCCGCCGGGACACCCGCAACCTCGCCCTCACCGCCGACGGTGCCGCCATGGTGGGTTTCGCGCGCACCATCCTGGACGCCCAGGCACAGGCCGATCGGTATTTCTCCGAACCCCGCCTGACGGGTTTCATCCGGCTGGGCGCCTCCGACGACCTGGTCACCCGCGACCTCCCCGATGTGCTCGTCGAGTTCCAGCGCTCCTATCCGGCTGTCGACCTGGAACTGGTCGTCGGGCTCAGCGAGAACCTCAAGGTGCGGATGGCCGCCGGCGAGCTGGACATGATGGTGGCCAAGCGGTTACCCGGCGAGCAGCACGGCGAATTGCTGTGGCAGGACCGGCTGGTGTGGGCCGGACGGGCCGGGATGACCGACGCGGGTGACCCGGTGCCGGTCGTCACCTATCCCCCGCCCAGCCTGACCCGGCACATGGCGCTGCGGGCGCTCGAACGCGAACACCGCAGCTGGCGCATCGCCTGCGTCAGCGATAGCCAACTGGGCCTGCAAGCGGCGGTCCTGGCCGGCCTCGGCGTCGTACCGCACGCCGAAACCCTTCTGCCGCAAGGCCTTTACCCTGTCGACGAGGGGCTTCCGGAATTGGGGGCGCTGGAATTCGTGCTGGTGTGTCGGCGCAGCACGCTGTCCGAACCCGAGCAGGCGCTGCGCGACGCGATCGTCGCCAACGCCCGCCGGATGCACCGGTGACGGATCAGAAGACGCGAATCCAGTCGATCAGCATCTCGGCCGGGTAGTTGCCGCCCGCCGGTTCCCGGCCACCCGATCCACCGACGGCGATGTTGAACACCGGGGCCAGCGTGTAGCCGGGATCGTTGAACGGCCAGTCGTCCAGCGAGTTGGCCGGGACCGTGAAATACGGCTCCATACCCGGCGCGTAGTCCTTCCAGAAGTACATGCCGGTCGGCAGCCACGTCATGCGCCAGGTGTGCCAGGCGCTGTCGATCGGGTGCGGATCGGTCGCGAAGGAGGTGCCGTCCAAGCGGGCGTGCACCGTGGTGCCCGACGGCCAGTCCCGGTTGCCGTACCACTCGACCAGGTCCACCTCGCCGCCGCGCACCGGGTCGTCGTTGAGCAGCCAGAAGGCCGGCCATGCGCCGTCGGTGAGGCAGTTGAGTTTGACGCGGGCTTCCCAGGTGGTGCCGATGCCACCGCGCCAGTTACCGATGATCTTTGCGCCGGCGTAGCGCTCCTGGATGTTGTTGCCGGGCCCGCGGGTGGCACGGATGACCAGATTGCCCTTGCCGTCCTGGAACACGTGTTCCTGATCGGTGACGTAACGGCCCATGTTGTAGGGCTTGTCCCACTCGACGGGGTTCCGGATGGTCTCGCGCGCGGGCACGATGAACCAGTCGGGCCCCGGAGGTGCCCCGGCGGGGCCGTTGAATTCGTCCCGCCACAGGAAGACCGGTTCGGCCGCGGCGGGAGTCGGCGCAGGCGCCCCCGGCGCTGCCGGGCCGGGCACCGGACCTGGCCCCAGATCCCCCGGAAGCGGGTCCGCATGGGCTGTCTGAGTGGGCAGCACGACCGCGGCCGCACCGAGACCCATCATCATCATGACGCTGCGACGATCCATGTCAGGCACAGCAGCACCTTAGACGATGCGCGTGACGATGGTGCTTCAGCCTGTGTTCGCTCGCCGTTAACCTGCGACAACACCTCAGTCGGTCGCGGTGTCCTGCGCCTCGTACAGCCGTTTGTACAGACCACCCTCGGCAATGAGCGAGCGATGATCGCCCGACTGCAGGATTCTGCCGTCCTCCAGCACCAGGATCCGATCGGCGACGGCGGCGATGAAATCCATATCGTGGCTGATCACCATGCATGTGCGGTCCCGCGCGTAGCCGCGAATCACCCCGGTCAGCCGGGCCCGCTGGTCGGCGTCGAGGTTCTCCGTCGGCTCGTCGAGCAGCAGCACCTCCGGACGACGCAGCAGGCACCGCGCCAGGGCGATGAGCCGCTTCTGCCCGCCCGAGGGCACCTGGACGTCGATCACGGTGTCGTAGCCGGCGTGCATCTTGACCGGGTCGATGATGATCGAGTGGATGTGTGCCGCAACACAGGCCGCCTCGATCTCGGCGTCGGTGGCCGCCGGCCGGGCCAGGCGGATGTTCTCGCGGATGGTGTCCTTGGTGAAGAACGGGAACTGGGCCAGTTTGGACACCTGCTCGCGCAGCGAGGACACGGTGACTCCACAGATGTCGTGCCCGTCGAGCAGGATCCGCCCGCGCTGCGGATCCAAGAACCGCAACATCAGGTTGAACACGGTGGACTTGCCCGATCCGATGCCTCCGACCAGGGCGACGGTCTCGCCTGCGGCGACGCTGAACGTCAACCCGTCCAGGACCGCATGCTCGGCCGTATAGCCGAAGGTGACGTCCTCGAACACCAGATTGCCCTGCACTGCACCGAGTTCGGGGGCTCCGGGCCGTTCGACGACCGAGGGCTGCGTGTCGAGCAGTTCGTAGGTCGAGACGGCGTTGGGTACGACGGATTTGTAGGTCGTGTAGGCGCCCATAACTCGTTGTGCCGCACCGAACATCGTCGGCACCATGCCTGCGAACACCAGCAGCCCGGCGAAGGTCAGACCGAAGACCGCACTGAATCCGATGCCCACCAACAGCACCACCACGGTGCTCAGCGCCACGAAGATCTGAGAACCGTTGGCGGTGGCCTGCATCCACGCCACCGACGAGGCACCGGCTTTCGCGGCATTCTCGGACACCTCGTGAAAGCGCCTGCTGCGCAACGGCTGGGCGTTGAACATCTGGATCTCGGAGATCCCGCTGACGGTCTGCTCCAACTCGGTGGACATCGCCCGGTCGGCGGTCATCTCCTTGCGGACCGCCGACTGCACATGCGCTCCCGCGAACCGCAACGTGAACAGCGCCAGCGGCGTGAGCACCAGCGCGGCGATGGTCATCTCCCAACAGAGGATCATCAGATAGCTCACCGCGACCAACAACACGATGGTGTCGATGAGCGGCGGGATGAGGCATCCGGTGAGCAGGCGTTGCACCCCGGCCGATTCGGTGGTGACCCGTTGGATCAGCTCACCGGTCCGCGAGCGGGCGAAGAAGTCCATCGACAGTGTCTGCAGATGGTCGTGCACCCGCTGCCGGATGTCCACCACCAGGATCCGTTCGACCCTCGCCCCCACCCATCCGTTGACGAAGTACATGAACTGGGTCAGCACCAGTGACACCGCCCAGGTCGCCAACAGCACCGCGAACGGCACCGACCCGGCCACCGCGTGCAACAGCCCGTCCTCGCGGGCTACCAAGGGGCCCCGCATATTCCACACGTCGCCGAGGTTTCCGCCGTTCCCCGCGTCGGCGACCACCTGCATCATCGGGCCGAACGCCGCGGCCGACAGATACGGCAGCGCGGAGGCGATCACCCCGAGCACCAACGAGACCGCGATGAGGCCGCGCACGGCACGCAGCATGCCGAGGCTGCGCCAGATCAGGCGGGAGGGTGAGGCTGATCGCACGCGATCAGGATGCGCGATGTTCGGCTTTTCCGCGGCACAACCGCGATCAGCGCGGGTAGACCTCGCTACCGGTGGGGTATCCGCCGCCGGTGGTGGTGATGTGCACGTGGTCGTAGTGGCCGTAGCCGCCGCGCTGCGCGCCGCCGGGGGTGTAGTAGACGCCGCGCCAGATGGCGTCCTGGATCCCGAACCGAACCGCGTTCTTCAGCACGTACGACACGATCTCGTTGCCGAGCGCGATTCCCGACGCCGAGCCGGCGTCGGGAATCATCACGTCCAACGCCAAGCCGTCGGGATGCCAGCGCAGCGCGTCGGGGCGCACCCCGCCGATGCTGTGGATCTCCGGGAACGTCGCGGTGACGGCGCGCGAGGTCAGGATGGTGCGCACCTGCAGGCCACGTTCGGGCGCCAGGCCGACCGGCAGCAGCAGCGGCCGGGTGTCCACCCGCCATCGCGAGGCCGTGCCGGTCTGCGCCGCGGCAAAGTTCGCCGCGGGTTGCGAGGCGGTGGGCGCCGAGGAGAAGGCGGCGGGGGCCGCCACGATCTCCAGCCCGTACGGGGCACTGTCGGCGACCGTCACGACATCACCCAGCACGGGTGCGGCGGGCCGGTGAGCTGTCCGGGGATGCACGTCACCGGCGGTGGCGGCCAGGATGGCGACGGGAACGACGAGCGCAGCCAGGGCGGCCGACGGGGACACTGCACGCCGCCCCTTGGGCAATGCGTGTCGGCTCACCGACAGCACATTACGACCGAGACGAGGCATACGCAGCAACTTCCGATATCTGACCGTGCGCTTGTTGTTACAAGTTCGTGATCATAACCGGGCGTGTTGCTGACGCTCAAGTTGAGCGTGAGCCTATTTCCGCTGGTTGCGGCGTTCAGTCAAGGTTGCGGGGGTGGTGGCAGGCCGCGACGTGCCCGGGTTCGCGGCCGTCGGTGTGGTCCACCAACTGCGGCTCCTCGGCCTGACAAACCTCCGTCGACCAGGGACAACGGGTATGGAAGCGGCATCCCGACGGCGGGTCGATGGGGCTGGGCACATCGCCCTCGAGCACCAGCCGCTCGCGGGTGGCGTTGCGCCGCGGATCCGGCACCGGCACGGCCGACAACAGCGCATTGGCATAGGGATGCAGCGGGTGCTGGTACAGCCCGGCCGCCGGCGCGCTCTCGACGACCTTGCCCAGATACATCACCGCGACCCGATTGGAGACATGCCGTACGACGCCCAGATCGTGGGCCACGAACAGGTAGGACAGCCCGAACTCATCCTGCAGGTCTTTGAGCAGGTTCACGATCTGCGCCTGCACCGACACATCGAGGGCCGAGACCGGTTCGTCGGCGATGATCAGCTTGGGCCGCAGGGCGAGCGCCCTGGCGATACCGATGCGTTGGCGCTGTCCGCCCGAGAACTCGTGCGGGAAGCGGTCGGCATGCTCGGGCCGCAACCCGACGCGCTCCAACAGCTCCTGCACCCGGGTGCGGGTGTCGCGACCCGACGCCAAGCCGTGCAGTTCCATCGGCGCGCCGATGATCTGCGCCACCCGCTTGCGCGGGTTCAGTGATGCGTACGGATCTTGGAAGATCATCTGGATCTGCCGGCGCATGCCGCGCAGGTCCCGTTGGCTCCTGCCGACCAGTTCCTGCCCGTCGAACCGCACCGAACCCGATGTCGGTGCGGTCAGCTGCATGATCAACCGGCACAGGGTCGACTTGCCGCAGCCGGATTCGCCGACCAGCCCGAGGGTTTCGCCCTCATACAGGGACAGGCTGACACCGCCGACGGCGCGGACCCGGCCGATCTCCCGGTCGACGATCACCCCCGATTTGATCGGGAAATGCTTGACCAGGTCGGTGACCTCGAGGAGCGGGCTCATGTGGTCACCGGCTTCCGTAATCCGATCCGGCCGTCGACGACCCGCAGGGTGCGCTTCTGCTCGGCGGTCAGCCAGCAGCGATCTCCTTGCAGCGGTGGGGGTTCGGCGCACTTGTCGAAGACGTGCGGGCAGCGCGGAGCGAACCGGCAGCCGCTCGGCAGATCGGTCAACGACGGTGGTGCCCCGGCGATCTGGGCCAGCCGTTCCGGGTTGGGTTGGTCCAGCCGGGCCAGCGAGCCCAGCAGACCCCAGGTGTAGGGGTGCTGCGGGTCGTAGAACAACTCGTCCAAGGTGGCCTCTTCGACGATTTGGCCGGCGTACATGACGGCCACCCGGTCGGCAACTTCGGCAACCACGCCCAGGTCATGGGTGATCAGCACGACGGCCAGACTGCGCTCCTCGTTCAACCGCGCCAGCAGCCGCAGGATCTGGGCTTGCACGGTGACATCCAGCGCGGTCGTCGGTTCGTCGGCGATCAGCACGTCCGGATCCAACGACAACGCCATCGCGATCATCACCCGCTGGCGCATGCCGCCGGAGAACTCGTGCGGGTAATCACGCACGCGCCGTTCCGGATTCGGTATCCCTACCGAGCGCAACAGCTCGACGGCGCGGTCACGGGCCTCGTGCTTGGAGACGTCGCGATGCGCCCGGATCATCTCGATCAGCTGATCGCCGACGCGGTACACCGGGTTCAGCGATGTCATCGGATCCTGGAAGATCATCGCGATGCGCTCGCCGCGCACCGCCTGCCAACCTTCGTCGTCGAGGGTGTTCAGTTCGATGCCGTCGAACCGGACCGAGCCGCCGATCCGGGCGTTCGGGGCGCGGGTCAAGCCGAGCAGGGTCTGCGCGGTGACACTCTTACCGGAGCCGGATTCGCCGACGATGGCCAGGATCTCGCCGCGGTCCAGCCCGAAACTGACGCCGTCGACCGCGTGCACCAGCCCGCCTTCGGTGTTGAATCCGACGGTCAGCCCGTCCACTTGCAGCATCATGCCGGTGCCGCCTCTCCGAGCCGGATCCGTGGGTCGAGGAATGCGTAGAGGATGTCGACGATGGTGTTGAACAGCACGATGAAGAACGCCCCGAAAATCGTCACTCCCATCAGCGGTGGCAGGTCCAGGCTGCCGATGGCCTGCCCGGCGTACAACCCGACCCCGTTGAGGTTGAACACCGTCTCGGTGAGGATCGCGCCGCCGCCGACCACCACACCGAAGTCCAGGCCGAACATCGTCACCACCGGAATCATCGAGTTACGCAACACATGTCGGATTCGCACCTGGCGTTCGCTGATGCCCTTGGCCCGCGCCGTGCGGACGTAGTCCTCGTTCATCGCGTCGAGCATGTTCGACCGCAACACCCGGCTGTAGAAACCGACGTAGAGCACGGCCAACGTGGTCCAGGGCAGGATCAGGTGATACGCCCACTGCACCGGGTCCTTGGTCAACGGGACGTAACTGCTGGTCGGGAACAGCTGGGCCTTGAAACTCAAGTAGTACAACAGGATTGCAGCCAGCCAGAACACCGGCATGGACACGCCGGTCAGCGACAGCACGGTGAGGATCCGGTCGGTGAACTTACCGGAGTGCACCGCCGACAGATAGCCGAACAGGATCGCCAGCGTCATCCACAGCACCGCAGCGCCGATGCACAGCGAGAACGTCGCGGGTAAGCCCTTCCAGATCTGCTCGGTGACGTTCTGCGAACTCGCGTAGGAGGTCAGCTGGCCGGTGAGGATCTTGCGCATCATGGTCAGGTACTGCACCGGCAGCGGCTGATCCAGCCCCAGATCAGCGCTTACCCTGGCGATCAACGCGGGATCGGAGTTCTTGCCCGCGATGCGCGCGGCCGGATCGGAGTTCGGGATGACATTGAAGATCAGGAAGACGACGACCGAGATCGCGAACAGTACCGCGACCATGCCCGCCAATCGTCGGGCGGCGAAACGAACCATGGCCTAGTGCTCCAGCCTGATCTTGGCCCGCGGATCCAGCGCGTCGCGCAGGCCGTCACCGAACACGTTGAGCGACAACACGGTCAACACGATCATCAGGCCGGGCACGATCGTCAGATGCGGTGCGGTGTAAATGGTTTGGTAACCGTCGGCGATCATCGTCCCCCATGACGCATTGGGTGGCCGCACCCCCGCGCCCAGGAACGACAGCGACGACTCCAACAGCATGTTGTTGGCGATGTTCAAGGTGAAGAACACGATGATCGTCGACACCACGTTCGGTAGTAGCTCGGTGAACATGATCCGCATCGAACCCATGCCCTGAGCGACGGCGGCCTCGACGAACTCCTTCTCCCGCAGCGCCAGGATCTCCCCACGGATCGGTCGCGCCATATACGGCACGTACACGAGTCCGATGATCACGATCGGTATCCACAACGAGTCGCCGGCCACCACCAGGTCGCCGATCTTCAACCCGCCCAACGCCAGTGCGGTACCCAGCGCAATACCCAGAAGCAGCACCGGAAAGGCCCACACCACGTCCATCACCCGGGACAGCACGGCGTCGATCCAACCGCGGTAGTAGCCGCACAGCAGGCCGGTGACCACCGCGAGCACCGTGGTGACCAGGGCGGCGAACACCCCGATGAAGATGGAGGTCCGCCCGCCGTAGAGCAGCCGCACCATGACGTCACGGCCGTTCTGGTCGGCACCGAGCAGGTACCGGCCGTGCAGACCGGGCCCCAACGGGGTGCCGTCGGGTGTGACGACGTACTCTTCGTGCCCGTCGATCAGCACCTTGTCGGTGATGTGGTTGTCGTTCGGGCCGGTGTGGGCGACGTGCTCGGCCCACACCGGCGCGGCCAGGCAGGCCAACACCATGAGCAGGAACAGCGCACCGAACGCGAGGGCAACCTTGTTGCGGCGCAACCGCAACCAGCCGAGGTACCAGGGTCCACGAGTACGCGCGGACTCCGAGATCTGGGTGGTCACCGCGGGGTTACTTCAGCGCCAGCGCGGAGTAGTCCTCGTTGAACAGCGGATGGTAATACGCCTTGTCGAAGTCGATGCGCTCCGAAACGAAGGTGCTGAACTCCTCGTTACCGTACGGCGCCCATACCGCCTGTTCCATGAAGGCTCGATCCAGGTCGGCGTACTGCTTCTTCACCTCGTCGCTGAGTTCTTCGGTGCGCAGCTTGTTCATGGTGGCATCCAGCTCCGGGATGTTGACCCTGGAGAAGTTGTTGCCGTTGGTGGGCAGGATGCTCGCGCCGTTGAGCAGCGGCCGGAAGAAGTCGTCCGGGTGCGGGAAGTCCTGGAACCAGTCGCCGAAACCGGTGTCCAGGTCCGGGGTGGACTGGTTGCCGATCGTGGTGAAGTAGACGTCGCCGGCGATCACCTTCAGCGTCGCATTGAACCCGAGCTGGGTGAGTACGTCGTGGTAGTACTCGCCGATGCGTTTGCGGTCGGGCTCGTCATCCGTCCACACCGTGATGTCCTTGTCGGCCGGATTCGCCTCGGCGATCAGTTGTTTCGCCTTGTTCATATCCGGTCCCGGATACAGCTTGTATTCCTGGTAGCCGGGCATTCCCGGCGGCAGGATCTGCTGGGTCGGGTGCATGCGGCCGCCGAACACGCGGTTCAGCGCTTCCGGGTCGACGGCGTAGTTGACGGCCTGGCGCACCCGCAGGTCGTTGAACGGCGCCTTCTGGGTGTTCATCCAGAAGTAGTAGGTGTTGATCGACTGCTCCAGCCGGAATCGGTCACCGTACTTGGTTTTCACCTCCGTCAGCCGGTCGGCGTCGGGCGGGTCGACCATGAGATCGATGGTGTTCTGTTCGACCCCGGTCACCTGAGCCGAGTTGCTCTTGTTCTGGGTGACCGTGATCTTGTCGACGTGCGCGTCGGCAACCTCGCTGGCCCCGGCGTCTTTCACCGTCTTGAAGTTCGGGTTGCGCTCCATGGTGAGCGTTTGCGGTGCCTCGACTTTGGTGATCATGAACGGACCGCTGGATGCCGGCGGGTTGTTCGTCGCGTCCTTGTCCAGCGGCGTCGTCGGCGGCACGGGTGCAGCGAACGGCAGCCCGAGCACGTTCTCGAAGGTGCCGTTGGGCGCGGTCAGGGTGATGGTGATGTCACCGGTGCCGTCATCGGTCTTGATGCCGGAGATGGTGTCGGCCTTGCCCTCGGCGAAATCCGTTGCGCCGACGATGGGTTCGTAGAAGACCGAACCACCGGAGTTCGCCTTGAACAGCCGCTTGATGGCGTAGGTGAAGTCGGATGCCTTGATCGGGGTGCCGTCGGAGTACTTCATGTTGGGGCGCAGCGTCAGCTTGTAGGTCAAGCCGTCCGGGGATACCTCGGGCATGGCCTTGGCCAAACCGGGCACCACTGCGGTGCCGGCCTCACCCTTCTGGTGCTTGTAGGTCAGCAGCGGGGTGTAGACGTTGTACATCACCTCCCAGCCCTCGACGGTGTAGGACAGCTGCGGATCGATGTAGTCCGGGAATGACGTCATCGAGATGTTGATATCGCCCCCGCCACCACCGCCGGCACCGTCGGACGACTCTCCTCCACACGCAGCCACCCCGAACGCCGTCAGCGCGACCGCGAATACCGTGGTCGCACCCCTGCGCAGCCTGCTCATTGCCATTTCCCCTCGTCCACCAGCTGTCGATTTGATGTCCATAAGCTGTACGCCACGTCAATGGGCTGTGGACCATCTTTGAGGAAAACCAGCCGCCGTCAACTCGAGTTCCCAGATTCGGTTGCGCCGGCACGCTGCAGCCCAGCTCGGTGGTGACAAACGTCGCGGTTTGTCAGCTTGCAGTAGAGTGACCCCTCGCAGCTGGTTTGCAGTCGGCGTGGAAAACGCGTCGGCGGCATCGAGCGGCATCGCCCGATGGCGTTGTCGTGAGAGGGAACCCGGTGGGAATCCGGGACTGTCCCGCAGCGGTATGCAGGAACGAACGCCGTCACACGCACTGGGCAACTGGGAAGCGACGGTTACTAGGAACACCCGTTAACGGGATCGCCTGTGAGTCCGAAGACCTGCCGGCTGTACCGGGTGCGCCGCGCCCGGTGGCGCATCGCCTCGAGGACTGGGCGTATGACCGAACGTTCCGCCGCATGCGTTGGTGCGGTGTCTTTTTCGGTTGCACGTCCGATGGCGGTGAGCTTTCCCCCGTCTGAAGGACAGAGTTGTGACAACTACTCACCCATTCACTGCAACCGTGCTCGGTTCGCCGCGCATCGGGCCCAACCGTGAGCTCAAACGAGCCGTCGAAAGATATTGGGCGCACCGCACCGACCGCAGCCAGGTTGAGGCCGTCGCCGCCGATATCCGCGCCGCGACCCGCAACGCCCTGACCGCCGCCGGCCTGGACTCGATCCCGGTCAATACCTTCTCGTATTACGACCAGGTACTCGACACCGCTGTCCTGCTGGGCGCTCTGCCTCCGCGGGTCACCAGCGCCGGGATCGACGACGATCTCGATCGCTACTTCGCGGCCGCGCGTGGCACCGCGGATATCCCTCCCCTGGAGATGACGAAGTGGTTCGACACCAACTACCACTACCTTGTTCCGGAGATCGGCCCCGCCACGACGTTCAGTCTCAACCCGGCGAAGGTCCTCGACGAACTGAGCGAGGCCAGCAGCGAAGGCACGGCCGCGCGGCCGGTGATCATCGGGCCGATCACCTTCCTGGCGCTGTCCAAGGCCGTCGACGGCGGCCCCGCACCCATCGAACGCCTCGACGAACTGTTGCCGCTCTATCGGGACCTGCTCGGCCAGCTGACCGCCGCGGGCGCGCAGTGGGTTCAACTCGACGAACCGATTCTGGTGACCGACGTCCTCGAGGACGCCGCCGAGCTGGCCGAACGGGTTTATCGGTACCTCGGCGAAACCACCCTCCGTCCTGCGCTTTTCGTTGCGACGTACTTCGGGTCGCTCGAGCGGGTGCTGCCGGCCCTGGCCAGCACGCCGGTCGAGGCGATCGGCGTGGATCTGGTCGCCGGTGGTGAGCAGGCGGTAACCGCGGTCCCCGAACTCGCCGACAAACTCGTGGTGGCCGGTGTCGTGGACGGGCGCAACGTCTGGGCTACGGACCTGGAGTCCGCACTGGCCAAACTGGTTGCACTGCGCGCGGCCGCAGGCGCAGTGGCGGTGTCGACATCATGCTCCACTTTGCACGTCCCGTACTCGCTGAGATACGAGACCGAACTCGATGCCGCACTGCGCAATTGGCTGGCGTTCGGCGACGAGAAGCTCGCCGAGGTTGCCACCTTGGCCAAGGCCCTGCGCGACGGCCGCGAATCGGTGATCGGCGCGATCTCCGCGTCGGCGCGGGCGCAGGAATCCCGGAGGTCCGATCCGCGCCTGCGCAACGGCCAGGCTCGGGACCGACTGGCAGCGGTCTTGGCCGCCGGGACGACGCGCGGGCCCGCCGAGCAGCGACGTATCGACCAGGACGCCCGGCTGCATTTGCCGGCTTTGGCCACCACCACGATCGGTTCGTATCCCCAAACCGTCGAGATCCGAAAAGCCCGCGCCGCAGTGCGCTCCGGGCAGATCGATCAGGCCGAGTACGAGCGACAGATGAAGGCGGAGATCGCCGCCGTAATCAGCCTCCAAGAGGAGATCGGGCTCGACGTCCTGGTGCACGGCGAACCCGAGCGCAACGATATGGTGCAGTACTTCGCCGAACAGCTGACCGGGTTCTTTGCAACCCGCAACGGCTGGGTACAGTCCTACGGCACCCGCTGTGTGCGCCCACCCATCCTGTATGGCGACGTGACGCGGCCCGAGCCGATGACGGTCGACTGGACCGTCTATGCCCAGTCACTGACCGCCAAGCCGGTCAAGGGTATGTTGACCGGTCCCATCACGATTCTGGCGTGGTCATTCGTGCGCGACGATCAACCGTTGGCGGACACGGCGAATCAGATCGCGCTGGCCATCCGGGACGAGACGGTGGACCTCCAGTCCGCAGGCATCTCCATCATCCAGGTGGACGAGCCGGCGCTGCGTGAGCTGCTGCCGTTGCGGTCGAAGGACAAAGAGGATTACCTGTCCTGGGCGGTCGGCGCGTTCCGGCTCTCCACTTCCGGGGTCAGTGACAGCACCCAGATCCACACCCATCTCTGCTATTCCGAGTTCGGTGAGGTCATCGGGGCGATCGCGGACCTGGATGCCGATGTCACCTCGATCGAGGCGGCGCGGTCACGCATGGAAGTGCTCGATGACCTGAACGCGATCGGTTTCTCCAACAGCGTGGGCCCCGGGGTATACGACATTCACTCGCCACGGGTGCCTGGAACTGAGGAGATCGTGGAATCGCTGCGTGCGGCCGTGCGCGCGATTCCGGCGCAACGGCTCTGGGTGAATCCGGACTGCGGCCTCAAAACCCGCAGGACCGAGGAGGTGACGGCCGCCCTACGCCACCTTGTCGAGGCCGCCCAGCTGGTACGCACCGAGCAGTGACGCAGCGACCGCGTTCCGGGATCCGGGATCCGGGATCCGGGATTCCGGAACGCGGTCGCGGTCAAGCGTTGCGGTGTTCGTCTTGGCGGTCCAGCAGCACGGCGCGGTCGACTTCTGACATACCGCCCCAGGTTCCGAAATCCTCTCCACGCTCGAGCGCGAACCCCGCACACTCCCATTTCACCGGGCAGGTTGCGCAGATCTCTTGCGCCACGGCCAATCGCCGGCGTCTGGACTCTGCGCGTTCACCGTCTGGATGGAAGAACAGATCGGGGTCGTGATCGCGGCATCGAGCCAGATGCCGCCAATCCGGGGACGTGTTCCCGTTCATCGATCACGTGAGCGCGCGCTGCGGATGCCCACTGTACTCGCTGAGGGGCCGGATCAAGGTGTTCGACGCCGCCTGCTCCATGACGTGTGCGGTCCAGCCGGTGATTCGACTCATCACGAAAATCGGTGTGAAACTCGCGATATCGAAACCCATGAGGTAGTAGACCGGCCCGGTCGGGAAGTCGAGATTGGGTTTGATCCCGGTCGCTGCGAACATGTCCTGCTCCAACTGGTTGTAGATGTCCAGCCACCGCCGGCCGTCGCGCACCGCGGCGACGCGTTCGAACGCCGCCTTCATCGTGGGTACCCGGGAATCACCGCTTCGGTACACCCGGTGACCAAAGCCCATCACCTTTTCCCTGCGGGACAGCTTGCCGTGTAACCATTCCGAAGCCCTATCGGCTGTGCCGATCTCCAGCATGTCGTGCATGACGGCCTCGTTGGCGCCGCCGTGCAGCGAGCCTTTGAGCGCACCGATGGCTGCGGTCACCGCGCTGTAGATGTCGGACTGCGTCGAGGTGACTACGCGCGCCGCGAAGGTCGACGCATTGAAGCTGTGCTCGGCGTACAGCACCATGGATTGTTCGAAGGCCCGCACGATCACCGTGTCCGGGACCTCACCGAGTGCCATCCGCAGGAAGTTCTCGGCGTAGCTCAGGTGGCTGTGCGGCGGAATCGGGTCGAGACCGCGCCTGCGGCGCATATCGGCGGCGACGATCGTGGGCAGCACGGCTAACATGCGCAGGGATTTCTCGTAGTTTGCCGACTCCGATGCGTCGTCCTCATGTGGATCCTCGGCGCCCAGATAGCTGATCGCGGTGCGCACGACATCCATCGGATGGCAGGTGTCGGGTAGCTTGGCCAGCAGCGACTGCAGCGAGCGGTCGATGCGACGCAACGCCCGCTCACGCTGGGTGAACTGCCCCAATTCGGCGTCGCTGGGCAGTTCTCCGCGCCACAGGAGGTAGGCGACCTCTTCGAAGCTGCAGTGTGCGGCCAAGTCCTGGACCGGGTAGCCGCGGTAGGTGAGCGAATTGCTTTCCGGGACCACCTTGGAGATGGCGGTGGTGTCGACCACGACACCGGTCAGACCCTTGTGAACGGCGACACTCATCGTTGAGCCCCCTGCAGGACAAAGTTGAAAACGTCGGAATCGAACTGGTTGTAATCGGCGTAACGCAGCAGCTCGTAGAGTCGACTTCGGTGCTGCATCCGATCAAGGAGACCGGATTGTGTTCCCACACTTGCGATCTCGCGCAGCCCCGCCTCGACGGCGAACATCGCCAGCCGCAGCGTCGTGACCGGATAGATCACCACGTTGTAGCCGATATCGGACAACTGGCGGGCGCTGAGCAGTTCGGATTTCCCGAACTCGGTCATGTTGGCCAGCAATGGCGTCTGCACGGCGGCGCGAAACCGTTCGAACTCCGCCCGGGTATGCAACGCCTCGGTGAAGATCAGATCTGCACCGGCGTCGGCGTAGGCCTTGGCCCGCTCGATGGCCGCGGACACGCCCTCGATACCCGCGGCATCCGTCCTTGCGCAGATGACGAAGTTGGGGTCGCGTCGAGCGGAAACCGCTGCCCGCAACCGCTTCACCATCTCCGCGGTCTCGACGACGGCCTTGCCGTCCAGATGACCGCAACGCTTCGGATTCACCTGGTCCTCCAGGTGCAGCCCGGCCAGGCCGGCGTCTTCGAGCACCGTGACGGTGCGAGCCGCACTCATCGGCTCACCGAATCCCGTGTCGGCGTCGACGAAGGTCGGCAGGTCGGTCGCCGACGCAATCTGCGCTCCCCGGCTCGCCACCTCCGTCAGGGTGGTCAAACCGATATCCGGCAGGCCGAGATCGGCCGCGAGCACCGCGCCGGAGACGTACACCCCGTCGAAGCCGATCTCGGCTACCAGCTTGGCCACCAGCGGCGAGAAGGCACCTGGGAAGCGTTGCAAGTGGCCCGATTCCAGCCCGGCGCGAAAGTGCAGCCGCTTCTCAACCGCCGATTTCGCCGACCCCAGGACGCTCATCGGAAGATGCCCGAGGCAACGGTAGGGGCTTTGTCCAGCACCCGCTGGTCCACCCGGATGTTGAGTGCGTTCAGGCCACCTGGTTTGATGCCGGCGACACCGTCCATGACATTCAGGAAGCGCTGCTGCTCTTCGGATTCCACCACACCGTCGGCGAGTTCGGTGAATTTGGCGACGTACTGGGGTCGCTCGAACGGGCGGGCACCGAGCGGATGGGCATCCGCGACGGCGAGTTCGTCGACGATGGTCTCGCCGCTCTTCAACGTCACCACAGCTTTGGCGCCGAACGCTTTCTCGGCCGGGTCATTCGAGTGGTAGCGCCGGGTCCATTCCGGGTCCTCGACGGTGGAGATCTTGTTCCACAGGTCGATGGTGTCGGCCCGGTGGGCCCGTTCGGGTGCATAGGATCGCTCGTGGTGCCAGGTGCCGTCCTGCAGGGCGACGGCGAAGATGTAGGGCACCGAGTGGTCCAAGGTTTCGCGTGAAGCGTCGGGGTCGAACTTCTGCGGGTCGCCGGAGCCGGTGCCGATGACCACGTGAGTGTGATGACTGGTGTGCAGCACGATCGATGCGACCTGCGCGAGGTCACCGATTCGCTCGCGCAACCGGCGGGCCAGGTCGATGGGCGCCTGGCTCTGATACTCGGCCGAATGTTCCTTGGTATAGGTGTCGAGGATGGCGCGTTTGGGCTCACCCGGCTCGGGCAGGGGTACGTGATAGGTGCGCTGGGGACCGCCCAGCAGCCAGGCGATGACACCGTCCTCGCCCTCCCAAATGGGCGCCGGCGACCCTTCACCGCGCATGGCCCGATCGACGGCTTCGACGGCGACCTTGCCGGCCCAGGCGGGCGCGAAGGCCTTCCAGCTGGAGATCAGGCCCTTGCGGGACTGCCGGGTGGCCGTGGTCAGATGCAGCGCCTGACCGATCGCGGCATAGATGGTCGCCGTGTCCAGCCGCAGCATGGTGCCCAGTCCGGCGGCCACCGACGGACCGAGGTGGGCGACGTGGTCGATCTTGTTCTCGTGCAGGCAGATTCCCTTCACCAGGTCGACCTGGATCTCGTAGGCGGTGGCGATACCGCGGATCAGGTCGGACCCGCGGACGCCCAGCTGCTGGCCCACGGCAACCAATGCCGGGATGTTGTCGCCGGGATGCGAATACTCGGCGGCCAGGAAGGTGTCGTGGAAGTCGAGTTCGCGGACGGCCACCCCATTGGCCCACGCGGCCCACTCGGCCGAGACACTGCCCGGCACGCCGAAGACGGCGGCACCCTGACGGGTCGGGTGCGCCAACGCCTGCGCCCGCGCAACGGTGACCGGCCGGCGGGTCACCGAGGCGGCAGACACCGCCGCGTTGTCGATGATGCGATTGACGACCATCGCCTCGGTCTCCGGGAGCACCGCGACGGGATCGGCGGCGACCTCGGCGATCTTCCAGGCGAGGTGCTCGGTGCGGGGGAATTCGTCGGCGCTGCGCCGGGTCCTGACGTCGTGTACACGCATATTCCGCACGCTACGCAGGCCATCGCCGACGGGGAAAGTGCCTGTAGATGCGTAATTATGTGTCCTTGGACCGGCACTTTTGCGAATGTTGCGTAAGAGGGCGCGGTAGTCTCGGCGGCGGTGGCGAAGACATTCGCGGGCGCCCGGCTGAGACGGCTGCGCGACGAGAGAGGCCTGACACAGGTCGCGCTGGCGCGCGCCCTCGGCCTGTCCACCAGCTACGTCAACCAGCTGGAGAATGACCAGCGCCCGATCACCGTCGGCGTACTACTGGCGTTGTCGGACCGCTTCGACCTGCCCACCCACTACTTCGCACCCGACGCCGACGCCCGGCTGGTGGCAGATCTGCGGGAGATCCTCTCCGACGGACCTGCCACCACCGCGCAGATCGAGGAACTGGTCGCCCGGATGCCCGAGGTCGGGCAGGCCATGGTCAATCTGCACCGCCGCCTGCACGACGCCACCGCCGAATTGGAAGCCGCGCAGGAGCGAGCCAACCTCGACGCCCAGACCGGCACGCAACAGCCGATGCCGTTCGAGGAGGTCCGGGACTTCTTCTACGACCGGCGCAACTACATCGACGTCCTCGACCGGGCCGCCGAGGATCTGTTCACCACCCATCAACTGCACGTCGGCGGACTGGACACCCAACTCGCCACGTTGCTCGCCGCACAATTCGGCATCACCGTCGTGGTCGACGACGGCGGCGCCTTGGGGCCGGATGTCAAGCGACGCTTCCAGTCCGACACCAAGGCGCTCTATGTGGCCCGATGGCTGTTCCCCGGTCAGCGAGCATTCCAACTCGGGACCCAGCTCGCCCTCCTTCTGCACGCGGATCTCATTACCGCCATCCTCGCGGCCGACGACCAGCTCAGCCCCGAGGCGCGAGAGGTGGCGCGCATCGGACTGGCCAACTACTTCGCCGGCGCACTGCTGTTGCCCTACCGCGAATTCCTTGACGCAGCAGAGCATTTGCGCTACGACATAGACCAGCTGGCGCGCCGGTTCGAGGTCGGGTTCGAGACCATCTGCCATCGATTGTCCACACTCCAGAGACCGGACGCGCGTGGCGTCCCGTTCATCTTCGTCCGCACCGACAGTGCCGGGAACATCTCGAAGCGACAGTCCGCCACCGCTTTTCACTTTTCTCGCGTCGGCGGCAACTGCCCGCTCTGGGTGGTCCACCACGCCTTTGCACGTCCCGGAGAGTTCCTCACCCAGGTGGCTCAGATGCCCGACGGGCGCAGTTACTTCTGGCTGGCCAAGACCGCCGACTCGACGCCGGGCAGCTACCTTGGCACGCCCAAGCGTTTCGCGATCGGGCTGGGCTGCGACATGGTGCACGCCGACAAGCTGATCTACTCCGTCGGCATCGATCTCACCGACCCCCAAGCCACCGTGCCCATCGGCGCCGGCTGCCGGATCTGCGACCGCGTGGCCTGCCCACAGCGCGCCTTTCCCTACGTGGGCCGCCCGGTTCAGGTGGACCCGGAGACCAGCAGTAACCTGCCGTATCCGCCAGCGGCCACAACACCATTCAGGTAAGCATCTGCAGATAGCCAGAGATACCCCGCGTGACGGCCTCGGCCATCCGCGCGCGGGTTCCGGCATCCGAGAGCAGCGCCGCGTCGTCGGGGTTCCGCATGTTGCCCATTTCGATGAGGACCGACGGGTACTGCGCCAGGTTCAGGCCGGCGAGGTCGGCACGACCGTACAGGCCGTCGGTCCCGCGGTAGGTGGACGGTTGCAGGCCGCAGGCCACCAGTTCGTCGCGCATCACCTGCGCGAGCCGGCGCGCCGGGCCGGCCTGTGCCGCGTTCATCGGCGGGTCCGAGTAGTTCACGTGGAATCCGCGGCCCTGCCTGGGTCCGCCGTCGGCGTGAATACTGACGATCGCGTCAGGGCGTACCGAATTCGCCATGGCCGCACGCTGATCCACGCACGGACCAAGGGCATTGTCGTTACCCCGCGACATCGCGGTCCGCACGCCGAGCTGGCTGAGGCCGGCCCTGATCCGTAACACCGTGTCCCAGTTGAAGGTGTGCTCGGGATAGCCGGCGTCGGTG
Organism: Mycolicibacterium sp. J2; assembly: GCF_026240945.1. Classification (GTDB taxonomy): domain Bacteria; phylum Actinomycetota; class Actinomycetes; order Mycobacteriales; family Mycobacteriaceae; genus Mycobacterium. The sequence continues at coordinate 380,438 of NZ_JAPFPY010000001.1, forward strand.
GTGGTGCCGGTGGTCTGGCACTCCTTGGTGTTGCCTCGCCCGTCGGTGACCTGCCGGACGATGGACGAGTCGTTCGCGCCGTTGTGGCCCGGATCGAGGAAGACGATCCGGCCGGCCACGCTGGAGGCGGCGTGGGCGCTGGGAGGACTCAGCAGCGCAACGGGCGCGAGAAAGACCGACGCCGCTGCCGCATGACGCAGCACATCTCGTCGCGTTGTCGATCTCCGACTGAAAGCACCTCCGCAGCACACGCTTTCACCGTAAATCTGCCATCCGTCGGGCGCGATGGGTCACAGCAGCCCGGCAGGTAATCGATGCCGGCCGGCGATCTAGTTGTCACCGTTCGTTGTCGGTGGCGGTTCGAAGGGTTGATACCACCACCATTGGGCGCGTTCACCGGTCGGGCCCTTGTAGGGCACGACGGTCGGTGGTGCGGTGGTGGGTGGTCGGGCCAGTGATCCGCGGTCGATGGGGTCGCCGTCGGTGTCGGTGACGACGAGGCGATCGGCGGGGCCGGTGATGGTGATCTCCCCGCGGTGATGCATCCGGTGATGCCGCGGACAGAGCAGCACGAGATTGTCCAGCTCGGTGGGGCCACCGTCCTCCCAATGCACGAGGTGATGCGCATGCAAGCCCCGACTGGCGGCGCAGCCGGGGATGACGCAGTGCCGGTCCCGGTGCTCCAACACCTTGCGTAGCCGCCGGCTGATGGTCCGGGTGGACCGCCCGGCCCCGATCGGGCGGCCGTCACGCTCGAACCACACCTCGCAGGTGGCATCGCACAACAGTTCCCGGCGCTCCGCATCGGTGAGCACCGGCCCCAGGTGCAGGGCGGCGGGCTGGTCGACCTCCACGTGCACGATGACCGTGGTGTGCTGCCCGTGCGGGCGGGCGGCCACGTCGGTGTCCCAGCCGGCGTGCACCAAGCTCATGAACGCATCGACCCGGGTGGGGAACGGCGTCTGGTCACCGGGATGCTCGGCGATCAGCACGTCGTGGCGGGACTGCAGCGCGGCGTCGAGTGTGGCAGCTTCCAGCCGGGGCAGGGTGATCCGGTAGATGCAGTGCTGGCCGTGTTCGGTTTTGGTGATGTGCGGCGTTGGTTCGGGTTTGGGCGGTGAGTCTGGTTGGGGTGCCAGTTTGATGGCGGTGCGCAGTTGTTCGACGGTGGCCGACAGCGCCAGTTCGGCGTAGTGCGCATCAGACCCGTCGGCGGCGCGTTCGGCGATCACCCCGACCTGATCCAACGACAGCCGGCCCTCGCGTAAACCATCGGCGCAGCGGGGGAACTCGTCGAGGCGGTGTGCGACGGCGGCCATGGTTTCGGCGTTACGCGGTGTGGCCCCGGTTTTCCAGGCGACCAGGGCCGCGATCGAGCGGCAGCCGGTTATCCCGGCCAGCTCGTCGCGTTCGAGTTCGGCGACGATGTCGACCAGCCGCCCGTCGATGGCGTTGCGTTGCCCGCACAACTCACCGATCTCGTCGAACAGCACCGCCACCCGCTCTTTGGGCTCCAAAGATGCTGCGGCGGTGGACATACCCCGATTCTGTCAGAGGGGTACGACAAGTAGGGTCAGCCGCCCGACGGCGCCGCCTCGGCCGACGACTGCGCGGCAGCCGATTCGGCGGCGGCCTTGGCGGCCCGGCCCTCCGGGCTGCCGGCCGAATAGCCCGCCGACTTGTTGGAGGCCGCACCGGAGTCGCAGTTCAGCGAGACGACCATCTCCTTGGTCGCCGAGCCGCTGCTGTTCGGGGGCGGCTGCGCGGTGCGGGGCTGGGCGTTGACGACGATGCAGTCATCGCGCTGCTGTTCGTCACCGAAGGTGGTGCCGACGATCACCGTGTAGCCGGCTCCGCTGAGCGTCGACGAGGCGTCGCTGTACTTCTGGCCGGTCACGTCGGTATTCGCAGCGGCGGCACTGCCGGTGCTGATCACCACGACGACACCGGCCGAGACGGCGGCCAGTCCCGCGCCGAGGGCAAGGCGTTTCATGCTCAGCCCTTCTTCGGGACGGCCATGGTGGTGGGTTCCACCGTCGCGGGGGTGGTCCACGTCGCGGTCGCACCCATGTTGGCGGGCTGCACGACGGGTGACGAGTAGGTGGTGTTGGCGGGGGCGTCACCCGATCCGGCCAGCATGCTGGTCGGGCCTCCGGCGCTGTGCGTGGCACTGAGCGCACCGAGGGTGATCAGCGCGCCGGCCCCGACGACGCCCAGGAGCGCGCGACGAGAGCGCGATGGCGGTTGTGTGTTCATGCCCCAGATCGTGCTGCGGCCAACCTCAGACTGGCTGGACCGTGGCTGTGATGTTGCTGCGGTCCTCGTTACCGGTTCATTGCGGGAAGCCGGGGACGCCCGGGTAGGGCGCCGTGGTGGGAGAGGCCGGCGCCCCGCGGTTGGGCACCTGAATGGGGATGGGCACCGGGATCAACGGCACCTTGATGTAGGTCGTGGTCATCGCCGGCGTGGTGGTCTCGGTCGTCGTCGTGGTTGTGGTGGTCGGCGGAGTGGTGGTGGTGCTCGGCGTGGTCGTGGTCGTGGTGGTCGTGGTTGTGGTGGTGGTCGTCGTGGGCTGCGTGGTGGTGGTGACGGTGACGGTATGCGTTGCGGTCACCACCGGCTCGGGTGTCTGCGTCGGCGCCGGCAGTTCGGTGGTGACGGTGACGACCGGCGGCGGGGCCTGAACCGCGGAGGGCGAGATGGCCGCGGGCGGCGTCTGGGCCGGTGGCGGGCTGATCGCATGTGTAGCGGGCGCGGTGGACGGCGCCGGGCGGGTCTCCCCTGAATTGCCTGAATTGCCGGTCAACGCAACCGCGACTCCGCCCAGCGCCACCAGGGTCAGCACGCCCGCACCGGCGAACACCAGGATGGGCAGTCGCTGCCAGGCTTTCGGCGACTCGTCATAGGCGCGCGGAACATGCTGTGCCACCGCACGTGTGCTGGTGTCCAGGCTGTAGGGGTTGTCCACGCTGTACGGGTTGTCCAGGCTGTACGGAATCTCCGGCCCGGCGTATGGGACCGGGTCGGCGACGGCGGCGTCGTCCTGCGACCAGGCCAGCGCGCCGACCGCACCCTGCGCGATGGGCCCTTGTTGGGTGTCGGCGCTGGGCGCCAGGCCCGTCGGCGCGTCGGCCGCGGCCGGCGCCAAACCGGTCGGCGCATCCGGGGCGATCGGCGCCAGTCCGGTGCGCAGCTCGGATTCGGCGGCGTACGCCGCGAAAAGTGCTGCGCCGGTGGCCGCGTCGAGCGCGGGCTGGGCGGTACTCACCACCGGGAGCCGGGTGTGCTCGGAAAGCCGTTGGGTGACCAGCGGAATGCTCGCGCCACCGCCGACGACGGCAACCGCGGACAGGTCCGCGAAGGTGATCCTGTTGCGCTGCAGCAGGTTGTCCAGGGCGGTCAGCACATCGGTGAACGGCTCGTCGAGCAGTTCCTCCAACTCCGCCCTGGTGAGACGGACCACCGATGTCCGGCCCGGTAGCGCCAGGGGTACTTCGGTGGCGGTCACCGTCGACAACCGCTCCTTGGCCTGCCGGCATTGCTCGCGTAGCGCAGCGAGCAGACCCACCGCGGCGGTGGCATCGGTATCGGCACGGGCGTCGACGGAGCTGCCGAGCACCTTGGTCAGCACCGCCTGGTCGATCAGGTCACCAGAGAATTCGGCCACTCGCAGTGTCTCGTCCAACGGGTCGAACGTGGCCCCGGCGTCGGCGAGGGTGATGCTCGTACCCCCGCCTCCGAAGTCGAGCAGCACCACCGGGCCGCCACCGTTCAGACCGGGATTGGTCCGCAGGGCGGTCAACGCGGCGACAGCATCGGACATCAGCCGGGGCGGGGTTCCGCCCGGCGCGAGCACCGGGTTGGTGCGGATGGCCGCGCGCAGCGTCCGAACCATCGCCGCCGTCCAGTGCGCCGGGACGGCAATCGCGGCCTGCTGGGCGGGCCCAGCGCCGGCGATGCGCACCATCGCCTCCAACGCCTCGACCAGCAGGTCGTCGGCGGAGTACGAGGAACCATCGGTCGCCACCAGCGGCACCGGATCACCGACCCGGTCCGCGAAGCCGGCGAACACCAGCCCGTCGACGGTGGGCACGCCGACGACCGGCGCACCGTGCGGGGGCAGTGTCAGCACAGCGCGCCGCGTGACAGACTGGCCGCCGACACTCGTCGCGACCAGATTGGTCGTCCCGATCGACAACCCCAACGGGTCGCTCATATCGAGCACACCTTAGCCGTCAACGGGCCGCCGGCACGAACGGACACACCGCGCCGATTCGAACTGCGTTCCGCCGCTGAACTTTTGGATTCGTTGTGTGTCCGCTTTGCGCCGGGCAGCCCCGCCCGGACGCCGTTTTTGACGTTGCCGTCAGCCGTCGGTGTGACCCAACTGCCCCGGATCGGCCTGCGAGAGGAGACATCTGTGCTGCAATGTCGCCTGTGAGTGATAACGCATGCGACATCGAGGCCATCAAAGAGGTCAAGTACCGCTATCTGCGGGCGCTGGACACCAAGCACTGGGACGACTTCGCCGCCACCCTGGCCGAAGACGTCAAAGGCGACTACGGCCCGTCACTGGGCAACGAACTGCACTTCACCGATCGGGACGCGTTGGTGGATTTCATGCGCACATCGCTGGGGCCGGCCATCATCACCGAACACCGGGTGGACCATCCGGAGATCACCATCGACGGCCCCGACGAAGCCTCGGCCACCTGGTACCTGCAGGACCGCGTCATCGCGCCCGATTTCAACTTCATGCTCATCGGCGCCGCGTTCTACCACGACCGCTACCGCCGCACGCCGGACGGCTGGAAGATCAGTGCGACCTCCTATGACCGCACCTATGACGCCACCATGTCGTTGGAGAACCTGAACTTTCACCTCAAACCCGGTCGCGCACTGAATATCTGATCACTTCGCGACGGCGATCAGGGCGCCGGGGCGCAGCCACTGCATGATCTTCACCAGGGTCGCGTCGTCGATGGCGACGCAGCCCGCCGTCGCGCCGCCATCGGTGGTGTGCAAGAAGAACGCGCCACCGTTACCCGGCACCCTGGCCTTGTTGACACCCATCACCACCGCATGCGCATACTGAGGGATCAGCAGATTCTCGGTACCGCTGCGGGGGTCGGTGTCGAACGGGCACTGCGCCTTCTTACATACCTGCATCGTGTTGTAGGTGGGGCTTTTCATATCGCCATCCCACCAGTGATCGGGCCCGACCTGGACGTACTGCAACCCCGTCCCCGGATTGGGTTTGGTGCCGAAGGCGAAGTCGAGGGTGAATATGCCCATGGGCGTTTTCATTTCACCGTCGTGGGTCTGCGGCGCCATGCCATTGGCACCGATATGGGCCGGAATACCCACGCCGATCGGTTCCCAACCGGCGGCGGTGCGCTGCCACACGTCCATCTTCGCCGACGAACCACCAACGCCGACAACCGAAATCACCTGGGTGGCACCGCCTACGGCATCGGCGAACCACGGCGTGTCCACGGCACGGGCCACCGGTGAACCCAGCGCAGCACCGCACATGACGATCACCGCGCACAGCGGCGCGAGCAGTCGGCGCATCACACCATCGTCTGCAGCGGGCGCGGTCCGGGTCAAGTCAAGGTTTGGACACGGCCGCAACGGAGATGGGGGCATCAGTAGGTTGGACTCATGATCGGACGACGGGCACGCGGACTCCAGCAGATCGGCCGGGGCCTGGGCACCCTGGACCGCGAGATCTACGAGGCGGTCGCCGAGTCGCCCAGCCCGCTGCTGGACTTCCTCATGCCCCGGCTGACCTCGGCGGCCGACCATTCCAAGATGTGGATCGTCATCGGCACTGCCCTGGCGGCCGCGGGCACCCCGTCCATGCGGCGCGGGGCCGCGCGCGGGCTGGTGACGCTCGCCGTCACCAGCCTGGTGACCAACCAGGGCGCCAAACGGTTGTGGCGCCGGCCCCGGCCGGACCGCAGTCCCGTTCCCCTGATCCGCCGATCGCGGCGTGCCCCGATATCGAATTCGCTGCCGTCCGGGCATTCGGCCAGCGCGGCCGCCTTCGCGGTGGGCGTCGGCCTGGAGAGCCCGCCGGTGGGTCTGGGCCTGGCCCTGCTGGCCGGGCTGGTCGGCCTGTCCAGGGTCGCCACCGGCGCGCACTACCCCGGCGACGTCTTCGCCGGGTTCGGCATCGGCGCCGCCGTCGCGGTGCTCGGCGCCCGCGTCGTCCCGCCCATCGTCGAGGCTGCGCCCCCGACGTCGGAACTGCTGCGGCTGGACACCAGGCCGCGGCCCGACGGCGAAGGGGTCGTGCTGGTCATCAACCCGGCCTCGGGCAGCGGCACCGGGGCCCGCGTCGTCGATGACGTGCGCCGGGCACTGCCCCGCACCGAGATCGTCGAGGTGGGTGACCAGGACGATATCGCCGAGGTGCTGCGCAGCGCCGCCGCCCGGGCCGAGGTGCTGGCGGTCGGCGGCGGGGACGGGACGGTGTCGTGCGCCGCCGGTATCGCCGTCGACGCCGGGGTGCCGCTGGCAGTGTTCCCGGGCGGGACGTTCAACCATTTCGCCAAGGACATCGGCTGTGACACCGTGGCCGCCACCGTGGCCGCCATCCGCGCCGGACACGGGGCGCATGTGGACGTGATCCGCTTCAACGAGACCGACACCATCGTCAACACCGCCAGCATCGGCGCCTACCCGGCGTTCGTACGAATCCGGGAGAAGCTCGAACACCGCATCGGCAAGCCGCTGGCCGGAGCGTATGCGTTGTGGCGCACGCTGCGCAGCGACGCCGCGGTCCGCATCACCTACGACAACAAGACGATGCAGACGTCGTTGTTCTTCCTCGGGAACGCGGTGTACGCACCGTCGGGCTTCGCCCCGTCCCGGCGCAGCCGGATGGATGACGGGTTGATCGACGTCCGCATCCTGGAGACCGGGCGCCGGTTCAGCCGCACCCGCATCCTGGTGTCACTCGCGCTGGGCCGCCTGGTGCGCAGCCCGCTGTATCACGAACTGCGGGTGCCCGAGTTCAGCTTCGTCGCGGTGGACGGACCGACACCCGTCGCCCACGACGGGGAGGTGGAGAACTCCTGCGAAAAGGCGACGTTCAAGGTGCTCTACCGAGCGCTGCCGGTGTTTCGGCCGCTGACGTGACCGGCTCGCGGCGCAGCACCGGCAGGCACGCGAGCACCCACAGGTAGCCCAGTGCCCAGCCGGCGAGCACGTCGGAGGGGTTGTGCACATTGAGCACCACGCGTCCCACCCCGATCCCGACGACGATCACCGCACCCACGGCGATCACCGCCGTCCGCCGGCCGTGGCGCAGCTTCCCCGGAAAGAGCTGCACCGCCACGATCGTCAGCGCCAGCACACCGGCCATCACCCCGAGCGCATGCCCGGATGGGAATGACCAGGACGGCTCGTAGGCGAGGTCGAAGGACGGGCGCGGCCGTTGCACCGCAATCTTCAGCACGGCGACCAGCAGACCGGACGCCTCCACCGACAGCGCCAGGAACAGCGCCACCCGAAACCGCCGACGAAGCAGGGCCACGACGATGCAGATGCCCGCGACCACCCGGAACACCCCGGGATGGAACACATCGCAGAAGATCGTCCAGGCCCGCACCCAGTCCCGATGCTGCAGACCGTAGCTGTGCAGCGGATCCAAGATCGCCGCGTCCACCGTTGCCAACCAGCCGGCATGAGTCAGCACCGCGACGAGGAGAACGACGAACACGAGGGCGCTCACGGCCGCCAGCACCGCCGCCCACCGCGTCATGCGTGTCATCGAACCAGTCCTACCATCCACAGCTGGGCGCAGCCTGAGGGCAACGCCGTGGTCATACCGAGGAAACATAGCCCCCATAAGTTTGCTGACCATGACACAAGAGCTCACAGACGAGCCGGCTGACGCCACCGTCGACACGGATGATCGGCTCACCGCCACCAAGGAGACTCTCGAGGACTACACGCTGCGGTTTGCCCCCCGCAGCTACCGCAAGTGGTCCACCAGAGTGGTCGGCATCTCGGCCCTCGGCGGCATCGCCTACCTGGCCGACTTCGCGATCGGCGCGAACATCGGTATCTCCTACGGGACCACCAACGCGTTGTGGGGCATCTTCATCTTCGCCGTCGTGGTCATGCTGACCGGTTTCCCGGTGGCCTACTACTCGGCGCGCTACAACATCGACCTCGACCTGGTCACCCGTGGCAGCGGGTTCGGCTACTACGGCTCGGTGGTCACCAACGTCATCTTCGCGACGTTCACCTTCATCTTCTTCGCCCTCGAAGGGTCGATCATGGCCCAGGGCCTCAAGCTCGGGCTGGGCATCCCCCTCTGGCTGGGATACGCCGCCTCCACGCTCATCATCTTCCCGCTGGTCATCTACGGCATGAAGGTGTTGTCCACCCTCCAGGTGTGGACCACCCCGCTGTGGTTGATCCTGATGGTGGCGCCGTTCATCTACCTGGTGATCAGCCATCCCGAATCGGTCGGGCAGTTCTTCGCCTACCAGGGCGAGAACGGGGTCAAGGGCTTCGACATCGGCTCGACACTGCTGGCCGCCGGCGTGTGCTTGTCGCTGATCGCCCAGATCGCCGAGCAGAACGACTACCTGCGGTTCATGCCGCCGAAAACCCCGGAGAACAAGCGCAGCTGGTGGACCTGGATGTTCCTGGCCGGCCCGGGCTGGGTCATCTTCGGCGCCATCAAGCAGATTGTCGGCCTGTTCCTGGCCGTGTACCTGATCGCGAACGTCGCCGACAGCGCCGGCATCGCCAACCAGCCGGTGCACCAGTTCCTGGAGATCTACCAGAACTTCCTGCCGGGCTGGCTGGCGATGACCCTGGCCGTGGTGCTGGTGGTCATCAGCCAGATCAAGATCAACGTCACCAACGCCTACTCGGGCTCGCTGGCCTGGACCAACTCGTTCACCCGGGTCACCAAGACCTACCCGGGCCGGCTGGTGTTCCTCGGGGTCAACCTGCTGATCGCGCTGATCCTGATGGAAGCCAACATGTTCGACTTCCTGAACACCATCCTGGGCTTCTACGCCAACTGCGGCATGGCCTGGGTGGTGGTGGTCGCCTCGGACATCGTGTTCAACAAGTACCTGCTGAAGCTCTCACCCAAGGTGCCGGAGTTCCGCCGCGGCATGCTCTACGCGTTCAACCCGGTCGGCTTCGGTTCGATGCTGATCGCCGCGGGCCTGTCGGTCATCGCCTTCTTCGGCGGCCTGGGTGAGGCCATCCGGCCGTACTCGCCGCTGGTCGCCATCGGCCTGGCGGTGGTACTGCCGCCGATCATCGCGATCGCCACCAAGGGCAAGTACTACCTGCGCCGCACCGACGACGGCATCGACCTGCCGATGTTCGACGAACACGGCAACCCCGCCGACGACCACCTGAAATGCCATGTCTGCCACCATGATTATGAGCGGCCCGACATGATCGCATCGGCGACGGGCAACGGGTTCATCTGCTCGCTGTGCCTGAGCACCGACAAGACCGGGGAGCACGTGCTGCCCGCCTGACCCACGAGCGATTTGTGCACGTTCCGTCACGCCGAGCGTTACGGAACGTGCACAAATCGTCGTACTGTGTGGCCATGGCCGTCTTCCTGCGCAAGCTGTTCGGCATCGGCAAGCTACCCGACGATCTGCGGGCCGCCGTGGAAGCCGAGGGCGTCATCCACCTCGCCGAATACGTCGCCGTCACCCGGCACTTCTCCGGGCGGGTTCCCGGACTGCGCTCGGCAGGCAGTGTCAGCAGCTACAGCGGGTCGCTGGTCTTGACCTCCCAACGCGTACTTGGCACCCTGTCCTCGGTACCGAAGCTGGCCGGCCGGGTGATCGACCAGCGTTGGGATGCACCGCAATCCGGCGCCGTGACCGCAGATATCTCCGAAGCGGGGCTGCATATCAACGTCGACGTCGGCCGGGTGGACCCGCGTTGCAGCGGACGACTGTCGCTGCACTACAAGGAGCCCCTGCCCGCCGAGGTGCTGGCGCGGCTGCCCCTCCTGCACCTGGCCTATGACGTGCCGCCGGAGTGGGTGTTCCGGGCCGTCGGCGTGCCGTATCACCCATGACCGTCAGCTATGACGGCGCGCTGCGGGAACGAATCCGGCACAACCTGAGCGGCCACGACCGCCGCAGCGTCACCGATCCCACGAAGCGGCATGCCGCGGTCGCCATCGTGCTGGTGGATTCCGAACTGGGTGAGGACCGCGTCGATCCGGCGCCCGTCGACGACTGGATCGCGGGCCGGCCGCTGGCCGACGCCGGCCTGGACGGCCGGATGGTCGACGTGTCCGGCGGCGCGGCTTTCTTGCTGTGTCGGCGCGCGACCCGGCTCAACACCCATGCGGCGCAATGGGCCCTGCCGGGCGGACGCCTGGACCCCGGCGAGACGGCGGTCGATGCCGCGCTGCGCGAGACCCACGAGGAGGTCGGTGTCGAGCTGCCCGGCTCGTCGGTGCTGGGGCTGCTCGACGACTACCCGACCCGTTCCGGGTATGTCATCACGCCGGTGGTGGTGTGGGGCGGTGGCCGCCTGGAGCTGCGGCCGCAGCCCGACGAGGTCGTCGCCGCCTACCGGGTGGGCCTGCATCAGCTCCTGCGCGCGGACTCGCCGCGCTACATCAGCATTCCGGAGAGCCCTCGTCCGGTGGTGCAGATCCCGCTGGGCAACGACCTGATCCACGCACCCACCGGTGCCGTGCTGCTGCAGCTGCGGTGGCTGGGTCTGGAGGGCAAGCCGGACCGCGTCGACGAGCTCGAACAGCCGGTGTTCGCCTGGAAATGATCATCTCGGTGAACGAAAGGGTTGCCGAACCCGGATTCACGCTGTTGCCTGTACCCCCGATGAAGGAGTTCCTGTGACCGGCCCCGCCAACGTGTTGTTCGTGCACTGGCACGATCTCGGCCGCTACCTCGGCGCCTATCAGCACACCGATGTCGACAGCCCCCGACTGGATCGGTTGGCCGCCGAAGGCATCCTGTTCACCAGGGCGCATGCCACCGCGCCGCTGTGCTCGCCGTCGCGCGGATCGCTGTTCACCGGCCGCTATCCGCAGAGCAACGGGCTGCTCGGGCTGGCCCACCACGGCTGGGAGTACCGTACGGACGTACAGACGCTACCGGCCCTGCTCTCCGAATCGGGTTGGTACACAGCATTGTTCGGCATGCAGCACGAGACGTCGTATCCCGCCCGGCTGGGCTTCGACGAGTTCGACGTGTCCAACTCGTACTGCGAGTACGTGGTTGAGCGGGCCACCGACTGGCTGCGCCGGCGAAGCGCCGATCCGACCGGCGCGCCGTTCCTGCTCACCACCGGCTTCTTCGAGACCCACCGGCCCTACCCGCCGGAACGCTACGGCCCCGCCGATCCCGGCACGGTGGCCGTGCCCGACTACCTGCCCGACACGCCCGATATCCGCCAGGACCTCGCCGATTTCTACGGTTCGATCACGGTGGCCGACGCGGCCGTAGGCGAACTGCTCGACACGCTCGCCGCGACGGGACTGGACCGCAGCACCTGGGTGGTGTTCCTCACCGATCACGGGCCCGCGCTGCCGCGCGCCAAGTCGACTCTGTATGACGCCGGTACCGGCATCGCGCTGATCGTGCGCCCGCCCCGCGACGCCGAGATCGCCCCCCGGGTCTATGACGACCTGTTCAGCGGCGTCGACCTCACCCCCACCCTGCTGGACCTGCTCGGGGTGCCGATCCCCGAAGCGGTACAAGGACTTTCGCACGCCGCCGCGTTGCGTGGGGTTGCCGATGACGAGGTTCGCACCGAGGTCTACACCACCAAGACCTTCCACGACTCCTTCGACCCGATCCGCGCGATCCGCACGAAGGAGTACAGCTATATCGAGAACTACGCACCGCGACCGGTGCTCGATCTGCCGTGGGACATCGCCGACAGCCCACCCGGGCACGCAGTGGCGCCGCTGGCCACCGCACCGCGACCGGCGCGCGAGCTCTACGACCTCACCACCGATCCGACCGAGAGCCGAAATCTGCTCACCGCGAATGCATCCGGTGACGATCTGCTGGCGGCCGAGGCGATCGCCGGGGATCTCGCCCTGAAACTCGACGACTGGCGGCACAAAACCAATGACGTCATCCCGTCCGATTTCGCCGGTACCCGCATCTCAGAGCGCTACACGCAGACATACCTGAGCATTCACGGCCGGCCCGTCACCAGCCGGTCCGGCATCGCGGCAGACCGCGGCGTCGACCGGGAACGCAGCGCGCAAGATTAATACTCACCATGCGCGAAAAACGCCCCTGAGCAGCACTTAACCGCACCCGTTAGGCTCTCGCGCATGTCTTCACCCACGGCGTACTTGGTCCTCGCCTCGCAGCGCAGCGGTAGCACCCTGCTGGTGGAATCGCTGCGCGCGACGGGGGTGGCCGGCGAGCCGCAGGAGTTCTTCCAATACCTGCCCACCACCAGCATGTCGCCGCAGCCGCGGGAGTGGTTCGCCGACGTCAGCGACGAGTCGATCCTGCGACTGCTCGATCCGCTGGTCGAGGGCAAACCCGATCTGGCGCCGGCCGAGATCTGGCGCGACTACATCCGAACCGTCGGGCGCACCCCGAACGGGGTGTGGGGCGGCAAGTTGATGTGGAACCAGACTCCCCTGCTGCTCGACCGCGCCAAGGATCTCCCCGACCGTTCCGGCGACGGCCTGCTGGCGGCCATCCGCGATGTGGTGGGCAGCGACCCGGTGCTGATCCACGTCTACCGGCCCGACGTGGTGTCTCAGGCGGTGTCGTTCTGGCGGGCGGTGCAGACTCGGGTGTGGCGTGGTCGTCCCGACCCGGTGCGTGATGCCCGCGCCGAGTACCACGCCGGTGGCATCGCGCACGTCGTGAGGTTGTTGCGGGCCCAGGAAGAAGGCTGGCGTAACTGGTTCGCCGAGGAAGGGATCGAACCGATCGACGTGTCCTACCCGTACCTGTGGCGCAACCTCACCACGGTGGTGGCCACGGTGCTGGAGCAGTTGGGCCTGGACCCACGGTTGGCGCCGCAGCCGGTGCTGGAGCGCCAGGCCGATCAGCGATCCGACGAATGGGTCGACCGCTACCGCGCGGATGCGCACCGGGAGGGATTGCCGACATGACGACCGATACCGTCCACGTCGACGAGTTGCGGCTGCTGGAGGCCGAGGCGGTGCACATCATCCGCGAGGTGGTGGCCGAACTTCAGCGCCCGGTGTTGCTGTTCTCCGCGGGCAAGGATTCGATCGTGCTGCTCCGCTTGGCGGAGAAAGCTTTTCGTCCCTCCCCGCTCCCCTTCCCCGTGTTGCATGTCGATACCGGCCACAACTTCGACGAGGTCATCGAGTTTCGTGACCGCCGAGTCGCCGAGCACAAGCTGATCATCGGTTCGGTCCAGGAGACCATCGACAGCGGCCGGGTGGCCGATCCCGGCCCCGGCGCCTCGCGGAACCGGCAGCAGACGCGCACCTTGCTCGATGCCCTGGAGGCCGGCGGTTTCGACGCCGCGTTCGGCGGCGCGCGCCGCGACGAGGAACGCGCCCGCGCCAAGGAACGCATCCTGAGCTTCCGCGACGAGTTCGGGCAGTGGGATCCGCGGGCCCAGCGCCCCGAGCCGTGGTCGCTGTACAACGGACGTATCCGCAAAGGCGAGCAGGTCCGCGTCTTCCCACTGTCCAACTGGACCGAGCTGGACGTGTGGCGCTACATCCAGCTGGAAAACCTCGAACTGCCGTCGATCTACTTCGCTCATGAACGCGAGGTGTTCGAGCGGGACGGAATCTTGCTGGCGGTCTCACAGTATGCGCAGCCGACCGGTGACGAGAAGGCCGCCGTGGAGTGGGTGCGGTACCGCACTGTCGGCGACCTCACCATCACCGGCGCCGTGCGCTCCACAGCCACCACGATCGACGGGGTGATCGCCGAGATCTCGGCGGCCACCGTCTCCGAGCGTGGCGAGACCCGCGCCGATGACCGGACGTCGGTCGCCGCGATGGAAGACCGGAAACGGGAAGGCTATTTCTGATGGGTTCTCAGACGGGATCGACGACCCGGCAGTTGCTGCGCATCACCACCGCCGGCTCGGTCGACGACGGTAAGAGCACCCTGATCGGCCGGTTGCTGCACGACACCGACAGCCTGCCGCTGGATCACCTGGAGGCCGTCACCGACTCCGACGGCGTCGCCGATCTGGCCGCGCTGTCCGACGGACTGCGCGCCGAACGCGAACAGGGCATCACCATCGATGTGGCCTACCGGTTCTTCTCGACCGAAACCCGCAGCTACATCCTGGCCGACACACCCGGGCATGAGCGCTACACCCGCAACATGTTCACCGGTGCGTCCAACGCGCACGTGGCCATCCTGCTGGTGGATGCCCGCGCAGGTGTGCTGCGCCAGACCCGCCGCCACGCGCGGATCGCAAAGCTGTTGGGTATCAAGCACTTCGTGGCCACCGTCAACAAGATCGACCTGGTCGACTTCGACGAGGGCCGGTTCGCGGAGGTGCAGGGCGAGCTGCAACTGGTCGCCGACCGGCTCGGCGGGGCCGAGCTGACCGTGATCCCCATCGCCGCCAAATTGGGTGACAACGTCGTGCACCGTTCCACCAACACTCCGTGGTACACCGGGCCGACGCTGCTGGAATACCTTGAGGGCATCGAGCTTTCGGCACCGCACCCGGATCCCGCCAACCTGCGGCTGCCGGTGCAGTGGGTATCACGCCCAACCACGGAGCAGCGCCGCCGCTACACCGGGCGGCTGTCGGCGGGGACGTTGAGCGTCGGCGACGAGGTGGTGAGCCTGCCCGCGGGCACGCGGTCCACCGTCACCGCGCTCGACACCCTCGACGATGAGCGGACCACCGCCGTGGCACCACTGTCGGTGTCGATCGAACTGGCCGACGATATCGACGTCGGCCGCGGTGATGTGTTCGTCAGCGCCGCCGACCAGGCCCCGCCGCCCGTGCTGGCCCGTGAGATCGACGCCACGGTCTGCTGGTTCCAGGACAGCCCATTGCGCGCGGGTGATCGGCTGGCGTTCAAACAGGGCACCCGCACCGTGCGGGCGACGGTGCAGGATCTGCACACCAAGCTGGATCCCGAGACACTCGATGAACTCGACGGCCCGGTTGAGCTGGTACTCAACGATATCGGCGCGGTCACGCTGCGCACCAGCTCGGTGGTGGTGGCCGACCCGTATGCCGAGAACCGGGACAGCGGAGCGTTCATCCTGATCGACGAGGTGTCCAACGACACCGTCGGCGCCGGCATCATCGTCGAAGCGCGCGAGCTCAAGCCCAGCGGCCACAACCGCTCCGATATCAAGTGGCATCCGTCGTCGCTGGACCGCGAGTACCGCTGGGGCAAGACCGGCCAGCGCGGCGCCACCATCTGGTTCACCGGTCTGCCCGCCTCGGGCAAATCCACGCTGGCCGTCGCCGTGGAACGAGCGCTGGTCGAGGCCGGCCAGGTGGCCTATCTGCTCGACGGGGACAATCTGCGGCACGGGTTGTCCGATGATCTCGGCTTCTCGGCGGGTGACCGCACCGAGAACATCAGGCGGGTGGGCCATCTCACCCGGTTGCTGGCCGACGCCGGGGTCGTCGCGCTGGCCGCGCTGGTGTCACCGCTGCGCTCGGATCGCGAGATTGCCCGCTCCCTGAACGACGCCGCCAAGCTGCCGTTCATCGAGGTGTACGTCGCCACCCCGGTGCAGGAGTGCGCGCGCCGCGACCCCAAGGGCCTGTACGCGCGGGCGAAGTCCGGAGAATTGAAGGGGCTCACCGGGATCGACGCGCCGTACGAGGCGCCCGAGGCCCCGGACCTGGTGGTCGACACCACCGGCGCCGATATCGACGATCTGGTCCAACAGGTCATCGCACTCCTGCACCGGTAGCGATTCGTGGAGCCGCACCCGTAATCATTGCGGCTGCGGCTCCACAAATCACCGAATCTGGGCGACGACGAACACGCGCCGGAACGGGAAGAACGTGATGCCGTCGGCGCGTGCCGGATAAGCCTGGGCCAACGCCGGGATGATCTCCTGCCGGTACTGCTGCCACAGCTGCTCGGATAGCCTGGCCTTCACCTGAGTCAGCGCGGTTCCGGTGATCCAGTCCAATACCGGTGTCGCACCGCGGAGTTCGTGGATGTAGGTCGTTTCCCAGGCGTCCACCGTGCATCCTGCGTCGGTGAGCAGTCCGGCGTAGTCCTCCGGGTCGCCGACGACATCGGCTTCCCGCCAGGGCATTTCGCGCAGCGGTTCGGCGAACGGTTCGCGACGTGCCAGCTCCCGGATCGCCCGGTGCGAGGGCGCATCGAAGTTGCCGGGCACCTGGAAGGCGATCCACGAGCCGGGCGCCAGTTGCCGGGCCCAGCGCAGCACGATGTCCCGGTGCCCCGGCACCCACTGCAACGCCGCATTGGACACCACCACATCGGTATCGGGTCGGGGCGTCCACTCCTCGATAGCCCCGACCGTGGCGTCCAGGCCGCGCTCGCGCGCTTTGTCCACCATCTCCGGCGATGAGTCACACGCCTCGATCTGCGCCCCCGGCCAGCGTTGAGCGAGCGTCGCAGTCAGGTTGCCGGGACCGCAACCCAAGTCGACCACGCGCCGGGGCGCGTCGGCGGCCACCCGCGACAGCAGGTCGAAGAACGGGCGGCCTCGGTGATCGGCGAACGCGAGGTATACGTCGGGATTCCACACGCCCGCGATTGTCCTCCCCACAGCTGTGAGTATGTTCGGCAACGATGGACGAACCGACTTCGGTGCGTCGGATCTGGGAATCCCTCGGGCTGCCCGGCATCGTCGACGTGCACACCCACTTCATGCCCAAGAACGTCATGGACAAGGTCTGGCAATACTTCGACTCCGCCGGCCCGCTGGTAGGCCGGCCCTGGCCCATCACCTACCGCAGCGACGAGCAAGCCCGGCTGGACACCCTGCGAAGGTTCGGGGTGCGCGCCTTCACCTCGCTGGTGTACCCCCACAAACCCGATATGGCGGCATGGCTGAACCAGTGGACGGCACAGTTCGCCGCCGCCGCCCCGGATTGCCTCTCGACTGCGACCTTCTACCCCGAACCCACCGCTGCCAGGTACGTGCAAGCCGCCATCACCGGCGGCACCCGGGTTTTCAAGGCGCATATCCAGGTGGGCGGTTACGACCCCACCGACCGGCTGCTCGACGAGGTCTGGGGCCTGCTGGCCGAGGCCGCCATCCCCGTGGTCATCCACTGCGGATCCGGCCCGCAGCCGGGCAATCACACCGGACCGGCCCCGGTACGCGCGGTCCTGCGCAGACACTCGCGGTTGCGGTTGATCGTCGCGCACATGGGTATGCCCGAGTACACCGAATTCCTGGATTTGGCCGAATATTTCAGCGGCGTCGCCCTGGATACCACAATGGCCTTCACCCGATTCTCCGAGGAGACCATGCCGTTTCCCGTCGCGGAATACCCACGGCTGCGTGCGCTCGGTGACCGCATCCTGTGGGGTAGCGATTTCCCCAACATTCCCTACGGCTATCTGGACGCGATGACGGCGGTGACCCGGCTGCCGGGCGTCGAGGACGACTGGCTGCGCCGGGTGTTCCACGACAATGCTGTGGCCTTGTTCGGACTGAACTGACCGGTTCCGCGGTTACCATCGGCAGGTGACCGAACCGTTCCCGGTGCCGCAGGTGCCGCCCCTGCCGGTCCCCGACGTCCCCGGCGCCGATTCCCGCGGCCTGCCCCGGCGCGTCGATCTGACCTGGCAGCAACGGCTCGTGGTCGACGCCTCGGCCGTCGCCGACCTCGGATTGCGCACCACCATCGCCTCGATCGTCGGTGCTGCCATGCTGCCCCGGCTGACGTCGGCGGTGCTGCACCCGTCGCGCGTCCACGCCGATCAGGATGCACTGGACTTTTACATCGACCTGGCCGCGCAGCACGACCCGCAACGGTCCTTCCCCGCCCCGGCCACCCCGCCCCGGGTTTCCTCGCGGCCGGCCAATCCGATCGCCGCCTGGATGGCCCACGGCGAGGTCCGCAACCTGCGTTTTCAGAGCAGCTTCCGGGCCGTCAATCCGGCGCTGCGCGAGCAACGGCAGGCCTACAGCCGCAACAATGTGGTGCACGCCCAACACTGGGTGCACGCCGACGGACCGCATCCCACGCTGTGTGTCATCCACGGCTTCATGGGTTCGCCGTATCTGCTCAACGGGCTGTTCTTCGCGCTGCCGTGGTTCTTTCGCTGCGGGTATGACGTGCTGCTCTATACCCTGCCGTTCCACGGCCCGCGCGCCGAAAAGGGCTCGCCCTACAGCGGATTCGGGTACTTCGCCGACGGGATGGCCGGATTCGCCGAGTCGATGGCCCAGGCCGTGCACGACTTCCGTTCGGTACTGGACTACCTGGAGTACACCGGGGTGGATCGCATTGCGTTGACCGGGATGTCGCTCGGCGGCTACACGTCGGCATTGATCGCCAGCGTCGACGACCGCATCCAGGCCGTCATCCCGAATGTGCCGGTGGTCACGCCCGAGACCGCCTTCGAGGATTGGTTCCCAGCCAACAAACTTGTCGCCCTTGGCAATCGGCTGACCCACACCGAGAAAGCCCGCGCCGATGCGGCCACCCTGTTCCATTCACCGCTGAACTATCGGCCGCTGGTGCCGTGGGACCGGCGGTTGATCATCGCCGGCCTCGGCGACAGGCTGGCACCGCCGCAGCAGGCCGAGATGCTGTGGCGGCACTGGGATCGCTGCGCATTCCACTGGTTCCCGGGTAATCATGTCGTGCATGTCAGTCAGCCGGACTACCTGCGCCGGATGACGCGGTTCCTGCGGCCGTTCATGTTCTGACCGGCGCCTGGGCGGTATCCGCAGGCCAGGTCAGCCGGGCAGGCAGGTCCGGGCCGGCCGGTGCATGACCGTGCAGACGCTGCGCGGCAGACAGTGCGAGCGCCTCGAGTGCGGGCCGCTGTTGTCCGCCCAGCCGGGTCAGCCCCGGTACCGGTACGGCGGCGTCGGGAGCTTCGGCGGTACGCAACGCGACCACGGCCGCGACGCTGCGCACACCGAACTCGACGGCGGTCCAGGTCTCCTGCGCCGGACATGCCCACACTGCGTCCAGGAGTTCCGGAAGTGCCGGTACCGGAACGCGGTACACAGAAACGAACCCGTCACTGTCGGCCAGCGCACGCCAAGACTCCCTGGCGCCGCCGCGAACCGGTTCGGGCTGCCCACCGTCGTCCGGGATGACCGTCCACCCGTGTTCTCTCAGGTGGCCGGCCAACCGGCGGCCGATCACGTCGACGGTCTCGTGCAGCGGAAGACATGCCGAACGTGCTTGCAGGGCAGCCAGGTTGTCTTCGGCTGCCAGCGTAAGACCCACCCAGATCTGCCGGCGGGCGCCCTCGTCGCGACTGGTGATCCGGACCTTGGCGCAGCGCAGTCCGTACCGGTCGACGTACCCGGCGATCAGCGGCACCGGTAACTCACCCGCACCTTCGACTCGCAGCAGCACCGACGCGTGATCCGGCGGCTGCGGGTCAGGAGCGGACGTGCGGACATTCCTTGACAGAATTGCCAACCGGCGCCCCACCAGCGTCGTGACGAATACTCCACGCCACCAGGCAAAGACCACGATGACCACAACGATCGCCACACCGAGCACCCACCGCGAGGCGACGGTCTGCCAGGGATAGGCCAGTGCGGCCGGGATGGCGAACAGCAATGCCAGGGCGAGTCGGGCCGTCATGCGGCTGTGTCCTTCCGTCGAAGAGCGGCGACCGCCGCGACCACCAGTGCGAGCACCCCGGTCCCGACGAACGCGATGATCGCGGGGGTGGAGTCTTCGGGCTCCGCAACCGGCGGCGCGGCAACCGCTTTGGTTGTGTCGGCCGGGGCACCCGGCCCGGGTACATCCCAGGTCAACGCGGCGACCGGGTCGATGCTGCCCGCGCCAACAAGATTCGACGGTGAGCGGTCGGCTCCGTGCGCTGTCACCGTCAGCCGCCGTACCACCTGCTCGGCGGTCAGCTCGGGGAAGCGGGATCGCACCAGTGCGGCCACCCCGGACACGTACGCAGCGGCGTAGCTGGTCCCGCTGACCGGCGCGAGTTCGCCCTTGGCACTGGGAAGACCGTTGGCCAGTGCGCCGTCGGTGCTGTTGCTCAGCGAGGTGATGTCCTGGCCCGGGGCTGCGATGCCGACCCACGGTCCGGCCATGGTGAACGATGCTGGTTCGCCCTGCCGAGTCAGCGCGCCGACCGACAACACATAGGGCTGCCACCACGACGGGATGGACACCGATGTGACGCCACCCCAGTTCCGGGGGTCTTCGGGGCGGGCCGGGTCGGCGAGTGGGTTTGCCGCACAGGATGTTCCGGTTGCGGTGGTGGCACTGCTGTTACCGGCCGCCGCGATGATGACGGCGTCCTTGTCGACCGCGGCGTACCGCAGCGCCGCGCCGAGGGCGGACTGGTCGACGGTGTTGTCTGCGGGTAGGCAGGTCACCACGGAGATGTTGATGACCCGCGCACCCAGGTCGGCCGCTCGCACCACAGCTCGGGCCAGCGTCGCGATATCGATGCCGGCACGGGTGAGTACCGGATCGGCACCCTGCTGTGCGGGCGAATAGTGCGCGGAGGTCTGGCGGATCGACACCAGCCGGGCGCCGGGCGCCACACCGGAGAATCCGTCCGGGCCGGGCTGTCCGGCGATCAGCCCGGCGACCAGCGTGCCATGACCGTCGCAGTCGGACAGTCCGTCACCGGCTTCGACGAAATCACCGCCCGGCTCTACGTTCGGTAGCCGCGGGCCGGGGCGGACGCCGGTGTCGATGACAGCGACGGTTTGTCCGTCGCCTCGGCTGTACTGCCAGGCACGGGGCAGGTCGAGGGTCACCTGGTTCGGGTTGACCGCCGCAGGATCGGTGCCGGGTAGCACACCGGTGGTCACGCACGGGGTGCGCAGCGCCATGGGCTGCACCGGACCCGCCGCACCCGTGGGTGGCGCCGCCGCAGCGTCGACGGCCGGCGGCGTGACGGCTCCCGCGGCGGGGCAGCTCAGCAGCACCACGGCGCCGATGGTGCCGACCACTGCTGCACGACAGCGGGATCCGTTCACCTATTCAACACCCATGTGAACAGTCCGAGCAGGTAGGCAGCCAGCGGGATCACCGAGGCGTCCGTCGCGGCCGCCACGAAGCCGAGCAACCGGCGGGCCGGCAACGAATAGGTCTCCGGCGCGGCGATGCGAGGGTTCAGCGCCACCAGCACCCAGCCGGCGACCAGAACGCTCAACACGCCGAGCACCCACCAGGCCGCGGCATAGCGATGGGTGACCAGCAGGACGATCAGCAGCGCCGCCGTCACCAGAAACGAATGACTCAGCAGCCAGGCCTTGCAGGCCGGCGAATCCCAAACCCGGGCGCGCAGGGCCGTCCCGACGGCCGCGGCAACCACCAGAACCCACGCCCACGGCGACACCACGGACCCGCTGACCAGCATCACCGAACCGGTGACCGACAGCAGAACGCCGGCGGCCAGGAAACCGGTCTGGTGGGCATTGGTGACGCGGACCCGGCGGGGCAGATCCGCCAGTACCCGCATCGACGGCGCGGACGGGGTGGGGTCACCCGGCGCGGGAATGACGGGGACGGGCAGCCGGGCGCACAATGCCGACAATTGGGCGGCCTGGACCGTGACGACGAGCGCGAAAACGAGTAATCCGCAGCCGATCCGGGTGCTGGTGAGCTCCCACACCGAGTCCAGGGCGGCGAACAGCAGTACACCGAATCCGGTGACTGCGGTCGCGGTGAACGTCGCGATGGCGCGCTCGAACACGACGATGCCGATGATCGACCAAGCGGTCACCGCGGCCGCGGCAAGCAGCAGCTGCGCCGCGCCGAAGTCACCGGGGACGGCCAACGCGAACGCTGCGGCCACCGGTGCCAGTGCGGTCACCGCCAGCACCGTGCCCAACGAAGCCGACCTGGGCCGCGCGACCAGCGATGCCACCACCGCGACGACGGCGACCGCGGCCAGCGCGAACAGCCCGCCCGCATGACCGGCGCCGACCCGGAAGGTGGCCGCCGAAGCGGTGGCCAGCAGCAGCAGGGCGATCCCCGCTACAGCGGCTCCCCGTTGGATCTGACGTGCCCCCCAGGCGCGTTCGCCGGTGGCGGAGAAGATGGCCGCGGCATCGGCGATGTCCTCGATGATGCGTGGTGCGGCCGGACCGGCCGGGATCTCCTGCAACGTCAGCAGATCCCCGTCTACCACGCCGACGGTGTCCAGGGTGGCGTCCAAACTGAACGGTGCGCCGCCGATCGGGGCCAGGCTCAGCCTGACAGGCGTGCCGTCGAGATCGTCGGCCGGCAGCACGGTGCGCTGCACGGCCGGGATGATCTCGCGGAGCGGAAGTTCGGCGGGCAGGGCCAGCTCGGTGAGCCGGCCGGCCGCGCGACCGGACTCCTCATCGGCACCGGCGGCCAGCACGGCCACCCGCACGATCGGAATCACAGTGTTGTCGGGCATCGGTCTTCCATTCTCTGGTCGAAATCTCGGTCGGACGGTGTGGCTGACGGTTGGTCGCTGCTCGTGTCGGTGAACCACGAACCGTCCGGCAGGCTTGCGGTCAGGCGGTCCACCGCGGCGGCGATCGCCGGGCCGGCACCCGGGGTGAAGGTCGACACCCATTCCCCGTCGAACGCCCGGTGTGGGTGCACCAGGATGCGTCCGGCGCCGCAGTCTACGACGCTGACCCCCACCTCCGTGCTCACCCGGTAGCCGTCCCGGTGTTCCCCGGCCACGATTTCGACGTAGCTGCGCGGACCGGTGAACACCGCCTCCACCACCGGCCGTGCCGACGATGGGATACCCAGGTAGGCAACGACTTCGGCAAGCTCGACGCCGCTGCGAATCTTCTCGTCGGCGCGCGCTCCGGCCCGCATGGGGATGGCGAACTCGTCGAAGTCGGCCGGCCGCCGTCCGGGTAGGCCGGCGGTGACCACCGGCACCATATCGTCCGGGTCGGCGAGGTCAACCTCGGTGAAGGTCACCAGTCCACCGCTGCGCAGCGCGACGACGGTGCTGTCCTGGCGCCTGCCGACCACACCCCGTAGCATGCCGCCGCCTGGGCTCACCACCCGCAGCTCCAGCCATTGCCGGGCCCGGCAGGTCACCCGAATCCACTGGGCAACAGCGTGATTCACCACCCCTTGCCGGGAAAGCACGTCCAACTCGACCAGTTCGGCGGTGCGAGCTGCCGCGAAGGCGGCACCGGCGGACGGGTCACTGTAGGGCGGCGTGATCGCCAGCACCCATGGAAGCGAGCCGGAACCGGTCAACTCGGCGAGGTACCAGGCCTGCTCGACGGTCAGCTCGACCGCATTAGCAGCCATCTAGCCCCACTTGGCACCCTCGGCCTGGTCGCGGGCGTTCATCGCGACGGTATTGGTTTCGTGTGTGCTGGCCATCGCCTGGTACGCCCGGACCAGCTCGCTCATGCTGGTGTTCCACTGGGCCTGCCAGGCCTGGTAGGTCATCCCGGTGTCACCCTGCCAGGCGCTGCCCAGCGCGGCCTGCTCCGCGGCGATATCCGCCCCCACGGCGTTCAGGGCGCCCGCGTACCCGGCCATCTCACCGGCGAGCCCCAGCATGGCCGGGTAGTTGTACATGATCTGCGACATGGTGTTCTCCTGGTGGAAGGTCAGATGGAGGTGTAGCTGCTGGCGGCGGCGGCGTCCTGCGCCACGTAGGTGCCCGCCGCGTCGCCGAGATTGGCCTGGGCGATGTCCAGCAGCGCATTGACCCGGGCGGCCACCTCGATGAAACGGGCGTGCGCGGCCTGGAACGCGGCCGAGGCCTCGCCCATGTGGAAGGCCTGCGAGGCCGTCGCGGCCTGCTCAGCCTGGGCGATGGTGCTGCGCATCAGCGCGGCCTTGGCGCCGAAGGCGGTCTCCGAGGCGATGATCTGCGGGATGTGGGCGTCGAGCATGCTCATGGGATTTCTTTCTCCAGGTGTCGATCAGTGGCGGTCACGTTCGGTGCTGCGTTCAGTTACGTTGTCCCCCTTGTCCATCGGATTGCCAGTTTCCCGGCAACATCGGATTGACCGGTCCCCCACCGAATTGGTCACCGGTCAGCTCGGTCAGGCCGGCGGCGGCGGTGTTCTCGGCGTCACCGCTGACCGCACCGGTGAAGCCCATCGTTCCCGCCCCGCGGGTGGACGCGGTGACTGCGGGCTCCTGCTCGTGCGGCACCGGTGGGCGGTCGTCGTTCTCGTCGTAGTCCAGGTATTCGTCGGCATACGCGAAATCCTGGATCTCGGCGGCCTTCTTGCGGCGCCGTTTCCGGCGTTCGGCGGCGCTCAGCGCCGCCGCCGACCCCACCGCGGCCGCCGATCCGGAGGCCGGCGCCTTGGCCGCGGTGCGGTCCCGGATCACCGGCGTGAAGCCCTCACCCGGGTCGCCACCACGCACCGCGTAGGCGACGGTGGTGGCCGCTGCCGGGGTGGCGGCAGGCGCGCCGGCGGGCGCCGTACCGGCCGGCGCCCCGGCCGGAGTGCCTGCCGGGGTGCCGATGGTCGGGGCAACGCTGGCCACCGGCCACACGTTGGGCTGATCGGCCCGCTGTGGCGCAGGCGCCTCGGGCGCCGCCTCGGCGGGTACCTCGGGTTCCGGCAGCAGCGCCAACAGCCCGAGCATGCCGAGGCCGACCCCGGCCAGCACCGGCAGCAGGAACGGTGCGATGAGCAACGCGCCCCACGTGCCCCAGCCCACCGGCTGGAAGATGGCCTGGTATAGCAGCGCTGCCAGCAACGGCCCCCACTGCACCAGCGCCGCGGACGGATTGGTGAGGAAGTCGATGATGATCTGCCGCGTCGTCCCGATCGGGTTCTGCAGGAAATCCCAGATGAGGTCGCCGCCCGGCAGCGACTTGATGTAGGACTCCAGGTAGCTCAGGATCGAGTTCGAACTGTCCAGCGCGGTACCGGAATCCAGTGCCTGTGCCTGCGCGACCGATTGGGTGGCCGTCGCGGTGGCGTTGCCCGCTTCGCCGACCCCGGGCTTGACCAGCATCGGCGCCGGCGGCAATGCGGGTGTGGCCGCGACGGTCGCCGCCGACACCGCTTGGTAGGTGCTCATCACGGTGGCCGCCTGGATCCACATCCGGACGTAGTCGGCCTCGTTCACCGCGATCGGGATCGTGTTGATACCGAAGAAGTTGGTGGCCAACAGCACTCCGTGGATGACGTGATTGGCCGCCAGTTCCGCGAGCGTCGGCATGGTGGCCAGCGCGGTGCTGTAGGCAGCCGCCGCGGTCTCGTGCTGGGCGGCCGCGATCGCGCTGTTGGCGCCGGCTTGGGCCAGCCAGGCCAGGTACGGCTGGTGCGCGGCAATGTACTGTTCGGCGCTCGGGCCTTCCCACGAACCGGCGCCGACGCTGCCCAGGGTGGCGGTCAGTTCGGCGACAGCGGAGGCGTATTCGGCGCTGAGGGATTGCCAGGCCCCTGCGGCAGCCAGTAGCGGCCCGGGTCCCGGACCGCTGCTGAGCAAGGCCGAGTGCACCTCGGGCGGCAGCGCCATCCAGATGGGGGCTGTCATGCCTGGGCGAGCGAAGCGACGGGATTTGTCATCGACTCAGCCGCGGGCGATCAGGTACGACGAGGCGGCCAGCGCATCACCGGCGGCGTAACTGGCCCCCGATTGGGCCACCCCGGCGGCCGACCGGCCCAGCTCCTCCACGGCCAGCGCGGCGACCGCGTTGTGCTCGGTGCCCGCCGCGCTGAAACCGGCAGCGGTCTGCAGCGACACCGGGTCGGCGGCCGGCGGCAGTACCGCATTCACCACCGGTGCGGCGGCGGCGTGCGCCGCGGCCAGCCGGGCGGTGAGCGCCTCCACCGCGGCGGCCGCCGCAGTCAGACCTTCGGGAACGACACGCAGCGTCATCAGCTGTATTCCTTTCCGTTTGTACCGGACGAAACATGTTCTGCAGCGAAGGGATTCACCAACTGCACGTGGGTGGCGTCGGCGCTGTCGCTCAGCAGCACGGCACGCCCGGGGGGCAGCCGGTGGAACCGGTGTCCGCGCAATTTGCCGCCGTCGGCCGCACTGCCCGAGAGCATGAGGATGTTCGCCTGCAGGTCGTTGAGCCTGCGCAGCAGCGGCGCGGTCATCACCGCATGCGCCGAACCGCTGGCCCGCGCGGTGACGATGACCCGCAGCCCCAGGTCCCCGGCTTGCGACAGCAAGCCCAGCAACGATGTCCACGGCCGCTGCCCGACGTACGGTCCGCTGACGGCGGGCCCGTCCGGGATCTGGTCGACGTCGTCGATGATCAGGTAGTGGGTGTGCCCCGTGTACGTCCAGTTGCGCAATTCCTGCGGGGACAACCCGGCCGGTGGCCGGCGCTTGTCGAGCAACGCGGACAGCCCGAGCATCGCGGGCGTGACCCGGTCGATGTTGGCGGTGTACTCGTTGTCGGGGAACAGCGGCTCGTCCACCAGGTGCAGGCGGCGGTCCACGACGGTGAACGCGATGTCATCCTCGGTCGAGTTGACCCGGATCGTCCGGATCAGGTGGCGAAGCAGCGTGGTCTTGCCCGAGCGGGTATCGCCGAACACCATCATCAGCGGGTTGCGGGCAAAGTCGATCGCCACCGGGCGCAGATCCTGTTCGCGCTGGCCGATGACCACCTGTTCGGCACCGACGTACAACGGGCCCAATACATCTGGGGATAGCTGGGTGGGCAGCAACCGTAACTCCGGGGCGTGTTGATCCGGGTACTTGGCGTTGATCGCGGGAATCAGGCGCAGGTCCGGCTCGGCGAACAGGAAGTGCTCGGCGGCCATGGTCAGGCCGCGGCCCGGCTGGTCGGCCGGCACGGCCTCGGCGGGCCTGCGCAGCGCGCCGACCACCCGGACATTGCTGTCGTGCGAATCGTTGAGCTTGAGCTCCAGGCGCAGCCCCAGCCCGTCCCGCATGGCCAGCGGCACCTCGAGCCAGTTCGGCGTGGTGATCACCACGTGGATGCCGTACGCCAACCCGGTGTTGACCAGCTCGGTCACCCTGGACAGCAGGGGATTACGGGTGTTGAATGTGTCGACGTTGTCGCGGCTGAAGGCATACAGGTTGTCGATGAGCAGGAAGACCTCACCGTAGCCGTCGGCGTACCCGCCGGCACCGGCCGCCGAGCCGCGTTCCTGCCGGGCGAGCAGCAACTGCTCCAGTTCGGCGAAGGTGCGGCGGATCCGCTCGGGCTCCAGTGGTGAGGCAACCGCACCCACGTGGGCCAGGTCGGCCATCGGCGCCAGCTGCCCGCCGCCGTAGTCCAGCACGTAGAAGCTGACCTCACCCGGGGCGTGCAGGGCCGCCGCCGACAGCATGAACGTCTGCAACGCACCCGACTTTCCGGACTTCGGCCCACCGTGCACCACGACGTTGCCCGCGGCCGTGTCGGCCGCGAAAACCAATGTGTCCCGCCGCATCTCGAACGGCTTGTCGATCTCACCGAGCGGCCAGCGGAACCGGTGTCCCTCGACATGTGCCAGCAGGTCGGCCAGTGGGATGGATTCTTCCAGCGGCGGCAGCCACAGCTGCGGCGCCTTCGGACCGTAGGCCGCCAGTTGCTCACCGATGGTGGTGATCAGCTTGCGCGGGATCGGCGCCTCGTCCGGCTCGCTCGACAGGATCACGGTCTCGACCGCCGGCTCCACCCGTGCCGCGGTGAACAGCTGCGGTTCCGGAAGGGACTGCACCACCACGGAACGTGCGGTGCGGGGCGGGTCGTAGATGCCGTCGACGTAGGTGCTGCGGAACTTGATCGGCGTCGCGCCGGGGGCGGGCACCAGGAAGCCCTCACCCTTGTGCTCCCGCCCGGCCTCGATGTGGAAGGCGTCCTCCACGCCGATGATCTGCCGGCTGATCGAGGGGCTGGCCACCTTCAGGCCGATCCGGTAGGAGGTGTTCTTGTCGATGTCCTTGATCCGGCCGACGTCCAAGGTCTGCGACGCGAACAGGATGTGAATGCGGAACGACCGGCCCTTGCGCGCCACGTAATCGAACAGATCGGCGTACTCGGGATGCTCGGCGAGCATCAGGGTGAACTCGTCGGCCACCACGAACAGGGTCGGGATGGGCGCGAGGTCGTGCCCAGCCGCGATCGCCGCCTCGTATTCGGCCACCGAGTTGAACGCGCTGCCCTGCACTGCGCGGCCGGCGTCCCTGAGCAGCTGTTCACGCCGGGCCACCTCACCGCGCAGGGTGTCGGCGAACCGGTCGGCCAGCGACCGCTTCTCGGCCATGTTGGAGATGACGGCGACAACCTGCGGGAAGTGCCGGAAGATGTCGGCGCCGGCCTCACCCTTGAAGTCGGCGTAGATGACGATGAGCCGGTCGGCCGGATGAGTGGTCAACAGCGACAACAGAATCGACATCAGCGTCTGGGATTTGCCCGATCCGGTCATACCGATCATCAGGCCGTGCGGGCCCATGCCGCCCTCGGCCTCGTCCTTGAGGTCGAAGATCAAGGGTTCACCGGTGGCGGTCACGCCGATCGGCACCCGAAGTTCCTCGTCGCGGCTGCGCGGCGCCCACAGGCTCGCGACATCCAGGGCGGAGGCATCCGGGATACCGAACAGCGTGGTGAACGTCGAGGCGCCCGACGCGGCAGTGCGCGTCCGGTCCGGATTGGAATCCCAGCGGGCCAACCGGCGCGCCAGGTGGGTGGCCGCGGCGGCGGACAAGGTGTCGGCGGCGTCGATATAGGGCTGCCAGCCGCCGCTCTGCCACCGCGCGATCCTGCCTTCGCCGACTCTGAGGATCGGCCGCTCCGGGTCCGCATATTGTTCGCGGTGTGGCTCTTTGGTACCGCAGTGGATCAGGGTCACACCGGCGGCTCCGGCCCGGTCGAGGATTTCGTCGGCGTCGATCTCCGGGTCGTCGAGCACGATCAGCAGGTGCTTGCCCGCGGCCGCGCCGGTGAAGGGGCCGCGGTCGGTGAGCACCGGTTCCAGCAGCGCGCGCAGGTCATCGGCGCCGCTCGCCAGATAGCGCGCTGGTCCGACACCGTCAGCGGTGCCCGGGATATCGGTGTGGGGCAGCCATTTCAACCAGGACCAGTCCGGCTGCTCCAAGTCGGGGCTGGCCAGGGCCACGCCGAGCACGGCAGGGTCATGCCAGGTGACCGCCTGCGCCAGCCAGGCCCGCACCGCGGCCCGGACCTCGTCACGATCACCGAGCACGGTGATCCGGGAGACCTTGGCCACCTCGATCCCCGCAGGCACCGACCGCACAATCCGGTGCACATCGAGCAGACCGCGCAGCGTGGTGTGGGAGACCGGTTCCAGGTCGACCTCGTCGACGGCGTCTTTGACACGCAGCGCGGCCGACAACGGCGCGTCGTGCAGACCGGCCCGCAGCACCAGGAAGTCGGCGTCATGCGGGTCGCGCTCCCACTGCCTGCGGGTACCCGGGATCGCCGCCAGCAGATCCGGATTCGGGTGTGACCATTCCAGTGCCGCACGCTGATCCCCGGCCTGCGCCCGCACGTTGTCCCGCACCACCGACAGGTAGCGCAGGTAGTCGGCGCGTTCGGCGTCGACCTCTTCGGTGCGCAGTTTGTTGTCCGAGCCCCGGTACAGCGCGGTGGCTGCCAGCAGCAGCACGAAGGGGAAGAACAGTGTCGTCGGGGAGATCAGCCGCATGCCGGTGGCGACCAGCGCCACGATCATGCCGACGATGAGGATGACGATCAGGTAGGGCAGCACCCGGCGCAGAAGCGAAGGCGGCACCAGCCGCGGCAGTGTGGGCGGCGCCTCGATGGTGATGGCGCCCTTCCGGACCTCCGGTGCGGGCAGGCGCCGCCGAGCCTCGAAAATCAACCGGCTCATCAGTTTTCTCCCTCGCGCGCGGTGTTGACCACGCCAGGTTTGGGGTCGGCGGGCAAGGCATCGTGGGCCACCAGCGCGTCGGCGCGCGACAGCGTCGGCCCGGCCGCGAACTGGGTGAGCACCGACCACGGGATGGGCACCGGCGGCTGGGTAAGGCCCAGCGCTTCGACCGCTTTGGAGTCAGCGACGGTATCGATGCCATACCGCACCCCGGTATCGCTCACCCAGAACACCGAGCCAGCTTGTGGTGCACCGGGTTCTGCGCCCACTGACTGGACGAAGTATCCGCGGCCCGCGGGCAGGGCGACACGATCGGCGGTTCCGCCGGAGCCGGCAGCCACCAGGTCGACGGTGTGCAGCCCGTCCGGGACCGGCAGCGCGGCGCCGACCAGCAGGGTCAGCGAACTTTCGGTGGCGCCGGCCGGCTTGGACCAGTGCGCGCAGGTCACGGGGTCCGCCGTGGCATCCACCGGGGTGATCTCATCGGGCGGGTAGGCAGCGGTGTCGATTCCCGAAGCCACCGGGAGCCGCGCCACGTCGTCGGCGCCGAGCCGCGGCGGCTGTTGCAGGCCGTAGGAATCGGTGTTGCGCAGGATGGCCGCCAACACCGGTGGGATCTGTTGCAGGCCTTCGGCCTCGACGGCGTAATAGCGGATGGTGTTGTCCGCCTGGTAGGCCGCCACCACGGCACCGACCGGAGCCGGCACCGGCAACGCGTAGCGCGGCGCAGTGCCTGCGCCGGGCAGCGCGGGAGCCACCAGGGGCGCCGACTCGGGGATGGCGTTGAACAGGCCCGGGGCGATGACCCGCGGAGCAGGGATCTGGGCGCCGAGACCCAGCGCGTCGGTGATGGCCCGGTTCCCCAGGTCGATGGGGCTGCGCTTACCGTTCCACAACAGCCACGTCCCGGCGTGCACGCCGCCGACGTTCTGCACCAGTACGACGTGGTCGGACGGCAACGACGCGGCGCGCTCGCCGGACTGGTCCGGCGTTCCGGCCAGCACGGAGACCCCCGCCGGAGCACCGGTAGTCGAGGTGGTGGTATCACACACCGTCCAGTCCGCTGCCCGAGAGGTGTTCTGCACCATACGTTCCGGAGCGCCGGGGATCCCGATCAGGTTGCCGCGGGCGAACCGGTCGATCTCGCTGCTCTTGACCAGAGTCGGGTTGTCGGGCCGGCCGGCGATCAGCCGGGCCGAGGTGAGGTTGAGGGCGGGATGCACCACATCGCCGATGCGCACGTACAGCGCGGACGTGTCCCGGTCGGCCAGGATGGTCGACGTGCCGGCGTCCCCGGCGGGCCGGATCAGCGAGAAAACGAAGCAACCGGCCAGCCCGGTGGCCAGCACCAGGGCGCCGACGAGTACCGCGCGGCTCTGGCTGCGTAGCGGATCCACCAGCATCCGGGTGTCGTGCAAGGCGACCCCGGAGGCGATGCGGCGCATCATGAATCGCCAGCCCGACACCTGATGCCGGGTGACGAAGCCGCGCCGGTGGCGGATCTGGTCCGGGTTGTCGTTCACCGGTGTGCGCGAGACGAATTCGCGGCGGTCGTCGTTGTCCAGTGCGCTCATTCGGGCACCGTCAGGCCGAGACCGCGCAGCAGCGGGCCGGCCGAGCGACTCACGTCGTCGGCAGTGATGGTCATCAGTTCGTCATCGGTGAAGTCGTCGGAATGCGAGTGGTCCAATCGGTACTCACGTTCCTCTTCGGAACGTTCGACAAGGTTTCGGACGAAACGGCCGTTACCGGCGATGTCGAGGCTGCGTCGCGCAACGCCATCGGCATCCGGGGTGGATCCCTGCGCCAGCTGCGCGAACAACTTCTCCATTTCGTCGTGTGCCGCCACCTCGAAGACGCTGTCTCGCTTCTCCGCCATTCGCATCGCCATCTCGACCAGTTCCGCTGCGCTGTAGGACGGGAAGTCGATGCTGCGGGTGAAGCGCGAACGTAGGCCCTCGTTGGTGTCCAGGAAGCGGTCCAGGTCGGCGCGGTATCCGGCCACTATGACGACCAACCGGTCGCGGTCGTTCTCCATCCGGGCCAGCAGGGTATCGATGGCCACCAGACCGAAGTCGTTCTTGGCGCCGGTGGACACCAGAGCGTAGGCCTCGTCGAGGAAGAGCACGCCGTCCAACGCACTGTCGATGATCGCGTTGGTCTTGGCTTCGGTTTCGCCGATGTGCTGACCGATGAGGTCGGCGCGGTGCACCTCACGCACCGTTTCCTTCTTCAACAGTCCCAGGCCGCAATAGATCTTGGCGACGACGCGGGCGATGGTGGTCTTGCCGGTACCGGGCGGCCCGGCGAACACCAGGTGGTTGGTGCGCTGGGCGACGGCCAACCCCCGCTCCTGTCGCCGGATCGACATTGCCACCGAACTCTTCAGCCGGGCCACCTGATATTTGACCTCGTCGAGGCCGATGAACTCGGCCAGTTCGGCCTCGGCCTCGGTGAGCAGGTGCGCCTTGCGCTCCTTGGCCCCCGGATCGACGAAGTCGCCTTCGCCAGGCTCGGTGTCCGGATCCCACGGATTGGTGCGCGCGTCGATCCGCGCCGCGGTGGTGGTGTCCAGCCCGAACGACGAATCCTGCAGGGCCTCTTCGATTCCAGCATGCTCGGGATTGGCGGCGTACAGCGCGGCCAGCACGTCGGCCGCCTCGTCGGTCTCGCCCTGGGCGCGCAGCGAGAGCGCCTTGGCCAGCCCGCCGTCCACCGCGGCCACCGCAACCGGTCCTTCCGGGTTCTCCAGGTGCGAGATCGCCGGGGCGAACATTGCGAGATTGGCCAGTGCGATACCGAGGGTTATCCGGGCGGCGTGCGCGTAGCGCTCATCGAGGTCGGGGGCGTTGACGACGGGAGTGAGCAGGCGCACCACGTCGGCCCACCGCCGGGTGCGGTGGAAGATCGCGACCCGGACCCAGCGCGCTTGTAGCCAGCGGGGCCGGCGCTCGACCAGCTCGGCCACCAGGCCGTCCGCGGTGGCGAAGTCACCGGAATCGGCCAGGGTGGCGGCGTAGGCGAGCTGGATATCGTCGCGGTCGGTCGCCCGGAACTGCAGATACAGCCCGGTGTCGTAGGTGAAGCCGAGCGCACCTGGGTGCAGGTCGATATCGCGCTGCAGGACGCCCAGCGTCGCGGCCGTGCGCCAGATGGTTTCGATGACCCGGCCGGCCTGCTCGCCGGTTCCCGCTCCCGCGGCGGCCAGGCCCACCCACCCGTCACAGTGCTCCCGGGCGATGCGCGTCAGCTCGGTGAAGCCCGACCGGGCGGCGGCCAGGTCAGCGGGACGCTGCCGATCGTGCACCGACAGTCCCAGGGCGCGACAACACGTCGCGAACCTGCTTGCGACGTCACGGTCGACGCGCGCTCCTCCTACGCTCGGCGTGAGCGTGCCAGTGACCGTATCCATATGCCATCGCGGGGCACAACGCCGCCCGCCGTCTCCTTAAGTTTGCCTATGCTAACTCCGGTGAAGTTAGCATTGCATAAGCTAACTGTCGAGACGTCCGGTACCGCGCGACCTTGTGATTTGCGCGATTCGGCCGGTTCCCACGAGGTTCCGGCGCGCGCGCCATAAGTTGGCTGGGACTGGCTAAAGCCCGGCTAAATCAGAGGGCGGCCGGTCCGGATCCGCCAATCGAGGTCCTTGAGCAGAACGTTGAACGGGAACTGCCGCACGACTGAGGGCATGGCGTTGTTGACCATCCGCAGCACCCTCATCAACCGGTCGAAGCGGCGCTGACGCCGGGCATCCCACGGCAACCGCATTTCGTCGCGGAATCGCTGCGGCAGGAATCCGGTGGTGATCAACCCGGCCCACTCCTCGGCGTGCCGCTGCAGCGGGCCGGGCAGTTGTAAGCCGCGCAACCGCGCCACCGCGATGGGGTAAAGGTACTCACGCACCGCGTCGTCGATATGCACCTGATCCAGTGATTCGGCCCAGTACTTGTCGAAGGCAGCGCGATCGGCAGGCCACATCTCCGGTGACACCTGCAGGGTGGTGCCCAATGTCATGCCGTCGCGATAGTGCTGGTCGGCCGTGTCGTCGTCCATCTCCCCGACGAACAGTCGGTACACGTCGACCGCGCCCTTGTACAAGCACGCCGCCACCCACAGCTGCAGATCCTTGTCGAAGGCGTTGTACTGCACGGGGCTGTCCGGGGTGGAATGGACCTGCGCGTGCGCCCGGTTGACCGCACGCCGAAAGGCCGCCTTCTGCGCTTCGCTGCCCCGGCCGGCGACCGCCAGATAGGTGAAAGTGGTTCTGGCCCGCTTGATGGGGTGCAGGTCCACCCGACCGCTGTCGACCCTGCTCTCCATCACGCCGTAGCCGACGCCGGGGCGGCCCAACTGCATGATCACGTTCGCCGGGCCGGCCAACAACGCCACTCCCATCAGCCCGTCGTCGAAGCTGGCGCCCCAGCGCAGCCGGCGCGACGCGCGACGCGCAGCCTCGTTGACCGGGCGTTCGGCAATGGTCATGGACACCCCTACCCAAATGTGCGAACGGTTGTTTCCAGATAGTGCCGCTCGACTTGGACAGGTGTCAAGAGGGTGCGATGTCAGACCTTGACCCGGCGATCGGCCGCGGTACGCGGTGCCACCTTGGGCTCGTCCGGATCGAACTGCTTGACCCAGCAGGCGAACTCCAGCGTGATGCCGTCCGGGTCCTGGAAGTAGAAAGACCGCACGTACACCCCCGGATGCAGGGTTGGCGAGGCCTGCCACTGGCTCTCGTCGTGGTTGAGTACGGGCCCGACCCGAACGCCCTTGCTCTTGAGCTTCTCCCGGTACTCGTCGAACTTCTCCGGCGGTACGTGGAACGCCAGGTGGTTCATCGTCGAGACCGCGCTGGTGATCTCGCCCAGGCCCGGAAGCGCTATCGGCGCCGAGATCCCCGGGACACCGTCGGGTGCGTCGGCGAACCAGAAGAAGGCGACGCAGTCGCCGTTGCCCGCGTCGAAGAAGAAATGCTGTCCCATACCGCCGGGCAGGTCGATCGCCTTGATCAGCGGCATACCGAGGGTGCCGGAGTAGAAGTCGACGGTGCGTTGCATGTCCGAACACACCAACGCGACATGGTTGATACCGCCGAGCTGGAATTCGGGATTCGGATTGTCCGGCTTGATCACGACGATCTCCCACCTCTAGCGCAGATCCGAAACTGAATCTAACATCAGATTCAGTTTCGATCAATGCCCTACCGGAGGAGAGGCAACTCGGTGACCGCACGCGTGCAACTGCCGACCGTGCGCGGACGCCAGACTCAGGCCGCGATCGACATCGCGGCGCGGAATGTGGTGGCTCGCAAGGGGATACTGGCCGCAACCATCGCCGACATCGCGGCCGAGGCCGGCCGTTCCACCGCGTCGTTCTACAACTATTACGACTCCAAAGAAGCCATGGTGCGGCAGTGGGCACTGCGGTTTCGCGACGAGGCTCGGGACCGCGCACGTGCAGCCGCCGAACCGGGGCTGAGCAATGCCGAGCGGGCGCGCGCCGCAGCCGCCGCGCACTGGCACACCTATCGGCATCGGCTCGCCGAGATCATCAGCGTCTCACAGCTGGCCATGATCAACGACGACTTCGCGCAGTACTGGCGCGATATCTGCGCGCTGCCGATCGGCCTCATCACCACCATGGTCAAAGATGCTCAGCGCCAAGGATTCTGCCCGGACGACGACCCTCGGCTGGTGGCGGTGGCCCTGGTGTCGATGCTCAACCAGTTCTGTTACACCCAGCTCAGCGGCGACGGCGCGGCCACGGTCGACGACGAAGCGTGCATCGCCACACTGGCCAACATCTTCTATCGGACGATCTACCACGAGGGGACCGCCGCACCATGAGCAGGAGCGCAGCCGCCGGTGTATCCCGTGAGTTCGTCGGACTGGACTCACCGACCGCCCTGCGCGCCGGCGCCGGCGGCCACCCGTGTCAGGGGCTCTACTACCGCGGTGTCGGCCGAAAGCCCAAGATCGCCATGGTCGCCACGCATTATCAGATCGATTTCTCCGAGCACTATCTCGCCGACTACATGGCCACCCGGGGCATCGGTTTCCTGGGCTGGAACACGCGATTCCGCGGCTTCGAGAGCAGCTTCCTGCTCGACCACGCACTCGTCGACATCGGCGTGGGCGTGCGCTGGCTGCGGGAGGTGCAGAACATCGAAACCGTGGTGCTGCTAGGCAATTCCGGTGGCGGATCGCTGATGGCGGCCTATCAGGCGCAGGCGCTGCACAACCACGTCGGGCCGGCGCTGGAGGGCATGCGCCCGGCAGCCGGTATGTCCGACCTGCCGCCGGCCGACGGGTACATCGCCAGCGCCGCACATCCCGGCCGACCCGACGTCCTGACAGCCTGGATGGATGCCGCGGTGATCGACGAGAACGACCCGGTGGCAACCGATCTCACGCTGGACCTGTTTCACAAGCAGAACGGTCCACCGTACTCCGAGGACTTCGTGACCCGATACCGCGCGGCACAGGTCGCACGCAACGAGTCCATCACCGATTGGGCCGAGGCCGAGCTCAAGCGCGTGCGCGCGGCCGGCTTCAGCGACCGGCCGTTCTCGGTCTCGCGTACGTGGGCCGACCCACGGATGGTGGACCCCACGTTGGAACCGACCAGACGCCAAGCGAACCTGTGCTATGCAGGAGTTCCCATGCATGCCAACCGATCCGCTCGGGGTATCGCGGCGGCCTGCACGCTACGCAACTGGCTCGGCATGTGGAGCCTGCGCCACGCCCAGACCAGGGCCGAGCCGCATTTGGCACTCATCGACTGCCCGGCCCTGGTGATCAACGCAGACCAGGACACCGGGGTGTATCCGTCGGACGCACAACGCATCTACGACGCCCTCGCGGCACAGGACAAGACGCTGCGCTCGATCGACACGGATCACTACTTCACCACCCCGGGCGCCCGGAGCGAACAGGCCGATACGATCGCCAAATGGATCGCGAAGCGGTGGCGCTAGCCGATGACCCCTCGCGTGAGCACCCGCCGGTGCGAGTTCTCGCGCATTTCACTCCAGGACCCAAGGTGTTGGATTTCGTTGTGCCGGAGTCTGATTGGCTGGACATCAGGTGGTGCGCCGAGGATGACGACGCGATGTTCTACCGCGAACTGCCCGACGCCGAGGTGATCTGGCATGTCCTGCGCCCCCTCGCAGGACAGGATCTGCAGCAGGGCAGGCGCCTCAAGCTGGTCCACAAACTCGGCGCCGGGGTGAACACCATCGACGTGGACACCGCCACCGCACTGGGTATCGCGGTTGCCAACATGCCCGGTGCCAATGCGCCATCGGTGGCCGAGGGCACCCTGCTACTGATGCTGGCGGCGCTGCGCAGGCTACCGGCATTGGACCGAGCCACCCGGGCCGGACGCGGATGGCCGTCCGATCCCAGCCTCGGTGAAACCGTCCGCGATATCGGCGGCTGCACGGTCGGGCTGATCGGCTACGGGAACATCGCCAAACAGGTCGAGAGCATCGTCACGGCCATGGGCGCCGACGTGGTCCACACCAGCACGCGCGACGACGGCTCCCCCGGCTGGCGCACCCTGACCGAGCTGCTGGCCGCCAGCGATATCGTCTCGCTGCACCTCCCGCTCAACGATCAGACTCGCCACCTGCTCGGTGCCGGCGAGATCGCCGCGATGAAACCCGGCGCGGTCCTGGTCAACACGTCGCGCGGCCCGATCCTCGACGAGGAGGCCCTGATCGACGCGCTGCGCAGCGGTCACCTGAGCGCGGCGGGGCTGGACGTCTTCGCCGAGGAACCGGTGCCGGCCGAGTCCGCCCTGCTGACCCTCGACAACGTCGTGGTTACGCCGCATGTCACGTGGTACACCGTCGACACCATGCGTCGCTACCTGGAGATGGCGGTCGACAACTGCCGGCGGCTGCGCGACGCGGCACCGCTGGTGCACCTGGTAAACGAAGTCAGATAACCCCCGGGAGTGGCGCCCGTCACGACGGGGTAACCTCGTTCCCAACCCACCGGTTATTAGGGAAGGGCGCATATGCCGATCGCGATCAATCCTGAGCACAACGACCTGGCCGATTCGGTCCGCTCCCTGGTGGCCAAGGTCGCCCCCTCCGAAGTGCTGCACGAGGCGTTGGAAACCCCGATCGCCAACCCACCGAGCTATTGGAAGGCGGCCGCCGAACAAGGACTGAACGGTGTCCACCTCGCCGAAGAGGTCGGCGGGCAGGGCTTCGGCATCCTCGAGCTGGCCATCACCCTTGCCGAGTTCGGCTACGGCGCGGTTCCCGGCCCATTCGTGCCGTCGGCCATCGCCGGCGCCCTGATCTCGGCCCATGACCCCCGGTCGGAACTGCTGAGCGGGCTGGCCTCCGGCGCGGTCATCGCCGCCTACGCCATCGATTCGGGGCTGACGGCCACCCGGCACGACGACACGCTCACCATCCGCGGTGAGGTGCGAGCGGTGCCCGCGGCCGCGCAAGCCGCACTGCTGGTGCTGCCGGTGTCGATCGACAGCAGCGAGGAATGGGTGGTCCTGGACGCGGACGCGCTCGAGATCGAACCCGTCACCAGCATCGACCCGCTGCGCCCGGTGGCGCATGTGCGCGCCAACGCCGTCGAGATCGGCCTGGACAAGGTCCTTTCCAACCTCACCCGCGGCCATGCCCGCGCGCTCATCACCACGTTGCTGTCGGCCGAATGTGTCGGCGTCGCCCGGTGGGCCACCGACACCGCCGTCGAGTACGCCAAGATCCGTGAACAGTTCGGCCGGCCCATCGGCCAGTTCCAGGCCATCAAGCACAAGTGCTCCGGCATGATCGCCGAGACCGAGCGGGCCACCGCCGCGGTCTGGGATGCCTCCCGCGCGCTCGACGAGTTCGCCGGCGGCACAACGGATTCACACTTCGAGTTCGCCGCGGCCGTCGCGGGAACGCTGGCCCCGGTCGCCGCGCAGCACTGCGCGCAGGAGTGCATCCAGGTGCACGGCGGTATCGGGTTCACCTGGGAACACGACACCAATGTCTACTACCGGCGGGCGCTGGTGCTGGCCGCCAGCTTCGGGCGCGCCGCCGACTATCCGCAGCTGGTGGTCGACACCGCGACGAGCACCGGCCTGCGCAAGCTCGACATCGACCTGGACCCGGAGACCGAGAAGCTGCGCGAGGAGATCCGCGCAGAGGTGGCGGCGCTCAAGGAGATTCCGCGCGAGGAGCGCAATACCGCGATCGCCGAGGGCGGTTGGGTGCAGCCGCACCTGCCCAAGCCATGGGGTCGGGACGCGGGTCCGGTCGAGCAGATCATCATCGCGCAGGAGTTCAGCACCGGGCGGGTCGCACGGCCCAACATGGGTATCGCGGCGTGGATCATCCCGTCCATCGTCGCCTACGGAACCGACGAGCAGCAACAGCAGTTCCTGCCGCCCACCTTCCGCGGCGAGATGATCTGGTGCCAGCTGTTTTCCGAGCCGGGCGCCGGGTCCGACCTGGCCAGCCTCACCACCAAGGCCACCAAGGTCGACGGCGGATGGCGGATCACCGGGCAGAAGATCTGGACCACCGGTGCCCAGTATTCGCAGTGGGGCGCCCTGCTGGCCCGGACCGACCCCAGCGCCCCCAAGCACAATGGCATCACTTACTTCCTGCTGGACATGAAATCTCCTGGCGTGGAGGTGAAGCCGCTGCGCGAGCTGACCGGCGACGCCATGTTCAACACCGTCTTCATCGACGACGTGTTCGTGCCGGATTCGATGGTGCTCGGCGAGGTGGACCGTGGCTGGGAGGTCAGCCGCAACACCTTGACCAACGAGCGGGTGTCCATCGGTAGCGGTGAGCCGCCGTTCCTGGCCAGCCTGGACCAATTCGTGCAGTTCCTGGCCGACGGGCAGTTCGACCAGATCGAGCAGAACCACGCGGGCAAGCTCATCGCCGAGGGGTATGCCGCCAAGGTGCTCAACCTGCGTTCGACCCTGCTGACCCTGGCCGGTGGTGACCCGATGCCGGCCGCGGCCATCTCCAAACTGCTCTCGATGAAGACCGGTCAGGGTTACGCCGAGTTCGGGGTGTCCTCCTTCGGCACCGACGCCGTGATCGGCGACAAGGACCAGATCACCGGTAAGTGGGCCGATTACCTGCTGTTCAGCCGGGCGACGACGATCTACGGCGGCACCACCGAGGTGCAGCTCAACATCATCGCCGAACGCCTGCTCGGCCTGCCCCGCGACCCGTAGCCGCCGCCGAGACTACGGTTCGTGGCGTGTTCGCGCGAAAACCCCGTCACAAACCGTAGTCTCGACGCTCACGGCAGGATGGAATCGACGTATCCGCCGTCCACTCGCAGTGCCCCGCCAGTGGTGGCCGACGCCAACGGCGACGCCAGATAGGTGACCATATTCGCGATCTCGGCGGGTTCGATGAGTCGCTGCAGTAGCGACTGCGGCCGGTGCTTGCGCATGAATTCGCGCTGCGCCTCGTCCCACGGCAGGGTCTTGTCCACCAATTGGTAGACGAAATCCTCCACGCCGGCGGTGTGCGTCGGCCCGGCGATCACCGAGTTCACCGTCACCCCGGTGCCGGCAGCGTCTTTGGCGAAGCCGCGTGACACCGCCAGCAGCGCGGTCTTGGAGACCCCGTAGTGGATCATCTCTTCGGGGATCACGATCGCGGAGTCACTGGCGATCTGGATTGCCCGGCCCCAGCCTCGCTCGGTCATGCCCGGCAGATAGGCGCGGATGAGCCGCACCGCGGCAAGGACATTCACCTCGAAATAGGTGCGCCACTGTTCGTCGGTGACCTCGCGGGCCGGCACCGCACCGAAGATGCCCAGGTTGTTCACCAGGATGTCGACGTCGGGCAGTTCGGCCAGCAGCCGGTCGGTGCCCTCGGCGGTGCTGACATCGGCTGCCACTCCGAAGACGTCACCGCCGGTGGTTCGCAGCTGTTGCACCGCTTCGTCCACGCGCGAGGCGGTGCGGCCGTTGACCGCCACCCGGGCCCCGCTGCGGGCCAGGCCTTCAGCGATGGCCAGGCCGATGCCCTGGGTGGAGCCGGTGACGAGCGCGGTTTTTCCAGAGAGGTCGATATTCACGAGCAGTTACTACCCGCGGAATCGGTCGTCTATTCCCGTGCGCAGCACCTCCAGCAGACCACGACGCAGCGGGGCGGTCGTCACACCGATCGGTCGCAAGAAGGCACGATCGCCGGGAACCTCCGTCTGCGGGTGGCCCCGCTTCTTCGCCCGGGGCATGAATTCCAGGCTGATCAGAGCCACCACCGCGGTCGGCAGATGCCACATCGGCACCAGTACGTACCGCTGCGCACCGAGAGCATGGAACTTGCGCAGGTATCGATACAACGATTCCAGTTTGATCAACGGGTCCGCCACATGCGTCAGCCGGTACGCGATCCGTAGCGCGACGGTTCGGTGATCGGATTCGAACAGCTCCGGAAAAGGCGCAAAGGCCAAGGACATTCGTTTGACGCCGCGCTCGCGGCACCACGAGACCATATCGATGGTCATCCGTTCGTCGATACCGTTCGGCGTGCCCGGCCGCCGCCATCCGATATCCAGACTGACATCGCTGCCCGACCCGGCCAGGGCATACCGCTGAAAGGCCTGCGCAGTCCCGTGCCGATCGCGCGCGACCATCAGCACGACGCTCGGGTAACGGCCCTCCAACGCGTGGTCCAGTGTCATCGAGAAGCCTCGCTCGAAGCGCCACTGCCGGTGCGAGTCTCGTACCACGGCCTCGAGTTCCCGGCGCTGGGATCGGGTCAACCGGTCCTCACGGAGCAGCTCGGTGGTCACACCGCTGTGCTCGGTCCTTCGCACCGCCTGCCGCAGATTGCGGAAAGCGCGCCCCTGCATGGTGAACGACTCCACGTCGATCACCACATCGCGGCCGATGGGCACTGCCTTGAGCCGCTGTCCGGCCACGGCGGCACCGCGCCACAAACCCAACCGTCGCTCGGAACAGCCGAGCACCGCGATGCGCCAACCGAGTTCTCGGCACATCGTGGCGAACTGATCGACCACAGCCGGAAACGCCTCCGGATCGCCGACCGGATCACCGCTGACCACCGCAACACCGACGCGGGTGTGATAGGTGACGGCAGCGGAGCCGTCGACGCCGAAGAACACCCGCTTGGTGGATGCGACGGCGAACGGCGCCAACGGGTCGTCCTCGGTCTCGGCGACCAGCGGTCGCACCCGCGCACCGTCTTTCGGGTCGAAGGGTGACGGTGCCGGCCAGGTCAATACCACCGCGGCCGATACCACCAGTACGTCACCGACGATCCCGCGGCCCAGCACATGCGCGGCAAGACCCGTCGCCAGCATGGCCACGGCCAGGACGGCGTGGGCGCCCACCACCGGCCGTCCGAGCGATAGCCCGCGCGTGACGGTCACCACGGCGATGAGCAGAGCCAGTGTCCAGGTGAGGCGACCGAATGCGCTCCACCCGCCCTCGCCGCGTTCGCGGATCAGTACCTCGAGCAGTGCGACGAGGCCGATGCCCGTCGCCAACGCCGCGATGTGACGCACACGCGTGGACGGCGCCGCGAGCAGTAAGCGGTCGCGACCGGCGACATCACCGATTCGGGTCGCGCGGCGGACAGCAGAGGCGATCACCGGCTGCCCTCTCTTCAGTCTCGTTCCCCGGGCCGTTCGACGACGGTTGGCGGTAGGTACCCGGTCCGCCCACCGGGAACCCAGCCCGTGCAGAACTCAGTCCAGCTAATCGTGCACGGCTCGTCGGTGGTAGGGACCTCCGGCCCTTTTCCGCTCGCCCAGTCAGGCGCGTACAACCGCCATCGGGTCATCGTCGGATCATGGCAGCAGGGGCAATCGCCACAGTGTCTGGTCCGGTGTCAACTGCCACAACCGCACGGCATTGAGGCGCACGATGCTCAGGGCGCCCGCGATGAGGATGGCGGCCAAGGGCAAACCGCCGAGCACCGCGGTCAGCACCGCGGCCCGGCGATCACCGGGATCCGATGTCATCACGTCGAACCAGGCGTCGCAGACCAGCAGGATGCCTGTGGTGAAGGCGAAGAACACCAGCATCTGCCGGTGCAGCCAGGCCAGCACCGCGGTCGCGACCATGAACCCCACCAGCAGCGTGTCGAAACCCACCCACGTCACTGTCCAATTCCGGACGAGATAGCTGGGCGGCAGTGTGATGGAAAGGTAGACGATCCACGGCACCATGAAGAAGGCGCCGCCGGCCATCAGGCCGAGGTGCGTGCGCCGCAACAACGACGCGAGCCCCGCCGGCCGCATATCGTCGACCGGTCGCTGCAGCCGGCGGATCAGATCGCGGCGCTGAGCGGGCGTCATGGCGGCAATCTGCTCGTCGGACAACACCCCGCCGGTCATGGCTGCGCCCATCGATGTCGAGATATCCGAGTTGCCACCCCACCAAGGGTAGGACGGCGGGTGTCAGCGCAAAAGGGACCGTTATCGGACCGGTAACACCATGCGCGGCATCACATTTCGCGCAGCTCGCGCTTGAGGACCTTCCCGGTCGGGTTGCGTGGCAACTCGTCGAGGAACACGACGTCGCGAGGCACCTTGTAGCGCGCCAGATTTTCCTTGACGTACGACTTGATCGCGTCCTCGTCGATGGTGGCCCCCTCGGCTTTCACCACGAAGGCACGCAGTCGCGCACCGAACTCCCGGTCCTCGACGCCAAGGGCGGTCGCCTCGACCACCTCGGGATGTCCGCTGATGAGATCCTCGACCTCGGCGGGGAAGACGTTCTCACCACCGCAGACGATCATCTCGTCGTCGCGGCCGGACACGTAGAGAAGTCCGTTCTCGTCGAAGTATCCGACGTCGCCGGAGGACATCATGCCGTCGATGATCTGCTTGCCACCCCCGCCGGTGTAGCCCTCGAAGGGGAAGGTGTTGCGCACGAAGATGCGCCCGACGTCGCCTTGGGGGACCTCGTTCCCGTTGTCGTCGAGGATCTTCACCGTGATGCCTTTGACCGGCGGGCCGACCGTCGCCGGGTTGATGGAAAGGTCTTTGGGCCGGGCGATGGAGGCGAAGGCGATCTCGGTGGAGCCGTACAGGTTGTAGATCACCGGCCCCAGGTCCTTGAGCGCCCGGGTGGCCAGT
Source organism: Mycolicibacterium sp. J2 (assembly GCF_026240945.1). GTDB lineage: Bacteria > Actinomycetota > Actinomycetes > Mycobacteriales > Mycobacteriaceae > Mycobacterium. The sequence continues at coordinate 424,431 of NZ_JAPFPY010000001.1, forward strand.
TCGGCGCCCAGCTGGGAGCCGGACACGAACACGATCCGCAGGCTGGACAGGTTGGGCTTGGGCTGGGTCTTCTCCAGTTCGTCGAGGATCCGCGACAGCATGACCGGGACCACCACCATCGCGGTCACCTGATGCTTTTCGATATCGGCCAGCACGGTGGCCGGTTTGAAGCGCCGACGCAGCAGCAGGGTGGTGCCCAGCATCATGGCGATGGTGGCGTGCAGGAACCCGAGCGCATGGAACATCGGGGCGGGCAGCGCGGTGACCTCGCCGGAGCGGAAGGGGACGTGTGACAGCACGCCGCCGATGGGGGCCAGTGACGGTGGGGTGCTGCGGTTGGCACCCTTGGGGGTGCCGGTGGTGCCGCTGGTCAGGATGATCACCGAGGAATGCTTGGTGGCCTTGGGCGCGGGCTGCTTGCTGCTGCGCTTGATCAGATCGGCCAACGTGTCGTCGGTGCCCGACGGCTCGTCGGGCTTGTCCGGATTGGTCGGCAGGGCGCGCAGCTTGCCCAACGGGGGTTCGGCCTGCGCCACCGCGGCGGCGTACTCGTCGTCGTAGATGATGACTTTCGCGCCTTCGCGTTCGGAGACCTCCTTGATCTGCGGACCGGAGAATTCGCTGTTGAGCAGGATGACGCGGGCACCGACCCTGGCTGCGCCATACAGCCCGATGAGAAACCAGCGGTGATTGCGGACCAGCAGGGCGACGCCGTCGCCGCCTTTGACACCCATGTTGCGCAGTCCGTTGGCCACCGCGTGCGCGGCCTGGTCCAGTTCCGCGAAGGTGATCGTGCCGTCATCGTCGATGACGGCGATCCGGTCCGGGTAGCGCCGCGCGTTGAGCGCCGGGATCATCCCGAACTCCCCCCAGCGGCGGATATCGGCCAGCATGGCGACGAAGTTCTGCGGCGGTTCGAGCTTGAAGGCACCGGCCTCGAACATCTTGCGGGCGTAGTGCAACTCCGCCGAGCCGCGGTCGAGATACTGCTGGGCTTTGGCCACCGCCTGCGCCGGCAGGCTGAAGAGACTGGGCATAGGGCCACCATATGTGACTCAGGTCGCAGCCGGAGAGCTAACTAGGATGGCGATATGGCCGACACGGTCGCATGGGACGTGAGTGGCCGAAAGGTGCCCGTCACCCATCCCGACAAGGTGATTTTCCCCGACGCGGGGGTGACCAAGCGCGATCTGATCGACTACTACCTGGCCGTAGCCGATGGTGCGCTACGCGGTGTCGCCGACCGGCCGATGATTCTGAAGCGCTTCGTCAAGGGCATCACCGAGGAGGCGATCTTCCAGAAGCGGGCGCCGGAAAAACGGCCCGAGTGGATCGACGTGGCCGAACTCAAGTACGCCTCGGGCACCTCGGCCAAGGAGGCTGTCCTGACCGACGCCGCCGGGCTGGTCTGGGCGGTCAACCTCGGCTGCGTCAACCTCAATCCGCACCCGGTGCGTGCCGCCGACCTGGACCATCCCGACGAGCTGCGGGTCGATCTGGATCCGATGCCGGGCGTGGAGTGGCAGCAGATTCTGACGGTGGCCCAGGTGGCCCGCGAGGTGCTCGCCGATCACGGCCTGACGGCGTGGCCCAAGACCTCGGGGTCGCGCGGTTTCCACATCTACGCCCGCATCCATCCGCAGTGGCCGTTCCAACAGGTCCGGCTGGCCGCGGAGACGGTGGCCAGGGTGGTGGAGCAGCGCGCTCCCGACCTGGCCACCGCGCGCTGGTGGAAGGAGGAACGCGGCGCACGGGTGTTCGTGGATTTCAACCAGAACGCCAAGGACCGCACCGTCGCCTCCGCCTACTCGGTTCGCGCGACCCCGGATGCCCGGGTGTCGACGCCGTTGCGCTGGGACGAGGTCCCACAGTGCCGCGCCGAGGCCTTCACCATCGCGACCGTGCCCGCGCGGTTCGCCGACATGGGCGATCCGTGGGAGGGCATGGACAATTCGGCAGGTGGGCTGGAGCCGCTGCTGGAGTTGGCCGAGGAACTCGGGCCGATGGAGAAGCGGGGCAAGGCGCCGAAGGACGGGCGCCGGCAATCGACCATGCCGCTCATCGAGGTGGCCAGGACCAAGACCCGCGACGAGGCACTGGCCGCGCTCGACGTGTGGCGCGACCGGCATCCCGGCGCCGCCCAACGGCTCACCCCGGTGGACGTACTCATCGACGGGATGCGCGGTCCGAGCTCGATCTGGTACCGGGTGCGGATCAATCTGCAGCACGTTCCCGAGGACGAACGCCCTGCGCAGGAGGCGTTGATCGCCGATTATTCGCCGTGGATCGGTTACACCGGCGGCCAGTTTCGACGCTGAGAATATACTGAGGCTACTGCCGGGTAAGTTGACGTCAGTTACTGAGAAATTGTCTTATTTTATCGAAACTTCTTGTGACACAAAGCTATTCGTTTTTCTCAGTAAACCCTTACCCGCATTTCAGGGGCACTTCTTAGCAAAGTATTAATGCGTACTCCCAGGTACCTTAAATTCGGTGGATAACTTCGGTACCACGTTCACCAACGTGAAGAGACACCGAAGGGAGGCCCAAACATGACGATCGCATTCCGGTACGGCAATCCGGCGGTCGAGTGTGACGGTGCCCAGTTGCGCGCGCAGTGCCGCCATCTGGCGACCGTCGCGACACTGACCGGCGTCATCGACGACGCCAACTTCGAGCGACTCACCCATCGGGTCCGGCAGTTGGTCCTCACCGAGAAGCCGTTCGTGCTGGACCTCAGCGGCGTCAGCGGACTGTCCGCCCGTGGCGTGTCCCTGCTGTACGGACTCGACGACGAGTGCGACCTGGCGGGCGTGGAATGGGCCCTGGTGGCCAGCCCGGAGGTGCTCGACATCCTCCGGCTCCTCGACGACGCCTTCCCGATCACCGCGTCGGTTCCCGAGGCGCTGCACCACTTTGCCGAGGGCACTCTGGCCCGCCGGCGCCTCCTGCCCCTGCTGCACAAGACCGCATAACAAAGAAAGGCGGACCACCATGTTGATCGACGTTCGCTGGCTGACCGCTCTCGTACGCCGTCACCGCAAGCCGGCTCACTAACTCCATCGTAGAAGGCCCGGCCGGCGAGTCACCCGACTCGCCGGCCGGGCCTTCTGCTGTTCTTGGCCGTTGCGGTAGACGATCGCGTGCCGCCCACCTGTGAGCTGCCTGTCCCGTGTGGATGGGCGTAAAGCCTGCTGAGACAGCTTATTTCGGGAATTCCGACCACGCCTGCGTCCTTGTTCATGCCGTCACTTGGTGCCGGGGTTCACGCCGTCACCTCATGTCCAGTCCCCTGAAGGAGCGACGATGGCGGATTTGCAGAAGAGAGCGTGTGCCACGGTCGGCGGCGGGGCCGTCCTCCTCGCCATCCTGATCGAGATCATCGACGGCGGCGCCCAGAGCACCACGGTGGCCGGCGGGTCCGGAGATTCGTCGACCACCGGCACCTATTCATCACCAACCGTGCCGGCCATGATCGTCAATCCCACCGCGGCCATGAAGTTGGGTTCCACTGCCACCGCGCAGGCGCCGGCGTCGCTACCGGCCACCACGTTCGCCGCGCCGACATTCAAGGCGACGGCCGCACCGACGTGTGTCAACAACGGACAGTGCCCGTGATACTGGGCCATCTGGAAGAGTCGCGGGTGTGGGACGCAAAGGATGGGGCGGCACACCGCCGACCGACGATGCCGAAGCGCGCAAGCGGATCATCGACGCCACCCGGGTGCTGATCGACGAGCGGGGTGCCGGCCGCACCGCGCTGGCCGACGTGGCCGAGGCGCTCGGCATCACCCGCCGGACCATCTATCGCTACTTCACCGGCACCGAGGAACTGTTCACCGCGGTGGCGGAGATGAGTTTGGAGGGCTTCGTCACCGAGGTCGGCATCCTCACCGCGAACCTCAACGTGACCGATCAACTGGTCGAGGTGGTGGCCTACATCATCGAACGACTCCCCCACGAACCGCTGCTGGAATTGCTGCTGGACAGCGACCGGACCAGTAGCTTCAGCCGCGGCATGCTCACCCCGGAAGTCATCGCCCGGTGCCGAACCATGTTGCGCCACACCCATATCGACTGGGCGGCAATGGGTTATGGCGATGACATGCTCGATGAACTGGTCGAGTTCCTGTTGCGCAACATCCAGTCGATGATCTTCGCCCCGACCGATCCGCCGCGCACCGGTGCCGGGCTGCGGGCATACCTGCGGCGCTGGATCGGACCGGCGCTCAAGGTCAGCTGACCGGCCGGCGGGGCGGGCATCCACGGCGCTCCTCACATCCGATTAGGGACTTCTGGCCCTGCCCCGCGGACCGGTCCGCAGCGCAGGATCAGTTCATGCCGACGACACTTGTCCCCGTCACGCTCGTCGAGGATGCGGTGCGCCTCGCCTGCCGCGCCCCCTCCTACCACAACAGCCAGCCGTGGCGCTGGGTGATCCGGTCCGGCACGGTATCGCTGTTCATCGATCCCGACCATCTGGTCGCCTCGGATGCCGGCGGCCGGCAAGCCCTGCTCAGTTGCGGGGCTGCCCTCGATCATTTCCGGGTGGCTGTCGCGGCGGCCGGCTACGCCACACATGTCACGCTGTACCCCGACGCCGAGGACCGGTATCACGTGGCCGATATCGGTCTGAGCAAGCTGGCAGAGGTCACCGACGACCAGCGCCGGCGCGCCGATGCCATCCTGCGCAGACGCACCGACCGGCTGCCCTTCGGGGCACCCCCGGACTGGGATTCCTTCGAGCACATGCTGCGCGGCACCGACCATTTCGGCTGCGCCGTCGACGTCGTCGACCCCGCCGACCGCCCGGCCCTGGCCGAGGCCTCTGCCCTCACCGACGCGATGCGTCTCTACGACTCCGAGTACCACCACGAAATCACTTGGTGGACAACTGCTTACGAGGTAAGCGATGGCATACCACACACTGCGCTGATATCGGCGCAGGAGGCTGATCGCGTCGACGTCGGCCGGACCTTCCCCGTCACGGACAATCGCGAACGCCGGCGCGATGTGGGCGAGGATCAGGCCCGCCTGCTCGTCATCTCCGCCCTGGACGACAGCCGGGAAGGCATCCTGGCCGCCGGCGAGGCGCTGTCGGCGGTACTGCTGGATGCCACCATGGCGGGGTTGTCGTCGTGCACGCTGAGCCATCTGACCGAGGTGCCTGTCAGCCGGGAGATCGTCAGTACGGTCGTCGGCCGCGCTGCGCCGCAGGTGGTGGTGCGGCTCGGGGTCGCCTCTGCGCTGGAGGAGGTGCCGCCGCCGACGCCGCGCCGCCCGCTGCGGGACGTGTTGCGGGTCGAAATCTGATCCCGCATCTGCCGCCGCCGCCACGATGCGTCCACAATGATGAGCACAGCCTCTCTCCCGAAAGGTGCGCCCATGGTCTCCGTCTTCCTCGTCGATGACCATGAGGTGGTGCGTCGCGGGCTGGTCGATCTGCTCGGGTCGGATCCCGATCTCGATGTGATCGGCGAGGCCGGGTCGGTGTCCGAGGCGCTAGCCCGGATACCGGCGCTGCGCCCCGACGTGGCGGTGCTCGACGTGCGGTTGCCCGACGGGAACGGCATCGAACTGTGCCGCGACTTGCTGTCACTGCTGCCCGATCTGCGTTGTCTGATGCTGACGTCGTTCACGTCCGACGAGGCGATGCTGGACGCGATCCTGGCCGGCGCAAGCGGTTACGTGGTGAAAGACATCAAGGGCATGGAGTTGGCCCAGGCGATCAAGGACGTCGGGGCAGGGCGATCCCTGCTCGACAACCGGGCCGCCGCCGCGCTGATGGCCAAGCTTCGGGGATCCCGCGAACAATCCGACCCGTTGTCCGGCCTCACCGATCAGGAACGGGTCTTACTGGACCTGCTCGGTGAGGGGTTGACCAACAAGCAGATCGCCGCCCGGATGTTCCTTGCCGAGAAGACCGTGAAGAACTACGTGTCCCGGTTGCTGGCCAAGCTGGGCATGCAGCGCCGCACCCAGGCCGCCGTCTATGTCTCTCGACTCGATCGTCCGACCCAACGTGGGCAATAGACTTCAGCCGTGCCTGGAGCCGATGGCGGACGCAACCGCCCGATGCGAGAGACGCTGTCGCAGCTGAGACTGCGCGAACTGCTCAGCGAGGTTCAGGAGCGGGTCGAGCAGATCGTGGAAGGCCGGGACCGGCTGGACGGGTTGGTCGACGCGATGCTGACGGTCACCGCGGGCCTGGAACTCGACGCGACGCTGACCACGATCGTGCACACGGCGATCGAGTTGATCGACGCCCGCTACGGGGCGCTGGGTGTGCGCGGGCACGGGCACGAACTGGTCGAATTCGTCTACGAAGGCATCGACGAACCCACCCGCCACCAGATCGGTAATCTGCCGCAGGGGCTGGGCGTGCTCGGCGTGCTCATCGACGATCCACGCCCGATCCGACTGGACAACATCCGCGATCACGCGGCGTCGGTCGGCTTCCCGCCGCACCACCCGCCGATGACGACCTTCCTCGGCGTTCCGATCAGGATCCGCGACGAGGTGTTCGGCAATCTCTATCTCACCGAGAAGAACTCGGGCCAGCCCTTCAGCGAGGATGACGAGGTGCTGGCGCAGGCCCTCGCCGCGGCCGCCGGCATCGCGATCGAAAACGCCCAGCTGTACCAGCAGTCGCAACAGCGGCAGGCCTGGATCGAGGCCACCCGGGACATCGCGACCGAATTGCTGTCGGGCACCGACCCGGCCGCGGTGTTCCGGGTGATCGCCGAGCGCGCCCGACAGCTCACCGCGTCCGCGGTCGCCGTTGTCGCGATTGCCGAGGACGAGGACGAAGAGCCGGGGGCCGTCGGTGAACTTCTCGTGGCCGAGGTCACCGGCGCCGGATCGGTGGACTTCGAGGCGCTGCCGCCGATCCCGGTGGACGACGGCCCGATCGGTGCGGCGTACACCCGGCGAGTTCCGTTGAGCGCGCCCCACCTCGACGTGGCGGGCAGTGCAGGACCGGCGTTGGTGCTGCCCCTGCGCACCACCGAAACGGTTGCCGGCGTGGTGATCACCCAACGCGAGCCGGGCGCCGCACCATTCACCGACGACGACCTGTCGATGGCCGCAGCGTTCACCGACCAGGCGGCGTTGGCCTGGCAGCTGGCCACCACGCAGCGGCGCATGCACGAACTGGACGTGCTGACCGACCGCGACCGGATCGCGCGGGATCTGCACGACCATGTCATCCAGCGGTTGTTCGCCACCGGACTGGCGCTGCAAGGGGCCATCCCACGGATCCGCCCGGCCGATACGGCGCAGCGGGTGGAGAAGTGCGTGGACGACCTGCAGGACGTCATCTCCGAGATCCGTACCGCGATCTTCGATCTGCACAGCGGATCCGCGGGGAGCACCCGTTTACGGCAGCGCCTGGACGCCGCGCTCGCGCAGTTCTCGTCGGCGGACGTCCGCACCTCCGCGCAGTACAACGGTCCGCTGTCGGTCATCGAGCCGGCGATCGCCGACCATGCCGAGGCCGTGGTGCGCGAGGCCGTCAGCAACGCGGTGCGACACGGCCACGCCACGGAGATCGCGGTATCGGTGCGTGTCGACGACGACCTGACCGTCGAGGTCACCGACAACGGACGAGGATTCGACGGACCGATCACCGAGAGTGGGCTGGCCAACCTGCGGTTGCGGGCCCAGGAGTGCGGTGGGGATCTCGCGCTGAGCGCGGCTACCGGGGGTGGAACGGTCCTGCGCTGGCACGTGCCCTTGCCCTAGTCGAGCTCAGCCGAGCACCGTCGCCAGCACATCGCGTAACTGTTCCCCGACGGTGTCCAGCGGTTGGTTGGTCCGCTCCGCCCGGCTCATCGCGACCGCCCCCTCCACTGCGGCGACGATCAGGGTGGCCGTCCCGGTCGCCCGGTGCGGGGACACGCCCTGCGTGCGCAATGCGCCGGCAAGGATCGTCGTCCAGTTCCCGAACGCGAAGACCGCCGCATCGCGCGGGGCGGAATCACCGTCGGCCAGTTCTTCGACCGCGACCGCGAGCACCGGACAGCCCGCTTGGAAGTCACTGTCCACCAGGATCTCTCGCCACATCGCCAGGAAGGCCGCCAGGCCTTCGGCCGGACCGGCCGCCATCGCCTCGGTCAGCCTGCGCGCCGTGCGGTCGTCGGCCCACCGGACGGCCTCGGCGGCGAGCTGGCTCTTGCCGCCCGGAAAATAGTGATAGGTCGATCCGAGTGGCGCGCCGGTGTGCTTGGCCAGCTCACGCACGCTGGTGGCGTTCACCCCGCGCCGCCGGATCATCTCGGCCGCACCGGCCACCATCCGGGCCCGGGCGTCGACATCTCCGCCGTTCATTGCAGCCTCCCTTATGACAGATGTCATAAGGTACCTCGAACTGTGGTTATTACAGTTGTAATAAGTCAGCTTGGCCGTGTCGCCGCTTTCGTCGCCAGCACCGCGGCGGCGGTCCGCACAGCTTCGGTGACGGTGTCCACGACGGGACTGTCCAGCTTCCAGCACTGCCAGTACAGCGGAACATCGAGATGGATCTCGGCGATCCGGACGAAATCCGGGCCCACCAATTGCTCGGGGTACATACCCCAACCCAGTCCCGCTCGAACCGCCGCACCGAACCCCTCAGCGGTCGGTACATAGTGCACCGGGCGGCGCACATCACGCCGAAATGCCTTGCGCAGCAGATTGTCCTGAAGTGCGTCATCGCGATTCCAGGCTAGTGACGGTGCCTCGGCAGCCGCCTTCGCGGTGAAGCCGTCGGGCAGGTGGCGCCGCAGATAGTCCGGGGTCGCCACCGGGATGTAGCGCATCACACCGAGGGATTGCACGCGGCAGCCGGAGACCGCGGTCCGCTCGGTGGTGACGGCCCCCATCACCTCACCGGCGCGCAGCAGCCGGGCCGAATGATCCTGGTCCTCGATCCGGATATCGAAGAGGATGTCCGGCAGCCGGGCGAAGATGCCGGCGAACCACGTGGCCATGGAGTCCGCGTTCACCGCCACCGCCACCCTGATGGGCTCCTGCGGCCCGTCGCCGGTCTCGGCCAGCGCCTCAGCCTCCAGCAGCGCCATCTGGGCGGCCAGTCGGAGCAGCGGCGTACCGGCCGGCGTTGCCCGGCAAGGCTTTTCCCGAATGACCAGGACTTGGCCGACCCGCTGCTCCAACGCCTTGATGCGCTGACTGACCGCCGATGGCGTGATGTGCAGATGCGTTGCGGCGGCATCGAAGCTGCCCCGTTCGATGACGGCCGCGTAGGCGGCCAACTGCTGACCGTCCAGCCTCATGCCCGCCATGCTAGTGCACGGTCACGACATTAGGGCCAAGAGCCGCAACTGATCCGGCGCCGTATCGAACAGTGCCACCCGGGTGATCAGGCCGAGGACGAGTGCGAAGATGCCGTCCAGCGCGGTGGCTTGGATGCGTTCCGCGGAGGCGAACGGCAGCGCCACCGCGGTGGCGACCCCGGACGGGGTGCGAATGTCCACGCTGCGCCCCGGTGCTGGGTAGTACCCCTCGCGCGTGCCGGCGAACAGGTCGTTGATCCAGCCGGCCGCGATCGTCGGAACGACATGGACGTTCGCAGGTGTCGAGAAGCCGGCCACCAGATACTCGGCGAACTGGATCAGCTTGTTGCCGCCCAGCAGCGCATCGCTATGACGCCCATCGGTCAGCATCACGCCGTTGAACTGGCCGGGACGAGCGGACTCCAGTTCGTCACCCACCGCGCCGAACATGTTCCACACGTAGCGCTCCGACGAGATATCAAGCACCGGAACGTAATTGACGCCGGTGAGCCGCGCCAACGCCTTGGGCACCGTGCCGTTCATATCCACCGAATCCAGGAGCACCACGCCGGCCAGGTCAGCCAACGCTGCGTTGTCGATCATGTCGTTGGCCGCCCCCATCACCAGGCTGCCGCCGGCGGAGTGGCCGACCAGGACGAAGCGGGTGGGCAGGGTCACCTCGTGTCCGGCCGCCGCCGAAGCGCTCGCCGTCAGCGCCGCTCGATCACCGGCGAACAGGTCCGCGACGCCCTGTTGCATGGCCGTGCCACCCAGCCAGGCTCCGTCGACGGCAAGGAAATTCGAGGTGATGGTCGGCGCGACGACGACGCTATTGGTGCGCTCGGCCAGCGCGGCCGCCGTGAAGCTGTACATCGATCCCACCGCCGCGAACCCGTGCTGCAGATAGATCAGCCGGGTCGGCGCCTGGCCATCGGAACCCCTGGGGAAATACCAGTCCGCGGTGACGGTGCGCCCGCCCGCGACGGGGATCCGCAGTGCCGACGTGCGGACGGTCACGTTGGCGTCGGCGGGCAGTATCGGCGGCCCCGCGAAGAACTGGACGAGCCCCATGATCACGTTGAGGACGGCCGATCCGATCGCGTCGACCGGTGTCACCCGGCGCGGGGTCGCGGCCTGGGCGACCACCCGACCTGCCGGGCGGGCGGTGACCACGGCCGCGCTGACCGACGGCGGTTCGTCCGCGGTCACCGAGGGCTCCCGCGCCGGCGCCGGCACCAATCCCGCGGCTGACACCTTTGGGCGCGCCACACTGTCCGTCGCCTCAGCCTGCGCTGGTGCGGTTTTCGTGGTCGATAGGCCCGCCGCCGCGCGACGGGTGGTCGGGGTGGCGCTGCGCTGCCGGGTGGCCGAGACCTTCTTCTTGGTGGTGCCAGACTTCGGGGTCGGGGTGGGCTGTTCCTCGGCCGGTGTCGACGGTTTCTGAACATCCCGCACATCCCGCGGCGACTCGGTGGCGGGTTCGCCCTTCGGCGCCGCCTCGGGGGCCGCGGACTCCGAAGCATGCGGAGCCTCGGCGGCCGGCTTGGCACTGCCGCCGGCAGACCCCGCATCGGGGTCGGCGGCGGCGGTCGCCGCACCCGCCAGCAGCGCGGCGGTCATCGCCGTCATCGCGAACACGGCAGCCAGCCCTGCCGTCACCCGAGCGACCATCGGAATCCCCCTGCCCTGGCCGCGCGATGCGGCGTAATTAAACAAATTAGATCATTTGATATTTAGCTGTCGAGAGTAATTGACGGATGCGTAGTAGCGTCGTGGTGTTACGACACGGCACGAAGGACAGGCACGCGAGTGGTCGAGGAGCCGGCACGCCGCCGTCGGGGCCGCCCGGCCGGCGGCGGCGCGGTGGCAGAAGAATTGCGGGAGACTTTCCTCGATACGGCGGAGCGACTGTTCGTCACCCGTGGCTACCGGAACACCACCCTCGAAACCATCGCCCGATCGGCCGGCTACTCGCGCGGCAGCGTCTACCGGCACTTCCCCACCCGGGACAGCCTGGTCGAAGCGCTCATGCGGCGCACCACCCAACGGCACATGGTCGGCATCCTCGACCGGCTGCCCGCTGACGCCGATCCGCTCGACATCATGGTCGAGAGCCTGGTGATCGTCGCCACCGAACTCAACCAAGACCCGCTGGTACGGTCGATCTCGGATCAGGCCGACGACCGCATCGTGGCCAACATGCTGGCCAACAACGCCGAACTGCACCGAATGGTCGAGGCGTGGATGGCCACCGTCGTCGAATCCGATGCCGGTGGATCATTGCGGCCGGGCCTGCGCAGCAAGGACCTCGCCCGCTTTCTCATCGCCACCAGCATGAGCCTGCTGCTCGGCGTCGTGCCCGGGTCGGAGGATCCCGAAACCACCAGGCGCTATATCGAGGTGTTCTTCCTGCCCGCGGTCGCAGCGCGGTTTCCGCCGGCACGCCCGGTGTTCACCGACGACGAATGAGTGCTGCCGGGCGACCACGAGGCGGGCGCTATCCTTCGAGCGTGTCAGATGAGCTCTGGGCGGCGGCCACCCGGCATCCTTTCCTGAATGCGGTGCGCGATGGCACCATCACCGACGAAGCCTTCGACCGCTGGCTGGAACAGGACGCGATCTTCGTCGCCGACCTGCTGAAGTTCCAGGCGCGACTGCTGGCCCGCTCACCACGCCCGGCACAGGCGGTGCTCGTCTCCGGCTGCGCGGCCTTGGTCAACGAGCTGGACTGGTTCGAGGAGCAGGCCGCCCGGCGCGGTATCGAGCTGCACGGCACGGCGCTGCCGGCCACCCTCGCCTACCGGGAGCTGCTCCGCGTCCTCGACACCGAACCGTTCGACGCGGCCATCACCGCGCTGTGGGCGCTGGAGCGGGTGTATCTGCTCGCATGGCAGTATGCGCACTCGCCGAGCTCACGATTCCGCGAGTTCGTCGAGCATTGGAGCACAACGGAATTCGCATCATACGTCGACGCACTGGGCGAGCTGGCCACCCCGGAGGCCAACAACGCACTGGTGGACGAAGTGCTGTCGCACGAGGTGGACTTCTGGGAGATGGCCGGCGTATGACCCTGTCCTCCAGGCTGTGGTCGGAGAACGACGACCTCGCGGCCCAGACCCTTGCCCACCCCTTCGTGCAGGGTATCGGCGACGGGTCGTTGCGGCGCGAGTTGTTCGCCGGGTACGTCGCCCAGGATGCGTTCTTTCTCGAATCCTTCGCGCGGGCTTACGCTTTGGCGCTGGTGCGCAGTGCCGACACCACCACCCTGCTGACCCTGGCTGATCTGCTCGGCGGGGTCCGCGACGAACTCCGGCTGCATGCCTCGTACGCGGATTCGTGGGGTATCGACATGGCCGGGGTGACGCCGTGGCCCGCGACCTTGGCCTACACCGACTTCCTGCTGGCGACCGCATCCACCCAGGATGCCGCCGCCGTGTACGCCGCGATGACACCGTGCATGCGGCTCTACGCATGGTTGGGCCGGTCGCTCGCGGGCGGCAATGCCGGGCCGTATGCCGACTGGGTGCAGACCTATGCCGATCCGGAATTCGAAGCGCTGGCAGCTCAGCTCGAGGCACTGCTGGATCAGCAGGACATCGATACCCCCGCACTGCACGACACCTACCGCCGCGCCATGCGTCTGGAGTTGGGGTTTTTCGAGGCGGCGTTCAGGGCCTGACTTGTCGTACCCCTCTGCCAGAATCGGGGTATGTCCACCGCCGCAGCATCTTTGGAACCCAAAGAACGGTTGGCGGTGCTGTTCGACGAGATCGGTGAACTGTGCGGGCAACGCAACGCCATCGACAGCCGACTGGTCGAGATCGTCGCCGAACTCGAGCGCGACGACCTGGCCGGGATGACCGGCTGCCGCTCGATCGCCGCCCTGATCGCCTGGAAAACCGGGGCCACCCCCCGCAACGCCGAAACCATGGCCGCCGTCGCGCACCGCCTCGAGGACTTCCCCCAGTGTGCCGACGGGTTGCGCGCAGGCCGGTTGTCGTTGGATCAGGTCGGGGTGATCGCCGAACGCGCCACCGAGGGCTCCGATGCCCACTACGCCGAACTGGCGCTCTCGGCCACCGTCGAACAGCTGCGCACCGCCATCAAACTCGCACCCCAACCGCCCTCGGGACCTCAACCCGAACCGACACCGCACATCACCAAAACCGAACACGGCGACCACTGCATCTACCGGATCACGCTGCCCCGGCTGGAGGCCGCCACCTTCGACGCCGCACTCAAGTCCCGCCACGACGGGCTGATCGCCGAGCACCCCGGAGATCAGACACCGTTTCCCACCCAAACCGATGCCTTCATCAGCTTGGTGCGAGCCGGGTGGGACACCGACGTCGCTGCCCGCCCGCACGGTCAACACAGCACCGTCATCGTGCACGTGGATGTGGATCGGCCCGCCGCCCTGCACCTCGGGCCGGTCCTGTCCGATCCCGAGCGCCGGGAACTGTTGTGCGATACCACCTGTGAGGTGTGGTTCGAGCGCGACGGCCGCCCGATCGGGGCCGGACGCACCACCCGGACCATCAGCCGACGGCTACGGAGAGCGTTGGAGCACCGCGACCGGCACTGCGTCATCCCCGGCTGCGCGGCCAGTCGCGGATTGCATGCGCACCACCTCATCCACTGGGAGGACGGCGGCCCCACCGAGTTGGACAACCTGGTGCTGCTGTGCCCGCGGCACCACCGGATGCACCACACCGGCCAGATCACCATCACCGGCCCCGCCCACGAACTCGTCGTCACCGACACCGACGGTGACCCCATCGACCGCGGATCACTGGCCCGACCACCCACCACCGACGCACCCAACGTCGGCCCCTACCGGGGCCCGACCGGCGAACGCGCCCAATGGTGGTGGTACACACCCTTCCAACCACCACCGACGAGCGCCAACTAGTCCTGCGGCGGGAATCCCCCGGTGGCCACCGGGCCCCACCGGCGTGGAGTGATGCGCAGCAAGCACTTTCGCTGATCAACCATGGCCTGCCGGTATTCGTCCCAATCCGGGTGCTCGCCGGCGACAGCGCGGAAGTAGTCGACCAGTGGCTCGACCGCGTCGGGTAAGTCGATCCGCTCGGCGTCACCGTCGATCTGGACGTAGGGACCGTTGAACTCGTCCGAGAGCACCACGACGCTGGCCCGCGGAGTCCGGCCGATGTTCACCGCTTTGGCGCGCTGCGGGTAACTGGCGATCACGATGCGGCCCTGGTCGTCCACGCCGGCGGTGACCGGTGAACTCTGCAGCGAGCCGTCCGCCCGGAAGGTGGTGAGCACCATCCGGTGACGCGGGCGGACGAACTCCAGTAGCTGTTCGAGGCTGACGGTATCGGCGGTGGCGTAGGTTCGGGGCATACCGTGATTGTCCCCCTCGATCGCGCCGAAACTGAACCCTGCGACCGATCCGCCGGAAAACTCGTCCCTGGCTTCGGTGTCGGTGACGATGCCGCCGCTGCCTCGCCCCTACTTGACGATCAGTTTGCGCTGTGACGCCATGGTGAACACGGCAGCCACGATGATCACCAGACCCTTGATGATGGTCTGGGTGTAGTCGGCCGCGCCGATCTGGTTCAGCCCGTTGGACAGCACCGTGAGGATCAGCACCCCGAGGACCGTGCGACCGACACCGCCCACACCGCCGGACAGGGCGGTGCCGCCGATCACGATGGCCGCCACCGAGTCGAGCAGGATCTGCGACCCGAGAGTCGGTCCCGCCGCACCCAATTGCGCCGTCAACAGCAGCCCGGCCAACCCGGCGGTGATCCCGGACACCACCAGGATGACTACCTTGACCCGGCGGGTCTTCACCCCGGCCAACTCGACGACCTTCTCGTTGCCGCCGACCGCATACACGTAGAGCCCGAATCGAGTGCGTCGCGCGAAGAACCACACCACGGCCAGCGCCAGCAGTGCGACCAGTGCGGCATTCTGGATGTTGGGGATGAACTGCCCGATGGCCAGGTCGCGGATGCCCTGGTTGGTGAAGTTGACGGTGCTGCCCTGCAAGATCGTCAGGCCGATGCCGGCGAACAGCGACAGGGTGCCCAGCGTGGCGATGAACGACGGCACCCGTCCGTATGCGAACACCACCCCGTTGAGCAATCCGATCGCGGCACCGACCACGACCGCGATGAGCAGTACCAGGATCGGGTTGCCCAGGCCGTCATTGATCAGCGAAGCCACCACCGCACCGGTGAGCAACGCGATGGACCCGACCGACAGGTCGACGCTTCCTGCCACGATCACCAGCGTGGCGCCGAGCGACGCCAGCAGCAGGATGCCGGCCTGCCCGCTGATCAGCGTCAGGTTGGCCGCGGTGAGGAAGGCCTCGGCCCGCACCGAGAAGAACACCACCAGGGCCAGCAGCGCGGCCAGCGGAAGCACATCGCGCACCAGGTTGACGCGGGCGAATACGCCCGGAAGTGACGCACTCGCAGCGACGTGGGGTTCGGCGGCGATCGTTTCCGGTGCGGGGACGGTCAGTTCAGCAGTCATTTTTCATCCGATGGTGGTAGGGACGGCGGAGGCGCCGGGGATCATCAGGGCGACAAGATCGTGCTCGTCGGGTTTGGCATCCGGCGGGGCGTCGACGATCGCCACCAACCTGCCTTCAGTGATCACCGCGACCCGATTGGACAGCCCGATCAGTTCGGGCAGGTCGTCGCTGACCAGGATTATCGTTGTGCCCGCGGCGGCCACCTTGCGCAGCAGATCGTAGATGCCCTCCCGGGCCCCGGTGTCCACACCCTGGGTGGGTTCGTCCAGGACGAGGATATCCGGTTGGCGCAGCAGCCATTTGGCGATGAGCACCTTCTGGGCATTACCGCCGGAGAGCGATGACACCGGGGCGTCGATGCTCTCGGCGACGATGCCCAGTTCCTCGACATACCGCTGGGCGACCTTGCGCGCGCGGCCGACAGCCCACAACCCGACCCGAGGAGTGGCGAACCGGTCGTGCAGGGAGGCCAGTTGGGTGTTGTCGACGATCGACTGCGTGACGACGAGTCCCTTTTCGGCGCGATCCGGTGGCACATAGGCGATCCCGGCGCGAACATGATCACCGATGGTGCCGCTGACCGGTTTCCCGTCGACCAGGATACGACCGTGGGTTGAACGCACCGCACCGGCGATGATCTCACCGAGCACCCGCTTGCCCGACCCCTCGGTACCGGCCAGACCGATGATCTCACCGGGCGCCACCTCCAAGGAGGCCTCACGCAGTACTCCGGCGCCGCCGACACCTTCGACGACCAACCGCGGTTGGATGTTGCGTCCGACGGACCGCTGGGCGTTTTCGCGGTAGTAGTTCTCGGTGCGGACTCGGCCCACCATCAGGCGATGCAGTTCGTTCTCGTCGACACCCTCGGTGGGGCGATGAGCAACCGATTCACCGTCTTTGAACACCGTGATCCGATCGGTGGATTGGATGATCTCAGGCAACCGGTGCGAGACGAACACGACGGCGGCAACACCGCGCAGCCGCTCCAGCAGCCGCAGGAAGTTGTCCTCGTGCTCCGAGTCCAGCGCGGTCGTGGGCTCGTCGAACAGTACGACCGGGTGCTCCACCTCCAGCAGCCGCGCCAGTGCGGTCACCCGGGCGATGTCGAGGTTCTGCCTCTGGCCGGGGGTCAGCTTTCCGGTCTGGGCATTGACGTCGACACCGTCGACACCCGCCTTGCCGAGCGCTTCGGCTGCGGCCCGGCGTAGGCTGCGCCGGTCCAATCCGCCGGTGCGGGAGCGAAACAGATGCTCCCAACCGAAGAACACGTTCTCGTAGACCGCCAGGGAGTCCACCAGGCTGGCCTCCTGGAACACCCGGAAGATGCCCAGCTTGTTGGCTTCCTGATAGGTCTTGGGCGCGATCTCGTGCCCGTCGAGGATCAGGGAGCCCGAGTCGTACGGCAGCACACCCGAAATGATGTTCAGGATCGTGCTCTTGCCCGCGCCGTTCTCACCGATCAGGCCGACGACCTCACCGTCGCCGACCGTCAGGTCGACGCCTTTGAGGGCCCGGTTGGCGCCGAAGGACTTGACGATGCCGGTGGCTTGCAACCGGGGTTCTGGCCGTGTGGTCATGTCACACCTTCTGGTAGGGGGACGGCGCCAGCACCGGGGTGCGGTAGTGGTCTTTGTAGAGCGCGCGGATCCGGTCGAAATCCCCGTTGCGTTGGGCGTTCACATAGGCCTGCGGCAACTGGAAGTTTCTGGGTTTGGGCACACCCGGCCAGATGCTCTCCAGGTTCTCCACCGGGTAGGCGTCGAATTGCAGATCGAAATCGTGCGGGTGCTCGAC
Organism: Mycolicibacterium sp. J2; assembly: GCF_026240945.1. Classification (GTDB taxonomy): domain Bacteria; phylum Actinomycetota; class Actinomycetes; order Mycobacteriales; family Mycobacteriaceae; genus Mycobacterium. Next base: position 442,008 of record NZ_JAPFPY010000001.1, read on the forward strand.
ACGGGACAACAGCTTGACGTCGAACGACTCACCGATCGGGCCGTCGACGTAACGCGCTTTGAACGGTTGGACGTTGTCGGCCGTGATGATCTCGGCGTGCCAGCCGTAGAACCGTTCGGCCGCTTCGGGTTTCCAACCGTTGAGTCGGTCGTGAAACTGTGCCACCGTGAAGAACGACGGATAGGCCGGAACGTTTCCAGTCGTCACCAACTGGGTGCCCTTGACGATCCGATCGATGCCGGCGGTGGACCCGTTGGCGCCGACCACGAAGACGTCCTTGCCTGGCACCTTCCCCGCCGCCTCGATGCCGGCCACCACCCCGGTCGCGGCGTCGTCGTTGACCGCGACGATCCCGCGGGTGTCGGGATAGCGGGCCAGCAGGGTCGCCGCGGCCCGCTGGGACAGGTCGACGTCGTACTTGGCATGCAACTCGCCGGCGAACGTGATCTTCGGGTACTTCTTCAGGGTGTCGTGCACCGCGAGCCGGCGCTGCACCTCAAGGCCATCGATGGACGGGTAGTACCCGCCGACCCGGACGATGGTGCCCTCCTCGCCGATCTTCTTCGCGAGCACGTCGACGGCCTTGCCGACAGCCACGTATTCGTCGGGCATGAGGAAGGTGTTGTACTTGTTGCCGTCGACGTCACTGTGCCACGGCGTGTGCCAGGCCGGTGAATTCCAGGCCGCCTGGAACAGTACGCCCGCACCGTTGGCGTCGTGGGCCATGGTGGGAAGGGCACCGGGGTCGTTGAGTCCGACGAAGATGGCGGTGGTCTTCTGGGTGAGCAACTGGTTGAACTGGTTCGACTGCACCGCGGCATCGCTCTTACCGTCCAGAACCACACTCTTGTAACCGAATTGAGCTGCGGCTTCCTGATAAGCCTTGGCCCACTGCACCTGGTAGTCACCGGTGGACGACCAGTTCAGCAAGGCGAACTGGCCGTCGGTGTAGGCAACAGCGTCCCCGCGAGCCTCACTGCGCCGGCCGACGGCCGTCAATGCGCCTGCGGCGGTGAGCGCGGCGGCGCTACCGGCGAGCAGTTTGACGAACTGGCGCCGACCCAGGCCGTAGGTGTCCAGGCGCTCGAGGATGGGGTCGATCGCGCGGCGCTCTTCTGCATTCATCGCGCAGACGGTAATGGCCGCCGGACCCAGTTCCCAGCGTCTGGATCAGAATAAAGATTACCGCGACTGCAACGCACGTTGAATCAAACTGTTGTGCTGGTGGGGTTTTACTCACACATTCGGTGAGGTGTCCCATGAGCACCTGCACTTCTCCGCTTTCGTGATGAACACGACGTCGCACATCCTGCAAGGCGTATGGCGCCGACCCGATGCCGGCCAGACCAATTTCAGCGCACTGGAGCACTGGGTGCATCTGGCGAAAGTGCTTGAGCGCGGCCGGTTCGATGTCATCTTCTTCGCCGACGTTGTCGGCCTGTACGGTGATTACGGCGGCTCCTACGAGAAGTATGTGCAGGCCGGCCTTCAGATTCCGAGCAACGACCCGAGTGTGATCGCGTCGGCGATCGCATACAACACCACCGACCTCGGTATCGCGGTCACCAGTTCAATCATCCAGGACCATCCGTTCAACTTTGCCCGCAAGATGTCCACCCTCGATCACGCCTCGAACGGCCGGATCGCGTGGAACATCGTCACCAGCGCCCTGGCCAACGCGGCCCGCAACTTTGGCTACGACGAGCTCGAGGAGCATGACGAGCGGTACCGCTGGGCTGACGAATACGTCGACGTCACCTACAAGCTGTGGGAGGGCTCGTGGGATGACGGGGCCCTGCTGCAGGATCGTGTCCGCGGCCTGCACGGGGACTACTCGAAGATCCACAAGATCCACCACGTCGGCAAGCGCTACAAGGTGGAAGGACCGCACCTGGTGGCGCCGTCACCACAGCGCACACCGATCCTGTTCCAGGCTGGGTCGTCAACGGCGGGACGCAATTTCGCGGCCCGCAACGCCGAAGCACAGTTCATCATCAGCCCCGGCCCCGACCACGCCCGCGACCTGATCGAGGACACCCGCCGGCGGGTGGTGGCCGCCGGGCGCAAGCCGGATGACCTGAAGTTCTTCCAGGGGTTGCACTTTGTCATCGGCAGCACCGAGGAGGAGGCGCGACGCAAGGAAGCCGAACTGGACGAGGCGATCGACCTGGACGGAATGGTCGCCCACCTGTCCGGGGCCGTCGGCGTCGACTTCGGCGGCCATGACCTGGATACCCCACTGGGTGATATCGCAGACACCGACGGCACCCGCAGCATCGTGGCGTGGGTGCAGGAGTCAGTGTCCGGTAGAGAGGCCACGGTTCGTGATCTCGGACTGCTGCAAGGCCGGAACTCGCGTGTGGTCGGTACCCCGGAATCCATCGCCGACCAGTTGCAGGTTTGGCGCGACGCCGGGGTGGACGGCATCAACGTCGTCAACGCAACCATCCCGGGCAGCTACGAAGACTTCGTCGAGCACGTCACCCCAGTGCTGCAACAGCGCGGGCTGGCCCAGCGGGAGTACCGTCCAGGAACCCTGCGCGCCAAACTGTTCGGGGCGGACCTGCTCGACGAGCGACACCCGGCAGCCCGCTACCGCAACAGTTTCTCCTGATTTGTGGAGCCACACCCGTAATGAGTACGGGTGTGGCTCCACAAATCACCGGTCAGAAGTAGCCACTGCCCGGGAGTTTGGTGCCGCGGGTGTAGTAGGCGCCGATGGCCTGCGCCTTATACGACGTCGGATTGTGCGAGGCGAGTGTGCGGATATTGCGCCAATGCCGGTCGAGCAGATGCGCCTGACGCACCACCGATGCGCCACCGACGTCGAAGATCTGCGATGCGGCCTTCTGTGCCAGCCCATCGATGACAACCTTCGCCGCAGCGGCCTGTAGCGACGCCTCGTGCGCCAAGTCGAGATTCGGATCGGTCTTGGCGATGTCGGCGTCATAGGCCCGCTCCAGCGCGTCGGCGGCGGCGAGCACCGTGGCCTCACCGGCATACGCGGCCGCGGCGATCTCTCCGATCTCACGCTGCAGCAGCGGATCGTCGGGCGCCGACGGATTCGGGGCCCAGGTGAAGCTACGCGGGCGCTGATGCACATGCGCCACTGCATCGTTGCGAAGGGCGTGCAACACACCGACTTCCAGCGCGGTGACATACAGCTGGAAGAACGCCCCGGACAAATACAGCGCCGGCGGCTCGGCATCGGCGTCCGGCGGCGCGAACTGCAAGAGTTCGTCGGCGTGCACCTCGACGTTGCCGAAGACGGCGGTCCCGGTGCCGGTGGCACGCTGCCCGAAACCGTCCCAGTCGTCGAGCACGGTCACGCCCTCCCGGTCGGTGGGCACCAACGCGATCACCGTGGCACCCTCGGGGTTGCTGGCCAGCACCTCGGCATAGTCGGCGTACAGCGTGCCCGTGGTGAAGTACTTGGTGCCGTTGAGGCGGAAGCCGTCGCCATCGAGGGTCAGCTTGGTCTGCCAGGTGAACGACCCGGCCGGGGTGGAGCCGAGTTCGGTGGACGCGTTGCCGACGATCGCGCCGCGCAGCGCCAGGTCGATGACGCGCCGGCGTTCGTGCTCATCAAGGCGCAGCCGTTCCTCGACATGCGAGAAGTGCCCACGCAGGATGTGCGCGACGTTCACGTCGACGGCGGCCAGCGCGATCACCGTGGCGAACAACTCCCGCAGGCTGGCGCCGCCACCGCCGTGTTCGGCGGGGATCCGCAGCGCGCCCAGCCCGGACGCACGGATCAGATCGATGATGGCGAATGGCCGCTCGTTGTGGCGTTCGCGGTCCAGGGCGCCCTCGCCGATCTCGGCGATCAGTTGGGCCAGCCGGTCGGAGCCATAGGTCAGCGGTTCGGTGGACAGGGTGTTGGTCATCGTGATACCTCCTCGGTGACGCGGCGGTAGCGCGCCGCGCGGTGTGACTCGGGCAGCCGCGGACCGCGCCCGAACAGTTTGTGCCGCAACGGTCCCGGCTCGTATGCGGTCTTGTAGACGCCGCGTCGCTGCAGCTCGGGAACGACGTGGTCGATGAAGTCGATGAACGACCCCGGGGTGATGACGTTGGTGAGGTTGAATCCGTCGACGTCGGTCTGCTCGACCCAGGACTGCAGGTCATCGGCCACCTCGGTGGGCCCGCCGACGCTGAAGCCGCCCTCGGCGTCGATGGCATGTGCGTGGATGAAATCGCGCAGCGTCCACTGGCCCTGCCCGAACATCTGCACCGACGACTTCAGGTACTCGTTGTCGGTGACGGCCACCGGGTCGTCCAAGTCGAACCGGGACAGGTCACTGCCCAGCCAGCCCGACCAAAGAGCCAGTGCGCCTTCGGGATCGGTATACCGGCGGAAGTCTTCGTAGCGGTCGCGCGCGGCCTGGCGGGTGGGCCCGGTCACGGCGACGTGCCCGTTGACGATTTTGACGTCGTACGGGTCGCGCCCGGCATCGGAGGCCCGCGTCCGGATATCGGCGACGGCCTCGCGCAGCACCTCCTTGGTGGGCGCGCCGATGAAGATCACCTCGGCGTTCTCGGCGCCGAACTGCCGGCCCCGGTTCGACGCTCCGGCCTGGTACAGCACCGGGGTGCGCTGGATGGACGGTTCGCACAGATGGATTCCCGGTACCCGGAAGTGCTTGCCGGAGTGCTCGATCGGGTGCACCTTGGCCGGATCGGCGTAGTGCGCGCGCCCGGGTTCGGCGCCGACGGCGTCATCCTCCCAGGAGCCTTCCCACAGCTTGTACAGCACCTCGGTGTACTCGTCGGCGATCGCGTAGCGGTCGGCATGCGGGGTGATGGTGTCCAACCCGTGGTTACGGGCAGCGCTCTCCAGGTAGCCGGTGACGATGTTCCACCCGACGCGCCCCTTGGTCAGATGGTCCAGGGTGGACATCCGGCGCGCGAACGAATACGGGTGCTCGAACGACGTGGCCGCGGTGATGCCGAATCCGAGATGCTCGGTGACGGCGGCCATCGCCGGCACCACCAGCAGCGGATCGTTGACCGGCACCTGGGCACCCGAGCGCAGCGCGGCCTCCGGACCGCCGGCATACACGTCATAGATGCCCAGCACATCGGCGATGAACAACCCGTCGAACAGCCCCCGCTCCAACAGCCGGGCCAGGTCGATCCAGTACTCCAGGTCCTTGTACCGCGCCGCCTGCGACTCCGGGTGCCGCCAGGTACCGGCAACGATATGCGTCACACAGTTCATGTCGAACGCGTTCAGAACGATCTGGCTGGCCACCGCCGACACGATGGCCCACCGGACGGCTTCGCGATACCGATCAAATCGGTGCGATTCTCTTCCGTAACGTTGCGTCACACACGGCGGGAATATCCGCACGCCGATCGGTGTTGCGCAGCAGGTGACTGAGCAGCCTGAACTGAGCCCCACCGACTGGGTCCGCACCCAGACCGAGAAGATCCTGCAGAGCGGGACCACCGACGGCGTCGAGGTCCTGGATCGTCCGATCGTCCTGTTCACCACGACGGGAGCGAAATCGGGCAAGAAGCGTTATGTGCCGCTGATGCGTGTCGAGGAGGACGGCAAGTACGCCATGGTGGCCTCCAAGGGCGGCGACCCCAACCACCCGTCCTGGTATCACAACGTGAAGGTGAACCCCCAGGTCACCGTGCAGGACGGGGACAAGGTCACCGAGGGCACCGCCCGCGAGGTCGAGGGTGACGAGCGGGCCCACTGGTGGGAGCTGGCCGTCGCGGCCTACCCGCCGTATGCCGAGTACCAGACCAAGACCGACCGGCAGATCCCGGTCTTCGTCGTCGAATAATTCGTGATCTCTGCCTGTTCAGCGGCATGACAGCCGCTGGACAGGCATGTCTCATCCGAGAGCGACGCCCAGCTCCTGGGCGAACACCTTGATCATGTGCTGCACGGCGATCTCGTTGCGGCCGATGATCATGTGGTCATGCTGGCCGTGCCGGACGCCCTCGCCGCACTGCGGCAGCATCGCGAAATCCTCGTCGCGCACCGCGGCATGCACCCCTTCGTACACGGTGTCGTAGAACGCACGCATGTCGTCGTCCACGGCCGGGACGCGCCCCATCCAGCTGTGCCGCACCGTGCAGCGCGTCGGCTCGCCCGCGGGCAGCATGTCGATGATCTCCACCCCGACCGGGCTGTTGGCCAGGATGAGGTTGGGATACACCCAGTAGATGACGCCCATGTTCGCCGACGGTTCGCGTGGCGCGTCCGCGTCGTGCTCAACGTTGGTGATCCAGGTGAACGGGAACCCGATGCGGTGATGCTTGCCGAACTCGTCGTAGATCGAGGTGTTGGGTAGCGTGTTCTGCCCGATCAGACTCTGGCCGTGCACGAACGGGAAGTGATACCCCTCGGCAAACGCCTCCAGCGCGCCTTTCCAGGACACCTCGGAGGAGAACTCCCGATCGGTATGGTAGCCATACGACTGGTAATTCCATTGCGCGAGTTCGGGTCCCAGCGCTCCCAGATGGTTGTCGACATCAATGGACGCATCGGCGGTCAGCACCGCCCAGATGAACCCGTACCGTTCCTGTGACGGAAGTTCGACCAGCCCGTAGTCGGCGTTGTCCATGGTGTCGAAGCCCGATTTGCCGGGCACCATGAACAATTCGCCGGTGTTGCGATAGGTCCAGGCGTGATAGGGGCACACGAAGCGGGCGGCATTGCCGGACCCACAGGCCGGCATCGCCCCACGGTGCCGGCAATAGTTCAGCAGGACATGAGCGGCGCCCGTCCGGTCCCTGGTGACCAGCAACGAATCACCCAGCACGGAGCGCACCACGTAGTCGTTGCGCTCGGGCAACTGCGCCGACGGGACGATCGCGAGCGGCACCCGGCGCAGAATCTGCGCCTCTTCGATCTCGGTGATCTTCGGATCGCGGTAATAGTGCAGCGGCACCTTGAGCACGGCATCGGCCATATCGGTGGTGCCGTCGAGTGCATGCCGCAGGGCTCGCCGGGTCAGCGCCTCGTCAGCGCACGTCGTGGGTGTGGGAACCATGACTAGACCATACATTCGCTAATGACTGTATTGTCAAGATTGCGCGCCGATCCATGCGACGATCGATGCATGCGCAGGCATGGTTGGTCCGGCGACATCCCGGCCGACGACGACGAAGCGGTGACGCGGATCGTCGACGCGTCCCGCCGCGCCATCGACGCCCAGGGCACGGTGAGCGTGTCCGCGGTGGCCCAAGCCCTGGGCGTCACCCGTCAGACGATTTATCGATACTTTCCCACCCAGGAGACGCTGATGGCCGCAACGGCCGTCGCATCCGTGGACGGGTTCCTGGATCGCCTTGCCGCCCAACTTGGTTCGATCCGCAACCCCACGGAAGCCGTCGTCGAGGGCATCGCGTACACCGTCGAGCAGTTGCCACACGATCGCTACCTCGGCCTGGTTCTGCAGCCCGGCAAGGCCAGTGCATTCACCGCGGGGGTGACCTCCGATATCGCCATCGGGTTCGGCCGCAGCATCCTCCAACGCTTCGACATCGATTGGACCGCAGCGGGATTCGCCGACAGCAGGCTCGATGAACTGGTCGAGTTCATGTTGCGCATCCTGCAGTCGTTCATCGTCGACCCCGGTCGCCCCGCGCGGCACGGTCAGGCGCTGCGCGACTACCTCGACGACTGGGTCGCGCCCGCCGTCAGCGCGCACGCCGCGCGCGTCACCGTCAGGGCGGCGGGGGCGGCGGAGGAACGATGAAGCAATTCGAACCGCCGATACCCAGCACATAGACCGTCACGCAGCGCTGGAAACTGCCGTCCGGATAGAACGGCCCGTCACACTGACCGCCGCCGTTGCCCCAGACGACGGCACTTCCACACTCAGCGGCCGCCGGCGGCGCCGAAGCGACCGCACCCGCCCCCGACAAGGCCAACGCCACCAGAACGGCGCCGGCAATCTTCGCCTTCATCGCTCATGCCATTCCTTGCTCAGACCAATTAATTAGCCTGACTAGGATTATCCTCCGGTGGTGGGTCCACGGCAAGTGTGATCTCGCCGGCACAGCACCGCCCCCCCCGAGTACGGAAGAATGACAAACGGGATGACCGATACCGAGGGCGCAGCCAACCGGGAGACTGTGGATCGGCGTCACCACATCGTGCGCCTGGTCCTGTTCGCGGCGGTCCTGGCGGCACTGTTCGCGCTGATGGTGTTCGGCAAGGTGATCGACGCCGACGAGATCCGCGCCGTCGTCACCGCCGCCGGACCCGCCGCCCCGCTCGCCTACATCGTGGTCTCGGCCGTACTCGGCGCGCTGTTCGTGCCGGGCCCGATCCTGGCCGCCGGCAGCGGACTGCTGTTCGGTCCGGCCGTGGGACTCGCCGTCACCCTCGGCTCGACCGTCGGCACCGCGGTGATCGCCAGTCTGGTCGGGCGCCGGGCCGGACGTGACAGTGCCCGCGCGTTGCTCGGCCCCGAGCGGGCGGATCGCCTCGACCGCTTGATCGAGCGGCGCGGGTTGTGGGCTGTCGTCGGGCAACGGTTCATCCCGGGCATGTCCGACGCGATGGCCGCCTATGCGTTCGGCGCGTTCGGAATGCCGATGTGGCAGATGGCTTTCGGAGCTCTCATCGGGTCGACACCGCGCGCGTTCGTATACACCTCGCTCGGCGCCGCGCTCGGCGACAAGTCGGCCACCCTCGCCTTCGCCGCCGCCGCGGTGTGGTGCGTCACCGCGATTGTCGGGGTGTTCGCCGCCCATCGCGGCTACCGCGCCTGGCGCGGCCGCCCACCTCGTTGACTTGGCCGTGGCGGCGCAAAAGTGCGAGAAGCATCCGCCACCAACGCCAAGTCAACGCGGCCTACACCGTGAACGCCGCCCGGAACGCCGTCAGCGCGGTCTCGCTGTCCGCGGAATTCCATGCCTCCATGCCGACGGTGCCGGTGTACCCGATCCCGTCCAGTGCCCGTGCGATCGCCGGGTAGTTGATCTCGCCTGTGCCGGGTTCACAGCGCCCGGGCACGTCGGCCACCTGGATCTCTCCGATCAGCGGGCCGCACCGCCGCACCAACTCGACGAGGTTCCCCTCCCCGATCTGCGCGTGATAGAGGTCCAGCATCATCTTGACGTTGGGGTGCCCGACGCCCTCCACCAGCGCGAGGGTGTCCTTGGCACGGGCCAGCGGCACACCGGGGTGGTCGACGATGGTGTTGAGGTTCTCCACGCAGAACGTCACGCCCGCACGCGCCCCGAGTTCGCCGATTCGCTCCAGGGCGCGCAACGCGGTCAGCCACATCTGCCCGGTGGCACGCTGCCGGGGCCGGGCCGCCTGACCGTCCACCAATTCGGCGGTGTGCAGGTTCAGCCGGGTCACGCCGAGCGTCTCGGCGGCCTTGATGCTCAGTTCCGCGGTGCGCACCACCTCGTCGGCGGTCGCCGGGTCGATCAGATCGCCGTGCAGGTAACCGGTCATCGACGTGAAGGTGGCCCCCGTCGCAGCCAGTGCGGCCAGGTCCTTGTCGTGCCAGCTCCAGATCTCCGCGGCGAAGCCGAACTCGTGAATCCGCTCAACCCGCTCGACGATCGGCAGGTCCCGGAACACCATCTCCGAGCAGACGGCCAGCTGGAAACCCATCTTCTCTCTCCTTTCGACTAGAACGTTCTAGTCGCGTTCAGTAAAGCACTGCTCGACTAGAACCTTCTAGTGTCGTGTCATGCAGCACCGACCCACGCTGGAGGATGTGGCCCGGCACGCCGGTGTCTCGCGCGCGCTGGTGTCCATCGTCATGCGCGACGTCCCCGGCGCCAGCGACGAGACCCGCGCCAGGGTGCGCCTGGCCGCCGACGAGATCGGCTATCGCCCCGACCCGCGGGCGCGGCGACTGCGTCAACTGCGCACCAAACTGCTCGGGGTAGCCTTCGCCACCGGTCAGGAATTCCACGCCGAACTGGTCGACGGCGTCTACGCCGCCGCAGACGAATTCGGCTACGACGTCGTGCTCAGCGGCGTCACCCGACACCACGATGAAAGCCGCGCCGTACGCACCCTGCTGGACGACCGGTGCGAGGCCCTGCTGCTGCTCGGTCCGCAGCTGTCCGCCGCCGAGCTCATCCGGTTGGCCACCACTATCCCGGTAGTCGTCGTCGCACGGCGCCTACGCGGTGTGGACGCCGTCCGCAGCGACGACACCGCCGGCGCTGCGATGGCCGTCGAGTACCTGCACGCTCTCGGGCATCGCGATATCGTCCACCTCGACGGTGGCCGTGCGCCCGGCGCCGCCGAACGGCGCCGCGGTTACACGCAGGCCATGCGCGCCGCCGGACTGACGGCAGCCACTGTGCCCGGCGGCCTCACCGAGCGCGAAGGCGCCGCCGCCACCACGGCCCTGCTCGGCTCCGGCGCGGCCCTGCCGTCGGCGATCTTCGCCTTCAACGATCGCTGCGCACTCGGTGTACTCGACGTCCTGGTGCGAGCTCGTGTCGCTGTACCCCAACGGGTTTCGGTGCTGGGTTTCGACGACAGCCCGGCGGCCCGGCTGGCCCACATCGACCTGAGCACCATTCGGCAAGAAACCCGGCAGTTGGCTCGTGCGGCGGTGGCCCGCCTGGTGAGCCGACTCGACGAGACGGACGACAGCACCGGGCCGGTCGATATCGTCGTCCCCCCGACACTGGTGGTGCGGGGCACCACCTCGGCACCCACCGCGACGGGATGAATCCGCACCGGCGCATCCGTTCTGGTCCGCGGAGGGCCGCCGAGGGTTGCGGCCGGAGAGGAACAGCATGCGCATCGTCGTCATCGGCGGGACCGGCCTGATCGGATCGAAGCTGGTGCTCGCCTTGACCGAACACGGCCACGAGGCGATCGCGGCATCGCCGCGGACCGGGGTGAACGCCGTCACCGGCGAAGGGCTGACCGACGTGCTGACCGGTGCCGGTCGGCAGACCGATGTCGTGGTCGACGTATCGAACTCGCCGAGCTTCGACGACGGACCGGCACTGGAGTTCTTCACCAGGTCGGCAACCCATCTGCTGGCCGCCGAGTCCGCCGCCGGGGTGCGACATCACGTGGCTCTCTCGGTGGTGGGCACCCCGGCGTTGGCACGGCAGAGCGGCTACTTCGACGCAAAGCTGACGCAGGAGAACCTGATCGGGGCCGGCCCGATCCCCTACACCATCGTGCGGGCAACGCAGTTCTTCGAGTTCCTGGGCGTCATCGCCGACTCGGCGACCGTCGAGGGAAGCGTCCGCTTGCCCGCCAAGGGTATCCAGCCGATGGCCGCATCCGATGTCGCCGAGGGGGTCGCCATCGCGGCACTCGGAGAACCCGTCAACGGGGTCTCCGAAATCGGCGGCCCACAACGCTTCGACCTGCCCGACCTCATCCGGACAGCGCTGACCGCCCGCGGTGACGGCCGCACGGTGATCACCGACCCCACCGCCACGTACTGGGGCATCGACATCGATGCCGACACCCTGGTGCCGTCGGCCGGCGCGACATTGTTCGAGACCCGGTTCGCGGACTGGATTCTCGAAACCGCGGCCACCGAACAACGCGGCTAGCCCTGGGTCTGGCGGCCCACCATCGCCTTGCACACCTGCACTCGCTAGCATCCAAGATCGAATCGAACAGACACGGTGGTAGCTATGTCGAGCCAAGCCGGCGGGCGGGGAACAACGTTGCGCGGCCGCGGCCGCGAGTCCGCAACGCTGGCCGACCTGGTGTCGCAGGCGCGCGCCGGCACCGGCCGGGCAGTGGTCCTCCGGGGCGAGGCCGGGGTCGGCAAGACGGCGCTGCTGGAATACACATCCGGCGTGGCAGCCGATTTCCGCGTCGTCCAGGTCGCCGGAGTGCAGACCGATATGGAACTCGCATTCGCTGCTCTGCAACAGATGTGCGCACCGCTGATGCGTTACGTCGACACTCTTGCCGTGCCGCAGCGGCAAGCCCTTGCGGTGGCCTTCGGGTACGGCACCGGTCCCACCCCGGACCGGTTCCTGGTCGGCCTGGCCGTCCTCGGCCTGCTCGCCGCGGCGGCCGACGATCAACCACTGCTCTGCCTGGTGGACGACGCGCAATGGCTCGACCAGGCGTCGGTGCAGACCCTGGCGTTCGTCGCGAGGCGCCTACTCGCCGAACGCATCGCCATGGTCTTCGCCGTGCGCGAGGGCCACGCCGAAATCCTGCCAGGACTACCCGACCTGCCGATCACGGGGCTGTCCGACGCTGATGCCAGGGCACTGCTGGAGTCGGTGATGATCGGCGGCATCGACCCCCGGGTGCGGGATCGCATCGTCGCCGAAACTCGCGGCCTACCACTGGCTTTGGTCGATGTGCCACGCACCGTGACGGCAACCGAGCTGGCCGGGGGCTTCTGGATTGCCGGCAAGAGATCATCGACGGCCGCGATCGAGGCCGGGTTCGTGCGGCGCATCACCGCGCTGCCTGCCGATACGCAACGGTTGCTCCTGGTTGCCGCCGCAGAGCCGGTGGGTGATGCTGCGCTGTTCCTGCGGGCGGCCGCGGCCTTGGGTATCCCGGTCGATGCCCTGGCCCCTGCCGAAGAGGCGGGCGTGATCGAATTCGGGCACCGCATGCGGTTCCACCACCCGCTGATGCGCTCGGCCGCGTACCGCGCCGCCGACCTCGGTGACCGTCGGGTGGTGCACCGTGCGCTGGCCGACGCCACCGATCCGCAGGCCGATCCCGACCGCCGGGCCTGGCATGCCGCCAACGCCGCGACCGGCCCCGACGACACCATCGCCGCTGAGTTGGAGGCCTCGGCCGACCGTGCCCAGTGCAGAGGCGGAATCGCCGCAGCGGCAGCATTTTTGGAGCGTGCGGCCATCCTCACGCTGGACCCGGCACTGCGGGGGGCACGTGCCATCGCGGCCGCCGACGCCAAGCGGGAGGCGGCCGCGCCGGAGGCCGCCTACGAGCTGCTGGCGCTGGCCGAAGCGGGCCCGCTATCGACCCTGCAACGAGCCCTGGTCACCAGGATGCGAGCCCAGATGGACTTCGTGCGCAGCCGGGCCACGTCGGCAGGAACGCCACCCGTCGGTGCGGCCGCCGCCCAACTGCTCGAGGCGGCGCGCGCGCTGACCGGCCTGGACGACGAGCTGGCCCGCGAAACCTACCTGGAGGCCCTGACCGCAGCCATGTACGCCGGCCGTCTCGGCGAGCCCGACCTGATGGTCGAGGTGGCCACTGCGGGTCTGGCGGCTGCGGGCTCCGTTGCGCAGCTGCGCCGGCCGGTCGACTATCTGTTGCGCGGCATGGCAACCCGGATCGTCGACGGTCCTGGCACCGGTTCGGCCGATTTGAGTGCGGCACTCGAACTGTGGAACGCCCACGCTCAGGAGCAGACCGGGCAATGGCTGTATTGGCCGTTCCCGGTCGCCCAGGAATCAGCCGCCCACGAGATGTGGGACGACGAGGTGCTGGAACGGATCGCCGGTGACACGGTGCGGCGGGCCAGGGAGGCCGGCGCCCTGGCCGCGCTGCCACCTGCACTCGGCTATCGAGCCGGCGTCCACTTCTACCGCGGCGAGTTCGATTCGGCCACAACGCTGATCGAGGAATCCATGGCCATCACCGCATCGATGGGCAATGCGCCGGTGCGTTATCACACGCTGCTGCTCGCCGCGTGGCGTGGCGCGGTCGCCGAAGCCGAGGCGATCATCGAGGCGGCCGCCGCCGACGGTGCGGCCCGTGGTGAAGGGCGGCTGCTCGGCTTGTCCGGCTTCAGCAAGGCCGTGCTCTACAACGGACTCGGCCGCTACGACGAGGCACTGGCCGCCGCGCACCGCTGCTGTGAGTACGAGGACCTCGGCTTCTACGGCTGGTGTCTGTACGAACTCATCGAGGCGGCGGTCCACACCGGCGACCGCGCCGCTGCCGAAGCGGCGCTGCCGAAGCTCGAGGAGCGCGCCGGTGCCAGCGGTACCGATTGGGGCCTCGGCGCGGTCGCGGCCGCGCAGGCCCTGCTTGCCGACAATGACGATGCCGAGGAGGCTTTCGTCGAAGCGATCGAGCGACTGGAGCGCGCCGACATCGCGCTCCACCTGTCCCGGGCCCGGTTGTCCTACGGGGAGTGGTTGCGGCGGGCCAACCGTCGCGCGGACGCCCGGAAACAGCTGACCGCCGCCCACGAACTGTTCACCACGATGGGCGCACACGGTTTCGCCGAGCGGGCACGTCGCGAACTGAACGTCAGCGGCGACAAGGTCCGCAGACAGGCCGCCGGTTCCGGGGACGAACTCACCGCCCAGGAAGCCCAGATCGCCCAGCTGGCCCGCGACGGCCTGACCAACCAGGAGATCGGCGCCCAGCTGTTCATCAGCACCCACACCGTGGAATGGCACCTGCGCAAGGTGTTCGTCAAACTCGGCATCACCTCGCGCAAACAGTTACGCACGCTCTCGTCGGCACCGGGGCCGGCCGGCTGATCCGCACCACGGAGTCGCGACTACGGACTTTCAAGGGTCCGCCGCGCCCCTTCGCCGACAAGGCTGGTTCTCGAACGAGAAAACCAATGACGCGCGGAGGCACTCATGACCCTGACATCCGTCCCGGCCGACGGGGCCGGGCACGAATCCGATGCCGAACTCGCGGCACGCTTCGCCCGTGACACCCAGCCACTGTTCGATGTGCTGCATCGCGGCGCCCGCCGGCTGACCCGCACCGAGGCGGACGCCGAGGATCTGTTGCAGGACACCCTGCTGCACGCCTACACCGGCTTCCGCAAGTTCCGCCCCGACACCAATCTGAAGGCCTGGCTGTTCCGGATCATGTACAACCGGTGGGTCAGCAACCATCGAGGCAGGCAACGCCGCCCCGCCGAGGTGACGGTGGAGGAGATCACCGACCGAGAGCTGGCCCGCGCCGCCACCCATCAGTCCGGTGGCCTGCACTCCGCCGAGGCCGTGGTGCTCGGGGCGCTGCCCGATCCGGAACTGACCGAGGCCCTCGCCGAACTACCGGAGGGCTTCACCACGGCGATGTTCTACGCCTATGTCGAGGGCTACACCTACGCCGAAACCGCGGCCATCATGGACATCCCGATGGGCACGGTGATGTCCCGCGTCTCGCGTGGCCGCCAGCGGCTGCGCACCTCACTGGCCGTGCACGAGCGACGGATCGCCTGACCGATGGAGCTGACACAGCAGACCGCATTGGTCACGGGCGGCACCGCGGGGATCGGTCTGGCGTGCGCACGGCTGCTCGCCGCTGCCGGCGCGACGGTGATCGTCACCGGCCGAGACGGTGACCGGGGCGCCGCGGCGGCGGCCGCGATCGGAGCCCGGTTCGTCCGCGCCGACCTGTCGGATATGGAGTCGGTGCGAGCGCTGGCACAGCAGGCGCCGAAGGTCGACATCCTGGTGAACAACGCCGCCGCCTTTCCCGCGGCCCTCACCGTCGAGCAGGAACTCGACCCCTTCGAGCGGACCTTTGCCACCAATGTCCGGGGACTCTACTTCCTGACCGCCGCGCTGGTGCCCGGCATGCTCACCCGCGGGCACGGCAGCATCGTGAACATCACCACCATGGTCGCCGGCAAGGGCGTACCTGGCGCGTCGGCGTACAGCGCGTCGAAGGCGGCGGTGGAATCGCTGACCCGCACGTGGGCCGCCGAGTTCGGTCCGGGCGGTGTCCGGGTCAACAGCGTCGCACCCGGCCCCACCAGAACCGAAGGCGTGCAGGCGGAATGGGGCGATACCAACGAGGAACTCGGCCGCTCACTTCCGCTGGGCCGCACCGCCGACCCCCTGGAGATCGCGCAGGCCGTGCTCTTCCTGGCCTCTCCGCTCGCCAGTTTCATCACCGGTTCCACACTGCACGCCGATGGCGGCGGCAGCGCCATCTGACCCGCAAACCCCGAGGAGCACCCCGTGACGAAAACATACGATCCCGGCTGGGAGGACGCGTTGACCGTCGTCCAGGAGGTGATGCCGCCGGCCATTGCCGAAGGCGCGCACGCCATGACGGTCATCATCGAATACCCGCCCGGTAGCGCAGGCGCACCACCGCACCGGCACCCCAGTGGTCCGGCATTCGGTTACATGCTCGAGGGCGAGATGCTGTTCGAGTTGGAAGGCGAACCGCCACGGGTCATTCGGGCCGGTGAGGCGTTCTGGGAGCCGGGCGGTGATGTCATCCACTATTCGGATGCCAACCACCGCGACGATGTCAGGAGCCGTTTCCTGGTCACCATGATGTGTGTGCCGGGGCAACCGATGCTCACCCTCGTCGACGACGAGGAACTGGCGGCCCGCGCGCACCTGCGCGTGCCGGCACAGGAGTGAGTTCGATGTCCAGAATCCTGTTGCAGACCACCATTCCGGTCGCCGCCGACGACTGGGACATCTCCCGGTTCACCATGCTCGCCGATGAACTGCGCGCGGCCGGGCATCAGGTGATCGCGCGCAACCGCACCGGTCACGACGACGATCCGGTGCTGTCCCATCTCGACGAGCTCGGCTATGACCAACTGTGGCTGATGGCCGTCGACACCGGCGGCGGCCTCACCGATGCCGAGTGCGCGGCCATCAGCCGATTCCGGCTGGCCGGCGGTGGGGTGCTCACCGCCCGTGATCATCAGGAGCTCGGCAGTTGCCTGCTGAGGCTGGGTTCGCTGGGCATGGTCAATCGATTCCACGACCCGGCGGTCGACCCGGACAGTATGTGCGACGACCGCGACAATCCCGATATCTCCTGGCCCAACTTCCATTCCGGCGCCAACGGTGACTACCAGCCGGTGCTGGTCGACGGCGTCCCGCACGAACTGCTGCGCACCGGCCGAACGGCAAGCGGGCGCATCGAGTGGTTCCCGGCGCACCCGCATGAGGGGTTGGTTTCCGACGACGTGCCGGGTGCGCGGGTGGTGGCCCAGGGCCGCAGCACATCGACCGGACGACGGTTCAATTTGGCTGTCGCACTCGAGGAATCAGGCCCTTCGGGCAAGCACATGATGGGTCGGGCACTTGCGGAGTCGACCTTTCACCATTTCGCGGACTACAACTGGGATGTCGGCCGCGGCGCGCCGACCTTCGTCACCGAGTCGCCCGGCTGTGCGATCAAGGACGATCCGTCCCATCTGGCGACCTTCAAGGATTACGTGCGCAATATCGCGGCGTGGCTCACGCCATTCGGTGCACGTCGTTGACCGCGGCGGTGAACTGATCGGGTGCCTCCTGCGGGACGTTGTGCCCGATACCGTCGAGCACCCGGTGGTCGTAGGGGCCGGTGTAGCGGGCTCGGTAACCCGCACCGTCCTTGGCGGGTCCGTCGAAATCGCTGCCGATGGTGATGGTGGGCACCGTGATCGGCGGTTTTGCGGCCAGTCGTCGTTCGTCGTCGTCGTAGTGGGTTTCACCGGGGGCCAGGCTCTGTCGCCAGCGGTAGTTGTGGATGACGATGGGCACGTGGTCGGGGTTGTCGAACGCCGCTGCCGACAGGTCATAGGTGCTGTCGGTGAAATGCCACAGCGGCGAAGCGTTCTGCCAGATGAGACGGTTGAAGTCCTTGGTGTTCTGCCGGTAGCCGAGTTCGCCGCGCGGGGTGGCGAAGTAATACTGGTACCACCAACCGTATTCGGCCTTCGGCGGCAACGGCGCACGGTTGGCTTCGAGGTCGACGATGAGGTAGCCGCTGACCGCGACCAGCCCGCGCACGCGTTGTGGCCACAGCGCGGCGACCACGTTGGCGGTGCGACCGCCCCAGTCGTAGCCGCCGAGAATGGCGCTGGGGATGTTCAGCGCATCCATCAGGTCGATCACGTCGTTCGCCAGCGCCGACTGCTGGCCGTTGCGAACGGTGTCGGCCGACCGGAACCGGGTGGACCCGAAACCGCGGGCGAACGGGACGATCACCCGAAATCCTTGCCCGGCAAGGGTGGCGGTGACATCGGCGTAACTGTGGATGTCATAGGGCCAGCCGTGCAGCAGAATCACCGGCTGCCCGTCGGCGGGCCCGGCCTCGACGTAGCCGACGTCCAGCGCTCCAGCCTCGATCTGCTTCACCGGCCCCAGGGGATGTCGGGGCGCGGCTGGTGGTCCACTCGGGTCGGAGGACTCGCCGCGCGGCACTGTCGGTCCCGGGCTACAGGCGGCCACGGTGAGCGTGCCCGCGGCCAGCGTGGTGAGCCGAGCGAAGGTCCGGCGATTGATCCGGGGTGAGGCGACACCAGTCATGTATTCATCTGAACGCATCGCCCTCATCTGGTCCAACGATTCTTTTTTATCTAAACCATCTACGTTGTCGATATGGAGCTGCGCCAGATCGAACATTTCCTCGCCGTCGCCGACGCGCTGAGCTTCACCAGGGCCGCCGAGCGCGCCCACGTCGTGCAGTCGGCCCTGTCCACCTCGGTGGGCAAGCTCGAGCGCGAACTCGGTGTACAGCTGTTCGACCGCAGCCGTCAGCAGATCACCCTGACCGCCGCCGGTGAGCGCTTCAGGGGGCACGCGTTCGACGTCTTGCGGGCCACCAGAGCGGCTACCGAGTCCGTCGGCGAGTTCCGTGGAACGCTATCCGGCACAGTCGAGTTCGGATCGCTGGTTTCCTTTGGTCCGCTCGACGTGGCCGGCGCACTCGGCGAGTTTCACCGGGCCCACCCGCATGTGCGGTTACGGTTGCGGCTCAGTCAGAGCGGCGCCTCGGCCTATCTCACCGCCTTGACCGAGGGTTCACTGGATCTGGCCCTGGTGTCGATGCCCAACCGGTTCCCGGCACATCTGGATCTGCGGCTGCTGTTCGAAGAGCCGATGATCTTCGTGTGCCGTGCCGACCATCCGCTGGCGGCGGCCGCACGAGTGAACATCGCCGATCTTGCCACCGAGGAGCTGGTCGGCTTCCCACCCGACTTCGGGCTGCGAAAACTAATGGACAACGCCTTTCACGCCGCCGGTGAGCAGGCCCACACCCAATACGAGGTGCCTGCCGGCTTCGCCGCCATCGCCGAGTTGGTGAGCAACGGGCTGGGCACCACGTTCATGCCCCGCTGCGAGATCACCCAGCTGGGCGACCGGTTCCCCAACCTCACCGCCGTCGATCTGGTCCGCCCGGTGCTCTGGCAGGTCTACCTCGCCTCACCACCGGTCGGGCAGATGACCCCGGCCACCGTGCGGCTCGCCGGCACCCTGCTGGCCACCGCCGGCCGGACGGCCTAGTCAGCGCTGCGCGGTGATCGCGCCACCAAGCCAGCGTTTGACGAAGCGGCGCAGGTCTTCTCGTGGCCGCCCGGTCGGATTGGGAGCCACGAAGAAGGACAGCATGAACCGCAGCGTGAATTCGACCAGTTCACGCAGGGCCGCGTCGTCGTATCCGTGGGCCACCCAGTCCACATCGAACCGGTTGATCATCCGCATACCGAAGTCCTGCGCCTCGTCCGAGGCCATGCCGCTCGGCCGGGCGTTCTCGTAGGGTTCGGACAGCAAGATCGCCAGGTGCGGGATGCGCGCCACTTCTTCGAGGGTGAACAACACGCCTTCGGTCATCGCTTCGGCGGGGTCGGCTATACCGCTCACCGCGCCGGCCAGCCGATCCAGGAAACCATCCACCGACGCGATGGCCGCGGCGTGCATGAGGGACTCGGCCGTCGGAAAGTACCGGTACACCGTCTGGCGGATCACCCCGAGGGATGCGGCGACATCGGCAATGCCGATGCCCTTGCCCGTCTCCGCAATGAGCTTCACGGCCGCATCGACGATCCGCGCCGTCGCTTCCTCGTCGCTGCGCGGCGGCTCGCCACCCCATCCGCGCCTGCGCGCCATGGTCGAAGGATATCGCCACCCCGCATTGACGTCGCACAGCACGCAGTGTCAACATACACACAACGGCCCATTTGTATGATTACAGCGAGGTGTACCCATGACGGACCTGGTGGTGCGCAAGATGCGCTTTGCGTTCGCCGACTACGACGTCC
The DNA here is from genome assembly GCF_026240945.1 of Mycolicibacterium sp. J2. Taxonomy (GTDB): domain Bacteria; phylum Actinomycetota; class Actinomycetes; order Mycobacteriales; family Mycobacteriaceae; genus Mycobacterium. The sequence goes on from NZ_JAPFPY010000001.1 coordinate 461,897, forward strand.
CGTTCCTGTGGAACGAGACCAACCCGGCGTTCTCGGCGATGGCGAATGCGGTGTCCTTCCTGGCCATCGCGTTCGAGAAGATGATCGTCAGCACCATGGCCGAGGCCAAGCCGCTGCTCACCGATCCGGTGATCGCCGAGGAAGCCGATGCGTTCACCCGGCAGGAGGGCCAGCATTCGATGGCTCACCGCCAACACGCCCGGGGACTGATCAAGGCCTACCCGGCCCTCAAGGAGACCCTCGACCAGGTGATGGCCGCGTTCGACGATCTGGTCGAGAACACGCCGCTGAAGTACCGGCTCGCCTACACCGCGGACCTGGAGGCCACCTTCACCCCGGTGTTCAAGCTGATGTTGGACAACGACGCGACGTTGTTCGCCCCGGGCGATGACCGGGTGGCCTCACTGTTCCTGTGGCACTTCGTCGAAGAGGTCGAGCACCGCAGCTCGGCCCTGATCATCTACAACGGCCTGGTGGGCGACCCCTGGTACCGGGCCCGGGTTGCCCCGTCCATCTTCAAGCACGTCTTGGATGTCGTCCGAATGGCGTGCGACGGCTTCAACAAGCACATCCCGCTGGAGGTGCGCAAGGTCGACGCGGTCTCGACCTTCGCCCTCGAGCGCGGCAAGAACGCCTTTCTGCAGAAGATCGGTCGCCGGCCCGACTACGGGCCGTTCCAGAGCCCGTTCCCCAATCTGTCCAAGCGCGAACTTCTCGCCGCATTCGTGGGCATCGTGCGCAGCCAGATCCCCGGGCACGATCCGGCGCACGAGAAACTGCCTGCGCTGGCCGGTGAGTGGTTCCGGCGTTACGACGAGGGCTACGACGTGACCAAGTGGTACACCGCCGGCGACACCGCCCGGGCGGCCGCCGATGTCTGATCTGTGCGCCGCGACATTCGCCGGTCTGGCAGCGCGCCTTGGCTTCTCGTGTGACGAGATGGGTGGCGTCATCTCCTTCCGCAACCCGCTGGCCCTGGAGAACTGGACGCTGCCGGTATTGGAGCTCATCGTGATCGCCGGCGCGGTGCTGTCGCTGGTGTACGCCGTCAACCGGTGGCGCCGCCACGGTGATCCCACCAACATCGTGCTGTGGTTCGGCGCCATCGCCTACCTGCTCATCATCGAGCCGCCGCTGTACTTCCCCGCGCAGTTCGGGATCGGCGAGTATGTCGACACCATGTTCGCGCACAACGTGTTCACCGTCGATTTCCTGTGGGGCCGGTTGCCGCTCTACATCATCGCGATCTATCCGATGATGGCCACCGTCGCATTCGAGATCGTCCGCGTTCTCGGCGTGTTCGCCCGGCGCGGGGTGCTGATCGGCGCGATCTGCGTCGGATTCGTCCACCACGCCTTCTACGAGATCTTCGACCACCTCGGACCCCAATTGCGGTGGTGGGAGTGGACCCTCGACCATCCCATGAATCAGCCGTTCTTCGACTCCGTGCCGCTGCCCAGCGTCGTGGTGTTCGCCGCGCTCTGGCCGATGTCGCTGGCCTTCTGCGTGCAGTTGTTCGTCGGCCGCCACGTCGACGCCGGCACGAATTACACCGGCTTGCAGATTGTTTGGCGCACCATCGTGGTCGGTGTGCTGGCCTCCGTCGGCACCGCGGTGCTGCCGCTGCCTGCCACCGTGGTCACCAGGTTGACCGGCAGCACCGATATCGGCGGCATCGTGTACGCCCTGGAACTGGTGGCACTGACCGTCGTTGCGATACCGGCTCTCATCGGCCAATGGCGCGCCCTGCGCGGGGCCGGGGCCGGCTATCACAACCCACTCATCCTCGGCTACGCCGCGGTATACCTGGTCGTCATGGCGGTGCTGTGGGCCGCCGCCCTGCCCGCCTACTTCGGCGCCGTCGACGGGGTGACGGCCGACGGAGACCCGGTCGGCAGCCTCTGGTACACCGTGCTGTGCTTCGCCGTCGCCGCGCTGTGCCTTGCCGCCTGCCGCAGCGTGGCGCCGCGTGCCCAGGCCGCGGCCGAGCCGCTACTGTCCGGCCGGTGAGCCCGCCCGCCCTGTGTGCGAGCTGATCCACTGCTCGGCCGCCGTGGCGGCGCGCACCAGGGCACCGTACTCACCGAAATAGTCGGCTACCGCCCCCAGCCAGGGCAGCATGCCGAGATAGCGGAACACGCCACGAGGTTGGGGCCGCCTGCCCAGTTCGCCGCCGACGGCGTTGAGGATGCCCGCCAGGTGCCAGACCTTCCCGGCCAGCGACATCTGCGCCCAACCGGGTTCCGGCGCCGGCGCAGAATTCACTTCGGCGTTCACGTCGGCACCGATATCGCGGCCACACAGCACCTGCGCCAGCATCCGTACCCGGGTGGGCGTGTCGGTGATGCCGTGTTCTCGCGCCACCGCGCACAGCACGATTGCCTGGTTCGTGAATCCGAGCAGATCCTGGATCGGCAGGCGGTCGGCGACCGCACCGAGGACTCCGGGGAAGGCCACCAGGACGGTGTCGAGGGCCCCTACGCGGCGTACCCACCAGCGGACCCGGGCCGCGCGATCCTTCCCATCCCATGCCTGCGTGCCCGGGATGTCGGCACAGCGCAGTCGCGGACGCAACCCGAGCGGGTCCGCCTCGGCCAGCACGTCCAGGATCAGGTCGATCAGCCCCACAGCGCGGCCGAGCGCGCTGGTGACGTCTCCGTCGGTGAGTTCAGCTTTCGGTAGCGGCAACAGGCCCATAGCGACATCCTGACGCATGCTCGGCCCGGGACCGGGACCAGGGTTGACAACGACGACTGGTTGCCAGTCAGTAATCGCGGAGTTTGCTGATCAGCTCGTCTTTCGGCAGATTCGAGTAGCCCGACAATCCAAGCTCCTTGGCGCGTTTCCGCAATTCCACGACGGTCCACGCGTCATAGCTGCCTGATCGGCCACCCTTACGTCCCACTGCCGACGCTCCGCGGTTGGCCGCAGCGTTGGAAATCCGGGCGGCTTTCTCCTTGGAATTTCCCTCTTCACGCAGGTCGCGGTACATCTCTTCGTTCTTGATCGATGAATTCGGCACCGTGGCTACCTCCTCGGCCGATCGTGCGTGTGTCGGGTGATGATTCCCGGACCCGCACAAACTGAAACCTCCCGCAGGTTTGGCGGGCCTACCCGTGGGCAACACCGAAAGGGTCACCGACGCCCGACGAGCCGCGCTGACAGCGCGCACGGGACGTCGCCAGGACCGCCAGCGCGTCGTCGCTGCCGACAGCGGTGAGCGACGCGCGACCAATAGAGAGGTTTTCATGCATCAGCCTTTGTTCCGGGTGCCGGAACATCACACCGTCACCGTCGGCACGTTCACGGTGAGCTGAGGTGGCATGCAGGGAACACAACTGACCGCCTCAGCGGCGCAATATTGGAATTCCTTCTGGCACAGCGATATCGGCACGTGGGTCGCGCACAAGGGGCTACGCATCGTCGTACTGGTGTTGTTCTCCATCCTGGCGGCCCGGTTGATCCGCTATACGGCGCAACGGATCACCAGTCGACTGGGGGTATCCCAGGGTGACGCGCTGGTCCGGTCGGAGGCCACCAAGCACCGACAAGCGGTCGCCTCGGTGATCTCCTGGGTGGCCATCGCGGTGGTGTACATCATCGTCGGACTGGACATCATCGGCCTGCTGGGCCTGCCCATAGGGTCTTTGGTGGCACCGGCCGCCGTGCTCGGCGCCGCGCTCGGTTTCGGCGCGCAGCGGGTGGTTCAGGACTTGCTGTCGGGGTTCTTCATCATCGTCGAAAAGCAGTATGGCTTCGGCGATCTCGTGCGCTTGACGGTGACCGGCGCCTCGACGGACTCGGTCGGCACCGTCGAGGATGTCACCCTGCGCGTGACCAAGCTGCGTAACAGTGACGGGGAGGTGTACACCATCCCGAACGGGCAGATTGTGCGGTCGAACAACCTGTCCAAGGACTGGGCCCGCGCCGTCATCGACATCCCGGTGCCGGTGTCGGAGGATCTCAACCAGGTCAACAAACTGCTGCAGGATGTCACCACCGAAGCCACCAAGGACGAGCAGCTGTGCGACCTCCTGCTCGACACCCCGTCGTTGATGGGGGTGGAGAGTATCGAGGTCGACAACGTGCACGTTCGCATGGTGGCCCGCACGTTGCCGGGCAAACAATTCGAGGTGGGGCGCCGGCTGCGCGGCATGATCGTCGGCAAGTTACGGCGCGCGGGCATCGCCGGGGACGCCGAACTCCGTCCGACCGTCGACGCCGTGGCCAGCCGCAGCTGAGCCGTCACACCCCTTTCGGGATCATCGCCAGCTGCCTGCTCTGCACCACCACGTGCCCCTCGGAGTCGAGGATGACGTGGTCCTCCTCGAACCAGACATCGCCCAGCACGGTGGCACTCGCCATCACCCGCATCCACCCCGGGGCGGGACGGCGACGCAGATAGGTGGTGAGCTGAACGGTCGGCGCCCAGCCGAACATGCCGAGGTTCATGGTGACGGGTGCGCTGATATCACCGGCCATCAAGGCGAACAGCAGCGCGGTGTCTCGGTCGGACTCGTCGTCGGCGAAGGGCCGCAACCACATTCGGTTGACCGGATCGCCCTGGCGCCCCGACAGGTAGTGCGCCGCCGACGGATCGACCCGCAGATCGCAGCCTTGGGCCACGTGCACGACCTGTCCCATGGGGTGATCGGGTGTGATGTGGACGGCCTCGGTCGGCGGCGCGATCGGCATATCGTGCAGCGCAAGCGGTTCCCGATGTCGGGGTTGGTCCACATCAAGGGGCCCGAGCGTGACGGTAGCCGTGACCGCTGTCCGGTCACCTTGGGACAGTTCGACGTCGACGACGCTGACCTGCCGGCCCCGCTTGCGCACGGTGGTGGCGACCCGGACCGGTCCCGGATCCGGGGCGGCGAGATAACTGGCGCTCACCGCGATCGGCTCCTGCCCGCCGGTCTCATTCCCCCGGTCGCTTCGCTCCTGCCCGCCGGTCCGCTGCGCTGCCGCCGCGCACACCGCCATCAGGCAGCCGCCGTGCACCTTCGGACCGATCGTCCAGATCGGGTCGACGACGGCCGTGAACACGCCATCGCCGATCTCCTCCAGCGCGACCAGTCGGGAGAAGGGTGCAGTGTCGGTCATGATGGTCCTTCCGCCAGTCCTGCCGTCCGGCCACCGGCGTTCAGCGAGCGCACGACGAATCTGTCGAACAGTATCCGGAGCCGGATCGGGGTGCCGATCTGCCCCACGACCGTGCCGTCAGCGGTCGGCGCCTTGATGGCCCGAGCGCGTCAGTGCGTCACCGGGCCGCAAGAACCCCAGCGGTTGCCACGTGCGCACCGTCTTCACGACCCCGGCCGGGATGACGCGTTTGAAGAAGACGCCGGCGTCGAAGCTGCCGCGCACCTCCTTGACGAAGGCGCCGGGCAGGCCGAATCGGACCAGCCCCTGGCTGACGTCGACCAGGTCAGCCCGGCGCATGGCCTCGACCAGGACGGCGTGCGGACGCGGTGCGGCGTACCGGGTGAAGCGGTGATGTTCGGCGACCATGACCGCCAGCTCGGCGGACCACTGCGTCCGTCCGGTGCGCTGCAACCAGGCATCCTGCGCCACGATCGAGGGCACCAGGTAATCGAGGGTGTCGAAAGCGGCCAGGTCGTGGAAGGACGCGGCGATCGCCAGCTTGTCGTCCCGATCGGGACCGTCCTCTGACAGCGCACGGGCGAAATTCAGCACCCGGTACACGTGCGCCTTGTACGCATCGAACCCCACGTCGTGACCATGCGCCCGGTACCGATGCGACTCGAGGATCTCCTCGGCCAACGGGTGGGTGTGCACGACCTCGGGCATGGTCACAGCGAAATCCTAGGCGGGTACCGAAATATGCGACACCAGACAGCGGTTTTGCAGGACAGTCGACGAACGGAGATGAAGTGGAGACCTGGGACGCCATCCGAGCCCGGCGCAACGTGCGAACGTACCGTCCCGAACCGGTGCCGCAGCGGGACCTGGAGCGCATCGCCGAGGCCGCCTGGCGTGCGCCGTCGGCGCGCAATCAACAGCACTGGGATTTCGTCATCGTGACCGACCGTCAACAGCTGACCGAACTCGCGACCGTGTGGCAGGGTGCAGGTCATATCGCGTCGGCCGCGGCCGCCATCGCGCTGGTGGTTCCTGAGCCGCCGGATGAGCGCACCAAGCTGATCGATCAGTACGACCTTGGTCAGGCGACGCTGGCGATGACGCTGGCGGCGACCGATCTCGGCATCGGCACCGGACATTCGGCCGTCGGCGACCAGGAGAAGGCCAGGTCGGTCTTGGGTGTGCCGGAGCAGCACATGGTCTCCTATCTGCTCGGTATCGGATACCCGGCCGACCGTCCGTTGCGGCCCATCGTCAAACCGGATCGCCGGCCCTTCGACGAGGTTGTGCATCGGGGGCGCTGGTGAACGGCGTGAAGGTTCTGGTCCCCGACGATCTCGGCCTCAAGGTGCTCGACGAGTCACCGGCGCTGGAGCCGATCCGTTATCAACCGGGTGCACCGTGGCCGACCGACGGGAACGACGCCGAGGTGGTGGTGGTCGGCTACGAGAATGCGCCGGCGGTCGGAGCACGCTTGGCCGACCTGCCGGCACTGCGCCTGGTGCAGACCCTCAACGCCGGGTACGAGCAGTGGCTGCCCTGGATTCCGGCGGGAGTGTCGCTGTCCAACGGCCGCGGGGCCCACGGTGGTTCGTCGGCGGAATGGGTGGTGGCGGCCCTGCTGTCCATCTTCCGGGAGCTGCGGTCGTTCGGTGACCAGCAGGCCGCGCAGGTGTGGGCACACCGGTCGACCGAGACCCTGATCGGTAAGCGGGTCGTCATCCTGGGCGCCGGCGATCTGGCGGTCAACCTTGCGGCACGGTTGGTTCCCTTCGAAACGGAGGTGACCCTGATCGGCCGGCGGCCCCGCGCCGGCGTGCGCGCGCTGGGCGATCTCACCGACCTGTTGCCCCGCACCGATGTGCTGGTGGCCATGCTGCCCGCCGATGCCTCGACATACCGCCTGGTGAACGCGGAGCTGCTGGCGATGTTGCCCGACGGCGCGGTGGTGGTGAATGCCGGCCGCGGCGGCGCGGTGCACACCGACGCGTTGCTGGCCGAGCTGACTGCCGGGCGGCTGCGGGCGGCCCTCGACGTGACCGACCCCGAGCCGTTGCCGATGGGGCATCCGTTGTGGTCGGCGCCCGGGCTGCTGCTGACTCCGCACGTGGCGGGCAGCACCGAGGGCGCCTGGCAACGCGCCTGGGCGGTGGCCCGTGACCAGATCGAGCGTTACGCCGGGGGCGGTGTCCCGTCGAATCTCGTCGCCGGTCCGGGCCTGGCCGGACGATGACCCAACCACCGACCGCACGGCCGAACTAAGGAGTCAGCGATGCCCACACTCGCCGAGGCCGCCGCACTGGCCTCCGCAGACCAGGGGTTGGCGGTGGTGTCGACACTGCGCGCCGATGCCACCATCCAGTCCTCGTTGATCAACGCAGGCGTGCTTGCCCACCCCGTCACGGCGGAACCGGTCCTGGCCTTCGTCACCTACGGTCGAGTGAAGCTGGCCAATCTCCGGCGGCGACCCCAAATCTCGGTGACCTTCCGGTCGGGCTGGCAGTGGGCCACCGTCGAGGGGCACGCCGAGCTGGCGGGGCCGGCCGATCCGCAGCCGTGGCTGACCGATCCCGACCGATTGCGGCTACTGCTGCGCGAGATCTTCACCGCGGCCGGAGGCGCCCATGATGATTGGGACACCTACGACCGGGTGATGCGAGAGCAGGACCGCACCGCGGTGCTCGTCACGCCGACTCGCGTCTACGGCAACGGCTGACCCTCACGGGTAGACCTCACGTATAGGCGACGTGCACGCGGTGGATGCGGCCCTCGAACGCGAACGGGGCCCGTTCGCGGTAATCCAGCGATACCGGTGACCCGAGGCAGGTACCGATATCGAGGCAGTCGTTGGCGGTGAACAAGAGCGGGGCGCTCACCGGAACCTGGCCGGACGCCACCGTGGCGCCGTTCACGCTGATGACGATGTCCAGCGGTCCGGCCGGCCGGACCTCGGCGTACCGCGTGGTCACGGTGATGGTGGCGGGACCGGCGGGAAGTGGCTCGGCCGAACGGATCTTGGTGCGCGACAGGATGAACAGGTTGTACTCGTAGCACAGGTACCCGTCATCCAGATAGCAGGTCAGGCCGCCGGCGGCCGCCCCCAGGGCGTACAGCACGCCGTTGGCCGCGGCCGGCAACTCCGCCTCGATGGTGACGGTGTTGTTCTTGTTACCCAGTGCAGGGGCACAGAATTCGGGCATCCGCACCATGTCGCCGGCGAACTCCCACTCCCGATAGGGCGGCGCGATCCGCAGTTCGGGGTGATACACCGGCACCCACAGCCCTCCTCCGATGGGCAGCACCGCGTTGCGGGCTGCTTCGATGGCGAACATCTCCCGCATCTGGGTCACCTTGTCCGGCATGGCGTCCGCGAGATCGTGGGCCTGCGACCAATCCTCGTCGAGGTGGTACAGCTCCCACCGGTCGTTGTCGGGAGTCCAGGTGGCGATCCCGGCCGGCTGGCCGGGAACCCACGGCAACCGCGGACCGCGGGCGCTGGCCAGCCACCCGTCGTGGTAGATGGCCCGGCTGCCCATGATCTCGAAGTACTGGGTCTTCTTGCCGCCCGCCGCCGTCCGGTCGGCCAACGTGCGCGCGAAACTGGCTCCCGCCAAAGGCATCTGCTGTTCCCCGTACACCGTGCGGGGCGCCTCGATACCCACCACCTCATAGATGGTGGGCACGATATCGGTGCAGTGCAGGAACACTTCGCGCGGCACCGGATCGGGTGCCACCTTGGCAGGCCACCGCACGGCCAACGGGTTACGCGTACCGCCCAGATGCGAGGCCAGCAGCTTCATACCCTTGTACGGGGTGCTGCCCGCCCACGCCCAGCCTGCGTGGTACTGGTTGTCCACCAGCGGCGAGCCCAGTACGTCCAACCCGCCGAGCTCGTCGAGGGCATCGATGTGTTGGCGCACCGTGGTGGGGATACCGTTCTGCGCCAACAGTTCCGCGATGGTTCCATTCTGACCCTCGCCCGAGGAACCGTTGTCACCCCAGATGTAGAGGAACAGGGTGTTGTCGCCATAGCCGAGCGCGTCCAGCTCGTCGGCGATGCGGCCCACCTGGACGTCGACGTGTTCGGCGTAACCGGCGGCGACCTCCATCAGGCGCCGCTGGAACGGCTTCTCGTCGTCGGGGATGTCGTCCCACGCCGCGAGCGTCTCGTCCCGCTCCGTCAACTCACAGTCTTGCGGTATCCATCCCTTGGCCTTCGCGCGGTCGAACACCCGCTGCCGGTAGGCATCCCAGCCGTCGTCGAATTTCCCGGCGTACTTGTCGGCCCATTCCTTCATGATGTGATGCGGGCCGTGCAGGCAGCCGCTGGCCCAGTACATGAAGAACGGCTTGTCGGCATTGAACGCCTTGTGCCTGCGCAGCCAGCCGATCGCATCGTCGGCCAGATCCTCGGACAGGTGGTACCCCTGCTCCGGGGTGCGCGGCGGCGCGACGACGGTGGTGTTGCGCACCAGATGTGGCTCATACTGCGACGCCTCACCGGCCAGGAAACCATAGAAGTACTCGAATCCCAGTCCCGTGGGCCAGTTTTCGAAGGGCCCGGCGGCCGTCGTCTCCTCGGCCGGGGTGTTGTGCCACTTGCCGAACGCCGACGTCGCATAGCCATACTGTTTGAGCACCTCGGCGACGGTGGCACTGGACCGCGGGATCTTGCCGGCGTAGCCGTCCCAGTCGTTGGCCAGTTCGGCGATCTGCCCATTGCCGATCTCGTGATGGTTACGCCCGGTGAGCAGCGACGCCCGCGTCGGTGAGCACATCGCAGTGGTGTGGAACCGGTTATACGACACACCCTCGCCACAGATGCGGTCCAGCGTCGACGTGGTGACCTCGCCACCGAACGTCGACGGCAGGCCGGGGCCCGCGTCGTCGATGAGCACGATGACGATGTTCGGCGTGTCCGGATGCAAACGGCGCGGGACCTCGCGCTGCGCGTACGTGGACTCCGCCAAGGTGCGACCGGCGATGCTGGCCGACGGGACGGGCGCGAACGGCAACACACCACCGCCAGGCAGCACCGGGGCCACCATCTGGGCACCTGCTTCGGCAAGGCCTGATTGACCGGGCCCCTGGTCGTCGGACATCGCCGCTCCTCACGTGCTCACGGCCGGCGCCGTCGGCCCGCTGTGAGGCACACCGTAGTGGTTCACGCGTCCACCATCATGCGGAAAGCGACCGACACTCCACCTTACCGTTACCTTAGGTATCTCTTATTTTTCTTAAAATCGGTGTACCGTTCTTCCGGGTAGGGCCAGCACGACGGAGCGATCTCCGCCGTGACCAGCGGAAGGAACCGATATGCACGCCACCCGGACCGCCAACCAGATCGTCCTGGTCACCGGTGCGTCTCGCGGCATCGGCGCCGAAGTTGCCAGGCAACTCGCCGAGCCCGATACCCATGTGGTCGTCAACTACCGAGAAAAGGCCAAGCGCGCCGAGACGGTCGCCGACGGCATCCGCGACCTCGGCGGCCAGGCGTCCACCGTTGCCGCCGACATCTCCGACGAGGACTCGGCCGCCGCGATGATCACCGAGATCGGGCGGCGCTTCGGGCGGCTGGACACGCTGGTCCTCAATGCCTCGGGTGGTCTGGAGCAGGGCGCCGACGCCGGTTACGCGATGCGGCTGAACCGCGATGCGCAGCGGCGGCTCGTCGAACTGGCGCTGCCGCTCATGCCGCCCGGCGCCAGGATCGTCTTCGTCACCAGCCACCAGGCGCACTTCTACCCGCACAAGGCCGTGCCGAAGGGCTATGCCCCCATCGCACTGAGCAAGCGTGCCGGCGAGACGGCCCTGCACGGTATGCGGCACGAGTTCGACCGGCGCGGAATCCATTTCACGGTGGTGTCCGGTGACATGATCGACGGGACCATCATCATCCGGTTGCTGCAGCGCCGTGACCCCGGCGCGGTCGACGCCCGTCGCGCCCACGCCCCACTGCCGACCATCGAGGAATTCGCCGCGGCCATCGCCGGTGCCGCGCGCTCGCCGTACCATCCGGGCATCGTCTACGTCGGCGGCTCCGACTACCTCGTCGACCGGTCGGCCTGACTCCCCGCGACGACCCGGATGGTCTGCAGGCTGGGGTCTGCCGGGTCGGGCACGTTCATCCCGGCGATCACCCCTGAGCGCAGGTAGTCGATCACCGCGTCGTTCAACCGCTCCCCCGGCACGACGGCCGGGATCCCCGGCGGGTAGGGCGTGATCTGTTCGGCCGCAATGCGCCCCAACGCCTCGGTGGCGGGCACCTGTTCGACGGCCCCGAAGAACCCGTCCCGCGGCAACATCACAGTGTCCAGTTGGATGTCCGCGGGCGCCGGTAGCTCGATGACCGGTGAACGGTCGAACCGCTCGGCCGCGCTGCGCCACGACCATAGAGCGTCCACCAGCCGCTTGGTGGTGTCGGTGTCATCGGCGAACGAGAGGGTGGCCAGGATCCGCCGGTGGTCGCTCATCCCGACATCGATGCGTTCGTGTTCGCGCAGCCAGTCCGCGGCCTGATAGCCGGAGGTCCCCGTGCCCGCGACATCCAGCAGCACCTGCATGCGGTCGATGTCATGGGACGCCTCGACCCCCAGCAGTTCGTCGTCGAGCACCTTGACATCGGGTATCTGCTCCAGCTCGGCCCGCAGCTGAGCCGCCAGATCCAATGCGTCCGACAGCAATTGGTGCCCGGATTCGACCATCTGGCGGCGCCAGCCGTCGATCGCCGAGTAGACCAGCACATTGGGGCTGGTGGTCATCAGCAGGTCGGCACAGGCCGACAACCGATCCTGGTCGATCAGATCTCCCTGCAGGTGGAACACCGACCCCTGCTCGAACCCGGCCCCCATCTTGTGCACGCTGACAACGCAGACATCCGCGCCGGCATCCATCGCCCAGGTCGGCAAGTCCTCGTGGAACGGCAGATGTGCACCCCACGCCTCGTCGACGATCAGGGGCTTACCCCGCTCATGGCACACCTGCGCGATCCCCGCGATGTCCGCACAGGTCCCGTATGGGCTGGGGCTGACCACCAGCGCCCCGGCGGCATAGGGGTACATGTCCCAGGCATCGCGGTAGTCCTGCGGTGCGGGTGGGTGCGAGAAGTGCCGTTCGCCATCCCAGCGCGGGGTGACCCAACGCGGTTGGACTCCGGAGAAGATCAAGCCGGCGACGATGGACTTGTGGCTGTCGCGGCTGACGAGCAGGCCACCGCTGGATCCGCCCGCGACGGCCATCATCGCGGCCTTGACCGATAGCGAGCTGCCGCAGGTGGAGAACCAGGCCGCGTCGGCCCCCACTGCCGCGGCCATCAAATCCTCGGCACGTTTGAGGAAGCGACCGGAGGTACGACGGTCGTCGAGGCCCCCGCTGGCCAACACGTCGTCGCGGAACGGTTCCCGGCCTAACACGGCCAGCACCCGCGGATCGACGCCCCGGCCCTGCCGGTGCCCGGGCGGGGTGAAGCCGTACCGGTTGAGGTGGTGGTACTGGGTCAGCGCGTCCAGCAACGGCGCCTCGGACTGATTCACCGTCTCCGATTACCCGGGGGCCGGCGACCGCACACCTGTCAGCCGGTCAGCGCGGCGCCGCCGGACCGGGCTCGCGCAGGAAGGCCGCCAGCGTCGCAGCCACCGATGGGATCGCGGCATGGGTGATCACCTCGTAGCCGTGGGTGCTCATCGTCGGCAGGCACAGCAGGCCGGCGCGAGCGCTCACCCCATTCGCCTTGGCGTGCGACGCATCCGATTCGAACGCACCCAGCGCGGCAGACTGCGGGTCGAGGCCGAGCCCGGCCGCGATATCGACCAGCCGGTCGGCCACCACCTTGTCGTATACGCACAGCGCATCGCTGTAGGCGACGATCGGTCCGCCGGCACAGGTGGTCGCGTACTCGGCCTCGGTAGGGCCGACCTCCACGGCCAGCGTGAGATCACCTGGCAGCGTCCGGCTGGCATACGAGCCGCCGGCCGCGCCGACTTCCTCGTTGGTGGTGAACACGACGTAGACGTCGCCGGCCGGGCGGCCGGCGTCGCGCACCAACTCACGCAGCGCCTGCACCACCGCGACGATCGCCGCGCGGTCATCCAGGAAATAGCAACCGAGATAGTCACCGAACTCGAAGAGTGTGCGCTTGCTGCCGTCGACGCACACCCGGGTGCCGGGCCCGATGCCCGCTCGAGTCAGCTCTTCCGGCGTGCGGCCGGTGAAGACATAGACGTGCAGCCAGTCCATCGCCTTGTCCCCTTGGTCGGGTTTGGTTTCCCAGATCCGAGGGCTCTCCTGAGTGGTGTGCTCCGATCCCAGGGTGAGCACTGCGTTCAGCCGCTCCCGGTCCCCCAGGATGGCAACCGGCCCCAGGCCGAAATTGCCCGGATACATCGTGCCCAGCTGGGTCACATGCAGCGACCCGTCCGGCTCCACCCGTTTCACCAGCATCGACAGCTCGTCCATGTGTGCCATCACGCGTATCGGCGCCGCTGCGGAATCCTGGCCGCGCAGCAGGGCGACCAGGTTGCCCGCGGCGTCCACCCAGATTTCGTCCACCAGCGGCGCCACTTCACGCCGACAGATCTCACGCACCTCGTCCTCCTGCCCGCAGGGTCCGTAGGTGGCCAGCAGTTCGCGCAGGAGGTCGCGGTCCAGATCGGGTAGCGCTGGATGATTCATCGCAGCGACAGATGCCGAAGCGACGAACGGCCGTCGGCCCAGCACGTCAACAGTCGGTTTGCGAAACGCTCTTCCAGGAGTCCGAAGGCGCGGATGCCCAACACCACATCGGGTTCCAGTTCCGGCTCGCGTTCCAGCAGGGCGACCACCGACTCGCCGCGCGGCGATCCGTCGGGTGTGCCCGCCTGGTCGCGATAGAACCGCACGCACTGCTGCGGCGCCCCGAGCCGCAGCAGCCCGTCGCGCACGCCGGCCGAGGCCCGCCTGATGGTGATCGTGGTCGCCATCACCTGGCCGGTGGCGGCGCCGCGCAGATTCCGGTGCAGGCCGAACATGGACATCATGTTGACCAGCGCCAACGCCTCGGGGGTCACCTCGCCGAGGTAGTGCAGGTAGGAGTCGTCCAGGCCGGCGGCGGTGAGCACGTCGGCGAACCGGCCGCGGGGGCTGCGCTGCGGCGCGCCGGACACCGACTGGGCGAATTCGGCGGGGGTCATCGCGTGGGTGGCCCAAGCGCCGGCGTCGTCGGTCTTGAGCCGGTGCACCGACCGGTGCACGAAGTACTCCCGCATCTGCGCCCAGGTGCCGCGCTCGCGCAGGTGGTCCGCAAGGGCCGAGGGCTGGGTGCACACCCGCCGGACCTCGTCGGCGGCCGTGCATGACGACACGTCGCCGACATCCTCACGCAGGGCGGTCCCGAACGCCTCTTCCAGCCGCGCCCGGAACTGCAGCACACCCGGATCCCACTCCCAGCGCGGGTCGACGTCGGCGAACCCCCGGTGATGCAGTTCGTAGCTGACATAGAGGGCGAGTTGCAGATCGTGCCCGTAGGGCCTGGTGTCGCCCACCGGGGCCTCCACCGGGACGTAATGCCGACGCGGTGCACGGCAGGTCAGATGGTCGAGAAGGGCACCCGAGACGGGTCCGACGGCGGAGGGAAGTGCGGGCTGGAGATGAGTGGCAGTCGACGGCACGCCGGTGAGTACCCCCGCCTGAACTCCCCAAACGGTCAGGGTGTCTGTTCGTCGATCACCGCGTCGATGACGGTGTGGATGAAGCGCATCTTGTCCAACACGGCGGGGGTCAGGACGAACGGATACAGATCGTCCTTGCCCATCGAGCGGTTGACCATGTTCAGTCCCCAGGACAAGGGCAACCACATCTCGGTGATGGTGCCGAATCCGCTCGGGCCGAGCACCCGCCGGTCCAGGGCCGCGCCGGCCGGTGCGAATCCGAAGGCGGCGGCGGTGTCCAGGGTGTCGCGGATGTGGAGATAGTGCGCGAACGTCTCGGCCCAATCCTCAGCCGGGTGCATGGTCGCGTACGAGGACACGAAGTCCTGCTGCCAGTCCGCCGGCGGTCCGTCGCTGTAGTGGCGATCCAGCGCCTCTTGGTAGTCCAGATCGGGATCACCGAAGAGCTCGCCGAACTGCTGCGACCGGTCTGGCTCTCCGGCCACGAGCCGATAGAAGTAGTAGTGCCCTACCTCGTGCCGGAAGTGACCTAGCAGCGTTCGGTACGGCTCGTCCATCGCGATGCGTAGTTGTTCACGGTGCACGTCGTCGCCCTCGGCGAGGTCCAGGGTGATCACCCCGTTCTCGTGGCCGGTGAAGATCTTCTCCTGCGCGCTCGACAGCAGGTCGAATGCGAGTCCGTACTGCGGATCGACATCGCGGCCGACGATCGGCAGGCCCAGCTCGTGCAGTTCGGCGATCAGCCGGCGCTTGGCCTGCTCGGCCCGCGCGAACGCCGCCAGCGCCACGGTGTCGGCGTCGTTGGGCCGGGTCCTGGTCAGTGCGCAGGACACGCAGAGCTTGCGGATGGGCGCTACGGGTACCAACCAATTGCATTCGGCCAGGTGCAGATTGGCGCACAGTTGGTATTCGCTACCGGCCACCGAGCCGGCTTGTTCGGCCATGTCATCCTCGGCGATCACCAGAAATGCCATCGCGTCCACTGAAAAGCCGATCCTGCTGTCACAGCTGAGGCAAACCGAGTTCTCGAAAGCCAGCCGTTGCCCGCAGTTGGGGCAGGTGAAATCACGCATCGGTCATCCTCGTTCTCAGACAGCAGACGAGCGGCAGGAGCCCGGTGGCCCCTGCCGCTCGGTGCGGCGACGGCTACTCTGCGGCCTGCTGGCGGGCCTCGGCGGCGCTTTCGGCGGCCCGGGCGGCCTCGGCTTCGGCCTCCTTCTTGGCGGCGTCACGCGCGGCCTCGGCCTTGTCCTGCTGCGCCCGCCCCTCTTCGCGGAGGTCGTCGCTTCCGGTCACGATGCCGGCCACTTCCTTGGCCTTGCCCTTGACGTCTTCCACGACGCCCTTCACGGCCTCTTCGGGTCCACTGTCGCCCATCACTTTTCCTCTCGGTCGGGGAACTCGTGCCCGCTTGATACCCCGCGGGGGCACCGCCCCAAACCTGTTGTGGCTGACGTGTGGGCTGGTCACGGCCGTGTCGAGGGTCACGACGCCGCCGGCACCGCGCGCAACACCAGAATGGAGCGCGCCTCGACGGGTAACGTCTGCCCAGCGTCGACCGGCTTGGCACCATCGGCGTGCACGGCATCCGCGGTGTAGAGGACCGGTTCCCACCGTTCGCCGAATTCGCCTGCGACAAGCGTGAATTCGATCGGCTCGTGATGCGCATTGAAGCACAACAGGAACGAATCATCGGTGATGCGCTGGCCGCGGGCGTCGCGATCGGGAATGCCGTTACCGTTGATGAACACCGCCACCGACTTCCCGAATCCGCTGTCCCAGTCGTCATCGTCCATCTCGGTACCGTCGGGCCGCAACCAGGCGATATCGGGCAGCCCGCCGGCGGCGCGCTGCCGGACGGGCCTGCCGTCGAAGAAACGCCTGCGGCGGAAGACCGGGTGGGCGCGGCGCAGCGCACCCACGCGGCGGGTGAACTCGATCAACTCCTGGTCGGCGTTGACCCAGTCGATCCAGGACAGTTCGTTGTCCTGGCAGTACACGTTGTTGTTGCCCTGTTGGGTGCGGCCCAGTTCGTCGCCGTGACAGATCATCGGCACCCCCTGCGACAACAGCAAGGTGGCGAGCAGGTTGCGCTGTTGCCTGGCGCGGAGTTCGTTGACCGCCGGGTCGTCGGTCGGCCCTTCGGCGCCGCAGTTCCACGAGCGGTTGTGACTCTCGCCGTCGTTGTTGTCCTCGCCGTTGGCCTCGTTATGTTTCTCGTTGTACGACACCAGGTCTCGTAGGGTAAATCCGTCGTGCGCCGTGACGAAGTTGATCGACGCCACCGGCCGGCGCCCGGTGTGCTCGTAGAGATCTGCCGAGCCGGTCAGCCGCGAGGCGAACTCGTCGAGCGTGGCGGGCTCGCCACGCCAGTAGTCGCGGACGGTGTCGCGGTACTTGCCGTTCCACTCGGTCCACTGCGGCGGGAAGTTGCCGACCTGGTACCCACCCGGTCCGATATCCCAAGGTTCTGCGATCAACTTGACCTGGCTGACCGTCGGATCTTGTTGGACCAGCTCGAAAAACGACGACAGCCGGTCCACGTCATAGAATTCCCGCGCCAGCGTGGCGGCCAGGTCGAACCGGAATCCGTCGACGTGCATCTCGGTAACCCAGTACCGCAGCGAGTCCATGATCAGTTGCAGGGCATGCGGATTGCGGACATTGAGACTGTTACCGGTGCCGGTGTAGTCCATGTAGTACCGCGCGTCGTCTTCGACCAGGCGGTAGTAAGCCGAGTTGTCGATACCGCGGAAACTGATCGTCGGCCCCAGATGATTCCCTTCCGCCGTGTGGTTGTAGACGACGTCCAGGATCACCTCGATATCCGCCTCGTGCAGCGCACGCACCATCGCCTTGAACTCCTGCACCTGCCCACCGGGCGTGGTGTTGGAGCTGTACTTGCCGTCCGGGGCGAAGAAACCGATGGTGTTGTAACCCCAGTAGTTCGACAGTCCTTTGTCGATCAGCGTCGAGTCGTTGGCGAAATGGTGCACCGGCATCAGTTCGATGGCGTTGACCCCCAACGATTTCAGATGATCGATGATCACCGGGTGACCGACACCGGCATAGGTGCCGCGCATCTGCTCAGGGATGTCGGGATGGGTCTGGGTCAAGCCCTTGACGTGCGCCTCGTAGATGACCGTATCGGCGTATTCGTGCCCGGGGCGCCGGTCCATGGCCCAGTCGAAGTACGGGTTGATCACCACCGACTTGGGCATGCTCGCCGCGGAGTCGTCGTCGTTGCGGCTGTCCGGGTCGCCGAAGTTGTAACCGAACAGGGTTTGATCCCAGTGGAATTGGCCGTCGATCGCCTTCGCGTACGGGTCGACCAGAAGCTTGTTGGGATTGCAGCGCTGCCCGTTGGCGGGGTCGTAGGGCCCGTGGATGCGGTAGCCGTACCGCTGCCCGGGTTCGACGTTGGGCACCAGACCGTGCCAGACGAAGGCATCCACCTCCGGCAGGGTGACCCGCGTCTCGGTGCCGTCGGCGTCGAACAGGCAGAGCTCCACCCGTTCGGCCACCTCGGAGTACACCGAGAAGTTGGTGCCATAACCGTCGTAGGTGGCGCCCAATGGATACGCTTTGCCCGGCCAGATTTCTACAGCATCGGATTGCGTCATCAGCCGTTTATACCCCCGGCAGGTACGCCGGAAACGTGCCGCAACGACACGTAACCCTACTGAAACAGGCGTCGGCGCCCGATCGAATTAGCCTGCGGGACAGCACTATTGATACCTCCGTAGCCCTACGGTCACATTTGACATTCCACGCTCCTGCGCTTTATGAGAATCCGTCGACAACGATTGTGTGGACCGGACTGCTGACGTAGTGTCAAGGCAGGTTGAGTTCACAGCCGCCTGCGGGACGTTCCACGATGACGCGGAGGCTGCCACCGTGTCGCGTCACAGTTTTCTGGCATCGCCGACTGCGTTGTCCGCGTCGTCACCGCAGGTCGAATACACGCTATTCCGACTGATGGAGTCACCATGATAACCGCATCCCCCGCTGCACCTCTTCCCGCCCAGGACAACACGCTCGCCACATTCTCCACCAGCTGGCTGGAGCCGTCGACCGTCGCCGTCAGTGTGCACGGTGAGGTGGATGCCGCCAACGCCGGCGAGTTCATCCGTTGCGTATTGGCGCTGCTGCCGTCCACCGAACGCCTGATTCTCGACCTCAGCGCTGTCCGATTCTTCGGCACCGCCGGCTTCTCGGCGCTGCACACCCTCGGTGTGCAGGCCGCCGGCCGCGGTGTGAGTTGGGCGTTGATCCCCAGTCGGGAGGTCACCCGGTTGCTCGGTATCTGCGACCCCGAATCGGCACTGCCCAACCACGACACTCTGAGCGGCGCGTTGGCCGGAGTGCGTCGCGGGGCGCCCCGCTTTCCCCGCCTGGTGCGCGGCTGAGCGCCGGCCAGTCAGCGAGTACCGCTCGGTCCGCCCCCTGGCCGACGCGGCTGTAGAGCCAGCAGCGGCACGTAGCCGCCCGGCACCGGGAGTGCAGGGTGGCCCGGGCGCAGGAACGCCAGTGCAGAGTTGAGCACATCCCGAAAAGCCATAGCGGAGTTGATACCCACTCCGGGGCGAAAATAACCCGTTTCGAACGCACCCTTCGATGGGTACAGAAGCGGCGTCCGGCGCCGTCGGCGCCGCTCAATCTGGAGGTGTCCGTGATCCCGTTCATCTGCCCCACTTGTGGCCACATCGACATCGATGCCGCGGAATGCGGCTCCTGCCCTGACGGCGACAACCTGCTCGGGTGAGCACGTCCTTTCGGTCGCCGGCGATCCCTGCCCGCGGGGTTTAACACCCCATGCAACTGGGAATTAACAGCCGTCCGCAACGACCGGCCGACCGCTGGCCGCCTTGCTTTGCCCCCGGAAGGATGCCATGACCGTCACCGCCGATGGCCTCACCCAGCCTGCGCCTGCCAGGTCATTGCCCGATATCGGCTCCGACGTCTACCAACCGCAACATGATTCCTATCTCTTGATCGAGGCGATGATGTCCATCGCGCCGCCCGAAGGAGTCTCGGTTGCCGACCTGTGCACCGGCTCGGGTGTGGTGGCGCTGGCCGCGGCGGCCGCCGGCGCGTATTCGGTCAGCGCGTTCGACCGCTCCCCCGCGGCCGTCGAATGTGCGCGCACGCAGGCACTGGCCGCCGGCGCCGACATCGAGGTGTTCGAAGGAGCTTGGACCCGGGCGGTCGCAACCGGACCGTATGACCTGGTGCTGTGCAATCCGCCCTACGTGCCGGCGCCACCGGACCTGGCCTCGTCGGAGGTGCCCGGCCCCGCGCTGGCGGTCAACGCCGGCCGCGACGGCCGCCAGGTGCTCGATCCGCTGTGCGCCGCCGCGCCGGCGCTGCTGCGGCGGCACGGCACCCTGCTGATCGTGCAGTCGGAACTGGCGGATATCCCTCGCACGGTCAATACCCTGACAGCCAACGGCTTGCGCAGTTCGGTGTTGGCACAAAAGCGCATTCCGTTCGGGCCGGTGCTGCACAGCCGCGCCCGGTGGCTGGAGGAGACCGGGCTGCTACCGGTCGGCAAGCGCATCGAGACGTTGGCCGTCATCGCCGCGGTCAAACCGTGATCGATCGCTGCCCGAGGCTGCGGCAAGAAGTCCGACGCCCGTCGTTAGACTTTGGCAACTGCCGGAGTAGCGAAGAACACGTCGGAGGTGGCGATGACTGACCAGCCGGAGCAGGGTGCCGCTGGCGCACCCAGCTGCACGGTCGAGGAAAAGCGGATCGGAGAGGTCAGCGTGATCTCGGTGACCGGAACGCTCGACATGCTCACCGCGCCACGTCTGGAAGCCGCGATCTCGGCGGCGTCGGCCACCACGCCGCAGGCCGTGGTGGTGGACCTGGGAGCGGTCGACTTCCTGGCTTCTGCCGGGATGGGTCTTCTGGTGGCCGCACACGGCGATCTCACGCCGGACGTGCGCTTCGCCGTGGTGGCAGACGGGCCCGCAACCAGCCGGCCGCTCAAGCTCGTCGGGATCACCGACGTCGTCGACGTTTTCGCCACACTCGACGAAGCGCTCGACGCACTCGCGACGTAACACGGACGACAATCGGGAAAACCGCAGCCGACATGGTAGACGCAACGCAATCAGGCACCCGCTTTACGCGAATCGGCGTAACCGCGGCGCCCGAGCGTGCAGCCGTTCTCCGGCATGAGTTTTCCGAGTGGCTGCGCGGCAACTTCACGCTCGACCCGACCAAGGCAAGCGATATCGTGCTGGCTGTCAACGAGGCGCTGGCGAACGCCGCCGAATTCGCCTACGTGAACGTCGATCAGCCCGGCCAGATGCACCTCACGGCCGACCACGACCGCCAGCTGGGCATACTGACCGTCACGGTCTCCGACGAGGGATCGTGGCGAACCAAGGACCCCACGGTCACCGATCCCGCTCGGGGTCGTGGAATTCCGTTGATGCACGCGCTGTCCGACCGCGCGACCATCGACACCACACCGACCGGCACCCAGGTCTGCATGCAGTGGGACGGCATCGGCGTGGTTCCCGGCGGCCCGTCCGAAGTTCAGAACTGCGGCAGCCGGACCACCTGAACGAAGAACTCGTCGATCTGGCGGACGGCGTTCATGAACTGGTCGAGGTCCACAGGTTTGGTGACATACGCGTTGGCGTGCAGCTTGTAGCTACGCAGGATGTCCTCCTCCGCCGACGACGTGGTGAGCACCACGACCGGAATATGGCACAACTCGGCATCGGACTTGACCTTCTCCAGCAGTTGGCGTCCGTCGTACTTGGGCAGATTCAGGTCGAGCAGAATCAGGTCGGGTCTCGGAGCGTCGGCGTACGGGCCACGCCGGTACAGAAAGTCCAGGCCCTCCTCGCCGTCGTGCGCCACGTGCAACGTGTTCTTGATCTTGTTGTGTTCGAAGGCTTCTCGGGTGATCAGCTCATCGCCGGGATCGTCCTCGACCAACAGGATGTCGATTGCTCTACCTTCTTCGGGCAGGTTCATGCGCGATTTCCTTCCGTGACACCGACCGGGACGGCGTTCGGTTCTGTGGTGGGGGTGACGGGCAGCGTGAAGACGAAGCGGGTGCCGTCGGTGTATGACGTGTCGATCCAGATGGTGCCGCCGTGGTGCTCGACGATCTTCTTACACAGCGCCAGTCCGATGCCGGTGCCGCTGTAGGCATCCCGGCCGTGAAGGCGCTGGAAGATGACGAAGACCTTGTCCACGAACTCTTCGCCGATTCCGATGCCGTTGTCCGACACCGTGAAGACCCAGTGTTCCGCGTCGGGGCCGCTGCCCTGACGGCAATCGATCACGATCCGGGGCGCCACACCGTCACGTCGGAACTTCACGGCATTACCGATCAGGTTCTGCCACAACATCACCAGCAGTGTCGGGTCACCGTCGATCGACGGCAGCGGTGCCGGCGGGCGGATCAGTTCAGCTCCGGATTCGGCGACGCTCACCGAGAGATTCTTCACCGCGGCATCCAGCGTGGCATCGAGGTCGACCTCGGCGTGCGTGGCGTTCAGCCGCCCGACGCGGGAGAAGGTGAGCAGGTCGTTGATGAGCACCTGCATGCGCTTGGCACCGTCCACGGCGAAGTTGATGTATTCGATACCGCGGTCATCGAGCTTGTCGCCGTAGCGTTTCTCCAGCAGTTGGCAGAACGACGCGACCTTGCGCAACGGCTCCTGGAGGTCATGGGACGCGACGTAGGCGAACTGTTCCAACTCGGCGTTGGACCGTCGCAACTCTTCGGTTTGTTCGTCGAGGGCGGCCCGGTCCGATTCGGACGACGCCAGCTCCTCGACGATCCGCTGGCGCATATTCTCGACATCGGTCGCAATCGCCCTGATGTCCTTCGGTCCGCGTACGACGATGCGTTCGGCGAAGTTGCCCTCGGTGATGCGCCGGCACGACGCGGCGAGCAGGTCCAGCGGCCTGGTGACGGCCTTGCGCACCACCACCGCCAGCAGCGCGCCCATCACGAGGAAGGCAATCACCATCGCGACCAGCACGCCGTCGCGCCAGTTGCGGACCCAGTCCAGCTCGTCGATGGCCGCACTGCGAGCTTGCGCCAGATCTGCGTTCTGCACGTCGAAAAGTGCACGAAGTCCGTCGAATTCGGCCTTGCCCCGTTCGGCGGTGCCGCCGTCGAGCACGGCGGGACGGCCCGGGGTGACACTGGCGATCAGGGGCTCGGCATAACCGGCGCGCCACACCGCGGCCGCATGTTCTATCGCGTCGAGATCGCCGATGAGGTCACTGCGGCCGGCCAGGTAGTCCCGGATGTTCTGCGCCGCAGCGGCTTCGGTGCGCTGCCCCGCCTGGTAGGGATTCAGGAACTGCCGATCGGCGGCGATCGCGTATCCGCGCACCGCGGTTTCCTGATCCCGCAGGGCCGCCTGAAGTTCGTACGCAGCCACTCGGGCGGGCTGGATGTGGTCGATCAAGTCGCCGGCGACCTCGTCGGTCCGGCTCATCAGCACCGCACCGGCCACCGCTCCGGAGAGCACCACCAACCCCATCACCGACAGCACCAGGTTCTGCCAGCCTTGTACGGTCAGTTTCATCGGGTCGGCCCGGCCTGACGGTCATCCCGCTGGACCCGGATCACAGCGATGTCGTCGGTGAGACCGCCGTGCGGCCGGGCCCGCGCATCGGCTTGACTGATGAGTGCGTGCACGAAGTCCGGCCCGGGCAGGTCGGCCACCGAGCGCGCCAGCGCCAGCAGACCGTCTTCCCCGAGTCGTTCCTCCCCGCTGCCGGCATGCCCTTCGAACAACCCGTCGGTGAGCAGCAGCAGACCATGATCGTTCGGTAGTTGCAGGCGGCTGACCGGCCACTCGGAGGCGCCGAGTCCCAACGCCGGGCCGGCCGGCGGTTCGAGCCATTCCACGGTGCCCGGGCCGTGCAACAGCGCGCCCGGGTGCCCGGCCCGCACCACATCGAAGACGCCGGTATCCGGTTCCAGTGCGACACTGAGCAGCGTGGCGAACGTACCGCGGCCCGGGCGCTCGGTCATCAGGATGCGGTCCAGCTGACGCATGCGATCGTTGCCCCGCAGACCGGCGAAGGTCAGCGCACGCCACCCGATGCGCAATGCCACGCCGAGGGCGGCTTCGTCGGGGCCGTGCCCGGAGACGTCGCCGATCATGACGTGCACCGTGCGGTCCGAGGTCTGGACCACGTCGAAGAAGTCGCCGCCGAGCAGCGCCTCGCGCCGGCTCGGCAGGGATTGCGCGACGATACTGACGCCGGGCTCGTCGTGCAGCAGCGGCAACGGCAACAACCCGCGTTCCAGCCGCGCGTTCTCGGCCGCGCGCAGCCGGGTGGCGTGCAAGTCGACCGCGGTGAGCTCGGCGCGCTTGCGCTCGATGGCGTAGAGCACTGCCCGACGCAGGGTGTCCGGCTCGACGCGCCCCTTGACCAGGTAATCCTGCGCACCGGATGCCACCGCGGAGATACCGAAGTGCTCATCGTTGAGGCCGGTCAGCACGATGATCGGAATGGTGGGGTCGAGTTTGCCCATCCGGTGCAGCGCGTCGATACCGTCGGCATCGGGAAGATTCAGATCCAACAACACGCAGTCCGGGCGGGCGGCTGCCAGCTTGCTCTCGGTGTCCGACATCGAATGTGCCCAGACGAAGTCGATGTTCGCGGCGGTATCGGCAATCAGCTCTTCGACCAGCAAGGCATCGGCGCGGTCGTCTTCGACCAGCAACAACGACAGCCGGGCACCGGGTAGTTCGGTGGCGCCGGCAACCGGTGCCGGCACGAGTGGCCGATCTGATGGGGCGCGCATGGATGATCACGTCCTTCATGAAGTACGTATGAAGGTCACCCTGGTCGCGCTGACCGTCTGCTTCAGTGACAACACCGACCATACCCAGTCGACATGCCCAAGTCATAACTCGCCGCGATCTTGATTTCCGCGAGTCGGAATGTGGCGGTTGCATGTTTAACCCCCACTCCTGCCGGGCACAGCCCGGAAAGGATGCGAGCGATGGGAGGGCTGTGATGGCCGAGGCGAGCGTTGCACACCGACCGGCGGACGATGCATCAATCACCGAACTGATGTCTCGGCTTTCCGCCCAGACGTCACGGTTGGTGCGGGACGAAATACTGTTGGCGCAGAAGGAATTTCAGCTTTCGACGAAACGTGTCGGCATCGGTGCCGGGTTGTTCGGCACGGCAGGCATGCTGGCGGGCGCAGGTTTTCTCACCGTGGTCGCCGCCGCGGTCACGGGGCTGGCACTGGTGCTTCCGGTCTGGGCGTCCTGTTTGATCGTCGCGGCGCTGTTGTTCATTGCCGCAGCGGTTGCCGGCGTCGTCGGCAAGAAAGAGGTACAGCAGGTGCCACCGGCGGTCCGCGAGGCTGTCACCAGCGTCAAGACCGATATCGACGAGGTGAAGGAAGCGCACCATGACCGGGCCTGAGCAACCGCACGCGGAGTTGCGCGCCGATGCCGGCGTCGACGAGATCGAGCGGGATATCGCGCGGACGCGGCACGAACTCGACGAAACCGTGAACGCACTCTCGGACAAGTTTGACGTGTTGGGGCGCGTTCAGCACCGCGTTCAGGACATGGCACACGAGACCAAGGACCTCGCGTCGGCCAGCAAGATTCCACTGGCGCTGGCGGGACTGGGAGCCGTCATCGGTCTGGTGATCTGGCGGCGCAGGAAGCAAGGGAGATGACGATGGCCGCGACCAAGCCCAGTGTGGCCGCCCGGGTGCTGTACCGGCCGGTCGGCCTGGCCAGTTCGGTGGCCGGTGGCCTGGTCGCCGGGGCGATCTTCAAACAGCTCTGGAAACTCGCCGCGCGGTCGGTGGGCCACGACAAGCGAACCGACCCGCCCGGTGCGTTGCAGACGGAATACTCCTTCCGGGAAATACTGCTGGCCGCGGCACTGCAGGGGGTGATCTTCTCCGTCGTCAAGACGGTGATCGATCGCCAGGGAGCCCGGATGTTCGAGCGAGCAACCGGAGAGTGGCCCGGGAGCTGATCACCCGGGTGATCCCCGTCATCGCGTTGCACCGGCGATAACGGGTTTATCACGGGCACGGGCCGGGCATCATCTCCTCACCGTTTCGAGGTCGTTGATGCCAGCGATTCCGTACCGAGAAGGAGCCTCCGCTCGTGACTGTCACTCATGATCTTGTGCGCCGCGGCAACACCGTGGGGTCGCTGCCCTATCAGTTCGACGAATTCATCTGCAGTCGTTGCCTTCTGGTTCATCATCGGCACAACATGGCCGACGAGGATTCCCGGGTCTGCTTCGACTGCTCGTAGGTGCGGCCCGACCGGCGGCGGGTGTCACAGATTCGTCAGGACTGAGCCCGCCGTCGTCCCATAACGTGGTTGGGTGTGAGGGTCCGTAGCCGAGAAGCCGCCGCCGCGGGTGCCGCCCTGATTCTGGTCATCGCCGCCTTCGTGGTGCCCCACCTGCACCTCGGTAGTGTCACCCCGCTGATCCACAGTTCCGCCGACCAGATCAGGGCCTTCGCCCAGACCGCGCCCATCTTCGGGTGGTGGGACGCGCATGTCGGGTGGGGAACGGGTCCCGCCGTGCTCATCGGCGCCGCGACCGTGTGGTGGGGACCGTCGGTACTGGACCGGATCCCGTGGCGTGCCGTGCCCTGGTTCGCCTGGGCGGCAGCATGCGGGTGGGCGTTCGCGCTGGCGATGGTGGACGGCTGGCAGCGCGGCTTCGCCGGGCGTCTGACCGCTCGCCACGAGTATCTGCGCCAGGTACCGACGATCACCGATATCCCCCAGGCGGTGCGCACGTTCTCGGCGCGGATCCTCGACTACCAGCCGGACTCGTGGATCACCCACGTTTCCGGCCACCCGCCCGGTGCGCTGCTGACCTTCGTCTGGCTGGATCGCCTGGGCTTGGGAGGGGGCGCGTGGGCGGGGTTGTGGTGCCTGCTCATCGGCTCCAGCGCTGCGGCGGCGATCGTCGTGACGGTCCAGACCCTCTCCGGAGAGGCCATGGCCCGAGCCGCGGCGCCGTTCGTGGCGGTTGCGCCGACGGCGATCTGGATCGCGGTCTCGGCCGACGGATACTACGCGGGAGTCGCAGCGTGGGGCATCGCGCTCTTGGCTCTCGCCTCCCGCAGCCGTCACCCGGTACCACTGGGTCTGGCGGCGGGCCTGCTGCTGGGTTGGGGCATCTTCCTCAACTACGGGCTCGTGTTGATGGGATTGCCCGCGCTGGCGGTCCTGCTCACCGCCGACCGACGCACCGCGGCCCGCCTGCTGGCCGCCGCTGCCGCCGCGGCATTGCTGGTCGTCGGCGCCTTCGCGGCTGCCGGATTCTGGTGGTTCGACGGTTACACCTTGGTGCAGCAACGATATTGGCAGGGCATCGCGTCGGACCGCCCCTTCGGGTACTGGGTGTGGGCAAACCTGGCCTCGGTGGTCTGCGCGATCGGACTTGGTTCGGTGGCCGGTCTGAGCCGGGCGTTTCGCCGGGCCGCACTACGCGCACGCGGCGGGCTTGAGCTGGTGGTGCTCGCGGCACTGCTGGCCATTGTCTGCGCCGACCTGAGCATGTTGAGCAAGGCCGAGACGGAGCGGATCTGGCTGCCGTTCACGGTCTGGCTCACCGCGGCTGGGGCGTTGCTGCCCGCAACGTCACGACGCTGGTGGTTGGCCGTCAACGTCATCGGCGCGCTCGCGCTCAACCATCTCATCCTGACGAATTGGTAGCCGCCGCACTGCGAATCGATACCCGAGCGCAGCGCCCAACACCACGATCCATACCAACGCGACGCTGATCCACAGCCCTCGTGGGTAATCCCGGTTCAACACGGTGTGGTTGTCCGGCCGCAAACCCGGTGTGGCGTACACCGGAATGGCGAGCACAACAAGCACGACGGTGCACAACCCGGCGGCCGACACCGGAGCCCACCAGTGCCGCGGCAGGATCCGCAGGCTTACCCAGCCGGCGGCCGCACACAGCGGCGCAAAGACGAGATCATGGATCAGCACCGCCGCCAGCGCCCACTCCAGCATGCGCAGCAGCACCACGGGCGGCTGGTCTGCCAACAGCCATGCGCCGTAACCCACCAACGCGGCACCCGCCAGCAACAGCACCGTCCGCACCGCGGTCACGGGATCACCTCGATCCGGCTGAGCCATTTGGTCTGCAGTACCCCCGGACGCGATGGTGCGATGAGCCGACACGGATAGCCGTGGTCGGCATGCAGCGGTTCGCCGTTGACCCGTAACGCAATCAAGGTCATGCGATCGCGGGCGTGCGCCGCGGGAAGTACCGTTCTCGAGTAGGGGCCGGGCGGTTCCAGCGATACCATCCGCAGGTCTCGGTCCGGTGCTGCGCCTGCCGCCGCCAGCAGGTCCGCCAGCACGACACCGGTCCAATCGGCATCCGCGCTCCACCCCTCGACGCATGCGATCGGCAGCCGGTGGGTCACCTGCGGCAGTGCGCTCAGTTCGGCGATCGTGAACGAGCGGCTCGTGGCGCCGCCGACCACCGTGAGCCGGTAATCGGGTGCATAGGCCCGCCGCAGGACGCCTGCCGCGATCGCGGTGCGATTGACCGGAAGTCCTTGCGGCCCCGCCCCGGACCGCGGCGCCAGCACCGACACCTGCCGCACCAGGGGAATCGTCTGTCCGGCGGTGGCCAACGTTGCGACGCCGACGGCCAGCCAGGTGCCCCGCAACACGGCACGCCGGGTCGGCCCGATGCTGCCGCCGGCGGCCACATCGTCGAGCGGTTCACCAAGGGCACGCCGGACGACCGGCAATTTGACCGCGACGTGCACCAGGATCGACAGCCGCTCGAACTGGCGGGTGAGTCCCCCGAACACGGGCCGCTCGAACAGCTTCGGCCACACCGCCCACAGTTTGACGATGACCAGTGGAATGGCCGCGATACCGGTGATGACATGGGCACCCTGGGTGAACCGGTACAGCCAGGCGGGCCTTGTCGGCCAGGCGAACCAGGGCACCGGGTGTTGGATGAGATGGCTGATCAGTCCGGTGGCGAAGCACACCGTGATCGCGACACCCAATGCGATGCCGACGCGTGCCGTCACCGCGGTTCTCCACCCGGGTGTCACCGCGGGGCCAAACTGGCCAGCATCCGCTCGCCGATCGGATGGATCCCCGTGATCACCAAACCGGCATCACCGGCGACGCGAGCAGCATTGTCGAATCCCACTGTGGCCCAACGAAACCACGGTCCGATAGCCTGGGAAGACTCCAGTCGCACCCATTGGCACCTGATGCCGCCTGGCGTCGAATCGAACTCGGCCAGACAGCACCCGTCGCGGCAGAGCAGATCTTTGGCGCGCCGCAGAATGCGAACCGGGTCGCCACCGAGCCCGATGTTGCCGTCGGCAAGCACCACCGTCTGCCAGCGCCCCGCGCCGGGAAGGGGACCGAAGACATCACGCAGTAGCGCGGGCGCACCGCTGCGGCGGGCCAACTCCACAGCCGTCGCCGACACATCCACACCGAGCGCCGGGATCCCTCGGCGGATCAGATCGGCGACCAATCGGCCCGGCCCACAGCCCAGGTCAATCGTGGGGCCGTCGCAGCGGTCCAGCACAGCCCGGTCGAAACGCACGTCGGCGTGCCGGCCACCCAGCCAGTTGTGCACCGGCAGACGGTGGACCGTGCCGTCGGTGTGCCGAATCCAGCATCGCTCGCCCGTGAGGGCACGCTCGTAGAGATTTCCGAACATCACACCTCCAAAGCGCTTGTCACACAGCTGAACCGGCTTGCCGGGTCACACTGACGACGCACCGTTTCCACGTCGCCGACGGTATCCACGTCGGCCAGCGTCGCCAGCAGCTGCACCTCCAGCCCGCGGCCCTGCAGGGCGCGGATGGTCTGCCTGCCGGTGTCCGACCGCGACATCGGCACGGTGGCCAGCCAGTCCGGCTCGGACGCGTCGACCAGCCCGAGCGCCCACCAGCCGCCGTCCTCGGCAGGGCCCAGCACCGCCTCGGCGCCGAGCAACGCCGCCGCGCCTTCGGCCAGCAGTGCGGCGCTGACTTGCGGGGTGTCCATGCCGATCTGCAGCACCGGATATCCGGCGCGGGAAGCGTCCCGGTGCGCGTTGGCCAGGCGTTCGGCGAAATCGGCTCCGCGCTGGTCGAGCACCGTGAAGGTCCGCAGCCGATCCCGGATGGCGGCGGCGCCGC
Organism: Mycolicibacterium sp. J2; assembly: GCF_026240945.1. Lineage (GTDB taxonomy): Bacteria > Actinomycetota > Actinomycetes > Mycobacteriales > Mycobacteriaceae > Mycobacterium. The sequence goes on from NZ_JAPFPY010000001.1 coordinate 491,822, forward strand.
TGGCCATGTCCAGATCGCCGGTGAGCACGACGGTGCGGGCCGCCGCCGGGGTGGCGGCCACCGCGTCGAGGGTGTCCAGCAAGGCCGCCGCAGCCACATCGGCAGCCGATTGGGCACCGATGGACGCGGCCAGCCTGGTCTTGGCCAAACCGGGTACCGGCGCCTTGGCCACCACCACGATGTTCACCGGGCACGGTGCGCTCATGTGATGGCCCGCCAGAAATCCACGGCCGCGATGACGCTGCCGCGCAACGATCCGCTCACCTTCGACCGACCACCGGTGCGCGATCGATAAGTGACATCGAGTTCCACCACCCGCCAACCGGTGCGTGCCGCGAGCACCAGCAGCTCCAGCGGATACCCCGATCGCCGGTCGGCAATCCCCAGCGCCAGCAAGGCGTCCCGGCGGGCCACCCGGATAGGCGCGATGTCGTGCACCGGCAGGCCGTGACGGCGGCGCAGCCGCCAACACACCGCCGCTGTGCCCAGCCTGGCGTGCCACGGCCAGTGGGTACCCGGCGTCGGACGTCGCCGCCCCACCACCAGGTCGGCGCCGCGGTCGAGTTCGGCCACCAGTGCCGGCAGGGCCGCGGGATCCAGCGAACCGTCGGCATCCAGCACGGCGACGATCGGGGTCTCGGCCGCCAGCACCCCGGCGTGCACCGCGGCCCCGTAACCCGCCCGATGCTCGAACACCACTTCGGCCCCGTGCGCACGGGCAACCTCGGCGGTGCGGTCGGTGCTGTTGTTGTCGACGACGAGCGGCCGGTACTCGGGCGGGACGGTCGCCAGCACGCCGGGAAGTGATTGCGCCTCGTTCAGACAAGGCAGCACCACCGTCACCCTGGCTTGCCGCATGCCATCGAACGTATGCCCGCCGCGCGGGCATGGAAAGGTCCCAATAGTGACGAGTCCGTGACATCGGTGCAGGTCGCGGCGCCGGCGCATTAGTGTCGAAGGGGTGACGAGGGTGCTGATCGCCGACGACGATCCTGTGGTGCGGGACGTGGTGCGTCGTTACCTGGAACGGGATGGCCACGTGGTGGCGGCGGCGGGTGACGGTGCCCAGGCCCTGCAGATGCTGCAATCCATGCAGATCGACCTGGCAATCCTCGATGTGATGATGCCCGGCCCCGATGGCCTGACCTTGTGCCGCAGTCTGCGCCGCGGCGACGACTACGGCATGCCGGTGATCATGCTGACCGCGCTCGGCGAGGAGGATGACCGCATCGCCGGCCTGGAAGCCGGGGCCGACGACTATCTCACCAAGCCGTTCAGCCCGCGTGAGCTGGCGCTGCGGGTGCGGTCGGTGTTGCGCCGCACACCACCGCCTGCCGAACTTCCTGCCGAATTGCGCTGTGCGGGGCTGCAACTGAACACCGCCGCGCGCACCGTGGCGGCGGACGGCAGGCCGGTCAGCCTCACCGCGCGGGAGTTCGATCTCCTGACCTTCTTCATGTCACACCCGGACACCGTGTACTCCCGCGATCAGCTGCTGAAACTGGTGTGGCAGTGGGACTTCGGGGATATGTCGACCGTCACGGTGCACATCAAACGGTTGCGTGCCAAACTCGGCACCCACCACCGCATCCAGACCGTCTGGGGCCGCGGGTACCTCTGGGAGACCGCCAAATACGTCAGTGGGGAGTGCTAGCCCATGCCGGCAACCGACGTGTGGGAGATCGTGGGGTGGGCACTGGCCTGTTCGGTGCCGGTGGTCATTGCCGGTGCGCTCGCCATCAGGTTGGCGCGTTCCTGGTCGCTGGCGGTCAGCATGGTGGCATTGGTCCTCATCCCGACGCTGGCCACCTTCACCGGTGTCCTCGGCGCCAGCGGTTTCATGATCACCGAGACCTTCGAGCGCACTGCGGTCGTCCTGGTGATCGTCTCGGTGGTCACCATCCCGGCCGCGGTCACGCTGGCCCGGTACCAGGCCCGTCGTACCGTGTGGGAGAAGGAGATTCGTGATTCCGAGCGTGCGGCCGAGCACTCCCGGCGCCAGTTGGTGGCCTTCGTCAGTCACGACCTGAGGACACCGCTTGCCGGGATCCGCGCAGTTGCCGAAGCCATCGCCGACGGTCTGGTGGACGGTACCGAGACCCGCGAACACGCCAAACATATCGAGCAGGAATCCATCCGACTCTCCGATATGGTCGACGACCTCTTCGAGATGTCGAAGATCAACGCGGGTGCGGTGCAACCGGCACTCGACACCGTCGCCTTGGACGAGGTGGTGGACGACGTCGTGGCCGCGCACCGGATCGCGGCCGAACGCGCCGGAGTGCAATTGCATGCCAGCTTGCCATCGCAGCCGGTGCACGTCGTCGGCAGCGGACGGGCCCTGGTGCGGGTGCTGTCCAACCTCGTCGCCAACGCCATTGCGCACACCCCCGAGGGTGGCCGGGTGGACCTGACAGCCGGTCGCGACGAACGTGAAGCGTGGGCCCGGGTCGACGACACCGGTGTCGGCATCGACGAGACGGACCTGCCCAGAGTTTTCGATATTGCCTACCGCGGCTCCAATGGCCGTGTGCCCCGCGCTGATTCGTCGTTACCCAGTGGATCTGGGCTGGGATTGGCGATTGCAGCCGGTTTGGTCCAGGCACACCGGGGAACGTTGTCTGCGCACAACCTGGGCACTGGCGCCCGGTTCGAAGTGCGGCTGCCGCTGGCCGAGGAGACGTGACCCGATGAGGGTGCTGGTGACCGGTGCTGCGGGGTTCATCGGTACCCGCATGGTCGGTGCGCTGCGCGCAGCCGGCCACGACGTGGTTGCCGTGGACGCCATGCTGCCCATGGCCCACGGTCGCGGCGCCGAGGTACCTCACGACTGCGTACGGCTCGATCTGCGGGACGCCGACGGGCTGGCCGCACTGCTGCGCGGTGTCGACGTGGTCTGTCACCAGGCGGCGGTCGTCGGTGCGGGCGTGGACGCCGCTGACGCGCCCTCCTACGCGGCGAACAACGACTACGCCTCCGCCGTCCTGCTCGCCCAGATGTATGCCGCCGGCTGCCGCAGGCTGGTTTTCGCCTCGTCGATGGTCGTGTACGGACAAGGGCGCTACGACTGTCTGGTACACGGCCCCGTCGACCCGCTGCCGCGCACAGTGACGGACCTCGACCGAGGGGTGTTCGAGCACCGCTGTCCACGCGGCGGTGAGCCGCTGCAGTGGCGCCTGGTCGACGAGGATCAACCGGTGCGTCCGCGCAGTCTGTACGCGGCAAGCAAAGCGGCACAGGAGCATTACGCGTCGGCCTGGGCCGAGGCGACGGGTGCGTCGGTTGTCGCGCTGCGTTACCACAACGTGTACGGGCCAGGAATGCCGCGCGACACCCCGTATTCGGGTGTCGCAGCGATCTTCCGTTCGGCGCTGGAAGCCGGGATACGGCCGCAGGTGTACGAAGACGGCGGTCAGATGCGAGATTTCGTGCATGTCGACGACGTCGCCGCCGCCAACCTCGCGGCGATCGACGCCGAGTTGGACGGGTTCGAGGCGTTCAACGTCTGTTCCGGGCGGCCGGTAAGCATTCGGGACGTGGCTGATTGGTTGTGCGCGGCGCGCGGGTCCGACCGAGCGGAGGTTACCGGCCGCTACCGTAGCGGTGACGTCCGGCATATCGTCGCCGACCCCGGCCGGGCCGCCGTCCGGCTGGGATTCCGCGCAACGGTCGACCCTGCCGACGGGATCACCGATTTCGCCTTCGCCCCGCTTCGTGCCGCGGTGCGCTGAACCACAGTGCCGTCCAGTTTGCGCCAGCCGGGCATCGGGTATGTCTCGACCACTTCGACAGGACAAGAGGAGTAGACGATGCGGCCGGCTTCTTCGGATGTTCCAGCGGTCCTCTTCGACGTCGACGGCACGCTCGTGGATTCCAACTACCTGCACGTGCACGCCTGGGTGCGCGCCTTCGAGGTCGAGGACCAGCCGGTGTCCGCCTGGCGCGTGCATCGCTGCATCGGCATGGACGGCAACACGTTGGTTCGCACCCTGGCGCGCGGCGCCGATGAGGCTGTGCAACACCGGCTCAAGGACCACCACAGTCAGTTCTACCGTGAGATGGCCTCATTGCTGACGGTGCTTCCCGGTGCCCGAGATCTGCTGCACCGGGTGTCCGACCTGGGCATGCAGGTCGTGCTGGCCACCTCGGCCCCGGAGGACGAGCTGATGCTGTTGCGGCGAGTACTGGACTGTGACGACGTGATCTCCACGGTCACCTCTTCGCGGGACGTCGATATCGCCAAACCCGACCCTGGCATCGTGCACGTGGCACTGGAGCGGGCCGGCGTCGACGCGTCCCGCGCGGTGTTCGTCGGTGATTCGACCTGGGACGCGTTGGCCGCCCGGCGAGCCGGTGTGGTCACCATCGGGTTACGCAGCGGCGGTGTGGGCAGCTGTGAATTGGACTGTGCCGGAGCCAAGGTCATCTACGACGACCCGCGCGACCTGCTGGCCAACCTCGACACCAGTCCCATCGCGGCGTTGGACGTCGCAGGCAAGCCGGACCGGCTAACCTCCTGATTGTGAACGAGGCCCACGGCACCGGGCCGGCCACTTCCGTGTTCCGCCGCGCGGCCTGGCCGGCGGGCACGCTGTGTGTGGCCGGCGCCCTCATCGTCGGCGTCTACACCGTGGCGGCACCGCTGCCGGACTGCGGCGATCTGTACGCGTGCCGGCGGGTGGTCGACCGCACTCTGCTGCTGGGGTGGACGGCGTTGGGCGTCGCGGTGGCAGCGGCAGTGGTGTTGGCGGTGGTGCTGCGCGGCCGCCGACTCACCGGATGGCCGGTGCGGGCGGTTGTCCTCGTGCTCGCCTGCCTGCTCGCGGCCGCGTACTGGAAAACCCATTTCGGGGCACTACGTGCGGTGCTGGCCACACAGATGCCGGTCGCCGTACCGATGTGGACCGCGACCTACGCCTTTTGGCTCGCGGTGGCCGGATTGGCGTTGGCTGCTGTGAGCGTTCGGTCGCGCTGACGAACGGAGCGCCCGACGGCGCGATCGTCCGCGCAGCGAAGCACCGCGTCGTGGTGCGAAGAGCTGGCCGCCCAGCGTTTGCCTGCGCCACCACTTCGGGTAGCCCGTCCAAGTTGAGTCTTGCCGCGAAGGCATGCGGCATGCAGGGGGCACATGAAGATCGCGATGGTCATCGGTTCGGTCAGGCAACCGTGCGCGGCGTCGGAGCACGGCCGGTGGTTGCCCAGGCTGTTGAGCGAAGCGGGCCACCGGGTGACCGTGTACAGCCTCGGCGACGAGTCACCGGGACCGCAGGCACCGGGAATGGTCGCTATCACCGGCGCGGCAGGTGAACTCGCCGCCAAACTGGACACTGCCTGGGAGCGGGACCCTCCCGATGTGGTCCAGGCGCACTCCTGGCCGATCGGGCTTTTCGCCCAGCTCGCCGCCGACCGGCACCGGCTGCCCACCGTCCAGTCGTTTCACGGAACCGCACCACTCGGCGCGCGTGAACGCACGGCCAAACCCGCACAGACCCGGCTGGCAGCGCTGGTGGCGCGCAACGCCACCTGGGTCACCACCGGTTCCAGCCAGGAGCTGCAGAGCGTGGCCGCGCTGCGCGGGTCACGTCGCCGGGCATCGGTAATCGCCGGGGGAATCGACGTCGACATGGTGGAGCAGGCCCTGTCCGACGGCGCGCGATCGGACGGACCCCCGCACCTGATCACGGGGCTGGCGGGTTCCGACGATCTGGACCCCGGGTTCGACGCGGTGATACGTACCCTGCCGACCGTGCCGGACGCTCACTTCGTCGGCATCGGTCGTCCGCCACAACGACATCACCTTGACGCGGCCGGGCAGTTGGCCCGCGCACTCGGGGTGCAGGATCGCGTCGAACTGGTGGTACCCGACCCAGCAGAGGCACCGATCTGGCTCGGACGTGCCGATGTGGCCACGTGCACACCCGCGCTGTGCACCGATCACTCGGCGGTGCTGCAGGCGATGGCCGCCGGCATCCCGGTGATCGCCCACGACACCGGCGCTCTGACCGACACCGTCATCGACGATGTCACCGGATTGCTGATCCAGCCGGGCCGGCCAAGAGAGCTGGCAGCCGCCGCGAAAAGACTTCTGGCCCAACCTTTTGCGCGAATAAGTATGGGCGCGGCCGGTCGGGCCCGGGCCAGGTCGCGCTACAGCTGGCAGCGCGTCGCGCAAGAATACGAATGGGTCTACGAGAACGCGATGGCGACCGAGGCACGGGCGGACAACGGCGTCCGATAGCCAGGGCGACGGTGTCTTCGCAACGACGATGTCTTCGCAACGACGATTAATTGACCGTCGCGCAGGGTATTTCCGCTATGCCGGGCGAGCATGCACTCCTCGCTGGACAGTTGGAGGCCGCCGTGAATCCTTCGTTCGATTCGGCGAGGCGCCATGTCGGCTGATGACCTCCAGGCGGACACCCAGGGCCCGGACGGCCACCACGAGCGGGTCGGTCAGCCGCACACCGTGATCGACGAGGGCCCGGTGGCCGATGCCGAGAAACGCGCCGCCGAGATCAGCACGGGCGAAAGGCCCCTGGGCGTTCCCGGCAGGCGCTTCGATCGCCGCTCACCTTTCTATATCGGGATGACCGCGGCGGGCGGGGTGGCGGTCACCTATGGCGCGGTCCACCTGTTGTCGATCATGTCGTCGATCCTGCTGTTGATCGGTGTCGCCTTCTTTCTCGCCCTCGGACTCGAGCCGGCCGTGTCGTGGTTGGTGAACCGCCGGCTGCCGCGCTGGGCGGCGACGACGGTCGTGTTCGTGGTGGTCGCCGCGCTGCTGGCGGCGTTCGTCGCTGCCGCCATTCCACCGTTGTCCCAACAGCTCAGCCAGCTCATCACCCAAGCGCCGCACTACCTGCAGCAGGCCCAGGATCACTCGTCGACGATCGGTCGGCTCAACGAGCGCTTCCAGTTGCAGCGCAGACTCACCGACATGCTCGACGCATCGGGCGGATCTGCGTTCAACCAGGTCATCAGTGCGGGATCGGCCTTGGTCGAGGCGGTGATCGACGTCGTCATCGTGGTGGTGCTGACCATCTACTTCCTCATCGACCTGCCGCGCATCCGGACTTTCCTGTACCGCTTGGTGCCGCACTCCCGCCGCCCCCGCGCGATCCTCATCGGTGATGAGGTGTTCGCCAAGGTGGGGGCCTATCTGCTGGGTAATGTCGTCATCTCGCTCATCGCCGGTGCGGCCACCATGATCTGGCTCTACGCGTTCGATGTTCCCTATGCCCTTCTGCTGGGCATACTGGTGGCATTGCTCGATCTGGTGCCGGTGGTCGGTTCCACCATTGCCGGGGTCGCGGTGGCCGCGGTGGCGTGGACCGTGTCCTGGCCGGTATGTGTGGCGACCATCGTGTTCTTCGTGGTGTTCCGGCTCGCCGAGGATTATCTGCTGGTACCGCGCATCATCGGGCGAGCGGTCGATGTCCCGGCGCTGGTCACCGTCGTGGCGGTGCTGATCGGCGGTGCGGTGCTCGGCATCGTCGGCGCGTTGGTGGCCATCCCCGTCGCCGCCGCCATTGCGCTGCTGGTCGCCGAAATCCTCTATCCCCGGCTGGACAACGCGTGAGTCGGTCGGCCCGTCGGGTACCCAAGGCCCCGCGCAACGGGTACTACGGGAGGGACCCTATTGGCGACATGGAGTGATGGTGATGACGACGTCTCGGACCAAGGTAGTGATCGTCGGCGGTGGCTTCGGCGGCTTGTTCTGCGCCCGCCGGCTCGGGAAGGCCGACGTCGACGTGACCCTGGTGGACCGGGCGGCCTGCCACGTGTTCCAGCCCCTGCTCTACCAATGTGCCACCGGGACGCTGAGCATCGGTCAGATCAGCCGCTCGTTGCGCGAGGAATTGGCTCGCCACCGTAACGTCACGACGCTGCTCGGGGAGGCCATCGATCTCGACGCCGACGCCCGTCGGGTGACCGTGCGCAGGCCCGACGAGTCCACCTACACGCTGGATTACGACGTGCTGGTGGTGGCGGTCGGCATGCGGCAGGCCTATTTCGGCAACGAAGAGTTCGCGCAGTGGGCGCCCGGTATGAAGACGCTCGACGACGCGCTGAGCATCCGCCGGCGGCTGTTCGGCGCATTCGAGATCGCCGAGACGCTGCCCCCGGGACCGGAACGCGACAGCTGGCTCACGTTCGCGGTGGCCGGCGGCGGCCCGACCGGAGTGGAACTGGCAGGCCAGATAAGGGAGATGGCCACCCGCGCACTGGCGCACGAATTCCACAGCATCGATCCCGAGGACGCCCGGGTGCTGTTGTTCGACGGCGGAACCAGCATCCTGGGCGGCTTCGCCCCGGACCTGACCGACAAGGCGACCCGAACGCTGCAGCGACTCGGGGTCGAACTGCATCTCGGTGTGCACGTCACCGACGTCCGGCCCGACGGGGTGACGGTCACCCCGAAGGACGGCAGCCCGTCGCTGGATTACCCAGCGCGCACGGTGTTGTGGACCGCCGGCGTGGAGGCGGTGCCGTTCGCGCGCCGTGTCGCCGCAGTCACCGGAACCGCATCAGACCATGCCGGCCGCATCGCGGTGGATCCGGACCTGTCGATTCCCGGCCACCCGGAGATCTTCGTCATCGGTGATCTCGTCGGCCGCGATCACCTCCCCGGTGTCGCCGAGAACGCCATGCAGGGCGGCCTCCACGCCGCGGCCTGTATCCGCCGCGGATTGGCAGGCAAGCCGCGGCGACCCTTCCGTTATCGCGATCTGGGCTCGGCGGCCTATATCAGCAGGGGTAACGCGCTACTGCAGGCCGGGCCCATCCGGCTGGCGGGGTTGTTGGGATGGCTGGGCTGGGGACTGATCCACATCGCGTTCCTCACCGGTATCGAGAACCGGATCAGCACGTTGGGCAGCTGGCTGGTGACCATCGCCCGGGCCAGCCGCACCGATCGGACGTTCATCCTGGGCGGAACGACCTCACCCGAACATCCCTACACCTGGCTGAAGTTCTTCCACCCCCACATGCTCAGCACCGGCGACCCGCAATCTGCCGACCACAGCGCACCGTGACCGCTTTGGAAAGAGGTTTCAGCGCAACCTTTTTGCCGCCACCGAGCGGGACTCGTGCACCGAGAAGCCGGTACCGAGCGCCCCACGGAAAGCGGTCACCGACGGGTGCGCGGCGTAGGCGGCGCGGGCGAGCGTGAAGAGCTGGCGCTTGGGTGCACCGGGCAACCGACACAGCCGCACACCCTGCAGCCGCTGCCGGCCGAGCAGCGCCGGCACGAAGCAGACCGCCCGACCGGACTCCACCATCTGCACATGCACCAGTGGGTCCACGCCGTCGAATCGAGCGGATGGTTCGAATCCGTTGTCGCGGCATAGTTCTCGCGCCCACCGACCCGGCGCTGAGTCACGGGGATCCAGCGCCCACGGCGCGCCCGCCAGGTCGGCCAGCCCGGTGGGCTCGCTCCACGGCCCGGAGGTCGGCACGGCCAGGAGCACCTCGTCGGCTCCGAGGCCCACCCGGTGCATGTCCGGGCGCACCCGGAACGGTTCGCCGGGATACTCCTCGCCGAGCACGACGTCGAATCCTCCGGTGAGAAGCCCCGACATCGCCGCATCCGCCTCCCGCTGGGCGATGTCCACGCGCAGCTCCGGATGGTCGCGCTCCAGCGCATCGAGGGCAGCGGGCAGCAGGGACAGCAGGACGGTCTGGAAGGACGCCACCTGTAGCCGGCCCCCGACCCTGCCCTGCGCCACGGCCAATGCGGTCTCGGCATCCTCGAGTGCGGCGATCGCCACGCGTGCGTGGTCGACCAGGATGCGGCCCGCCTCGGTGAGTCGGACACCCCGCCCGACCGGCTCGGTCAGCGCCACCCCGGCCTCTCGCTCGAGCTGGGCCAGCTGCTGGGACACCGCCGACGGGCTGTACGACAGGGCGCGTGCCACCGCGGCCAACGTGCCCCGCCGCTCCAACTCGTAGAGCAGCACCAGCCGCTGCACATTGAGCACCGGCGCTCCATTCATCAGGTTTGCTTACCGTTTTCCATCATAAACATTCGCTGGACTGTTCGTTTCAGCGTTGGGAAGCTGGTGCCATGCCGACATCCGTGACCCACCTGCGCCGTTCCGGCTCGTCGCGAAGCGTGCTGATGGTGCTGGGATCGTGTGTGTCGTTGCAGCTCGGCGCGGCCGTCGCCACGCCCCTGCTGCACCACCTCGGCACCGGCCTGCCGGTGATGTTCCGGCTACTGCTGGCCGGCGCCCTGCTGCTGGCCGTGTTCCGGCCCCGCGTCAACCGCTGGACCCGGTCGCAATGGACGTCGGTGCTGGTGTTCGGGCTCGCGCTGGGCGGCATGAACGGGTTCTTCTTCGCCGCGATCGCCCGCATCCCGCTCGGGACCGCGGTGACCATCGAGTTCGCCGGTCCGCTGTTGCTGGCCGCGCTCTTGGGGCGGGGTCCCCGGCACCTGGTGTGCGTGGCCGCAGCGGCGATCGCCATCGCCGCCCTCGGTCTGCACGGTTCAGGGACCGCCACGGCCCACCTGGACGCCGCGGGCGTCATCCTCGCCCTGATCGCCGCGGGGTTCTGGGCGCTCTACATGCTGGCCGGCAAGCAGGTCGGCGCCCAGGTGCCGGGCCACGGCGCGCTGGCGGTCGGCATGCTCGTCGGAGCCGCGGCGACGCTGCCGTTCGCCGCGCCGGCCCTGCCCGCGTTGGCGCAGGCGCCGAGCCTGCTTTCGCAGCTGGCCGCCGTCGCCGTCCTCTCCTCGGTGAACCCGTACACGCTGGAGTTCGCGGCCATGCGCCGGCTCGACACCCAGACCTTCGGCGTCCTGCTCAGCCTCGAACCGGCCGTTGCGGGCATCGCCGGCTGGGTCCTGCTCGGCCAATCGCTGTCCTGGGTCGACGCCGGCGCGATCGTCACGGTGGTGGTCGCGTCCGCGATCGCGACGCTGGACCGGCGTCCCGACGCCACCCCCACCCGATCAGATTTGACCGCCGTCGGCGCGGGATGACGCGTATCGGGCCGGGGTTCGCCCAATTCGGGGGCGGTGGCTATAGTCGACCTCGTGAACATCGGCCTGCGTCGCTACTGGCGCTTTATCCCGGCTCCGGGTGGAGCCACGGATAAAGTGCGGTAGTCCAGCGCGCGACGCCACCACCCGGAGCCCGGCAGTGACCAATCGGTCACTGCTTTCGTCATTTCAGGGCACCGGACGGGTCGGGTGAGCCCTGATATCGATCAAGGAGACCACCCCGATCATGACCATCGCCGCCGTCGACATACCCACCTCCGACCGACGGATCACCGAATTCCGCCCCATCCCCAGTCCGCAGGACATCCGGGCCGAGCTGCCGCTCCCCGCCGCCCTGGCCGCCGACGTCCGGCGCCATCGCGACGAGATCGCCGACATCCTCGCCGGCCGGGATGAGCGTCTGCTGCTGGTCGTCGGTCCGTGCTCGGTCCACGACCCGGTCGCAGCCCTCGACTACGCCCGCCGGCTGGCGCCGCTGGCGGCCGACTACGCCGACCGGCTGAAGATCGTCATGCGCGTCTACTTCGAGAAGCCGCGGACCGTGGTCGGGTGGAAGGGACTGATCAACGACCCCGGCTTGGACGGCACGTTCGACGTCGAACGTGGGCTGCGGACCGCCCGCGCCCTGCTGCTCGACATCGGCGCACTCGGCCTCGCCGTCGGCTGTGAATTCCTCGAACCGACCAGCCCGCAGTACATCGCCGACACCATCGCGTGGGGTGCCATCGGTGCGCGCACCACCGAGTCGCAGATTCACCGCCAGCTGGCGTCGGGTCTGTCGATGCCCGTCGGGTTCAAGAACGGCACCGACGGAAACCTCCGCGTCGCCATCGACGGCGTGAATGCCGCAGCGGCACAACATGTCTTCTTCGGTATCGACGAGCTGGGCCGGGGCTCGGCGGTCCAGACGGCCGGAAATCCGGACTGCCACGTGATCCTGCGCGGTGGCACGGCCGGCCCGAATTACGATGCCGCGACGGTACGCACCGCCGTACGTGAACTGGAGAGGGCCGGGCTACCCGGCCTGGTGATGGTCGACTGCTCACATGCGAATTCGGGTAAGGATCATGTCCGCCAGGCCGAGGTGGCGACCGAGATCGCCGACCGGATCGCGGCGGGCGAACGCGGGATCAGCGGTCTGATGTTGGAGAGCTTCCTGGTGGCCGGCGCCCAGAATCTTGGCCCCGATCTCGTCTACGGGCAATCGGTGACCGATGCCTGCATGGGCTTCGACACCACGCGCACGGTGCTCGCGCATCTGTTCGCCGCCGTCGGCTGACAGAATACGAGTCCCCGGCCGACATCAGGAGGATCGCGATGGCCTTGTCCGGTTCCGAAGCCTTCGAACGGTTGGTCGGGCACCTCGACTACCCGATGTTCGTGGTGACCACCCACGCCGAGGGCACCCGGGCCGGATGCCTGGTCGGCTTCGCGAGCCAGACCAGCATCCGGCCGCCGCGCTTCCTGATCGGGCTGTCCAAGCGCAATTTCACCTACCGCACCGCGCGCGGCGCCGACCATCTTGCGGTGCATGTGCTCTCCCGTCAGGACGCGGCGCTGGCCCGGTTGTTCGGCTCCGAAACCGGGGACGAGGTGGACAAGTTCGCGCGCTGCGACTGGTACACCGGCCCGCACGACCTGCCGATCCTGCGGGACGCCCAGGCCTGGTTCGCCGGCAAGGTGCTCGCCCGCTTCGACGCCGGCGATCATCTGGCGCACCTGCTGGAGCCTGTCGCCGGGGACGCCCCGGAATCGTTCGGCGACCTCCTCACCTTCAGCGACGTCTCCGATCTGGAACCCGGTCACGACGCGTGAGACCGGGTCCTCACAAAACCCTTGGCTGGGCCGTCTACTCGGTGTGACACTCAAACAGCCCTTCCAGGCCGTGGTCTCCGAGCACGGTCCCACGGTGTTGCGGGTTTGCCGGGTCATCGTCGGTCCCGTCGACGGCGACGATGCGTGGTCGGAAACCTTCCTGTCCGCGCTGAAGGCCTATCCCGACCTGCCTGCGGATGCCAACGTCGCGGCTTGGCTGGTGACCATTGCGCACCGCAAGGCCATCGACATCCTCCGCAGCCGGGCCCGGCACGCCGTCCCCACGGCTGACCTTCCCGAACGGCCCACCGCGGCGCACGAGAGGGAACATGACGACCTCATCGAGGCGGTGAACCGCCTGTCGCCCAAACAAAAACAGGCCGTCGCCTACCACTATCTGGCCGGCCTGCCCTACACCGAAGTCGCCGACATCACCGGCAGCAGTCCCGACGCGGCCCGCCGCGCCGCCGCCGACGGGATCGCCGCGTTGCGTCGCCGCCTCGGCGGTCAGCCCATCGCACCACGCACGTCCACGAAAGGACAGCACTCATGAACATCGACGACCGAGACGTCATCGGCCATCTCGCCACGATCGCCGGCGCAGGCGCCGATCACCTGACGGCACTGCAGAACCGGCTCGCCGCCGCCGCCCAGCGCGACGGCGTCCTCGACATCGCCTACCGCGTCGTCGACAGTCCCGTCGGGCCGCTGTTGATCGCCGCCACCGAGGTCGGACTGCTGCGGGTCGCCTATGCCAGCGAGGGCCACGATTCCGTCCTGCAGCGACTGGCCGACAAGGTCAGCCCCCGCATCGTGCTGGCGCCTGACCGCCTGGACACCGCCGCACGAGAACTCGACGAGTACTTCGCCGGTGTGCGGCACGCATTCGACATGCCGCTGGACTGGCGGCTGTCCGCCGGCTTCCGCGGCACCGTCCTGCGACACCTCCCCGAGATCGGATACGGCCGCACCGCCAGTTACGCCGCGGTCGCCGAGCTCGCCGGCAATCCGAGGGCCGTCCGCGCGGTGGGCACCGCGTGCGCCACCAACCCACTCCCCGTCGTCGTGCCCTGCCATCGCGTCGTGCGCAGCGACGGGGCGATGGGCGGTTACCTCGGCGGCCCGCAGGCCAAGCGCCTCCTGCTCGATCTGGAGGCTGCTACGCCGGGTTGAGCAGGCTGTCGATGATCGCGTCGGCCAGCACACCGGGGGCGGTCTCGACACCCCTGCGGTGTACCCGACCGTCGTTGCCCGGCCAGCTGACCCCACTGTCGTCGAAGTGGATATCGACCTCGATGTTGTTGATAGCGGCTCGAGCCGCATCGTCGGGGCTGCTAGGAGCGGGGCGGGCCGCGATACCGCGTTGCGCAAACTCGGCCACGAGCGCTTCTACTGAAGGCATGGTGGGGCATACCCACCGCTGCGCCATTTCATCGCGCTCCGAGGAAACGAGGCCTGGTTGCATGTCTGTCATCGACACCGACCTGGACGACCTTTTCCGCACTCCGCCGGAGCGGTTCACCGCGCGGCGTAAGGAGTTGGTCGCCGCCGCCAGGAAGCGTGGCGACCCGGACGGGGCCCGTACCGTCGGTGCGGCACGACGTCCCACGACGGCAGCATGGCTGGTCAACCTGCTGGTGCTGACCGACCCGACGGTGCGGCCGAGACTGGCCGAGCTGCACCAGGCCCTGCGCGCTGCCCATGCCGACATGGACGGGCCGCGCATCCGCGAATTGTCCAAGAAACAACGGGGATTGGTGCACGAGCTGACGGCTGCCGCGTTGGCGGCCACCGGGCAGGCGCACCCGACGTCGGCGCTGCGCGAGGAGGTGAGCGGCACCCTGCAGGCCGCGGTCGCCGATCCCGATGTCACCGCCCGCCTGGGCCGGCTGACCAAAGCCGAGACCTGGTCGGGCTTCGGGGACTTCGGCACATCGTCGGCGGTCACGGCACGGGCGGCCGCGACGAAACGGACCGCAGCCGCCAAGCAACCGGCATCCGGAGAACCGCAGGACCGGCCCGAGATCGGGCGGGCGCTGCACCGGCGCGACACCGCTACCGCCGCCGTGAACGAGGCGCGCGGAGCCCATGCCGACGCTGTCGCTGCCGCCGAGGAGCACCTCGACAAGCTCGCTGCCGCCCGCAGCCGGTTGGCCGAAGTGCAGGCGGCACTGGCCTCCGCGGAGCGCGATGTGGTTGCCGCCCAGCGGGAATACGATCACGCACAACGCCGGGTGGACACCGCGCGCCACACATTGGAAACGGCGGAAACGGCCCTGCGGCAAGCTGATTCGGAGCTCGCCAGGCTGAACGAGGGGTGAGCCGCGTCAGGCCGGCGACAGAATCGCGACCAGGAAGTCCGAGCCGTCGGTGAACGGCCGCAGATCCCAGGTCGAGAGCAGCAGATCCGCTCGAAAACCGGCGGCGGCGGCGTCGTCGAGGAACTGATCGAACTCGTAGTCCCGACCGGCGCCGAACCCGATCACCGCCCGCCCATCGGGAGCGAGGTGGGCGCGCAGCCGGGTCAGCGTGACGCCACGGGTGCTCGGCGCCAGAAACGTCATCACATTGCCTGCCGAGACGATGACGTCGAAGGGCTCGGTGACGCCGTGCGCGGGCAGATCGAGTTCGGCGAGGTCACCGACGAGCCAGCGCGGCCCGGGGTGGTCCTGTTGGGCGGCCTCGATGAGTGTCGGGTCGACGTCGACGCCCACCACCCGGTGCCCCGCCGCGGCCAGGTAACCGCCGAGCCGGCCCGCCCCGCACCCCGCGTCCAGAATATGCGCGCCACGCGGCGCCATCGCGTCCACCAGGCGAGCCTCACCGTCCAGATCACGCCCGGCGGCCGCCATGGCCCGGAAGCGGTCGATATACCACTGCGAGTGTCCTGGGTCGGCGGCAACCTTCTGCATCCAGATACTCTGCTCGACCATATGACCATTGTGGCAGGCCGGGCCGCCCTGCCCAAAGGCCTTGAGCAGCAAGGTTGTCAGCGCCCGACGCCGGCCGTGCACACCGGCACCGGCTGTTCGCAGTGGGTCCACGGCCACCGTGTCGGCGGTCACGTCGATGTCCTCGGTGCCCAGGGCGGCGTCCTCGGCGGGGTCCGATGTGATTCACCCGTGCCGTCTCTCACGGTGCGCGTGCGCGAACATGTCATTCCGGGCGCCTAGTATCTCTGCGGCAGGCCGAGCCGGGCACTGGTGCCAAGGCCACGCGTCGCGTCGGGGACGACGACCGCGAACCCGCCAGAACTCAGGCTCGGTCCTCGCTCGCCCGGCCCGGAAGGAAAGGATCCGCCGTGAGCTACAACGCCGCTGACATCACTGAGCTCGACGATGTTCAGCACACCCGCCTGCGGCCGGCGGTCAACCTGGGCTTGGACGTCCTGAACACGGCGCTGCGCGAGCTGGTCGACAATGCCATCGAAGAGGTTGCCGACCCCAGTCACGGCGGGTCGACGGTCACCATCACCCTGCACGCCGACGGATCGGTCAGCGTCGCCGATGACGGTCGCGGTCTTCCCGTCGACTCCGACCCGGTGACCGGCAAGAACGGCATCGTCAAGACCCTGGGCACGGCGCGGGCCGGCGGAAAGTTCTCCGCGCACGCCGATGCGAGCAGCACGGGCGCCGGGCTCAACGGCATCGGCGCCGCGGCGGCCGTGTTCATCTCCGCCAGGACCGACGTCACGGTGCGTCGCGGTGGGAAGACGTATCTCCAGAGCTTCGGGGGCGGCTACCCCGGCATCTTCGAGGGCAAGGACTTCGACCCCGCCGCCCCGTTCACCCGCGCCGACACCCAGAAATTGCGGGGCACGGGCAACCGCAAGCCCGACGCGCACGGCACGGAAGTGCGCATCCTGTTCGACCAGGCCGTCGTGCCGGACTCCAGCATCGACATCGGTGAGGTGCTGTTGCGGGCGCACGCCGCCGCCCGGATGTCGCCCGGCGTCCACCTGGTGGTGGTCGACGAGCGCTGGCCCGGCGGGGAGGTTCCGCCCGCCCTGGTCACGCCGTTCAGCGGCCCCTGGGGTACCGACACACTGCTCGACCTCATGTGTACCGCGGCGGGCACCCCGCTGCCCGAGGTCCGGGCCGTCGTCGAAGGCCGCGGCGAGTACACCACCGGTCGTGGCCCCACCCCGTTCCGCTGGTCCCTGACCGCCGGTCCGGCCGAACCGGCCACGGTGGCCGCGTTCTGCAACACGGTGCGCACCCCCGGCGGCGGATCGCATCTGACGGCCGCGGTGAAAGGGTTGTCCGAGGCGCTGGCCGACCGGGCGTCCCGCATCCGCGACCTCGGCCTGGCCAAGGGGGAAGACGGCCCGGAGCCCCAAGATTTCGCGGCCGTCACCGCGCTGGCCGTGGACACCCGCGCACCCGATGTGGCCTGGGACTCGCAGGCCAAGACCGCGGTGTCCTCCCGCTCCCTGAATGTGGCGATGGCACCGGACGTGGCGCGCAGCGTCACCATCTGGGCCGCCAATCCCGCCAACGGTGATGTGGTGACGTTGTGGACCAAGCTGGCCCTCGAAGCGGCGCGCGCGCGGCGCAGCGCCGAGGGCGCCAAGGCCCGGTCACGGGCGGCGTCGAAGGCCAAGGGACTGGGCACCAACCTGTCGTTGCCGCCCAAGCTGCTGCCGAGCCGGGAGACCGGGCGCGGATCGGGCGCCGAGTTGTTCCTGTGCGAGGGTGATTCGGCGCTGGGCACCATCAAGGCGGCCCGCGACGCCACGTTCCAGGCGGCCTTCCCCTTGAAAGGCAAGCCGCCCAACGTCTACGGGTTCACCGTCAGCAAGGCGCGCGTCAAGGACGAATTCGACGCCATCGAGCGGATTTTGGGCTGCGGTATCCGGGACAACTGCGATCCCGAGCAGTGCCGGTACGACCGGATCCTGTTCGCCTCCGACGCCGACCCCGACGGCGGCAACATCAACTCGAGCCTCATCTCGATGTTCCTGGATTTCTACCGGCCCCTCGTCGAGGCCGGGATGGTCTATGTCACGATGCCGCCGCTGTTCGTCGTGAAGAACGGCGACGAGCGGATCTATTGCCAGGACGAGTCCGAGCGCGACACCGCGGTGGCCCAGTTGAAAGCGACCTCCAAGAAGCGGGTCGAAGTCCAGCGCAACAAGGGTCTCGGTGAGATGGACGCCGACGACTTCTGGAACACCGTGCTGGATCCCCAGCGGCGCACCGTGATTCGGGTACATCCCGACGACGGTGAGAAGAATTTGCATCACACGCTGTTCGGCGGGCCACCGGAGGGCCGGCGCACGTGGATGGCCGATATCGCCTCCCGTGTCGACACCTCCGCGCTGGACCTGACCTAGGAGACACCCCGTGACCGCCGTTATCGAGCAGAATCCGGACCTGGTGCTCGACCAGAGCGCCGACGACTACTGGAACCACTACCAGCTCACCTTCGCGCTCTACAGCGTCAGCGACCGCGCCATCCCCTCGGCGTTCGACGGCCTCAAGCCGGGTCAGCGACGGCTGCTCTATCAGATGCACGATTCGAAATTGCTGCCCGGGAACAAACCACAGAAATCCTCGAAGGTGTGCTCTGCGGTCACCGGCAACCTGCACCCGCACGGCGGCGCGTCGATGTACGGGGCCGCCGCACTGATGGCGGCCGAGTTCCAGCGCGTGAAAGTCATTGACGGGCAAGGCGCTTTCCCGAGGATCCAGGGTGACATTCCGGCGGCCGACCGCTACACCGAGATGCGGTTGTCCGCACCCGGGGCGGCACTGACCGCCGAGCTCGACAGTCATGCGGTGCCGATGGTGCCCACCTTCGACGGCGAGTGGGTGGAACCGACATGGCTGCCTGCTCAGTGGCCGGTTCTGCTGTGCAACGGTGCCGTCGGTATCGCGGAGGGCTGGGCCACCAAGGTTCCGGCCCATAATCCGCGCGAGGTGATGGCGGCCTGCCGGGCCCTGCTGAAGACCCCGAACATGACCGACGACCGGCTGGTGAAACTCATTCCCGGGCCCGACTGGGGCTGCGGGGCCACGGTGGTCGGCACGGCCGGATTGCGCGAGTACATCACCACCGGCCGTGGCGCCTTCACGGTGCGCGGCACGGTGACGGTCGACGGGAAGAACTGCGTCATCACCGAACTCCCGCCGGGTGTCGCGAGCAACACCGTGCAGGACCGGATCCGGGCGTTGGTGGAGTCCGGTGAACTGTCCGGCGTGGCCGACATGTCGGACCTCACCGACCGCCGCAACGGATTGCGCATCGTCGTCACGGCCAAGCGCGGGCACAATGCCGAACAGATCCGTGAGCAGCTGCTGGCCCTCACCCCGCTGGAATCCACTTTCGCCGCCAGCCTGGTCGCCCTCGACGAGAACCGGGTGCCGCGCTGGTGGTCGGTGCGCGAATTGATCTCCGCATTCCTGCATCTGCGAGATTCGGTGGTGCTGCACCGCAGCGAGTACCGGCTGGAGAAGGTCGCCGCCCGCCGCCACCTGGTGGCCGGGCTGATGACCATTCACCTGGACATCGACGCCGCGGTCGCGGTGATCCGCGGATCCGAGACCGTCGACGAGGCCCGGCAGGGTTTGCAGGACAGGTTCTCCATCGACGCCGAGCAGGCGGATTACGTTCTGGGACTTCAGCTTCGACGCCTGACGAAACTGGACGTCATCGAGCTGCAGGCCGAGGCCGAGAAGCTGGACGCCGAGTTCGCCGAGCTCACCGAGCTGGTGGCCAACCCGGAGGCGCGCCGCGCAGTGATCGATCGGGAGCTGGTCGAGACGGCAAAACTGTTCAAGGGGCCCGAATTCGACCGGCGCACCGTCCTCGACTTCGACGCCACCCCGGTGACCTCCGGCGCCGATGAGGACGGGCCGCGTGAGCGGAAGGTCAACACCGCATGGCGCCTCGACGACCGGGGCGTGTTCTCCGACAGCCACGGCGAGTTGCTGACCTCCGGTCTGGGCTGGGCCGTATGGACCGACGGGCGGATCAAGTTCACCGCGGGCGGGGGTCTGCCGTACAAGATCCGGGACATCCCGGTGGCCCCGGACATCACCGGGCTGCTGCGCTCAGGTGTCCTGCCCGCCGGCTATCACTTGGCCCTGGTGACGCGGCGCGGCAAGATTCTGCGGATCGACCCGGCCACGGTGAACCCGCAGGGCGTGGCCGGTAACGGCGTGGCCGGCGTGAAACTCGCCGCCGATGGCGACGAAGTGATCGCGGCGCTGCCCGTCTCCTGCCAGAACGGCGAGGCCATCCTGTCCACCTCCGAAAAAGGCTGGAAGGTCACCGAGGTGGCCGATATCCCGGTCAAGGGCCGCGGTGGCGCAGGCGTCGGATTCCACCCCTTCGTCGCCGGCGAGGGTGCGTTGCTCTCGGCGTCGATCTCGACCACCGGGTTCGTGCGCGGCAAGCGGCCGGTGCGGGCGGAGAACCGGGCCAAGGCGTCGGTGAAGGGCTCCGGCGCGGACGTGACGCCCGCCGAGTAGGCGTTCTCCCGGCCCGGCTCCGGGGTTCTATTCGAGGCCGAGTTTGGCGGCGAGGTCGAGTACCGCCTGCGCACGCGCCTTGGTGGGGCCGACGCTGCCGTCATAGGGGCCGGCGGGCGCGTCCAGCAGGGCGAGCGTGCGGCGCGCCTCGTCGATCTCCATATCCGACGGGCTCAGCAGGCTGTTGATGGTCTCGGCGTGCGCGGGATCGAGGCACAGCCGTCCGGTCATGCCGGCGGCCTTGGCCACGGCGGTGTCCCGAGCCAGCCGGTTGGTTGCGGCTCGGAGCGTCGGTCCGTCGATCGGGGCAGGGCGCCGGGCGGCGCGGCTCGCGATGACCAGCCGGGCCCGCGCGTACGCCAGCACGGAGGGATCATCGCTCATGCCGGTGTCGCGGCGGAAGTCGCCGACCCCGAACGCGATCCGTGCGCATGCTGCCGTCCGCGCGATATCGAGAGCCGACTCGATACCGAGCGCCGATTCGATCAGCGCCACCACCGGCATCCCGTCGGGCAGCCGGGCGGCGGTAGCGACCACATCGTCTGCACCTTCGACCTTGGCCAGCATCACCCCGGCCAAGCCCGGGGTCTGCGCGACCGCGTCCAGATCGGCCGACCACGCGGCGGTGCTCACGCTGTTGATCCGCACCCAGGCCTGTCCTCCGGCACTGAGGTACTCGGCCACGGCGCTCCGGCCGGCCGTTTTCAACGGCTCGGGCAGCCCGTCTTCGATATCGATCACCACGATGTCGGCGCGCCCGGCTGCGGCGGCGTCGAACGCCTCACCGCCACCGGGCAGGCCTGGCTGCAACAGCCATGTTCGGGCCAGTGACCAGTGCGGTTTACGGATACGTTCGGCGACCCGCGCTGCAACCACGCTCACGACCTCCCACTCGACGACCCAATTCGACGACCCACTTCGACGGAGCCGTCTCGATCGTCGGGGGATCCCGGGGTGCACGCCATATTCCGCACATTTTGTTCACCGGCAGTGCCACACGCCGCGCCGCTTGGATCACTTCATTCACAATGATCACTCTGTTAACATCGGCCAATGTCCGACGAGTCGTGGACGCCACATCGGCGGCGATCACGCATGCTCTCGCGACGCGACGCGCTGCGCTACGCCGGTGCGGCGACCGCGTTGGCCGGACTCGGTTCGGCAGTCGCCCGCACCCCCACAGCATCCGCCGCCGCGCCGACCCTGATCGACTTCGCGATGCGCCAGATACCGGCCAGGGACATCCTGGCGGCCGGCCATTCCGGCGTGATCAACTACGTCTCCACATCGCGGCCCGGTTCGTCCTTCGGCGCCAAGCCGATCACCCTCCCCTACGCGCAGTCGCTGACCGCCGCCGGTCTGGTGATCGTGAGCAATTACCAATACGGCAAACCGGGCGGGACCGCACCGTCGGACTTCACCCGTGGCTACGCCGGCGGGGTCGCCGACGCGCAGACCGCCTGGCAGCTGCACACCGCCGCCGGCGGGGGCCGCAGCGCGCCGATCTTCTTCAGCGTCGACGACGACATCGACCGCACCACGTGGAACAACGTGGCCCTGCAATGGTTCCGCGGGATCAACTCGGTGATCGGCGTGCAGCGCACCGGCATCTACGCGGGTATCAACCCGTGCCAGTGGGCCATCGCCGACGGTGTCATCGGGCGCTCCAGTACCCCCGGCCGGGCCTGGGCGTGGCAGACCCGGTCCTGGTCCCGCGGGCAGATCCATCCCGCCGCCGTTCTCTATCAGCGCATCGTGAGCACCGCGTCGAATCCGGGCCCGGTGGTGGGCGGGCTGGAGGTCGACGTCAACGACGTGCTGGCCCAGGACTGCGGCCAGTGGAACCTGCACCCCTGAGGGGGTTTGCGAGTCCGGGCGCTCAGGCCGCCAGGTAGCGCGTCAGCATGGTCACCAGTTGCTCGCTCAACTCGGGCACGCCGAGGGTCTGCGGTGCGGCCAATGCGTGATGCACCACCGACTCGATCGTGATGACCACCAGGCGGGCTGCCGCCTCTTTGTCGGCCACCGCCACGTCAGGGTGAGCCGCCAGGAAGTCCCGCATGGCCTCGATCGACTCCGTGCGCCGCTGGGCCACCTTGACCAGTAGCTCATGGGAGCGAGGTGCCTGCTCGACCAGCACCCGGAGAAACTCCGGGTCCTGGCGGTGGTTGTCGAACGCGGCGGCGACGACGTCACCGATCACCTGCTCCAGCGAGGCCGGATCGCACAGCGGTCGGCGCTGGCTGGCCGTCGCGACACCGGCCTCCAGGTGCCGGGCAGCGAGGGCGACGACGATGGCGTCCTTGTTCGGGAAGTGCTGATAGAGCGAGCCGATGGACACATCGGCGAAAGCGGCGATGCGGTTGGTTGTGCCCCGTGCATAGCCGAACTCGCTGAACACACTGACCGCCGCATCGAGGATGCGGTCGCGGGTGAGTTCCGATCGGCGCTGGCGCGGGCGCTTGCTCGGCTGAAGTTGCCCCTCGGCTGTCACTACGCCCTCCTCGCTGTGTGCGCCGCGTTCAGCCTAAACCGGATCGGTCCCGGCCGCCGTGCGTTGCGTCGCGCGCATGTCATCCGTTGCCGAAATCCGGCAACGGCGTTCTCGTCGATGTGGATTTCGCCGCGACACAGGGCTCCTTACACATGAGTGGTTCTTATGTTGCCTGAAAATATTTAGCTGTACTGTATCCAAGGCCTCCCCTAACGTCGGCCTCATGAGTTCGCCCGTCCTGCTCGGCTTCCTGACCACCATGACGCTCATCGCCGCCATCGGCGCGCAGAACGCCTTCGTGCTGCGTCAGGGCATCCGCGGCGAACACGTCATCCCGGTCATCGCCATGTGCACCGTGTCCGATCTGATCCTCATCGCCGCGGGGATCGCAGGCGTCGGGGCGTTGATCACCGCCCACCCCGACGCGATGACCGTCGCCAAACTCGGGGGTGCGGCCTTCCTCACCGGTTACGGGCTGCTGGCGGCACGGAGGGCATTGCGGCCGTCGGCCCTCACGCCCTCTCAACAAAATCCGGCACGCCTAGCCGAGGTGCTGCTCACCTGTGCGGCGATGACCTGGCTCAATCCGCACGTCTACTTGGACACCGTGGTTCTGCTCGGTTCGCTGGCCAACGAACACCGCGATCAGCGTTGGCTTTTCGGTGCCGGCTCGGTCGCGGCCAGCGCACTGTGGTTCACCGGGCTCGGATTGGGCGCCAAACGGCTGGCCGGGTTGTTCGCGACGCCGCTGACCTGGCGCATCCTCGACGGCGCCATCGCGGTCATCATGGTGGCACTCGGCGCGTGGATGGCCCTGTCGTAACCGATGGCATCACACCTCGTACAGCTCGATCGATCGCGGGCAGCCCGTCGTATCGCCGAGTTGTACAGCCGTGATCCGGTTCCTATCCACTACGGCGATGGAGATTACGGCGAGTCCCTCCCTACGCTGGCGTGACGCCGACGAAAGAGACGACCGATATGACGCTGGTGGACTCCCCTACCCCGCTGGGATTGTTCGACATCGACCGGCTGCTGGACGCCGACGAACGCGATATCGCCGCCACCGTGCGCAAGTTCGTCGACACTCGGCTGCGACCCAATATCGAGAGCTGGTTCGAGTCGGCCACCCTGCCGCGTGAGCTGGCCAAGGAGTTCGGTGCGCTCGGCGTACTCGGCATGCACCTCGACGGCTACGGATGCGCCGGCACCAACGCGGTGAGCTACGGCCTGGCATGTATGGAACTGGAAGCCGGGGACAGTGGCTTCCGCAGTTTCGTGTCCGTGCAGGGATCACTGTCGATGTTCTCGATCCATCGGTACGGCTCCGAGGAGCAGAAGAGCGAGTGGCTGCCCCGATTGGCCGCCGGCGAGGCAATCGGCTGCTTCGGGTTGACCGAGCCCGATTTCGGATCCAACCCGGCCGGGATGCGCACCCGGGCGCGCCGCGACGGCAGCGACTGGGTCATCACCGGGACCAAGATGTGGATCACCAACGGCAACCTCGCCGATGTCGCCACGGTGTGGGCGCAGACCGACGACGGGGTGCGCGGTTTCCTGGTCCCCACCGACACGCCGGGCTTCACCGCCAACGAGATCCGCCGCAAGCTCTCGCTGCGGGCCTCGGTCACCTCGGAACTGGTGCTGGACGAGGTGCGCCTGCCTGCATCGGCTCAGCTGCCGCATGCGGTGGGACTGAGCGCACCACTGTCCTGCCTGAACGAGGCGCGGTTCGGGATCGTCTTCGGTGCGCTCGGCGCGGCGCGCGACAGCCTGGAGACCGCCATCGCCTACGCCCAGTCGCGTGAGGTGTTCGATCGGCCGCTGGCGAGTTTCCAACTGACGCAGGAGAAACTGGCCAATATGACGCTGGAGCTCGGCAAGGGCACCTTGCTCGCCGTACACCTGGGCCGCATCAAGGACGCCGAAGGTCTACGACCGGAACAAGTCAGCCTCGGCAAGCTCAACAACGTACGGGAAGCGATCGCCATCGCACGCGAATGCCGAACCCTGTTGGGCGGCAGCGGTATCACTCTTGAGTACTCGCCGCTGCGGCACGCCAACAACCTCGAATCGGTGCTCACCTACGAAGGAACCTCGGAGATGCACCTGTTGTCGATCGGCAAGGCCCTGACCGGCCACGCCGCATTCCGCTGACCCACGTCCCCGAGCAGGAAGCACACATGACGTCACCCGGGCCCATCCCTCTACAGCATCTGGTCGACGGCCGGTGGATCGCCGGCCGCGGCGACCATCTGCACAGCGTCAATCCTGCCCGGCCGAGCATCGTGGTGGCCGAAGGTCACTCGGCCACCACGGACGATGTCGACACCGCGGTGGCGGCCGCCGACCGGGCCGGCGCCGGCTGGGCCGCCACCCCGATGCATCAGCGCGGCGGCGTGCTGCTGGCGGCGGCGGCGATCCTGGAACGCAACGCCGACAACTGGGGACGCGACCTCAGCCTGGAGGAAGGCAAGACCAAAGCCGAAGGCATCGGCGAAGTTCGGCGCGCCGCCCAGATACTGCGCTATTACGGCAACGAGGGCGATCGCCGGACCGGTGACATCTACTCTTCACCGCGCGCCGGTGAGCAGATCCTGGTGACCCGTAAACCGGTAGGCGTGGTCGCGGCGATCACCCCGTTCAATTTCCCCATCGCCATCCCGGCGTGGAAAATCGCGCCGGCACTCGTGTACGGCAACACCGTCGTGTGGAAACCCGCCAGCACGGTGCCGCTGCTGGCGCTGCGACTGGCGGAGGCGCTCACCAGCGCCGGATTACCACCCGGTGCGCTGAACCTGCTGCTCGGCAACACGGATATCGGCGACACCATCGTCAACCACCCCGGCGTCGACGCCATCTCCTTCACCGGTTCGACCGCGGTCGGGCGGCGCATTGCCTCGGTCGCGGCAGCGCGGGGCGTCCCGGTCCAAGCCGAGATGGGCGGCAAGAACGCCGCGGTGGTACTCGACGACGCCGACATCGAGCTCGCCGTCGAACAGGTCATGCTCGGCGCGTTCCGCTCTTCAGGCCAAAAGTGCACGGCCACTTCACGTCTGATCGTCACCGATGGTATCGCGGACCGGTTCCTGACGATGCTGGCCGACAGCGTGCACGCGCTGCGGACCGGCGACCCCACCGATGACGCCACGCAACTCGGGCCGGTCGTCAGCGCATCCGCCCGGCGCACCATCACCGCGGGTATCGACGCGGCGGTCGCGCAGGGTGCCACCACACTGGCTCGCGGCCCCGTCCCCGTCGACGGCCCGTTGAGCGACGGCTATTTCGTCGCCCCGACCGTCCTGGAGCTCGACGGGCGTCACGCTGACGTCTGGACCGAGGAGCTCTTCGGTCCGGTATTGGCGGTGCGCCGCACCGCCGATCCCGCAGCGGCCTTCGAACTCGCCAACGACAGCGAATTCGGGCTTTCTGCAGCCGTTTTCACGCAGGACTTGACCCGGGCACTGGAAGCGGTC
The DNA here is from genome assembly GCF_026240945.1 of Mycolicibacterium sp. J2. GTDB lineage: Bacteria > Actinomycetota > Actinomycetes > Mycobacteriales > Mycobacteriaceae > Mycobacterium. Next base: position 518,090 of record NZ_JAPFPY010000001.1, read on the forward strand.
GAGCATATCGACGTGGGTGTGCTGCACATCAACTCCGAGTCTGCGGGCGCCGACCCGCACGTCCCGTTCGGTGGCGCGAAGAAAAGTGGGCTCGGCCCGAAGGAACAGGGCCGCGCGGCCAGAGAGTTCTTCACCCACACCGCTACCGTGTATCTACGCGGCGGGGCGGTTCGATCGTGACCAGCGCCGCCCTCGACGGCATCGTGGTCGTCGATTTCAGCCGCGTGCTGGCCGGACCGTACGCCACCATGATGCTCGGTGATTTCGGCGCCGACATCATCAAGATCGAACGGCCGGGCGTGGGTGACGACACCCGGGAATGGGGCCCACCGTACGACTCCGAAGGAGTGGCAACCTATTTCAACGCGGTCAACCGCAACAAGCGGTCGGTGGTACTCGACCTCACCGATGCCGCCGACGTGGCCCGCGCCCGTGAGCTGGTGTCCGGCGCCGATATCGTCGTGGAGAACTTCCGCCCGGGCACCATGGAGAAACTCGGTTTGGGGTACGACGCCCTGCGCGCGTTCAAACCGGACCTGATCTACTGTGCCATAACCGGATTCGGCCGCGACGGCGGTGCCGATCTGCCCGGCTACGACCTGCTGGTCCAGGCCGTCGGTGGTCTGATGAGTATCACCGGGCAGGCCGACGGTGAACCGACGAAGGTGGGCGTCGCCGTCGTCGACGTCCTCGCCGGAATGCATGCGCTCACCGGAATCCTGCTCGCACTGGCACACCGGGCGCGCACCGGGGAAGGTCAGCGGGTCGACACCAACCTGCTCTCGGTGCTGTTGTCGTCCATGGTGAATCAGGCCTCGGGATTCCTGGGTGCGGGAACCGTGCCCGCCCGGATGGGTAACCGGCACCCGAGTGTCACGCCGTATCAGACCTTCTCCACCGCCGACCGGCCGATGGCAGTGGCCGTCGGCAACGACAAGCAGTTCAAGGCACTCGCCCACGTACTCGGTCTGGACTGGCTGGCCGAAGACGAACGCTTCGTATCCAACGCACTGCGGGTACGCCATCGAGATGCGTTGTGCACCATCCTGGAATCTGCGTTCCAAGTGCGCGGCGCCGACCACTGGTATGACGCACTGGCCGCGGCCGGGGTCCCGGCCGGTCCGATCAACGACATCTCGGAGGCTTTCGCCTTCGCCGAACGCCTCGGACTCAGTGCGACGGTCGCCGTGCCAGGCACCCCGACCGCGCAGGTCGCCAACCCGATCTCGTTGTCGGTGACACCCGCGACATACCGCAGCGGCCCGCCGCGGCTCGGCGATCACACCTGACCGACCTCCCGGGCCTCGAGCAGCCGATGGGCCTTGATCGCGATCCAGAGCTGGGCCCGGGTATCGGCCGACTTGAGATCGTCGCCCAGCAACTGGCCGATGCGCTGTATCCGATTTCGCATGGTGTGGCGGTGGATCCCGAGATCGGCCGCGGCGGCCTCCACCTGCCCGTTTCGTTCCAGAAAGACCGTGAGAGCCGCCACCAGATCGTCTCGTTGGCCGATCAGTGGGGCCAGGAGGCCGGCGAGAACACCGAGTTCGGCCGGGGTCCGGGCGCCGAGAAGGACGCCGTAGGCGCCCAGTTCGGCGAATTCGGCGAAGGTGGAGCCGACCCCGGCCGCCGCCGCGATGCGGGCCTGCGCGACGGCCACCGTGACGTCGGCGAGCCGACTGGGCGCGCTCAGGCCTGCCCTCAACCCGTCGAGTTGCTCGGCCAACTGCCCGCACAGGCCGCGGACACTGCGCTCGTGCGCGGCGGGGACGATGACGACGATGTCCTGATCGTCGGAGGCGAGCAGGTACGGGCCCACCCCGGCCAGCAGGCGGCCGGCGTCACGCTCGGCTGCCAGCACCGGACCGACACCGGTGAGCAGGAGCACCACGACATCGCCCGCGGGCTCGAAACCGAAGTATCTCAGCACGCCGTCGTCGATGTCACCGCCCGCGAGGAGCGTACGGGTCACCGCCGACCGCAGTCGCTGCTCGGCGTCGACCACCCTGGCCGGCTTCTCGATCGCAATCGACACCAGCGACACCGTGTGCGCCACGAGAAGCCGGCCCGCCATCGACAGGGGTGCGGTGGTACGCACCGCCAGATACCCGCGCAACGCTTGGGCGGCTCGCAGACTCTGCACGACGACGAAGGCGTCCCCATCGGCGAAGACCCGCCCGGCGTGACCAGGCGCGGCGCCGATCGGTGACGCGGGACCGGTCAGCGGCGCCGCCACTCGCTCGTGTTCGGCACCGGCGGCCGCCAGCACCCTCCCTTCGACGTCGACCACGACGACACCGGCCGGCAGCCCATCTGCCAGCGCGGCGACGACGCCCGGAATGCCGCCGCCCAAGGTGGCCCTGGCGAGGACCTCCTGCTGGTCGACTACCTCCTGAACGGAGCGCAACTCGTCGGCCTTCAGTGCGTCGATCACCACCCGGGTGATGGCGATGAACGGTGTCGACGCCGGCACTCGGAGCACAGGGAGGTCCAATTGATTTGCGGCGTCGATGATTCCGGCCGGTATATCGGTCAGGGTGGTTCCGGTGTCCACGGCGAGTGCGGTGATACCGGCCGAAGACAACCGCGCCACATAGTGGAATTGGGCGGTGTCGTCCTGGCCGATGTTGATCCCGGTCGTCATGACGAGCTCACCCCCGGACAGGTACGGGGTGGGGTCGGCGAGTTCGATGGCGTGCGCCCAGCTCACCTGACGGTCGGCGCCACGCGCTCCGGCAACCAGCGTCAAACCGAGCCCCTTCGCCGTGACCAGGTCCCGCGGGGTGAGTGCCATATCGTCTCCTGAGCATCGCCAGGCCATGCTAGCCGCGTTCGGCGCCGCCGCGGGCGAGCATCACCCGGCGCGACGACACCCTTCACCCGATCCGGCCGCGCCCACCGCAAACGCCTCGCGGCAGCTGCCTCCTTGCCGACAATCCTGTTGACACCGCGTCGATTTCGAGGTGGCGGCCGAGCCCGCGGCAGCATCTCCGCCGGTTCGTTCGCGTCGAACATGGCCCGGTCGGCGCGTTCGATGGCCTCAGCCAACACCGCCGACGGTTCGGCGCCACTGCGGCGAAACTCGGCGAGGGGCATCGAGGCGACGCCGACGCTCGCGGTGACCGGCGCGATGTCGACCGGAGCGGCGATCGCGGCTCTGATCCGCTCCGCGATGCTGCGGGTGTGTTCGGGTGCAGCGATGTCGACCACGACGAACTCTTCCCCCCCGGTTCGGGCGACCAGCGCCGAACCGCGGACCGAGTGCACGATCCTGCGGGCGCTGCGCACCAGCACGGCATCGCCCGTCGCGTGCCCGAAGGAATCGTTGACCAGTTTGAAGCGATCCAGGTCGACCACCACCGCCATCACCGAATCACCACCATCGCGGTCCCGGTCCCCGACCAGTTCTGCGATGTAGAAGTTGAGCCCGCGCCGGTTGAGCAACCCGGTCAGCTCGTCGGTCATCGAGTCGTTGGCGTCGTTGCGCAGCATCCAGATCCCGAACTGGATCACCACCGGTGTCACCAGCAACGAGACCACGGCAATCAGCACATTGGCTGTGGCCAGGTAGGGGTCACCAGCTGGACCGGTCGCGATCGAAACCCCGAACACCCCCACTGCCAACAGCATGATGACGGTATGCAGGGCAAGCACTTTCGGGGTTTCGAAGAACTTGGCATACACCGACACCAGGACCAGGACGTTCAGCCCGAACATCCCGGCCAGCCGATTCGAGTAGGTCAGGGCGACGACCGTGATTCCCACGTCGGCATACACCGTGAACAGAATCGACCACCCGCGTGACGGCCACGGGCCGAACCACCACACGCCGGTCCAGATCAGTGCCGACAGGGCCAGCGCGCAGGACACCAGCCACGTCACGTGGGTGGTGGGCCCACTCGGGGAGAACTGGCTGATCAACGGGACGATGGCGAATACCAAAGTGCATGCGCCGATGAGCAATTGGATGCCGTCGAGCAGACCCCGGTGCGCGAAGTATCGGACGTGGGATTCCGGCTCGACGTCAGCCGACCACCACACTCCGAACAGGCGCACGACCGCGCGCAAGCTCTTCACCTTAGACAGCAAACGCCCCCCGCTCACAGTCCCGATCAGCGAATCGACCGCCGGACACCCCCCGCCGGCGCCTGAGCAATCTAACAAACGGCCCATGATCAGTCCATAGCGCAGCTAAGTGCCCGCGGCGGGCGCGGTTGCCGGTGGCGGACAGCTCCGCCACCGGCGGGCCACGATAGTTTCCTTGGCAAACATCTTCGGTTCAGCGGCGGTCGCCGGCATGCGGCAGTCAACCATCGGCGCGGTGCCGGCTCGCCGGGTAGCCTCGCGCCATGCGCAGCGACAACGACACCTGGGACATCACCTCCAGCGTCGGTTCGACGGCTTTGTTCGTCGCAGCCGCCCGCGCCCTCGAGGCCCGCAAACCCGATCCGCTGGCCGTCGATCAGTACGCTGCGCTGTTCTGCCGGGCCGTCGGCGGGCAGTGGGCCGATGTGGTGGACGGCAAGAACACCGACAGCAAGCTCACCACCGCTGACTTCGGCACCCACTTCGTCACGTTCCAGGCCGCCCGCACCAAGTATTTCGACGACTATTTCAAGCGGGCCAGCGCTACGGGCGTGCGCCAGGTGGTCATGCTGGCAGCCGGCCTGGATTCTCGTGCCTACCGTCTGCCGTGGCCGGAGGGCACCACCGTCTACGAGCTGGACCAGCCGCAGGTGCTCGAGTTCAAGCGCGAGGTGCTCGCCACGCACAATGCCCGCCCGGCCGCACACCGCGTCGAGGTGCCCGTCGACCTGCGCGATGATTGGCCGTCAGCGTTGCGCGATGCCGGGTTCGACGCGAGCGTGCCCACGGCGTTCATCGCCGAGGGGCTGCTCATCTACCTGCCCGCGACAGCCCAAGGTGAACTCTTCCGCGGTATCGACGCCCTGTCCGCGCCGGGCAGCCACGCCGGTATCGAAGAGGGGGACCCGATGCCGACGGCCGCCTATGAAGCGGCCAAGCATGCCGAAGCCGCCGCTCCCGACGGCGATGGCGCCTTCTTCCAGCTGATCTACAACGAGCAGGTCGCCAAGGCCGCCGATTGGTTCACCGGTCACGGATGGCACGCCGAGGCCACTCCGCTCGCCGAGCAGATCCGTGGCCTCGGTCGTCCACTACCCGCAGCGGGATCACAGTCGGCGCTGATGGTGCAGTCCAATACGCTGGTCACCGCGATCAAGAGGTAGTCCGCTAGCGCAGGTGCGGCAGGACATCGCGCTGCCAGGCAGTGAAGAAGCCGGCCATATCCGGGCCGATCTGCTGTACGTACACCTCGTCGATGCCCGCATCGAGATACTTGCGTACCTGCGCCACGTGCTTTTCCGGATCGGCGCCGCACGCCACGGATTCCGCGATGTCCTGTTTGGGCACCAGGTTCTGCAGGGCGGCGAAATCCTTTGGCCGCGGCAGGATCTGGGCGGTCTGCCCGGGCAGGCCCTCGTTGCCCCATAACCGGTGCGCGGTGTCCAGCGCAGCCCCCGCGTTGGCGTCCCAGCACACCTTCGTCCCGGCCTGCACCGGCTTGTCGCCGCCACCGGATGACCGGAAGGTCTGCACCAGATCGGCATCGGGCATCGTCAGCACGTAACCGTCACCTATGCGGCCGGCCCGTTCGGCACCCTGCGGCCCGAAACCGGACACATAGATGGGCAGCCGTTGGGCGGGTCGGGTGTAGATCCGCGCTTCCTGAACCTCGTAATGCAGTCCGTGGTGGCTCACCTCGTCACCCGCCAGAAGGAGCCGGATGACATCGACCGCCTCCTCCAGCATCTCCTGACGAACTCCCACGGACGGCCACGGATCGCCGAGAATGTGTTCGTTGAGCGCCTCGCCGCTGCCCACGCCGAGCACGAATCTGCCGTCCAACTGCACCGCGGCCGTGGCGGCGGCCTGGGCCACGATGGCCGGATGGATCCACCGTCGGACATGTCACGGCGGTCGACACCGGCAATGTCGTTGCCTGCGACAGCGCCCCGACGACGCCCCACACGAACGGGCTCTGGCCTTGCTCGTCGTTCCAAGGGTGGAAGTGGTCAGAAATCCACAATGCCTCGAAACCCGCGTCTTCGGCCCGCTTGGCCTGGTCGACGAGCTCGTGGGGACCGAATTGTTCGCACGATAAGAAGTAACCGATCTTCGCCATAGCAGCGGACTACCCGCCAATCCCGCGATTAAGCGGTAAGACCGCGGGCTCACCCGAGGTGGTCGGGCCGGTCCGCGGGAATGAGAACGACCTTCGGCGGGGTTCTGCTGGGCAGGGGTGTGACGCTACCGGGGTTTTTCGCGTCCAGCCCTCGGGTACTCGGTGTCAGCCGACGAAAGGTGAGACTGTGATGAGCTCCGGACACGGAAAGCACGCGCGCAAGACCCCGCGCGCTACCGCGATCGCGTTCACCATGGCGTTCGTCGTGGCATTCGCCGCGGTCGCCGCGGCGGTTCTCATGCACATCGCAGACGCGGCGTCCACGCAGGCATCGGCGCCCGCGCCAACCGTCGGGGCGGGACAACCCATCATGCAGGAGGGCCGACTGGTCGCGGTCACGCCCAACTCGCTGACCGCTGTCGGTGCCGACGGCGTCGCCCGCACCTACGTGATCGATGCCCAGACCAACGGAATCACCATGTCGGGCAGCCACATCGGTACCGCGGCCAGTGCCTTCGCCGTCAACGACGAGGTGTCCATCCTCGGCGTCACCCGGGGCGGTGCCAACATCGCCACCGTGGTCGCGCACCGCCAGGCCACCGGCGGTAACGCGGCGCCGATGGATTATGCCTTGCCGTGACCGGTCAGGGTGGGCAGCAGCACATCATCGACGAGCACCCGCACCGTTTCGTCATTCGGCGGCCGATCCGAGACGAGGGATCGGAAAACCAGGTATCCCGGCAGCAGGTCGAGGATCTCGTCGTTGATCGCGGAGGCCGCCATCTCGCCGCGAGCAACCGCCGCCGCGAACACCCCCTCGAGGACCAGCTTGCGCTGCAGCACGAACTTGTCGCGCATCGCCTCCTGAAGCGCTGGGCTGTGCGACATTTCGTTGAGCACGGCTCGCATGGTGCGCATGTGCTCCCGCGACTGCCGGCAGGTCGAACGACCGATCTCCAGCAGGTCACCGCGCAGCGAGCCGGTCTGCGGCGGGACGGATGCACTACGGGTTCCCTCGATGAACGCCGCGAGCACGAGGTCGGCTTTCGACGGCCAGCGCCGGTACATGGTGGCCTTGCTGGCCTTGGCCCTGACAGCGACCGCCTCGACAGTCAGTCGGTCATACCCGTGTTCCTGGAGCAATTCCAACGTGATCGCGAGGAGTTCGGCCTCCCGCTCGCTCCATGGGCAACTCGAGGCATCGTCGCATTGGTCCGAAGTCACATCGGAAGTCACTACGCCCCTTTCTCTGCCCGATCAGGATTACACCGCACCGTGCGCGTGAAACTCCGCGAGAGCAGTTAGTTACCCGCACGTCAAGCGGTTGCACGACATCGTACGGTACCGTACCGTTCTCCTTCTACGGCCCGTTCCGGAACGGAACCGGTCGACCGCGGGGGCGTCGGAAGGGTCGGGCTTGAGCAAGTTCTCGGTGAGCGCGCTGGCGCGCCGGCAGTGGATCGTGATCGTCGCGATCCTGGTGGTGGCCGTGGTGGCTTTCGCGGTCAGCCGACTGCACGGCATCTTCGGCTCCGACAATGAGATCTCCAGGGCGGGTTCGGAAGCCCTGGAGAACACCGGCTACAACCCCAAGCATGTGCTGTTCGAGGTGTTCGGCTCGCCCGGTTCCGTGGCGACCATCAACTACCTCGACATCCACGCCCAACCGCAGCACGTGGACAACGTGCCGTTGCCGTGGTCCCAAGAACTGGTCACCGACGACCCGACGATGTACGCCGATCTGCGGGCCCAGGGTGACGGCGACACCATCAGTTGCCGGATCACCGTCAATGGGATCGTCAAGGACGAGAGGTCGTCGGATAACGTGAACGGATACATCGCGTGCCTGGACAAGACGGCATGACCCACCAGGAAGTCCAGACACCGGTCCAGGGGTCCCGCGCGGCCCGGCTGGTTCGCACGCTGTCGGTACCGATCCTGTTGGCGTGGATCGCGATCGCCGCGCTGTCCAACACGCTCGTGCCCCAGCTCGAAGAGGTCGGCTGGGAACGTTCGGTCGGATTGAACGCCGCCGACGCTCCGGGCATCCTGGCGATGCGCCATATCGGCCAAGTCTTCCACGAGTTCGATTCCGACAGTGCGGCAATGCTCGTCCTCGAAGGCGATCAACCGCTGGGCGAGGACGCGCACAAGTACTACGACGGACTGGTCAAGAAGCTCCAGGCCGATACCGAACATGTCGAGCATGTGCAGGACTTCTGGGGCGACCCGCTGACTGCGGGCGGCTCGCAGAGCAAGGATGGCAAGGCCGCCCTGACACAGCTCTACCTGCGGGGCAACCAGGGCGAGGAGCTGTCGAACGAATCGGTCGACGCGGTCCGCAAAATCGTGGCCGATGACCCGCCCCCGCCCGGCCTGAAGGCCTACATCACCGGCGCCTCGCCACTGGTGACCGATAACTTCGAAGTGGGCAGCGCCGGAACCAACGAAGTCACCGGCATCACCTTCCTTGTCATCGGGATCATGCTGCTGTTCGTCTACCGCTCGGTGGTCACCATGCTGATCGTGCTGGTGACCGTCGCCGTCGAACTCGCCGCCGCCCGCGGCGTGGTGGCGGTACTCGCCCATTCCGGCGTCATCGGGCTGTCCACCTATTCGACGAATCTCCTGACGCTGCTTGCCATTGCCGCCGGAACGGATTACGCGATCTTCGTCGTCGGCCGGTACCAGGAAGCCCGCAGTAACGGGCTGGAGCGGATCCCGGCCTACTACGACATGTGGCGCGGCACCGTCCATGTCATCGTCGGATCAGGGTTGACCATCGCCGGCGCGGTGGCCTGTATGGCCTTCACCCGACTGCCGTACTTCCAAACCCTCGGTATCCCCGCAGCGTTGGGTGTCGTCGTCACCCTGGCAGCAGCCCTCACGCTGGGGCCGGCAGTATTGTTGATCGCCAGCAGGTTTGGGCTGATGGACCCGAAAGGACAGCTGCGCGCCCGCGGCTGGCGCCGGATCGGCACCGCCATCGTGCGCTGGCCCGGCCCCATCCTGGTGGTGACCTGCGGCATCGCCCTCGTCGGTGTGCTCGCCCTACCCGGCTACCAGACCAGCTACGACAATCGGCCCTACATTCCGGCCAGTGCGCCCGGCGTCGTCGGGATGGAAGCCGCCGAAAGGCATTTCACCGAGGCGCGGATCAATCCCGAGTTGCTGATGATCGAAACCGATCACGATATGCGCAACCCGGCGGATATGCTCATCCTGGAGCGTGCCGCCAAAGCGGTGCTGCACACACCGGGTGTCGCGCTGGTGCAATCGATCACCCGCCCGCTGGGCACCCCGATCACCCACAGCTCCATCCCGTTCCAGATCAGTGCCACCAGCGCCAGCCAGATCATGAACCTGGGTTACCAGAAGGACCGGGCCGACGATCTGCTCAAGCAGCAACTGGCCCTGCAACAGCAGAGCGCAGCGGCCACGCACGAGCAGACCGAGGCGTTCCACGACACCGTCGCCACGGTGAACGACCTGCGCGACAAGCTGGCCAATTTCGACGACCAGTTCCGCCCGCTGCGCAACTATTTCTATTGGGAGCCGCACTGCTTCGACATCCCGATGTGTTCGGCACTGCGCTCGGTGTTCGACTCACTGGACGGCATATCCGAGCTGTCGGACAAGTTCACCAACATCACCGCCAGCCTGGACAAACTGGACGCCCTGCAGCCGCAACTGGTGGCACTGCTGCCGCCGCAGATCGCCATCCAGGAACGCAACAAGGAACTCACGCTGTCGAACTACGCGACCACCGGCGGCACCAACGCCCAGAGCGATGAGGCCCTCAAGAACGCCACCACGATGGGGCAAGCGTTCGACGACTCCAAGAACGACGACACGTTCTACCTGCCCCCGGAGGCCTTCGACAACGCCGACTTCAAGCGTGGCCTCAAATTGTTCCTCTCCCCCGACGGCAAAGCCGCCCGGTTCATCGTCACGCACCAAGGTAATCCGGCCGATCCCGAAGCTATCCCGCATATCGATGCCATCAAGGACGCGGTTTTCGATGCGCTCAAGGCGACGCCCATGTCGGACGCCAAGATCTATCTGGCCGGAATCGGGTCCACCAACAAGGACATTCAGGAGGGCATGAAGTACGACCTGCTGATCTCCGCGTTGGCCGCAATAGCGCTGATCCTGCTGATCATGATGTTCGTGACCCGCAGCATCGTGGCCGCCCTCGTCATCGTGGGCACCGTCGCGGTATCACTGGGCGCTTCGGTCGGTCTGGCAGTCTTGGTCTGGCAGTACATCTTCGGCATCCATCTGTACTGGATCGTGGTGCCGCTGGCGATCATCCTGCTGTTGGCAGTGGGCGCTGATTACAACCTGCTGTTGGTGTCCCGGTTCAAGGAAGAACTGCACGCGGGCCTGAACACCGGCATCATCCGCTCCATGGCGGGGACCGGGCGTGTCGTGACGGCAGCCGGTCTGGTGTTCTCGGCGACGATGGCATCGTTCATCTTCAGCGACCTGGTGGTCTTGGGTCAGATCGGTACGACGATCGGTCTGGGTCTGTTGTTCGACACGTTGGTCGTGCGGTCGTTCATGACGCCGTCGATCGCCGCGCTGCTGGGCAAGTGGTTCTGGTGGCCGGTGCCCGTGCGTCAGCGTCCGGTGCCCGAGCCGTGGCCGGCACCTATTCAGAAGTCACCCGAGGAGGCCCTGTCATGAAGTTCGCCGTCACAGCCCTGATCGTCGGAGCCGCCGTGGGATTGGCTGCCCCCGCCCAGGCCGATCCGGCTTATGACCGGGATCCGGACACCAACTTCGCCCACGAATTGCACACCTACGGCATCTACGGCCAAAAGGACTACAACGCCTGGATCGGCAAACTGGTCTGCAAACGCCTCTACAACAACGTCGACCACGACGCCTACGCCTCAGCCAAATTCATCGGCGACAACCTCGACCGCCACAACAGCACCCAGCAGAACTGGCAATTCCTCGGTGCCGCCCTGAACTACTACTGCCCCGACAAACGCGTCATCCTCGACCAGGTCGCGGCCGCCCAGCACTAGGAAGGAACACCCATGACCCACAGAGGAATCCGATTCGGTGTCGCCGCAGCAGCCCTGGCCGGCGCCCTGGCCACCTCCGGCATCGCCTCAGCCGATGCCACCGACGACTACCCCATCCCCAACCGCATCCTGCGCACCCCCTGCACCGCCGAACAAATCATGGCCGCCGCCCGCGACGTCGAACCCGTCTACTACGAGCGCTACATGATCGACTACAACAACAAACCCGCCGCCGACCAACAAGGCGCCCAAGACCGCATCCACTGGTTCTTCTCCCTGGACTACGCCGGCCGCCGCCAATACTCCGAAGACACCGCCACCAACGCCTTCTACGAACAAATGTCCTGGCGCTGGCCCAACTGGGCCAAACTGTTCTTCAACAACAAAGGCGTCGCCGCCCACACCACCGACATCTGCCAGAACTACCCAGCAGGCGACATGTCCGTCTGGGACTGGCACTAGCCACGGCAGGCCTCGGCAGAGCAGTCGGTCGCATTTGGGCCTCTGCCACAGCGCACGCGCTCACGTAACCGCTACGGCAACCTTGCCTGCGGAGAGGGTTGCGGTCAGGCCGATGGGTTCCCGCCCCGCCGGTCTTGCCTTCAGAAGTGCGGTGGCCACCGGCCCGGTCAAGTGTTGACGGAGCGCTCGGCGCAGCCCGCGCGCTCCGTAGACCGGGTCGAAGCCCTGGTCGTGCACAAACCTCACCACGTCTTGGTTGACGACGAGGGTGACGGATTCGCGTGCGAGGCGCGCCGTGAGCCGTTCGACTTCGCGTTCGGTGATGGCTCCGGCCGGCGCCGGGGCGATCGGATCCATGACGACGGTGTCGTCGATGCGATTGAAGAACTCCGGGTCGAAGAAGGCCTCGGCGGCCTGCCGGATGAGGTCGCGAGAATGGCGCGCACTGACCGCGCGGCGTGAATTCCACCGGCGTCGTGTGTTTTTGGCTCGTTGTTCACGTGCCACGGCGTGCGAGCCCAGATTCGAGGTCAGGAAGATGTAGCTGTTGCGAAACGATATGGTCTCGCGTCCGTTGGCAAGTCGCAGCTGCCCGCAGTCCAGTACGTGCAGGAGGGCTCGGATGACTGTGGTGTCTGCCTTTTCGATCTCGTCGAACAGCACGATTCCGGGCGTGAACGGATCGCCTTCGATCTTGTCTTTCTGGAAAACCGTGAACGATTCTTTGCTCCCCGTGTATCCGGGCGGCGCGCCGGAGAAGGATGCCACATAGTGTTCCTGAGCCAGTGCTGCCATATCGATGCGGCACAGGTCGTCGGGGCCGGAACGCAGCTGGGCCGCCACCTGCCGGACGAGATCGGTCTTACCCACTCCGGTGGGTCCGACGAGCAGGATGCTGGCCAGCGGACGGCCCGGGTCCGCGACGCCGGCCTGCGCGATCGCCACCGCACGGCCGACGGCCGTCACGGCGGGCTCCTGGCCCAGGATATGTGCGCCGAGTGCAGCGGTGAAGGCATCCTGGTCGAAGCCGGGAGCGCGCTGCCCGCCGGCGTCGTTGGACTCCAGGTCAGTTCCGTTCTGCTCGTGGAACATATCGGTGATGAACGGCATGGCGTGCCCAGCTAGGCTTCGGCGGTCTCCTCGACGGGGAGTGTGCCGACCCGACAGTCGGCGACGCCGACGGTGTCGCGGGTGATCGACTCGACCACCTCCTGCGCCTTCTGCGCGTCGGTGACCCACAACTTGTAGAACTCGAACGGGCAGTCGGCGACCCCTTTGTCCCCGTCACCGGCGGCGTGCACGCCCGAGTAACCGCGGTGCAACAACTTGAACAGGTGGTTCTGCGACTGGTCGAAGTGTCGGGCGTCTCGGATCGCGGACAGCGACAGCTGCGCGAACTGGATGCCGTACTCCTCCTCGCCCGTCTCCCCCAAGGTGCGGCCGTCGAACCCGATGACCGCGGAATGCCCGAAATAGGAATAGACACCGTCGAATCCGGCCGCGTTGGCGACCGCGACGTAACAGTTGTTGGCCCAGGCCATGGCTTTGGCCATCAGTACCTGCTGGTCCTTGGCCGGATACATGTAGCCCTGGCAGCGGACGATCAGTTCGGCGCCTTTCATCGCGCAGTCCCGCCAGATCTCGGGGTAGTTGCCGTCGTCGCAGATGATCAGCGAGATCTTCATACCTTTCGGACCCCGGGACACATAGGTGGAGTCGCCGGGGTACCAGCCCTCAATAGGGCACCAGGGCAGGATCTTTCGGTACTTCTGGACGATCTGGCCGGTGTCGTCGATCAGGACGAGGGTGTTGTAGGGCGGCTTGTTGGGGTGATCCTCATGCCGTTCACCGGTAATCGAGAACACTCCCCAAGTCTTGGCTTTTCGGCACGCCGCCGCAAAGATGTCGGTCTCGTCACCCGGAATGGTGGCCGCCGTCGCGTACATCTCCTCGGGGTCGTACATGATGCCCTGCGTGGAGTACTCGGGAAAGACCACCAGGTCCATTCCCGGCAGGCCGGCCTTCATCCCGACGACCATCTCGGCGATCTTGCCGGCGTTGGCCAGCACCTCGGCCTTGGTGTGCAGACGCGGCATCTTATAGTTCACCACGGCCACACCGACAGTGTCCGGGCTGGACGAGATATCTCCATGACGCATAGATCCATCTCCTAAAGTGTTGAGGGGTAAGCGTTTCGGCATCACATGGACGGGACTGCCGCCGCGACATCGCTCGGCGAAAGTGCACGGACCGACCCCTGCGCGGGAGATCGTGCCCGCTAAACAATTCTCAATTGAAAATATATCTGACGTGGTGCCGTGTCAAGAGATCAGCAGCTGGTCTGCCCAGTCGGGTTCACACAACCAGGGTCGCGAGCACGTCGAAGTCAAACACGTTCGCCGCCGCCAGGTGCACGGGCTGCACGGTGGAACGCGGATCGAAGTGGATAGTCCCCCGCGGACTTTCGTACGTGAGACGATCCGGCGAGGCGATATCGGCGAGGCGTCCAGCCTTCGCGATGAGATGTGCCAGTAATGTCACGCCCTCGTAACAGGATTCGGCAATACCGCTCAGCGGCGGGGCGTGCGGACCGTGCATCTCCCGATAGCCGCCGATCAAATCCATGGACGCTGGACTGACCATCGAGCGAAAGTACGCCGCCGCCGCGAAGAGGCCACAAGTGCCCTCCGCACCGCTGGCGAGCAGCATGTTCTCGTCCATCAGTGGACTGAACCGAAGGAAGGATTCGTGAGCGCCCAACTCGGCGCACGCCCGATTGAACGCAATGGCGTCCTGCCCCACCAAAAGCATCAGTACCGCATCGCAACCGGAGGCCATCGCGTCTCCCGCGACACCGAGCATGTCGTCGCTGCCGAGTGCCACCAGCCGCTCGCCGACAATATCCAGGTCCAGCGCGTGCGAGTAGTGGCGTACCGCAGCCATGGAAGACCGTGGCCACACATAGTCATCGCCGACGACGAACCACCGCCGAACCCCGAGGTTGTCGCGTAGCCAGCGCAGCGCCGGGGAGATCTGACGGTCCGGCGTCTCCCCGCAGCAGAAGATGTCGGGGCGAGCCTCTCCGCCCTCGTACAGCGCCGGATACGCATAGGGCACGCGGCCGGCAACGATGGGCGCCAAGGCATTACGTACCGACGAGATATGCCAGCCACTAACCGCGTCCACGGCGCCGGCGGCGATCATGGCGCTCACCTCGGCGGCCACCCGGGCCGGGGCGGCTCCACCGTCGACGATATCGACGACGACCTCGCGACCGAGCACACCACCCGCGGCGTTCAGGTCGCGGGCAACCAGATGACTCACCGCCGCACAGGCCGGCCCGAAAACGCCGCCAGGGCCTTGCAGCGGTATGACCATCGCCAGCCGCCACTGCTGGTTTCGATTCCGTTGCCCGGCGCCCGTCAACGCTGTGACCTCACCACCATCTGCCCGCGATCGTCTACTATCGCTTTCATTCAAAAGTATCGCGCGGTCGGCGGGGATCGGCAACACGAAGGAGTGGGCGAGCTATGGCCAACAGCGCCTCGGAGGGCATCGCCGCCGCGTCAGTGGCCACTGCCGTCTTGCGCGCGTCGCGGCGACTGTCATCGCAATTGGAAGCGGCGCTGCAGGACGACGGCCTCGGTATCGACCACTGGTTGACCATGGAAGCCCTGGCGAGCGGCGATGGCCTCACGATGGCCGACCTGCAGACCGCGACCCTGACTCCCGGCCCCACGCTGACCAGGGTGGTGGACAAGCTCGTGACGCACAGCGCGGCCTACCGTGAGGTGGACGCGCTGGACCGGCGCAAGGTCAGGGTCTATCTGAGCGCGCACGGCGCCGAGCTACACGAGCGGCTCGGCCGGGCTATCGCGTCCGCCGAGTCGCAATGGCTCGACAGCGACGGCGCTGAACTCGCCCAGGCGTTGTTCGGAAGGGCGTTTCAACGGCGCTGACGCATTCGTACGGGAACCTCGATGCGATGGCGGATTAGCGGTCTGTAGGACACCAGTTGGTGTCAACCAGCTAGAGCTTGAATCGGCCGGCGAAGCCGCGCAACGGAAGGTCGGCACTGGTGATGATGCCGGGCCGGGCGGCGACTACGGACTTGATGGCGTTGAGTGCCGGCATTCCGGTGACCGTCATACCGATGGAGGCGAAGTTCTCCGGGTTGGACAAGTCGACGCCGGGTTTGGGGAAGATCATGTGCTTGTTGTAGATGTTGGGGTCGCCCTTGATCTGAGTGATGTAGCAGCCCTTGATATCCCAGCTGGGATCGGTGTGCGGGGTCATCTGCCATTCCAGGTGGGTCTCGACCCGCGGCACGCCGTCGACCGTGCCGACGTACTTGATGTAATTGCCACCGAGGGAACCTTTGGGCAGCTGATACCAGCCCAGGTCGACATCCTTGGTGCACGCGCCCAACTCGTATTCGAATTTCACCTCATCGAGCTCGAGCCCGAAACAGTCGGCCATCATGTACACCGAGTCGGCGAACACCTCGGTGTACTTACGCAGCTTGTCCGGGATCGAGGGATCGTCGACCGGTTGCCCATAACCGACCTCGATCCAGGTGTCCTTCGAGTGATGGCACGACACGTCGACGGACTCGATCGTGGTGACGTTCTCGATCTCGGCGACATCGGCCGAGCACACCACGCCGAGAATCTGGTTGAGACCAGGGTTCATGCCGGTGCCATAGAACGTCGAACCACCCTTATCGCAAGCCTCCTGGAGAAGCTGCGTGACGGGTTTGCCGGAACGGTGCGGGTGATTGGTGTCGCGGTGGAACCCGGTGATCCAGTCGGCGGTGGTGACAATGTTGATCCCGGCCTCAAGGACTTTGACGTACAGATCCTCGTCGGGAAACACACCGTGGAAGGTCAGCACGTCGGGCTTGGCGGCGATGATCTCTTCGACGGTGCCGGTGGCGACCACCCCGTTGGGTGCGATCCCGGCCAGCTCGCCGGCGTCCTTACCGATCTTTTCCGGCGAATAACAATGCACACCGATGAGTTCGAGATCGGGTTGGTCGGCAATGCGTTTGATCATCTCGGAGGAGGTTGTCCCGGGTCTCGTAGAAATTGAGGTGGCGGTCCCCCGCTCGTGACCTGCCGTGTGGTAGGTGTCGGGCGTTCCGCCAAGAACACCAGGAGAAGGGGACCGTCATGAAGAAGAGTAGCCAGAACCGGGCCGGGGACGCGAGCATGGTCGCGATTCCCGAGCAGGTGAGCGTGGCGATGGCCGAGATCGCCGGAAACATGTCCGAGGGCCTGCTGGCGCTGGCTGTCGGTGCGGGCCTGCAGGTCATGCAGACCCTGATGGAGGCCGACGTGACCGCGGCTGCCGGGCCGAAGGGCCGCCACAACCCAGACCGGGCCGCGGTGCGCCACGGCCGCGAACGAGGGTCAGTGACTCTGGGTGGGCGCCGGGTGCCGGTGAGCCGCCCGCGGGTGCGCGCCACCGACGGCTCCGGGGAGTTGCCGGTCGCCTCCTATGAGCTGTTTTCCTCCACCGAGATCCTGGGCAAGATGGCCATGGAAAAGATGCTGGCCGGGTTGTCCACCCGGCGCTACCCGGTGGGCCTGGAGCCCGTCGGTCAGCAGGTCGATGAAACGGCCTCGGCGACCAGCAAGTCTGCGGTGTCGCGGCGGTTCGTGGCGATGACCCAGACCGCCCTGGGTGAACTGCTGGCCAAGGACCTGTCCGGGCTGGACGTGGTGGCGTTACTGATCGACGGGGTGCACTTCGCCGAGACCTGCTGCGTGGTGGCGATGGGTATCGGCATCGACGGCACCAAGCACCCATTGGCGCTGGTGGAAGGCTCCACCGAAAACGCCACGCTGGTCACCGAGTTGCTGGTCGGGCTGCGCGAGCGCGGCCTGGATGTGACCCGCCCGATGCTGGTGGGTATCGACGGGTCCAAAGCGCTGCGCAGGGCGGTGCTCGATGTGTTGGAGCGCCCGGTGATTCAACGCTGCCAAATCCACAAGGTCAGAAATGTCAAAGATCATCTGCCGCAACGACTTCGGTCAATTGTAGGCCGTAAGATGACCGATGCCTACCACGCCGAGTCGGCGTTGGAGGCCCAGGCCGCACTGCTCGCGCTGGCCACCGAGCTCGACCGCACCCACCCAGGGGCCGCGGCCAGCCTGCGCGAAGGCCTCGATGAGACACTCACGGTGCTGCGCCTGGGTGTACCACCCACCCTGGCGCGCACTCTGCGTTCGACCAACACCATCGAGTCGATGATCTCGGTGTGTCGTGAGCACGCCGGAAACGTCAAACACTGGCGCGACGCCAAGATGGCGCTGCGCTGGTGCGCCGCCGGCATGGTTGAGGCCGGCAAGCAGTTCCGCCGCGTCAACGGTCACCTGCACCTCGCGGCACTGCGCGCCGCTCTTGAGCGTGAGTTCGCCCAATCTGTCGGACCCGTCGTGCACAATGATCAGGTGAGCGCAGCCTGATGCTCACCGGGCCGCCACCGAAGTTCCACGGAACTCGGGACAACCTC
>NZ_JAPFPY010000010.1 GCF_026240945.1 Mycolicibacterium sp. J2
CGCCTGGTGCGCAGTCGATTTGGTGCTCGACTCGCTGACCTCGGTCTCCAGGCAGCCGATTCGACCGCAATGACACGGCCCGGCACCCCCGACGTAGGTGTGGCCCAGCTCGCCGGCGTAGCCGGCGGCGCCTTCGAGCAGTTCACCGGCCACGACGAACCCGGCGCCGATTCCGCTCTTGCCGCCGTTGACGTAGATCATGTGCTGGGCACTGGGATGTCCACCGAAGATATGTTCGGCGATGGCGCCGAGGTTGGCGTCATTCGCCGCGAAGACCGGTAAACCCGTTGCGGTGCTGAGCATCGTGCCCAGCGCCTCGTCGTGCCAGTCGAGGTTGGGGGCCAGTCGGACCACCGATGTCGGGGCATGTACCAGACCCGGAACGGCCACGCCGATCGCGGTGACACGCTGAGACCGGTGCAGGCCGCGCTCGATGGTGCGCACCGCCTCGGCGGTGATGGCCACCGTGTCGCGCACGCTGGGAACACCGCGGGTCGGGTATCTGGTGACATCGAGAACGGCGCCACCCAACGCCACCAGACCGACTGTGACAGCGTCGGTTTCGGGATTGACGGCGATCGCCAGCGTTCCGGTCTGCGGGCGCACCATCGGGCTGGGCCTGCCGACCTGGCTGGCGGGCGCCGCTTGTGACTCCTCGACCAGACCGGCAGCGGCCAGCTCCTCCACGAGGTCCTTGACCGTCGAGCGGGACAAGCCGGTCCGGCGGGTCAATTCGGACCGGCTCAAGGCGCGAGCGCGATGCACCAGCGTGAGGACCGCCGACAGGTTCCGGCGCCGGACGTCGTCGGTGTTGGTGCCGATTCCCATTCGAGAATCCTCCCTTGACAGTGGTCTGCGCCACATCTTATGTTCGGCCAAGCAACAAATCCAGTTTCAGGAGTACGCCATGTCGATCCTCGAATCCGCCGCCACCGCAACGGACGACCTCACCCCCAAACGCTCGGACAAGTTCTCCTTCGGCCTGTGGACGGTCGGCTGGACCGCCAACGATCCGTTCGGGGTGGCCACCCGGCCGGCCCTGGATGTGGTCGAAGCCGTTGAACGACTTGCCGAACTGGGCGCATACGGCCTCACCTTCCACGACGACGATCTGTTTCCGTTCGGCAGCAGCGACGACGACCGGCGACGCGCCATCGCCAGGTTGACCACGGCGCTGCAGGCCAACGAGCTGGTCGTGCCCATGGTCACCACCAATCTGTTCACCCATCCGGTGTTCAAGGATGGCGGGTTCACCAGCAATGATCGCGACGTCCGGCGGTTCGCGCTGCGCAAGGTGCTGCGCAACATCGACCTGGCGGCCGAACTGGGGGCCGAGACGTTCGTGATGTGGGGCGGCCGGGAAGGTGGCGAATACGACAGCGCCAAGGATGTCCGGGCCGCATTCGAGCGCTACCGCGAGGCCCTGGACATGTTGTGCGACTACGTCATCGACCAGAAGTACCCGTTGCGATTCGCCATCGAGCCGAAACCGAACGAGCCGCGCGGTGACATCCTGTTGCCGACCGTGGGGCATGCGCTGGCGTTCATCGAATCACTCGCGCATCCCGAACTCGTCGGCGTCAATCCCGAAACCGGGCACGAGCAGATGGCCGGGCTGAACTTCATGCACGGCATCAGCCAGGCCCTGTACGCCGACAAACTGTTCCACATCGACCTCAACGGCCAGCGCGGCATCAAGTTCGACCAAGACCTGGTGTTCGGCCACGGTGACCTGGCCAATGCATTCGCGCTGGTCGACCTGCTCGAGCACGGCGGTGCGGACGGTGGGCCGAGCTACACCGGACCGCGGCATTTCGACTACAAGCCCAGCCGCACCGAGGACAGTGCCGGGGTGTGGGCCTCGGCCGCGGCCAACATGCGGATGTATCTGCTGCTCAAGCAGCGTGCCGCAGCCTTCCGGGCCGACCCCGAGGTGGCCGAGGCGCGCCGCGCCGCCCGCGTCGACGAGCTGCGGCGCAGCACGCTGGGCCATGGCGAGACCTACCGGGAATTGCTGGCCGACCGCTCGGCGTACGAGGACTTCGACGCCGACTCTTATTTCGGGGCCAAGGGATTCGGCTTCGTCCGGTTGAACCAGCTGGCCATCGAACACCTGATGGGTGCGCGCTGAACATCAATGGCACCAACACGCTGGACGTGATGCACGTCACGCTATAAGTTGTCCGAAACAACAAAAGGCCGAGGGATCGGCGGGATGTGATGAGGGGCGGTTCATGAAGCGAATCAGCGGCCTGGTGTTCGCCGTCGTCGTCGGCGCGGGCCTCACGCTCACCGCGTGTGACAGCAACGGCGGTGGCGGTGGAAACGCCGGGGGCGGCGGCGACGCCAAGAGCCAGAAGATCGGCGTCATCCTTCCGGACACCAAGTCGTCGGTCCGCTGGGAGTCCAAGGACCGCCCGGCGCTGGAGGCCGCATTCAAGGCCGCCGGTGTGCCGTACTCGATCCAGAACGCCGAGGGATCCGCCGACAACATGGCCACCATCGCCGACGGCATGATCGCCGACGGCGTCACGGTGCTCGCCCTGGTCAACCTCGACTCCGACAGTGGCGCCTCCATTCAGCAGAAGGCGGCCAGCCAGGGCGTCAAGACCATCGACTACGACCGGCTGACCCTCGGCGGCTCGGCCGACGTGTACGTCTCGTTCGACAACAACAAGGTGGGGCAGCTGCAGGGCCAGGGTCTGGTCGACTGTCTCGCCGGCAAACCGTCGAACGTGGTGTTCCTCAACGGATCTCCCACCGACAACAACGCCACTCTGTTCACCGGTGGCGCCCACTCGGTGGTGGACAAGGTGCCGTCGATCAAGGTGGTGGCCGAGCAGGCGGTCCCGGATTGGGACAACGACAAGGCGGTCACCATCTTCGAGCAGATGTACACGGCCGCCGACGGCAAGGTCGACGGCGTGTACGCGGCCAACGACGGACTCGCCGGATCGGTGATCTCGATCCTGGAGAAGAACGGCAGGGCCGGGCAGGTGCCGGTCACCGGCCAGGACGCGACCGTCGAAGGACTGCAGAACATCCTCGCGGGCACCCAGTGCATGAGCGTCTACAAGTCCGCGAAGGAGGAGGCCGGTGCGCTCGCGGAGGCGGCGATCGCCCTGGCCAAAGGCGAACAGCCCAAGACCAACAGCACCTCTCGGGACGATAAGGGTAACCGGGACGTGCCCTCGGTGTTGTTGACGCCGAAGTCCATCACCAAGGACACCGTGAAGGTGGTCTTCGACGACGGTGGCCAGGCCAAGTCGGACGTCTGCACCGGGCAGTTCGCGGCCGCGTGCAGCGCCGCGGGACTCTAGGGGCATCGTGACCGTACCGAACGCGCCCATCCTCGAACTCCGCGGTGTCAACAAGAGTTTCGGGGTCGTGCACGTGCTGCACGACGTGGACTTCGGCGTGTATCCCGGTGAGGTCACCGCACTGGTCGGGGACAACGGCGCCGGTAAGTCCACCCTGGTGAAGGCCATCGCGGGCATCTACCCGCTGGATACCGGAACCTATGTGTTCCAGGGTGATCCGGTCACGGTGCATGGGCCCAATGATGTGTCGGCGCTGGGCGTCGAGGTGGTCTACCAGGACCTGGCGCTGTGCGACAACCTCGACATCGTGTCCAACATGTTCCTCGGGCGTGAGCTCAAACGCCACGGCGCGCTCGACGAAGCCAAAATGGAATCCCTTGCTCGGGAGGCCCTTTCGTCGCTGTCGGTGCGCACCGTCAAGTCGGTGCGTCAGCCGGTGTCCAGCCTGTCCGGCGGTCAGCGGCAAACGGTGGCCATCGCCAAGTCCGTGCTGTGGAACGCCAAGGTGGTGTTGCTCGACGAGCCCACCGCAGCACTCGGCGTGGCGCAGACCCGGCAGGTCCTGGACCTGGTGCGCCGACTCGCCGACCAGGGCGTGGGGGTCGTGTTCATCTCGCACAACCTGAACGACGTGTTCGAGGTCGCCGACCGGATATGTGCGCTGTACCTCGGCCGGGTGGCCGCCGAGGTCAAAGCCGCCGAGGTCAGTCACAGCCAGGTGGTCGAGCTGATCACGGCGGGCCGTTCCGGCAGCCTGGGCCTGGCGCCGGCCGAGACCGCTCAGTCGATGTGAGGACCGCCGAATGACAACTCTCAACTCGAAACTGGCCGACGCCGACTTCGCGGCGGACGCCCGCGCCGACGAGTCGTTCGGCGACGCGGCCCGCAGCTATCTGCGCCGGGTCCGGGGCGGCGATATGGGATCGCTGCCCGCGGTGCTCGGCCTGATCGTGCTGTTCATCGTGTTCGGGATCGCCAACGAGCGGTTCACCTCGGCACTGAACCTGGCCAACCTGGTCACCCAGGCCGGGTCGATCTGCGTGCTGGCCATGGGCCTGGTGTTCGTCCTGCTGCTCGGCGATATCGACCTGTCCGCCGGCGTGGCGGGCGGCGTATCGGCATGCGCGATGGGTCTGACCATCGCCAACCATGGCTGGCCGTGGTGGGCCGCGGTGCTGGCCGGGCTGCTGTGTGGGGCGGTGATCGGGCTGGCAATCGGACTGCTGCGGGCCAAACTGGGCATCCCGTCGTTCGTGGTCACACTCGCGTTCTTCCTCGGGTTGCAGGGGGTGACACTCAAGCTGATCGGGGAGGGCGGCTCGATTCGGGTGGACGACCCCGTGATCCGCGGTATCACCATCGACAACATGTCGGTCACCGCCGGGTGGCTGTTCGCGGTGCTCGTCGTCGCCGGGTTCACCGGGCTGGAGCTGTACCGGCAGCGCACCAAGGTCTCTCTCGGTCTCGTGCACCCGCCGATCGGTGTGGTGATCGCGCGCATCGTCGGGGTGGCAGTGGTGGCGCTCGGCGTGACCTACGTCCTCAACCTCAACCGCAGCGTGAACCCGAATGTGGACATCCGCGGCATCCCCTACGTCCTGCCGATCGTCGGGGCACTGCTGATTGTGCTCAGCGTGATCCTCAACCGGACCTCCTACGGCAGGCACATCTACGCGGTGGGCGGCAACGCCGAGGCGGCGCGCCGGGCCGGCATCAACGTGGCCCGCATCCGGATGTCCGTGTTCGTGGTGTGCTCGTCGCTCGCGGCACTGAGCGGGATCATCGCCCCGTCCTACGGCGGCAAGGTGTCGGCCTCATCGGGTGCGGGCAACGTGTTGTTGTACGCCGTCGGTGCCGCCGTCATCGGTGGGACCAGCCTGTTCGGCGGCAAGGGCCGGGCGTTGGACGCCGTCATCGGCGGGGTGGTGGTGGCCACCATCGCCAACGGGTTGGGCCTGCTCAACCAGTCGTCGTATATCAACTTCCTGGTGACCGGCGGCGTGCTGCTGCTGGCGGCCAGTGTCGACGCGATCTCGCGGCGGCGACGGTCGGCGACGGGTCTGGCCTGAATGCCCGGGCACCGCGCGACGGGGCGAGCTCGGACCGTCCGAACGGATAGCTGTGGCCCGTTCGGCCTGCATCGGCCGGCGATCCCAACTACTCTGCCCGTGATGAAGTCGGTCCTTGCTTCCTGTGCGGCCGCGGCCGTGGCGGCGATGTGCACGGCATGCGGCGGGTACGGTACCGCCGGTTCCGCTGCGCCCAGCCTCGCGGCCTATCCCGCGGAAACCGCGGGCGGCGCCTCGGTCACCCTCGGCGCGGCCACCGTCGCCGCCCAGAGCATCGTCGACAGCTTCACCGCCGGCGACTACGGGTCCGTGTGGGAACGGATGACCGAAGATGTCCGTGGCGGGATCACGCAGGACGATTTCGTGACCTTCTACGAAACGTGCAAGAAGCCCGGACCGCGTCTCAACGTGTCGGGTCTGCAGATGCAGGACGACGGGCAGGCCGTCGTCCGCATGGCCGGCCAGGGCGTCCAGGGAGTGCGCTTCATGGTCTACGAACAGGGCGTGTGGAACATGCGGGCCACCAAAGATTTCGCCGCGCATCTGGGCCAGCCACTCCATCAGATCATCGCCGAGGAGAAGGCCGCCGGTCTCTGCGACGCCTGAGGGTTCCCGTGACAGTGCGCCGCGCGGTCCTGGTGACCGGGATATCGGGAGTGCCGCGCTCAACCCAGCGCGGCGACGATTTCCGGGATGGGGCGCAGGTGCTCATCGAGCAGTGTCGAGACCAGCTCGACGTCGCTTGCTTCCAGCGCGGCGACGATGGCGCGGTGCTGGGCGTCGATCTCGGGCGCGCGCTGAGGCCGGATCTGCATGGCCCGCACGGCGACCCGCTCCTGGCGCGATCGTAAGGCGTCGTACAGCTCGACGAGGACCGAGTTGCCGTGGGCGGCAACGATCGTGCGGTGGAATGTACGGTCCAGGCGCGCGACGGTGAACCAGTCCTGGCTGCGTCCGGCCTCCTCGATGGCCCCGGCCAGTTCCGCGAGTTCGGCGGGTGGCTGCGTGCCGGAGGCGCAGATGGCCCGTGCCGCATGGCCCTCGATGAGTCGACGCGACGCGTAGACCTCTTCGAGTTCGCGGGCGGTGACGCTGCGGACCTGGGCGCCGCGTCGCGGCAGCAGATCGATGAAGCGCTCTGAGTTCAGCCGGTGGAAGGCCTCGCGCACCGGCGTGCGTGACGTTCCGACGGACTCCGAGATCCAGGCCTCGTCGAGGAAGCGGCCCCCGGGCAGGGTGCCGCGGATGATCTCGTCGCGCACCCATTCGTACACGCGGTCGCGTGCGGATTGGGGCGAGCCTGGCTCGCTGACCGTGATCGACACCGGTGAACCCTTCCTGTTGCGGCCCGGGCGGACCGCCCTCAGATTACTGGACACACCATGTACACCATGTGTATACACAAAATGTACATGCGATGTGGCGCCGGCCACATCGCAACCGGATCGAATGAAGGAGCGTCTCCCCATGGCCCCGAACCGTCGGTATGCCATCTGGCTGTCCGGACCCAACACCGCCGCCGCGGAGATTGCCCGTCAGGTGGGCTGCGGTGCCGTGGTCCTCGACATCGAGCACGGCACGTTCGATCTCGCCGCCCTCGAACGCTTCATCCCGCTGTGCAAGGCCATCGGCCTGGAAGTCGTCGCCAAGGTGCTCGGGCCGGAGCGCGGACCCACCCAGCAGGCACTCGACTTCGGCGCCGACGTCGTGGCGATCCCGCACGTCGAGAACGCCGCACACGCCCGCGCCGTCACGGCGTTCGCCAAGTTCCCGCCCCTCGGGGACCGCAGCTTCGCCGGTGGTCGCACGTCTGCGTACGGTGGCTTCACCGACGAATGGGTGCGCGAGCAGGACACGCGAACCCGGTGCTACCCCATGATCGAAGACGCAGGCGCCATCGACCAGATCGAGGACATCCTCGCTCTGGACACCGTCGACGGCATCTTCGTCGGCCCCTCCGACCTGTCGCTGCGCCGCGCCCGCGGCGCCTACACCCGCGAGGCAGGCGACTTCGACGACCTCGCCCGCCTGGCCGCCGCCGCCCGACACGCAGGAAAGCCATGGCTGCTGCCCGCATGGTCGACGGAGGAGAAGGTGTTCGCTGTCGAGCACGGTGCGGACCAACTCGTCCTCACCATGGAGCACGGCGCGCTGCTCGCCGGGTTCGCCGCCGCCCACGCCGAAGCCGTCGAACTCGACCGCGCCCCCGCACTCTCCAGGACCGCACCATGACCAGCCCGCGGACCACCGAACGACTCGACGACCTCACCGGACCACCACCGGGCACCGGCCGCACCCGCTGGTACGTCGGCGGCCTGCTCGGCGTCGGCATGTTCGTCAACTACATCGACCGGGTCAACCTCTCGGTCGCCACGCCGGCCATCATGGCCGAGTTCGACATCTCCGCGGCCCAGATGGGCGTCGTCGCGTCGGCGTTCCTGTGGACCTACGCGATGCTGCAGATGCCCATCGGCACCATCATCGACAAGATCGGCGTGCGCTGGGTCAACCGCGTCGGCGTATTCCTGTGGGCGGTGGCCTCGTTCCTGTCGGCCGCCGCCGGTGGGCTTGGCCTGCTGCTGGTGGCCCGGCTGCTGCTCGGCATCGGCGAGGCGCCCACGGTACCCGCGGGTTGGAAAGCCATCGGCCAGTGGTTCCCCAAACACGAACGCGGCACGGCCACCGCCATTTTCGACGGCTGTGCCAAGATCTCCAACGTCATCGGGATCCCGATCATGGCGTTCCTGGTGTCGACGTTCAGCTGGCACGCCGCGTTCATCTTCACCGGTGCCCTGAGCGTGCTGTACCTCGCCGCGTGGTGGCTGCTCTACCGCTCACCGGAAACCGCGGTGGCCGACGGCCGCATGTCGGCCGCCGAGCTCGTGTACCTGCGCGCCGGTGGCGCCGAGGACGAGAACGCCGAGACCGGCGGTTCCCTGCAGGGCATCGGCTACCTGCTGGGACGGCGCAAGACGTGGGGCCTGGCACTGGGGTACGCGTCCTACACCTACGCCTACTACGTGCTGCTCACCTGGTTGCCCGGCTACCTCGAGAAGGAATTCGGCGTCAACCTGCTCAAGGGCGGCATCTACAGCATGATCCCGTGGCTGGTGGCCGTCATCGCCCAGTTCCTCATCGCCGGCGTCCTGATGGACCGGTGGACCCGGCGCAGCGGCAACATCACCCGGGTGCGTCGCATCGTGTTGGTGACGAGCATGCTGGCAGCCCTGTCGGTGACGGGCGCCGCGTACGCCGACACCATCGGCGTCGCCCTGGTGTTTCTCTCCATCGGCGCAGCGGGACTGGCGGTGTCGGTGCCCGCCGGGTCCAGCATCGTCTCGCTGATCGCCCCGCAGGGCTACACCGGGTCACTGGCCGGGATCGTCAACTTCGTCGCCAACCTGATCGGCATTGCGGCCCCGATCGTCACGGGGCTGGTCGTCGACCGAACCGGTTCGTTCGCGGGGGCGTTCCTCGCCACCGGGGTGATCCTGGTTGGCGGAATCCTCTGCTACACCGTCGTTCTGGGCCGCATGGACCGCATGCCCGCACCCTCGATCAAGGAGTAGACATGACCACGAGCACCACCGTCGCCGTCGCGCAGTTCGCCCCCGGCGAGGACAAGGACCGCAATCTCCAGACCATGACCGGCTACGTCGGCACTGCCAAGGCCGAGGGCGCCGACCTTGTCGTCTTCCCCGAGTACGCGATGTTCACCGCACCTGCCATGGATGAACGCTTCCTGGCGGCGGCCGAGTCCCTCGACGGGCCGTTCGTCGCCGCGGTGCGCGACCTGGCGCGTCGCGAAGCGATCACCATCGTTGCGGGCATCAACGAGACGACAGACGCACCCGACCAGATTCACAACACGCTGATCGCCGTCGGCGACGACGGCAAGGTCACCGCCACCTATCGCAAACTGCACCTGTACGACGCGTTCGGCTACACCGAGTCCCGTTTGGTCCGACCGGGTTCGGCGTGCGCGCCCGAGACCTTCACCGTGGGTGGCCTGACGTTCGGCATGCAGACCTGCTACGACCTGCGCTTCCCCGAGACCACCCGCAGGCTGGTCGACGCCGGCGCCGACGTGGTGCTGATACCAGCGGAGTGGGTGCCCGGCCCCCTCAAGGAGGACCACTGGACCACCCTGCTGCGCGCTCGGGCCATCGAGAACACCGTCTACGTGGCCGCCGCCGACCAGTGCGGCAGCAACGGTGCCGGCAACAGCATGATCGTGGATCCCATGGGTGTGGTGCTGGCCGCCATCGGCGAGGACGAGGGCGTGGTGTCCGCCACGCTGCGCGGTGACCGCATTGCCCGGGTGCGCGAGAAGAACCCGGCGCTCGCCCTACGCCGATTCGCCGTCACCGAACGGTAGGAGTTGTCGGCCGTCAGGATGCGTACGGGTGCGGCCAGCACAGCGGATCGCCGGCTCAACTGCCATGGGCGATGGCGAACAGGCCGGCGACCCCGATCGCGTAGACGACGAGGACGGTCAGCGAGTCCACGCCCATCCGGGCGATGCGCCGGTTCGGGCGGAAGATCAGTCCCACCGCATAGATCAGTGTGAGGACCATGGCCAGCGCGGTGAGATAGATATCGGTGTGCTGCGCCTGGGGCAATACCGCGTGGCCGGAGATCACCGTGGCCATCAGGAACAGCACGGGAAGAAAGGCGTTGCCGCCGAAGATATCCGACACCGCGAGTTGGTAGTCGCCGATACGCACCGACGCCAGCCCGGTGGACAGTTCGGGCAGGGAGGTGGCAGCCGCCAGGACGGTGGCGCCGAACAGTACGCCGGACAGGCCGATGCGGTCGGCGAGGGCGTCACCGCTGCGTTCCAGGACGACACCTGCCGCCAAGGTGGCCACGGCGGCGATTCCGAAAAGGGTCACCGACTTGGCCGTACTGATCTTCTGCTTGCGCACGCGCTCGGTGGTGCTGTGACCGCGCGGATGTTCCTGGCCGTCGGGCGGTTGCCCGGACTCGTGCCACGGCAACGACCGCCCGGCGCGCCGCAACAGCAGCAGGCCCACCACCCAGGTCAGGGCGATCAGTAACGGGGCCGGGGTGACCCGCAGCGCAAGCAGTGACGGCGGCAGTTGGGTGCCTGCGATCACGATGGCCAGCACCGCCACCACCAGCACCGCCTCGAGTACCAGCACCAGCGATGCGGCCCGATAGGTCAAGGGCCGCTGTCCGCGGACCCCGAAGGCGTCCAGGGCGACCAGTACGACGGTCTGAATGGCGATGCCGCCCAGGATGTTTCCCACCGCCACACCCAGGTTGCCCGACAGCGATGCGCTGGCCACGATGGCGATCTCGGGCAGGTTGGTGGCGATCGCCAACAGGATCAGTCCGCCCAGCGCCGATCCGAGGCCGAACCGCGCGGACAGCACGTCGGTCTGGTTGGACAGCGAGATTCCGGCCACCCAGACCGCCGCCGCGGCGGCGGCGAAGGCCAGCAGAAGCCCCCACAACGGCCATCCAGACACCCAGGTCTCCCATCTGCGGGCCGTGACACGGCCGTACCGACGAACGGAGGGCTACCCGCATCGGCGGACGGGTACACGCGACAGCCGATGCCTACTCCGAGTGCGCCGTCGGACTCGGGCCGTTCACCACAGATTCGGTCATTCTTCGACCGTGACGAACTCGATGCCGGTGCCCTGCGACGATAGGTGCCATGACCGCAACGCTCGTCGCGAAAGGCCTGGCCGGGGGGTTCGCGCACCGCACCCTCTTCGAAGATTTCGATCTCACTGTGGCGCCGGGCGACGTGATCGGGGTGGTCGGCGCGAACGGCGCCGGGAAGAGCACGCTGCTGCGGATCCTGGCCGGTGATCTCGAGCCGCTGGCCGGCACCGTCAGCGTCGCGCCGGCCGACGCCTTCGTCGGGTGGTTACCCCAGGAGCACGAACGGGTCGCAGGCGAAACCGTCGCCGGGTACATCGCGCGCCGGACGGGTTGCGCCGCCGCGACGGTGGTGATGGAGGCCACCGCCGCCGGGCTCGACGACTCCGCGGCGAGCGCGGATGCGTACGCGAGCGCCCTGGAGCACTGGCTGGCCACCGGTGCGGCCGACCTGGACGACCGGCTGCCCGCGGTACTGGCCGATCTCGGCCTTGATTCGACTGCACTGCAACCGGAATCGACACCCATGACGGCGTTGTCCGGCGGGCAGGCGGCCCGCGTCGGGCTGGCGGCGTTGTTGCTGTCGCGGTTCGACATCGTGCTGCTCGACGAACCGACGAACGACCTGGACCTCGACGGCCTGGACCGGCTGGAGCGTTTCGTCGGGGACCTGCGGGCCGGTGTGGTGCTTGTCAGCCACGACCGCGAGTTCCTGGCCCGCACCGTCACCAGGGTGGCGGAACTTGATCTGGCGCAGCACACCACCACCGTCTACGGCGGTGGTTACCAGAGTTATCTGGAAGAGCGCGAGGTCAACCGGCGGCATCGGCGCGACGAGTACGAGGAGTTCGCGGAGAAGAAGGCCGACCTGGTGGCCCGCGCGCGGACCCAGCGGGAATGGTCCAGCCAGGGCGTCCGCAATGCCATGCGCAAGGCGCCGGACAACGACAAGTTCCGGCGCCGGGCGCAAACCGAATCCAGTGAGAAGCAGGCGCAGAAGGTGCGCCAGATGGAGAGTCGCATCGCCCGCCTGGAGGAGGTCGAGGAACCGCGCAAGGAATGGACACTGCAATTCAGCATCGGCTCGGCGCCGAGGTCCAGCTCCGTGGTGGCGGCGCTGGACAACGTCCTTGTGCGACAAGGAGATTTCGTGCTCGGACCGGTGTCGCTGCAGGTCGACGCGGGGGACCGGATCGGTATCACCGGCCCCAACGGCGCAGGCAAGTCGACCCTGTTGAGGGTGCTGCTGGGCCGCAGACAGCCCGACGACGGCCGCGCCAGCCTGGGCGCCAGCGTTGCCATCGGACAGATCGACCAGGCGCGGGCGGAGTTCTCCGGCGCACAGCGGTTGGTCGAGAGCTTCGAACAGCGGATGCCGACCTGGACGACCTCCGACGTACGGACGTTACTGGCGAAATTCGGGCTCGGTGCCGATCACGTGGAGCGGCCGGTCGCGGAGTTGTCACCGGGGGAGCGGACCCGAGCGGGTCTGGCGCTGCTGCAGGCTCGCGGGACCAATGTGCTGGTGCTCGACGAGCCCACCAACCATCTCGACCTGCCCGCCATCGAACAACTCGAGCAGGCGCTGGCGGGCTACGACGGCACCCTGCTCTTGGTGACCCATGATCGGCGGATGCTGCAGAACGTGCGCCTGGACCGGTCCTGGCATGTGGACGGGGGCCGGATCACCGAACGCGGTTAGATCTTCCGCCGGTGTTGTGATGCCAGGTCCGGTGTCGTACCGTCAACCTAGTTGATTAGCCGTCCTAAAAGCCACGACCGTCAGCGCCTGACACTGCACATGAAAGGGTCACGGATGCAACGGGTTTCACTCAGCAGAAAGCTGGGAAAACGCTGGATGTATCTGGTGGCGGTGTTGGTGATCGCGGTGGCCGCGTTCGCCGTGTTCCGCCTGCACGGCATCTTCGCCTCGCACGACGTCACGTCCACGCCCAGCGGCGCGGACAACGACATCGTGCCGTTCAATCCCAAACACGTGGTCGTCGAGGTGTTCGGCCCGCCGGGCACCGTCGCCACCATCACCTACCTGGATGTGAACGCCCAACCGCAGCGTGCCGACAACGTCACCCTGCCCTGGGCCTACGACACGACAACCACGCAGCCGGCCGTCTTCGTCAACGTCACCGCCCAGGGTGACAGCGACTCCATCGGCTGCCGCATCACGATCGACGACGCCGTCAAGGACGAGAGAACGGTCAACACCCTGAACGCCCTCACCTACTGCCTGGACAAATCCGGATGAACGGTATTTCCCCCCGTCGCTCCGCTCGCCCCGGGATCCCCGACTTCCTGCGCAAGTACTCCGTCCTGATCGCCTTCTTCTGGCTCGGCCTGGCCGTCGTCACCAATGTCTTCGTGCCGCAACTGGAGACGGTCGCCGAAGCGCACAACGTGTCGCTGAGCCCACACGATGCGCCGTCGCTGCAAGCCAGCAAGCAGATCGGCAAGGTGTTCCAAGAATTCGACTCGGACAGCTCGGCGATGATCGTGCTGGAGGGCAACCAGCCGCTGGGCGCCGACGCCCACCACTACTACGACGGCCTGGTGCAGAAGCTCTCCGAGGACACCAAGCACGTCGAACACATCGACAACTTCTGGGGCGACCCGCTGACGGCGGCCGGCTCGCAGAGCTCCGACGGCAAGGCCGCGCTGGTGCAGGTCTATCTGGCCGGCAACCAGGGCGAGTCGCTGGCCAACGAGTCGGTGGACGCTGTCCGCGACATCGTCAACCACACCCCACCCCCACCCGGTCTGAACGTCTACGTCACCGGGGCCGCACCCCTGGTCACCGACCAGTTCGAGGTCGGCAGGCAGGGCACCCTGAAGACGACCCTGATCACCATCGGGGTCATCGCGGTGATGCTGTTCGCGCTCTACCGCCGCCTGAGCACGGTGTTCTTCGTCATCTTCACGGTGATGATCGAGTTGACCGCGTCCCGTGGGGTGGTCGCCGTGCTGGCCAACGCCGGCATCATCGAGCTGTCCACATACTCCACCAATCTGCTGACGCTGCTGGTGATCGCCGCCGGCACCGACTATGCGATCTTCCTGCTCGGCCGGTTCCATGAAGCTCGATACGCCGGTGAGGACCGGGTGGCGGCGTTCACCACGATGTATCACGGCACCGCGCACATCATCCTCGGTTCTGGGCTGACCATCGCCGGTGCGGTGATGTGCCTGACCTTCACGCGGTTGCCGTACTTCCAGAGCCTGGGCATTCCCGCCGGGACAGGCGTGCTGGTAGCCGTGGTGGCCGCGCTGACCCTGGCGCCGGCGCTGATCTGCATCGGCAGACATTTCGGCCTCTTCGAGCCCGCGCGCCGGCTGCAGACCCAAGGGTGGCGGCGCATCGGCACGGCGATCGTGCGTTGGCCCGGCCCCATCCTGGTGGCCACCGTGGCCATCGCCCTCATCGGGTTGATCGCCCTGCCCAACTACAAGACCAGCTATGACGCCAAGGGGTACATGCCGGCTGGGGCTCCGGCCAACGTCGGCTACGCCGCCGCGGAACGGCACTTCTCGCAGGCACGGCTGAATCCGGAATTGCTGATGATCCAGGCCGACCACGACCTGCGTAATTCCACCGACATGATCCTGCTGGAGCGCGTCGCCAAGGCCATCTTCCACACCGACGGCATCGCGCAGGTGCAGTCGATCACCCGGCCGTTGGGCACCCCGCTTGACCACACCTCCATCCCGTTCCAGATCAGCGCGAGCAGTGCCTCCCAGATCAACAACCTGCCGTTCCAGCAGGCGCGTGGGTCCGATCTGCTCAAACAGGTTGACGTGATCAACAATTCGATCGACGTGCTGCGCCAGCAGTATGCGCTGCAACAACAGTCGGGTGCGGTCACCGACGAGCAGGCCAAGGCCTTCGCGCAGACCGTAGCGACAGCCAACGATCTGCGCGACAAGATCGCCAACTTCGACGACTTCTTCCGGCCGTTGCGCAACTACTTCTACTGGGAACCGCACTGCTTCGACATCCCGGCCTGCGCGGCCATCCGATCGGTGTTCGACGCCCTCGACGGAATCGACGCGCTGACCGATCAACTGGGTAGCGTCGCCGGCAGTATCGCGAAACTAGATGCGCTGCAACCGAAGTTGCTGGCCCTGATCCCGCCGCAGATCCAGAGCCAGGAGACCAACCGCGATCTCACCCTGACCAACTACGCCACCACGTCCGGGATCAACGACCAGACCCAGGCGGCACTACAGAATGCGACCGCGCTGGGCCAGGCCTACGACGCGTCCAAGACCGACGACTCGTTCTATCTGCCGCCCGAGGCGTTCACCAACCCCGAATTCGTGCGAGGTATGAAGCTGTTCATGTCGCCGGATGGCAAGGCCGCCCGGATGATCATCACCCACGACGGGGATCCCGCGACGCCGGAAGGCATCTCGCACATCGACAAGATCCGGCACGCCGCGCAGGAGGCGGTGAAGGGCACGCCGCTGGCCGGCTCCAAGATCTTCATCGCGGGTACCGCGGCCACCTACAAGGACATTGCCGACGGTGCCAAATACGACCTGATGATCGCCGGGATTGCGGCGCTCTCGCTCATCCTGCTGGTGATGATGTTCATCACCCGCAGCATCATCGCGGCGTTCGTCATCGTGGGCACGGTGGCCCTGTCGCTGGGCGCCTCGTTCGGGTTGTCGGTACTCATCTGGCAGGACATCTTCGGGGTCGAACTGTTCTGGATCGTGTTGGCGCTGGCGGTGATCCTGCTGCTGGCGGTGGGGTCGGACTACAACCTGCTGCTCATCTCGCGGTTCAAGGAGGAGATCGGGGCCGGCCTGAACACCGGCATCGTCCGCGCCATGGCCGGGTCGGGTGCCGTGGTGACGGCCGCCGGTTTGGTCTTCGCCGCGACCATGGCGTCGTTCATCTTCGCCGATCTGCGGATCCTCGGTCAGATCGGCACCACCATCGCTCTGGGGCTGCTGTTCGACACGCTGATCGTGCGGTCGTTCATGACGCCTGCCATTGCGGCCCTGCTGGGTCGGTGGTTCTGGTGGCCGCTGCGGGTGCGCCCCCGGCCGGCCAGCCAGATGCTGCAGCCCTACGGGTCGCGGGCGTCGGTGCGTCAGCTGTTGCTGTGGGAGGACGGGGACCCGGCAGCGCCGCGCCGGGGCGGACCGTCCGAGGGCTGAGTGCTTCAGTCGCCGCCGGAGCGGGTTTTGGTGCGGCCGCCGATGTCGATACCCAGGTCGGCGAGCAACCGGCGCACCCGTTGTTCGATGTCATCGCGGATGGCGCGGACCGCATCGAGTCCCTGTCCGGCCGGATCGGGCAATTGCCAGTTCTCGTAACGCTTTCCGGGGAACACCGGGCAGGTGTCTCCGCAGCCCATCGTGATGACCACGTCGGCGGCTTGGACGATCTCATTGGTCCAGGGTTTCGGGTATTCGCCGGTGATGTCGATACCGACTTCGCGCATGGCTTCGACGGCGGTCGGGTTGATCTGGTTGCCCGGCTCGGAGCCGCCCGACCAGGCCACCGCCTTGTCCCCGGCCAGGTCCGTGAAGTACCCCAGAGCCATCTGGGAGCGCCCGGCGTTGTGGGTGCACAGGAACAGCACGGTGGGTTTGCCGTCGACGATCGTGCGTTTCCCCACCTCGTCGCGCAGCTGATGGGTCGCCGGGGTGTCGGTCACGAGGTGGGTTCCGTTCGCGTCGGGGAGTCGGTGGGCAGGTGCTGGGAAGTGTGATGGTGAAACCGTTTACGCAACGCCAGGGAGACGTAGACCAGGGTGACCAATACCGGTACTTCGATCAACGGTCCGACGACACCGGCCAGGGCCTGGCCCGAGGTGGCGCCGTAGGTGGCGATCGCCACGGCGATGGCGAGTTCGAAGTTGTTGCCCGCGGCGGTGAAGGCCAAGGTGGTGGTGCGTTCGTATCCGAGGTCGAGCAGCGTGCCGAGCAGATACCCGCCGCCCCACATGATCGCGAAGTAGGCCAGCAGGGGCAGCGCGATGCGCACCACATCGAGGGGGCGGCTGGTGATCTGTTCGCCCTGGAGCGCGAACAGGATCACGATGGTGAACAGCAGGCCATACAGGGCCCACGGTCCGAGCCGGGGCAGGAAGCGGGTTTCGTACCAGTGCCGGCCCTTGGCTTTCTCGCCCAGGCGCCTGGACAGGTAGCCGGCCGACAGCGGGATGCCCAAGAAGATGATGACCGATTTCGCGATCTGCCACGGCGATGTGCTGATGGCGGTCTGTTCCAGACCGAGCCAGCCCGGTAGCACCGAAAGGTAGAACCAGCCCAGCGCCGCGAACATGACCACCTGGAAGATCGAGTTCAGCGCGACCAGCACGGCGGCGGCTTCGCGATCCCCGCAGGCCAGGTCGTTCCAGATGATCACCATCGCGATGCAACGGGCCAGGCCGACGATGATCAGGCCCGTCCGGTACTCGGGCAGATCCGGCAGCAGCAGCCAGGCCAGTGCGAACATCAGTGCCGGGCCGATGACCCAGTTCAGGATCAGCGACGACAACAGCATCTTGCGGTCGCCGGTGATGGTGTCGAGGCGGTCATAGCGGACCTTGGCCAGCACCGGGTACATCATGATCAGCAGGCCCACGGCGATGGGCAGTGAAATACCGTCGATCTGAACCTTTTCCAGTGCGGTGTTCAAACCGGGGATTCCGCGACCCAGCAGCAGCCCGGCGATCATCGCCGTGCCGATCCACACCGGCAGGAACCGATCGAGGGTGGACAGCCTGCCCACGACAGCAGGGGCGGCGCTCGCGGTGCCGGTCATACGGTCACTCCCGGTCGGGTGTCGGCCCCCAGCAGCACACCCAGGCTCAGCAACGCTTCCGGAACAAGGGCGTAGTACACCCAGGACCCGCGGCGCTGTGAGGTGAGTAGTCCGGCGTCCCGCAGCACCTTGAGGTGATGCGACACCGTCGGCTGGGACACCTCGATACCGTCGGAGATATCGCACACGCATGCCTCGCCGCCTTCGCGGCTGGCGATCGCGGAGAACAACTGCAATCGAACCGGATCGGCCAAGGCTTTGAGCTTGACCGCCATATCGGTGGCCTCTCTCGGTGAGAGGGGTTGGCGCAGTATCGCTCCCGGTGCGCAACACGCGTCCGGGGCGGACGGGGAGGCCCTTCGATTCGACATCCATCGATATTGACAGTGATCGATATCGGGCGCAAGGCGGTGCCGGGTGAACAATTGGCGAACCCGCCCGGTGCCGTGGTGGTCAGGCCCGGATGTGCGCTCGGTATCAGCAGCAGGACGTGGTGTCGGCCGGCGGGGCGGGATCGGCTGGGGCGCCGCCGCAGCACACGCCACGGGATTCGTTGTCTGCGAGTAGGTTTGGGCTGGTGCCGAAGGTTTCGGAATCGGCGAGCACGGTGTAAACCTCCCACCTCTCACCGGCCGGTCCAGTCACCCACACCTTGTCCTGGGTGGCGAAACAACACGTGGTGTTGATCTCCTCTTCGGTGAACAGCCCTTCGCCGGCCAGTCGGGCGATCTCGGCGTGAACGGTTTCGCTGGAGTCCACCTCGACCCCGAGGTGGTTGATGGTGCCGCCGTTGCCTGGGTTCTCCAACAGCACCAGCTTCAGGGGCGGCTCCGCGACGGCAAAGTTGGCGTAGCCGGGCTTCACCTTGGCCGGTGGCACACCGAAAAGCTTGCTGTAGAACGTGATCGACTCGTCGAGGTTGTCGACGTTGAGCGCTAGTTGGACTCGGGACATGACCCCGCCTTTCAGGGTTGTGACATATGTCGAACTACTGCGACGCTGCCCAGCATGCCACCTTTTGGATATATGTCAATCAATCTGGCAGACTTGTCCCATGCCCAAGGCGTTGCCCGTCATCGACATGTCAGCGCCGGTCTGCTGCGCCCCTGTCGCCGCCGGCCCGATGAGCGACGACGATGCCCTGAAAGTCGCACTCCGACTGAAGGCGTTGGCGGATCCCGCCCGGGTGAAAATCATGTCCCACCTGTTGTCCTCCAGTGCCGGTGAGCAGAACAGCGGTGATCTTGCCCGAGTGCTCGGCCTGACCGAATCCACCGTCAGCCACCACGTCACTCAGCTCCGCAACGCCGGCCTCGTGGACTCGGAACGCCGCGGCATGAAGGTCTTCCACGCTGCGCACCGCGACGCACTGATGGCGTT
This sequence comes from Mycolicibacterium sp. J2, assembly GCF_026240945.1. GTDB lineage: Bacteria > Actinomycetota > Actinomycetes > Mycobacteriales > Mycobacteriaceae > Mycobacterium. The sequence goes on from NZ_JAPFPY010000010.1 coordinate 19,197, forward strand.
GTGTACCGTGCTGGACCCCAACTGTTGCAGCTGAGGAATGCCATCCTGGCAGCGTTGTCGTGCGGTCAGGCGGATTGCGGGCTCAGCCGCCCGGGAGCCTCCGTGCCCTTGTCTGCCGCGGTCTCGTTGACGATCTCGATGCCGGCCAGCTTGTTCTGGTGCCGGGCCACCCGGCGCAGCTGCCCGAAGATGTTCATCGAGCTGAGCATCGGGATGCCGCCGATGAATGTCCGGAACGACGGGTTGCCGCCGTGCACGTGCAACTCGTAGAGGCACCCCACCACGTAGAAGAACCCGCAGCTGAACAGAACGGCGGGGATGGCGTAGGCCAGCGGTGAGCGGGCGTCCTCGACCAGTTCGGTCGCGTACTCGAATTCGGCCGGCGTCATCGGCTCGCGGCGGCGCAGTTTGGCCAGGATCGCCTTGTGGGCGCCCACCTGCTCGCCCAGCGCCGCCGGGGTACGGTTCTCCAGCCGGCGGATGTAGACGTACACGCAACCGACCAGACTCAGCGCCAGCAGTCCGTCGAGGATCGTCAGATCACCCCAGAGATTCACGGTTGCGCTCCCGTACTCGCCGATCAATTACCTCAACTAAGTATCTACCCCGGGTGTGGCGGACACAAGGCGAGCGCAGCGGCTCAGCTGAACCGGATGTTGACGGTGGCCAGCCCGAAGATCTTTCGGCCCTGCGACTTGGCACCCACGAGCACGACACCGGTCCGGGTCGCCGGATCCAGTGACTTGATCTTGCCGCTGTACTCGATATCCGCGCCACCGTCGGCCGGCACCACCGCGGGCTGCGACAGCCTCACGGCGTAGCGGCTCACCGAGCCGGGATCGTCGGTCCACGAGGACACGAACGACGCGCCCAACCCCATGGTCAGCATGCCGTGGGCGATCACGTCGGGCTGGCCGGCCAACCGGGCGATGTTCTCGTCCCAGTGCAGCGGATTGGCGTCACCGGCCACCCCGGCGTAGTTCACCAGGTCCCCGCGGGACAGCCGGGTGTGATGCACCGGCAGCTCGTCGCCGACCGTCAGATCCTCGAACGACGGTGAGGCGGGCGCGGCGGCCGGTTCGGCGGTGCGGGTTTCGATCACGGGGCGCAGGGTCTTCTGGTAGGCCTCCCCGGAGTCCTCTGCGCCGAGCATGTTGATGCCGTGCATCATCACGCCCTGCACGGCAGGCCGGATCGCCGGATCGACCTCTTCGCCGGTCACTCCGACCACGGTGGTGTGCAGGGTGTGCACCACCTCGCCGGCGGTGTCGGTGAAGGTGTTGGTGACGGTGATCAGATCGCGCCCGGCGACACGGCGCACGGAGGTCAGCTCGATGTCGATACGCAATTCGTCACCTTCGACGATCGGGCGGTGCTGCTCGAAGACCTCCTCGGTCTGCAGGTACATGTCGTAGCCCACCACCACCTGCTCGAACATGCGCTGGTTGCACGCCATCGCCGGCCCCGAGGTGAAGGTCAGCGGCGCGATCAGCCCCGAGTACCCCAGCTTCTTGGCTGCGTCGACGTTCCAGTGCGCGGGGTGGCGGTCCTGGACCGCGCGAGCGAACTCGCGGATCTTCTCGCGACCTACCAGATAGGTGTCCTCCATCTGGTAGTAGTGGCCCACCCGGGACTCAAGGGTCGACGTTTCTGCTGCTGCGGTCATCGCTGGGCTCAACTTCTCTGTCTGCACGTTCGCCCTGCACGTTCGTGGGGGCTGTCCACAGCACACTAACGCGCGCACACCGCAGCAACCCAAACCGAGGACTACGACCCCAGTAGGGGCTCAGGGGGCCTCAGGCCGACCTCAGGACCGAATCGCCTGCCACACCAGATCGGCGACCTGCCGACAGTAGGCTTCGTCGATCGCCTCGCCGGTGAACAGGGCACGCATGTTGATCGGCGCCAGCAGCATCTCCAACGCGACCGCGGCGTCGACCCCGGCGCGCAACTCGCCCCGGTCGAGGGCCCGCTCGAACACGACACTCAACCGTTGCGCCCGCACCCGCCACAGGGTGCGGCGGATCTCGATCCCGTCGACGAAGTGTTCCCCGATCAGGTGTGAGCCCTGGATCTGGTGTCCCTGATCGGATCCGACATAGGCGGCCATGCCCGCGGCGAGGGCGTACAGATCTTCCCGCAGTGACCCGGTGTCCGGGGCAGTCGCTTGCCGTCCGGCACCGTCGAGCAGCACATCGATGATCAGCGTGGCGTCATCGGCCCAGAACTGCAGGATCTCAGCCATGGCCAAGCCGTTGCGGTCCGCCAGCGCCATGATGCTGAACCGGTCGATGCCCCACCGTGTCAACTCTTCGCGGGCGGCGGCATGCACACGGTCGCGGAACTCCGGCGTCGGTCCCGCCTCATCGATCGTGCTCAAGAACAACCTCCCCCGAGTATTCGAGCCAGTCTAGCGTTCAAGATCAGGGGGGCCGGAAAACCGTCAGAAGTGCTGTGCGGCGGCTTTGTTCGCCACCACGGTGCGCCCGAGGACGCCTGCGGGGTTGCCGTCCGCACGACGCGGACCGCACACCGTTACCGATTCTCGGCGGTGCTCAGGATGGCGCGGGCCGCCTCGAACGACCGGGCCGCCCCCTTGACCTCGGCGCCGAACTGGATGAATTCGCCGGTGCTGGATCGAAAACTCAAGGTCGGGCACCGCCTGGTCAGCTCGTTGAGTTGGCCGGTCATGTCCCGCAGCGCCGTGGTCAGCGCCTGATCCGGGGTGGGCAGGCTGGTGCGGATCCGCTGGTTCGCGATCGTCAGATCCCGACAGATGGTGTGGATGCCGTCGAAGTCGGCCCGGTTGATCGCCGTGACCAGCCGGCCCGACGCGGTACCCAGTGTCTTGAACGCCTCGTAGTGCTGATGCCGCCAAGCGTTGATCCGTTCGGCGCTGCCGAGGCCGAGCACGGCCGGTGCCGGGTCGTTCTGGGCAACCGGCGCCGGCTGGTTCGCGTCGCACCCCGGGGCGCCGAGGGCCAGCAGCACGATGACCGCGACCCGATGGAAACGTTTCAAACGACGAGCTCGCATACCTTGGGGGAGGGAGAGGTTAGCCAGGGACTTTAGCGCATGCCGGCCCCGGCCCGGGTGTTCATCGGGTGTTCCGGCGCGGTTCGCCGGCCCCGGTGGCGACCGGGGGTGGATCTGGGTGACCATCCAGTGATGGACCCCTTGAAGGATGTGCCGGACACCGGGATACCGCCGGCCGTGGTGGCCCACATGACGATGGCCGAACGTTACGACTGGCACCGGGACTATCTGCGCCGGCGACCGGTGTCCAGGCGCGTCTTCCTCGGCGGTGCGGCGGCTGCGACGGCGGTTGCGGCACTGGGCGGCTCGCCGTTCGGACAGCGCGCCTACGCGTCGGACGCGCCGTTGGCGGTCGGTAACCGCCGCGTCGGTTACGGCGCCGACGCGGCCACCCAACTGCGCTTGTCGGCGCAGCTGTCCAGGAACCCCAAGGGCGGCAGGGTGTTCTTGGACCACGGCCCGACGCCGGAGCTGGGTGCGACGGTGCCGGCCGAGGTACGCAACCTGGTCACGCAGATCCCGGATGGGCGGGGCGGCGTGCTGGCCACCGAGCAGTTCTATGTGCACGTACCGGTCGACGGACTCCCACCGGCCGCGCCGCACCACTACCGCTGGCGCACCGATGACGGTTTCGTCAGCGATGTGCGGATCGCGTCGACGGCGATGCCGCGCTCGCGGGCGATGGCCACAAATCCGTTCCGGTTCACCATGATCGGAGACCAGGGCACCGACCAGACACCGGTGCTGCCGCCCGGTCTGGCCAGGGGCGACTACGACGACAACTACTACAAGCCGGACAACGATCCCGACGTCCCGCACACCGCGAACGTGTTGAACCAGATCATCGCCGCGCGGCCGGACTTCCACGTACTGGCCGGCGATATCGCCTACGCCGACCCGTCGGGACTGGGCAAGCCCGCGGCGTTCGTCGGTCCCGGCGGGACGCTGCCCGCCGGCTTCGACAAGTTCAATCCCTTCGTGTGGGACGTCTACCTCGGCTCCATCGAGGCGAGTGCGGCGAGCACACCATGGATGTTCGCCACCGGTAACCACGACATGGAGGCCGCCTACGGCACCCACGGTTACGGCGGCCATGTCGCCCGCCTCGACTTCCCCGGCAACGGCCCGGCGAACTGCCCATCGGTGTATTCGTTCAGCTACGGCAACGTCGCGGTGCTGTCCCTGGACGCCAACGACGTGAGTTACGAGATCACCGCCAACACCGGATACTCCGGAGGTGCGCAGACCAGCTGGGCCGAGCGGACGCTGGCCGGCTACCGCGCCGATCCGGACATCGACTTCATCGTCTGCTTCTTCCACCACTGCGCCTACTCGACCACCGATGCGCACGCCAGCGACGGCGGCGTCCGCGCGGCGTGGTGCGCCATGTTCGACCGGTACCGGGTCGACCTGGTGCTGCAGGGACACAACCACGTGTTCGAACGCTCGGACCCCATCCGGGCCGGAGCCCCGACCAGGGCGGCCCTGGACAACGACATCGTCTACCCGGAAACGGACGGGACGGTGTACTACACCGTCGGCTGCGGGGGTCGGCCCCGCTACGGATTCCAGCCCGGCGAACTGGAGAGCTACCGCGGCAACGTGCTCGCCGACACCGGCGTGCCCAACAGTTACGTCTGGACCGCCGGTGGGGCGAAGCAGCAGGAGGCCGTGGACTGGTCGAGGGTCCGATTCCGCAATTACGCCTTCCTGCGCGTCGACGTCCGGCCCGGCGTCCTGGTCAGCGAAATGGACGTGACGGCCGTCGACGAGTATGGCCGCGAATTCGACAGGCTCACCTACCGGCGCCCCGTTCGAAGCTGACGGCGTTGTTTGCCGGTGAACACGGCCTCACGCCGGGCACCGCTCGCTGCCGTCACGGCCACCTGGGATCACCGGGGCCGCCGGGCGATGTGCATGAACTGTTGCTGCAAATGACGCGGCAGCCCCGAACCGCCATGCAAGCCCGGCGGCCGGCTGTCGAGCACTGTTTGCGGCCCTGCGGCACGGGCCCGGCGCGATTGGCGTGAAGTGACCAGCCACACTATTTTCCAGGCGTGATCTCCTCAGCTGCCGGCGCCGTCGCGCGGTGGATCTCTCCGTTCGTAGCGGCCGCCGCGGTCGCCGGTGTCGGTTGCTCGGTCATCCCCGTCGCGTCGGAGCCGGCCCCGGCCATCCGGCTGGCCGACGATTCCAACCCGCTGGCCGGGCGCCCGTTCTATGTCGACCCGATCTCCAAGGCGATGCGGGCCGCGCAGGCGGCCAACCCGCCCAGTGCCGAGCTGACCACCGTCGCCAACACCCCGCAGGCCTACTGGCTCGATCAGGCGTTTCCCGCCGCCACGGTCGGTGGCACGGTCGCCAAGCTGGCCGGCGACGCTCAGGCGGCCGGTGCAACCCCGGTGCTGGCGTTGTACGCCATTCCGCACCGGGACTGCGGGAGCTACGCCGCGGGCGGATTCTCCTCCGGTGACAGCTACCGGCAATGGATCGACGGGATCGCCGCCGGACTGGGCACCATGCCTGCCGCGATCATCGTGGAACCCGATGCGCTGGCCATGGCCGATTGTCTGTCTGCCGACCAGCGTCAGGAACGTTTCGATCTGATCAGCTACGCCGTGGACACCCTGACCCGTGACCCCGCTGCCGCCGTCTACATCGACGCGGGCCATTCCCGGTGGGTGAGCGCGGACACCATGGCAGCCCGGCTCAACCAGGTGGGCGTGGCCAAGGCACGAGGTTTCAGCCTGAACACCACCAACTACTTCACCACCGAAGAGGAAATCGGGTACGGCGAAGCGATTTCCGGTCAAACCGGCGGTGCGCACTACGTGATCGACACGTCGCGTAACGGTGCAGGGCCGGCGACCGGCGAGTACTACTGGTGCAATCCCGACGGCCGGGCGTTGGGCACCCCGCCGACCACCGACACCGCGGGACCGCATGCCGACGCCTATCTGTGGGTGAAACGCGTGGGCGAGTCCGACGGGTCGTGTGGCCGTGGTGAACCGTCGGCGGGCACGTTCGTCAGCCAGTACGCCATCGACCTGGCGCGCGCGACGACCCGTTAGCCACTGGTTTTCGAGATGAGCGCACCCTGGACCGGGTGTGCGGCAATCCAATTGGCAATGGCGGTGGCCGCCGTCTTGGCCGTCCAGGTTTGGTCGAAGACACCCCACGGGGTGTCGTTCGGGCGGTCCACCAAGCAGTAGATGAACATCGGTCCGACACCGCTCAGAGTCGACCAGGTGGTCGCGAAATCCGTGATCCACGCCGCCTGAGTCGCTGCGTTCACCGCCGAGGTCGGGACGCCGTACTCGGTGGCCCAGATCAGCTTGGTGGTGTCACCCGCGGAATTCATCAACGCCCGCAACGACTTCAACTGTTGGTAGGGCGTATTGGCGTACGGAGCACCCGCGGAGAAGCTGCTGGAGAAGTTGTACGGGTGAAAAGACAGCGCGTCGAAATAACCCTGCGCGCCTGCCGAGTACATCTGGGTCAGGTAGTTCACCGGGTTGATGGTCCAGGTGCCGAAGGTCAGACCGGCACCCAATACGCCGCCGATCACCAAGGCAGTCGGCTCGACCTGCTTGACGGCGGTGTATGCGGCCTTGAGCAAGGCGGTGTAGCCCGCGACGTTGGGTTGTGGCGACCAGCCGGTGTTGCCGTTGGGTTCGTTCCAGATCTCGTACCCGGCGACTCTGGGCGCACTGCTGCCCGAGCCGTACCGTTGGGCGACCTGGGCCATGAACCTGGCATAGTCGTTGGGGTCGTCGGGTGCGGCATTGGGCATCCAGAAGCCATAGGCTTTGGACGCCCAGGTCGGGGTGCTGGTCACCGCTGCGACGACCGCAAGCCCTTGTGCCGCAGCGGCATCGAGAATCCGGTCGGCGTCCACCCAGTTGTATTTGCCCTTCTGCGGTTCCATCGCCCGCCAGGGCAGGAACACCCTGATCTGCTTCACCCCCATGGCGGTGAAGTTCTGCATGGCGGTGGCCAGATCGGTGGCATTCATGAAGTACAGGTTGGATTCGGCCATGCCCATGGCAGCGGCCGAGGTGTCGATGGTCAGCGGGGCCAGGGCTCCGGCGCGGGGGTGCGGTGTGATGCCGAAGAGCGTCGACGCCACCAGGGCAACGGCCATGAGTGCTCGGTTGACGGGACGGGCGCGGATGGCGGGCATGACAGCCTTTCTGGCAGGCCAAGCGGTTGCGCCTCATTAAGGCAGATCAACCGCCCTCTTGCACAGTGCCGTTCGCGCACCTCCGTGGGCCCGGGCAAGGGGAGCCTGCCGGTGTCCTGACCGCTCCCTGTCCGGTACGCCAGCAACGCCGGGCGGCGTCGCCACCGGAGGTGTGGCGTAGGCGTCGCGTCGGTGGTCGAACCGGATGCCGGCCCCGCATGCAGGTCTTTTTGTTTGCAAACAGGTGTGTCGCACCGAAATTTGCTGAGAGGTCAAAATATGCTCGCCGGTGACCAGGTAACACCCAGGGTGAGAAGCGATTATTGCCGGCGCCGTGCCATCGCGACCGATTCGCCGGTGATAGGTGCAGCCGATGCCGCGATACTGTCACCGAATCGAGATGCCGCCGAGGGTAATCCGAGATGTGCAGGGCGTGGACGGCGTTGTGAGACAAGCCGACTCGTGAGGCCGGCCGCACCTCACTCGACGGGCGACTCAGCTCGGTGGCTGTCCACGGCGAAACACACCAGGCTCGCGACGAAGCCGACCAATCCGGCGACGGCGAGTACCGCAGCGGTCCCCATCTGCCCGTCGAGGCCGAGTGCGAAGGCGCCGGTGATCGCGATCAGTGCCGCGAAGTTCAGCAGGAGCCCGACGGTGGCGGGCGCTTCGTGCGCCGTGTCGGGGGTGATGGGGCTGGTCATGGCAGTGCATGTACCCCGACCGCCGTGCCGACAAACGTGGTCAGAGCGTGGTCACCCCAGCGATCGCAGTTGGTACAGCCGCTCGGCGTAGGCCAAGTCATCGCGCCACAGCCGGGCGGCGGCCATGCGCATGAACGGGCGCAGCAGCGGCGCGACGACCGCCGACTTGCCGAAGTGCCTGCGATCGGAGTGGGCGATCACCGCTTCCAGCACCGCGGTTCTGGGGCGGCCGTCGGGGCCGGGTCCCAGCGGCGTGGCATGGGTCTCCACGACACTGCCCACGCCTTCGCCGTCGACGATGTGCATCACCACGGTCCGCGGTTCCGGCGTGGTGAACTCCGCGACAACCGGTACGCCCAGCCGGCCGATCTTGAAGGTGACGTCGACGACGAAGCGGTCCTCCTCGGGGGCCAGGTCGTCGGTGGCCGCGGGAGCCTGCCGCACCCGCAGTGCGGTGAACGAGTAGGGGTGAAACCAGGCACCATGCCAGGGATCAAGCCGGTTGGCCACGATGTCGTCGGGCTCGCAGACCCCTTCCACGGTGGCCACCGCCGCCAACCGGGGTTCCGGTGGACGCACCGGCACGATCGGTGCCTCGGTTGGTGTCTCGCCGCCCACCGCATCGAGGCGCACCCAGCTGAGCACCCCGTCGTCGAAGGCCGGCAGCGGCCGCCACGTTCCGTACCGGCGCCCGTCCAGGCGCAGCCCGTGCCAGGGGCAGATCAACGCCCCGCACTCCACCGGTGAGGTGGCCAGGTCGGCACCCAGATGCGGGCAGGCCCGCGGGCCGGCCAGCAGCGCACCGTCGTCACCGCGCCACGCCACGATCGGCACCCCTGCGACGCTGGTGCCCAGCGGCTTGGTGCCGATGCGCGCGCTGTCGGCGAACGCGAACCAGTTGCCGCTGGGGCGGGCCAGCGTTCGGCGCAGTGCCGCCTGGATGACTGCCGGGCTGGCGTCACCGTAGGTGGGTTGCTGCGCCGACCAAGCGGTCGGCGGCAGCGTGGTGAACGGCAGGGTGCGTGCCGCCGTGGACGGCGAAATACGTTGGGCCCAGCGCCGCAGCGGTCCGGTCATCGGTGCCGCTCCTGTGCCCGGCCGGCCAACAGCCGCAATACCGGCGAGCGGCCGCGGGTGGGCACGGTGTACAGCTCGTGGCCGGCCAAGCCGAACCCGGCCAACAGTTCGTTGGCGGCCAGCCATCCGGTGGTGGCGGCGCGTTCCATCAGCGCCACCGGCAGATCGACCCGGATACCGTCGCCGGCCAGCATGATGCGGGGATCGGGGGTCGTCACGGTGGGCCGTCCCGCGAAATCACCTGGTGCGAACCGCGGGCAGTCCTGCCGGCGCAGTAGGCGTTCGTCGACGATGCCGGCGTCAACCGTCTCCGGGTAGAGCTGGTGCATCCGCTCCAGTAGCGCGGTCCGAACCTCGGCGTCGGATTCGGTCACCGAGTAGGCGTGCAGTTCGATCACTGATCCTCCCGTACGTCGGGCCCATTGCGCGGCTTCGCGTTCGTAGCGTTCGACAACGCTGATGTTGTCCAGTGGCGGGCGGCCGCCGGTTCCCACGAAGGCGGCGCGATCCGGACGGACCGCGCGATCCAGCCACAGTCGCAGCACCACGAAGGCCGGCGCGGTGCCGAGTGCGGCGACGCGGCCGCGCCAGCTCTCGTCCCCGAGCGTCGGTGACGCGGCGGTGAGGCGCTGCAAGCCGGCGATATCGGTCGCCAGTACCGCGGCATCGGCGTCGATATCCGGGGCACCGGTGGACCGCACCCGCACCCCGGCGTCGACGAGGTCCAGCGCCTGCACCGCGGAACCGAGATGAAAGCACACCCCGAGTTCGGAAAGATACTCGTGCAGCGGGTTCCACAGTGCGGTATCGAAATTGGCATTGGCCACGTCGAAGACCAGACCCTCGGACGAGCCGAGGAAGTAGATGTGGAACATGGTCACCAGTTCGGCGGCGGACAGCTTCTCCGGCCTGGCGAAGAAACTGCGGGCAAAGACCTCGAAGGCCAGATGGCGTGCGGCGTCCGGGAAATTGATGTCCCGCAAGAACGTCGCAGCGTCGAGATGGTCCAAGCGGTCATAGGTGGACGGCACCCCGACCGTCACCAGCGGCGCGGCCGCTGTGGCGTCCAGCCGCACCAGATCGCGCATCCGGAACGTCGGACTGCGCAACGCGAACGCCAGCGCGTTGAACGGGGGCGTGCGGGGCAACCCGCGGAAGGTGTCCCGGCGCCCGGTCCCGTCGATCAAGGGATAGTCGGCAACCGGCGAGAGCGCCCGCAGATGCGGGTCGGCGCGGCGCAACAGGGACCGCAGGTTGTAGTACTGCCGGAAGAACGCGTGAAAACCCCGGTTCATCGCGGCACGGCTGCCGTCGGAAAGCACCTCCGGCCAGCCGGCCACCCGCCCGCCCAGCCGGTCGGCTGCCTCGATGAGGTGAACCCGGACACCGCGTTCGGCCAGGCCCGTCGCCGCCGCCAGTCCGGCGATTCCGCCGCCGACGACGGCGACCGTGGGAATCCGGGACAGGGCGGCGGCGTCCGGCAAGCCGGCACCGCCCGGCAGTCGCTCCCGCCGGGGGTCCCGCGCCGTCACCTCGGCTCCTCACTTCGTGCCCGCTGCCGCTCCCACAACAGCAGGACGCCGGTCACCAGCGCATAACCGAACAAGAAGTCCTCGACCGGAATGTCGAACGGGAACCGGATCCCGCTGGTGTGCCGGTCGTCGTAGATCACGATGGGCGAGGAGAGCTTGGTGAGCCAGCCGTCCACCGGAATCTGGAAGCCGAGCACGATCACCATCGAGATCCAGTAGCTGGGGCGGCGCAGCAGCCCGGTGCGCAACACCTGCCATTCCAACACCAGCACGACGACGACGGCCACCACGGCGGGCAGCGTGTAGCCGAGGCCGGTCATCGGTGCGACTCCACCCGCCGCCTGCTCAGCCACGACAGGATGGTGTCCACCGCCGAGTAGGTCAGCAGCCCGCACACCGGAATGACCACGAAGAACAACACTTCCTCCAGCGGAAGGGCACCGGGCAGCACCACACCGAGCAGGTAACGCGGGTTGTAGTGCCACACGCCGGCAGCCACCGCGACCGCGTCCCAGATCAAGAACACCACCGCCACCGGGAGAATCGCCGTGAGCAGCCGGCGGGGCTGGCGGTACACCCCGCGGCCGAACAGTTCCAGGGGCGCGGTGATGAGCACGCAGGCGGCCAACACCAGCACGTACTGCCACTGGTCGAGGTCGGTGCTCATCGGCGCCGGACCGCGGCCCTGGCCCACCAGGCCCCGGCGAGACCACGCAACGCGACCACCGCGCGACGGGGTTTGCCGACGCTCGCCCGGGTACCGAAGATCTCGAAGTCGAGGTCCTCGATGCGGTCCAGGATTTCGGAGTACAGCGTGAGTGCGGCCTGCACGCACGGACGGGATATCGGCGCCAGCATGGCGATGCCGGGCTGGGCCTCGCGGTATACCCGGCGGGCTTGCGCGTGCTGGTCCACCAAGGCCCGGCGCACGCGGGGGTCGCTACGCCCGTTGCGATGGCACCACAGCAGCAGATCGCGGTCGACACCGTGGGCGGCGAGTTCGTCGGCGGGCAGGTATACCCGGCCCCTGGCCAGGTCCTCGTCCACGTCGCGCAGAAAGTTGGTGAGCTGGAACGCTTTTCCCAGTGCCGCGGCGTAGGGTGCGGCCTCCTCGCGGGCCACCGTGGTGCCGAGGATGGGCAGCATCTGCAACCCGATCACCTCCGCCGAGCCGTACATGTACCGCTCCAGCGCGGCACGGTCGGGATAACCGGTGATGGTCAGGTCCATCCGCATGGAGGCCAGGAAGTCGTCGAACAGGTCCCAGCCGATCCCGTAACGGTGCGCGGTGTGGACGACGGCCGTCAGAACCGGGTCGCCGACCGGGGACACGCCCTCGTTCAGGCAGTCGAACAGCCGTTCCGACAGCGACTGCAGCTGCGCAGCCCGCAGGGCACTGTCGCGCTCGTCGAAAGAGTCCAGGATGTCGTCGGCGTAGCGGGCGAACCCGTATAAGGCATGCACGGCGGGGCGCTGCTGGGGCGCCAGCAGCCGGGTGGCCAGGAAGAACGTCTTTCCGTCCCTGGCGTTGACGGCCCGGCAGTGCGCGTAGGCCGCGCGCAGGTCGGTTCCCTTGAGGCCCGCGGCATCGAGTTCGTCCTTGATGATCATCATCGAACCCCGCTCATCGAACTGTCGCCACTCGGCGCGGACGACACGGTCACACCGGTGACCCGGTCGGCGGCGAGGCGACCGGAGATCACGGCGGTCGGGACACCGACCCCCGGAACGGTCGACGACCCGGCGAGGACCACGTTGTCGATCCCGCGCACGGTGTTGGCCGGCCGGAACGGACCGGTCTGAGCGAAGGTGTGCGCCAGTGCGAACGGTGTGCCCGCCAGCATGCCGCGGCGCGCCCAGTCGGCGGGGCTGACAACGTCGAGGATCTCGGCGTCTTCCCCGAGCCCGGGCACCCGGGACCGGACGGTGTCGAGCATGTGCTCCACGTACTCCGACGATGTGGCGTCCCAATCAATGTGTCCCACTTGGGTGTTGGGTGCCGGAGCCAGCACATAGAGCAGGTCCCGGCCGGGCGGTGCCAGGGTCGGGTCGCTCGCCGTCGGGCGGGTGACCAACAGCGACGGGTCACCCATCACCCGGCCCTGGTTGATGATCTCGTCGAACGTCCGCTGCCAGGCGTCGCCGAACACGATCGTGTGGTGGCCGACGTCGGGTGTCACGGCGCGGCACCCGACGTGGGCGACCACGGCCGATGGCGCGGGCTGCAACGCCGTCAACCGCCGCGGGCTGCGACCCAGCAGATGGTAGGTGGTGGGTAGTTCGGTGGTCAGCACCACGGCGTCGGCGGCCACCCGCGTGTCGTCGCCGGTGAGTACCGCGGTGACGCGGGACCCGCTGCGTTCGAGCCGGTTGACCTCGACGCCGTACCGGAATTCGACGCCTGCGGCCGCCGCGGCGGCGGCCATCGCATCGGGAATCGCCCGCATACCGCCGCGCGGGAAGAACACCCCGGCCACGGTGTCCATATAGGCGATCACGGCGTAGGCGGCCAGCGCGCTGTGCGGCGGTACGCCGGCGTAGAGCGCCTGGAAAGTGAAGACCCGCAGCAGCCGCTCGTCCTTGAGGTATCGGCGGATCATGCGTTCCCACCGCCGGAACCCACCCAGTGCGGCGAGCCGGGCCAACTGGGGTGTCAGCAGCGACAGCGGTGAGTCGAAGTTGGCCGAGATGAAACCGTCGAACTCCGCCTTGTACAACGCCGTCAGCCACGCGCGCATCCGCACGTATCCCGCGGCCTCGTCCGGGCCGGCGAGGCGCTCGATCTCGGCCGCCATCGCCTCGGCTTCGGTGTGCACCGCCAGCTGGCTGCCGTCGGCGAACCGCGCGTGGTAGGCCGGATGCAGGGGAGCGAGGTCGACCCGCGCGGACAGTGAATCACCCACCGCACCAAGGGCGTCGTCGATGATCTCGGGCATCGTCAACACGGTCGGCCCGGTGTCGATGGAGTAGCCGGCGATATCCCCGCGGCCCATCCGGCCGCCAGGGGCTGCATCCCGCTCCAGCACCGTGACCCGGCGGCCGCGACCGGCCAGGTGCAGGGCCGCCGACAGCCCGGACAATCCGGCGCCGACGATGACGACGTGATCGGTGCGACCCTTCACAGAACGCATCAGGCAAGCCTTTCCGTGCAGAACGTGGCCATATCGGTGAGTGCAGTACGTGCGCCGTGCGGAATGTCCGGTCGGTCCAAGCAGCGCAGTGCGTGCCGCAACCGTTCGGCGATCAGGTTCTCGATCCATTCCAGCGCGCCGCTGGCGTGGATCAGCGTGCGCCACCGGTCGATGTCGCCAGGCTCCAGCCGGGGAGCTGTCATCAGGTCGGTGAGTTCGCGGCGCACCGCAGGCTCGGCAAGCAGATGGGCGGCCACCACCACACTGGTGGCCTTGCGGTCGGCCAGGTCGGTGTGCGTCGGCTTGCCGGTCTCTGTGACGCTGCCCGCCACCCCGAGAACGTCGTCGCGTAGCTGAAAGGCCTCCCCGATCGCGCCGCCGTAGTCGCCGAGGGCGTCGACGACGCCGGGCCCGCAGCCGGCCATCGCGGCGCCGAGCTCCAGCGGACGGCGCACGGTGTAGTTGCCGGATTTGCGCCGGAGCACGTCGAGCACATCGTCCAGCGACGGCATGGCGCAGGAGTCGTTCACCAGATCGGCGAACTGTCCGACCGCAAGTTCGGTGCGCATCATGTCGTACCGAGGCCAGACCCGGCTCAGCGCGTCGCGGTCGATGCCGCTGGTCCGCAACATCTGCTCGGCCCACACCAGGCACAGATCGCCGAGCAACACCGCTGCCGATTCGCCGAACCTGTCGGACTCGCCGCTCAGCCCGCGCTCGCGGTGCCAGCGGCTGAAGGCCACGTGGGCGGCGGGGTGCCCGCGCCGCAGCTGTGCGGAGTCCATGACGTCGTCCTGAAGCAGGGCGAAGGCATGTAGAAGCTCCAGGCTGGCGCACGCGCGCACCGCGGGAGCCGACGGTGCCCAACCGGCGGCGCCGCACGTCCACCCCAGATACATGAAGGTGCTCCGGACGAACTTGCCTCCGTGGGTGAGGGTGCGCAGCACATCGGCGGCGATGTCGACATGGGCACCCCGCAGTTGTTCGGTGCAGTGCCGGGACAGGAAGTCGGCCAGCTCGGTGCGCAGCTGGGCGCGCACGGACGCACGCCAATCACACGACGAATCGCCGGCCGGGGTATCGGGCCGGGTGTCAACCAGGGTGGGGTGCCTGTGCTCAGCCAACGCGCTCCTCGTATCCGTGGTGCGCCCGGGATTCGACGCGCTGCTTCGCGCGGATGGATGACGCCATCAAAATGTGGCTGGGATCACAATAACATCCGGCCCCCTGCTCGTGCGGACGGTATGCGCGAGTACCCGGGCTCGGAGTCAGCGAAACGCCATCAGGTGCAGGGAGTCCAGCAGCGGGATCTGGGCGGCCGCCCACGGGCTGATGGCCCACGGTAGCCGGGCGGCGACGCGCAGCTCGTGCCATTGGACCCAGACGTGCTCCATCACCTCGGCGGGGTCCGGCCGCACCGGTCCCGCCGCCCGGCCGACGTACACCGGACATATCTCGTTCTCCACGACGCCGTCCGAGGCGGTGGCCCGGTAGCGGAAATCGGGCAGCGCACAGCGCAGCTCGGCAATCTCCAGGCCCAACTCCTCGCGCACCCGGCGGCGCACCGCCGCCTCGGGCTCCTCACCAGGGGCCGGATGCCCGCAACACGAGTTGGTCCAGATGCCCGGGAACGTTCGCTTGTGCAGCGCTCGCCGGGTCAGCAGCACTGCTCCGGCGTCGTCGAACAGGTAACAGGAGAATGCCAGGTGTAGCGGCGTGCCGGCGTGGTGTACCTGGTCTTTGGGGGCGGTCCCGATCGGGCGGCCGTCCTCGGCGAGCAGCACCACCAGTTCCTGCACGTTATCGCGGTTCTCACCATTGCGCACCGAGGGATTCGTCACCGGTGCTGCGGTGGATGGGTCGTCCCGGTCACACCGCGCCGGGTACGGGCGAGCTGGAACAGCACCGCGCCGACTGCCACCAGCAGTCCGGCGAACAGCCATACCTGGGCGCTCTGCCGGCACATCAGCAGCACGCAGGACGCCACCCCGAGCACGGGGACCGGCGTCCACACCCGGAAGTGGTTGTGTGCCACCGTGTCCCGGCGCAGCATGAGCACCGCGACGTTGGTGGAGATGAAGACGAACAACAGCAGCAGGACGACCGTCTCGGCGAGGGTGGCCAGTTTCCCGATGGTGGTGAGCCCGACCGCCACCCCGGTGGTGGCCAGGATGGCCACCCACGGCGTGCGGCGCTCGGGCAGCACCCGCGCCAGGGCCGTCGGCAGCAGGCCATGTTCGCCCATCCCGAAAGCCAGCCTGCTGGCCATGATCATGGTCAGCAGTGCCCCGTTGGCGACTGCCACCAGAGCGATCGCGCTGAACACGCGATCGGGGACACCCAGCCCGGACGCGGCGACGACGTCGAGCAACGGGCCGGTCGACCCGGCCAGCCGGTCCGGGGCCAGCACGGCCGCGGCGGCCATGCCGACCAGCACGTACACCACCCCGGCGGTGATCAGCGCGCCGAATAATGCCGACGGATACACCTTGGCCGGATTACGGATCTCCTCGGCGATATTCGCCGACGTCTCGAACCCGACGAACGAGTAGTAAGCGATGATCGCCCCGCTCAGGATGGCCAGCGCCGGCGTGGTTCCTTCGGGGAACTGGGTCAACCGCCCGGCGTCGCCGTGCCCGCCGCCGAGTGCCACCGCACCGGCGATGACCACGATGAGCAAGCCGCTGAGTTCCACCGCGGTCATCGCGACGTTGCTCTTGACCGATTCGCTGATACCACGTGCGTTGAGCGCGGCGATCAGAAGCAGGAACACGATGGCGGCCGGCACGCTTGGCACGTCGATGAAGACGCGCAGGTAATCCCCGGCGAACGCCAGCGCCAGGCCGGCGGCGCTGGTGACGCCCGCCGCGAGCATGCAGAAGCCGACGAGGAAGGACAGCAGCGGCCGTCCGAAGGCCCGTTCGGCGAAGACCGCGGCACCGCCGGCTTTCGGATATTTGGTGACCAGTTCGGCGTAGGAGCCTGCGGTCAGCAGGGCCAGCACGAGTGCGCCCAGCAGCGGGGCCCACAGTGCCCCGCCGACCTTCTCCGACAGCACGCCCATCAACGCGTACACGCCGGCGCCGAGCACATCCCCCAGGATGAACAGGAACAGCAGCGGGCCGGTGATGCTGCGCTGGAGTTTGGTGGCCGGCAGCGCGCGGCCGGATTCCTCGACGGTCTCGGATGTCATCCCCGCGGCATACCCCGGTGGCCGGCGGATAAGCGCTCGCGTTTCGCCGTGGCGAGACCGGGTAGCTCCATGGTTGCACCGGAGGATGCACAACCCGTTCACCGAGATCGGTATCACGTCAGTTCGACCACCATCCGATCAGCATTGTCGGACCCTGGGTCGCCCGCGCGGTGGTGGGCGGCGCACTTCGTACCGTGATGAAACATAAGACACACCAACCGAATCGGTGATCGGCACCACCCCGGGTTTCAGATCCGGCGCAAGTGTGCATCCTGCTGGCTGACCCGACGAGAGGGAAAGTGATGAGCAAGCACAGCAAAGCCGACGAGGCTCGCAAGGGGCTGGTCGACTCGGTCAAAGGTAAGGCCAAGGAGATCGCCGGCGCGGTGACCGGCAACGATTCGTTGACCGCGGAGGGTCAGCTCGAGCAGGCCGAGGCTCGGAAACGCAAGGAGGCCAACGCCGTCGAAGCCGTCGCCGACGCACAGGCGCAAGCCGCCCGCACCCAGGCCGCCCAAGCCGGCCGCCATGCCGCAGCCGAGCGCAGCGCGGTGCAACAGGCGGCGACCACCGCCGAGGGTGTCGTGCACGAGCAGCGGGACCAGCAGCGACAGGTCGCCGAGGAGGCCGCACGCCTGCAGGCCGAACGGGATAAGGAAGCCGCCCGCCACGCTGCCGAACGCGATGTGGCGCAGGCCAAGGCGCAGGAACGACGCGAGATTCTGGGCGCGTCGACCGATGCCGCCGATGCCATCGACGAGCACCGCGACGCCGTTGGTCAGGCCGCGGCCGAGCAGGCCGAGGCCGATCGCCTCCAGCGCCGTGCCGAGAAGCTGACCGACCGCGCCGACCTGCCCTGAAACACCACTGCCAACCGAAGGATTCGACCATGAACATGACCGACCTGCCCCGTACCGTGCTGCGACTGGAATATCAGCTGGTGCGGTTCCCGTTGACGCTCCTCGAGCAGCGGGTGTTGGCCCGAATGCCCGACGATGCCGCGGTCCGGCTGGTTTTCGAACGATCGCTCGGCGTGCTCGACGCCACGGTGGGTGGCGCGCTCGGCGACCAGGATCTGCGCCGCCGGGGTACCGCGCTCGCCGAACGCAGCAGTGACCTGGGCCGCGCCGCGACGTTGCGGGCATCGGCGTCCGCCGAGCGCCAGCAGGCCGATGCGAGGCTGAAAGCCAAGTTGGATCAGGCCGCCGAGGACCAGTCCGACGCGCTGGCCGCGGAGCGGTCCGCCGTCGAGGATGCCCATGCCGCCGAGGAGCGGCGCGAACGCGATGCCGAGCGCACCGCCCGCACGCGAGGTGCCGCGGCGAAGCGACAGGCCGACCAGGCCGCGGCCCGGCGTACCCAGTCGGTCGAAGCCGCCAAGGACGCCGAGCTCGAGCGCATCGCCGCCGCGGAACGCGAGGTTGCCTCCGAATCTGCTGTCGCACTGAAGGATTCGCAAGAGAATCGTGCCGCGGCCGAGGCGGCACGGGCTACGGCCGACCGGGTGGAAGAGCTCGCCGAGGCGGAGAAGCGTAAGCGGCAGGCGCAGCGCGCCAGCCATACGACGACCAAGTGACACTGTTACTCCGTAGCGTCGGGCGTGCGGCGTTCGGCGAGGACAGCCAGGCGCCGGGTGCATTCCCGGTTGCGGGGCACGACGGCCAGTAGCGCCAACCGGTGCGGCACCCAACCCATGGGAGCGCCGACCGGCACCTCGGCCATCTCGATCCGGCAGCCGCCGTCGATGTCGAACAGCCGCAAGGTGATCCGCGCCTTGCCCATCGGCCTGCCCTTGGCCAGCAACACCAGCTCCTCCAGCGGCCGACAGTCCTGCACCACCGTGATGTCGTCGAGCAACAGTGGCCACACCCCGATCGAGTGTTCGATGGTGCTGCCGATGGCCGGCCACGCCGGATCCACGGCCCGCATCCGGCTGTTGCCGACCACCCATTGCGAGTAGGTCCAACCGTCGGCGATCACCTCCCATACCCGACTGCGCGGGGCGGTGGTATCCCGTTTGACGGTCAGCGCACTGTCGACTTGGTCGTCAGGCATGGACACATCCTTTCTCCCGCCGAAGGGCCGGACGATCAGCCGGTTGGCCGCCGCCAACAGGCCGTTCGACATGCCTGTGCACCTACCCGGCAGGGCGCCGGTCAAACGCATCGTTTGGTTCTCGGCGCCCCCGGGCACCCTGCCAGACATGTCCGACCTGAACGGCCGAGCGTTGGCTGCCCGCATGGGTGAGCTGGCTCGCGCAGTCGCGGTCCCGACCAGCACCGCGGAGATCCTGTCCCATGTGACCGCCGCGGCGGTGGAGCTGATTCCGGGGGTCGACACCGCCGGCATCCTGCTGATCACCGCGGGCGGAAACTTCGAATCGCACGCGGCCACGACGGATCTGCCCCACGAGCTCGACCAGCTGCAGCGGCTGTTCGACGAAGGCCCGTGCCTGGCCGCAGCCGTCGAGGACGTGATGGTGCGCACCGACGATTTCCGTACCGAGACCCGGTGGCCGGCGTACTCGGCGGCGTCGGTGAAGGTCGGGGTGCTCAGCGGGCTGTCGTTCCGGCTCTACACCGCCGATCGCACCGCAGGTGCGTTGAACCTCTTCGGGTTCCAGCCACGCGAGTGGGACGAGGATGCCCGCACCACGGGCAGCGTGCTGGCCGCACATGCGGCCGCCGCCATTCTGGCCCACCGCCAGGGCGAGCAGCTGCAGTCGGCGTTGGCCAGCCGTGACCGCATCGGCCAGGCCAAGGGCATCATCATGGAGCGTTACAACGTCGATGATGTGCGAGCCTTCGACATGATCCGGCGGCTTTCGCAGGAGGGGAATGCGCGGGTGGTGGACATCGCCGAACGCGTGATCAGCAGTCGCGGTTGATGTTTCAGCGGCGGGCTGCTCAGCGCCCGGCTCGGGAAGCTCGGAACGGCCGGGTGGGCGGCTCTGCCAGGGATCCCGAGCGCTGCTGACCCGCGCCGAGTTTGAGCGGGCGGGTTTCGTCCGTTGCGGCGTCGCGCTCCAGCAGGACGCCGCGGGCGATCCGGTCCAGCGCCCCCTGCACCTGCATCCGATCCGGTCGTCCCTCGAATTCCGATGAACGGGCCAGGGTTTCGGTGATCCAGCCCGAGATCAGGTCGCGGGCCGTGTTGATCTCCGCGGCTCCGGCCGGGGTGAGGGTGAACGCGTTCCCGGTGCGGGCGGCGTAGCCGGTGGCGACCAGACGGCCGAATGTGGGCTCCAGGATCTGGCGCGGCACTCGGCGCTCGTCGGCGATATCGAGCAGGTCCGCGGTCCCCGTCACCGCGGCGTGCCGGTAGATCTGGATCAGGGCCCACAGCGCCGCGGTGTCGACGTGACTGCGCGGCGAATGCGCCAGGGCCTCCAGGTCGACACCCTGGCTGCGGTGCAGTAGTCGGCCGATGGCAACCTCGAGCAGTTTCTCGGGAGGTTCGATGGTCGGCATGCCGAACCCCTCGCCGAGGTCGGTGCTGCCGCTGGCGGCCGTGTCGCGCAGCGGAACCTGTTTGAGGAAGAGCGCCAGCACGAACCCGACGAGGGCGAACGGCGCCGCGTACAGGAACACCCGACTGAGCGAATCGGCGTAGGCGTCGATGATCGGTGCGGCGATATCGTGCGGAAGGCGGTGCAGCACTTGGGGCGCGGTGGCCGCCTCGGGTGGTGCTCCGCTGCGGGCCATGGCCGCCGGCAGCCTGCCGTCCAGGAAGTTGGCGAACATGGAGCCGAAAATTGCGGCTCCGAACGAGCTGCCGATGGTCCGGAAGAACGTGACTCCCGAGGTTGCCACGCCGAGATCGGTGAAGTCCACGGTGTTCTGCACGACCAGGATGAGCACCTGCATGCTCAGCCCGATCCCGACACCCAGTACCAGCAGATAGAGCGACTGCACCAGCGTGGAGGTGTCGGGTCCCATCCGGGACAGCAAGACGAAGCCCAGCGCCATGATCGCGGTTCCGGCGATCGGGAAGATCTTGTACCGCCCGGTCCGGCCGACGAGGACGCCGCTGCCCAGCGAGGTGACAAGTAGACCGGCGACCATCGGCAGCGTCCGCAGACCGGACATCGTGGCGGACACACCGTCGACGAATTGCATGTAGGTCGGCAGAAACGTGAGGGCCCCCAGCATCGCGAACCCCACCACGAAGGAGAGCACACAGCACACCGTGAACACCGGATTGGTGAACAGCCGGATGGGCAGGATCGGTTCGGCGGCCCGGCGTTCGGCGGCGACGAATGCGACCAGCGCCGCTGTCGAACCGACGAACAGCGCGATGATGGTCGGCGACCCCCAGGGGTAGGTGGTCCCGCCCCAACTGGTCGCCAACGTCAACCCGGCGGCGCCGATACCGATGAGCGCGATGCCGGCATAGTCCAGAACCGGCCGCGCGGTGCGGGTCAGTTCGGGAATGGCCACCGCGGCGATCACGATGACCACGACGGCCACCGGGACGTTGACCCAGAACGCCCAGCGCCAGGACAGATGATCGGTGAACAGACCCCCCAGCAGCGGGCCGACGACGGTGGTGACACCGAACACCGCCCCGAGGGCGCCCTGATAGCGGCCGCGATCCCGCAGCGGGATGACCTCGCCGATGACCGCCACCGCCGTCACCGTGATGGCGCCACCGCCAAGGCCTTGCAATGCCCGGGAGGCGACCAGCATCCCCATCGACTGCGCCAGACCGCAGAGCACCGAGCCGGCCAGGAACAGCAGCACGGCGACCTGGAACACCCTCTTGCGGCCGAAGATGTCGCCCAACTTGCCGACCACCGCGGTGACGATGGTCGAGGCCAGCAGGTAACTGGTGACCACCCAGGCCTGGTGGCCGGCACCACCGAGGTCGGCGACGACGGTGGGCAGCGCCGTGGCGACGATGGTCTGGTCCAGCGCTGCCAGCAGCATGCCCAGCACGACCGCCAGGAAGATGAAGTTGCGTTGCCTGCCGTCGGCCTCCGCCGGGGCTCCGTCTGGCGGCCCTGCCTGGCGGCCGGTGGTTTCCGCTCGCATCACCGATCCATACCCGGGGAGAGGTCCCCTGACACCGTCCGGGGGGTCACACCGCGCAGATCACCTGGCGTGGCTGGACGTGGCCTGCGGCGCGGCTGTGCGCTGGTCGGGGGCGGTGGTGCCGGCGCGGCGCAGGCGGTTTCGGTCGCGCGCGATGCGGCGACTCAGGATGCGCTTGTCCCTGGCACTCACACTGCGGTTCTTGCGGGCCAGCTGTTCGAGCTGCTCCCAACTCAGACCGTCGAGGTCACCGTCGGCGTCGTGAGTGGCCACGACGATGGCGCCGCGTAACAGTGGGACCGTCTTTGCGTCGAAAGATGTTGTTGCCAAGAGTAATTCGGTGGCGCGGCGGTTGACCCCGCGCTGGCAACGGCGCGATGTCGGGCTGAACCAGAAGTCAAACTGCCGGTCGCCGCTGGTCAGGCTTTGCAGCCCCTGGTGATGAACGAGCTCGGTGATATCGGCCTGGGTGTAGGCCCGGGTTTCATATACGGCGCCATTGACGCTGAAATAAAGGACGGTGTTCATTGCGATGACCCATTCGGCTCTTTCTCGTGGACGGGTGCACCGATTGCCGGTGCTGTTACCAAAGATACCCGTGTGACAATTGGGGTAAACGTCGATAACGATCCGGATAATTCCCGGGTTTGCTTGAAATTGCCTGGCAATGCGGTGGGGCGCTCCCGGTACTGCCCATTCCTGCCAACCGGCGGTCAATTACTGCCAGCGGAATTACCCGGCTGACCAGCGCGTTATGGCTCGCAGAAGGCACTAGACCACCACCTGAGAAGGGCCCAGAAATGAAGAGGTTCGGTTTCGCCAGCATCATCGCCTCCGGATTCGCCGCCGCCGTCGTGGCCTTGGCAGCCCCCGCACAGGCCGATATCACCCACCACGAATGGGTGAACGATATCCAGCACCACGCCACCACCGGCCAGGTGACGTCCGTCTTCGGCAACGGCCGTTGATCGAATCGCAGATGCCGCCCAAGGGGCGCCCCACCGCGGGGCGCCCCACCGCGGCATGCCCACCGTGTCTCCACTGGCCGGCGTAACGGCCTTGTATAACAGCACCGTGGAATTCATTGCCGTGGCGCAGAGCGACCCGCTGGCGGCGCCCTTGCTCGACGAACTCGGCCGCGAATACACGGCGCGTTACGGCGATCTCAGCGGCACCGAGTACGCCGACATGCGGGCCTATCCGGCGCACGAATTCGCCCCACCCGACGGGGTGCTCATCGTCGGTGTGTCCGGTGGTGTGCCCGTCGCCGGGGGAGCGTTCCGGCGGTACGACGCCCACACCGCCGAGCTCAAGCGGATCTGGACTGCTTCGGCGCACCGCGGCCGCGGCTACGGCAAGTTGGTGGTCGCCGAACTGGAGCGCATTGCTCGCGAACGTGGCTACCGCACCATGTGCCTCACCACCGGCCCCCGTCAGCCCGAAGCCGTCGGCCTCTATCTGGCCACCGGGTACCGGCCGCTTTATGATCCGTCGCTACCACCCGAGCAAGTCGGCGCCCACGCCTTCGAGAAATCGCTCTGACTAGGTGTGCGCCGTCACCGTCGCGAACTGATCGGTGATCGCCTGGCAGAACGCGGGCAGGTCGTCCGGTGAGCGGCTGGTGATCAGGTTGCCGTCGATGCACACGGACTGATCGACGACGGTGGCGCCCGCATTGCGCAGGTCGGTCCGGATGCTCGGGTACGACGTCAACGTCCGATCCCGGACGACGTCGGCCTCCACCAATGTCCACGGCCCATGGCAGATCGCGGCCACCGGCTTGCCCGACTGCACAAAACTCCGCACGAATGCCACCGCCGCCGGGTCCAACCGCAACTTGTCGGGGTTGACGGTGCCGCCGGGCAGGATCAGCGCGTCATAGTCGTCGACGGTCGCGTCGGCGACGGTGCCGTCCACCGGAAATGTCCCGGCCGGCTCCAGATCGTGGTTGCGGGCCTGGATCTCCCCGGATTCGAGCGACAGCAGCTCGGCTCGGCCGCCGGCATCCGTGACGGCGGCCCGCGGCACCTCCAGTTCCACCTTCTCGACGCCGTCGGCGGCGAGGATGGCAATCTTGCGGCCCTGCAGTTCGTTCGGCATCACATCACTCCCTTTCAGTGCTTCCTCAGCGGACATATCCGTCGGTGCTCTCCTGGCGGACACGCTGCTGCGCATACTCCCCATCGGTTTCCCGTTCAAGCGCCGAGATAATCCGGCCGCGAGCAGCGTTCGGCAACTGCGGCGGCAACATTGGTGTCGACGCGTCGACCACCGCTTCCAGCACGAACGGGCGGTCGGCGGCGAACGCCTGTTCCCATGCCGCGGACACCTGGGCCGATTCGGTGACGCGGGCGCCGGCCAGGCCGAGCAGTTCGGCGTAACCGGCATACGGGAACGACGGAACACGTTGGGATGCAGTAAATCTCGGATTTCCCTCCATCTCGCGCTGTTCCCAGGACACCTCGGCCAGGTCGCCGTTGTGCAGCACGAGTATCACGAAGCGCGGGTCCGCCCACTCGCGCCAGCGATCGGCTACCGAGATCAGGTCGAGCAGACCGCTCATCTGCATGGCGCCGTCGCCGACCAAGGCCACCACCGGCCGGTCCGGTGCGTCGAGTTTGGCGGCCAGACCGTAGGGCATGGCACAGCCCATCGACGCCAGGTAACCCGACACATGTGCCGGCACGCCCGGTGGCAGGCGCAAATGCCGCGCATACCAGTACGTCACCGATCCGACATCGACAGCCAGCCGGGCATTGCGCGGCAGATGTCGAGACAGCGTACGAATCACCAACTCCGGGTTGGTATGCGGTGCCGGCATACTGGCACGTCGCCAGGCGGTGTCCTGCCAGTCACGTTTCCACCGCACCACCGTGTCATGCCAACCACGGTCGGGCCGGCGATTGAGCAGCGGCACCAGGGCCGCCACGGTCTCCCGTGCGCTGCCCACCAACGGCACCTCGACCGGATACTTCGAGCCGATCACGCGGGGTTGGATGTCGACCTGCACCGCGCGCGCCTGATCCGGTGCCGGATAGAACTCGGTCCATGGGTCGTTGGATCCGATGACGACGAGCGTGTCACAGTTGGCCATCAGCTGGGCGCTGGCGTCGGTGCCCAGATGTCCCATCACCCCGGTGTGCCAGGGAGCGTCCTCGTCGAGCACCGGCTTGCCCAGCAGTGAGCACGTGACGCCGGCGCCCACGGTGTCCACCAGCGCGGCGATCTCGGCTTCCGCCCCGGCCGCCCCCCGACCCACCAGCACAGCCACCCGTCGGCCCGCGTCGATCACCTCAGCGGCACGGCGCAACTCGTCGTCGGCGGGCAGGGCGGGCCGGGCGTGCCCGGTGATCGGCGCCGACTCCACGATGCCGTGACTGTGCTGCGGTTGCTCGGGCATCTGGGCCTGTTGCACGTCGTGCGGCACGATCAGGCAGGTCGGGGTCGACGTGGCGATCGCGGTCCGCATCGCGTTGTCCACCGCCATCAAAGCCGATTCCGGGGCGAACACGGTCTGCACGTACTGGCCGCAGACATCCTTGAACAACGCGTGCAGGTCCACTTCCTGGAGGTAACCGCTGCCCAGGGCGGTGGAGATGACTTGCCCCACGATCGCCACCACCGGCTTGCGGTCCAGCTTGGCGTCATAGAGGCCGGCCAACAGGTGGATGGCGCCGGAACCTTGGGTGGCGACGCAAACCCCCACCCCGCCATTGAATTTCGCGTGTCCGCAGGCCGCGAACGCGGCGAGTTCCTCGTGTCTGGTGGAAATGAATTCGGGATCGCCCGCGCGCTGCAAGGCGCCGAGGATCGGGTTGATACCGTCGCCGGCATAGCCGTACACCCGTTGGACATCCCACGCGCGCAGCCGCCCGACTATCGCGTCGCTCACCAGCTCGGCCATCACGTGTCCCGCGTGCGGGTGTCGATGACGCGCTGCGCCAGCTCAAGTAGGCCCACGGCCGACTGGTCGGCGAGCCGGCGCAACATCTCGAACGCCGCGACATCGTCGACACCGTAGCGCTCCATGATGATGCCCTTCGCCTGCCCCAGCCGCTCCCGGGTGCCCAGGGGCGAGGTGAGCGCCGACCCCCACGGGCTCGCCGCCACGGCGGCCGCCGCGTGCGAGGCCAGCACCGCGCCGACGGTCTCGGCATCGTCATCCCAGGTTTGGGCTCCGAAGCCGAAGATGTTCATGGTCGCGGCGGTCGACCCGGCGCAGTAGATCTTGTAGGACAGGCTGCTGCGCACCCCGAGCGTGACGGCCGCCGGCGTGTACCGGGGCCAGCGGGAGTCGGTGCCGAAATCGTCGGCCCGCACGATGGTGCTGTCGGCGGCGGCCTGCGCGCACGGTCCCTCTCCGACCCGCTGTTGCAGCTCATCGAGCTCGGCCGCCAGCGGCGAGGTGGCGCCCATCGACAGCACGCGACCGTCGCGCAGCACCATGATGTCGGCGACATCGGCACCGGGGATCAGGTCGACCGCCAGGGCGGTGATATCGGCGAAGAGCTGGTCGACCGGTCGAAACTCGCGCACCTCCGTTGCCAGCTCGGCCAGCCGCTCGACCAGCGGTGGCCCCTGCATGGTGTTCTGCGCGGACATCGTCGTCACCTCTTTCACGGTGCAGTGCGGCGGGCCGTCCGGGGCGACGACGGCGTTGCCGGACTCGTCGGCGACCAGCCATCCGGTGCCGGCGAGGTACCGACTGACCCGGTCGACGTCATCGAGCAGCGGGGTGTCATGCAGTAGCGCGGCGATCGCCGTACGGATATCGGCCTGCAGGATGGGTGGCCCGGTGCCCTTGGTGCGGCCCGCGACGATCAGGACCTCATCGCCGGACAACCGCCTGCGCAGTAGGGCGAACAACGGTAGATAACCGGTGGCGGGCACTCCGGTGGGGTAACCGGCGCGCAAGAAGTCCGCCACCGCCGACAGCGCTCGTGTAAGCACGATCACCACCCTTTGGTCAACGAAGCCCGCCCTGGTCGACGAGCGGGTACCCGGGCGGTGTACTGCCAAACGCACTCCGACGCTGCCAAACAGCGGTCAATTTCTGCCAGCGGAATTACGCAGGCCCACGCGGCGTTGTGGAAGCCAGGAACCGTCCGAGGCTCGCACGAAAGGGCTTGATAATGAAGAAGTTTGGATTCGCCGGAGTCATCGCCACCGCGTTCGCCGCGATGGTTGTCGGGCTGGCCGCTCCCGCGCAGGCCGATATCGCCCATCATGAATGGGTGCACGACAACCAGCAGCGTGCCACCACCGGTGCGGTGACGTCGATCGTGGGCAACGGCCGGTAGGTCGGTCCTCGCTCGACCGACGTGGAGGGGCACCCGCAGCGGGTGCCCCTCTTTCGTGGTGTGGGTCGCACACTTCCGGGAATAGCGCCGGATAGGCCATAGTTGGGCGACATGGTCGGGTATCGGACCGCGACGACAACGACGACAGCTGGGGAGCGCATGAAATTCGGCATCTCGACGTTCGTGAACGACGACACCATCGACACGGTGACACTGGCACGGGCGATCGAAGAGCGGGGTTTCGAGGCGCTGGCGGTCGCCGAGCACACGCACATCCCGGCCAGCCGGGAGTCGGCGTACCCGCTCGGCGGTGACTTGCCGCGCGTCTACTACCGCACCCTGGACCCGTTCGTCACACTCGCCGCGGCCGCGGCGGTGACCTCCGAGATCGAGCTCATCACCGGCATCGCCCTGCTCATTCAACGCGATCCGATCATCACCGCGAAGGAAGCCGCGAGTATCGACCTGATCTCGGGCGGCCGCTTTGTGCTCGGCGTCGGGGCCGGCTGGAACATCGAAGAACTGCGTCACCACGGCACCGACCCGAAGACCCGCGGCGCGCTGCTCGACGAGCGCATCGAGGCGATCAAGGCGCTCTGGACCACCGAACCGGCCGAGTACCACGGCACGTACGTCGACTTCGACGCGTCGTATCTGCGGCCCAAGCCGGTGCAGACCCCACACCCACCCGTCCTCATCGGCGGCGACTCCGACGCGACGGTCAAGCGGGTGATCAAGCACCAGGCAGGCTGGATCTCCAATCCGCTGCCGGTGGACCGGTTGACCCGGCGTGTGGAACAGCTCCGTGCCGGTGCCGGCCACGACGTGCCGTTGAGCACGTTCGGTGTGCCGATCGACCTCGACTATTGGAGCGCCCTGCAGGATCTCGGATTCGGCCAAGCGAACCTGCTGTTGCCCACCAAATCTCGCGACGACTCGCTGCGCCTGCTCGACGACTATGCGGCCCGGGTGGCGCAGTTCCGGGCCTGAGCGCCCTCAGTGCTGGACTGCCAGGTGCAGTCGTTGTTCGGCGACGGCCTCGGCGTCGTAGGTGTCGATAGCGACACCGGCGAGGATGGCCGCGATCCGGTCGGCCCGGTCCGCGGGGGCCATGTCGGCGGCGCGGTAGGTGGCACCGGCCCGTCGGGCGCCGTCGCGCACCAGCCGGGTGCGGTCGTGCCGCAGCTCCTGGTACAGCCGGAGCCGCTCGGTCATCTCCGCGCGATCGCAGTCGCGTAGCAACACAGCCAAGGTGATGGCGTCTTCGACGGCCTGGTTGGCCCCTTGCCCGAGGTGAGGGGTGACCGCGTGCGCCGCATCGCCGAGCAGGGTGATCCGTTCGCCGGACCACCGATCCAGCGGCTCACGGTCGTAGATGCCCCAGCGGAACGTCTCGTCCATCGCAGCGATGATGTCGAGCACGCGCTGGTCCCAACCCGCATACGCGGCCGCCAGCTCGCCGACATCGCCTGGCGCCGTCCAGGATTCGAGCACGTCGAGATTGGTCGGTGAGAACGCCACCACATTCAGCACCGCTCCCGCCGACACCGGGTACACCAGGAAACTGCGCTGCGGCCCCAGCCACATGGCGCTGGTGCGCATGTCGACCCCGGTTGGCACACGTTCTGCGGGAATCAGCCCGCGGTAGGCCATCACCCCTTCACTCACCGGCGCGGCCGGGGTGCCCAGCATGCCGCGGATCTTGGAATGAATGCCGTCGGCACCGATCAGCAGATCGGCTTCGGCGGTGCTGCCGTCGGCGAACCGGATCGCCACGCCTTCGGGCCCCTCGACCGCGCCGACCACCGAGCGTCCGAACTGCACGGTGCCGGGCGGTAGCGCGTCGGCGAGCACGCGCTGAAACTCGCCGCGATGCAGGCACCACGTGCGGCTGGGATCTCCGAACGACAGCGTCGACGGTTCGCCCGCGATGGGGGTGCCGTCGGCGGTGCGGAACGCGTACTGGGTGATCGGGCCGGCGATGGCGGTGAGTGCTTCGCCCAGCCCCAGGCGGCTGAGCACCCGAGAACCATTGGGGGCGATCGCGACGCCGGCGCCGAGGGCCTTCAATTCCCGGGCCTGTTCGAAGACGCGGACGTCGATGCCGTGCGCGCGCAGCGCGATGGCGGCGGTCAACCCGCCGATTCCGGCACCCGCTATCGCGACGCGGAGCTGCGTCATGAGGGGACCTCCTGAGTCAGAATAAATGTACCGATCGGCACATTATTGACGATACTTGTACCGACCGATACATTCAAGTGATGGCCCGCACAGTCGATACCGGCAAGCGCGCGGAACTGTTAGGCCAGGTCATCGCCTATCTCGAGGAGCACGGCGTCGCCGACATGTCGCTGGCTCCGATGGCCGAGGCCTTGGGCACGAGTAAACGCATGCTGCTGTACTACTTCGGAGACCGCGAAGAACTGCTCGCCCAGGCGCTGCACGCGAGCCGGCCGAACGTCGGTGAGATGTTCGCCGGAGTCCGCACGGAGGCGGACTTTGTGCTGGCGTCGCGGACGCTGTGGGACGCCATCAGCCGCGGTGCGCAGCGACGCAAGATCACCATGCTGTTCCAGGTGCTGAGCCTGGCCACCACCGATCCGGCCAGGTATCAGCCGTATGCCCATACCGCGGTGACTGTGATGATCGATCCCATCGCCGAGGCGCTGACGGGACTGGGTTGTTCGCCGGCGGACGCACGGGTGCGGGCGACGTTGGTGGTCAGCGGGCTGCGGGGGCTGTGTCAGGACGCGCTGGTGACTGGTGAACGATCCCGCGTCGACGCGGCGGCCGAACTGGTCATCGCCGCCGCGGTCGCCGATGTCGAAATCGGCGCGACGGCACTGTCCCGGTAGTGAGCGACCGCTAGGGTCGCACACCTGAAGGGAGAAACTGATGGCCAAGTACCTGCTGCTGAAGCATTACCGCGGGGCGCCGGCGGCGGTCAACGACGTGCCGATGGATCGTTGGGAGCCGGCCGAGGTCGAGGCGCATATCACGTACATGAACGATTTTGCGGCCCGGCTGCAGGCCAGCGGTGAGTACGTCGACAGTCAGGCGCTGGCGCCCGGCGGCACCTGGGTGCGCTCGGACGGGGCCGGTAAGCCACCCGTCACCGACGGCCCGTTCGCCGAGACCAAGGACCTCATCGCCGGGTGGATGATGATCGACGTCGACAGTTACGAGCGGGCGCTCGAACTGGCCGGGGAGCTGTCGGCGGCGCCCGGCGCCGGTGGGGAGCCCATCCATGAATGGCTGGAGCTGCGGCCATTGCTGAACCACACCCCGTGCGTTGCCGAGTAGCCGTAGCGCATGGTGGACGCCGCCCAACTGCGTGAGCTGATCCCCGGCGTGCTGGCCGCGCTGGTGCGCCGGGGAGCGGATTTCGGCACCGCCGAGGACGCGGTGCAGGAAGCACTGATCCGGGCTCTGCAGACCTGGCCGGCGCAACCGCCTGCCGACCCGAAGGCCTGGCTGATCACCACCGCGTGGCGCCGATTCGTCGACCTCACTCGCTCCGACGCCGCCCGGCTTCGGCGCGAACTCCTTGTCGCAGAACAACCGTCGCCCGGACCAGCCGTCGACGTGGACGACACCCTGGCGCTGTACTTTCTGTGCGCGCATCCGCGGCTGTCGCCCGCTTCGGCGGTCGCGCTCACCCTGCGGGCGGTGGGCGGGCTGACCACCCGGCAGATCGCCCAGGCCTATCTGGTCCCGGAAGCGACTATGGCGCAACGCATCAGCCGCGCCAAGCGCACCGTCATCGCTACCCGGCTGGACCGCCCCGGCGACCTGCACACCGTGCTCAAGGTGGTGTACCTCGTGTTCAACGAGGGCTACAGCGGGGAGGTGGATCTGGCGGAGGAGGCCATCCGACTGGCCAGGCAGTTGGTCGCCGCGACACCCGACGAGGAGGCCGCCGGGTTACTGGCCCTGTTCCTGTTGCATCACGCCAGGCGTCCGGCGCGCACCCGGCCCGACGGCGCCCTGGTGCCACTGGCCGAACAGGACCGCACGCTGTGGCGGCGGGACCTGATCACCGAAGGCATCGATATCCTGCAGGCCGCCCTGGCGCGGGATCGCTTGGGGGAGTATCAGGCCCAGGCCGCCATCGCCGCCCTACACGCCGACGCCGAGACGGCCGAGCAGACCGACTGGGTGCAGATCGTCGAGTGGTACGACGAACTGGTGCACCTCACCGACAGCCCGGTGGTGCGGCTGAACCGGGCCGTGGCCTTGGGTGAGGCCGACGGGCCGCGGGCCGGCTTGGTCGCACTGGCGGCCCTGGATCCCGCGCTGCCGAGGTACACCGCGGCGGCGGCGTACCTGCACGAGCGATCCGGTGAAACGGCAACGGCCGCTGATCTTTACGTGCAAGCCGCAGCTGAGGCGGGCAGTGTGGCCGAACGGGATCACCTCACGATCCGGGCGGCCGCGCTGCGCCGGCGGGGCTGAAGCCGCGCATGATGGTGTCCAGGTGGCGTTGCCAGCGTTGCCGCCCGCGGTGCGCCGGGTCGATCCGTTCGGACTGGACGACTCCGCGCAGTGCCCACACTGCGATGGTGATGTCGTCGGGGGTCAGGTCGGCGCGGACCGCTCCGGCGCGCTGAGCGCGGGTGAGCAGGTCAGTCGACCGGCGCCGCAACTCTGCCACGAGTGCCCGCGGGGCGAGATCGCCCCACACCGGCGCGGACAACCCGGACTTCTCGGCCAGTTCCACGCCAACGGTGCGCAGGAACAACTCCACGCCCTGCTCCGGCGCGGCAGCGGCTGCGCTGTCGGCGACCTCGATGAGCCGCTGGAAGAAGCCGGCGAGCACCTCCTGAACCAGGGCCTCCTTGTTGGCGAAGCGGCGGTAGAGGGTCGCCGGACCCACCCCGGCGGCGCGGGCAATGTCGTCGAGGGTGGCCGCGGGCCCGTGTTCGGCGAACACCTGCTCGGCCGCCTTGATCAGCTTGTCGCGGTTGTCGGTGGCATCGCGTCGCACGTGACCTCCTGAAACCCGGCCGGGAATACTTCCCGGTCTGACACGTTCCATACTATGTGATAGAGCAACTCTCATTTAGGTGGCGGCGATGACTGACTACTCGGCACGCGTGCGGTTGGGGCATTCGGAGCTGACGGTGCGGCCGATCGGGCTGGGCTGCATGGGTATGTCGCAGTTCTACGGCGACTCCGATGATCAGGAATCGGCGCAAACCATCCGTGCGGCGATCGACCTCGGGGTCGACTTCCTGGACACCTCGGACGTGTACGGCGGCTCCGACATCGGTACGGCGTCGAACAGCCGCGGTTTCGGGCACAACGAGCGGCTCATCGGAACCGCATTGCGGGGCAGGCGCGACCGCGTGGTGCTGGCCACCAAGTTCGGTGCCAAGGTCAACGACACCCGGGACGGGATCGTCATCGACGGTCGGCCCGAGTATGTTGCCGCGGCGTGTGAGGCCAGCCTGCGCAGGCTGGATGCCGATGTCATCGACCTGTACTACTGCCACCGGTTGGATCGCACCGTGCCCATCGAGGACACCGTCGGCGCCATGGCCGAACTGGTGCAGGCCGGCAAGGTCCGTGCGCTCGGTCTCAGCGAGGTCGGCCCCGACCTGATCCGGCGCGCGCACGCCGTGCACCCGATCACCGCGCTGCAGAGCGAGTATTCGCTGTGGGAACGCGGTGTCGAGGAATCGGTGACGGCGACGTGCCGCGAGCTCGGCATCACGCTGGTGCCGTTCTGCCCACTGGGCAGGTCGGCATTGACCGGCGCACTCAAACCGGGCGTGCGGTTCCATCCCGACGATTTCCGGCACTCGAATCCACGGTTCACGGCCGAGAACCTGACCGCCAATCTGGAGCCGGTCGGGGCGCTGACGCGGATGGCCGATGAAAAAGGCTGCACGCCGGGTCAATTGGCGCTGGCCTGGCTGCTGGCTCAACCCTTTGATGTGGTGCCGATACCCGGCACCAGGCGCATCGCCCATGTGCGCGAGAACTTCGCCGCCACGCAGGTGGCGATCAGTGTCGACGACGTGGCTTATCTGAGCGCGGTTTTCGCGCCCGGCCGGGTGGTGGGTGAACGCTACACGCCCGCACATGCCGCCACCGTAGCCCGCTGAGAAGCGCAGAGAAGCACAGAGAAACCCCGAGAAGCCCTGCGAAGCAACGAGAACAGGAGATAAACATGAGCAAGGTCTGGTTCATCACGGGATCGTCGCGCGGCTTCGGCCGTGAACTGGTACGCGCCGCACTGGAAGCCGGCGACAGGGTGGCCGCCACGGCGCGCCGACCCGAGCAACTGGACGACCTGACCCGTGCATACGGCGAGCGCATCGCGGCGCTGCCGCTGGACGTCACCGACCCGGACGGCGTGCGGACCGCGATCGCCGCCACCAAGGAGCGGTTCGGCCGCATCGACGTGGTGGTCAACAATGCCGGTTACGCCAACGTCGCGCCCATCGAAACGGGGGACGAAGCGGATTTCCGCACCCAGTTCGAGACCAACTTCTGGGGTGTCTACCACGTGTCCCGGGCCGCGATCCCGGTGCTACGCGCCCAGGGCGGCGGGCTGATCATCCAGTTCTCCTCGATGGGTGGCCGTGTCGGCGGTTCGGCCGGAATCGCGTCCTACCAGGCCGCGAAGTTCGCCATCGACGGATTTTCCCGAGTGCTGCAGGCCGAAACCGCCCCGTTCGGGATCAAGGTGCTCGTGGTCGAGCCGAGCGGTTTCGCCACGGACTGGGCAGGGTCGTCGATGGAGGTCGGCGAAATCCCCGCGCATTACGCGGACACCGTCGGAGCGATGAACACGGTGCGTCGCAGTGCCGCGGTCGGTGCCGGTGATCCGGCCCGCGCCGCACAGATCCTGGTGCGGCTCTCCCGCCGCGACGAGTTGCCGTATCACCTGCCGTTGGGGGTCAATGCCGTGGAAGGCTCGATCCGGCAGGACGAAACGCTGTTGGCCCAGGATCGTAAGTGGGCGGCGGTAGGCCGCTCCGCGGATTTCGCCGAACCGTATCCGGTGGACTTCCCGTGAAGGTGAGTCACCAGACCTTGACGTAGTCCACCAGCATCTGTGCCGGGTAGCTTCCCCCGCTGGGGTCACCACCGCCGGATCCGGCCACCGCCAGATCCAGCACCGGGAACAGTTGGTAGCCGGGCTGATTGAACTGCCAATCCGGCAGAGCGTGGGCGGGCACGTTGAAATACGGTTGCGCGCCGTCGGTGTAGTCCCTCCAGAACCGCATACCCGCGTCGTCCCACTGCACCCGCCAGGTGTGCCATCCGCTGTCCACCGTGATGCCTTGGCTGACGTGTTCGCCACCGTTGAGCTTGGCGTGCACCGCGGTACCTGCCGCCCACTTGCCGTTGCCGTACCACTCCATGATGTCGACCTCGCCGCCGATGGTGGGGTCGTTGTTGGCGAGATACCAGGCCGGCCAGCAGCCCGGGGTCAGGCAGTCGAGTTTGATCCGGGCTTCCCAGTTGTGCCCGATGCCGCCGCGCCACTTGCCGAACAGCTTGCCGCTGTAGAAGGTGTCCCCATCTTTCGCCGCGCGGAACACCAGATTCGACTTGCCGTCGATGAAGACATTGCGACGGTCGTCGCGGTACTGGCCGACATTACCGGGCAGCTCCCAGAACGTCGGGTCCTCCATCGACTCGCGGGCAAGGGCCACTTCCCATTTCGATGCGTCCGGCGCCGAACCGGCGGGCCCGTCGAAGTCGTCGACGAACAGGTAGCCGCCGGCGGGGGGTGCCGCCGGTGGCGCGGCCGGGGTGGCGTGTGCTGTGGGCAGTGCGGTCGACAGCGCGCCGATGCCGCTCAGTACCAACAAGTCTCGCCGATTCAACATCGCGGTTTACCTCTCAGTTGTTCGCGGACGCCAACGCGGCGGGCTGCGTCACCTGCGGCACGATGAGCACCGGGGTGTCGGTGTGTGCCACCACCGCCGCCGCGACACTGCCCTGCAGGTGGCCCAGCAGTCCTTGGCGACGGTGCGGCCCGAGCACGATGAGGCTGGCCCCCGTTTCGGTGGCCGTCGCGACGATGCCCTGCCAGGTGGGCGACGCCTCCACGGCCCTGCTGCACGCCACAAATCCTGCCTCGGCGGCCAGCTGCGCGCCATAGGCCGCGGTGTGTTCGGCAGATCGGCGCACGTCGGCGGCGTTGTCGGCATCCAGAGTGCGGCCGTCGGCCGGGGTGAATCCCACCTCCACCGGCTGCCAGACACAGATGACCAGCGCCCGCCGGCCCGGCGGTACCTGCGCGGCGGCCGCCGCGATCGCGGTCGCGGCGCGCTGCGATCCGTCGTAGGCGATGAGGATCGGCCCCGGTGCTCCGGGCTCGGCTGGCGGGTGTGCCCCGTTGGCCGCGGGAACGGGCGCCCGCGCCGGTTCCGGTGCGGGCAACCCCGGGCGGAGCCGGGCCAGCAGCGGCGGGGAGTACCAGGCGGGGGATTCGCCGTCGAGGAAGAGGTCGAGGTCGGGTTGTTGCGGTCGGGCGCCGCTGAGTGCGTAGACCGCCACCCCGAACACGGCGCCGGCGATGGCGAGCCCGAAACCGATCCACAACGCGATACCGGTACCGGACACCAGATCCCCGGCGGTGGTGGCGGCGAAATGCGCGAAGATCGGCGCCACCATGAACGCCGCCACCGCGCGCAGCAGCTCGATGATGGCGAAGACCCGCTGCAAGCTGTTGGACTGCAACGAGAAACCGGCGACGAACAGCGCGGGCGCCACCGTGGCACCGAGGGCCAGACCGGTCAGCGCCGCCCCGAGCAGGGCCAGCGGCTGGTTGGCGGGCAGGGCCAGGCGGAACACCAGAATCCCCGCGGCGAGCAGGGCCATGCCGATCAGCGGCAGGTAATGCATGGCACGCCGGGAGATCACCGCGCCGAACACCACCGCCATCACCACCGCACCGCCCAGTTCGGGCAGATACAGCAGGCCGACCTGGACCGGGTTGTAGCTCAACAGGAAGACATTGGCGGTCAGCGCTGTGGCCGCCACCGATGCCGCGGCGGCGAACAGGGCGACTCCTACTCCGGCCACCGGGATCGAGCTCGTCAGCATCGTGCGAATGGTCAGCAGCGGGCGTCGCGCCCGGAACTGGTAGACGATCAGCACGACGATGAGCGCCAGGCCACCGAGCATGGGGCCGGTCACCGCGAGATCGCCGAATCCATGGCTGGTGAGCTGCGCGGCTCCGACGAAGGCGGCGGTGCACCCCGCGGCCGCCAAGACGATCGCCCACCCGTCGCGAGGCGCCTCCCGGTCGGCGGGCGGAGCGTCGTCGAAGGTGAGTGCGGCCAGGATGAGCGCCGTCGCCGCGATGGCCGCGACGATCCAGAACAGCGGCCGCCACTGCTGGGATTCGGCCTGCAGGCCGCCGACGAACGGGCCGAGTGCGACGGCCCCGAACACGCACATGTTCATGATGACGGCCGTGTTGCGCAGCTTCTCCCTGGGGAAGCCGATGGTCAACGGCGGTGCGGCAGCGATCAGCAGCATGCTGGTGGACAGCCCCTGCAGCACGTGACCGCCGATGAACATGCCGGCGTTCTGGGCCGCTGCGGCCAGCACCGATCCCACGACCAGCAGCACTGCGTAGCCCAGCAGCATCCGGCGCTGCGGCAGGTGCTGGGCGAATTGGACGGCCAACACGGTGCCGACGGCGTAGGCAGCATTGCCCAGCCCAGCGGACAGGCTCATCTGCTGAGCCGTCATGTGCAGCTGCTCGGAGATGATCGGCACCAGCGGGTCGAGCGCCGCCGACAACGCGAGATAGGGGATAAGCGCGAAGGTGACCATGGCGGCCACGGCCGGGTACCGCCCGGCCAGCGGTCCCTGGCGCATCAGAGCGGCCCGAAACTGTGCGTTTGCTGGCAATGCGGCGCGATAGACGGCCGGCGGGTCATCCGAATGAAGTCGGCCACGTGTTGCTGCAACTCCTTCGAAAGGGTGTTTGTTCCCACATCGGTGACCGGTTTGCCGCGTCGTCGAAGCCAGCGGGCAATGACGCACGACAAGAGCCGTATGCACCGGGAAGGCGGTCGCGGCGACGTCCTCGTCGGCCGCGCAGACGTGCCAATGCTATCCGGACGTACGCCCGCCGGCCGACTCAGGTGGCCGCGAGGGCGCCGAGCAAACAGTGTTGTTCGTTCACAAACACTAATTAGCTGCTGTTATCGCCTCGGGGTACTTTGGTGGCCAGTCGCCGTGCCGGACGTCACGTAACGGCGAGACCGCTGGTGACGATCAAATGATCGTGATTCGTCGGGTGGTGACAGCGATTGCGGGCGTGCTCCTCGCATCGGGTATCAGCGGTCTGTCCGCCGGTGCGGCTTCGGCCGAACCGGGCTGCGCGGACTACCACTGGATCGGGGCGGCAGGCTCCGGTCAGCGAGACGGTGCGGGATTGACCGCCAACGGCGGGATGGGCGACGTGGTCTACCAGTCGTATCTGCAGATGCGGGCCGCCCTGGCGGACAGCGGGCGCACCATCACCGCCGAGGCCGTGAAGTACCCGGCTGCACCTGTGCCGGCCGACGGCGGCATTCGCGGCTGGATGAACTTCATGGACAGTGTGCACGAGGGCACCGACGCTGCCGCCCGTCAACTCCAGGCATTCAGCGCACAGTGCCCGGCCACCAAGGTGATCCTTGCCGGATATTCGCAGGGCGCCATGGTGATCCACCGCAACCTGCACGACTTGGCCGACGACCCGCAGGTGGTGGCCGCACTTCTGGTCGCCGACGGCGACCGGCTGCCGACCGACACCACCATCAACATGGGGTCGGCGGCGCTGGCCCCCGGTGTCGGGCAGGGTGTGGCGCAAGAGCATTCGTTCCTGGCCGGAACCGACACCTCGAAGCTGCCCGCGGCCATGGGTGCGCGAACCGTCAGCGTCTGCGATATCGGAGACCCGGTGTGTGACTCCGTTCCCGACCAGGACTCGATGTCCCCGGCAGGTATCGCCATCCACACCGGTTATGCGCCCGCCAGCAGCGGTCCGCACGCGTGGGGTGCGCCGCTGTACAACCTGGTGTCGGCCTCAGGCGCCGACGCCGGTTACCAGACCGCGCAGAGCCTGCGGTAGCTCCCCGGTGTGCAGCACGCCGAGGCGCTGGGTGGCCCGGGTCAGCGCCACATAAAGATCGGCTGTGCCGCGCGGTCCGGTGGACAGAATCGTCGCGGGCTCGACGACCAGCACCGCGTCGAATTCGAGGCCCTTGGTCTCCGCCGCCGTCACCGTGCCCGGCATCCCCGGCGGCCCGATCACCACGCTGGTGCCCGGCAACCGATCCTCCTCGGCCACGAATTGTGCTATCGCCGCGGCCAATTCGTCTTCGCCGACCCGCCTCGCCCACGGCTGGAACCCCGACGCCCGCACCGATTCCGGCGGCGTCACGTCGGGCGCGAACTCCGCCAGCAGCGCAGCGGCCACGGTCATGATCTCCGACGGGGTGCGGTAGTTGACCGACAGGGAGCGGTACACCCAGCGGTCGCGGACGTACGGTGTCAGCATCTCGTCCCAGGAGCGGGCCCCTGCCGCCGAACGGCGCTGCGCCAGGTCCCCGACGATGGTGAAGGAGCGCGCGGGACAGCGGCGCATCAGCACCCGCCAATCCATCTGCGACAGCTCCTGCGCTTCGTCCACCACCACGTGGCGGTAGGTCCAGTCCCGGTCGGCGGCAGCGCGTTCCACCAGATCGCGGGTGTCGCGTTCGGCGAAGCGGTCGGCCAGGTCTTCGGCGCCAAGGACATCCTGGGCCAGCAGGCGGTCCTCGTCGTCCATCAACTCCTCGCGCGCGACCATCAGGTCGAGCACGCCCTTGGCGTAGGCCTCCTGCTTCTTGCGCTCCCGCTCGGCGGCGCGGTCGGCGGCCTTGTCCCGGCCCAGCAGATCCACCAGCTCGTCGAGCAGGGGCACGTCCGATACCGTCCACGCGGCGCCGTCGGCGCGCCACAACGATGCGTCCGCGCCTGCCGCATGCAACCGATCATGTGACGAATAGAGTTGGGAGAGAACCAATTCCGGGGTGAGTCGGGGCCACAGCGCTTCGATGGCGGCATGGAACGCGGCACTCTCGGACAGCTCCTCGAGCAGATCGGAGCGCATCTGCTCCCAGGCGTTCTTGTCCGACCGGGACAGCCAACCGCGGCCGATGCGCGCGATCGCCCGCTCGGTGAGCACATAGGTGACGATATCGACGAACACCGCCCGGGCCTGGTTGTGCGGCTGCCCACTGCCGCGGGCCTCCTCGCGGGCCCACTGCGCGGTCTCGGCGTCGATGCGCACCGTGACATCGGCGAGTTCGATGGTCAGCGGATCGTCGGGCAACCGCTGATGGTCGGCCACCGCCGCCGCCAGCACGTCGAGCATGTCCAGCGACCCCTTGAGCCGGGCGACGTCGGGCGCATCCTCGGCGGTCACCCGCAGCCCCGGTACCAGCTCACCGGTGGTGGTGAAGACGACATCGGTCTCACCAAGGGAGGGCAGCACGCGGCCGATGTGGTTGAGGAAGGCCGGGCTGGGGCCCACCACCAGGGCGCCGTGCCGTTCGATCTGCTGGCGTCGGGTGTAGAGCAGGTAGGCCACCCGGTGCAGCGCCACCACCGTCTTACCGGTGCCGGGACCGCCTTCGATCACCAGCACACCGGGATGATCCAGCCGGATGATCTCGTCCTGCTCGGCCTGGATCGTCGCGACGATATCGCTCATACCCTCCCCGCGCGGGGCGTTGACGGCGGCCAATAGTGCGGCATCCCCGCCTGCGGCGGCGTCGGGCCTGCCGAGGCTCTCGTCGGTGAAGCCCACCAGACTGCGGCCCAGGGTGCGGAACTGGCGCCGCCGGCGCATGCCCTCCGGGTTGGCGGCGGTGGCGGTGTAGAAGGCGCGCGACGCCGGGGCCCGCCAGTCCAGCAGCAGGGCCTCGTAACCGTTCTGCGGGTCGAACAGGCCCAGGCGCCCGATATAGCGCGCCTCGCCGTCCTGCGCATCCAGCCGGCCGAAGCACAGGCCGCTGTCGGCGACGTCCAACCGATTCATCTCCCTGGCCAGGGCGCGCACCTCGACATCACGTTGCATCAGGGTGGCCCCGTCCTGGGCGTCGATATCCCCGCGCAGCGCGGCGTCATAGCGACGTTTGGCGGCCGTGCGCTCGTCGTCCAACCGGGTGTACAGGCGGTCCACGTAGTCCCGTTCGGACCGCAGTTCGTCCTGGTAGCCGCCGTCTGCCGCGGTCGCGCTTCCGCTAGTCACAGTTCACCCCAACGCATCCGATCCCTCGGGAGTTCCGCTTTCCGGTCAGCGCTCCGAGGGCCGGGGCCCCAACCGCCGGTCGAGCACCGACAGCACGCGGTGTGCCCAGCGGATGTTCTCCTCTTCGAACGCGATACCGCGTAGCAGGGTGAGATACGGGCCCACCCGCTTGCCGGTGGTCAGGTAGTCGTCCTCGTCGCAACCGCCGAGCAACCGTACCCGCATCCGCTCATAGCGTTCGAGTTTGGTCTCCGACCATCGCAGTTGTTCGGCCACCAGGCCGCGGACGGCTTCGGCATCCCCACCGTCGACCGCATTGACCTTGATCAGCAGCTCATCGCGAAAGGTCGACCGTCGGGGTGGCGCGGCACTGAAGGCCGCGATGGCGGCACGGCCGGCCGCGGTCAACGAGAACAGCCGCTTGTTCGGCCTGCGCTCCTGCTGCACCATCCGCGCTTCGATCAAACCCTCGGCGGCCAGCCGATCCAGTTCGCGGTAGAGCTGCTGCGGGGTGGCAGTCCAGAAGTTGGCGACCGAGGCGTCGAACGACTTGGCCAGGTCATATCCCGACGATTCACCGTCGAGCAGGGCGGCCAGTACCGCGTCTCGCAACGCCACGGTCATAGGGTACTGTCATCAACACCTATTCAACAAAGTGACTATGCGAGGTGTCGGATGCATCCTTTCCGTCAGGCCGTCGAGGCGCGTGATCCCGAGGCGATGGCCGCCCAACTGGCCGATGATGTGGTGTTCACCAGCCCGGTCGCATTCAAGCCCTATCCGGGCAAGCCGATCACCGCCGCCATCCTGCGCGGGGTGCTCCGCGTGTTCGAGGATTTCCGCTACGTCCGCGAGATCAACGACGGCGCCGACCACGCATTGGTGTTCGAGGCGACCGTGTCCGGTAAGCGGATCACCGGCTGCGATTTCATCCACACCAACGATGCCGGCCTGATCGACGACTTCATGGTCATGGTGCGCCCGCTGTCCGGTGCCCAGGCCCTGTCCGAGGCGATGGCCGCCCAGTTCGAGCGGATCCAGCGGGAGGCTCTCGAGGAGGTGCAGGGCCGATGAAGATCGGACTGGGTATCAACTACGCAGGCGGTTTCAAAGAGGTGGCCGCCGAGGTCGCCGACCTCGAGCGCGCCGGCCTGGACATCGTCTTCGTGCCGGAGGCGTATTCATTCGACGCGGTGAGCGCGCTCGGCTACCTGGCGGCCAGCA
Organism: Mycolicibacterium sp. J2; assembly: GCF_026240945.1. Classification (GTDB taxonomy): domain Bacteria; phylum Actinomycetota; class Actinomycetes; order Mycobacteriales; family Mycobacteriaceae; genus Mycobacterium. The sequence continues at coordinate 60,871 of NZ_JAPFPY010000010.1, forward strand.
CCGAGCGGGTACAGCTGGCCTCGGGCATCCTGCAGCTCTACACGCGCACACCCACGTTGACCGCGATGACCGCCGCCGGCCTGGACTACGTGTCCGACGGCCGGTTCATCCTCGGGCTGGGGGCTTCCGGGCCGCAGGTCATCGAGGGCTTCCACGGTGTGCCCTACGACGCACCGATCGCCCGCACCCGGGAAGCGGTGGAGATCTGCCGGCAGGTGTGGCGGCGCGAGCGCGTGCAATTCGAGGGTGAGCACTACACCATCCCGCTGCCCAAGGAGCGCGGCACCGGCCTGGGCAAACCACTCAAGCTCATCAATACACCGGTCCGCGAACGGATTCCGGTCCTGCTGGCGGCCCTGGGGCCGAAGAACGTGGAGCTGACGGCCGAGATCGCCGAGGGCTGGCAGCCCATCTTCTTCCTGCCCGAGAAGGCCGGGGACGTCTGGGGCGAGGCGCTGCAGGCCGGTAAGGCCAAGCGTGATCCCGCCCTCGGCGAACTCGACGTCTATGCCGGGCCCGCGCTGGCCATCGGTGACGATGTCGAGCCGCTACGCGAATTCATCAAGCCGCACCTGGCGTTGTACATCGGCGGGATGGGCGCCAAGGGCAAGAACTTCTATCACGCGCTGGCCACCAGCTACGGCTACGGGCCGCAGGCCGACCGCATCCAGGAGCTCTACCTCGCCGGTGACAAGGAAGCGGCCGCCAAGGCGGTGCCCGACGAGCTGGTCCGCGACGTATCCCTGATCGGTCCGGCAGGCTTCGTCAAGGAGCGGATCGCGGCCTTCCGGGAGGCGGGAGTGACGGCGCTGAACGTCGTACCGTTGGCCGAAACTCCCGCCGCTCGGGTGAAACTGATCGAGCAGCTGCGCGACCTGGTCTAACGGTGCGCGGCGGCCTGGTCCACCGGCTGCCCCGACCGCTGCGTCCCCAGCCGGGCGACGACGTAGTCCGCCGCCTGATCGGTCAGGCCGTTACTCACATAGCTGCCGTGCGCGCCCTGGTCGCGACCGGTCGGTGAGCACACCGGGTCCTCCGGGATGCACAGGTCGTCGGTCTTGCCGGCGTACCGGGAGCCGACGGTGATCGGCGGCGCGCCGGTGTAGATCATCTGCAGGAAGCCGCTCGAGGGCTTGCCGAACAGCGCCACCGCGGCCACATGGTCGGCGACCTCGGCAGGCATCGGGCCGGTGAGGCCCGGCGGCAGTGCGAAGCCTTGGGGCACCGCGTCCGCGGTGATGTACGCGGCCACCGCCGCGCCCTGCGAATACCCGCCCAACACCACTTTGGTGTTCGGGCAGGCCGCGGCGGTGGCACGGACCTTGTTGCTGGCGTCGATGACGCCGTCGGCGGCGGTGGCGAAGTCCAGTGACGCCGGGTAGTTCACGGCGTACTCCTCAACGGACTTACCGGGCGCCTTGGCCCGCACCGCATCCACGAATGCCCGCCCGACACTGCCGACGCCCGCGGGTTCGAAGGTCCCCCTGGCGAACACCACCTGCACATCCGGACACGGATCCGCAGCGGCCGGACTCGCGGCGGCCAACGACCCCGCGCCCACGAACACCGCCGAAGCCACGGCACCCATCCAACGATCAATACGATTCATCACTATTGCCCCACCAATTCGTCCCGACCCGCGAAGGCCCCGCTGCCCCGCGACAAGCTCGGTGGGAATACCCAGGGTCCGCACAACTGAATCAAAGACGACTGTGACACCACACACGCCTCAGTCGAGGCGGCCGGCCCCGGTCATCCGCACCACCGGAGATCCTTCCTCATCAGAGGCGGCCAGGTCCACCGCTATATCGAAACCCCAGTCGTGGTCGCCGGCCGGATCGTCGAGGATCTGCCGGACTCGCCACACGTCGGGTTGCCGGTCGAAGATCAGCAGCGCCGGCCCCCGGGCGTCCGCGCCGGTGCCCACCTCGTCGTGCTCGGCGAAGTACGCCGAGCCGAGCTCCTCCCACCGCTGCGCGGACCAGCCGTCGTCGAGTGCACCCAGTTCGGCCCACCGGCGCCGCGCGAACAACTCCACCCGGCGGAACAGCGCGTTGCGCACCATCGCGGTGAACGCGCGGTCGTTGGCCGTCAGCGCCCGCACCGGAACCGTCACCGGCGCCGTCTCCGGCAGCTCACCACTGGTGAGTTGTTCCCATTCGTCGAGCAGGCTCGAATCGACTTGGCGCACAAGCTCGCCCAACCATTCGACGATATCGGCCAGTTCGTCGGTGCGGGCGGCGGCGGGCACCCCGGAGCGCAGCGCCTTGAACGCGTCGGACAGGTAGCGCAGCACCGCGCCCTCCGACCGCGTCAGCCCGTACTCGCTGACGAACTCGCGAAACGTCTGCGCCCGCTCCCACATCTCGCGCACCACCGATTTCGGGGAGAGTTTCCCGTCGGCGGCCCACGGGTTGCTGCGCAGGTACACCTCGAAGGTGTGCTCCAGCAGATCCTGCAGGGGTTTGGGGTAGGTCACCTCGTCCAGCAGTTCGATGCGCTCGTCGTATTCGATGCCGTCGGCTTTCATCTGGGCGACGGCTTCCCCGCGCGCCTTGTTCACCTGCGCGGCAAGGATCTGGCGAGGATCCTCCAAGGTCGCCTCGATCACCGAGACCACGTCCAGCGCATACGTTTTCGACTCGGGGTCCAAGACGTCCACCGCGGCAAGGGCGAAGGTCGACAGCGGTTGGTTGAGCGCAAAATCGGGCGGCAGGTCGACGGTCAACCGGTACTGTCTGCCATCGGATTCCGGTTCGGGCAGCCGCTCCAGGATGCCGGCCTGCAGCAGGGATCGGGCGATGCCGACCGCCTCCAGGATGAGCTTGAGCTGGCGTTTGCGTGGCTCGTGATTGTCGGTGAGCAGCCGGCGCATCGCCTCGAACGGATTGCCTGAGCCATCCCCCGTCGCTGCGCTCGCCCCGCGCCGATCCACCACGTCCAGGATCATCGCCGTCGACACCCGCATGTGACTGGTCAGGGGCTCCGGGGCGGCCTCCACGAGCCGCGTCATGGTCTGCTCGCTCCAGGGCACCATGCCCTCGGGGACCTTGCGGCGTACCAGCTTTCGGCGTTTCTTCGGATCGTCGGCGACCTTGGCGAACTGTTTGAGGTTCTCCACCTCGTGTTCGGGTGCCTGCACGACGACGGTGCCCGCGGTATCGAAACCGGCGCGGCCGGCGCGGCCGGCGATCTGATGGAACTCGCGCGCGGTGAGCAACCTGGTGCGCGTGCCGTCGTATTTGGACAGCGCGGTGAACACCACCGTGCGGATCGGCACATTGATACCGACGCCAAGGGTGTCGGTGCCGCAGATGATCTTCAGCAGGCCGGCCTGGGCCAGCTGCTCGACCAGCCGTCGGTACTTGGGCAGCATGCCCGCGTGATGCACCCCGATGCCGTGCCGCACCAGCCGCGACAAGGTGGTGCCGAATGCCGAGGAGAACCGGAAGGCGCCGATGTGCGCGGCGATGGCGGCCTTCTCCTCCTTGGTGCACACGTTGACGCTCATCAGTGCCTGGGCGCGTTCCAGTGCCGCGGCCTGGGTGAAATGCACGACGTAGATCGGTACCTGCCGGGTGTCGAGCAGATCGCCGATGGTCTCGTGCATCGGTGTGGTGGCATACGAATAGAACAGCGGGACCGGGCGCTGCGCCCCGGCCACCAGCGCGGTCGGTCGGCCGGTGCGCCGGGTGAGGTCCGCGCGCAGGAAGGTGACGTCGCCGAGTGTCGCCGACATCAGCAGGAACTGGGCGCGGGGCAGCTCCAGCAGGGGTACTTGCCAGGCCCAGCCGCGGTCGGGGTCGCCGTAGAAGTGGAACTCGTCCATCACCACCAGGCCGATGTCCGCGGCCGCACCTTCGCGCAGCGCGACGTTGGCCAGGATCTCCGCGGTGCACGCGATGATCGGTGCGTCCGCGTTGACCGAGGCATCGCCGGTGAGCATCCCGACATTGGCCGCGCCGAAGACATCGGTCAGCGCGAAGAACTTCTCGCTGACCAGTGCCTTGATCGGAGCGGTGTAGAAGCTTCTGCCGCGCGCGGTTGCCAGCGCCGCGTAGATCGCCCCGGTGGCCACGAGCGACTTACCCGAACCCGTTGGCGTCGCCAGTACCACGTTGGCGCCACTGACCAGTTCGATCAGCGCCTCCTCCTGGGCGGGGTACAACACCGTGCCACGTCCCTCGGCCCAGGCCGCGAACGAGGTGAACAGGTCGTCGGGGTCGGTGCCCGACGCAGGCAACAGGGTGATCATGTCCCGTCCAGCCTGCCTGACGGACCGGCCGCGCTCACACCACGGGTCACATACCATTTGCCCGTGCCGCTGACCGAAGGGCAGGTTTTCGCCGGATACACCATCCGGCGGTTGCTCGGCGCGGGCGGAATGGGCAGTGTCTATCTCGCCGACCACCCCCGGTTGCCACGCCAGGACGCACTGAAGGTGCTGGCGGCCGACCTCACCACCGACCCGGAGTACGGGCCGCGGTTTCGCCGCGAGGCGGATCTGGTGTCCACCCTGTCGCATCCGAACATCCTGGGCGTGTACGACCGCGGCGAGGTGGACGGCCAGCTGTGGATCTCGATGGTCTACGTGGCGGGCACCGACGCCGCGCGGCTGCTGCGCGATCACCATCCCAACGGCATGCCCGCGCACGTGGCGCTGCCGATCATCGCCGCGGTCGCGTCCGCACTCGATTACGCGCATCAGCGCGGGCTGCTGCACCGGGATATCAAGCCGGCCAATATCTTGCTGGAATCGGAGACCTCACGGATCTACCTGGCCGACTTCGGGATTGCCAGGCCGATGGACGACTCGACGAAGCTGACAGCGACCAATATGGCGGTCGGCACCGTGGCCTACGCCGCGCCCGAGCAGTTGCGCGGCGAACCGATGGACGGGCGCACCGACCAATACGCCCTGGCGTGCACGGCTTTTCATCTGTTGACCGGCAGCACGCCGTACGCCGACACCAACCCGGCGGTGGTGATCACCAAACATGTCACCGCACCGGCGCCGTCGCTGGGGGAGCGGCGCCCGGAGTTGCGCGGGCTTGACCCGGTGCTGGCCCGGGCGATGGCGAAGTCGAGGGAGGCCCGCTATCCCACCTGCCTGGAGTTCGCGCACGCCCTGCAGTACCAATTGGCGGCCCCGAGCGCGCAGTTCGGATCAGTCACGGACTCCGGCGGCCATCGCACGGTGGCCGCCGCGCCCCCGCCGCCCGCCGAACCGACGTCGCGATCCAAGGTGTGGCTGGCGGTCTTGGTGGCGTTGGCACTGTTGGTTGTCGCCGGCGGCGTGATCGCCGGGGTGCGACTGCTGTCCGAGGGCGACAAGCCCACGGCGGCGCCGGCCGCGCCGCAAACCGGCGTCGCGTCGGCGACCGGGGAGGGCTTCACCGGGCTCTACCGTGCCGACTATGGCCCCGGCACCGACCTGGAGGGCAACCTCATTCCCGGTGCGCCGGCGATGACCGGCACCTGGGACGTGCGCTCGGCATGCGGCACGAACGGCTGTATCGCCAACGCCAGGTACGTCGGTAACAGCGGCATCGTGCTGGTGTCCGACCTGACCTTCGATCAGATCGCCGGTGACTGGGTCGCGGTGGCCACGGGTTCGGTGCAGTGCAACGACATGACCACCGAAGCCTGGGTGGTGTTCACGTTGACGCCACAGCCCGACGGTTCCCTCACCGGCGAGACCACCAGGGCGGCGGCCAACGGCTGCAGTAGCAACAAGCGGACCGTGACATTCACCCGCACCGGTGCCGACGACCGCAGCCGGGTCCCCGACCCGTCCACGTTGCCGGCCCGCACCACCTCGCCGGCCACCGCCCTGCACGGGCGCTATCACGAGTCGATCGTCTACACCAACGGCGGTTTCGCGCCCGGTGCGCCCGATCTGCAGGTGCGGACGCATTGCCTGCGTACCGGAGACCGGTGCATCAGCCTGTTCCACGCCATCGACGGGGTGGTCACCTTGGTGTTCGCCGACAACAAGTGGACGCGCAACGAGGCGGGGGTGGTCCCGTGCGCACAGGGCGGCACCACCAAGGTCACCATCACCGCCGAGTATCCGCTGCCCACCGATCTGGCGGACCCGATCCCGGTGCTCAACGGACGCGGACAGAACGTCTCGACCGGTAGCCAATGCCAGGGTGGCGAATTCACCGACAAGTTCGTCCGGACCGGCGACTAGCACGCTAGGGTCGGAACGCAATGACGACATCAGATGCATTGCGGCGCAGTATGAAATCCATTATGGCGCTTGCTGGCGCGGTAGCCGTTGCCGCATGTGCCCACACCAGCGACACTCCGGCACCCTCCAGTTCGGTTGCGGCGCCCACCGTGACGGCCCCGCCTATCGTCAGCCCCGCTCTGCTGGACGTCGGCAGTTACCCCACGGCTCCGCAACCGCCGCTGGGCAATGCCGGTTCGATCGAAACCGGGGTGGCGGTGGACGCGCGCCGGATGTCCGAGTTCGTGATCGGTCCGTGGGATGTCGATCCGACGCTGATCAACCCGTATCTGGACACCTACTACGTCCTGGCCAACCCGCTGTCGCTCGCGCAGTTGGGCCCCGAACCCATCGCGGCGGCCGCCCAAGGGCATGGATTCGTCAACGGTTTCGCCTCGGCGCGCACCTCCGGCAACGCCGTCTTGGTCAATGCCGTGCTGCGGTTCCCCGACCCGGCCGCCGCCGTCGCGGCCACCACAGCGATGGGTGATGCGGCGGCAGCCAGTCCCATCGGGGGTACCCAACCGGTCCGCACCCCGATCGCCGGACACCCCCAGGCCGTCGCCGTCACCTATCCGTTCACCCCGCGTGGCGCGGACCACCCGTGGGCCGTGGTCCGCTCGTTCACCCCGCATGGCCCCTACGTGTTCATGCAGTTGGCGCAGTCCTCGGACGGTCTGGATGCCGCGACGGGGTTGGTGGCCAAGGCGATCGATGCGCAGGGACCCGTCATCGACGGGTTCACCCCGACGGATCTGAAGGCCTTCGCCGACGTACCGCTGGACCCAACCGGCCTGCTGGGCCGCACCATTCCGCAAACCGGTGATGTCGTCCCGACGAAGAACGCCGTCTACCCAGCCAAGGCCGCCATGCACTTCCAGACCGATCCGGTGGCATCCAAGACCTTGTTCTCCGACACCGGGGTGACAGCGGTGGCCATGGGCAAAGCGAATGTGTACCAGGCCAAAGAACCGCTGACGGCCCTGATGATCACCAACGGGTTCAACACCGAGGTGCTGACGGAGGCCGGTGCGAAACCCGCGGGCCCAGTGCCCGCGCTGCCGGAAAGTCATTGTGTGGCAAGGTCGAAAGGCTTCTACTGCGTGGCGCCCGCCGGCCGTTACGCGATCGAGGCCAGCGGTGCGCCATTGCGCGACGTACAGCAGTTGGTGGCCGCGCAGTACGTTCTGCTCACGGCGAAGTGAGCGGTCGGGTCAGCATGATCGGCCCCTGCGCCATGAACCGCGGCGTCTGACCACGATGCGTATCGGCGGCATGCACGGTGAACGGGTGCAGCAGATACATGTCACCCGGCCGCCCGGTGGCGTGTGCGACCGGGCGCTGGGCACTGGCGGCTTCGGCCCGTCGGCCCGCTGTCACGGCATCCAACGGTCCGTCCCCGAGCACCCCCGGCACATCGCGGTGTGAGCCCACCCGGATCCGGGTCGGAGCGTCATCCGGTCCCACTTGCGACAGCAGGGTCAGCACCAGCACCGTGTGCGGTTGGCGCGATACCGCCCAGGATCCGTCCGGTAGTGGGGTGTTCAGATCGATATGCCAACCGCGGTCGTCGATATCAGAAGGCAGCGGAAACCGGACGACGATATTGCCCAGCGATCCCCGCGGAACCCAGCGGTCGACGCCCAGGACCGCGTCCAGTGCTGCCGACAGGCCCGGAGGGCGTGTCAACTCGCCGAATGGTCCGGTACCGGACAAGTCCGAGGTCCACACCACCGATTCGTTCGACTGCTCGGGCCGGTCGGCAGCCAGCCCGAGCCGCTGCCACAGCAGGGTCTGCGCGGCGACGGCGGCCTCGCGTACCGCCGTACCGTCGATGTGCAGGTATCCGTCGCGGCCGAATGCGTCGACATCGATCACCCCCGCCAGGGTGCCCTGACGGGGGTGATCGACGCCAATGGTTTTCGGGTCAGCGGATGGCCAGGCCGGTGATGGCCCGCGAAATCACCAGGCGCTGAATCTCACTGGTGCCCTCGAAGATGGTGAAGATCTTGGCGTCGCGGTGCATCCGCTCCACCGGGTAGTCCCGGGTGTAGCCGTTACCGCCGAGGATCTGGATGGCCTCGTCGGTGACGTAGACGGCGGTCTCGCTGGCCACCAGTTTGGCCATCGACCCCTCGGCATTGTCGAAGGGTTGGTTGTTGCGGGCCATCCAGCCGGCCCGCCAGACCAGCATGCGGGCGGCGTCGATCCGGCACTTCATATCCGCCAGTTTGAACGCCACGGCCTGGAACTCACCGATCTTGCGGCCGAATTGCTCACGCTGGCTGGCATATTCGAGAGCGTATTCGTATGCGGCCCGGGCCACACCGACGGCCATCGCACCGACAGTGGGGCGGGTGCGTTCGAAGGTCTTCATGGCGGCCTGACCGCCGGCGGACGCGCCGGACTTCACCCTGGCGACCCGCTCCTCGAACTTCTCCCGGCCACCGAGGATCATGTCCTCGGGCAGGCGGACGTTGTCGAGCACCACTTCGGCGGTGTGCGAGGCGCGGATACCGTGCTTCTTGAACTTCTGGCCCTGGCTCACCCCGTGCGTGTCCGGCGGGATGATGAACGTGGCCTGTCCGCGGGATCCCAGTTCGGGATACACCGACGCCACCACGATGTGCACGTTGGCGATACCGCCGTTGGTGGCCCAGGTCTTGGTCCCGTTGAGCACCCACTCGCGGGTGGCCTCGTCGAAGCGGGCGCGGGTGCGGATGGCCCCGACGTCGGAGCCGGCGTCGGGTTCCGACGAGCAGAACGCCGCCAGCTGGGGCTCACCGGGCGTGCCGAACATGGCAGGTAGCCACTGGCCGATCTGTTCGGGAGTTCCGTTGCCGGCCAACGCCGCCGCGGCCAGGCCGGTGCCCAGGATGGACAGCGCGATACCCGCGTCACCCCAGAACAATTCCTCGAAGACGGTGATGAAACCCAGCCCGCTCGGCTCGGCGGCCTGGGTGCCGAAGAATTCGGGGGAGTACAGGCCGATCTTGGCGGCCTCGGCGATGATCGGCCACGGCGTCTCTTCGCGTTCGTCCCATTCCGAGGCGGCGGGGCGGACGACGTCGGCGGCGAACTGGTGCACCCAGTCGCGCACCTCGATGACATCGTCGGAAAGTTGCAGGGAAAAGGTCATGCTGGACTCCTGAAAGGACTTGGTGCTCAGGGTTTCTTGGGAATGGTGTGGCGTTCCAGAACGGCGGTGATCTGGTCCACCCAGGCTTCGAAGTAGCGGTCGTCGCCGACATTGCCCGGGGTGCGGTTGGTCAGCGCGCGCAGCGTGGCGAAGTAGCTCAGCGAGGCGATGGCGACGGCCGCGGCCGCTTCCGGGTCGGGGATCTGCGTGCGGCCCGACTCGTTGGACCGGGTGAGCTCGTCGGCGAATCGTTGATAGGCGTTGTCGGTGATGATCTGCCAGGTCTTCTCGTCGAGGTCACCCAGTTCGTCGGGCTCGCGCAGCATCACCCGCAGCAACTCTTCACTCTCGGTGAGATTGCTCCAGATCAGCTGACCCGCGGTACGGACCGCGTTGTCCACGCCCTTGGGTTCGCCCGAGTCGTACTGCTCGCGGGCGGTCACGATCTTTTCGATCCGATCGGACACGGCCTCCTCGAGGAGGGCGCGTTTGGAGCTGAAGTGCTTGTACAACGCCCCGGAGCCGGGTGCCAGCCCGGCCGCCTGCTGGATATCGGCCACCGACGTGGCGGCATAGCCCTTGGCCGCGAACAGGTGCAGCGCGGTGGCCATGAGCTGCTCGCGGCGGGAGGCGGTCACAAGGGGAGAGAGTACTCACTCACCTGTGCACCGGCAAATTGTGCCCGCGCGCCCTGCGGGGAGCCTCGCTCGGCTGGTGCCGGTCGGCCGCTGAGCCGCGGTCGGAGGGTTGCCCGCCCCGACCGACCGGCATCAGCGAATTCCGGTGGGCATGAAGTGAGCGCCCGCGGGGTATCCGCCCGGGATGACGACGGCAGGTGCGCGCCTCAACGAACGTGACGTCGCCGAGGCCCAGCACATCGTGGGTGCGGTGGCCACGTCGTTCTCGGCCAAGGTGGTCGGCCAGGAACACCTTCGTGAATCGATGCTGCTCGGGCTGCTGGCCGGCGGCCACCTGCTGATCGAAAGTGTGCCAGGGCTGGCCAAGACCACGGCGGCCCGAGTGATCGCCGAGTCGATTCGCGGGGGGTTCCGCCGCATCCAGTGCACACCGGATCTGTTGCCCAGCGACATCATCGGCACACAGATCTATGACGCCGCCGCCAACACCTTCGTCACCCAACTCGGGCCGGTGCACACCAATATCGTGTTGCTCGACGAGATCAACCGATCCAGCGCCAAGACACAGAGCGCCATGCTCGAGGCGATGGAGGAACGCCAGACCACCATCGCCGGCGTCGAATATCCGATCCCAGAACCCTTCTTGGTCATTGCCACCCAGAATCCCGTCGACCAGGAGGGCACGTACCCGCTCTCGGAGGCGCAGACCGACCGCTTCATGCTCAAGGACATCGTCCGGTACCCGACGGTGGACGACGAGGTCGAGATCATCGCCAGGATGGACATCGGCCTGTACGACAAGGACCATCACAGCGCGCCGGTCGTCGGCGTCGACGATATCCGCAGGGTCCAGCAACTGACCGGTGCCGTACACCTGGACCGCGCGCTGATCCAGTACGCCAGCACGCTGGTGGCCATCACCCGGTCACCCGAGGGGCATTTGCCCACCGCGATGGCCCGGTTGATCGAGTACGGTGCCAGCCCACGCGCCACCATCGCCTTCTGTCGTACCGCCCGAGCGCTGGCCGTGCTGCGCGGCCGCGGCCACGTGGTGCCCGAAGACATCGCGGACGTCGCGCACCGCGTGCTGCGGCATCGGCTGATCCTCGGCTTCGAAGCGGCCAGCGCCCGGATCACCGCGGATACGGTGGTCGATGCGGTGCTGCGCGCCGTCCGGGTGCCCTGACGCGCGATGGGAAAGCATCTGGACCGCGCCAGAGCGCATTTCGGCCGGGATGCCGGTGCGCTACTGGACGGTGGGCGGTACGCGCTGGTGCACACCCGCAGCCTGGAGCTGGATGACCTGCGGCCCTATGTGCCCGGTGACGACGTCCGCGATATCGACTGGAAAGCCACTGCCCGGTCCGGTCACACCCTGATCAAACGGTTCGTCTCGGAGAAGCACCACAAGGTGCTGGTGGTGGCAGACACAGGGCGCAACGTGTCCGCTCTGGCGCCTTCCGGTGAGCTCAAGCGTGACGTGGCGGCCAACGTGATCGGTGCGGTCGGCCTCATCACGCTGCCCCGATCCGACCAGATCGGCATGGTGGCCGGTGACGCCAGGGGCTGCGTGGATATCCGACTGCGCCGGGGCGAGACGCACGTCGAGTACCTGCTGCACCGCTACCACCAGCACAGCACCACGCGCCCGGCACCGAGTGATATTGCCGTGCAACTCGATTGGGTTGCCCACCATTACCGGCACCGGTTGCTGATCGTGGTGGTGGCCGACGAACCCGACGCCAGTGCCGAGCTCGGCGATGTGCTGGACCGGCTGACCGTCCGGCACGAGGTGATGTGGGCGATGATCACCGATATGCCGGCGGTGTCCTCGGCCGATGACCGCCGGGCGGGTTTCGACGTGGCGGGGGGTGGGTTCGTGTTCGGCGGTGCCGAGCTGGGGGAGAGGGTCATCGAGGCTTATCGAACCGCCGAACACCAACGGCGGCAGGAGGTCTCGCAGTTCCTCACGGCTCGCGGCGTGGTGCACGGCGCCTTCGGCGGCAGCGCCGGCATCCGGACTGGACTGACCGGTATGACAGAGGTGTACGCCCGTGCTCGCTGATCTGCTTCGCTATGTCACCGGACCGGAACCGTACGCGCGGACCTGGTTGTGGGTGGCGGCACTCTGTCTGATCGTTCTGGCCCTCTGGTACACAGCGGTTTTCGTGTGCACCGCCGAGGGGCGGCGCGCAGCGGTGCCGCTGCTGTCGGCCGCGCGCGACCAACTGATCAAGCGGCGCGCGGCCCACGCCATCGGTTCCATCGCGCAGCGCTACCGGCGTGGCGAACTCGCTGCGGCCCCTGCCTGCGCGGCCATCAGCGGCGAATTGCGCCGATTCCTGCACCGCAGCACCGGAGTGCGCGCCGAGTACATGCATGTGAGTGCCATCGCGAACAGTGAACTCGCCCCGGCCGCACCGGTGCTCGCCGCGCTGGTCGATGCCCAGTTCAACGCGTCGTCGGTGGTGGACATCGCCGCCGTCGGCGATCGAGCCGAGGAGCTGGTCCGCACGTGGACCTGAACTGGTGGGTGGTGGCGATCGCCGGCTGCGTGGCGCTGGCGGCGGTGATCGCCGCAGCGGCGCTGTGGCCGACGGATACCGGACGAAGCCGACTACGCCCGCTGGCCAACACCGCACGCCTGACCCGGCTGCCGGAGTATCGGCGCGCGGTGCGGTTGCGCACACTGTGGTTGGCGGTCACGGCGCTCCTGCTCGTCACCGGATTCGCCGCGGCGACGCTGGCGGCGGCCCGGCCCTCCGGCCTGCCCTCGGCGGCCAACGGCAATCTGGCGCGCCCGGCCGAGGACATCATGGTCTGCACGGGTGCCCCGGCATCGGACCCCGCCGTCGCGGCGGTGTTGCGGTATTTCGCCGAGCGCACCCCGGGGTTCGGTGCGCAACGCATCGGACTGACGTCGGCGAACCGTCGGGTCATCCCGCTGACCCGCGATTACCAGTATGCGGCAGCACACTTCGGCGCCGCCGCTCGCAGCGGCGCGGGTTTGGTCGCGAATGTGTCCTACACCGACTACGCCGCGGATGTGGACGACGTGCTGGCCATGTGTCTGACGGGTTTCCCGGACTTCGGCGAACCGGCGGCCAATCCGCGCTCGCTGATCTATGTGGGCCCCGGGGCGCTGCGCCGGCCAGGGGACCCGCGAGGCCGGCTGTTCAGCGCCGACCGGGTCCGTGAACTGGCCGACACTGCCGCGGTTCAGGTGAACGCCGTGGTCGTCGGCGGCGACGACGGCACCCTCGACCGGCTGGTCCAGGCCACCGGGGGTGTGGCCGTGCCGGCTGACGGGAGCACCGCTGCGCGTATCGCCGAGATCATGGCTCGCCCGCCCGCGGTGGTTTCCGCTGCCACCGGGGAGGTGACCACGCGGACCGTGGAGTCCCCGGATATTCCACTGGTCGTCGCGCTGTTGGCGGTCACGGCCCTGCTGATCTGGCCCAGGCTGGTGCGGCGATGAGATTGCTGCCCGTCCTGGATCCCGTGCTGTTGCTGATGCTGACCGCGGTGATCCTGTGGTGTGCCGGCACGGCCCTATGGCGCATCAGATCCGCCGGGTGGGCACGGAAGGCGTTGTGGCGCTGGGCAGGCGTCACCGGCGCCGCGGTGTTGCTGGTGTTCGCCTGCGCGCGACCGGTGTTCGGCGACGACGTGCAGACACGTCCGGTCGGCGAGACCGCCCCGAACGTGTTCGTGGTGCTCGACCGGTCTGCGGATATGGCCGCGGTGATGGACGCCGCGCGCGCCGATATCGGCGCTCTGATCGACCGCTACCCACGGGCCCGCTTCGCGGTCATCTCCTTCGCCGGCGAGCCCACGCTGGATTGGCCGTTGTCCGCGGATACCTGGAGCCTGCGCCCGATGGTGGATGCGCTGCGCCCGGAGCCCGAACCCGTCGACGGCGTCGGTGCACCGAACGCCTGGGCAGCCGCCACCGTGCTGCGCTACCAACTGATCAGCGCCCGTCAGCAGTATCCCCGCGCCGACAATCTGGTGTTCTATCTCGGTGCCGGGGCACCCGGAAGCGACGCCTCGGCAAGGGAATTCGACCTTCCGCCCGCGGCCGTGACGGGCGGCGCGGTGCTCGGCTATGCCGGTCCCGAGGCCGACCCCGACGTCGACACGCTCCAGCGGATCGCCGGTCAGATCGGGGTGCCTTACCTGCCGCGCGTCGACGCGGCACCCTTGGGCACCGTGTTGCCCGACGACCCGCAGAACCAGCGCCAGGGTCCCGCCGAGACCGCGGTGCGGCGCACCGAGATCTATTGGGCTGCAGCGGCTGTCGCCGGTGTGCTGTTGTTGGCCGAGCTGTTCACCGTCCTGCGCGAGTTCCGGCGCACCCGTCCCGTCGACGTCGAGGCAGCCCCGTGAAGCGGACCAGGAGGACAGGGACCAGGCGCAAGCTGCTGCTGTGGTCGGCGCCGGTGGCGGCGGCGCTCGTCCTCGTCATCGTCAAGGCGCTATCGGTCGTGATCGCAGGCGATTCGGCTGCCCGCAACTTCGCCGCAGGACGGCTTGACGCCCTGCGCACCGATGTCGCGGTGCTCGGCACGCTCAATATCGTGGAGCCCGCGCGGGCGGAGGTGGCCGCCGGCGGCCTGGCCGTGCTGGAGGACCGGCTCGACGATGCGGACGCCGCGTTCGCGTCCGCATTGGGGCACACCGCGAGTGCGTCCTCCTGCCCGGTGCGGATCAACCTTGAACTGGTGCGTGAAACGCTCGGTGACCGGGCGGTCGACAGGTTCGACGCCGCCACCGCCGCGCGGCACTACCGTGCCGCCCTCGAGGTGGTGCACCAGGCACCCGAGCGGTGTTTCGCGGGCAACGCCGATCCCGACGACGATCGCCGGGCGATCCGGGAATCCGCGGCGGCGCGATTGGCGGACAAGTTGCGCGCGGTGGCCGCCGTGCCGCCACCACCTCCACCCCCACCCGCTGTCGCAGCACCGGTCCCGGCGCCGGTGGGCGGGGCGGCGCCGACCGAACGGGATCCCGGGCGGCAACTCCACCCTGGCGTCGGCGATCCACTGGAGCGCCTGCGGCAGATCCTGCAAGACGCCGACGGATGACAGCGCGTGATGGTCGGTGCGCGCAACCTCGAGTGTGTTGCGAAGGCTTAACGATTCGGTTGTGTCTCGGTGTTGACGCTCGCGCAATTACCCGGGTCGTGGTCAGGTGGAAGGTGATGTCTACTTCCACGCTATCCGTTGTCCGCTTGACCGCATCCGGCGTGGCGGGGCTGGCATTGCTGGCCGCCGCGGCCGGTCTGTCCTGGGCCGCGCCCACCGCCGACAGCCAGGGCTATGTCGATTCCACCGCCAGGTGCAGCGCCCCCGCCGTCGCCGTCCTGTTCGGTAGCACGTCGAGTTCACGCATCGCCATCTGCAAAGACTCCAGCGGCGGCTACGAGTATCGCGGTGTGCGGATCCGCGATGGTGCCAAGCTGGTGCTGACGGCCACCGCGTCGGGCGGGGGTTACGTCGCGGAGAGCGACGGTGTCACCTACACCGTCACGCCCAGCACCCTGAAGGTCACCGCAGGCGGCACCCTGCTGCGAAGCGAGCCGTTGACCGACGTGCACGAACCGCAGGGGACGTCCCCCTCGACTTCCACCTCGACGAGTGGCACGACGACGGTGACCACGACGGTGACGACGTCCATGGTGCCGACCTCCACAACACCGACCTCCACCACGCCGTTGCCACCACCACTGCCCGCCGAGGTCGGAGCGCGCTGACCCCAGTTATTGGCAACGATTACCATTAAGGGGTGCTCGTTGCCTGTGGACTGCCGCTGTGGGTGCCCGATCTGGACGAGATCCGGGACGGTGCCATCCGTCTGACCGTGCCGCTGGTCGACGACGTGATCCAGATCGGGCTGGGCGGCCGGTATGCGGTCGGCAGTATCGACGTGCTCAAATGGCCGGCCGGGCTGCTGGTACGCAGGACCGACGGCCGACCGTTGCAGGCGCGGATCATCCGCGCGGAGCCGGTTACGGTGCTGAACGCACCGGTGCCGCACCTGGTGCTCGGCCGGGCGGGCCCGGGATGGTGGCTGGCTCGTGATGCCGTGCCGGCCACCGGCATCGAAGAACTGGAGCAACTGGTCCGCACCATCGCCACCTTCGGGCTCGCCAAACAGGTCCGCGGGACGTCTTCAGCCGCAGTATAAGTCGGGCCCGATATGAGTCACGCGCAGTACGAGTGCGTGGCGAAAGCCAGTGCCTGCCGGTAGTCCGAGTCCAGCCCGAAGGTCGTCCCGGCGTTGTCCAGGGCACCACGCAGCGCCGCGGCACATGCCGGTGAGCGCAGCAGATCCTGTTGCGCGGCGAGCTCATCGACGATCGTCTCGTTCAGGGTGTCGATGCGCGCCCGCGACGAGGACAGGTCCGGGGCTGCGGTCGGTGCGGCGGCAGGATCGAGTTTCCACTCGGAGAACCGCCGGTACTCGACGGCTTCGGTCGCGTGGATCTGGTCGGTGAAGATGCGGGTGACGTAATCGGCGTCGACGTGGTGGGTGCCCGCGGTGGCGGCGACGGCGTTGAGGACCTGCTGGACCCGCGCCGGATCCTCGATATCGCCGTGGGTGATCCACTTGACCGCCGCGACCGGGTCGGCCGTCTGCAGCCGCTGCGTCGCGGCCGTCACCAAGGTGTCCAGCGGGCTGGGCGCGGCGTTCGCCGTACCGGCCGGCGCCAGCACGGCGACGGTGGCCAACGCGGTGAGGACTGCGCCGCGGACGATCATGGGCGCAGTGCCGCGTTGCCGGGCTCGGCGGCCACCGCCAGAAGGCGCTGTGCGCGGTCGAGCAGGATGCGATGGAGGTCGGCGTCGGAGACGTCGCTGAGGTGGGGCTCGGTGGTGCTGCCGAAGATGCCGGCAGTCAGCATTCCGATGGTCACGCGCGTCTCGACGTCCACCGTCGGGCCGATCAGCAACTCGCGCAGGCGATCGGCGCAATCCTCGAACTCCTCATGGGCCCGCACCAGCTCCAGGACGGCCGGGTCGCCGTAGAACATCGTGCCGATCCGGCGGTGCCGGATGGCCATCTCGACGAAGCCGCTGATAGTCGCGTCGCGACGGGATTCGGGATTGGAGATCGTCTCGGCGATCCGGACAAGTCGGTCCATATCGTCGAAGACCGGCCGCACCACCGACAGCACGATGTCGTCCTTGGTGTGGAACTGGTAGTAGATGGCGGCCTTGCTGACGCCCAGATGGTCGGCGATCATCTGCAGGGATGTGCCGTTGACGCCTCGCTCGGCGAACAGATGAAGAGCGGCGTCGAGAACGCGTTCACGGGCGAAGCCGCGTTGTGCCACCGGTTTGGCCATGCGACCCGCCTCCTTTCCTCGGTCGAGCTTGTGACCTGCCGCGCATCTTCGCATGCGCGGTGTGCGCCGTCACAGACTTTGTCGTCCGTCTTGTCCTAACTTAGCCGATTGGCTAATCTCGTCCAGTCGACTAGCTAGCCTAATAAGGCTGTTCACGATCGGACGGAGTCGGGGCGATGAACGTGTTGAAGCGGGTCTGGATACCGCTCGTCATTGTGGTGGTGGTCGCCGTCGCGTCGTTCACGGTGATGCGGGTGCGCACGTTCTTCGGTACCGGCCCCGGTTATGTGTCGACCGAGAACAGTGCCTCCGACGAGAGTGAGCCGTTCGACCCGAAGGTCGTCAAATACGAGATCTGGGGCGAGCCGGGGGCGACGGCCAATATCAACTACATGGACCTCGACGCCAAACCGCAGCGGGCCGACAATGCCCCGCTGCCGTGGACGTTGACGTTGAGCACCACCGCCCCGTCGGTGTTCCCCACCATCTCCGGGCAAGGCGACGGTTCCACGTTGTCCTGCCGCATCACCGTCGACGACGAAGTGAAAGACCAACGTACCGTCGACGGTGTCGGCGCCCACACCTACTGCTTGGTGAAATCAGCATGAGTGCACCCCGCAACGATACGCACGCCGATCCGCCGACGGATCCTTTCAAGGCCACCCCGCACGCCACCGAGAACGATCGTCGCGGCATTGCGAAATGGGTTCGCACGCTTGCCGTTCCGATCATCATCGGCTGGATAGCGGTAGTCGCACTGCTCAACGTCATCGTCCCGCAGCTCGAAGAGGTCGGGCAGATGAAGGCGGTGTCGATGAGCCCGGAGACGGCGCCATCGGTGATCTCGATGAAGCGCGTCGGGCAGAATTTCGACGAGTTCAAGTCGAACAGCTCGGCGATGGTGGTGCTGGAGGCCGATCATCAGCTCGGGGATGCCGAGCACAAGTTCTACGACGAGATGATCAAGAAGCTGGAAGCCGACACCAAACATGTCGAGCACATCCAGGACATGTGGGGTGATCCGCTGACGGCGGCCGGCGCCCAGAGTGCTGACGGCAAGGCCACCTACGTCCAGGTGTACACCGCCGGTAACCAGGGCGAGTCACTGGCCAACGAGTCCATCGACGCCGTGAAGTCGACCGTCGACAGCATGACCCCGCCGCCCGGGCTGAAGGTGTACGTCACCGGTCCTGCGGCGATGACCGCGGATCAGCAGATCGCCAGCGACCGGAGCCTGCGGGTGATCGAGGCGCTGACATTCGCCGTGATCATCGTGATGATGCTGCTGATCTACCGATCGGTGGTATCGGTTCTGCTCACCCTGGTGATGGTGGTGCTCGGGCTGGCCGCCACCCGAGGAGCGGTGGCGTTCCTCGGGTACTACGACATCATCGGGCTGTCCACGTTCGCGACGAACCTGTTGGTGACGCTGGCCATCGCCGCCGCGACGGATTATGCGATCTTCCTGATCGGCCGCTATCAGGAGGCCCGCACCAGGGGGATGGACCGCGAGGCGGCCTATTACGACATGTATCACGGCACCGCACACGTCATCCTCGGCTCTGGTATGACCATCGCCGGTGCGACGTTCTGCCTGCACTTCACCAAACTGCCGTACTTCCAGTCCCTGGGCATCCCGTTGGCGGTGGGCATGGTGACGCTGGTGTTCTGCGCCCTGACCCTGGGCCCGGCGATCATCTCGGTGGCCACCCGCTTCGGAAAGACGTTGGAGCCCAAGCGCAGTGCGCGTATCCGCGGCTGGCGCAAGATCGGTGCCGTCGTGGTGCGTTGGCCGGGACCGGTCCTGGTCGCCACCATCGCGCTGTGTCTGGTCGGTTTGGTGGCGCTGCCCGGATACAAGACCAACTACAACGACCGTAACTACCTACCGGACAACCTTCCCGCGGCCGAGGGGTACGCGGCGGCGGACCGGCATTTCAACCAGGCCCGGATGAACCCCGAGCTGTTGATGATCGAAAGCGATCACGATCTGCGCAATTCCGCGGACTTCCTGGTGATCGACAAGATCGCCAAGGCGGTGTTCCGCACCCCGGGTATCGGCCGGGTACAGGCCATCACCCGCCCGCAGGGCACCCCGATCGAGCACACCTCGATCCCGTTCCAGATCAGCATGCAGGGCACTTCTCAGAAAATGAACGAGAAGTACCAGCAGGACATGATGGCCACCATGCTCAAGCAGGCCGACGATATGCAGACCACCATCGACAACATGACCAAGATGCAGAACATCACGGTGCAGATGGCGGCCACCACGCATTCGATGGTCACCAAGATGAAGAACATGACCCTCGATGTGGCCGAATTGCGGGACCACATCGCCGATTTCGACGATTTCTTCCGCCCGATCCGCAACTACCTGTACTGGGAACCGCACTGCTATGACATCCCGTCGTGCTGGGCGATCCGGTCGATCTTCGACACCCTCGACGGGATCGACACCATGACCGACGACATCCAGCAGTTGATGCCGGACATGGAGCGGCTGGACACCCTGATGCCCCAGATGGTGGCGTTGATGCCGTCGATGATCGCGACGATGAAGAACATGAAGACCTACATGCTGACCATGTATCAGACCCAGAAGGGCATACAGGATCAGATGTCGGCGATGCAGGACAACTCGTCGGCCATGGGCGAAGCGTTCGACGCGGCCAAGAACGACGATTCGTTCTACTTGCCGCCGGAGACGTTCGACAATCCCGAATTCAAGCGGGGTATGAAGAGTTTCGTGTCGCCCGACGGGAAGTCGGTGCGCTTCATCATCAGCCACGACGGCGATCCGATGAGCCCCGAAGGCATCTCGCATATCGAGGCGATCAAGCAGGCCGCCAAGGAGGCGATCAAGGGCACCCCGCTGGAGGGCTCCAGAATCTACCTCGCGGGCACCGCCGCCACCTTCAAGGACATGCAGGAGGGGGCGAACTACGACCTCATCATCGCCGGTATCGCCTCGCTGTGTTTGATCTTCATCATCATGCTGATCATCACCAGGGCGGTGGTGGCCGCGGCGGTGATCGTCGGTACGGTCCTGCTGTCGCTCGGGGCGTCGTTCGGTATCTCGGTGTTGCTGTGGCAACACCTGCTGAACACACCCCTGCACTGGATGGTGCTGGCGATGTCGGTGATCATCCTGCTGGCCGTCGGGGCCGATTACAACCTGCTGTTGGTGTCGCGGTTCAAGGAGGAGATCCATGCCGGCCTGAACACCGGCATCATCCGATCCATGGGCGGGACCGGATCGGTGGTCACCTCAGCGGGTCTGGTGTTCGCCTTCACCATGATCTCCATGGCGGTCAGCGAGCTGACGGTGATCGGGCAGGTCGGCACGACGATCGGTCTGGGTCTGTTGTTCGACACGTTGATCATCCGGTCGTTCATGACCCCGGCGATCGCCGCGCTGCTGGGCAAGTGGTTCTGGTGGCCGCAACGCGTGCGTCAGCGCCCGGTCCCGTCGAACTGGCCGGCACCTATTCAGAAGTCACCCGAGGAGGCCCTGTCATGAAGTTCGCCGTCACAGCCCTGATCGTCGGAGCCGCCGTGGGATTGGCTGCCCCCGCCCAGGCGGATCCGGCTTATGACCGGGATCCGGACACCAACTTCGCCCATGAATTGCACACCTACGGCATCTACGGGCAAAAGGACTACAACGCCTGGATCGGCAAACTGGTCTGCAAACGCCTCTACAACAACGTCGACCACGACGCCTACGCCTCCGCGAAATTCGTCGGCGACAACCTCGACCGCCACAACAGCACCCAACAGAACTGGCAATTCCTCGGTGCCGCCCTGAACTACTACTGCCCCGACCAACGCGTCATCCTCGACCAGGTCGCGGCCGCCCAGCACTAGGAAGGAACACCCATGACGCACAAGGCAATCCGATTCGGCGTCGCCGCAGCAACCCTGGCCGGCGCCCTGGCCACCTCCGGCATCGCCTCAGCCGATGCCACCGACGACTACCCCATCCCCAACCGCATCCTGCGCACCCCCTGCACCGCCGAACAAATCATGGCCGCCGCCCGCGACGTCGAACCCGTCTACTACGAGCGCTACATGATCGACTACAACAACAAACCCGCCGCCGACCAACAAGGCGCCCAAGACCGCATCCACTGGTTCTTCTCCCTGGACTACGCCGGCCGCCGCCAATACTCCGAAGACACCGCCACCAACGCCTTCTACGAACAAATGTCCTGGCGCTGGCCCAACTGGGCCAAACTGTTCTTCAACAACAAAGGCGTGGCCGCCCACACCACCGACATCTGCCAGAACTACCCAGCAGGCGACATGTCCGTCTGGGACTGGCACTAGGCGCCAGGTATGTCGCCGGCGTCACAGTTGCCGGCTCGAGGGGTGAGGATCACAGGCTGCGGCATGGGTGAAATACCTTGTGGCGTGGTGCAATTCTCCGGTGACAGAGGTATCCGATACCGGGGGTTCCAAACTCTCCGGCGACGTTGAAGAGGACGAAGGTCCGTTCAACGACGCCAAGGAACCGCCGTACCGGATTGCCGGCGCCGTACTGCTGACCGTCGTGGTCCTCGTCTTCGGGCTGACCTGGGCGCAGTTCCGCGGGTATTTCGACGAGAAATCGACCGTGGTGGTGATGGCCGAGCGGGCCGGGTTGTCGATGGATCCCGGGTCGAAGGTGACGTTCAACGGGGTGCCGATCGGGCGGCTGAAATCCGCCGACGCAGTCACTGACGGCACGGGCCCTCGGGCGAAACTGACGCTCAATGTGCAGCCGCGATATCTGAACTTGATTCCGGCCAACGTGGACGCACAGGTCCGCGCGACGACGGTGTTCGGCAACAAGTACATCTCGTTCGTATCACCGGCGGATCCGTCTGCGGACAAGCTCAAGCCGGGTGCGGTGATCAATGCGATCAGTACCACCACCGAGTTCAACACGTTGTTCGAGACGATCATGGGGATCGCCCAGCAGGTGGATCCGGTGAAGTTGAACCAGACGTTGACCGCGGCGGCGCAGGCGCTGGACGGGTTGGGGGACAAGTTCGGCCAGTCGTTGGTGAACGGCAATGACATCCTGGGTGAGCTCAATGCCCGGATGCCGCAGATCCGCCGGGACACACAGGGTTTGGCGGATCTGTCGACGGTGTATGCGGATGCGGCGCCGAATCTGTTCGATGGTTTGGGGCATGCGGTGGTGACGGCGCGCACGCTCAACGCCGAGCGGGGGACCATCGATGCGGCATTGATGTCGGCGGTGGGGTTCGGTAACAACGCCGGGGATGTGTTCGAGCGGGGTGGGCCGTATCTGGTGCGTGGTGCCCAGGATTTGTTGCCGACCACCAAGTTGCTGGATTACTACAGCCCCGAATTGCTGTGCACCCTGCGGAATTTCCACGATGTCGCGCCGCGCTTCGCCGACATGCTCGGTGGCAACGGGTACTCGCTGGTGCTCGCCGACGAATTGGTGGGCGCCGGGAACGGTTACGTTTATCCCGACAACCTGCCGAGGGTCAACGCTCGCGGTGGGCCGGAGGGCAGGCCGGGCTGCTGGCAGCCGATCACCCGGGACCTGTGGCCGGCACCGTATCTGGTGATGGACACCGGTGCCAGCATCGCCCCGTACAACCACTTCGAGCTCGGCCAGCCGCTGGCCGCCGAGTACGTCTGGGGCCGCCAAGTGGGGGAACGCACCATCAATCCGTGACGCTCATGCATGGACTAGGTTGACCGGGTGGCTCGTCGCAAACGATCGAGCGCCACCACCGTGGCGGTCCTGACCCTGATAGGTGCCGTGTTGTGCACCCTGGCGGTGGGTGGATTCCTGCTCTACCCGTACTACCTGCTGCGGCCGTGGATCTATCACCCGGTGTGGTTCGGTGTGCCGGGTTTCCTGCTGCTGGCGCTGGCCTGTTGGCTGGGGCTCGGCCGTGCCGCGGTGAAGTGGGCCGGCGTGGCCGTATGCCTGCTCTGCGGCGCGACGGTGGGGTTCATCGGCTGGTTCGCTGCGGCGTACGCGAGCCCCATGCATGCCGTGGGCACGTATCGCGCCCCCGACGGCGACGTGGAAGTGGTGGTATACCAGAGCACGGCCGGCTTGGCGCCCGACCTCACCTGGGAATTGCGCCTGCACACCCGCCGTGGCCTCCTCTCGCGGGAGAGCGATCTGGGTTGTGTCAACTCGGATGCCATGGCGCTGAACGTTATTCAGTGGATCGGTCCCCGGACGGTACGGGTGGGCCTGTCCCGGGCTGGGGCCATCGACGTCGTTGTCGACGACCAGGGCAGGCCCAACCGCACCGTTGACGGCGGCTGCTAACTCAGGTGGTGCACCTCCTGCAGCCCGTACACCGGAGTGGGTAGCCCGGCGTGGCGAGCCTTGAGCTGCAGCGCCAGGTACAACGAATAGTGCCGGGACTGATGGAGATTCCCGCCGTGGAACCACAGGTTCTCCTGCTGGGTGGGCTTCCACATGTTGCGCTGTTCGCCCTCCCACGGTCCGGGATCCTTGGTGGTGTCCGAGCCGAGGCCCCAGACCTTGCCGACCTTGTCGGCGACGTCCTGACCGATCAGGTCGGCGGCCCAGCCGTTCATCGAACCGAACCCGGTGGCGTAGACCACGACATCGGCCGGCAGCTCGGTGCCGTCTGACAGCACAACGGAATTCGCGGTCAGGTGTGACACGTCGCCGTGTGCCAGCTTGATGCTGCCGTCGGCGACCAGGTCACATGCACCGACGTCGATGTAATAACCCGAGCCGCGGCGCAGGTACTTCATGAACAAGCCGGACCCGTCGTCGCCCCAATCCAGGTCGAACCCGGCAGCCTCCAGTCGGGCGTAGAAGTCCTTGTCCCGCTCGCGGATTGCGTCATAGATCGGGATCTGGAACTCGTGCATGATGCGGTAGGGCAGTGACGCGAAGGTCAGATCGGCCTTCTCGGTGGTCATGCCGGCGGCCAGCGCTCGCTCCGAATAGAGGTCACCCAGACCCAACTCCATCAGCGAGTCCGACTTCACGATATGGGTCGAGGACCGCTGCACCATGGTCACGTCGACACTGTTTTCGTACAGCGCCTTACAGATATCGTGCGCGGAGTTGTTGGAGCCGATGACCACGGCCCGTTTGCCGACGTACTGGTCGGGGCCGGGGTGGTGGCTGGAATGGTGCTGGTCGCCGAGGAATTCATCCTGCCCGGGGAACGACGGCACATTCGGCTTACCGGACATCCCGGTCGCCAGCACCAGATGCGCCGGCCGCAGGGTCACCGCCTCGCCGTCGCGGTCCACTTCGACGGTCCAGCGCTTCTCGTTCTCGTCATAGGTGGCGGACAGGCACGCGGTCTTCGACCAGTACGGCACTTCCATGACCTTGGTATAGAACTCGAGCCAGTCGCCGATCTTGTCCTTGGGTGCGAACACCGGCCAGTTCGCCGGGAACGGCAGGTACGGCAGGTGGTCGTACCACACCGGGTCGTGCAGGCACAGCGACTTGTACCGCTTGCGCCATTGATCGCCGGGGCGGTCGTGCTTGTCGACGACGATGGCGGGTACGCCGAGTTGACGCAGCCGCGCCCCGAGCGCGATGCCGCCCTGCCCGCCACCGACCACCAGGACGTAGGGCTGCTCGGAGTAGCCCAGGGTGCGTTCCTCGTCCTGCCGCTTCTCGGCCCAGGACCGGGTGTCCGGGTCCGACCCGTGCACCGCGCCGAGCGGCCGGGTGACGCCCTTGCCCTCCTCGTGACCCTTGAGTTCCTGCAGCGTGGTCAGCAGAGTCCACGCTTGATCACCCTTGAGTCGCAGATGCCCGATCCCGCGGCCCACTGCGGTCTCGAACTCGATGAACGCGGTGGTCACCTCCCCGTCCTGAGTCGGCGTCTCACGGGTCCGGAAACCGGACGGATCGGTACCGGCCAACCGTGTCGTCAGCATGGCGGCGATTGCCTCGCGGCCTTCCAGCGTCTTCAGGTTCCAGGTGAACGCCACCAGATCGCGCCAAAAGCTGTCGAGGGCGAACTTGCCGACGGCACGGTCGATATCGCGAGTGGCCAGCGCATGTTCGAAGTCGGTGAGCCACGCGTCGACGCGCTGCTGCGGGGACAGCTCCTCTGGCTGCGACGGTGCTGGTGCATCGATGGTTTGTGTCATGTGAGCCAGCACACACCGGCGCGACCAGCGTCACAAGGGTTGCAGAGGGTTGCACCCCGGGATAGGCATCGGGCCCAGGTCAGCGCCCGTGCAACCCCCTGCAACTCTTTCCGGCTGTGGTGCACGCCACATACAACGGAGGGCATGAAAGCAGCTGTGTACTACGGACCGAACAAGCTCGACGTCACCGAGGTGGCCAAACCGGAGCCCGGCCCGGGCACCGTCCAGATCCAGGTCGGATTCAACGGCATCTGCGGCACCGACCTGCACGAGTACTTCGCCGGACCGATCTTCGTCCCCACCGCACCGCACCCGCTGACCGGTCAGCAGCTGCCGTTGGTCATGGGCCACGAGTTCGCCGGCACCATCACCGCCCTGGGCCCCGGCGTGACGGGCTGGGCCGAAGGTGACCGGGTCGCGGTCGAGCCCGTCTACCGGTGTGGGAAGTGCACCGCGTGTCGAGCCGGCCACTACAACATCTGCGCGCAGATCGGCTTCCACGGCCTGATGTCCGACGGCGGGATGGCCGAGTACACGGTCGTGCCCACCAACATGCTGCACAAGCTGCCCGACAACGTCTCCATGGAACTGGGTGCGCTCGTCGAACCGATGTCGGTGGCCTACCACGCTGCCACCCTGGGCGATCCGGACCCCCAGGGCACCGCCATGGTGTTCGGCGCCGGACCCATCGGTATCGGACTGTGGTTTGCCTTGCGCGGCAAGGGTATCGAGGACGT
This sequence comes from Mycolicibacterium sp. J2, assembly GCF_026240945.1. Lineage (GTDB taxonomy): Bacteria > Actinomycetota > Actinomycetes > Mycobacteriales > Mycobacteriaceae > Mycobacterium. The sequence goes on from NZ_JAPFPY010000010.1 coordinate 87,107, forward strand.
CTACGTCGTCGAGCCGGCACCCACCCGCCGGGCCGCCATCGAGGCACTCGGTGCGCGCACCCTCGACCCGACCGCGCTGGACGTGCCGGCCTTCATCGCCGAACACACGTCCGGCCGTGGCGCCGACGCCGTCTACGACGCTGCCGGCGTGGCACCCGCGGTGGAGACGGCATTGGCCTGCGTGGGCGCTCGACGGTCCATGGTCAGCGTCGCCATCTACGAGAAGCCCTTGACCACACCGCTGTTGCGGCTGGTCATGAACGAGTCCCGCATCCAGGGATCGCTGTGCTACACGTTCGAGGACTTCGAGGCCGTGATCGCCCTGATGGCACGGGGCGCCTACGACACCACCGGCTGGGTGACCTCCATCGGTATCGACGACGTGGTCGACGAAGGCTTCGAGGCGCTGCACGCCGGCGCCAAGATGAAGGTCCTCGTCGACCCGTCCAAGTGAGAGGAAACACCATGACACGAAGCATCGAAGCCCCGCTGCTGGACAAGGTCGCGCTCGTCACCGGCGCGGGCCGCGGTATCGGTCGGGGCATCGCAATTGAGCTGGCCCGCCAGGGTGCCGATATCGCCTTGGTGGACGTCAACCTGGAAGGGATTGCCGCCGTTGCCGACGAGATCGCCGAAATCGGCTCGAAAACCACCACTTTCGTCGCCGATGTAGCCGACCGCGATGCGGTGTTCGCCGCCGTCGAGCATGCCGCCACGGCGCTGGGCGGATTCGACGTGATGGTGAACAACGCAGGCATCGCACTGGTGGGCCCACTGGCCGATGTGACCCCGCAGCAACTGGCGCGGCTGTGGTCGATCAATGTCGACGGGGTGTTGTGGGGTATCCAGGCCGCCGTCGCGAAGTTCAAGGAACTCGGTCGTCGTGGCAAGGTGATCAATGCCTCGTCCATTGCCGGGCATGAGGGATTCGCGATGCTGGGCCCCTACAGCGCCACCAAGTTCGCGGTGCGGGCACTGACCCAGGCTGCCGCCAAGGAGCACGCCGCCGACGGCATCACGGTCAATGCCTACTGCCCCGGTGTGGTCGGGACCGACATGTGGGTGGAGATCGACAAGAGGTTCGCCGAGCTCACCGGCGCAGCCGTGGGGGAGACGTTCGAGAAGTTCGCAGGCACCATCGCCCTGGGCCGGCCGGAGACACCCGAGGATGTCGCCGGTTTCGTCGCCTACCTGGCCGGTCCCGGAGCGGACTACATGACGGGACAGGCCGGCCTCATCGACGGGGGCATGGTCTATCGCTGAGCCCCGCGCGTGACACGCACTGTGATGGGGAGCACAATCGGGTCAATGCCCGGTTCGTCGGTTCCCGAACCCGCGGTCGCACTCGGCGATGACCCGCGGAGCTACGCGCTGTTGTTGTCCGAGGTCTACGACGCGACCATGGGTGGCGGGCGCGCCCCCGCGAAGCCGCGCCCGGTGATCGAAGAGTCCTGGAACAGGTTGTTGGGGAAGGGGATCGATCCCGAACACCACTGCCCGCCGGATGTCGACCGCAGTGCGCTGGATCTGCTGCGGCAGTCGTCCGGGCTGCTGGCCGTGCTCGACGACATCTCCCGTGGGCTGGAGTCTGTGCTGGCCGACGGCAGCAACATCCTGGTGGTCGCCGATGCGCGCGGCCGGGTGCTGTGGCGCTCGGGCGCTGCGCGCGTGCTCATGCATGCCGACCGGCTCGGTTTCACGGAGGGCGCCAACTGGGGCGAGACCGCCGTCGGGACCAACGCCATCGGTACGGCGCTGGTCTCCCGGCGCGCGGTGCAGATTTTCTCCGCCGAGCACTTCCTGCGCAGCCACCACTCGTGGACGTGCGCCGGCGCCCCGATCCGGGACCCGCGCACCGGGCAGGTCATCGGGGCGGTCGACGTCTCGGGGCCGGCGTCCACCGTGCACCCGACCACCATCGCGCTGGTCGATCTGGTCGCACGGCTGGCCGAATCGCAGTTGCGGGAGGCGCACGACCGTACGTTGAACCAGCTCCGCGCGGTCGCGGCGCCGATCCTGGCCCGCATCGGCGCCCCTGCGCTGGCCGTGGACGGGGAAGGGTGGGTGGCCGCGGTCGGCGCACTGCCGCCCCATCACCGAATCCTGCTGCCGCAGAACGTGGCACCGGGCCGGGCGTGGGTTCCGGCGCTGGGACCCTGTGATCTGGAGCCGCTCAGTGGTGGTTGGCTGGTGCGTCCGGTGGATGACGAAGAGCAGGCGCCGGCCACCACCCGGGCCGTCCTGGACCTGCGGGACAGTAGTGTCCCGACGCTGGAGATGGCCGGGCAATTCGGTTCGTGGCGGCGGGAGATCTCTCCGCGGCACGCCGAGATCCTCTACGTGCTGGCCACCCGGCGAGCGGGACGTTCGGCGCCGGAGTTGGCCGAAGACCTCTACGGCGACAGGTCCCGCGTTGTCACCGTGCGCGCCGAAATGTCCCGTATCCGAAAGCAACTCGTCGGCGTGATCGCGGCACAGCCGTACCGGTTCGCCGAATCGGTGGAACTGCAGGTGCGGTACCCGGCGGATATGCGCAATTTTCTGACGGCGTCGAACGCGCCGGCCATCCGGGCGGTCCGCCGGGTCTGATCAGCCCTCAGCCGAGCAGAATCTGGCTCAGCCTGGTGGTCGTCGCGACACCGTCGTCATACCCGCCCTCGCCGCCGAGCGCGTTCATGATGGCCAGCGTAAATCGCTGACCGGGCCCGGCGAACCCGACCGAGTTGATCACCCATCCGCCCTGTTCCTGGGACCAGCCGTTCTTGTTGCCGGGATTCATTGCCGGCCCGGCGCCCCATACTCCCCACTGTTGATCAGGAGCGACCCGTTGCATCTCGGCGGCAATCGCTGCCGCGTCGGCGGAGTTCATCTGCCCCAGAATGTAATTCATCAAGCGGTCCAGGTCGTTGGCCGTAGCCTTCTGGAAACCCCAGTACGGGAAGATGTCTCCGAATCCCGGCTGGGGCGCCAGCGAGGTCATGCCGTAGCGGGGGAAGTCGGCGTTGAAGGCCCGGTGATCGGGTCCGCCGTACCGCGACCACAGCGTGTCGGCGGCGTCGTTGTCGGAGTCGCGCAGCATGGCCACCATCAGCTGCCGGTCGGCTGCGGACAGCCGCAGGGCGCCGGCACGTTCGCGGGTGAGCAGGTCGACGACCATGGCGAGTTTGATGGTGGACGCCGTCCAGATCATCGAGTCGGCGTTCGGATTGGCGTACCGCTGACCGGTAGAGCGGTCCCGCAGGACGTAGCCGATGACACCGGGCCGCCCGGCCAGGTAGCTGTCCGCGGCGGCAATGCGGTCCCGCAGGTCGCACCAGGCATCGGTGCACGCGGCACGCGCCGACGGTGCGAGCAGGCCGGTGAGCGTCAACAGGGTGGCGGCCATCAGGACGAGACGGTTCACGCGCACACCGTAGCCGCCCGTCACGCCGTATACGACGACATCGACAGCGAGCCGTAGGTATAACCGTCGACCAACACGGAAGCGGCAGGGCCCGATGCGGCCAGCAGGCCTGCGAAGTACAGCCCGGGAATGAAGTGATCGGGAGTGGGGACCGCCGCGGCATAGTCGGGATGTTCGGACAGGCGCACCAGGTCTGCCGGTGCCGTGACGAGCAGGTCGCGCGCGGCCTCGTCGAACCGCTGGGCCCAGTCGAAGCCGGTATCGGGACTGGCCGGATTCATGGCGCGCAGATTGTGCACAATATTGCCGCTGCCCACGATGAGCACTCCCCGGTCACGCAGCGGAGCCAGGCGGGCGCCCAGTTCGAGGTGATAGTCCAGTGGTTTCTCGGCGTTGATGGACAGCTGCACGACCGGGATGTCCGCCTCGGGGAACGCATGGGCCAGTACCGACCAGCTGCCGTGGTCGATACCCCAGCTGTCCACATCGGCACCCACCCAGGTCGGCTCGACGATATCGGCGATCTCCCCGGCCAGTTCTGGCAAACCCGCTGCGGGATAATGCATTTCGTAGAGTTCACGCGGAAAGCCGTAGAAGTCGTGGATGGTCCGCGGTTGCGGCATCGCGGTGACCGCCGTGGCGTTGATGTACCAGTGCGCGCTGATCACCAGGATGGCGCGCGGGTGCGGTACCGATGCACCGAACTGCTGCCAAGCGGTGGTGTACCGGTTGCTCTCCAGGGCGTTCATCGGGCTGCCGTGCCCGAAGAACGCGACGGGCATGCTCATGGTGACCCTCTCATGACCACCATTGTCCACCGGGCGCTCGGGTTGGCGAGCAGGAGCATGCGCTGACAGCGGCCCGTGTGACACGCATCTCCGAGGTAGGTCTTGCGGTACCGGCCTGCCAAATTAGGCTCACCTTACTTACTGGAGTGAGGTGCAGAGTGCGTGACATCCGTGTGGCAGTGGTCGGGGCCGGTCCGGCCGGAATCTATGCGTCGGACATCCTGACCGGGGAACATCCCGGTGCCCGGGTCGACCTCTTCGACCGGTTACCGGCGCCGTACGGGTTGGTGCGCTACGGCGTGGCGCCGGACCATCCGCGGATCAAGGAGATCATTAAGGCGCTCCGCAGGGTGCTGTCCCGCAACGAGATCCGATTCATCGGCAACGTGCACTATGGCACCGATCTGACGCTCGCCGATCTTCGCCGCCATTACGACGCGGTGATCTTCTCCACCGGCGCTCGGGCTGATCGCCCACTCGACATCCCCGGCATCGACCTGCCGGGTAGTTACGGCGCCGCCGATTTCGTGTCGTGGTACGACGGCCACCCCGACGTTCCGCGCACCTGGCCGCTGGAGGCGGAGAAGGTCGCCGTCCTCGGGGCGGGCAACGTCGCGCTCGACATCGCCCGGATGCTGGCCAAGCCCGCCGACGAACAACTCGGCACCGAGATCGCCGGCAACGTGTACCAGGGACTCGCCCTGAACCGGGCCACCGATGTACACGTGTTCGCCCGGCGTGGGCCGGCCCAGATCAAGTTCTCACCCATGGAGTTCCGCGAACTGTCGCACTCGCCGAGTGTGGACGTGATCGTGCACCCGGAGGGCTTCGAGATCGACGAGGCCAGTCAGAAGGCCATCAACTCCACCAAATCGGTCAAGCTCGTCGTCGACACCATGATGCGCTACATGGACAAGGAACCCACCGGTGCGCCACGCCGAATCCACCTCCACCTGTGCCAGTCGCCGGTCGCGGTGCTCGGCACCGACCGGGTCGAGGGGCTACGAACCGAACGCACGGAGTTGATCGGTGACGGAACCGTCCGGGGGACCGGGGAATTCACCGACTGGCCAGTGCAGGCCGTGTACCGCGCCGTCGGGTACCTGTCGTCGCATCTGGCGGATCTGCCGTTCGATCACCATGCCGGCGTGGTACCCAACGACGCCGGACGCGTGCTCGACGCCGACTGGATGGTGGTGGACGCCACCTACGTCACCGGCTGGGTGAAACGCGGCCCCATCGGGTTGATCGGACACACCAAATCCGATGCGGCCGAGACGATCAACAGCCTGTTGGCCGATCTGCCCGGACTTCGCCCGCCGGAGATCAGTGATCCGGACGGCATCCTGAAACACCTTTCCGCCACCGGTGTCGACTACACCACGTGGGCCGAATGGGAACGCCTGGAAGCTCACGAGATGGCGCTCGGCGCGGCGCAGGGCCGGGAACGGGTCAAAGTCGTTCCCCGGGAGGACATGATCCGCGCGGGGCGCGGCTAATTGGCGCTCGTCGGTGGTGGTTGGAAGGGTGTGTACCACCACCATTGGGCGCGTTCGCCGGTCGGGCCCCGGTAGGGGCCGACGTTGGGTGGGTCGGTGGTGGGTGGTCGGGCCAGTGATCCGCGGTCGATGGGGTCGCCGTCGGTGTCGGTGACGACGAGTTGGTGGGCGGGGCCGGTGATGGTGATCTGGCCGGTGTGGTGCATCCGGTGGTGCCGTGGGCAGAGCAGCACGAGGTTGTCCAGGTCGGTGGGGCCGCCGTCCTCCCAGTGGATGAGGTGGTGTGCATGCAAGCCGCGACTGGCCGCGCAGCCGGGGATGACGCAGTGCCGGTCGCGGTGCTCCAACGCCCGGCGTAGCCGGCGGCTGATGGTCCGGGTGGTGCGTCCGGCGCCGATCGGGCGGCCGTCGCGCTCGAACCACACCTCACACGTGGTATCGCACAACAGTTCCCGGCGTTCCTCGTCGGTGAGCACCGGGCCCAGGTGCAGGGCCGCGGGTTGGTCGACCTCGACGTGGACGATGACGGTGGTGTGTTGGCCGTGGGGGCGGGTGGCGACGTCGGTGTCCCAGCCGGCGTGCACCAGGCTCATGAAGGCATCGGTTTGGGTGGGAAATGGGGTCTGGTCGCCGGGGTGTTCGGCGACCAGACCGTCATGGCGGGACTTCAGCGCGGCGTCGAGTGTGGCGGCTTCCAGCCGGGGCAGGGTGATGCGGTAGGTGGTGTGCTCACCGTGTTCGGTTTTGGTGATCTGTGGTGTCGGTTCGGTTTTTCCTTTGGGCTGCGGGCGGGGCACGAAGTTGATGGCGGTGCGCAGTTGGCTGACGGTGGCCGAGAGGGCGAGTTCGCTGTAGTGGGCATCGGACCCGTCGGCGGCGCGTTCGGCGATGACGCCGACCTGGTCCAGCGAGAGTTTGCCTTCCCGCATGCCTTGGGCGCAGCGGGGGAAGTCGTCGAGGCGTTGGGCGATGGCGACCATGATCTCGGCGTTGCGTTCGGACATGCCGGTCTTCCAGGCGACCAGTGCGTTGATGGAGCGGCAGCCGGTCATGCCGGCGAGGTCGGTGCGGTCGATCTCGGCGACGATTTCGACCAGCCGGCTGTCGATGGCGTTGCGCTGGCCCATCAGTTCGGCGACCTCGTCGAAGAGTCCCTCCAGCCGCTCTTTGGGTTCCAAAGATGCTGCGGCGGTGGACATACCCCCGATTCTGGCAGAGGGGTACGACAAGTACGGTCGGCCGGCGCTTCGGATGGCCCGCGGAAATCTACCTCTTCCGGCGCGGCGGTGTCGCGGGAGCGAGGTCGGTGAGCCCGTCGAGAAGCAGGCTGAGCCCGAAGGCGAATTCTTCGGCCAGCGGGATGGGAAGGTGTTCGGCGACCGCGGCCGTGTGTGGGTGAGTGTCGGGATCGACGTTTCCCGAAGCGGCCGAGGGGCCGTCGTCTGCGTGTGTGCCGCCAGCCTGGATGGCGAAGCCGAGGACGAATCTGCTCAACGTGGTGTACGTCTTGGCCGCATCGCGGGGGCAGAAGCCGCCGGCCAGCAACGCGCCGATGAGGTGTTCGCGTGCCGCCGCGGCATGGGGCCCGGAGGGGATCTGGTTGACGAGTAGCGGTGCGACGTTGGGGTGCCGGTTGAAGACGGCGAACAGCGTGTGTGCTGCGCCCTCACACGCGTGACGCCACGAGGTGTCGGCCCAGGACGGGGCCTCGGCAGACACCTCGCCGAGTACGGCGTCGACGACGGCGGCGACCAACTCGGCGCGGGATGCGAAGTGCCGATAGAGGGTGGCGGTGCCCGATTCCAGGGCGGTGGCCAAAGACCGCATGGAGAGCGCATCGGCACCCTGGTCGTCGACGATGGCGATCGCGGTCGTGATCATCCGCTCCAGTGGCATAGGTGGGCGGCCGCGGCCCCGCGCCGGCGACGAGGTAGTGGTCACAGCCTCAGTATTACCGAAACCTTGACAGCCCACAATTTAATGGTCACACTGTATCCATTATGACGGCAGATGGCGACGTGCAGCCCGACTCCCGATTCGCTTCGGTGGACGGGATGCGGGTGCACTACAAGCGCTCGGGGCAGGGCATGCCGTTGGTGCTGCTACACGGCAGTGCGTCCTCGTTGTGGGGCGTCGAGGATGCGGCACGCCGGCTGGAAACTCACTTCGATGTCATCCGACCCGATTTGCCGGGGCATGGGGTCACGGGCCCCCGCCGGGATCGGGACTACCGGGTGCGCACCTACGCGGGCGCGGTGCACCGATTTCTCGGTGCGATCGGCGTCGACAGCGCGGTGATCGTGGGTAACTCACTGGGCGGCAACATCGCCTGGAATCTTGCGGTGATCCGGCCGGAGCGGGTGGCGGCATTGGTCTTGATCAATGCCACGGGTTACCCGGAGAAGGAACTGCCCGCTTCGATGCGGTTGGCGCGCAATCCGATTGCCGGTCAAGTGTTACGACGATTCATGCCCCGGCGGGCCGTTGAACGCAGCCTGCGTCAAGCCGCAACCCCCAACGCCGAGGTGATCACCGATGCGGTGGTGGACCGCGCGCATCGGTTGTGGAACCGGCCCGGAAACCGGGCGGCGTTTGTGGACCTGGTGTGCACCGATCAGCCTGACCACAGCACCGAGATCTGCTCCATCACGGTGCCGACCCTGATACTGCGCAGCGCAGGGATGGGTGGGCAGCATTTCGCCGACGATATCCCTGGCGCGACCGAAGAGGTACACCCCTGCGGTGGGCACCTCCTGCCGCAGGAGGATCCGGAGTGGGTGGCCGCAGCCATCACCCGGTTCGTGAGCGCAACGGTCGGCGGTGCCCGATGAAATACTTTGTCGCACCCGGGGAGGATCGCCGCCTCACTTCGGCCGCACGCGCGGAGCTGCGCGGCCAATTCATCGCACTATCGGACGGCATCACCCACTATGAGCTCTCCGGCCCCGAAGGCGGGCAGCTGGTCGTCATGGCCGGTGGGCTGACCGTCCCGTTGTTCTACTGGGACGACATGGCGGCTCATCTGCACGGCCGTGGACTGCAGACGTTGACCTACAGCGCCTACGGCCGCGGCTATTCCGACCGTGTCGACACCGACTATGACCAAGAGCTGTTCGTGCGCCAGCTTGCGGAGCTTGTTGACATGGTGGGCGAGAGCCGCCCCCACCACCTGGTGGGCACGTCCATGGGTGCCCTGGTGGCGATGGCCTACCTGCAGGCGGTCCCCTCGAACACAGCGTTGACCCTGACCTTGGTGGGACCGGCAGGGTTGAGCCGACCGCCGTTGACTCAGCGCCTGCTCCTGGGCAGCGACCTGATGACCACCGTGGTGGCGCGCACGATCGGGAGCCGGGTCCTCGATCAACACCTCGGTCACAATGTGCGCGAACCTGGCCGCGCCGCCGCGCTGAGCGACATGGTCGGGCAGACCTTCCGCTACGAGGGCTCGCTGTACGCGTTCTTTTCCACCCTGCGCAACTTTGGACTCTTCGATCGTGCCGAATTGTACCGTCGCACAGGACAGTTGGTGGTTCCCGGCCTGCTGGTATGGGGCGATGACGATGAGGTCACGCCGATCACCGCGCTCGACCGCGTCGTCGCCATGCTCCGCCCCGAAGACACCCGCGTCATCGACAATTGCGGCCATATGGCCCCCTTCGAACGACCACGTGAAGTCGCCAACGTGCTGGCTGACTTCGCGGCCGCACACACAGAACGGCTCAGCTCATGACCACCCCGACTCCTCCCACGTCCTCGACGACCGACGTTCTGATCGTCGGCGCCGGCCCTACCGGCTCCGCGCTGGCCATCGACCTGGCGCGGCGCGGTATCTCCGTGCGCGTCATCGACAAAGCGACCCGCGGCTTCCCCGGTTCGCGGGCCAAAGGCCTGCAACCGCGCACCCTGGAGGTGCTCTACGATCTCGGCGCCCTGCCTGACATCACCGCCGGCGGCTCCCTCTATCCCCCCATGGGCCTACACCTGGGCCCGGTGACCGTCCCGCTGCGCATGATGGCCAAAGGTCAACGCGGGCCGGATATCCCGTTTCCCGACACCTGGCTCATCCCGCAGTCACGCACCAACCAGGCCCTGCACGACGTTCTTGAAAGCCACGGCGTGTGCGTCGAATCGGACAGCGAACTCGCCGACTTCACCGACTCGGGGACCTCGGTGATCGCGCACGTCGTGTCACCGCGGGGCCGCGAGGAGGTCAACGCCCGCTACGTCGTCGGAGCCGACGGGGGTAGCAGCGTCGTACGGAAACAGGCCGGTATCGAATTCACCGGATCCACCGATGACGCCGACCGGACCCTCATCATCGACGCCACGGTCGCCGGCAAGCTGTCGCGCAAGTACTGGCACGTCTGGCCGGGCCTGGGTGGACGCTTCATCGGTGCCTGCCCACTGCCGCACAGCGATCTGTTCCAGTGGATGATCCGGTTGGCGCCAGATGAAGAGGCGCCGTCGGGCATCGACGCCATCAATGCCCGTATCCAATCGCACACGCGTAACAAGCATCTCAGCATCACGAGCATCTCCTGGGAATCGGTGTTCAGGCCCAACATCCGGCTGGCCGAGCGCTATCGCCGCGGCCGCGTCCTGCTGGCCGGAGACGCCGCCCACGTGCATCCACCCGCCGGTGCGCAGGGCTTGAACACCGGCATCGGGGATGCCTACAACCTGGGCTGGAAACTCGCGCAGGTGCTGGCAGGTGCACCGGAATCGTTGCTGGACACCTACGAACAGGAGCGCCGCCCGATCGCGGCTGGGGTGCTGGGGCTCTCCACCAAGAAGTACGAAGGGATCGGCAAGCTCGACCCCAGCAGCTACCGGCGCGGTTCTGATGAAAAGCAACTGACTCTGACCTACCGGGGCGGCCCGCTGGCACCATCGGCTGCCGACCACACCGCTACCCTGCGCGTCGGCGACCGGGCACCCGATGCCGATCTGCTCAGCCGTGACGGTGACCGAGTCCGGTTGTTCGACGCCTACCGCGGAACACATTTCACCGCCTTGGCCTACGGCCCGCACGCCGCCACGTCCTTGGCCGCTCTGCGCTGGCCTGTTACCGGAGCGCCGCTGCAGCGCCTGCGCATCGACGCCGGGACTTCCGGACCGTCGGTGCATCCGCGGGAAGAGGGGCCCGCCACCGGCGATCTCGTCGACACCTCTGGGGGATTCCGTCAGGCCTACGGGGTCAGCGGCGACACGCTGCTCGTGATCCGGCCCGACGGCTACATCGGCCACATCGCCCAACACGACCTGATACGCAGCACGCAGGCCGTCATCGATACGCTGACCCCAGCTGCCGAGGGCGCTGTCGCATAGTGGTCGCCTAGGGCGTCGATTCCCCGCCATGGTCGGCGGGGGTGTTGTCGCACCCGTGGAACCGGGCCGACCGAACGTGCCCGTCCAGCGGGCGCATCGTCACCGGACCTGCTGGCGCAGTTGGCGATTGACGACGCGGCGTACCACGCGCTGGCGCACCTTGCCGACCATGGAGGGGAACTTGAGTTGGTGGGCCAGCCGCTGCCCGCTGGTATGGAGTTCATCTTTGACGGCGTCCAACCCGCCGTGCGTGAGGCGGCCGTCGCGCTTGCGCCACACACCGCCGACCATGACCGCTTCGATATTGCCGGGGTGGGCGTACAGCGCGGCGGCGGCCGCGTCATGCATCGGCCACAGATTGAGGGCTCGGGCATCGATGACCACAAGGTCGGCGTACATCCCGGCCGCAATCTGACCGACGCGATCAGCCAGACCCAGCGCCCGCGCCCCTTCGACCGTGGCCCATGACAGCGCCTGCCTGGCCGTGACGGGGATGGTGGTCGCACCGAGACCGGTGGACGCCAAGGCCGCGTCGTGACCGACGCCGCGCTGCAACGCCAACAGCATGCGCGCAACGAACAGGACGTCAGCCGGAGTGGCGGTCTCGGTGTCGGTGCCCAGCGAAGGTGCGGCTCCCAGGGCCAGCAGCCGATCGGGAAGGGTCGTGGTGTGGCCCTGTCCCAGTTCATTTTCGGGGGTGGAGGTGAAGGTGACGCCCTGCGCGAGCAGTGCTTCGACGTGACCGGTGCCCAGTCCCGTGCCGTGGACGATGTTGACCAGCGGGCTCCATAGGCCTGCCTGGGTGATCGCCTGCCATCCTGGCCCGGGTGAACCTGCGCTCTGGTGCATCGACATGATCAGGTTGCGTTCGGCCCCGGTGCGGAAGTCGGCGACGGCAACCTCCGGCTTGGACAGCTGAGGCCCTTTGACGGCCAGGCCGAGGGACACCAGGTCGGTGCCGGCGATCGGCCCGGCCAGCAACCGGTCGATCTCACCGACATCCTGGGGCCGGTCGCGCAGACCGTACGGGGTGCCGTGAAGGAAGACCGCACGGACACCAGTGCCGATGAGGGCTTCGATCGCCGCGTCGGCATGCTCGGGGGTCAGGCAGTTATGCGACCAGTCGCCAATTGTGGTGACGCCGTGGTCCATCTGATTCAGGGCCCCGGCCAGGGTGCCGCGAAAAAGGTCTTCGGGACGATAGTGGTGGCCGACGCCGCCATGGGCGATGGCCAGGTACTCCGGCAGCGTCCAGTCGGCGCCGAGAAATCGCAAGGCGGTCTGCCAGGTGTGCAGATGGGCGTTGACCAGTCCAGGAATGACGATGCGACCGGACATGTCCAGCACGCGAATGTCTTTGGCCGGCAAGCTCGGGCCGATCGCGGCGATCCGTTGCCCTTCGATCAACACGTCGACTGTCTCCCAGTCGGGGCGGCCCGGGGTCATGGTGACCACATGGGCTCCCCGCAGCAACAGCGGCCGCTCGTCGTCGGCGACCGCTGCCGCGTTGCTTTCTGGCTGCGAGTGCGCCATCACACCACCTGTCCATGAAGGTTATGGATACAGTGTGGCCGTAAAGCAGGGGTCCGTCAACGTGCGTGATCAATGTGCTCGAGTAACCCGGGCTTCAGCGCGTACCCAAGTACGCGTCGGCCCACGCGCCGATGATCCGCCCCGCCCGGTGCGCCTGACCGGGCCCGGTCAGCAGATGCTCGGAACCCTCCAGCGACACGAAACTGCGAGGGTGCCGAGCGGTGCGGAAGATGTCACTGGCGTTCTGGATGCCGACGGTGTTGTCGGTCGGGGAGTGCAGGATCAGCAGCGGCAGCTTGAGGCCCTTGATCTTGTGGTGCAGCTTCGCCTCCCGGACGTCCTCGACGAAGGCGCGCTTGAGGGTCAGCGTCTTACCGCCGACCATCCATTGGCCGCTGCCCTCGGCGAACACCTGCTCCAGGCAGGCGTCGTACTGATGCTCGACGTGCGCCGGATCGATCGGGGCGCCCACGGTCACCACCGCCCGCACACCGGGGCATTCACGCGCCGCGGCGAGCACCGCCGCGCCGCCCCACGAATGCCCGGCCAGGATGTCGGCCGGGGTGCCGCGCTCGGCCATGAACGTACAGGCCGCGATGACATCGTTGACCTTCACGGTGAAGGAGCCGTCACCCCAGTCGCCCTCGGAATGCCCCAGTCCCAGCGCGTCGAACCGCAACATGCCGATCCCGTCGGAGGCCAGCTGTTTGCAGATCCGCGCCGCGGCAGGCGAGTCCTTGCCGAGGGTGAATCCGTGCGAGAACACGCCCCAGCCCCGCACCGGGCCGTCCGGCAGGTCGATCACGCCGGCCAGCATCGGGCCGGTTGCGCTGGGAAATGTCACCCGTTCAGCCATGGGGGAGGTTTACCACGGCCGGGTGCGTGATCCGTAGGGTGTGGGGGTGCCTCTCAACACCATCGCGCTGGAACTGGTGCCGCCGAACGTCGAGCGCGGCCCGCAGTACGCCGTCGACGAGGCCCACAAGGTGCTCGAGCTCGCGGCAGCGACCGGTCTGACCGGCCGGTTCGGCCACATCATGATCCCCGGGATGATCGACGAGGACGACGACCGTCCCGTCGAGATGAAGCCCAAGATGGACGTGCTCGAATACTGGACGCTGATCCGGCCGGAACTGCCCGGCATGCGCGGCCTGTGCACCCAGGTGACGTCGTTCCTGGGGCGCGACGCCCTCGGTCGGCGGCTGACCGATCTCAGCGGCGCGGGATTCGACGGCATCGCCTTCGTGGGTGTGCCGCGCACCATGAAGGACGGCGAAGGCGAGGGCGTGGCCCCCACCGACGCCCTGTCGATCTATGCGGACCTGGTGCCCAACCGTGGCGCCATCCTGATCCCCACCCGCGACGGCGAACAGGGCCGGTTCACGTTCAAGTGCGGGCAGGGCGCCACCTACGGCATGACACAGCTGCTGTACTCCGACGCCATCGTCGGCTTCCTGACCGAGTTGGCCAAGACCACCGAGCACCGCCCGGAAATCTTGTTGTCCTTCGGCTTCGTACCGAAGATGGAGTCCAAGGTCGGGTTGATCAACTGGCTCATCCAGGACCCCGGCAATGCGGCGGTCGCGGCCGAGCAGGAGTTCGTGTCCAGGTTGGCGAGCCTCGAGCCCGCGGACAAGCGCGCGCTGATGCTCGACCTGTACAAGCGGGTGATCGACGGCGTGGCTGATCTCGGATTCCCGCTCAGCGTCCACTTCGAGGTCGCCTACGGGGCGTCGAAGCCGGCCTTCGAGACCTTCGCGGAGATGCTGGCCTACTGGTCGCCGGCCTGAGCCTCAGGCCGCGAACGCGGGGGTGAGCTGCACCCGCAGTACCGGGTCGGTGCCCAGCCGCTCGCGCAGCGCCTTCTCGAATTGCCACATGGACGCGAGATCATGGTCCAGCCGGCAGTCCACCGCCGCCACCGCGCCAGCCGGTGGCGGGCAGTCGGCGATATGGTCGGCTACCGAGTCGAGCAGGGTGCGCGGCACCGCCAGGTAGTACAGCGGGTGCGGATGCTCAACCGCGGCGGCGAACACCAGGCCATGCTCGGTGACCACCAGGTGGGTGGAAAGCACCCGGGCCGGGCGCTCGTGCGTCTCCGCTGTGCCCCATTCCTCGGCAGCCACCCGGCCCTGCAAGGCGTGCAGCCGCACATCGTCGGTGAGGAACCGGGTGAAATCGGCCGGACCGATCCGTGGCGACGACCGTGGGTCGCAATCCAGACAGGCGCCTAGCGTGCCGCCAACGTAATCGAGCCACCGATCGATCATCTCGACACTCCCATCGGGTCGGTCTCCTCGAGCGTGCACCCGGGCACAGGCGTGGGTCAACGGGTGCGGGCACCTATCCTTGACCAAATGTCCGGATTGTCTGCCACGTCCGTGCCCGAGCTGCGCGCACGCCTCGATGGCCTGACGATCCGGGACGCCGCTCGGCTGGGCCGGCGGTTGAAGAATCTGCGGTCGGCCCCTGACGAGAAACTGCTGGCGCAGTTCGCCGCCGCCGAAGGCCTGATCGCGACCCGGCTGGCGGCGGTCCCGCAGATCAGCTATCCGGATCTCCCCGTCAGCGGACATCGTGAGGAGCTGGCCAAGGCCATCGGCGAGCATCAGGTCGTCGTGGTGGCCGGCGCGACGGGCTCGGGTAAGACCACCCAGCTGCCCAAGATCTGCTTGGAACTCGGCCGCGGTATCCGCGGCACCATCGGGCACACTCAGCCCCGCCGGCTGGCCGCCCGCACCGTCGCCCAGCGCATCGCCGACGAATTGCACGTGCCGCTCGGTGGGGCTGTCGGCTATACGGTGCGTTTCACCGATCAGGCCGATGACTCCACGCTGGTCAAGCTGATGACCGACGGCATCCTGCTCGCCGAGATCCAACGCGACCGCCGGCTGTTACGGTACGACTCGATCATCATCGATGAGGCCCACGAACGTAGCCTCAACATCGACTTCCTGCTCGGCTATCTGCGCGAATTGCTGCCGCGCCGGCCGGATTTGAAGGTCATCGTCACCTCGGCGACCATCGACCCCGGCCGGTTCTCGACCCATTTCTTCGATGCACCGATCATCGAGGTGTCGGGGCGCACCTACCCGGTGGAGATCCGGTACCGACCCCTGGAAGTGCCTGTCCTAGCTGACGCCTCCGATGACCCCGACGATCCCGATCACGAAATCGTGCGCACCGAACTGCGCGACCCCACCGAGGCCATCGTGGACGCGGTTCGCGAGCTGGCTGCCGAACCGCCCGGTGACGTGCTGGTGTTCCTGTCCGGCGAGCGGGAGATCCGCGACACCGCAGATGCCCTGCGCGGCGTGGTCGGCCCCAACACCGAGGTGCTGCCGCTGTACGCCCGGCTGCCCACCGCCGAGCAGCAGAAGGTGTTCACGCCGAGCCGCACCGCCCGCCGGATCGTGTTGGCCACCAACGTCGCCGAGACCTCGCTGACGGTGCCGGGGATCCGGTACGTCGTCGACCCCGGCACCGCCCGCATCTCCCGCTACAGCCGGCGCACCAAGGTCCAGCGGCTGCCCATCGAGCCGATCTCACAGGCGTCGGCGGACCAGCGGGCCGGACGGTCAGGGCGCACCGCGCCCGGTGTGTGTATCCGGCTGTATTCCGATGAGGATTTCCAGGGCCGCCCGCGCTACACCGACCCGGAGATCCTGCGTACCAACCTGGCCGCGGTCATCCTGCAGATGTCGGCTCTTGGCCTCGGTGAGATCGAACGGTTCCCTTTTCTGGATCCGCCCGATGCGCGCAGCATCCGCGACGGCGTCGGCCTGCTGCAGGAACTCGGCGCCTTCGACGGCACCGGTGCGTTGACCGACGTCGGACGCCGGTTGGCGCGGCTGCCGCTGGATCCGCGGATCGGCCGGATGATCCTGGCCGCCGACACCGAGGGCTGTGTCCGCGAGGTACTGGTGCTGGCCGCGGCGTTGTCCATTCCGGACCCGCGGGAGCGCCCCGTCGACCGCGAAGAGGCGGCCAGGCAACGGCATGCCCGCTTCGCCGACGAGCATTCGGACTTCGTCTCTTATCTGAATCTGTGGAACTACCTGCGCGAGCAGCGAAAGGACCGCTCCGGCAGTGCCTTTCGCCGAATGTGCCGTGACGAGTTCCTGCACTACCTGCGGATCAGGGAATGGCAGGATCTGGCCGGGCAGCTGCGCAGTATTGCGCGCGATATCGGCATCCAGGAATCCGATCAGCCCGCCGACCCGGCAGTCATCCACGCCGCGCTGGCAGCCGGACTGCTGTCGCATGTCGGCCTGCGAGACGAGACCAAGGCGCGCGACTCGCGGGACTACCAGGGCGCGCGGAACACGAAGTTCGTGCTGGCGCCGGGATCGGTGCTGACCAAGCGGCCGCCTCGCTGGGTGGTGGTCGCCGATCTGGTGGAGACCAGCCGGTTGTTCGGCCGCACCGCGGCGCGGATCGATCCCGAGACGCTGGAACGTGTCGGCGCGCATCTGGTGCAACGCACCTACAGCGAACCGCACTGGGACGCCACACGCGCGGCGGTGATGGCCTACGAACGTGTCACGTTGTACGGGCTGCCGCTGATACCGCGCAGGCGGGTGGGATACGCCGCCGTCGATCCGGGGGTGGCGCGCGAGTTGTTCATCCGGCACGCGCTGGTCGAAGGCGATTGGCAGACCCGGCACCACTTCTTCCGTGACAACGCCGCCCTGCGCGCCGAACTGGCCGAGATGGAGGAGCGGTCGCGGCGTCGCGATCTGCTGGTCACCGACGACGAGATCTACGCACTGTACGACGCGCGGGTACCGGCGACGGCCGTGTCGGGCCGCCATTTCGACGCCTGGTGGAAGAAGCAACGTCACAAGACACCGGACCTGCTCACCTTCACCCGCGACGAGCTGCTCCGGGTCGACGACTCCGCCGACCACCCGGATTCCTGGCGCACCGACGACCTGGAGTTGCCGCTGTCCTACCGGTTCCAGCCGGGTGCCGTCGACGACGGTGTCACCGTGCATGTGCCGGTTCAGGTGTTGGCCCGGCTGGGTGGTGACGGATTCGCCTGGCAGGTACCGGCTCTGCGCGAAGAGCTGGTCACCGCGCTGATCAAGTCGCTGCCCAAGGAGCTGCGCCGAAACTTCGTGCCGGCTCCCGACACCGCACGCGCCGTGCTGGCTCGGCTGGAGCCGGATGCGGGCTCGGTGTTGGAAGCCCTGCAGCGAGAGCTGCGCCGGATCAGCGGCATCCTGGTGCCGATCGAGGCCTTCGACCTGACCAAGGTGCCCCCGCACCTGCGGGTCACCTTCGCGGTGGAGGACACCGACGGAACCGAGGTGGCCCGCGGCAAAGACCTTGGTGTGCTTCAGGAAACGTTGGCCGCACCGATCCAGCAGGCCGTCACCGAGGCTGTCGCCGGGGACTGGGAACGCACGGGTCTGACGGGCTGGCCGAGTGATCTCGCCGAGCTACCCCGCACGGTGGAGCGGGTCAGCGGTGGGCATGCGGTGCGCGGTTACCCCGCTTTCGTCGACCGCCGAACGTCGGTGGACATCCGGGTGTTCGCGTCGGCAGTCGAACAGCAGGCCGCGATGGGTCCGGGCATCCGTCGGTTGCTGCGGTTGAGTGTGCCGTCGCCGGTGAAGGCGATCGAACGCGGGCTGGACATGCGGACCCGGTTGGCGCTCAACGCCAATCCGGACGGCTCGTTGCCTGCGCTGCTGGACGACTGTACCGACGCCGCGGTCGATGCGGTGGTACGCGCACCGGTGTGGACGGCGACGGACTTCGGTGCGCTGCGGAACCGGGTGGCCGCCGAGCTCGGTGCGACCACGCGCGGCATCGTCAACCGTGCGGAGAAGGTGCTGACGGCCTACCACGAGGTGCAGGTGGCCCTGCCCGAACGCCCCAGCCCCGTGCAAGCGGCGGCGATCGCCGACATCCGTGCTCAGCTGGACCGGTTGCTGCCCAAGGGATTTGTCGCTCATGCCGGCGCGGGTCGGCTGGCCGACCTGATCCGGTATGTCACCGCGATCGGCCGCAGGCTGGAGCGGTTACCGCACGCCCCCGCCGCCGATGCCGAGCGGATGGCCCGGGTGCACGCCGTCGAGGACGCGTATGACGCCGTGGTGCAAGCGCTTTCGCCAACCCGCGCACAGGCCGCCGACGTCCGCGATATCGCCTGGCAGATCGAGGAACTGCGGGTGAGCCTGTGGGCCCAACAACTGGGCACGCCCCGACCGGTGAGCGAACAGCGGATCTACAAGGCCATCGACGCGATCGGCTGACCGGTCCCGCTCACCGGCGCAGGTCGGCCAGGCTGGCGCGCCAGCCCCCGTCGCGCCGGATCTGGATACGGGCCACCGCGGCCATGACCGCCGCGGTCACAAAGTGCACGATTGCGTCGGTGATGTTGTTCGGGAACGTGAACACGTAGGCCACCTGGTGCGAGAACAGCGCCCAGACGCCGGGCAGCCCGCCGGCGACGGCGGCCGCCAGCAGGTAGAGCACCGCCCACGAATTGCGCAGACAGCACACCAGCCCGGGCCCGAACAGGGCCAGCCCGGCCACCGCGTGCCAGCCGTTGTAGTCCATGCCGAGGATCTGCACCGTCGGTGCGCCGGGGCCGACGGCGAAGCTGGGTTCGGCGATGAAGCCGATGACCGCCTGGACCAGGTGTACGACGCAGATGACCAGCAGTCCCCACTGTGCGAAAGTCCAGCCGCGACGGGCTTCGGTCATTACTACCCCCTGTAGTAGATCCGTGCTTCGACGGTACGACGACGAATCCACCGGGTCAATGGGCCGATACCGGTTAGCGTGTCGGAGTGCAGCGCGTCGTCATCGCCGGTCTCGGGGATACCGGTGTGTTGACCGCGCTGCGACTGTCGCGCCGTTTCGAGGTGGTCGGCATCTCGGCCAAACCCGGCCTGCTCAGCGGGCAGGAACTGGGCGTGCGGGTGGCCAGGCCGCAGGAGTGGGCCCGTGACTACTGGACCACCTTCGACCGGTTCCGCGGCCTGGACCGGGTACGCACCGTGCACGGCACCATCACCGGCCTCGACCCGGCCGCCCGCGTCGTCGACGTGGACACCGGACCGGAACACTATGACGTGCTGGTCATCTCCACCGGTGTGACGAACGGATTCTGGCGCAGGCCGGACCGGCAGACCGCCGAGCAGATCGACGCGCAGCTGCTGGCGGTGCACGCCCGGCTCGCGGCGTCCCCGACCATCGCGGTGGTCGGCGGCGGAGCGGCAGCGGTCAGTGCGGCCGCCAACCTGGCCGCGGTACTGCCCGACGCGACGATCGATCTGTACTACCCGCGCGAGGATGCGTTGCCGCACCATCACCGGCGGGTGTGGCGCCGGATCGAGCGCCGGTTGACGGCGGCCGGGGTCGGGCTGCACGCCGGCCACCGCGCGGTGGTCCCCGACCATGCCGATGAGATCACCACCGGGCCGGTCGAATTCAGCACCGGCCAGCCGCCGGCAGCGGCCGATGCCGTGCTCTGGGCGGTCGGGCGGGTGCGGCCCAACACCGGTTGGCTGCCCGGGGAACTGCTGGACGAACACGGATTCGTTCGGGTCAACCGGCAGCTGCAGGTTCCCGGTCATCCCGAGATCTTCGCGATCGGTGACGTCGCGGCCACCGATCGGCTGCGCGCATCGGCCCGCAGCCGAGCCGACGTCCTACTGGCCCGCAATATCGCCGCCTTCGCCGGGGGCACGCCGTTGCGCGAGTACCGCCCACCGACCCGGCGCTGGGGTTCGGTGCTCGGCACCCAACGCGACGGGCTTGAGGTGTTCACGCCCGCCGGTCAGGCTTTCCGATTCCCGGCATGGGCCGTCCGGAACGTGTTGCAGCCGTTGATCGTCAAGAGGGGGATCTACCGCGGGGTGCGCGCACCCCGCGGGTGACCGTCACGGGGCCCGTTGGGTCAGCACACCCGCGACGCGGAACGGTTCGAGCTGCGCCTCGGTGGCCGAGTCGTCGGTGACCAGGATGGCCCCCGGCGGGATCGGGGCCCAGGCGTGGAACTGCCGTTGGCCCAGCTTGGCGGCGTGCGCCAGGATGTACACCGTGCCGGCCCGCTCGATCATGAGCTCCTTGAGCCGGGTCTGGTCCAGTTCGGCCTCGCAGATGCCCAGCTCGGCATGCACCGAGTCGGCACCGAGAAATGCCCGGTCGAAGGTCAACCGGGCCAACGTGGCCTCGGCCAGCGGGCCGACGAACCCCTGGCTGAGATGGCGCAAGGTACCCCCGATGCACTCCACCCTGACATTGTCGGCGTCGGCGAGCTGCTCAAGCGCACTCAGCCCGGCGGTCACCACCGTCAAACCGGGGATATCGCAGAGGAATTCACCCATCGCGCCGACCGTGGTACCGGCGTCGAGCAGGATGGTCTCGCCTGGGCGCACCTGCGCGGCGGCCCACTGGGCGATCTGCCGTTTGGCGGCGTAGCCCTCCTGAGCGCGCTGCCGGAACGACGATTCGGGGTGCGGATCCAGCGCGATGGCACCGCCATAGGTGCGCGCGATCAGCCCCTGCTCGGTGAGCTGACCCAGATCGCGCCGGATGGTGGACGCGGTGACGCCGAACTGCGCCGACAGCTCCTCCACGCTGGCCAGCCCGCTGGACCGGGCAAGCCGCACGATCTCGGCCCGGCGTGCCTGCGACCCCCGTACCGGCAAAACTCTATCCTTTGACAGTCGTTGTGCTGCTTGCCAATTCGGCGGCCTGCCGAAGAGCTTCGACCATACTACCGGGCTCGGCGATACCCTTGCCCGCGATATCGAAAGCCGTGCCGTGATCCACCGAGGTGCGGATCACGGGCAGGCCGACGGTGATGTTGACTCCGGCCTCGATGCCGAGCACCTTCACCGGGCCGTGCCCCTGGTCGTGGTACATCGCCACGATCAGGTCGTAATCACCGCGTCCGGCCAGGAAGAAGGCCGTGTCGGCGGGCAGCGGACCGTGCACGTCGATCCCGTCGGCGACCAGCTTCTCGACGGCGGGGATGATCTTCTCCTCCTCCTCGCCGTACCCGAACAGGCCGTTCTCGCCGGCATGCGGGTTGATGCCGCACACGCCGATCTTGGGCTCCGGGTTACCGGCGCGCACCAGGGCGTCGTGGCCCCGCCGCACCGTGCGCTCCACCAATCCCGGCTCGATCCGCCGGACAGCATCGATCAGGCCGATATGGGTCGTGACGTGGATGACCTTGAGCTTGGGAGTGGACAGCATCATCGACACCTCCTCGGTCCCGGTGAGATGCGCGAGCAGTTCGGTGTGGCCGGGAAACACATGGCCGGCCGCGTGCAGCGCCTCTTTGTTCAGCGGCGCGGTGCAGATCGCCTGGACATCGCCGCGCACCGCCAATTCGCTGGCGACCCGGATGTACTCATAGGCGGCGTGCCCGGCCGCCGCCGACAACTGTCCCCACGCCAGATCGTCGGGCAGCAGATCCAGATCGATGACGTTGATGCGTCCCGTGGCCTGGTGGGCGTCTGCGACGGTGGCGACAGTGGCGATATCGGCCGTACTGCCCAGCAGGGCGGCCGCCTGCGCCAGCCGCTTCGCATCGCCGATCACGACGGGATTGCAGCGGGCCTGGGTGGCCGGGTCCAGCAGCGCGGGCACGATCACCTCCGGGCCGATACCGGCACCGTCGCCCATGGTCACGGCGACAACGGGAAGTCCTGTCATGAGTTGTCCTTCAATTGAGGGTGGACATGCTGGGAACTGGCCAGATAGTCGGCGATGGCGACCAGACTGTCGCCGTCGCCGAAACTGCCAGGACGGGTGGCGACGCTGCGCCCGTCGGATGCGACCGACACCACCGCACCGTGGTGCACCTGGTGGATGGGCCGCAGATCGGTGAGACCGAGGGCATCGACAACAGCGCGGGCTGTCTCGCCGCCGGTGAGGATGAGGTCGGGCCGCTGATCGGTGCAGGAAGCGAGGGCGGAGGACACCAATCGTCCTATGCGGCAAGCCAATTCGCGGGCGAGTTCGGGCCGGATCGGACCGTCGACCGTGACCACCGCCGGTCCTGCCGCGAGCGGGCGGCTGACGTCGGCGGGATCAACGGTATTGCGGAGCAGCGCGTCGGCAGCCAGCGGCACGTGCTGCACTCCCGTGTCGGCAAGTCGGGCAACCTGTTCGGCTGCATGCGGATGCGCCGTGCCCACCACGGCGAGCAGGCCTGCCGGGGGCCGCCGGTACACGTCGGCGGCTGTCTGCGGCGGAAGGCTGCGGGCCAAGGCGGCGGCCAACGCCGATGTGCCGACCAGCTGGGTGCCCGGTGCGACGGAACCGATGATGGCGTCGAGGTCGGCGTCACTGGTTGCGTCGCAGACGGTGACATGGGGCCCGACCAGCTCGCCCAGCGACTGCGGCGGAGCATCGGATTCGGCCGCCCATGCATCGGTGCGGTGCAACGGCACCCCGTCGACGTGCAACACCCCGCCGCTCACGCTGCGCCGCAGCGCAGGCAGGGCGGCCGCGACCAGCACCGGGCCGCGCTCGGCCAGCACCTCGACCTCGGCGCGCACGTTGCCACGCAGCAACGAGTCGATCTTCTTGACCACCAACACATCCGGCGCCATTCCGGCCAGCGCATCGCGGTGCGTCCGCCGGGCGTCCTCGGCGGTCATGGTGCGGGTGTCTAGGTCGAACACCGTGACCCCGGTGGCCGCGACGGTCCCGGCCGTGAGGCACAGGGTGACGGGGATGCCGCGGTCGAGGAAGGCCGCGGCGGTTTCGGCCGCCCCGGAGAGGTCGTCGGCCAGCACGGCGACGGCGCCGGTCACAGCGACGCCCCCGCGCACTGCACGATGGTCTGGCCGGTGATGCTGCGGGCGTCCGGGCCGAGCAGGAATGCGGCCAGCCCGGCCACCTCGGCCGGATCGATGAAACGGCCCAACGGCGGCAGTTTGGGCGGGGTGTGTGCGCGCGCCGGATCGGCCAGCATCGGGGTGTCGGTGGGACCCGGGGCGACGACGTTGACGGTGATTCCGCGGTCGGCGAGTTCGGCTGCCCAGGACCGCGCCATGCCCGTCAACGCGGCTTTGGTTGCGGCGTACTGACTTTTGCCGGGGTTGCCGGTCATGGTGCGGCTGCCGATCAGGACGAGCCGGGCACCGTCGGGCAACGTCGGTGCCAGCGCGTCGATCAGTGCCTCGGCCGCGCCGACGTGGATGCGCCACATCTGCTGCCCGTGATCGGAATCCAGCGCGCCCAGCGGCGCCGAGTATTGCAACCCCGCCGCGTGCACGACAGCCTCCACCGGGCCGATGGTGCGGGCCCAGTCGCGCAGCCCGTCCAGATCGGCGAGATCCATTGTCACCGAATCGAAAGCGGGATGGCGGAGCTCCGGCACCCGACGGCTCAGCCCGATGATGTGCCAGCCGTCCTGGAGCAGGCGGCGTGCCACGGCGGCGCCGATGCCGGAGCTGGCACCGGTGACCACCGCTGTTGCGGTCATGTCGCTATCCACGCCGGGCTCACCTCGACATACTCGATGGCTTGCCGGAACCGGGTGAACGCGATGTGCAGGGTGTCGCCGGCCGTGGTGATGCTCGGGTAGGAGTACTCCCGGTTCAGGCCGTCCCGGGAGTTGTTGGACAGGCAGTAGCCGTCCCCGACTTCGATATCGCGGCGCACCGGCCAGGTCAATCCACCATCTTCGGACAACGCCAGCGTCATCGGGGCGCGGGGTGCGCCCCAGAACGCCGTCCGGGTGCCGTCGTCGACCGGAACCTGGGTCGCGGGCGCAGGCCCTTCGGCGGCCAGCCCGTCGTCGTCGATCTCGTCGTAGAGGGAGGTTCGGCGCGCGGTGGCATCGGCCGCGCTGGATTCGTTGTACACCAGGGCCAGCCGGTCATCGGGCAGCACGACGAACTGGATGGACGAATTGTTGTTCGGAAGTTCCGTCGGCTGCGGTGCCGACCAGGTCTGGCCGTCGGCGGTGGAGACGCTGCGGTAGATGAAATCGGCCCAGCGGCTGCGATACAACGCGACCAGACTGCCGTCGGAGCGTCGCCCGATGTTCATGTGCACCGCTCCGGTGCTGTCGGGCACCACCACCTCGCGCCAGGTGCCACCGTCGTCATCAGAGATCATCACGCCGCTGTAGTCCCGGTCGCCCACCCAGCGCTGTCCCGGGACACGCACGCAGTGAAAGATCGGCAGCAGCAGCCGTCCGCCGGGAAGCCGGATCAGGGGTTGGCGGACGAACACCCCGCCCTCTTCGGTCTCGGGCAGTAGCACGTGCGGTTCGCCCCAGCTGTGCCCGCCGTCGGAGGAGATACGGCGCAGCACCCGAGCGGTGTCCTGGTTACCGGCATGCTGTGAGGTCCACAGCAGCCAAACCTGGTTCGAATCATGCACGTAGAGAATCGGATTCTGCTCCGATCGGGTCGGGTCATCAGACAGCGCGACCGGTGGCGACCACACCCCGTCGTCGAGCCGGGAGAACCACACCCCGATATCCGGGACCCCCTCCTGCGTCCCGGCGAACCACACGCAACCCAGCGCGCCGTCGGGTAGCACCGCGAGGTTGGCGGCATGGTTCTGCACCCGTGGTGCTGGTAGCAGGGCGTCCCGGCGGCCAGGCTCGAGGGTCGCGCGGACGATCCCGTCGGTGTGCAGCGATGCGGTGCTCACGGTCAATTGCCCTTCAATGACACGGTGGCCAGGTTGTAGGAGTTGGTGGGCCGCAGGGCAATTCCGTCGATGCGCGCGCGTCTGCCGAGCACTGCTTTCGGCACGAAGGACCACAACATCGGACACGTCGCCCAGATGTCGTGTTGGGCCGTGGCCAGCAGCTCGGCGCGGCGCTTGGCATCGGGTTCCTCCGACGCCCTGGTGATTTGGGCGGTGATGTCGGGGAACAGGTAACCGTGGTAGGTGTCGCGGGTCTTCTCCTTCTCCGCAGTGCCCGCGTACATGCCCTGCATGATGGTCAGGGCCAATCCGGTCGGGCTGGGGAAGCCGTTGCCAAGGACGTCCCAATCGCCGGCGCGGCCCTGCCGCCACTGGGCGATATCGCCACCGGGCTCGAACTGGCGCAGGGTGGCGCGCACCCCGACGGCCGACAGCATCTGCACCACCGATTCCATGATGTCGGTATCGGCGGCGAATTCGCCGCTCTCCCAGATGATCTTGAGAGACAGATCGCGCAGGCCGAGCGCGTCGAGCTCGTGCCGGGCTCGGTCCGGATCGTAGGTGTACTCGCCGGTCTCGACGGCGCCGTCCAGGCTCAGCGGGATGACGCCTTTGGAAGCGGTGGCCGACTTCTGCAGCACGTTGTCGATCAGCGACGTGCCGTCGATGGCGTAGGTGAGCGCGCGGCGCACCCGGGCGTCGGCGGTCGGCGCGCCGGCCGGCTTGCGGAAGTTGTAGAAGAGCTGGTTGAGCCGCACCCCGTCGGCGTAATCCACAGCGACACCGGACAATCCGGCCAGCTGATCGGTGGAGTCCGGCGTGATGGAGTCGATGACGTCCACCTCGCCACTGCGCAGTGCCACCACGCGGCTGGATTCGTCCGGTATGAACCGCACCCGGACCGACTCGACCGACGGGCGCGGTCCCCAATAGTTGACGTTGCGTTGCAGGCTGTAGTTGCCCAGCCCGCGGTCTGCGGCGGTGACGATGAACGGGCCGGTGCCCACGCCGTCCTGCAGATCCTCGGGTCTGTTGGCCGCCGCCGGCGTGACCAGAATGTTGGACATCAGGTAGTCCAGCACCGGTACCGGGCGCTGGGTGTTCAAGGTGAAGCTGGTGGCGTCGATCTTCGTGACGGTGGGCCATTCCGGGAAGAAGCCGCCGACGAAGCCGCCGTGCACCTGGCTGTACATCTGCAGTGCGGTCGCGATGTCTTCGACCTGGACCGGCGATCCGTCGGAGTAGCGGATACCGCGGCGCAGCCGGACGAACCACTGGGTGGGCGCGGTGAGTCGGAATTCCTCGGCGAGCACCAGTCGCGGGCGCAGGTTCTCGTCGATCTCGGTGAGGGCCTGGCGCACGGCGCGCTGCACGGTCAGCGCGGCATCGTATTGCAGCAGCTTGTTGTCCAGGGTGGTCATGGACCGGTTCATGGCGAGGCTGATCGTGGTGGGGCCCGGCCGGCCGGTGGGTGTGGCGCACCCGGCGGCGGCCGAACCGACGGCCAGGCCCGCTCCCAGCAACACTCCGGACCGGAGCAGATTGCGGCGCGAAAACTGCCGTTGGAGAACGGGTTTGGTCATCATCGACCCTCCGGGCGAGACTCTGGTGTGACGGCTGACACAACCGAACTGTACGCCCTACTGCGCATAACGCGCAATCGGTTGCGCATACTTGCGCAAAACACGCAGACATGACATTGTGAGCTGAGTAACAGCACCCCTCGTTCGACGAAGGACGTCTCGATGACCCAACAGCTCGACGCACCGGCCCGCCGGCCCGCGCGCCGCTGGTTCACCGCCGCCATGCCGAGATACATCATCCGGCGGCTGGGGCAGAGCTTGCTCACCGTGTTCCTCACCCTCACCACGGTGTTCGTCCTGATCCGGTTGGCGCCGGGGGACCCGGCCGACGCCATCGCCGGGCCGCTGGCCACCACCGAGGACCTGGCCCGCATCCGCACCGACCTGGGGCTCGACGAGTCGCTGTTCATTCAGTACCTGCGCTACCTGCAGGGGCTACTGCACCTGGATCTGGGCACGTCGTACTCGTTCCAGGCCCCCGCCTTGGACGTCGTGCTGGGTCGGCTGCCGTACACCATCACGCTGTCGGTCGCCGCGATCCTGCTGACCACGGTGGTGGCCGTGCCGTTGGGGGTGTGGATGGCCCGGCGCGCCGACACCCGTCGCGAACTGGCCGCCAACGCCGTCACCATCACCGGGCAGTCCATGCCGGACTTCTGGACCGGACTGATGCTCATCACCCTGTTCGCCGTGCTGGTCCCGGTGTTCCCGGCCGCCGGCTTCACCACCTGGTCCAGCCTGGTGCTGCCGACGGTCACCATCGCGGTGCTGCAGGTGGCGCTGATCTCGCGGATGGTGCGCCGTGAGATGGTCGGCGCCTTCAACTCGCCGTACATCATCGTGGGCCGGGCCCGCGGCGTCTCCGAGCGCGAACTCATCTGGCGGTATGCCATGCGCAACTCGGCCATCCCGGTGCTCACCGCGCTCGGCACCCGATTCGCGTCGATGCTCAACGGTGTCGTCGTGGTGGAGGTGGTGTTCGCGTGGCCCGGTGTCGGGTCGCTGGTGGTCCGGGCGCTGGAAACCCGGGACTATCCGCTGATCCAGGCCACCGTTCTGGTCACCGCCGTGCTGGCGGTGCTGGTGCAACTGGTGGTCGACCTCTGTTATCCGGTGCTCGACCCGCGGGTACGGCTCGGGAAGGGAACCGCCAAATGACCGCACCGTCGACCACCATCGTCTACCCGGCCCCTACGCAGGAGCGCCCGTCGGCGGTCACCGCGCGCGATATCGCCCGCGCCGGTGCGACGCGCCGCGCCAGGGACAGCCGGGTCAAGATCTGGATCGGCAGTATCGCCGCGCTGACCGTGATCCTGCCGGTCGCCTTCGCCCGCGTCCTGCCCGTGCCCTCGCCGGATGCCACCGACCTCGCCGCCCGCCGACTGCCGCCCCTGACCGGCGGCCATCTGTTCGGCACCGATCAGCTGGGCCGTGACCTGCTGGCCCGCGTGCTCTACGGCGGGCAGGTCTCGCTGGCGATCGGAATCCTGGCCGTCGTGGTCTCCGGCGTCATCGGCTTGACGCTCGGCGCCGTCGCCGGTTACCGCGGCGGTTGGATCGACACCGTGGTCAGCCGCCTGCTGGAAGCTCAACTGTCGCTGCCACTGCTGATGATGCTATTGCTGGTGGTGGCCCTGTTCGGGCCGTCCATCCCGGTCATCACCTTCGTCATCGCGATCGCGCAGTGGCCTGAAATAGCCCGCCTGACAAGATCACTGACGTTGGTCGAGCGCGAGAAACCCTATGTGGCGGCGGCGCACGTGCTGGGTCTGGGACGCACCGCGATCCTGCTGCGCCACATCATCCCGAACATCATCAAGCAGGTCTCCCTGGTGGTACTGCTGCTGCTCGCCCAGGCGGTGCTGCTGGAAAGTGCGCTGAGCTACCTCGGCGCCGGCCCGCAGCGCCCGTTCGCCACCTGGGGACGCATCATCTCCGACGGCCAGGACTACGTCACCACTTCGTGGTGGCTGGTCACCCTGCCCGGATTGGCGATCGCGCTGCTGGTAGTCGGGGTGAACCTGCTCGGCGACGGCCTGCGGGATCACGCGGGCCTGTCCAAAACCGGCCTGCTGAGCCGGTTCTCGCTGCGAAAGAAGGCGGTCTGAGATGGCCAAACTGCTGTGCGTCGAGGAACTGCAGATCGAGCTGATCACCGCGGCAGGCGTGATCCGCGCCGTCGACGGTGTGTCCTTCGATATCGAGGCCGGCGAAACCGTCACGATCATCGGCGAATCCGGCTCCGGGAAGTCCACCACCGCGATGGGCATCCTCGGGCTGCTGCCGGCCGACCTGGCGGTGTTGTCCGGATCGGCGACCTTCGGAGACCGGCCGATTCTGGGTGACGACCGGGCGCTGTGCGCCGTGCGCGGTCGCCATATCGCCCTGATCCCGCAGGATCCGATGACGGCGCTGAGCCCCGTGCACACCATCGACGCGCAGCTGCGCGACGCCATCCGGCACAGCGGTGTCAGGGGGCGAGCGCGGCAGCGGGACCGAGCGGTGGAACTGCTCGAACAGGTGAAGATTCCGCGGCCGGCCGAACAACTCGGCAAGTACCCGCATCAGCTGTCCGGCGGTCAGCTGCAGCGGGTGCTGATCGCGGCGGCGCTGGCCGCCGGACCAGAACTGATCGTCGCCGACGAACCAACCAGCGCGCTCGATGTCACTGTTCAGGCCAGCATCCTGGACCTGTTGCTGGAACTGCAGCAGCGCACGGGTATCGGCATGCTGCTGATCACCCACGACCTCGGCGTGGCGCGGTTGATGTCGGACCGTATCTTCGTGATGCGCAACGGAAGATTCGTCGAGGGCGGACCCGCCGAGGAGCTGCTGCGCGCACCTCGGACCGAGTACACCCAGCGGCTGCTGGCCGCGGTGCCGCGGCTGGACGGCGCCGCCACGATCGGAGTTCCGGCATGACCGAACTGCTGACGGTGACGGACCTCGTCGTCGAATACCCGGCCGGCAATGGCGTGTTCCGTGCGCTCGACGGTGTCAGCTTCGCGGTGCAGCGCGGCACCACCTTGGCTGTTGTCGGCGAATCAGGCTGCGGCAAATCGACTTTGGCGAAAGCGATCGTCCGCCTGCTCACCCCGACATCGGGCCGGATCCTGTTCGACGGTACCGATATCGCGGCCTTGTCCGAGCGTGCCATGCGGCCGCTGCGGTCGCGTATTCAGATGGTGTTCCAGGACCCCTACGGATCGCTGGACCCACACCTGGATGCCGTCGACATCGTCGCCGAACCGCTCCGCCTGCAGGGCATCAGCAGCCGGGCAGCACGGCGGCAGCGGGCCGCCGAACTGATCGACCGGGTGGGGCTGCCGACGACGGCGCTGCACCGCAAGCCCGCCGAGTTCTCCGGCGGACAGCGGCAACGCATCGGGATCGCCCGTGCCCTGGCCAGTGGACCCGACCTGCTGGTCTGCGACGAGGCGACCAGCGCGCTGGACGTGTCGGTTCAGGCGCAAGTGCTCGACCTGCTGCGGGAGATCAAACGCGACACCGGCTTGACGTACCTGTTCATCACCCACAATCTCGGCGTGGTGCGCGAGATCAGTGACAACATCATCGTGATGCGGGGCGGCGCCATCGTCGAGCACGGCGCCAGTGCTGAGGTGCTCGCACATCCACAGCAGGCCTACACCCGCGCGCTGCGGGCGGCAGCGCTGGACCCGACCACCATGGTCGGTGTCAAACCACGAAACGTTCTGCGTATCAACCAGGAACAGGGAGTCGCATAGTGTCCGACCTGCAGTTGTCCCCGCTCGTCCTGGGCACCATGACCTTCGGCGACACCGTCGATGCCGTGGGTGCCCAACGGATGTTCGACACGGCGTTGGACGCGGGCATCACCCATGTCGACACCGCCAACGGCTACGCGGGCGGCGAGACGGAGCGGATCCTGTCCGGACTGATCAAGGACAAGCGGGACCGGGTCACCCTGGCCACCAAGGCCGGGATGCCGCATCCGGATGCGGACGGACACCCGCCGCTGTCGGCCGCCGGACTGCGTGCCAGTGTCGAGGGCAGCCTGTCCCGGCTGGGCACCGACCACATCGAGTTGTTCTACCTGCACCAGCCCGACCGCGCTACCCCACTGGCCGAAACCCTTTCCACTGTCGCCGAATTGGTGAAGGAAGGCAAGATCGGCGCACTCGGGGTGTCCAACTACGCGGCATGGCAGATCGGCGAGATCAACCACATCGCCGACGAGGTGGGAGCGCCGCGACCTTTGGTCGCCCAGCAGCTGTACAACCTGCTGGCGCGCCGGATCGAGGACGAGTACGCCGAGTTCGCCGCGGTCACCGGTCTGATCACCATGGTGTACAACCCACTCGGCGGGGGGCTGCTGACCGGGCGGCACACCTTCGACGCCGACCCCGCCGACGGCCGGTTCGGGACCTCGCGCCTGGCCCAGATGTACAAGCAACGCTATTGGAACACCGCGATTTTCGAGGCGATCGAAGCGCTGTCGGTGATCGCCGAGAAGGCCGGTGTCCCGCTGACCGAACTGGCGCTGCGCTGGCTGCTGTCCAAGCCTGCGTCCGGGCCGATCCTGCTCGGCGGATCCAAAGTCGAACACCTGCAAGCCAATATCGCGGTGCTGGGCAAGGGGCCGCTGTCCGTCGATGTGGTGGAAGCCTGTGATGACGTGGGCGCGGCACTGCGCGGACCGATGCCCAACTACAACCGATAGGTCGACATGAGCGCACACGAATTCGCCGCCCGGCTGCGTCGCCGGGAGCGCATCCTGGGCTACTGGTCGGTGCTGGACTGCCCCGTCGCGCACGAGTGGCTGGCGCACGTCGGCTGGGACTACCTGGCCCTGGACCTGCAGCACGGGTTGATCGGCTACTCGGGCATGCTGGCGGGCCTGACGGCCATCGACGCCGCGGGCGGGCCGGTGGGGCTGGTGCGCGTCGAAGCCAACGATCCGACCCCGATCGGGCGGGCGCTGGATGCCGGCGCCGCCGGGGTGATCGTCCCGCTGATCAACACCGCCGCTGAGGCTGCCGCCGCCGTGGCCGCGGCGACCTACCCGCCCAACGGAATCCGTTCCTACGGTCCGATGCGCTCCCAACTGCGGATCGGGCCGCTGCCCGCCGACGCCGATCGGGACACCGTCGTGCTGGCGATGATCGAGACACCGCGCGGTCTGGCAGAGGTGGCCGAGATTTGTGCCGTGCCCGGCCTGGACGGCGTCTACGTCGGACCGTCGGATCTGCGGCTGGCCGTCGGTGGAGCGCATTCCACCGACCCCGCCGTCGCCGACGAGTTCGAGGCCGCCCTGCAGCGGGTACGCGAGGCCGCCGCCGCGGCCGGGATCGCGGCCGGCATCCACACCCCCGACGGGGTGAGCGCGGCGCGGCGGTTGGCGGAAGGGTTCACCTTCGCTTCGGTCGCCTCGGACGTCACCCACCTGAAGGCGGTCTCGGCCGGGCATCTCAAGGACGCGCTCGGCGGGTAGCCCGGTCTGGAGCAGGGACGCGCACCACTGACCGCCGCCCAACGCGCTAACCTGAGCCCCATGCAGGTGACATCGCAGGCCACCGTGCCCACGCCGATCGACACGGTGTGGGCCACCCTGACCGACCACGTCGGGATGGCGTCCTGGGCTCCTGGCCTGAGTATCAGCTTGGGCAGGCCGGGCGCGCCCGAACCCAACGGCGTCGGCGCCGTCCGGCGGATCAAGACCCCGGGGCCGGGGCCCGACATCGTCGAGGAGGTGACCACCTTCGAGGCACCACACGTTTTCGGCTACAAGGCGCTGTCCGGCACGCCGTTTCCCGGCTACACCGGTGAGGTGCGGTTGACGCCGGTGGGTACCGGCACCCGCATCGACTACACCGTCGGGTCGACGGCCTCGTTCCCGTTGGTCAAGGCCCCGCTCGCGGTGGTCGGGCAGGTACTGCTGCGATTGCTGGTGCGCGCGGCGTCGCGCGCCTGACGGGCCCGGTTCGGCCGCCGGGCTAGATCCGGGGGATCTCGGCGTTGACCGCGTCCAGCAGTGCGGGGTAACGCTTGGCCTCGGGGTGCCCGCTGGGCTTTCCGCTGCTGACCACTGCCACCGACAGCGCCCGCTCGGGATCGGCCCACACGGCGATATCGGTCAGTCCGGTGTGTCCGAACGCGCCCGCCGCGTCCCGGCCGAAGGGGCCGAACCGCTTGGACCCGAGCATGTACCCGGTGCCCCATCGCATCGGCGCCAGACCGGTCGCCAGATCGGGGCGCAGCCGGCGTGCCTGCCTGGTCGCGGCACGCAGGGTTTCCGGCCGCATGATCCGCACGCCGTCGAGTTCGCCACCACGGCAGAGGATCTCGGCGAACCGTGACAGCTCGTCGGCGGTGGATACGGTGTTCGACGACGGGACGATCCCCGTCAGGAATTCGGGCGTGTTGGACAGCGGGATGATCTGCTGCGGTGTCCCGCCGACGGCGAGTTTGAACGCCTTGGCGATCGGCACCGGCAGCGGCTTGCCGGTCACGTGGCTCGGTGCCACCAGCGGAACATCTTCTGGCGCAACGCCGTAATTGGTCCATCGGAACTGCAGTGGTGCGAGGATCTCGTCGCGCAGGATGTCGCGGACGGTGCGACCGGTGGCCGCCGAGATGATCTCGCGCATCAACGGGCCCCAGGTCAGCCCGTGATAGATATGCACCAAACCCGGCCGGTACACCGGTTTCATCTTGCCAAGCATCTCGCGGGCGTACTCGCTGTCGTCCATGCGCCGCAGGTCGGGCTTCGGCCCGGTGGCGAACGGAATACCTGCGCTGTGGGTGAGCACATGCCGGATGGTGGTGCGGTCCTTGCCGTGGCTGGTGTAGCTGGGCAGGTAGTCGCAGACCCGGTCGTCGAGTGCGAAGGTGCCCCGCTCCACCAGCATGTGGGCGACGGTGGTGGTGATCGCCTTGGCGGCCGAGTACACGCAGAACGGGGTGTCGGTGCGGACCGGGATCTTCTCGGCGTCAACGGGATCGGCGGGACCGTTGCCCCAGCCGTGGCCGATGGCGCGGTTGAGCACCACCTTGCCGCGGTGGCGCAGGCACACCTGGATGGCCGGCTGCATCCCGGCCTGATACCAATGCCGGGCCTTGTCCCAGATCCTCTCCACCGCTGCCGGATCGATATCGGAGTGATCTTCGGGTGCGCGGTCGGTCACCTCGTCGAGATCGGCGGGCACCCGGATCCGGCCGTCGAAGGAGGTGGTGGTCGTCATGGCTGCCTCCGAAGGGTCGCCGACAGGTGATGCTGCAGTGGTTGCCCCACGGCGCCCATCTGCACGGTGTAGGTCAGCTCGTCATCGATCACGGTGAACGAACGGGCCAGTGCGGTCACCTCTTTCGCCGAAGCTGACCGGCCGATGGTGGTGGCGATGACATCGATACGCAGCGGTTCGGCGGCGACGGAACCCTCCAAGACCTCCACGATGCCGGTCGGGTGCGCGAGCACGAACTCCACCCGGCCCGGTGTCGGCACCCGGAGGTACCCGGTCTCGGCGTGCAGGGGCCGGCCGTCATCGGCGGCCGTGGTGCGCTGCGCGTAGGCCAGGAACGGCTTGCCGACGTGGCCGAACGTGACGGTCTCCAGATAGTCGAACGGCTCGATGGTGGGGTACTCACCTGAGCCGGATCCGGCCCAGGTACCGAGCAGGGGAGCCAGCACGGCGACTGCGGGATGAAGGTCGGGCACGATCGCCAGCCTACGGCGCGGCGAGCCGGTGCCGATCTGACCTCGGTCCGCGAGCGTGCATGGAGAGCGTGGTTTGGGCTCAGTGCACGCTCTGTGTGCACGCTCGCGGCCGACGTGGGGTCAGATCGCCTGATCGGCGACATCCAGTGCGGAGTCCAGGATTGCCAGACCTTCGCGCACCTCGTCCGCGGATACGTTGCACGGCGGCACGACGTGGATCCGGTTGAAGTTCGCGAACGGCAGCAGCCCGCCGGCCTTGCAGGCGGCGATGACGGAGTTCATCGCCGGGCTGGATCCGCCGTACGGTGCCAGCGGCTCGCGGGTCTGCTGATCGGCCACCAGTTCCACGGCCCAGAACACCCCGGCGCCGCGGACCTCGCCGACGCTGCGGTGCTTGGCCGCCAGTTCGGCCAGGCCGGGACCGATGACCTCGGCGCCGATCCGGGCGGCGTTGTCCACCATGCCCTCGTCGGCCATCGCGTTGATGGTGGCGACGGCGGCCGCAGTCGCCAGCGGATGCCCGGAGTAGGTCAACCCGCCCGGGTAGGCGCGATGCGCGAACGTCTCGTAGATGGCGGGGCTGATCGCCACGCCGCCGAGCGGCACATAGCCGGAGTTCACGCCCTTTGCGAAGGTCATCAGGTCGGGCACCACGTCGAAGTGGTTGATGGAGAACCACTTTCCGCTACGTCCGAAGCCCGCCATCACCTCGTCGGCGATGAACACGATGCCGTAGCGGTCGCAGATCTCCCGCACCCCGGCCAGGTAGCCCGGTGGCGGCACCATGATGCCCGCCGTGCCCGGGATGGATTCCAGGATGATCGCGGCGATGGTGGACGGACCCTCGAGCTGGATCAGCTGCTCAAGGTAGGCCAACGCGCGCTGGGACTCCTCGGCCTCGGTGGTGGCGTGGAACTGCGAGCGGTACAGGAACGGCCCGAAGAAGTGCACCACCCCGGCATTGCCGTGGTCGTTGGGCCAGCGGCGCGGGTCACCGGTCAGGTTGATCGCCGTCTCCGTGCCGCCGTGGTAGGCGCGGTACCGGGACAGCACCTTGTACCGGCCGGTGTGCAGCCGGGCCATCCGCACCGCGTGTTCGACGGCGTCGGCGCCACCGTTGGTGAAGAAGATCTTGTCCAGATCACCGGGGGTGCGTTCGGCGATCAGCCGAGCGGCCTCCGAGCGCGCCGCGTTGGCGTGCTGCGGCGCGACCGTGCAGAGCTTGGCCGCTTGTTCTGCAATGGCGGCAACCACTTTGGGGTGCTGATGGCCGATGTTGGTGTTCACCAGCTGTGAGGAGAAATCGAGCAGGCGACGGCCCTCGCCGTCCCACACGTAGGACCCCTGCGCGGCGGTGATCGTCATCGGAGCGATCTCGGCCTGGGCGGACCAGGAGTGGAACACATGCTTGCGATCCAGTTCGAAGGCGCGGGCGGCCTCGGCGCGCGCGGCCTCCACGGTCAGACCGTTGGGCAACAGGGTCGACTCTTCGGTGACAGTCATATCGTGCAGTCTCTCACTTGTTCTCGGGGAAGCCGAGGTTGATGCCGCCGTGGGAGGGGTCGAGCCAGCGGCTGGTGATGGCTTTGGCGCGGGTGAAGAAGTTCACCCCTTCGGTGCCGTGGGCGTGGCTGTCGCCGAACAGCGAGGCTTTCCAGCCGCCGAAACTGTAGTAGGCCATGGGAACCGGGATCGGGACGTTGATGCCGACCATGCCGACCTCGACCTCGTTCTGGAAGCGCCGGGCGGCGCCGCCGTCGTTGGTGAAGATGGCGGTGCCGTTGCCGTAGGGGTTGGCGTTGATCAGCTCCAGGGCCTGGTCGTAGGTGTCCACCCGCAGCACCGAGAGGACGGGGCCGAAGATCTCGTCGGTGTAGACGCTCATCTCGGGGGTGACGTTGTCCAGCAGGGTGGGGCCCAGCCAGAACCCATCAGCACCGCCATCGGCTTGGACATTGCGGCCGTCGACGACGACCTTGGCGCCGTCGTTCTCACCGGCGTCGATGTAGGAGGCCACCTTGTCGCGGTGGGCCTTGGTGACCAGGGGGCCCATATCGGAGTCCTTGGTGCCGTCACCGATCTTCAGGCCGGTGGTGCGCTCGGCGATCTTGGCGACCAGGTCGTCGGCGATGGGGCCGACGGCCACGGCGGCCGAGATGGCCATGCAGCGTTCCCCGGCGGAACCGAAACCGGCGTTGACCATGGCGTCGGCGGCCAGATCCAGGTCGGCGTCGGGCAGGATGACCGCGTGGTTCTTGGCCCCGCCCAGGGCCTGGACGCGCTTGCCGGCGGCGGTGCCGGTGGCGTAGACGTACTGCGCGATCGGCGTGGACCCGACGAACGAGACGGACTTGATCTTGGGGTTGGTCAGCAGTTCGTCGACGGCGGTCTTGTCACCCTGCAGGACGTTGAACACGCCGTCGGGCAGCCCGGCCTCGGCCCACAGTTGAGCCAGCCACAGGGAGGCCGACGGGTCTTTCTCCGACGGTTTGAGCACGACGGTGTTGCCGGTGGCAATGGCGATGGGGAAGAACCACATCGGGACCATGGCGGGGAAGTTGAACGGCGAGATGATCGCGACCGGGCCGAGCGGCTGGCGGATGGAGTAGACGTCGACCTTGGTCGAGGCGTTTTCGGTGAAGCCGCCCTTGAGCAGATGCGGGATCCCGCAGGCGAATTCGACGACCTCCAGACCGCGGGAGACCTCGCCGAGGGCGTCGGAGACGACCTTGCCATGCTCGCTGGTGATGATCTCGGCGAGTTCGCCCTTGCGGGCGTTGAGCAGTTCCCTGAAGTTGAACAACACCTGGGTGCGTTTCGCCAGCGAGGTGTCCCGCCACTCGGGGAAGGCAGCGGCGGCGGCGTCGATGACGGCGCGGGCGTCCTCGACGTTGGCCAGGGCCACCTGCCCGGTGACCTGACCGGTCGCCGGATTCGTGACCGGCGCCGTGGCACCGGACGCGCCCTCGAAGAACTTGCCGTCACGCCAGTGCTGAACGGTGGCTTGCATCGCGATGTGCTCACTTTCTGTCGGAGTGCTCTCAGTGTGTGGCCACCGCCACCAGGTCGACCATTACGAATCGTCTCCGAAATAGGTCCTCCCGTTACGATGTGTAAATGATCATCACGGTGGCCGATGTCGTGCGGCTGCCGGTGCTGCAGAAGGGCGAGCCCGAGATCCTCAGCTCGCGCCGATTCGACGAACCGATCCGCTGGGTGCACGTCAGCGATATGGCCGACCTGTCCACCCTGGTCCAGGGCGGGGAACTGGTGCTCACCACCGGTGCGGCCCTGCGTGCCGACCCGGACCGTTACCTGGGCGGGATGGCCGCGGCGGGGGTGCTCGGCGTGGTCGTCGAACTCGACGGACATCGATTGCCGGCCGGTACCGGCGCGATTGCCGAACAGCACGACCTGGCCCTGGTGGCACTACACCGGCAGGTCCGCTTCGTCGAGGTGACCGAGACGGTGCACCGGATGATCGTCACCGATCAGTTCGACCGGGTGGATTTCGACCGGCGCGTGCACGAGACGTTCACCGATCTCAGCATGAAGCGCGCCTCGGTGGGCGGCATCGTCGACGCCGCGGCGGCCATGCTCGACGAACCCGTGGTTTTGGAGGACTTGGCACACCAGGTGCTCGCGGTATCGGCCCGCGGCCACACCGCCGACCTGCTGTACGACTGGGAGCGTCGATCCCGGCGCAGTGCGGGCACCGAACACTGGGCCGTGACCGCGGTGGGGCCGCGCACCGAGGAGTGGGGCCGGCTCATCGTGCCGCGCCAACCCGCCGACGCGGCGCGCACGCAGATGGTGCTGGAACGGGCCGGGGTGGCACTGGCCCTGCATCGGATGATCGAGCGGGACCGCTCCGGGCTGGCACACCAGGCCCAGAGCGGGCTGTTCGACGACGTGCTGCGCAGCCGGATCACCGACGAACGCGAGGCCGCCGCCCGTGCGCATGCCCTGGGACTGCGCTCGTCGGCCCGGTATGTGCCGGCCACGGTACGGGTCGAGCGCCCGGCCGCAGTCCGCGGAGTGGCCGATCCCGTTGCGGGGCAACGTCGCAACGTGTCGTTGCTGGACACCGTCACCCACACCGTCAACGCCTCGGGGCATACCGGACTGTTCTCGGTGCGCCGCGACGGTGAGATCGGCATGGTGCTGTCGCTGGGCGTCGCCCGCTCGGCGGATACCGCGCTGGCGGCGCTCGGCACCGATCTGCGCCGCGAAATCCGCCGCGTGGAGGGCATATCCGGCGCGGCGCTGGCGGTCGCCGAACCCGTCGAGCGGGTGATCGATGCCATCCACGGCCTGGCCGAGGCCTCGCACATCGCGGAGGTGGCGCTGTCGATGGCCGAGGCGGCGCGCCCGTACTACCGCGCGGCCGATGTGCGATTGCGCGGACTGATCTCCTTGCTGCGCAGCGATCATCGTGTGCAGGCTTTCGCCGAGACCGAACTCGGGGCACTGTTGTCCGGCGACCCCTCGAATATCGAGGTGTTGCGCGAGTACCTGCGCTCGGCGGGTAACAAAGCGGCAGTGGCCCAACGGCTACACATGAGCCGGCCGGCGCTCTACAAGCGGTTGGCCACGATCGGACAGACCCTGGGGGTGGAACTCGACGACGGGGAATCGCGGACGTCACTGCACGTGGCGCTCATGGTGCTGGATGCGCAGAAGCTCAGCCGGCCGGCCGGTTCCACCGTCGAACCGGTGCGTGCCGAGATCATCGACCCGTACACGTGAGCCGGCGCGCTGGCCTCGGCGTGAAACGACGGTAGGGTGACCGCTATTGCCGGTGTTTGGTACGGGGGAGGACCGCTGCGGTGCCCAATGACGATCTTGCCGATTTCGAGCACGCAGCGTTCACCCATGAGGGCACCACGCGATCGATCTTCCGGAAGGGCACGGGGCCTGCCGTCATCGTGATCGCCGAGATGCCTGGGATCACTCCGAAGGTGTTGGACTTCGCCAGGAAAGTCGCCGATATCGGATGTACGGCGGTGCTTCCGCACCTGTTCGGTGAGCCTGGCTTCGATCCGAATCGCAGCACGCTGGCAGCCCTCGGAAGTTTCGCCAGGACCATGGTGCCGGCCTGTATCAGCAAGGAATTCGTCACGCTCGCCACCGGCCGGACGTCCCCTGTCATCAGCTGGTTGCGGGCGCTGGCCCGGGCCGAACACGAACGGTGCGGCGGTCCGGGTGTGGGCGCGGTCGGAATGTGCTTCACCGGCGGGTACGCCCTGGCGATGGCGGCCGACGATGTGTTGTTGGCGCCGGTGCTGTCGCAGCCGTCGATGCCGATGGCCTTGACCGCGCGACAGAAGCGTTCGATCGACATCTCGCAGCAAGATCTCGCTGTGGTCAAACAGCGTTGCGCTGCCGGGCTCACCGTGCTGGGTCTGCGGTTCAAGTCCGACCGCATGGTGCCCGCGGAGCGCTTCGAGTTCCTGCGCGAACAACTCGGCGAGGCGTTCGTGGCCGTCGAACTCGAGGACGCCGACGCCAATCCGGATGCGCTGTTGACCCCCCACTCGGTACTGACCGAGCACCTCATCGACGAGCCCGGCCAGGCCACCAGGGCCGCCCTC
This sequence comes from Mycolicibacterium sp. J2, assembly GCF_026240945.1. Taxonomy (GTDB): domain Bacteria; phylum Actinomycetota; class Actinomycetes; order Mycobacteriales; family Mycobacteriaceae; genus Mycobacterium. The sequence continues at coordinate 127,176 of NZ_JAPFPY010000010.1, forward strand.
GACCAGGTTCTCGACCTGTTCCGCAGCCGGCTGCTGACCGCCTGAGCGCGCCCCCTCCGCTGGGGGGGGTCTGCGCAGGAATGACCGGCCCGGCACCTGACGTTGGCAGGTGTATGAATCACCGCGCCGATGCGATAGGGACCCGGGGATCGGGCTGTGGAGTGTCCTCACTCACAAATGCCTTGTCGGGCGCGTTGCTTAGGAGGACTATCTAGTCATGCTAATCATCAAGCGCTACGTGGAAGCGGCGTTGCTGTCCGTGGTCGCGCTGGTGGCGATCGCCATTCCGACCACCATGTTGCTCCAGGACGGACCGCATGTGCCGGTGCAGATCGTCGTCAACGAACCGCTGTCCGGGCCTGCCCGGTGAGTCGAGAGTGGGTGCGACATGTCCGGGATCATCATTCCGCCGTTGCGCTCTTCGGGTGCTCGTTCGCCTAGGTGGCTGGCGGTAACCCTCTGTGCCGCAGCAGCATTGGCCATGCCGGCGGCTGCCGTGAGCGCCGCCGCCGGTGCACCGGCGCCGGTGACATCGGTGGTGGCTCAGCCCACCGGTAGCGGTGGCCCAGACGGTCACGGCGGTGGCGGGGGCTGCGGAAGCGGTCCGAACTGGCACGGCTGCGGCGGTTGGAATCCGCAGCAGGGTGGCTTCGGCAGCGGATGCTTCAACGGCATCTGCGGCGGCTGGGACGGTACGCGCGGTTGGGGCGGCTGAACCGGCTGCTGGTACAGGGAGGCTAAGCGGAACGGCCGATATCGGGATGGCTTTCCGGATCGTCGTCCACCGTGGCCAACTTCGGCGATTCCAGCAGGCAGGATTGATTACCGCCCGCCTTACGCGCCTCGTACATCGCGTTGGTCGCGATGGTCACCAGCTCGTCGAGCACGTCGCGCGAGGTGTGCCGAGCCAGCGGTCGGAGCGGAGTGCTGACGACGCCCAGGCTCGCCGTCAACTGGAAGGGCGCTGATTTGATGGTGCCCAGGATGCGGTCGGCCAGCGGCGAGGGATCCTCATGGGTGAACACATCGGCGACCAGGTACTCACTGTCGCCGAGGTGACCGATCACCGCATCACCGCGCACGGTCTCGCGCAGGCGCTGTCCGATGGCCACGCGGGCGCGATTGCCACCCGCCTTTCCCGACATGGCCGTCAGCAGCGAGAAGCTGTCCAGGTTGGCGACGATGAGCACGAAGTACCGGTCGTCGCGGCGGCTCCGCGAACCGATCAGGGTGGCGACCTCGTCGTAGAACGCCTCGCGGTTCAGCAGGCCGGTCAGTGGCTCGATACCGTCGTGGCTCATCTCGGGGCCGGCGATCTTGAGGGCCAGTTCGCAGGCGAAAGCCACCGTCGCGTTGATGGTCACCAGCAGCGCGATGGAAGACAGCGCCGCCACGGGTTCGGTGACGAACAGCCGCCACGCCAGGATGGCCAGCGTCGCCGCCTGGATGCCACCGATGATCAGCAACAGTCGGCGGGAGTGGAAGAACACCGTGTACGCGGTTGTCACGACGAACGCGGTCGAACCCACCAACGCCATGATCGGATGGGGCAGCCACAGGCATGACGCGGCAATCAACAGGGTGCCGAGCACGACGCAGAACACCGACTGCCGCCACGTCGGCCACTCCGAGCGAAGCCAGATCGCGGCCATCACACCGGTGCACAGGATGACGAGCGCACCCCCGCCCGGTCCGGACATCGGGGTGTATTGCGAGGTGGACAGCGTGACCGGGAGTGCGATCGCCCCCAGCCCGATGATGCTCCAGGCCACCACGCGACACGTGAGGGTCTGCAGATCGCGGGCCGCCAGGAACGACGTCAGCCATTGGTAGTGATCGCCGCGGTGTCGCCAGCGTGCGGGCGTAAGCATCAGATGCCCGTTCGCGCCGGGCCACAACACTGAGGCATCACCGAACGGTACAGCAACAGGCGCCCTGCCGGTACCGGAGACGAGGGGCGAAATACCTGGTTAGCCTCGGGTTATGACAGCGCAGTGGACGCCAGGGCGGCTCGGGGATCTGACCGGCAAATGCATCGTTGTGACGGGTGCGACCAATGGGGTGGGATTGGCCACGGCGACGGCACTCGCCCGCGCCGGCGCCCGCGTCGTCCTGGCGGTCCGCAACACCGAACTGGGCGCGCAGCGGGCCGCGGAGATGGGTGGCGACACCGCTGTCGCCCGACTGGATCTCGCCGACCTGTCCTCGGTCCGGGCCTTCCCCGGCCGACTCGACGACCTCGGCGCCGACGCGATCGACATCCTGGTCAACAACGCCGGCGCGCTGACCCGGCAGCGCACCGAGACCGTCGACGGTTTCGAGACCACCATCGCGACCAACCTGCTCGGGCCGTTCGCACTGACCAACGTGCTGCTCGGACGGGTCCGGGAGCGGATCATCACCGTGGGCTCCGAAGCGCACAAGTCGGCCACCCTTCATCTGGACGACCTGCATCTGCGCCACCACAAGTGGACCGTGATGGGTTCCTACGCGGCGTCCAAACTTGCCGTGATGCTGTGGGGTCTGGAACTGGACCGGCGGCTGCGGGCCGCCGGGTCGCCCGTCGTCTCCCAGCTGACCCACCCCGGATGGGTCGATTCCAACCTGCCGCAGGTGACCGGTGGGCCGCTGATGAGCGTCGTGCAGCGCGGGGTCAAGCTGGTGGCCGGTGTACTGGCCAACGACGCCGACGCCGGTGCCGCCACCACGTTGTACTGCATCACCGAGCCGATCCCGCCGGGCAGTTACGTCGGTGTGCAGGGGCGTTTCGGTTTGCGCGGTGGCCCGGTGCTGATCGGGCGCTCGGCGCAGGCCTGCGATTACGCGACCGCGGCGCGTATCGTCCAATTCGCCGAACATGAAACCGGCACAGAGCTTTTGGTCACCGGTTCGCCGCGGTCGGCCGCGCGCTGAATGTTCGCCGGCACATAACGGGACGGCCATCTGACGATGGCATGGTGACGCGGTGACCGTCGAGTCGGCGCCAGCACCGGCCCCTGGCCGGTTTGCCGACCGGTTCCACCACTGCTGTGAGCGCGTCACCGCGCGCCTGCCGCTGCGCCTCGACCGGGTCGTCGCTCCCACCTTTCTGGGTTTCGTACTGATCAACGGTTTCACCTTCGGGGTGGATCTGCTGATTCTGACGTTGCTGCACAGCGGTTTTGGTGTGCCACTGCCGGTCGCCCTGACAGTCGGCTACGGGTGCGCGTTCGCGCTGAGCTACGCGCTGAACCGGACGCTGAACTTCCGCTCGCACGCGCAGGTTCGATCGCAACTGGCGATCTATGTCGTGGTCGTGGCCCTCAACTACGGGGCATTCATCGTTGCCGTGCCCACCGCACTGGCATCGTTCGGACTGGAGTACCACCTGGCGCGGGTCATCGCCGGCGGCGGTGAAGCCCTCTTCATGTACACCGCCATGCGCTGGGTGGTGTTCCGGCGCTGAGCGCGCGCTCCTGCCGCGAACCTCCAGCTGATCTCCACGTCTTCTCCACACAATCGGGCCCACCGATGGACATGCTCGAACGCATGAAAAGCAAAGGTCCTTTGGTGACAGTGGCCGCGGTGGCGGCCCTCGGCGGCGGGTTGTGGGCGGTCAACGTGCACCACACACCCGCACCGTCGGCGACCCGGACGGCAGCCGCGGTCAACCCGGCCCCGACGCCGGCACCCCCACCACCCCCGGCGCCCGACCCGTTCGCCACCAAAGCCAACTTCGCCGGCAAGATCCCCACGGCGGCCGGCGCGATCACCGTGGAGATCACCGTGCACGGGACCGAGGCCGTCGCGTACGCGTGTGACGGACGGGCTGTCGAGGCGTGGCTGCGAGGCAGCGCCAGGGGCGGTGCGCTGGCGCTGAGCAGCAAGGGCGCCACCAGTAGCCTCACCGGCGAACACCACGGGACCACGGTCACCGGCACGCTGACGATCGGCGAAAAAAGCTGGAAATTCGCCACTTTCGAGGTGGACCGAGTGCAGGGGACCTCGAATGCGCCGTGAGTACGCCGAGGCGGATACCCGCCTGCTGGCTGCGCCGCGGGCCGCCGATACGGCACTGCTCGGTGCATTGGCGATCGGAGCAGCGGTGGCCGTCGGGCTCGGCGTGTACGGCCGTTTGCACAGCCCGCAGTTCTTCGCCGTGAACATCGCGGGTTTCTCCGGACCCGGCGCGGTGAAATCGTGGCTGGCGACCATCGCCGTTGCGCTGGCCGTCTTCCAATTCGTCTCCGCACTGGTGATGTACCGGGTACTGCCGGGCGGCCGGGCCCCGTCCTGGATCGGTGTCGCACACGTGTGGTCGGGCCGGCTTGCGGTCCTGGCCAGCGTGCCCGTCGCGGTGCACTGCCTCTACGCGCTCGGATTCCAGGGCACCGACACCCGGGTGCTGTGGCACTCGCTGTTCGGTTGCTTCTTCTACGGCGCCTTCGTCGCCAAGATGATCCTGCTGACTCGGAAAAACCTGCGAGCGTGGGTGATCCCGGTGCTCGGCGGGCTGGTGTTCTTTACTCTCGTCAACATCTGGCTGACCTCAGCCCTGTGGTTCTTCCAGATCAACGGACTTACGAAATGAACCCGAGGAGATCAGCCATGACCAGCCACGAGACGACCGTCGGACGCCGCCAGGTACTGGCCGGGGCCGGAATCGGACTGGGCGCCAGCGCAATCGCGGCCTGCTCCAGCTACGGAAGCGGCCAGGGCGACGGGAAATCGGGGGCTGACAAGGACGCCGCATCTGCGACTCCGACATCGTCGCAAACCGCTGGTGCACCGGCCGTGCTCGCCAAGACATCGCAGGTCCCCGTCGGTTCGGGTGTCATCGTCGACGGTGTGGTGCTCACCCAACCCAGCGCCGGCGTGTTCAAAGGGTTGTCGACGGTGTGCCCGCACGCCGGCTGCGCGGTGTCCTCGGTTGCGGACGAGAAGATCGTCTGCCCATGTCATGGCAGCACCTTCGGCCTGGACGGCGCGGTCATCAAAGGCCCGGCCACCAAACCGCTGGCCACCGTCGCGGTGAGCGTGCAGGGCCAGGACATCGTCAAGGGTTAGATACCGGGCGGCCGGGCGCCGGCCACTGGTTACGATCACCGCCTGTGGGAGACGACGAGGCTGACAACCCGCCACCGTGGTACGAGGAGACCTGGGCGGTCTACGCAGCCGGTGCCGGCGTGATCGCGGTGCTTGTCGTCCTGGTGTTCGCGGTGGTGCAGACCTCACGCAGTTCGATGGATCCAGGCCGGCCGCTCACTCCGGCGACCGTGGAGGCACCGACCTCGTCCGGGACGACCACCACGACCACCACGACCCGTACCACCACGACGACACCGTCGACCGCCGATATCAACCCGTCGGGGTCCAGCACCACGACCACGACCACCGACGACTGGGTGCCCGGGTTCCCCGAATTGACCGGCGGCACCTCCACCACGACGACGACCACCACGGACCCGTACGCGACGAGCACGTCGGCCCCTAGGGCCGGAGCGATCTAAGCGGCCAGCGCGCTGCCCTTGCGCCACTGGTCCCACGGCACGCTCCAGTCGCCGTTCTGCGACAGCAGGTCCTGCGGCGGGCCGCCGGTGTGGCGGACTTCGACGACGTCGCCGGGCACCGAGAAATTGAAGAACCATTCGGCGTTTTCGGAATTCAGGTTCAGGCACCCGTGCGAGGTGTTGGTGTTGCCCTGCGCCCAGACCGTCGCGTTGAGCTGATGAAGATAGATCCCGTCACCGCTGATCCGAGTGGCCCATGGGATCGTCTCGCGGTAGCCGAGCCGGGAATTGACGGGCAACCCGTAGGACGACGAGTCCATGATGACCGGGTTGGCCTTGTCCAGCACGGTGTACACCCCCGGCGGGGTCCAGAAGCTCAGCGTCGTTCCGCCGATGGTCTCGGTACCGCCGCGGCCCATCGAGGTGGGCATGGTGCGCACCAGTTCCCCGTTGTCGAACACACTGACCTGTTTGGTGTTGTCATCGGCGATCGATACGTGCGCGTCGCCGATCTTGAACGACACCTTCTCGTCGTCCTCGCCGTACACGCCGTTGCCGAGCGGGACGCCGTAGATGTTGGCGGCCACCGTGACGGTGGTGCCTGGCGCGTAGTAACGCTCGGGGCGCCAGTGCGCGGTCTGGTCGTCGACCCAGTACCAGGAACCCTGCACCGGCGGGGAGGTGGTCACCGCCAGCTGCCGCTCGGCCCGCGCCCGGTCGGCGATCGGCTCGTCGAACCGCGCCACCACCACCGTTCCGACACCGTAGGTGCCGCCGTCTTTCAACAGCGCGTACCCGGTGGTGGTCAGCGACACCGACGCCTGATAGCTGGGGGACACCGTGGTGAAACTGGAGGTCTCGGCGGCCGGCATCCCACCCGGGCCCTGCGACCGCACGGTGAGTGTGTACTCGCGGCCGTAGCCCAGCGGGACGGCGGGCTTCCACACCGTGCGATCTGGCGTCAGCACCCCTGGCACGACCGTGCCGTTCTCGTTGACCATGGTCACGTCGGTGAGGGTGCCGGTGAACGCGGTGACCCGAACCGGTCCGCGCGGTAGCACGCCCTGGGCGCCCGGCTGGGGCAGCACTCGGACCGTCGCCGGCGTCGGCGCGGGCGGGGCGGCTTCGGCCGCGGCCAGGTCGGCGCTCGCGGCCAACGTGCGGCAGCCGTCCTGACATTGCGCAATACGTGAACTCTGCGTCACGCCGAAGGCGGTGGTGACGAGGAGCAACGCTGCCAGGCACGCGACGCGCACGCGGTAACGATCAGAACGCACGGGCACTCCGGGGCAGAAGGTGAGGTGGACCGGGGTGCGTCACTGCACTTGCCGGACAGAAGCTCTCATAGTAGAGGTCGTCTGGCCCGGTTCACACGCGACCGCTGATCTCCATGCTGTCCGTGTCGCGGGCGGCGAAGTTGACGCTCGTGTAGCCGTTCGCCGGATTGCGTACGTAGTCCAGATATGGCTTGGTATCGGACATTTCGGTGTTGTCGGCGATCACCAGCGCGCCGGATGACAGCTTGGGGTCCAGCACCCGCAGCACCGGCAGATACAGCTCTTTCCAGCCGTCGAGCAGGACGAGATCGACCGGAGCCGGTACCTCCGCCAGGGTGGCGACGGCATCACCTTCCACGATGGTGATGAGATCCGCCAGGCCGGTCTCGGCGAATGTTTGCGCCGCGGCGGCGATCTTGGCCTTGCTGAGCTCGGTGGTGATCACGCGGCCCGTCCCGTTGTCCCGCACCCCGGCGGCCAGGTGGACAGCCGACAGGCCGAACGACATCCCGAACTCGACGATCGTGGCGGGCCGGGTGGCGCGCACCAACATGTAGAGCAGTCGGCCAGCGGCCGGGGTGACCGGCATGTAGATGTCGCTGAGCGCGTCGGCACGTTCCTGCGCCGTCGCCTGATGCAGGCGGGCACGGTCGGCGGGCCCACGCGCGCGCAGTTGAGCCATCTGTCGGTCGGATTCGGCGTACATCCGCGTCAGCGCCGCCGCGACGCGGGAATCGTCGAGTGTCGTCATGCCCGCGAAGTTACGCCGGCGGGCTGTGCGCCCGATTAGACCGATTCCGGATTCTTCTGCCACAATTGCCGGTGAGGGGAGTACTCCTACCGCTGCGGTGTCGTCATCACGTGATCCAACGTCGGATTACCGGTGCCGCAGGCCGCGCCCGTCATAGGCGCGGCGGAAGAGACCTCGGCCGTTGAACGACGACCGGAGGCTCTTGATTCATGAACGTGTCTGCACTTGAGTGGGGGATCACCCTCACCGTCACGATCGCCATTCTGCTGTTCGACGTGATCGTGATCGGGCGGCGCCCGCACGAACCGTCCCGACGCGAGACCGCGACGTACCTGACGATCTACGTCAGCCTGGCCGTCGCGTTCGGGTTGTGGACCTGGTTCTTCCACGGCAGTCAGTACGGAGTGGAGTTCTTCGCCGGGTGGCTCACCGAATACAGCCTGTCGGTGGACAACCTGTTCATCTTCTTGATCATCATGGCCAGCTTCAAGGTGCCGCGGATCTACCAGCAGCAGGCATTGCTGGTCGGCATCATCTTGGCGCTGATCTTCCGCGGCATCTTCATCGCACTGGGCGCGGTGGCCATCGAGCAGTTCTCCTGGGTGTTCTACCTGTTCGGCGCGTTCCTGGTGTACACGGCGGTCAAGCTGGTCCGGGACACCGAGCATGACGACGACGCGGACAACGGCGTGGTGCGGTTCGCGCAGAAGCACATGAAGTTCACCGACAAGTGGGACGGCCTGCGGCTGTGGGTGAAAGACCACTCGTCCGGTGGCAAGCGGCTGATGACGCCGATGTTCCTGGTCATCGTCGCGCTGGGCACCACCGATCTGCTGTTCGCGTTGGACTCCATTCCCGCCATCTACGGGCTGACCCGCGAGCCTTACCTGGTGTTCACCGCCAACGTGTTCGCCCTGATGGGGCTGCGGCAGCTGTACTTCCTGCTGGGCGATCTGCTCAAGCGGCTGGTCTACCTGTCTCAAGGGCTGGCGTTCATCCTCGGCTTCATCGGCGTGAAACTGCTGCTGCACGCCCTGCACGAGAACGAGGTGCCGTTCATCAACGGCGGCGAGTCGGTGCACGTGCCCGAGATTCCGACCCTGGCCAGCCTGGGCGTCATCGTGGTGACCCTGGTGATCACCACCGTCGCCAGCCTGTACAAGACCCGGTCCGACGCGAAGAAGTCGGTGCCGGCCGCGGCCGAATAAAAGGCCGAGTAGGGCCCGCGGCGGAATCCCCGGATCGGCCCCGCCAGCAAACTCGACGAGTTAGCATCTCGGCAGAGGTCCGTTGGTCGGGCCGGGATGGGGCCAATGGTGGCGAACTCACGGGGGCGACATCGAGTTCGACCGGGTCGCGAGCTCAGCGGGGTCGCTGGGAGTACGGGCATTGCGTTGGTCGCCGTCGCGCTGATGGGTACGACCCCGGTGACGGCGAACAGCGTGACCCAGTCGGCAAACTCGGCCGTGTACTACCTCAAGGGCACCGAGATCGGCGACACCACGAGCCATCCCGCGCCGCTGGTCTTCACCACGGCGATGATGACCGGTGTCGGGTGGACGCCACCGCAAGCCGGCGACTTCCACGTCGTCGACTATCCCGCCACCATCGGACCGTTCTCCAACGGCGGGTTCCGGGATCCGTCCTGGGGCGTGTCGGTGGCGCGCGGTATCGCGGCCCTCGGGGAACAACCGCAGCCCGGCGACACCGTCTTCGGGTACTCGCAGGGCGCGGTGGTGGCCACCGCCTACAAGCGGGACCATCTGGGCAACGGCGTGAACTACGTGCTGGTGGAGAATCCGGGCCGGCCCAACGGCGGAATCTTCGAGCGGTTCGACGGGCTCTACATCCCGCTGCTGAACGTGAGGTTCGACGGTGCCACGCCGGTGGTGGACGACCCCCAGGAGGGCGCGGGGACGACGGTGGACATTGCCCGGCAGTACGACGGGTGGGCGGATTTCCCCACCTACCCGTTGAACCTGCTGGCCACGGCCAACGCGATGCTGGGCATCGTCTATCTGCACGGGGACACCCAGGACCTCGACGCGAGTGCCCTGGCGGACATCGACACCTCCGACCCGCGTTTCTACCAGCAGCACGGCGACACCACCTATTACGTGGTCCCGACCAAGCGGCTGCCGCTGTTGATGCCGCTGCGCGGTGTGCTTCCCGGCGCAGTGCTCGACAGGCTGGATGCCCCGCTGCGCGCCGTGGTCGAAACCGGCTACGACCGAAGCGATTACAGCAGGAACACCCCGGCGCAGCTGTTGCCACCGGTCGGTGTGCCCGCGGCAGCCGCCGCCGACCTGTCGGCCCTCGGGGCCAATACCGCCCAGTCGGCTCCAGCGGCCCCGACCGGAACGGCCGACGCCGGCAAGGCACCGGTCGCCGCCCCCGCGGCGACGACGAAGAGACCCAGGCCGGCCCGCGTCTCGCTGCCCGCGCCGCTGCGGCGGTCGGCCGCGGCGATCTCGTCGGCGCTGCGTTCGGGCCGTCTGATGCACGGCACCGCCGTGTCCACCTCCCGAACTCCCGGAGGCGACAAGACCGCGTCGACGGCGCCGGACGCCGATGCGACGCCGCCTCAACCGAACACCCCAGACGCCGGGCACCCGGCGACGAAGACGGCGGATAACGATGCACACCAGGCGGACGCCGCCTGAACCGGTGATGCGCGTAGCGGGCCGGCCGACCCTCTGACCGCACCCTTAGGCGCGCAGGCCGTCGAACCCCTAGGGTTGTGTCGTGCTAGGCCCCGCCCTGGTGGTGCTGTTCGCCTTGTGCGCCGCGATCTTCGCCGCTGTCGGCATCGTGGTGCGCCAGCGCGCCACCCTCGACGTTCCCCCGGAGCACGGGGTGAGCACCGTCATGGTCGCCACCCTGTTACGCCGACCGCTGTGGTGGGCGGGCACGGCCGCCGCGGTCGCCGGTTTCGTCTTCCAAGCCCTGGCGCTGGCGCATGGCTCCCTGCTGGTGGTCCAGCCGCTGTTGGTCTCCGCATTGCTGTTCGCGCTGCCGTTGAGCGCCCGGATGGCGCACCGCAGGGTCACCCGCGGTGAATGGCTGTGGGCCATCCTGCTCACCGTCTCGCTGGCGGTGTTCATCTTGTTGGCCCACCCGCGGGCCAACGAGCAGATCGAATCGGCCCGGCAGATCACCGTCGTCGTGGGGATCAGCTTCGTGCTGGTGATCGGCTGTGTGGCGATCGCGGTGCGCAGGCCGGGCTGGCAACGGGCGGTGCTGCTGGCCGTCGGCGTCGGGGTGCTGTTCGGCATGGTGGCGGTGATGACGAAGGTGCTGACCCACCTGCTCGCCCGCCACACCGTGGCACAGGTGCTGGCCACCCCGGTGCCCTATGTGTTGGTGGCGCTGGGCGTGGTGGCCACCCTGCTGCAACAGTCGGCCTTCCATGCCGGCTCGTTGCAGACCTCGGTGCCGACCATGCTGGTGATCGAACCGCTGGCCGCGGTGCTGCTCGGGGCCTTCGTCCTCGGGGAGACGTTGGACGCCAATGGCTGGGAGGCGATCGTGCTGACGCTGGCGGTGGTCGCGATGACGGCGGCCACCATCGCCCTCGGACGCGACGAGGGGGCTTATGAGGCCCAGTTGGAAGCGCGCAAGCAGCCCGCACGCCGTTAGCCGGGGGTCGACCCGCGGTTGCTGTGGAATCGCTGAACGCCTGGGTGGCGCAGTGGCACCGGTGTTCTTGCTCACAGCACCCTGGTAGCTGCCAGGCTCGGGGCATATCTTTAGTTTTGCTAACGTTGTTTCGAGTGCCGGTCGCAGAGGCCGGCGGATAGCACCACGAATTTCCGTATTGACCGCAAGAGTTATCGGGGGTTTCACATGACCAACGACGCGAGTGCCGAGCGTTTCCAACGCCGCCTCAACCACCTGTACGACACCGACCCGCAGTTCGCGGCGGCCGCCCCGAGCGATGAGGTCATGGCCGCCGTCGACCAGCCGGGGCTGCGCCTGCCGGCCGTCGTCAAGACCGTGCTGCAGGGCTATGACGACCGGCCCGCCCTCGGACAGCGCGCCATCGAATTCGTCACCGACCCGGCAACCGGCCGGACGACCGCCGCGCTGCTGCCGCGCTTCGAGACCATCACGCACCGCCAACTGTGGGACCGGGTCCAGGCCGTGGCCAACGCGTGGCACGACCATCCCGTGCACAGAGGTGATCGGGTCGCCATCCTCGGCTTCACCAGCATCGACTACACCACCATCGACACGGCGCTGAGCCAACTCGGCGCCGTCTCGGTACCGCTGCAGACCAGCGCGTCGGTCACCGCGCTCGCGCCCATCGTCGCCGAAACCGAACCGGTCCTGATCGCCACCAGCATCGACTACCTCGACGACGCCGTCGCCCTCGCCGAAAGCGCCTCGATCGGTCAGCTCGTCGTCTTCGACCATCACCCCGAGGTCGACGACCAACGTGAGGCCGTCGCGGCCGCGCAGGCCCGGCTGGGCTCCGGCGTCACCGTCGAACCGTTCGCCGACGTGATCGAGCGCGGCGCCGCACTTCCCGACATCGACGGGGTCGTCGGCCCCGAGGACGACCCGCTGGCCCTGCTCATCTACACCTCCGGCAGCACAGGTGCGCCCAAGGGGGCGATGTACCCGGAGAGCAAGGTCACCAACGTCTGGCGCCCGGCCGCCAACGCGCACTGGGACCACAACCAGGGCAAGGTGCCCTCGATCGTGCTGAGCTTCATGCCGATGAGCCACGTGATGGGTCGCGGCATCCTGTATGGCGCGCTGGCCTCGGGCGGCACCGTGAACTTCGCCGCCAGGGCCGACCTGTCCACCTTCCTTGAGGACCTCGCGCTGACCCGACCGACGCAGCTGAACTTCGTCCCGCGCATCTGGGACATGCTCTTCCAGGAATTCCAGAGCCGCACCGCGCACGGCGCGGACGAGGACGAGGTGCTCGCCGACATGCGGGAAAACCTGCTCGGCGGGCGCTACGTGAGCGCCCTGACCGGGTCCGCACCCATCTCGCCGGAGCTCAAGGCCTGGGTCGAGCGGCTGCTGGAGCAGCACCTGGTGGAAGGATACGGCTCCACCGAGGCCGGCTCGGTCTTCGTCGACGGCCGGATCACCCGACCTCCGGTACTCGAATACAAGCTGGTCGACGTGCCGGAGCTCGGCTACCGGCTGACCGACGTCCCGCATCCGCGCGGCGAACTGCTGGTGAAGTCCACCCAGTTGTTCCCCGGCTACTACAAGCGGCCCGAGATCACCGCGCAGATGTTCGACGAGGACGGGTTCTACCGGACCGGCGATATCGTCGCCGAGCTCGGGCCCGACGAGGTCCGCTACGTCGACCGACGCAACAACGTGCTCAAGTTGGCACAGGGTGAGTTCGTCACCGTGTCCAAGCTGGAGGCCGCGTTCACCACCAGCCCCCTGGTGCGCCAGATTTACATCTACGGCAACAGCGCCCGGCCCTACCTGCTGGCCGTCGTGGTACCCACCGATCCGACGGTGAGCAAGGCCGATATCGCGCAGTCGCTGAAGGACACCGCCCGCGCCGCCGACCTGCAGAGCTATGAGATTCCGCGCGATTTCCTGGTCGAGACAACACCTTTCACGGTGGAGAACGGTCTGCTGACCGGTATCCGCAAGCTGGCCTGGCCCAAGCTCAAGGAACGCTACGGCGCCGAACTCGAGGCACTGTACGCCGAGCTGGCCGACGGTCAGGCCAACGAATTGCAGTCGTTGCGTCAGCACGGTGCCGATGCCCCGGTGCTGGAGACCGTCAGCCGTGCGGCTGTCGCGCTGCTGGGTGCAGCGAGCAGTGACGTGGCGCCGGATGCGCATTTCACCGATCTGGGTGGGGATTCGTTGTCGGCGTTGACGTTCGGGAATCTGCTGCAGGAGATCTTCGGGGTCGAGGTGCCGGTGTCGGTGATCGTGAGCCCCACCTCTGATCTGGCGGCGATCGCCGCGCATATCGAGACGCAGCGTGCCGGCGGTACGGGTCGGCCGACCTTCGCCTCGGTGCACGGCGCGGGGGCCAAGGAGGTCCACGCGGCCGACCTGACCCTGGACAAGTTCATCGATGCCGCGACATTGGCGGCGGCGCCGTCACTTCCCAAGGCGGGCGCCGAGATCCGCACGGTGCTGCTGACCGGTGCCACCGGTTTCCTGGGCCGCTATCTGGCCCTGGAGTGGCTGGAACGGATGGACCTGGTCGACGGGAAGCTGATCTGCCTGGTGCGGGCACGCAGCAACGAGGAGGCGCGGGCCCGGCTGGACAAGACCTTCGACACCGGTGATCCGAAATTGTTGGCGCACTACCAGGAACTGGCGGCTGACCACCTGGAGGTCATCGCCGGTGACAAGGGCGAGGCGAATCTCGGTTTGGAACAGTCGGTTTGGCAGCGACTGGCCGACACCGTCGACTTCATCGTCGATCCGGCAGCGTTGGTCAATCACGTGTTGCCCTACAGCGAGCTGTTCGGACCCAACGCCCTCGGCACTGCCGAGTTGATCCGCATCGCGCTGACCACCACGATCAAGCGATTCGCCTACGTCTCGACGATCGGCGTCGGGTGGGGGATCGAGCCAGGAAAATTCGTGGAGGACGCCGATATTCGCACCATCAGTGCCACCCGGGTAGTCGACGACAGCTATGCCAATGGGTACGGCACCAGCAAGTGGGCTGGTGAGGTGCTGCTGCGCGAAGCCCACGACCTCGCTGGGTTGCCGGTCTCGGTGTTCCGCTGCGACATGATCCTGGCCGACACCAGTTATGCCGGACAGCTCAACCTGCCGGACATGTTCACCCGGATGATGTTCAGTTTGGTGGCCACCGGTGTGGCGCCGAAATCATTCAATCAGCTTGATGCCCAAGGTAACCCGCAACGAGCCCACTATGACGGGCTGCCGGTGGAGTTCATCGCCGAGGCCATCTCCACCCTCGGTGCGCACGTCGACCAAGGGTTCGAGACCTACCACGTGATGAACCCGCACGACGACGGCATCAGCATGGACACCTTCGTCGACTGGCTGATCGAGGCCGGCTACAAGATCGAACGCATCGGCGACTATGCGGAGTGGCTGGACCGTTTCGAGACCACACTGCGCACCCTGCCGGACAAGCAACGTCAGGCCTCGCTGCTGCCGCTGCTGCACAACTACCAGCAGCCGGGTGTCCCGGTGAACGGGGCAATGGCGCCGACCGACGTGTTCCGCGCTGCGGTGCAGGAGGCGAAAATCGGTCCGGACAAGGACATCCCGCATGTCAGCGCCCCGGTGATCGTGAAGTACATCACCGATCTGCAATTGCTCGGCCTGCTCTGAGCCGGAAGGCCTGGTCACTGCCCCGAGTCGGCGGGGGCCAGGCTTTCTCAGCTCATTGACAGCTGAGGCGGGAATTCCGCGGTCCGCCCGCTCGTCGTTCTCATAGGGCGCAACGGCGCGCTCACCCCTGATTTGTATTGAATTACCTGACGTTTTAGAGGTTCTGTGATGCCGAACGATATCCAAGACGAACGGCTCGAACGCCGCATCGCCGACTTGACCGCCAACGATCCCGAGTTCGCCGCGGCGCGGCCCGATCCGGCCGTGAGCAGGGCCGCCGAGGAACCCGGCCTCCGGTTGCCGCAGATCGTCCAGACCGTGTTGCAGGGCTACGCGCAGCGACCCGCACTGGGGCAGCGTGCCGTCGAATATGTCACCGATCCCGCCACCGGCCGGACCACTGCCGCGCTACTCCCGCGCTTCGACACCATCACCTACGCCCAGTTGTGGGACCGCGTCCGCGCGGCCGCCGCGGCCCTGCATGCCTCCGGTCTCGCCGCAGGTGACCGGGTCGCCATCCTCGGGTTCACCAGCGCCGATTACACCGTGATCGACACGGCGCTCGGCCAGTTGGGTGCGGTATCGGTTCCCTTGCAATCCAGTTCCACCGCGTCGGCACTGGCCCCGATTCTGACCGAGACCGAGCCGCGGATCATCGCCGCCAGCATCGACTATGTCGACGAGGCCGTCGAACTCGCGCGCACCGGGCATGCGCCCGACCGGGTGGTCGTCTTCGACTACCACTCGCAGGTCGACGATCACCGCGAAGCGTTGGCCGCCGCCACCGCCGCGCTCCCGGCCGGCGTCACCGTGGAACCCCTGACCGAGGTACTGGCCCGCGGCGCCGACCTGCCGCCGGCCCCGGCCCCGAGCACCGACGACCCGAATCCGCTGTCGTTGCTCATCTACACGTCGGGCAGTACGGGCGCGCCGAAGGGCGCGATGTACCTGGAGAGCCAGGTCACCTCGTTCTGGCAGCGTTCCACCGACTCGTGGTTCGGCCCCAGCGTCGCGTCGATCAACCTCAACTTCATGCCGATGAGCCACGTGATGGGGCGCGGCATCCTGTACCTGACGCTGGCCGCCGGCGGCACCTGCTACTTCGCCGCCCGTGCCGATCTGTCCACGCTGCTCGAAGACCTGGCGTTGGCCCGCCCCACCGAGCTGAACTTCGTGCCCCGCGTCTGGGAGATGCTCTACCAGGAATTCCAGAGCCGAACCAGTCACGGCGCGGACGAGGATGAGGTGCTCGCCGACATGCGGCAGAACCTCCTCGGTGGCCGCTACGTGGACGCGATGACGGGCTCGGCGCCGATCACCGACGCACTGAAGGCCTGGGTGGAGCACTTCCTCGGTATCCACCTGCGCGAGGGTTACGGCTCCACCGAGGCCGGCATGGTGTTCTTCGACGGCCTGGTGCAGCGCCCGCCGACCATCGACTACAAGCTGGTGGACGTCCCCGAACTCGGCTATCACCGGACCGATCAGCCGTATCCACGCGGCGAATTACTGGTGAAGACCGTCAACCTGTTCCCCGGCTACTACAAGCGCCCGGAAGTCACCGCCGGGGTGTTCGACGAGGACGGGTTCTACCGGACCGGCGATATCGTCGCCGAACTCGGACCCGACCAGATCCGGTACGTGGACCGCCGTAACAACGTGCTCAAGCTGGCCCAGGGTGAGTTCGTCACGCTGGCCAAGCTGGAGGCCGCGTTCAGCAACAACAGTCCGCTGATCCGGCAGATCTACGTCTACGGCAACAGCGCCCAGCCCTACCTGCTCGCCGTGGTGGTGCCGACCCCGGATGCGCTGGCGGGCTTCGCCGACGAGGTTGCCCTCAAGCGTGCGATCGCCGAGTCGCTGCAGGATGTGGCCAAGGCCCAGGACCTGCAGAGTTACGAGGTCCCCCGTGACTTCCTAATCGAGACAACACCTTTCACCGTGGAGAACGGTCTGCTGACCGGTATCCGCAAGCTGGCCTGGCCCAAGCTGAAGGCGCACTACGGTCCCGCGCTGGAGGATCTCTACGCCGAACTGGCCGACGGGCAAGCCCGCGAACTGCGGGCACTGCGGGCCGAAGGGGCGCAGGCACCGGTCATCGAGACGGTGTCGCGCGCCGCCGCGGCGCTGTTGGGTGCCGCCACCGCCGATGTGGCGCCGGATGCGCATTTCACCGATCTGGGTGGGGATTCGTTGTCGGCGTTGACGTTCGGGAATCTGCTGCAGGAGATCTTCGGGGTCGAGGTGCCGGTGTCGGTGATCGTGAGCCCCACCTCCGATCTGGCGGCGATCGCGGCGCATATCGAGACGCAGCGTGCCGGCGGTACGGGCCGGCCGACCTTCGCCTCGGTGCACGGCCGGCACGCCGCTGAGGTGTCGGCAAGCGAGCTCACCCTGGACAAGTTCATCGATGCCGCGACATTGGCGGCGGCGCCGTCACTTCCCAAGGCGGGCAGCGAGATCCGCACGGTGCTGCTGACCGGTGCCACCGGCTTCCTGGGCCGCTATCTGGCCCTGGAGTGGCTGGAACGGATGGACCTGGTCGACGGGAAGCTGATCTGCCTGGTGCGGGCACGCAGCAACGAGGAGGCGCGGGCCCGGCTGGACAAGACCTTCGACAGTGCCGGACCCAACAGCGGCGGCGATCCGAAGTTGTTGGCGCACTACCAGGAACTGGCGGCTGACCACCTGGAGGTCATCGCCGGTGACAAGGGCGAGGCCGACCTCGGACTGGACAAAGCCACCTGGCAGCGACTGGCCGACACGGTGGACCTGGTCGTCGACCCGGCGGCGCTGGTGAATCACGTGTTGCCCTACAGCGAGCTGTTCGGGCCCAATGCGCTTGGTACCGCAGAGCTGATCCGCATCGCGCTGACCACCACGATCAAGCCGTTCGCCTATGTGTCGACGATCGGCGTCGGTGACCAGATCGAGCCGGGCAAATTCGTCGAGGACGCCGACGTTCGGGTGATGAGCGCGGTGCGCGCGATCAACGACAACTACGCCAACGGGTACGGCACCAGCAAGTGGGCCGGTGAGGTGCTGCTGCGCGAAGCGCACGACCTGGCCGGGTTGCCGGTCTCGGTGTTCCGCTGCGACATGATCCTGGCCGACACCAGTTATGCCGGACAGCTCAACCTGCCGGACATGTTCACCCGGATGATGCTGAGCCTCGTCGCAACCGGTATCGCCCCGGAATCGTTCTACCAGTTGGATTCCGACGGTCGACGGCAACGGGCGCACTACGACGGGCTGCCGGTGGAGTTCATCGCCGAGGCCATCTCGACCCTTGCAGCGCACGTTGCCGAATCGGACGGGGCGTTCGAGACCTACCACGTGATGAACCCCTACGACGACGGCTTCAGCATGGACACCTTCGTCGACTGGCTGATCGACGCGGGCTACAAGATCGAGCGGGTCGGTGAATACAGCCAGTGGCTGTCGCGGTTCGAGACCGCACTGCGGTCTCTGCCGGACAAGCAGCGCCAGGCGTCACTGATGCCTCTGCTGCACAACTACCAGCAACCGGAGATCCCGGTGCGGGGTTCGATCGCACCTACCGACGTGTTCCGCGCCGCGGTGCAGGACGCGAAAATCGGCCCGGACAAGGACATCCCGCATGTCAGCGCGCCGGTGATCGTGAAGTACATCACCGATCTGCAATTGCTGGGCCTGCTCTAACCGCTTGCGGGTTAGGCCGTGACAAAAGTGGGGCGCCCTCTCGGGTGCCCCACTTTCGTCGGTTCACGCGTGCCAGGACGACCAATGGTGCACGGTGATCGCCACCACCGGACCGTCGAGCGCGGTCCGCTCGTATTGCCGGTACTTGGCGCGCAACAACGCGTAACCGATCGCCATCTGTTCACCGTGCGGGTGGATTTCGGCGGTTCCGTCGGCGCGCACCCACCACAACTGCGTCCAATCGTCGGTGTAGTGCTCGGCCAGCAGGCTGACCCGCGGGTTGGCCTCGATATTGGCCAGCCGCCGTAACCGCTGTGTCGACTTCCGCTTCGCGTCCACCGCGGTGTACACCGTGTCGCCGCTGACGGCGAACACCACCGGAACCAGATGGGGGATGTCGTCGGCGGCCGTGGCGAGCACGGCCACGGGGGCCGCGGCGAACGACTCCACCCAAGTCGGGTCCGTCGCAGTCATCGTGCCGTCCTGGGCTGCGGCGCAACGCTGATCGGCGGCCGGGTCACGTTGATCCTGGGTTTGGATGGCGGCTCACTGGGCTGCCGGGGCGCCGGCCAGGACTGCTCGGGCGCCGGCTCCGGCGGGGGAGGCGGTGGTGGCGGCGGGGGAGGCGGCGGTGCCGGCGGCTCGGTCGACAACGGGGTGGTGGTCGGCGTCGCACTCGGCGTGCTGCTGACCTGGTCCACCGGTTCGTCGTCGCTCGAGCCGGAGAAGGCGAGCAGCACCACCGACACCACCAGTGCGACCGCCGCGGCGCCCAGCGCCAACAGGGCCAGGGTCGCCCGCTGCGTGCGATACCACGGCGGCGGCGGAGGTTTGAACGTCCACGTCCCAGTGTTGAACGCGTCGAACGGTCCGGTCTGCGGTTCGGCTGGTGCGGCCACCGGTTCGTAGAGCCGCGGGTCATCCCACACGCTGGCGTTGTGCCCCGTCCAGCCAGGCTGGACGGCGCCGAGATCGGCCGGATCGGCGGTTCCGTGCACCCCCGGATCCGGAGCCTCGCGTTCACCCACCCCCCGATGGTATGTGCCGACCTGCGCAGATGCCGGTTCCGGCCGTGTCGGCACGCCGGATCGCCTGCAGCGGCCGCCGTCATCCGGCATTTCGTGAAGGCCCGTCGCGGACCCGAACGCGCCGGTAGGGTCGGTCTGCGTTCATTGCAGGTTCATCGCCGCAGGCGGATCGTGACACCGGAACGTCACCGGTCGGCCGCTTGCTCAACGGAGGGTTTGCGCATGAAGAAATCTGGGCTGAACACGACGGGTCTGTTGGCGATGACCGCCGCCGCGCTGCTTGCCGCGGGGTTGGTCACCTCCTGCGCGCCGCCGGAGAAGAAGGACGGGCAGGGTGGCAATGCGGCGAGCACGGCGACCTCGGCCGCAGACTTCGGCGGCATGGACGGCCTGATCGCGGCGGCCAAGAAGGAGGGCGAACTCAACGTCATCGCCCTGCCGCCGGACTGGGCCAACTACGGCGCCATCATCGAGGCCTTCACCGCCAAGTACGGCATCAAGGTCAACTCCGCCCAGCCGGGGGCCAGCAGCCAGGAGGAAATCAACGCCGCTCAGCAGCAGAAGGGCCGCAGCACGGCGCCCGATGTGTTCGACCTGGGGCAGTCGGTGGCGTTGGCCAACACCGGTATGTTCGCGCCGTACAAGGTGGAGCATTTCGCCGAGATATCGGACTCGTTCAAGGACCCGGACGGCCGGTGGGTCAACGACTACGGCGGCTACATGTCGATCGGCTACGACTCGGCCAAGGTCGGTGTCATCGCCGGTGTGGACGACCTGATGAAGCCCGAGCTGAAGGGGAAGGTGGCACTCAACGGCGACCCGACCCAGGCCGGGGCCGCGTTCTCCGGGGTGATGATGGTCGCGGTAGCCCAGGGCGGCTCACCGGACGATATCGCCCCGGGCGTCGAGTTCTTCCGCAAACTCAACCAGGCGGGCAACTTCCTTCCGGTGGATCCGACGCCGGCCACCATCGCCTCCGGCCAGACGCCGGTGGTGATCGACTGGGACTACCTCAATGTCGCGCAGGCCAAGAAGGTGCCCACCTGGAAGGTGGCCATCCCGCACAACGCCGCGGTGGCCGGGTACTACTTCCAGGCCATCAACTCCGAGGCACCGCACCCGGCCGCGGCGCGGCTGTGGCAGGAATTCTTGTACAGCGACCAAGGCCAGAACCTGTACCTGGCGGGCGGTGCCCGGCCGGTGCGGGCCGACTCGATGGTGACCAAGGGCACGATCGACCGAGCGACATATGGCACGCTGCCACCGGTGGACGGCGCAGCCACCTTCGTCTCCGTCGAGCAGAACAAGAAGGCCACCGACTATCTGAAAGCCAACTGGGCCAAGGCGATCGGTTGACGCCGGTGCGTCGCGTCCGTGAGGTGCTACCGCTGCTGCCATTCCTGGCGGTGGTGACGGTGTTCTTGATCATCCCGACGGTGACGGTGCTGGTGAACGCGTTCGTGGTGGACGGGCGATTCTCACCGGAGCGGCTCACCGCGTTGTTCAGCGAGGCGCCGCTGGCGGCGTTGGGCCGCAGCCTGTTGCTCTCGGGCAGCACCGCACTGATCGGCGCGGTGTTCGGGGCGTTGTTGTGTTGGCTGATCGCCGGTAGTTCGCCGCGTTCCCTGGTGCGCCGGGTGGTGCTGTCGTTGTGCAGTGTGCTGGCCCAGTTCGGTGGTGTCGCACTGGCCTTCGCGTTCCTGGCGACCATCGGGCTCAACGGTGTGCTGACGGTGTGGGCGCAGCAGACCTTCGGCTGGGACCTCGCCGGATCGGGCTGGCTTTACGGGTTGCCCGGACTGATCCTGGTGTACAGCTACTTCCAGATCCCCCTGATGGTCATCGTCTTCCTCCCTGCGCTGGAAGGACTGCGCGTGCAATGGCGCGAGGCCGCCGTCAGCCTCGGCGCCGGGCCATGGCGGTACTGGCGTGAGGTGGGCGTCCCGCTGTTGACGCCCGCCTTCCTCGGGTCACTGCTGTTGTTGTTCGCCAACGCTTTTGCCGCGTACGCGACTGCGGCGGCGCTGGTCAGCCAGGGCAGCCCGATCGTGCCGCTGCTCATCCGGGCCGCGTTGACCAGTGAGGTGGTGCTCGGGCAGTCCGGCTTCGCCTATGCGCTGGCGTTGGAGATGATCGTCGTCGTCGCCGTCGTGATGGTGGCCTACAACGCCCTGGTCCGGCGCACGGCGCGGTGGCTGACGTGACGAAGGCGGTGCGCGGCGGGCTGTGGGTGTTGTTCGGCCTGTTCTTCCTGCTGCCGCTGTATGCGATGGCCGACTTCTCCACCAGGGACCCGCTCGGGGGTGGGCGCACGCTGGCGGCGTGGCACAGCCTGGTCAGTGATGACGAACTGGTCGCGGCGATCGTCACCTCGGTGCTGCTGGCGGTGCTGACGGTCGTGGCGATGCTCGCGGTACTGGTGCCGACGATGATCTGGGTTCGCCTGCGCACCCCATGGGCGCGCAAGCTCATCGAGTTCTTGTGCCTGCTGCCGTTGACCATTCCGGCGCTGGTGATCGTCGTCGGCCTGCGCAACGTGTACCTGTGGGTGACCTATCTGCTCGGGGAATCCGCACTCACCCTCACCTTCGTCTACATCGTGCTGGTGCTGCCGTTCGCCTACCGCGCCATCGACGCGGCGCTGTCGTCGATCGCCCTGACCACCCTGGCGGAGGCAGCGCGTTCACTGGGGGCCGGATGGTTCACCACCATCGCGCGGGTCATCGTGCCGAACATCCGGTCGGGCATCCTGGCGGCGGCGTTCATCTCGATCGCCGTGGTGCTCGGCGAGTACACGGTGGCCTCGCTGTCGGGCTTCATGACGTTGCCCGTGCAGATCGTGACGATCGGCAAGGCCGACGGCCCCACCTCGGTGGCCGCCTCGTTGGCCACTCTCATCTTCGGTTTCGTTCTGCTATTGGCGCTTTCATTGGTGACGAGAAGGGGGCGCCGCGGATGACGGCCGGTGTCGCGGTGGAGTTGAAGGACCTGAGTCGGCATTACGGGCCGGTGCGGGCGCTCGACGGGCTCACCTTGCGGATGGAGCCCGGCCAACTGGTCGCGCTGCTCGGTCCCTCGGGCTGCGGAAAGACGACCGCGCTGCGGATCCTGGCCGGCCTCGACGAGGCGAGTGCGGGCAGCGTCTGGGTCGACGGCCGAGATATCAGCCGGGTGCCGGCGAACAAACGTGATATCGGCATGGTGTTCCAGGCGTACAGCCTGTTTCCCCACCTGACGGTGCGGGACAATGTGGCATTCGGCCTGAAGATGCGCGGAATAGCCAAGCGGGACAGGCTGTCCCGTGCGCTGGAAATGCTGGACCTGGTGGGATTGGCGGCGCAGTCGGATCGCTACGCCGGTGAGCTTTCCGGCGGTCAGCAGCAGCGCGTTGCCCTGGCCCGTGCATTGGCCATCCAGCCAAGGGTGTTGCTTCTCGACGAACCGCTCTCGGCCCTGGATGCCAAGGTGCGCACCCAGCTGCGCGACGAGATCCGAAGGGTTCAACAGGAAGTCGGCATCACGACGCTGTTCGTCACCCACGACCAGGAGGAGGCGCTGGCCATCGCCGACCGGGTCGGCGTGATGAATGCGGGCCGGCTGGAGCAGCTTGCCGCCCCCGCCGATCTGTACACGGCTCCGGCGACGCCGTTCGTGGCCGAGTTCGTCGGGCTGAGCAACCGCGTTCCGGCGGAGGTCATCGACGGCCGGGTGCTGTTGTGGGGCAGGGCTGTTCCGGCGCTGCCCGGATCGGTGACCGGTGCGGGGACGGCACTGGTTCGACCGGAGGCCGTGCGGTTGGCGGCCGGGGCGAGCGAAGCGACGGGATTGGCGGGCGGGGCGAGCGGAGCGACGGGATTGGCGGGCGGGGCGAGCGGAGCGACGGGATTGGCGGGCGGGGCGAGCGGAGCGACGGGATTGGCGGGCGGGGCGAGCGGAGCGACGGGATTGGCTACCGTGCAGTCGGTGTCGTTCCTCGGGGCGGTGTCGCGGGTCAGGGTGGCTCTCGCGGGAAGTGAGGCCAGCGGAAGTGAGGCCGGGGCGACGGTGCTGGCCCAGGTCGGCGGTGGTGCGTCGTTCACCGTCGGGCAGCGGGTCCGGGTCAGTGTGGAATCCGACGGTGTGCTGGTGGTCTAATCCCCGCCGGTGATCTCGGCGATGGCCTCGTTGAGCCGATCCTGGTCGGCGGCAATGGAATCACTGGCCACCTCGGTGGCGTTGTGCAGCGCCTCGTTGAGCCGGTGGGACACCGTGTCGGAACCCAGCCGCAGCACACCGTCGGAAAGGTAGACATCGACCAGATGGTGGTGGCCGTTGAGGGTCACCTCGACGGTCTCGGACTCGTCTGCCGCCGTGAATGACTCACCGGCCATTTTCTGAAGCTGGCTGTCCATCAGGTCCTGCAGGCGGCTGGCCTGGCGCAGCACGGCGGCCACCTGAGGATGCATGTCGTCGGTCGGTTCGAAGCTCACTTCTGGTCCTTGTCAGGGGTGTCACGGCGCTTGCGCGCCCCGATGACGCCCTCGGTCCAGGCGCGGTCCTCGGTATAGAGGTCCTCGTCGGGGGCGAGGTTCGGGTCGCGTCGTTTCTCCTTGCCTGGTTGGGCGCCACCGCCATGGCCCATACCGCCCATGCCTCCGCCCATACCACCCATGCCGCCGCCCATGGCCGATGCCGGGATGGCGCCCGATCCGCCGCCGCGCGCCCCACCGGGTGCCGGGCCGACGGTCTCGGCGCCGACGCTGGGCTGCAGCGGCACACCGGGTGCGCCCGCGCCACCGCCGGCGCCACCACCCGAGCCGCCCCCGGCGCCGGCACCGGCGGGACTGACACCCGGGTCGTCCAGGGCCGGGTCGGGCAATCCACCGTCGGGCAGACCGCCTCCTGGCAGTCCGCCACCGGACGGCAACCCGCCGCCGGCGGGGGAACCACCACCGCCCTTCCCGGCCGGGCTGCCGCCGGAACCCGTTGGGCTACCGCCTGATCCGGACGAGCCCGACGGTGTCTGACCGGCCGACAGCGGATCGGCGCTTTGCGGGCGGACCGGCGCCGACGGCGGCTGCGGCGCCGCGCCGGGCTGGCCGGCGCCGCCGCCCGGATTACCGCCGCCACCTCCACCACCGGAGCCCGATGTGGTGCTCCCGCCGGTCCCGCCGGATGAGGCGAATCCGGGTTTCTCCACCTTCACCTGATCGAAGGTGGCCTGCCCGGCGTAGTTCTGCCGCACCTCGTCGGAGGCTTGCTGCAGCTTCGCCATCTCGGCCTGCACATGCTGGGCCTGTACCTGGGACCTGGCGTCGCCCTCGGCCAGTAACCGGGCCAAGGCCTGCTTGGCGGCGAGGTACTGCAGATAGAGCGGCGTGTGTTCGGTGACCGCGGTGACGTGCGCATCGGCGATCTTGGTGGCAGTGTCGGCCAATCGGCGCCACGCTGCACCCAGATCGGTGCACCAGTCGCCGTACTCGTCGAGCCGCCGGTGGGCGGCATCGGCGGCCTCGCCCTCCCAGTCGGAGGTGTTCTTCGGTGGGCGGGCACCTTCGGCGCTGTCGGCGGCCAGGCCCCACTGCACGGCGGCGGCCCGCAATGAGGCGTCACTACCGCTGAGCAGTTGGGCGTGTGTCTGCTCGATATTGCTGTAGCCGCTGGCATCCGGGGCCTTCGGCGCCGGAGGGGCCTCGGGTACCGGGGGCAGCGGGATGGACGGCGGGGACAAGGTGATGCCCTCGACCGCAGCGTGCCGCTGCGGGTCGTCGAGGGTGGTCTTGTACTTCTCGTCGACCTCGTCGTAGGCCTTCGCGGCCGAGTCCAGCATCTCGCCGAGCCGATGGCCCTGGGCCTCCGCGAGCTTCTGATACTGCTGGAGTTCGGCGGCGTTGTCGTTCAAGTTCGCCGTTGCGGTGATCGCCAGGGGCAACTGGTCCGGCGGCGCGGCCTGCGCGTCCGGCTGATACCAGAACACCGCACGCATCGCCCCCGCCAGGGCTCTCAGGTCGGCGGTGACGACCTTGACCTCGTTGGTTGTCATACCCCCTCCAGCGCCATCTGGTAGCGGCTCTCCTCACGCGGGTTGATCAACCGGATCGGCAACTGAGCGTGCCGTGGCGTGCCGATGAAGTTGCTACGCAACACGACTCGTCCGACCCCCGGGTGCGGTCCGAGGTAGGTGGTGGCGTTCGGCCACGCCACCTTGGCCTCGTTGCCGATCCGGCCGTTCACGAAGCCGGCGAACTCGCGGAACTGCGGACCGAGCGTCACCACACCACCGGCGGCGGCCGACCTGATGACGAACTGGGTGAACAACCGTGCGTCGCCCAGGTTGATGCTGACATCGACGTCGTCGAACGGCATGTACACCGGATAGCGGTCGGCCGTCTCACCCACCAGCACCCCGGCCGATCCGATGGGCAGTTCGTAATGCCGGTCGGTGACCGGGCTTTGACCGAGCAGAGCGGCCCGCTGCCCGCCGAACAAGCACGAAAATCCGCGTGGCGTGGTCGGATTGGCCAGCGTGGTGAGCAGCACCGTGGTGGTGGGTGCGGCGCCGGGCCGGATGCGCACCCGGGTGATGGTGTGGTCGGCGCGGGCTGACCACCAGACGTTGGGGCCGCCCGGCGCCACGTACGCCGCGGTGAACGTGCTGCGGCCCTTGATCGACGACCACGACTCACGTTCGAAACTGATCTCGGTGGCACGGTCGAAATCATCGAAGCTGCGTCCGCAGCGTGCGTCGATACCGTTGCTGGCCAACTGATCCGCGATGCGGGTGGTCGAGGCCACCAGATAACGGGCCAGCCCGGCGACACCGGACTCGCGACGCTGTGCCGGCCGGCGGGTGCGCTCGGGGTCGGCGCGCAGCACGATCCAGGTGCGCCGGTTCGCCGGTGCCGGGTACGGCCCGACCACCTGCTCGTACAGCGCCACGAGGCTGGCCGGTGCGGTCTTGCCCACCCGGTACCCGGCGGAGACCACGTCGGCCTCCAGTTCGGGACAGTGTGCGGCGAGCAGACGTTCGACCAGCCGGGTGTCCACCACGTCGTCGGTGAAGGCCGCACCGGACACCAGCACCGTCGGGGTGAACGGGCGTGGGATCAGTTCGATGGTGGCGATCAACTGGTCGCCCTCCCAGCGCACCGCGACATGGTCGCCGGGCAGCACAGTGGCACCGACGGCGGGCACCGACGGAGCGGGTGGCGCGACGATATGCCTGCGCCGCCAGGAGAACAGCGCGGCGATCCAGCCGGTGAAGCGGCGGCCGCGCACGGTCAGGGTGGTCGCCACGGCGATCAGCACGGCCAGGGTGATGCCCAGCCACAACAGGTTCGGTGGGATGAAGACCAGCACGACGGCCGGAATCAGCACCGCCGCCCACAGCAGATGACCGGTGGTGAAGCGAAACCCGAACTGGTCGAAGAACTCTCTCATCGGCGCCTCAAAGCACGGCGGGCCATCGCGCCGATCCCGAGGATCAGCGCGACCGCGGCACCCGTGATCACCACGATGGTGATGGGGCGGCGGTCCGGCGGTGCGACGTATACCGGCGGCGGAAGTTGTTTGACCCGGTACGGCACCGCCTTCGGGCCGGCGGGCACATCCCAGGTCAGCGCGGCCACCGGGTCTATGACACCGGCGCCGACGTAGTTGTCCACCCCACCGCCGGGATGCCGGGCGGTGGCGGTGATTCTGTTCATGATCTGCGCCGGGGTGAGGTCGGGGAAGCGTTGCCGCAGCAATGCGGCCAGGCCGGACACATAGGCGGCCGCGAAGGAGGTGCCCGCGATGGGGATGGGCCCGTCGGTGCCCGCCAGTGCGTTGACCGGGTTGCCGTCGTATCCGAGTGCGGTGATGTTCTCCGCAGGGGCCGCCGCGTCGAGCCACGGCCCCGACACCGAGAAGCTGCTCGGCTGACCGGTCTGGCCGATACCGCCGACCGTCAGCACCATCGGCGAGTACCAGGCCGGGGAGACGATGGTCTGCACTTGCTTCCAGCCGCGCGGGTCGTTGGGTTGGTCGGCTTCCGGTGGCGGATTCTGCGAGCAGTCCTGGCCGGTGTTGCCTGCGGCGACCACGACCACCGCGCCCTTGATGTTGACGGCGTAGTTGATGGCCGCGCCGAGGCCGGTCTCGTTGATCGGGCGGGTCACCTTGTAGCAGGCCGCCTCGCTGATGTTGATCACCTGCGCGCCCAGATTGGCGGCATGCACGATGGAGCGGGCCAGGCTCCGCAGCGAACCGGCGGTCTGGGTGCTGTTCGGATCGTTCGGGTCGCTGCGGGAACCGACGGGTTGGAAATTGTCCGAGGTCTGCCGCAGGGACAGGATCCGGGCGTCGGGTGCGACGCCGACGAAGCCGTCGGTGGGGGCGGGCCGGCCGGCGATGATCGAGGCCGTCAGCGTGCCGTGCGAGTCGCAGTCCGACATCCCGTTGCCGGCCTTGTCGACGAAATCACCGCCCGGTTCGGCCGGGACCCGAGGGGAGCCGTTCACGCCGGTATCGATCACGGCGACGGTGATCCCGGCGCCGGTCGCGAACTTCTGGGCGTCGGCCAGCCGCAGATAGTCGTTGGCCCAGGGTTTGTCGGTGAAGTTCGAGTTCGGGAACGTGATCGGCGCCGAACACACCCGCCGCTGTTCGGTGGGCTGATCGGGTCCCGTCTCGTCCGGCGGAACGGCCCCGGGGTCGATCGTCGGTGGCTCGACGGCTCCCACCGGCGGCGCCAATCCCACCAACAGCGTCAACGCGGCCAGCAGCGCAGCAATGCGTCGCACGGTCGTCACTCCCCCTTGCGGTCCCCGGTTGCGGTTGTGTGTTGGCACAACCGCAGCAAAGCGAAGGCCGCATCGGTGCGGCGTGTTCGCGCAACGTCAGCCTATGAGAAGAATCCCGCGGGCGGCGTCAGAGCAATATTACGGGGGCGAAGAAGGGGACCGTATCGCTTTCTGGTGCGGCTCAGGCGTCCAGATCCTGGGTGACCAGGTCGGCGACGGTGGCCAGCGCCGCCGCGTCGTCGGAGGACACCGTCACCTGGGCGCCGTTGCCCGCACCGAGGGTCATGATCATCAGCGCGGACCCGGCGTCCACCGGCTCGCCGCCGTCCACGGCCAGGGTCACGGGCACGCCGGCGTTGACCACGGCTTCGGCGATGATGGCGGCGGGCCGGGCGTGCAGGCCGATGGCGGATCCGACGGTGACGGTCTTGCTGGGCATGGTTGTTCTCCTCGGTTGTTGGGGGTGGGGGTTTTGTAGGGGTGAATCAGGCGTTGACGGGGGTCTTGGTGAACTGCTTGGCGAGCACGACGGCGAGGGCAGCGACCGCAGTTCCGGCCGCCAGCGCCACCAGGAACCACACCAGGTGGCCGATCGCGAAGAATACGAAGATGCCGCCGTGCGGGGCCTTGAGTGTGACGTCGAAGGCCATGATCAACGCGCCGGTGACGGCGCCACCGGCCATCATCGAGGGGATCACCCGCAGCGGATCGGCCGCGGCGAACGGGATGGCACCCTCGGAGATGAACGAGGCGCCCAGCAGCCACGCCGCCCGGCCGTTCTCCCGTTCCGGTTCGCTGAACATGCCGGGCCGCACCGTGGTGGCCAGGGCCATGGCCAGCGGCGGCACCATGCCGGCGGCCATCACCGCGGCCATGATTCGCAGCGATGCCGGGTCGGCGACATTGAGCCCCGCGGTGGCGAACGCATAGGCCGCCTTGTTGACAGGGCCACCCAGGTCGAAGCACATCATCAGGCCGAGGATGACACCGAGCAGGATCACCGATGCGCCGGTCAGCCCGTTGAGCCAGTTGGTCAGGCCCGAGGTGATCGCGGCGAGCGGCCGGCCGAGCAGCATGAACATCAACAGCCCGACGATCAGCGACGCGAACAGCGGGATGATCACCACCGGCATCAGGCCCCGCAACCATTGCGGGACATTGACTTTCGAAATCCACAGTGCGGTGAATCCGGCGATCAGGCCGCCGACGATACCGCCGATGAACCCACCGCCGACGAAGACCGCGACCGCGCCCGCGGTGAAGCCCGGTGCGATGCCCGGCCGGTCGGCGATCGCGAAGCTGATGTACCCAGCCAACGCGGGAACCAGGAACATGAACGCCAGGCCGCCGACGGTGAACAGCACCGCACCGAGGTACTGCATGAAACCGCCTGCGGGCAGGTCGGTCAGCGAGTTACCGGTGGCGATGTGGGCGCCGAGTGAATTCATGCCGAAGCCGACGGGTTTCGCGCCGTCGGGACTGTTCGCGATGTCGTATCCGGCGAACAGGAAGCCCAGCGCGATGAGCAGACCACCGGCTGCCACGAACGGGATCATGTAACTCACACCGGTGAGCAGGATCTGGCGCATCCGGGTGCCCCAGCCCAGGCCGCCCGCGGCGGAGGGGGTGGCGGCCTCGCCGGCGGTCCCGGTGACGCGCGGGGCGTCGGGGTCGGTGGCGGCCGAGACCGCTTCGGCGATCATCTTGTCCGGCTCGTTGATGGCGCGTTTGACGCCGGAGGCGATGACGGGCTTGCCTGCGAAGCGCTGCTTGTCCTTGACGCCGACATCGGTGGCGAAGATGACGGCATCCGCGCCGGCGATGGTGTCGGCCGACAGTGCGGTGCCGCCCGAGGAACCCTGGGTCTCGACGTGCAGGGTGACATCGGCCCGTTCGGCGGCCAGCTTGAGCGCATCGGCGGCCATGTAGGTGTGGGCGATTCCGGTGGGACACGCGGTGACCGCCACGATGGACGCCGTCTTGGCCGGGGCGGCCGACTCGGCAGGAGCGGGTGCGGCCGGGGCCGGGTTGACCACCCCGTCCACCAGGGCCACGAGTTCTCCTGCGGTCGTGGCCTCACGCAGCGATGCCACGAACTCCTTACGGACCAGGGCACGCGCCAGGCTGGAGAGCAGCTTGAGGTGCTCGGTGCCGCCGGATTCCGGTGCCGCGATGAGGAACACCAGATCGGCAGGCCCGTCGGGGGCACCGAAGTCGACCGCAGGCGCCAGCCGGGCGAATCCGATGGTCGGGGTGTCGACGAACGCCGATCGGCAGTGCGGGATGGCGATGCCGCCCGGTAAGCCGGTGGCCGACTGCGCTTCCCGGGCCATGGCCGCGGCGATCAGGCCGTCCGCGTCGCTGGTCCGGCCTGCGCCGGCGAGCAGTGCGGCGATACGGCCGATCACGGACTGGTTGCTGGTACCCGCATCGGCGTCGAGCAGTACCAGATCGGTGGTGATCACCGGCTGTGCGGTATCGGTGGTGGACATGGTGTGACCTTCTTGTGGTGGGGGTTCAGGATCCGGTGGTGGACGGTGAGATCGACTGCACGACAACGGCATCGAGGTTGACTTGAGCAGGAGCGGGCAGTGCAGATCCGGGCAGGCCGGCCGCGGCGCTGCCGTAGGCCACGGCCATCTGTAGACGTTCGGCCGGGGCGGCGCCGGCCAGGGCGGCGCGGACATAACCGGCCAGCGACGCGTCTCCGGCGCCCACCGTGCTGCGCGGCACGGTCGGCGGTGGCGTGGCCAGCCAGCTGCCCTCGCCGTCGACCAGCACGGCGCCGGCGGCCCCGAGGGTGACCAGGATGGTGGCGGCACCACGGTCCACCAGCTGGCGGGCGGCGGCGACCACCGGTCCGGTGTCACCATGGGCCACCGCCTCTTCCAGCTCGGCGCCGGAGCAGTCGGTGAGGCCGGCCAGCTCGTCGGCATTCGGCTTGATCACATCCGGTGCAGCGGTACCGAATTCGGCGGCCAGCGCCGACAGTGGAGCGTCGGAGGTGTCCACCGCGACACGGCAGTCGTACCTGGCGAGTTCGGCCACCACATCGGCGTACCAGCGGTCGGGGATGCCCGGCGGCAGTGAACCGGACAGCACCACCCAGCTGGCGGTCTGAGCTGCGTGCAGCACGGTGTGGGTCAACTCCTGCAGGGCGGTGTCCGCGACGGGAGCCCCTGGTTCGTTGAGTTTGGTTGTGGTGCCGTCATTCTCGGTGATCGTGAGGTTGGTGCGCACCTGGCCGGGGATCGGCACGTTGCGGTACGGCACGCCGATGGCGCCGAGCGCGACGAGGATCGGATCGGTGTCGGCGGCGGGCAGCACGGCGACCGTGTCCAGCCCGGCCAAGCCGAGGGCGCGGGCCACGTTGACACCCTTACCGCCGGGTTCACTGGTGACCGATCGGACCCGGTGCACCGCGCCCCGGACGAGCGGTGTGGCGAGGGTGACGGTGCGGTCGATGCCGGGATTCGGTGTGACTGTGACGATCATGGCTGCTCTCCCGCGAGGACGATTTCGATGCCGAGCCCGCTCAGCTCGGTGTGGTCGGCATCGGTGATCTCGGTATCGGTGATCAATGCGTCGACACTGGAGATCGGCGCGAAACTGATCAGCTCCTCACGTCCGATCTTCGACGAATCAGAGGCGACGACAACGTAATTGGCGCACTTGACCATGGCCCGCTTGACCGCTGCCTCGTCCGGGTCGGGGGTGGACAGGCCGTGGCGAGGGGTGATCCCGTTCGTGCCGATGAACGCGATGTCGACCCGCAGACTGTCGAGCACCGCCAGCGTGGCCTCGCCGACGGCGGCCTGGGTGACGCCGCGCACACGTCCGCCGAGCAGGTGTAGCGCCACCGAGGGGACGGCGGACAGCCGGGCGGCGATCGGCACGGAGTTCGTCACCACCACCAGGTCGCGGTCGGTGGGGATGGCGGCGGCGATCCGGCTGGTGGTGGTGCCGGCGTCCAGCAGCACCGTCGACCCGGACAGCGGGAAGAAGTCCGCGGCCGCCGCGGCGATGGCATCCTTGCGGTCGGCGCGCGTGGTGTCGCGCTCGCTGACGTCCTGCTCGACCAGGTGCAGCGCCCGGGCCGGAACGGCGCCGCCGTGCACGCGGCGGACCAGCCCGGCCTTGTCCAGCGCCGCCAGGTCACGTCGGACGGTCTCGGTGGTGACCTCGTAGGCTTGCGCCAGTTCGGCGACGGACGCGCGGCCCTGCCGGATCACCAGCGAGGCGATCGCTTGCTGACGTTCTTCGGCGTACATGGCTCCGGTCTCGGGGTCTGGGATCGAGTGGGTTCTCCGGTGGGGGACCGGGTTGCAAATGTTGGTATGTGTTGTTTTACGCTTGTTTGTGTTGACTTGTCAACGATTTCTTGTAACGTGGCTCACATGAGTGCTTCATCTGTGACGGATGCCGGTACGCGGGTGCTGACCGGGGTCCCTGTAGTGCCCGGGGTCGCCTACGCCCCGGTGATCCGCCCCGGGCGCAAACCCGAGATCGATCTGGGTGCCGCCGCGCTCGGCGACGAGGAGCGTCCGGCCGAGGCCGCCAGGTTCACCGCCGCGGCCGCCGCGGTGGCGGGCCGGCTGCGGGAACGGGCCGGCCGGGCCACCGGGGCCGCCGCCGAGGTGCTGGCCACCACCGCCGGCCTGGCTCAGGACCGGGCCTGGCTGGGCGCGGCCGAGAAACGTATCGCCGAGGGCACCCCCGCGGTGCGGGCCGTGGCCGCTGCCGTCGACCAGTTCGTCGCGATGTTCACCCAGATCGGCGGCATGATGGCCGAACGGGTTACCGATCTGCGCGATATCGGGGACCGGGTGATCGCCGAACTCGTCGGCCTGCCCGAACCCGGAGTGCCCCAACCCGAGGTGCCCTCGGTTTTGTGCGCCGAGGACCTCGCCCCGGCCGATACCGCGGGGCTGGATCCGACACTGGTGGTGGCGCTGGCCACCACCCTCGGCGGACCGACCAGCCACACCGCGATCATCGCCCGCCAGCTCGGCATCCCGTGCATCGTGGCCGTCGCCGGGCTCGACGACATCCCCGCGGGCACCATGGTGCTCGTCGACGGCACCCGTGGCACGGTCACCGTGGCACCGGACGAGGCCGCCGCGCAGGACGAGGTGGCGGCGGGTGACCGCGCCGCCGCGGCCGCCGCCGGCTGGGCCGGCCCCGGTGCCACCTCCGACGGCCATGCCGTCGCCGTGCTCGCCAACGTCCAGGATGGTGCCGCCGCCCGGGCCGCTCGGCAGACACCCGCCGAAGGGGTCGGCCTGTTCCGGACCGAACTGTGCTTCCTCAATACCGATACCGAGCCGACCGTCGACGAGCAGGCCGCCATCTACGCCGAGGTGCTCGACGCGTTCGCC
The DNA here is from genome assembly GCF_026240945.1 of Mycolicibacterium sp. J2. Lineage (GTDB taxonomy): Bacteria > Actinomycetota > Actinomycetes > Mycobacteriales > Mycobacteriaceae > Mycobacterium. Next base: position 160,853 of record NZ_JAPFPY010000010.1, read on the forward strand.
GGGCACAAGGTCGTCGTCCGTACCCTCGACGCCGGATCGGACAAGCCGCTCAAGTTCGCAGGCCACCCGGACGAGGCAAATCCGGCACTGGGGGTCCGCGGCATCCGCATTGCGAGCGGTAACCCCGGGCTGCTGGACCACCAGCTCGCGGCCATTGCCGCCGCGGCGCAGCGGACCGGCAACCAGCCCTGGGTGATGGCGCCGATGATCGCCACCGCCGACGAGGCGAAGGACTTCGCGGATAAGGCGCGGTCGCACGGACTGACCCCGGGCGTGATGATCGAGGTGCCCGCGGCGGCGCTACTGGCTGACCGGATCCTGGGCCACGTGGACTTCCTGTCCATCGGCACCAACGACCTGGCGCAGTACACCATGGCCGCCGATCGGATGTCGGCCGACCTGGCCGCGCTCACCGACCCTTGGCAGCCGGCCGTGCTCTCTCTCGTCGCGATGACAGCGAAAGCCGGTGCGGCCGTGGGTAAGCCGGTCGGCGTGTGCGGTGAGGCGGCCGCCGATCCGCTGCTGGCCTGTGTGCTGACCGGTTTCGGGGTGACGTCGCTGTCGGCGGCCGCCGCCGCCGTCCAGGGTGTCGGCGCCAAACTGGCGCAGGTCACCTTGGCGCAGTGCCGGGCCGCCGCGGATGCGGTGCTGGGCACCGCCAGTGCTGCGCAAGCGCGGGCCGCGGCGCGCGAGGTTCTCGGCTAGACGGTCCACCCGGTTTCTTCGGGCCACCACTCGACGTCCCGGCCGTGACTGCGCAGCACGACGCTGTCATAGCCGAGTTCGTTCGCCTGGGCCTTGGTGTCGGCGAACACGCGGCGGGCCTCCTCCTCGGAGGCTTCTGCGACGACGGTTTCCTGTGCACCGTCGGCGGGGTCACCACGGTCGTGCAGGGTGGCCGCGACGACGGTCCACGGCTCGGCTGCGTTGATGTCGGTCATTGCGGTCGGATACCCAGTCTCGGCCGCCGGAATGAATCGGACCGCGGTCCGGTTTAATGAAGCATGCCTGCCATCACAGCCGATACCCTGACCCTGCCCCGTATCTCCGGGCCGGGCTCCACCGACACAACGCGCCCGGTGCGCACCATCACCACCGGCCCCCGCGGTTACGAAGGCGAGGGCTTTCCCGTCGTGCGTGCATTCGCCGGGGTCAGCGCCGCCGATCTCGACCCATTCATCCACATGGACCAGATGGGCGAGATCGAATACCAGCCCGGTGAGCCGCGCGGTACCGACTGGCACCCGCACCGCGGGTTCGAGACGGTGACCTACATGATCGACGGCCGGTTTGCGCATCAGGATTCGCACGGCGGCGGCGGGTTGATCACCGACGGTGCCACCCAGTGGATGACCGCCGGCTCGGGCATCCTGCACATCGAGACGCCGCCGGCCGAGCTGGTGGAAAGCGGCGGCGTCTTCCACGGCATCCAGTTGTGGGTCAACCTGCCGCGCGCGGACAAATTCGCGAGCCCCAGATACCAGGCGATCGAGGGCAATCAGGTCAAGCTGCTGTCGTCGGCCGACGGTGGTGCCCTGGTGCGCGTCATCGCCGGTGAGATCGACGGCGAAGCCGGGCCGGGTGGAACCCACACACCGATCACGTTGGCGCACGCGACCGTCGCGCCCGGTGCGCGGCTCGACCTGCCCTGGGACCGCCGGTTCAACGCCTTGGTGTACGTGCTGTCCGGGCGTGGTGAAGTGGGTCCGGTCGGCCATCCGATCCAGCAGGGCCAGCTCGCCGTGCTGGGGCCCGGTGACCGCATCACGCTGGGCGCCGATGGGTCGCAGGACTCCAACCGGCCCGCCATGGAGGTTCTGTTGTTGGGCGGCAAGCCGATTCGTGAACCGGTCTTCCACTACGGTCCGTTCGTGATGAACTCCAAGTCCGAGGTCATCCAAGCGTTGGAGGACTTCAACGCCGGCCGGTTCGGGGCGGTGCCCCCGGACGCGCTCATGCCGTACCGGCGGGCGGGAGCGTAGCGACCCGGGGAATGTGACCGGCGGGCGGGAGCGTAGCGACCCGGGGAATGTGACCGGCGGGCGGGAGCGTAGCGACCCTGGGAATGTGACCGGCGGGCGGGAGAGTCGGCGCCGGTGCCGGGTACAGCAGCTCCAGCTCGCCCAGGTTGGCGGCGACGGTGACCAGCGGCAGCGCTGCCGCGACGGACAACTCACCGCCGGTGCCGGCCTCGGCGCGCAGCGTCCGGACGAAGTCGTCGCTGATCGGCGCGGCGAAGGCCGCCGGTTCTACGCCGCGAAACCGTTCGCATACTGCGGCACAGTGGGATTCGAGAACCCGGCGCACCTGCGGATAGGCCTCCAGTGGCGGCGGCACGACATCGGCGATCAGCTCGGCGGCACCGCGCAGCCGGGTGACCCGGTTGGCCGAGGTGACGACCGGCGCGCGCAGGTCGGTCAAGCCGCCGCTCTCGGAAAGGTAGTGGCGCAGCGTGTCATCCACCGTGCGGCCGGCCGTCATGGCGTCGAATCCGAGCGCGCTGATCCGGTTGTCGGCGTCCTCTGATGCGCCGCGCGTCACCCGCATCACCGCCGCCTTCATATACGCCGTACCGGCTTCCCGGGCCGCGTCCAGGGAACGGTTCACCGCCGAGGCGGCACCCCGCGGCCACAACAGCACCGACACCACCACCCCCACCAGGGCTCCGATCACCACATCCTCGACCCGGATCAGTCCCACCCGCCAGCCGATCGGATGGATCAGGTTGAAGATGATCACCACCATCATGGTGAACGCGGCCTGCCCCGCGATGAACGACGCCACCTCGGGGACGAACGCCGAACCGAAGGCCACCACCGGCAACGTCAGCCACATGACGATGGGGTCCACGCCCATCAACGCGATGAACACTGCGCCGAGGCCGAACCCGATGACCGTTCCGGTGATCGCCCGCACCACTCGGGCACCGGTGGTCAGTGCACTGCTGCGCAGCACCGACATGGCCCCCAGGACCACCCACAGCCCGTTCTGCACCGGGAACAGATAGGTGACGCCGACGGCCAGCGCCAAGCCGAGACCGGTGCGAAGGCTGTTGCGTACCACCACGGCCCGGGTCGCCACGAATCCGGATGGGATGCTGGCGACGGCCTCCGATTCCGAGAGCACCCGGGCCGCCGCGCCAGAAGGCGGCAAGCGCCGGCCCAGCACCCGGGCCCACACCGGTCGGGCGTCGGCGTCGGCGGCCAGCCCGATCACCCGGCCGGTTGCGGCGACGCACGCAGATATGGTTCTGCGGGTCAACAGCTTTCGGCCGATCACCAGTGCTGCGTCGTCATCGGGTGCACCCAGGATTTCCAGGATGTCCTCACGGTAGCGGCTCTGCGCGATCAGCCGTTGCACCGCCAGCGCGTGGGCGAGCGCGCGGCGATGCGCCGCGCGCCGTGGCTCGGCGGTGCGCAAGACCGCGGCAGATTCTCGCAACACCGCGACGATCGGATCGCGCATCTCGGCGAGCAGGACACCGGAGGATCCCGTGACGAGGTCAGACAGCCACTGCAGATCGTCGATGACCCGCACCAGGGCGCGACTGCCCGCGGTCAGGCCGACGGGTCGGAAGTCGGCACCCAGAAACGTCGCGCGCAGGGCGTCCATCGCCGCGGTGACGTCGTCGGCCGAGGCGTCCCGCTGTAGGCGGTCGGCCAAGGTCGCGCATACCTGCGCCGCGTGCAGTCGAAGTTCGTTGTGGTGGCGGGGCGGCAGCAGGAAGAGCGCGGCAGGCACACACAACGCCAGCGCGATGGCCCAGCCGAGCAGCCGGTCGGGGATGGATCCGGGCGGGAGGCACAGCGCGGGCACGAAGGCGAGCAGCGTGGCGCGTTGGCCTGCCGCGACGATCTCGCTGAGCACCCCGGTGAACGTCACCGCTGCGGCGATCACGAACATCACGGTCACCGCGAGCCACGGCAGCGGCGCCACCAGGGTGCCCAGGGTGATCAGCACGGCACCGTTGAACCCGAGACCCGCGTAGGCCAGCGCCCGGGCGGGCCGGTTACCGGGGAAGTCGGCCAGGATCAGCAGGGCGACTGCGCCGAGGATGGCGAACATCGAGGTCTGCATCCCGCCGATGCCGAAAGCTGCCGCGGCGACCAGGGGGAGCACCAGGCCGGCGCGAGTGGCCCGCCGCAGCGCGTCGTACTCGGGGTCGCGGGCGTGCACCCTGGTGACCAGTCCGAGCCAGAGCGCGGCCGGGGACAGCATGCCCGTGGATGGTAGACGGTCAGGGCCGCTCGGGGACGTCGTCGAACATGCCGGAGTCCAGACCGTCGAGAAGTTGGTCGGCCAACCAGCGCAGGCCGCCGAAATCCCGCGGTAGCGACGCTTGTTCGTAGCCGGTCAGCAGATACACCGCGGCGATGGCGAATACGTCGGCCTGCCGCTCGTGCTGCAGGACTTCGAACGCCGATTCCTTCATGATGTCGAACCGGTGCTGATCGACCGCCTTCTGCACCGCGCCGACGGTCGGGTCGAGGGAGCTCCACACCCGGATTGCTGCCTCGGCGCCGTGCGGGAGGGCCAGCCCCTCTTCCACCAGCTTGGCGATGCGGCGCCGGGGATCGCGCTCCCCGCGCGCCGCGTCGATGATCTGGGTGGTCTTGACCCGCATCCAGTGGTCCACGAGCGCTTGGGTGTACGCCGACCAGCTGGTGAAGTAGTGGTAGAAGGAACCTGTGGTGACGCCCAGTCGCTGGCAGACCTCGGCCAGCTTCAGGCCGGCGTAGCCTAGATCGGACAGGATCTCGATGCCCGTCTCGAAATAGGACTCCCGCGACACCACCCCTGCCATGGTTGGACACCTTAGTTTGATCGATCCACTCCGTTGGCCCGGTCGAGCCGGTCCGGCGTCTCCAGCTACGGATCTGGACGTTTGCTGAATCTGGGTCCCAGGTAACCGTGATGCGATGACAGCAGTAGTGAGACGGGTAACCTGTGGCACAATTTGACTGTGCCGCACATAGCCAGCAGAGGACCGGGTCGCCCGCCCGCAGCCAAGGCCGCGGATACTCGTGAGCGTATCGTGCAGGCCGCGCGCGAGGTTTTCAGCGAACTCGGTTATGACGCGGCCACTTTCCAGGCCATCGCCGTCCGATCGGATTTGACCAGACCCGCGATCAACCACTATTTCGAGAACAAGCGGGTGCTGTACCGCGAGGTCATCGAGCAGACCAACGCGATGGTGGTGGGCGCCGGGTTCGAGAAGGCGAAGGCTCAGCGCACACTTCTGACCAGGTTGTCGACATTTTTCTCGGTCGTCATGCAAACCGACAACAGGGATCGGTCGGTGACAGCGTTCTTGGTGACCTCGGTGCTGGAATCGCAGCGGCATCCCGAGCTCATCCAGGAGCCGCACGACTCGCTGACCAGCTCCCGCGCCTTCGTCTCGTGGGCGGTGCAGGAGGCGATCGACAGCGGCGAGCTAACCACCGATACCGACGTCGAGACACTGGTCGAGCTGTTGGTCGCGGTGATGTGGGGGATGGGTTTCTACGCCGGGTACGTCGGTTCGTACGACGATCTGGAACGTGTCATCGAAAAGTTCGAGCTGCTGTTGGCTAACAAGTTGTGGACGCTGGGCGGGTAGCTGTCAGCACCGTCAGCGCATAGCTAACCTAACTTGTTCGGTAGCATGGCGAAGGACTTCCTCAGCGCTCGACCGAACGGATCGCCACATGAGCTCACTGCGCACGCATGACGACACCTGGGATATCGCGACCAGCGTCGGAACCACCGCCGTCATGGTCGCTGCCGCACGTGCCGCCGAGACCGAAGCGGAGAACCCGCTCATCCGCGACCCGTACGCCAGGATGCTGGTGGACGGCACCGGTGCCGGTGTCTGGAACTTCATGCTCGACCGGGAGTTCGTCGCCAAAGCCGCCGATATCGATGCCGAAGCGGCCGCCATCTTCGCGCATATGGGCAGCTACCAGGCCGTGCGTACCAAATTCTTCGACGAGTTCTTCCTGGCCGCTGTCGGAGACGGCAATTCAGCCCCCGCCGCCGACGCCGGGATCCGCCAGGTCGTCATCCTGGCCTCTGGATTGGATTCGCGCGCCTACCGGCTGGACTGGCCCGCGGGCACCACGGTGTTCGAGATCGACCAACCGAAAGTCCTCGAGTACAAGGCCGCGGTGCTCGCCGAACACGGCGTGGCCCCGTCGGCGCGGCGCCACGAGGTGCCCGTCGATCTGCGGCATGACTGGCCGAAAGCCTTGGTGCAGGCCGGTTTCCAGGTCAGCGAGCCGACGGCCTGGCTCGCCGAGGGGCTGCTGATGTACCTGCCGGCCGATGCCCAGGACCGGCTGTTCGCCCAGGTCACCGAGCTCAGCGCGGCGGGCAGCAGGGTGGCCGCGGAGACCGCACCCAGCCAGGCGCAGGAACGCCGTGCCGAGATGAAAGCCCGGTTCGACGCGATCCGGGAGAAGTTCGGGATGGACGACGGACTCGATGTCGCGGAGTTGATGTACAACGACCCGGACCGGGCCGATGTCGCGGTGTGGCTGGCCGACCACGGCTGGGACAGCGCCGCCGTGAAATCGGCCGACGAAATGCGCAGGCTGGGGCGGTGGGCGCTGCCCAGCGGACCCGATACGCCCGGCGACGACGCGTTCTCGTACTTCGTCACCGCGGTGCGGCAATAGTCGATTTGGGCCTTCTGGACACCCAACCAAGTGGTTAGTATGCGGGCAACCCTCATGTGGAAGGACGCCCGCCGTGACCACAACCGATGCGACGCCGCAGGCCGGTCCGCTCGCCACCCCTGACATCCCCGCGATCGTCGCCGACATCCGTAGGACGTTTGCCACCGGCCGCACCCGCGACGTGCAGTGGCGGCGGCAGCAGCTGCTGGGGTTGGAACGGTTGGTGGTCGACAACGAACCGGCGATCGCCGCGGCGCTGCACCAGGACCTGGGTCGCAAACCATTCGAGGCCTGGCTCGCCGATGTGGCCAGTGTGGCCGCCGAGGCCGCCGACGCGGCAAAGAACCTCGGCAAGTGGACCCGGCGCAAATACCGCAGGCTGGAGTTCTCCCAACTGCCCGGGCGCGGCTGGATCGAGTACGAGCCGTTCGGTGCGGTCTTGATCATCGGCGCGTGGAACTTCCCATTCGCCCTGACTCTCGGACCGGCCGTCGGCGCACTGGCCGCAGGCAACGCCGTCGTCATCAAACCGTCGGAACTGGCCCCGGCGTCGTCGGCGTTGATGGCCGAACTCGTCCCGCGCTATCTGGACCCGCGAGCCGTGGTGGTCGTCGAGGGCGACGCGGCGGTGAGTAAGGAACTCATCGAGCAGGGGTTCGACAAGTTGTGCTTCACCGGAGGCACCGAGATCGGGCGCAAGGTGTACCAGCTGGCGGCCGAGCACCTCACCCCGGTGACCCTGGAATTGGGTGGCAAGAGCCCGGTGATCGTCGCCGCGGACGCCGATATCGAGGTGGCCGCCAAGCGCATCGCCTGGACCAAGCTGATCAACTCCGGGCAGATCTGCATCGCCCCCGACTACGTGCTGGCCGACGCCAGCATCCGTGACGAGCTGGTCGACCGGATCACGCGGGCTGTCACGGCATTCGAGGCCGACGCCACCGGCGGCAAACGCATCGTCAACGGCCGGCATTTCGACCGGTTGACCACGGCCATTGCCGCCACCACCGGTGATGTGGTGCTCGGCGGCGGGTCGAATGCGGCTGCGTTGGAGATCGATCCGACGGTGGTCGTGGACCCCGCGCTGGACGAGCCGCTGATGGCCGACGAGATCTTCGGACCGATCCTGCCCATCGTGACAGTTCAAAACCTGGACGAGGCAATCGAATTCGTCAATGCGCGCGCCAAACCGCTGGCCGCCTACCTGTTCACCGGGTCCAAGGACACCCGCGAGAGGGTGGTCCGTGAGGTATCGGCCGGCGGCATGGTGGTCAACCACTTGATCTTCCATTTCGCGACCACCCGGCTACCGTTCGGTGGCGTCGGGCCCTCGGGAATCGGGGCTTACCACGGACGCTTCGGCTTCGAGGAGTTCAGCCACCGCAAGTCGGTGCTGACCAAGCCCACCCGGCCCGATCTGGCCAAGCTGATCTACCCGCCCTATACCGACAAGGCGTGGAAACTCGCGCGAAAGATCTTCTGATGCACCAAAAAGGGGGCACCCCGGTGGGTGCCCCCTCGTCGCGCCGCGGCGACCGCTGCCGTTCAGTGGCTCTGGTGAACCGTGTTGTCGACCTGCGGGGCCGTGGCGTGCGGCTGGATGTCGTAGATCCAGTCGTGGTGGCTGATATCGGCCGACGCCGGGGCCGCCAGGCCCAGGACCGCTGCCGTCAGGCCGCCGGCGATGATTCCTGCGATGGAGAACTTCTTCATGATGCTGCCTCTTCCTTGATCCGTATCGGGGCTCTTCGCCCCGGTCTGATAGGTAGAACGCACAGGTCAGCGAGGTAATCCCGATGGCAGCGATTGATCGACGGTTGGCAGGAACCACGCGTGGGCGGACCCGGTTCACCGGCACCGAGCCGACCGCCGTATACAGAAGAATGAAGCTCGGCTGAAACGAAACTCGTTGGAGAGGAATCCCATGCCCGGAGTGCAGGATCGCGTTGTCGTCGTCACCGGAGCCGGTGGCGGTTTGGGCCGTGAGTACGCGTTGACACTGGCCCGTGAGGGCGCCAGCGTCGTCGTCAACGATCTCGGCGGTGCCCGGGACGGCACCGGTGCCGGACACAACATGGCCGACCAGGTGGTGACCGAGATCAAGGAGGCCGGCGGCCGCGCCGTGGCCAACTACGACAGCGTCGCCGAACCCGAGGGTGCGGCGAACATCATCAAGACCGCGATCGACGAGTTCGGCAAGGTCGACGGCGTGGTGAGCAACGCCGGCATCCTGCGCGACGGCACCTTCCACAAGATGACGTACGAGAACTGGGATGCGGTGCTCAAGGTGCACCTGTACGGCGGCTACAACGTCATCCGTGCGGCCTGGCCGCACTTCCGTGAGCAGAGCTTCGGCCGCGTGGTGGTCGCCACCTCAACCAGCGGGCTGTTCGGTAACTTCGGGCAGGCCAACTATGGGGCCGCCAAACTCGGCCTGGTCGGCCTGATCAACACGCTGGCCCAGGAAGGCGCCAAGTACAACATCAAGACCAACGCGGTCGCGCCGATCGCGGCCACCCGGATGACCCAGGACATCCTGCCGCCGGAGGTGTTCGAGAAGCTCACCCCCGAGTACGTCGCACCGGTGGTGGCTTACCTGATGACCGAGGAACTGCCCGACACCGACTCGGTGTTCATCGTCGGCGGCGGCAAGGTGCAGCGCACCGCGCTGTTCCAGAACGACGGCGTCACCTTCACCGAGGTGCCGACGGTGGACGATATCGCCGCCAAGTGGGGCGAGATCACCGACCTGTCCGCGGCGCAGGCGGCGAGCTTCAAGCTCGGATGAAAGCCCTTGTCGCACAGGCCCTGACCGGCACCGAGGGGTTGGCCTACACCGACGTCGACGATCCGGAGTCCGGTGACGCCGTGATCGTCGACGTCGGCGCGGCCGGGGTGTGCTTCCCCGATCTGTTGTTGTTGCGCGGCGAGTACCAACTGCGGTTGGAGCCGCCGTTCATCCCGGGAATGGAGGTGGCCGGCACGGTGTGGTCGGCGCCGCAGGGCTCGAATCTTGCTGTCGGCCAGCGAGTCTCGGCGATGACCATGCTGGGCGGCTACGCCGAGCGGGTCGCGGTGGCGCCCTCGAGCGTGGTGCCCACGCCCGACGCGATCGACGATGCGTCGGCCACCGCGCTGCTCGGCAACTACTACACGATGTACTTCGCGCTGCAGCGTCGGGCGGCCCTGCGCGCCGCCGAGACGGTCCTGGTGCTCGGCTCGGCCGGCGGCATCGGGGTGGCCGGCATCCAGGTCGCGAAGGCACTCGGTGCCCGGGTGGTGGCGTTGGTGCACCGTGCCGAGGCCCTCGATTTCGTGGCCAGTGTGGGCGCCGACGTGGTGCTGCCGCTGACCGACGGGTGGAAGCAGGCCGTGCTGGACGCCACCGGCGGGCGCGGTGTGGACGTGGTGGTGGATCCGATCGGCGGCGACGCCTTCGACGACGCGATTCGGGTACTGGCCCCCGAAGGCCGCCTGCTGGTCATCGGTTTCGCTGCGGGACAGGGCATTCCGACGGTCAAGGTGAACCGGCTGTTACTGCGCAACGTCAGCGTGGTGGGCGTCGGCTGGGGTGAGTTCCTGCGGCACGAGCCGGCGGCCCAGGCCGAGGTCGGCGCCGGGCTGGCCGCGCTGGTGGCCGCCGGGCTGCGTCCGCCCGCTCCGGTCACCTACCCGCTGGCCGACGGCGCCGCCGGGCTGCAGGCCCTGGCCGACGGCAAGATCAAGGGCAAACTCGTCCTGGTGCCGTGAGCACCCTCGGGCTCGTCCTCGTCGCCCTGGTGATCGCCGTCGGCCTGGCCGGCATCGTGATCCCGGTGCTGCCCGGCGGATTACTGGTGTTCGCCGCGATCACGGTGTGGGCGCTGGTCGAACAGAGCGCCGTCGGCTGGGTGACCCTGGGTATCGCCGCGGCGTTGTTCGTCACCGCCGAGGTGGTCAAGTACGCGTGGCCGGTGCGCCGGATGCGCCAGGCCCAGGTGAGTACCTGGAGCCTGGTGGCCGGTGCGGTGCTCGGTGTGATCGGCTTCTTCGTGATCCCCGTGCTCGGCCTGGTGCTCGGCTTCGTCGCCGGGGTGTATCTGGCCGAATTGGCCAAGCGACGCGATCAACGCCGGGCGTGGGCGTCGACGGTGCACGCCCTCAGGGGCGTCGCGCTGTCGGTTGGCGTCGAGCTCACCGGGGCGCTGCTGGCGACGATCACCTGGGTGTGCGCCGTCCTGATCTGGTGATTTCGGCGCGGTTACCCGCGGTGGGCGCGGAGAAGCGCGCCGAAATCACGCCTGCAGGGCGGCGCGCAACCGGTCGATCTGCTCCGGGGTCACCTCGGAGACGTCCAGGAAACCTCCGAGCGAGCCGTATTTCTCGTCGCGGACCCGCCACGCCGCCTCCAGGTACTCCTCCCGGACGCCGAGCACCTCGTCGGTCAGCCGGGCCTCGGCGAAGGTGATCACCTCGGGGGTCTCGCCGGCGCGGGCCCGCACCTGCTCCAGGATCCGCTCCCGCAGCGCGGGAATGGCGTCATTGCTGCGCAGGAAGTCACCCAGGATGGTGTCGCGGTCGACACCCACCGCCTCCAGCACGGTCGCAACGGTGAACCCGGTGCGGTCCTTCCCGGCGAAGCAGTGCGCGAGCACGGGCCTGCCGTCGGCCAGCAACGAGATCACCTGGCGCACCGCGGTCTGGGCCCCGGGCAGCGCCGGAAACTCCTCGTACACCTCGGCCATGTAGCGCTTGGCCGATTCGGTGACGTCCTCGTCTGCCGGCGACTCGGACATCACCCGCTGGAACGTCGACTCGTGCGGGGCGTCCTGCTCGCTGTCGTCGTCGAAGTGGAACGGCAGCAGGTGGATCTGCACGCCGTCGGGCACGTGGCCGGGCCCGCGCCGCTGGACCTCCCGGTGCGACCGCAGGTCGGCGATGTCCGCGATACCCAGTTCGGCGAGCCGCCGGCCGCCGTCGTCGGTGAGCTTGCTCAGCTCGCTCGCGCGGTAGAACAGGCCGGGACGGATCCCGGTCTGCTCGGCGACGTCGCGAAAATTCCAGGCGCCCGGCAGTTCCACGGCTACTACTGTGTCACAGCTGGCCTGATGGGCGGCTCGCCGCCGTACCCGATGGGCGGCTCGCCGCCGTATCCGATGGGCGGCTCGCCGCCGTCGCGAACGCCGATTTCTCCCGGCCCAGCTCCGCGCGGGCGATGGTCCGCATGTGCACCTCGTCGGGCCCGTCGAACAGCCGCATGGCGCGATGCCAGCCGTACAGCCGGGCCAGTGGGAAGTCGTCGGAGACCCCCGCACCGCCGTGCACCTGGATGGCCCGGTCCAGCACATCGCAGGCCACCTGCGGGGCGACGGACTTGATCTGGGAGACCAGCACGTGGGCGGCCTTGTTGCCCTGCTGGTCGATGGTCCACGCCGCCTTCTCGCACAAGAGGCGGGCCTGGTCGATCTCGTTGCGCGACTTGGCGATCGCCTCGCGGACCACACCCTGCTCGGCCAGCGGCTTACCGAACGCGATGCGGGTCTGCACCCGGTCGACCATCAGCGCCAGCGCCCGCTCGGCCGCACCGAGGGCACGCATGCAGTGGTGGATGCGGCCCGGTCCCAGGCGGGCCTGGGCGATCGCGAACCCGCTGCCCTCCTCGTGCAGCAGGTTCTCAATGGGCACCCGGACGTTGTCGAAGACGATCTCGCAGTGCCCGTGCTGGTCCTGCCAGCCGAACACCGGCAGCGAGCGCTGGATGTCCACGCCTGGGGTGTCGGTGGGGACCAGGATCATCGACTGCTGCTGGTGGGAGGCCGCGTCCGGGTTGGTGCGGCCCATCACGATCAGGATCTTGCAGCGCGGATCCGACGCCCCGGTGATCCACCACTTGCGCCCGTTGATGACGTAATCGGACCCGTCGCGCAGCATGGTGGTCTCGATATTGCGGGCATCGCTGGAGGCCACGGCCGGTTCGGTCATGGCGAAGGCCGACCGGATCTCGCCGTCGAGCAGCGGTTGCAGCCACTGCTTGCGCTGGGCCTCGTTGCCGAACAGGTGCAGGGTTTCCATGTTGCCGGTGTCCGGGGCGGCGCAGTTGAGCACCTCGGGAGCGATCTCCATGCTCCAGCCCGAGAGCTCGGCCAGCGGCGCGTACTCCAGGTTGGTCAGCCCGGATTCCGACGGCAGGAACAGGTTCCACAGGCCTGCGGCGCGTGCTTTGACCTTGAGTTCTTCGACCACCGGGGGCACGGTGTGGTCCTTCGGGCCCTTCTCCTCGCGATAGGCGTGATAGGAGGCCTCCGCCGGGAACACGTGCTCGACCATGAAATCGGAAAGCCGCTGGTGGTAATCGGCAGCCTTGGCTGACATCGCGAAGTCCATGACCGTCACGATAGGCCACTTGGTTAGACAAGTGGAAAGGTGCCGGGAGTTAGGCCGGCTGCTGGACCGGCGTGGTCCGCAGCGTCATCGCGAGGGCGCCCGAAACAACGGCCAGGCCGATGACGGTCCCGGCCACGGCGGGCCAGCCGGCCGCATCGAAAGCCAGGCCGCCCAACCACCCGACGACGCTGGATCCCGCGTAGTAGCAGAGGTTGTAGAGCGACGACGCCTGCGCCTTGCCGTCGGCCGCCGCGACGCCCACCCAGCCCGAGGCAATCGAATGCGCGCCGAAGAATCCGGCGGTGGCCAGGATCAGTCCGGCCAACACGGCGAAAACGTTGTCGCTGAGGGTTATCGCGGTGCCGACGATCATCGTCGCGGTGGACGCCAGCAGCACGCGGCGGCGTCCGAACCGCCCGGCTTCGGCGCCGGCGCGCGCCGAAGCCCAGGTGCCTGCCAGATAGGCCAGGAAGACCAGGCTGACCACGGTCTGCGGAAGGTGAAACGGTGCTGCCATCAGCCGGAAGCCGAGAAAGTTGTACATCGCGACGAACCCGCCCATCAGCAGGAAGCCCTGGGCGAACAACACCAGTTGCCGGGGTGAGCGCACGTTCGTCAGCAGCTTGCGGCCCAGATCGTTGCTGCGCGACGGGGTGAAGCCGCGGGCGCGCGGGGCCAGCTTGACGAAAGCCGTTGCGGCCACGGCGCACAGCACCGCCACCGTGAGGACACCGGCTCGCCAACCGGCGTATTGGGCGATCGGTCCGGTGATCAGTCGTCCGCTCAACCCGCCGATCGTGGTGCCGGCCACATAGGTGCCCGCGGCGCGGGCCGCATGGCCGGCCGCGATCTCTTCGGTCAGGTACGCGATGGCGACGGCCGGCACACCACCGAGCATCAGCCCCTCGATCAGCCGGCCGCCCAACAGCAAGGCAGCGGTCGGGGCGAACGGCACCAGCAACCCGAGAATCGTTGCCGCCGTGACCGATATCGTCATCGCCTGCACCCGGCCGATCCGGTCGGCGAGCACCGACCACGGGATCACGCCGAGGGCGAGGCCCACCGTGGCGGCCGAGACGGTCAATGCGGCGTGCGCAGCACCGGTGCCGAGGTCGGCGGCGATCAGTGGCAGCACGGCTTGTGGCGAGTACAGCTGGGCGAAGGTGGCGACACCGGCGCAGAACAGGGCGGCGAGCAGGCGGCGATAGTCCGCCGAACCACGCGGATGTCCCTGCCAGCCGGTCGAGGTCAGGGAGGCAGTCACTCAGTCGACGGTAGGACGCCGGTTTCTATGTGTCTAATGCATAGTTTTGGGCAAGCTCATGACGATTCTGAATGATGAACTCGATCAGCCGGGCCGCCGCGGGCGGCAGGTCGCGGGTGTCGTTCCACGCCAACCCGATCTGCCGCTTGGCGGCGGCCTCGGTGAGCGGAATGTACGCCGCCCCGGGCTCGGCGCGCTGCGGTCGAGGCACCGGGACGACGGCCACCCCGAACCCGGCGGCCACCAACCCCTCCATCGTCGGGATCTCCATGGCCTCGAAGACGATGGGCGGGTCGATCCCGGCTTCGGCGCACAATTCGTCGGTGAGCTGGCGCAATCCGAAGCCAGGGGCCAGCCCGACGAACGGCTCGTCGCCCGCATCGGCGAGCCGGATGCGGGTCCGTCGCGCGAACGGGTGGGCCCGCGGCACCGCCAGGCACAACCGCTCCACGTAGAGCCCGCGCCGGGCCAGCCCCGGCGGGCGCGGTGCGGTGATCGCCAGGTCGGACGCGCCGTCGGCCAGCCGTTCGGCGATATCGTGCGCCGCGCCCTGGAACAGTTCGAAGCGCACCCGGGGCGCGGTGATCCGAAACAGCTGTAACAGGTCCGGCACGAATCCGCTGGCTTGCGAATGCAGGAAAGCCAGTCGCACCAGGCCGGTCTCCGGATCCCGCAGCGCAGCGATATGCTCGGTGGCCGAACGTATTTCGGCGATGGCGCGGCGAGCGTGCTCGAGCAGGATGCGGCCATAGGCGTTGAGCTGCAGCCGGCGGTTGACCCGGTCGAACAGCGGCGCACCCATCTGGGCCTCCAGCCGGGCCAGCGCACGGGACAACGTCGGCTGGCTGATGCCGAGCTCGGCCGCCGCGTCGGTGACGTGTTCGGTCTCGGCCAGCACCACGAACCAGTGCAGGTCGTCAACGTCCATACCCGGTGACTCTTCCGGCCGGGACCGCACAAACAGGCATTTTGGTTCGGCGTGTCGGGACCGGCCCGCTGTGACAAGCTGACGCGCATGCAGGACTCGGCGCAGAAGGTGCGCGTGGTGGTCGGGGACGACCATCCGATGTTTCGCGACGGGGTGGTACGCGCGCTGGTGGCCAGCGGCTCCATCGACTTGGTTGCCGAGGCCGAGGACGGGGCGGCGGCACTGGAGGCGATTCGCACCCACCAACCGGCGGTGGCACTGCTCGATTACCGGATGCCGAACATGGACGGTTCGGAGGTGGCCGCCGCGGTGACCCGCGACGGGCTGCCCACCCGGGTGCTGCTGATCTCGGCACACGATGAATCGGCCATCGTCTACAAGGCCCTGCAGGACGGCGCGGCCGGTTTCCTGTCCAAGGAGTCCACCCGCGGCGAGTTGGTCAGCGCGGTGCTCGACTGTGCCCGCGGCCGCGATGTCATCGCGCCCGCGCTGGCCGCATCGTTGGCCGGTGAGATCCGCCGCCGCAACGAGCCCGATGTGCCGGCCCTGTCCGCCCGTGAGCGAGAAGTGCTCGCGATGATCGCGCGTGGACTGAGCATTCCGGCGATGGCCAAGGAGCTGTACCTGGCCCCGTCGACGGTGAAGACGCATGTGCAGCGGCTCTACGAAAAGCTGGGCGTGGGCGACCGGGCTGCCGCGGTGGCCGAAGCGATGCGCCGCAAGCTGCTGGACTGACATGGCGGGCGTCGTCGCCTTCTTCTCGGCCGAACCGGTGCGGGTCTCCGCGGCGCTGCGGCTGCCGCTGATCGCGTTGATCGCGGTGCTGGTGTGGATCTGGGAGGTCGACCACTGGCTGCCGGGCCTCTATGCGGTGGTACTGGGCGGCTACGCCGTCGCGGCCGTGGTGTGGTTGATCGTGGCGTTGCGCGGACCGCTGCCGCGGTGGGCGGACTGGGCCTCCACCGGCGTGGACGTACTCGTCATCGTGGTGCTGTGTGTGGTATCCGGCGGTGCCACCGCAGCGCTGCTGCCGGTGTTCTTCCTGCTGCCGATCTCGGTGGCGTTCCAGGACCGCCCGTGGATGACGGGGATCATCGGAACCCTCACTGCCGCTGCGTATCTGTCGGTGTGGATCGTCTACTCCAAGCGCGACGACCGCATCGGGCTACCGAACATGGTGTACACCCATTTCGGGTTCCTGCTGTGGTTGGCGGTGGCCACCACGGCGTTGTGCCTTGTGCTGTCCCGCCGTTCGGCGCGGGTCAAGTCGCTTTTGGAGGTCCGTCGCCAACTGGTGTCGGAGGCGATGCAGGCCGACGAACAGCACAACCGCGAGGTCGCCGAGACCCTGCACGACGGGCCGCTGCAGACGCTGCTGGCCGCCCGGATGGAACTCGACGAGGTGCGCGAGCGGATGCCCGATCCCGCGCTGGACGCGGTGCACGCCGCTCTGCAGGACACCGCCAAACAGTTGCGTTCCACCGTCACCGAACTGCATCCGCAGGTGCTGGCGCAACTGGGTTTGACGGCCGGTGTGCAGGAGTTGGTGCGCCAGTTCGAATCTCGTTACCAGTGTGAGGTCCGCACCGAGCTGCAAGAGGTGGGCAAGCCGGAGTCCGAGGCGCTGATGTATCGGGCCGCGCGTGAGTTGTTGGTCAATATCGGCAAGCACGCGCAGGCCACGACGGCGTCGGTCGGCCTGGCGCGGGTGGGTGACCGGGTGGTGCTCACGGTGTCCGACGACGGTGTCGGGTTCGACCCGTCGCTGGTGGCCGAAAGGTTGGCCGCCGGCCATATCGGGCTGGGCTCGCTGCTGGTCCGGGTGGACGCGATGGGCGGGGCGATGGACGTCGACTCGGCACCAGGCCGGGGGACGACGGTCACGGTGACCTCCCCGCCCGAACCCGCCGAGCAGTAGGGTCAGAGCCCGCGGGCGATCACCAGCCGCTGAATCTGGTTGGTGCCCTCGAAGATCTGGGTGATCTTGGCTTCGCGCATATAGCGCTCCACCCGGAAGTCGCGGGTGTAGCCGACGCCGCCGAACACCTGCACGGCGTCGGTGGTCACCTTCATCGCGGCGTCGGTCGCGAGCAGCTTGGCCACGCTGGCTTGTGCGGAGTAGGGCAATCCGAGATCGCGGCGCCGTGCCGCGTCCAGGTAGGTGGCCCGCGCTCCGGCCACCGCGGCGGCCATGTCGGCCAGCAGAAATCCCAAGCCTTGGTGGTCGATGATCTTGCGGCCGAACGCCGTTCGCTCCTTGGCGTAGCGCACCGCCTCGTCCAGAGCGGCCTGGGCGATACCGACGGCCACCGCGGCGATGCCGAGCCGGCCCGAGTCGAGTGCGGAGAACGCGATCGGCAGACCCTGACCCTCGGCGCCGATCAGCCGGTCGGCGTCGACGCGGACGTTGTCGTAGAACGCCGAGGTGGTCGGGACGGCATGCAGGCCCATCTTCTCCTCCGGCTTGCCGAAGGACAGGCCCTCGGCATCGCCCGGAATCAGAAAGCAGGAAACGCCTTTGGAGCCCTCGCCGGTGCGGGCGAACAGGGTGTAGAAATCCGCCTTGCCGCCGTGGGTGATCCACGCCTTGGAGCCGTTGATGACATAACCGTCACCTTCCCGCGCTGCGGCGCAGCGCAGGGCGGCGGCGTCCGAGCCCGCCTGGGGTTCGGACAGGCTGTAGGCGCCGATCTGCTCGCCGGACAGCATGCCCGGCAGCCAGCGGTTCTTCTGCTCGTCGGTGCCGAAGGACAGCAGCGCGTGCGAGGACAGGCTGTGCACGCTGACCGCGACGCCGACGGCCGCCCACCGCGCGGCGATCTCCTCGAGCACCTGCAGGTACACCTCATAGGGCTGGCCGCCGCCACCCCATTGCTCGGGTTGGGGAAGGCTGAGCAGCCCTGCCGCGCCCAACTGCGCGAATACGCCCTCGGGGTAGCTTTCGGCCTTCTCGTGGGCATCGACGATCGGGTCGAGCACCTTGTCGGCGATATCGCGGGTCAGCGCGATCAGCTCGTGGGCTTCGGCGGTGGGGAGCAGGCGGTCTACGGGCACACCAAAACAGTACTAAATGATCGCCTCCAGTACTATCAGGGCATGTTCGAGCAGTTGGAGCCCGGTTTTGCGACGCGTCGGCAAACCGCGCTGTTCGATGATCTGTTGAGCTTGTTCCTGGCCGAGGGCTTCAGTCATCTCACGCTCGACGAGATCGCGGCCCGGCTGCGATGCTCCAAATCGACGCTCTACTCGCTGGCCGCGAGCAAGGACGAACTGGTCCGCCGCGTCACCGTGCACTTCTTCAAACGGGCCACCGTGGCCGTCGAGGCCCGGCTCGACCAAGCCGACACCGACCGCGTCGCCGCTTATCTCACCGCGGTCGGCGACGAATTATCCGTCGCCGCAGAGGCGTTCATGACCGACCTCAACGGATTCGCCCCGGCCCGTGAGGTGTACCAGGCCAATACCGAGGCCGCGGCCCGGCGGGTGCGCGAACTGATCGAGGAAGGGGTGCACGACGGGACGTACCGCGCGGTGCACGCGTCGTTCGCGGCCGACCTGATCGCCACCATGATGGTCCGCATCCAACAGCGCGACGTCCGCGCGGCGACCGGCCTGAGCGACGCCGCCGCCTACGGCGAACTGGCGGCACTGCTCACCTACGGTCTGACGAAAGATGGCCGCCACCCGCAGGGGTGACGGCCATCTTCGCGAAAAGCGTTACAGCGCTCCAGTTGGATACGCGCTTACAGCGCGGCGGCTGGATACGCGCTTACAGCGCTCCGGTTGAATACGCGCTTACAGCGCGGCGAGAATATCGTTGACGCGGTCTCGCGCATCACCGAAGAGCATCTGTGTGTTCTCCCGGAAGAACAGCGGATTCTGCACGCCTGCATACCCGGATGCCATGGACCGCTTGAACACGATGACGTTCTCGGCGTTCCACACCGTCAGCACCGGCATGCCGGCGATGGGTGAGCCGGGATCCTCCGACGCCGCCGGGTTGACGGTGTCGTTGGCGCCGATGACGAGCACCACCGACGTGTCGGGGAAGTCGTCGTTGATCTCGTCCATCTCCAGCACGATGTCGTAGGGCACCTTGGCCTCGGCCAGCAACACGTTCATGTGGCCGGGCAGCCGGCCCGCGACGGGGTGGATGCCGAACCGGACGTTGATCCCGCGCTCGCGCAGCTTGCGAGTCAGATCGGCGACGCCGTACTGCGCCTGCGCCACGGCCATGCCGTACCCGGGCGTGATGATCACCGAACTGGCCGACGCCAGCAGCTCGGCCGCGCCCTCGGCGGTGATCTCCCGGTGCTCGCCGTAGTCCTTGTCCTCTGCCGGGCCGGCTTCGATCCCGAAACCGCCGGCGATCACGGAGATGAACGAGCGGTTCATCGCCTTGCACATGATGTAGGACAGGTAGGCACCCGACGAGCCGACCAGCGCGCCGGTGATGATCAGCAGATCGTTGGACAGCAGGAAGCCCGACGCCGCAGCGGCCCAACCGGAGTAGCTGTTGAGCATCGACACCACCACCGGCATATCGCCGCCGCCGATGGAGGCCACCAGATGCCAGCCCAGCAGCAGCGCCAGCACGGTGACGACGATGAGCAGCCACAGTGCCGGCGAGATGACGAACCACACCGTCAGTGCGAAGAACAGCACCAGGGCGCCGACGTTGAGGAAGTTCTTGCCGGGCAACATCAGTGGGGCGGACTTGATCCGCGCCGACAGTTTGAGGTTGGCGACGATCGAGCCGGTGAAGGTGACCGCACCGATGAACACACCGACGAACACCTCGGCCGAGTGGATACCGAGCATGCCCTGGCCGGCCAGGTGCGCGGCCTCGGCACCGGCGGCGTCCGCCTCGACGTGCAGGTAACCGTTCCAGCCGACCAGCACCGCGGCCAGGCCGACGAAGCTGTGCAGCAGTGCGATCAGTTCCGGCATCCCGGTCATCTCGACCACCCGGGCCCGCCACAGGCCGATCGCCGCGCCGATCGCCATGGCGCCGACAAGCAGTCCGAGCCCGAGTGGCTCGATGCGCCGGTCCAGCGCGAGGGCGATGGTCGCGATCAGCGCGACGGCCATCCCGGCCATACCGAAAGTGTTTCCGGCCTTTGATGTTTCGTGCTTGGACAGGCCGGCCAGCGCCAGGATGAACAGCAGGGCGGCGACAACGTAGGCCGCCGTGGCGGCGGTTTCAACGGAGAACACGGATTCAGCTCCTCGAGAACATTCCGAGCATGCGACGCGTCACCGCGAAGCCACCGAACACATTGATGCTGGCGAGCAGGATCGCCACCGCGGCCAGCACGGTGATGGGCAGGTTGCCGTGGCCGATCTGCAGCAGCGCGCCGACGACGATGATGCCGGAGATGGCGTTGGTCACCGACATCAGCGGGGTGTGCAGCGCGTGGTGCACGTGGCCGATCACGTAGTAGCCGATCACGATCGCCAGCGCGAAGACCGTCAGGTGCACCTGCAGCGCCACCGGCGATATCGCGATCAACACGAACAGCGCCGCGGCCGCGGCGAAGGTCAGTCCCAGCCGGCGGCCGGTCGACATCGGCTCCTTGGTCTTCGCCGCCTCGACCGGGGCGGCTGACGCCGCGGCAGTGGGGGCGGCCGAGACCTGCACCGGTGGTGGGGGCCAGGTGGTCTCCCCGTTTCGCACGACGGTCACCGAACGCTGCACGACGTCGTCGAAGTCCAGTACCAGCTGCCCGTCCTTCTCCGGGGTCAGCAGCTTGAGCAGGTTGACCAGGTTGGTCCCGTACAGCTGGGAGGCCTGGGCGGGCAGCCGGCCGGCCAGGTCGGTGTAGCCGATGATCGTCACGCCGTTGGCGGTGACGACGGCCTGGTCTTTCACCGTGCCCTCGACATTGCCGCCGTTGGCCGCCGCCATGTCGACGATCACGCTGCCGGGTTTCATCGAGGCCACCATCTCGGCGGTGATGATCCGCGGCGCGGGACGGCCGGGGATCAGCGCGGTGGTGATGATGATGTCGACGTCCTTGCACTGCTCGGCGTACAGCGCCGCCTCACGTGCCTTGTAGTCGTCGTCCATCTCCTTGGCGTAGCCGGTGGCCGACACCTCGGCCTTCTCGTTCGCCACGGACAGGTACTCCCCGCCGAGCGAAGCGACCTGATCGGCGACCTCCGGCCGCGGGTCGGTGGCCCGCACGATGGCGCCCAGGCTGCCCGCGGCGCCGATCGCGGCGAGGCCGGCCACGCCGGCACCGACGACCAGGACCTTGGCCGGGGGGACCTTGCCTGCGGCGGTCACCTGGCCGGTGAAGAACCGGCCGAAGGCGTGCGCCGCTTCGACCACGGCGCGGTAGCCGGCGATATTGGCCATCGAGGACAGCACGTCCAGCGACTGCGCCCGCGAGATGCGCGGTACCGCGTCCATGGCCAGCACGGTGATGGGCCGGGCGGACAGCTTCTCGACCAGCTCGGGATTCAGCGCCGGTGAGAGGAGACTGACCAGCGTCGCACCGTCGCGCAGTGCGGCGATCTCGGCGTCGGTCGGGGCGTTGACCTTCAGCACCACATCGGCCTGCCAGGGGTCGCCGATATCGGCGCCGGCCTCGGTATATGCCGCGTCGGAGAAGCTGGAGGCGGCGCCGGCGCCGGGCTCTACCACTACTGAATAGCCCAGCTTGATGATCTGCCCGACGGTTTGCGGTGTGGCGGCGACGCGCGTCTCACCCGATTGAGACTCGCGCGGTATCGCGATGATCATCGGAAGAGTCTCGCATCCGTATGCCGGGTTGGCGTCGGCCACCCCTGAAACGGTGAACGAATGTTCACAACCAGTCGCGGCGTTTGAACATCACGTAGAGCACGACGACCAGCACCACGATCAACGTCGAGCTGGCGATGAAGCCGACGACGGTGTTGATGCCTGGGTAGTTGACGTTCTGCCCGTAGAAGCCGGTGATCGCCGTCGGCACCGCGATGATCGCCGCCCAGCTGGTGAGTTTCTTCATCACCGTGTTCAGCCGGGCGTCCTGCAGGGACAGGTTGGTCTCGAAGACGGTGGTGACCATGTCGCGTAGTGATTCGGTCCATTCCGAGGCGCGCAGTACGTGGTCGTACAGGTCGGCATATAGCGGATCCAGTTCCGGTGCCGTCTTGGAGTCCAGTCGTCGGTGCTGAATGGTGCTGACCACTTCACGCATCGGCAGCACCACACGTCGCAATTGGACGAGGTCCTTGCGCATGCGGAAGGTTCGTCGCTGCAGCCCGTGCCGCGGTCCGCGTTCGTCGAACAATTCGTCCTCGAGCGATTCGATCGCGTCATCAAGGCTCTGCACCGCCTCGAAATGACCGTCGACCACCACGTCCAGCAGGCCGTGCACCAGGGCGCCGACGCCGTGCTCCTGCCCGCCCAGTTCGTCGAAACGCTGCGACACCTCGGCCATGTCGAGATCGTCGGCGCCGTCGGCACCGATGGGCGGCAGCCGCACGGTGATCAGACCGCGCGGCAGCACGAATGCCGAGATCCGGTGTTTCACCAGGGTGGCGGTGGTGTCGTCGTCGGGCTCGACGGTGTCCACCGCGTACACCGTGAAGAAGGTGTGGGTGTGGTAGACCGACGCCTTGGTGCGTTCCATCGGCGCGATGGCGTCCTCGACGGCCCAGATGTTGAGCCCGAGTTCCCTGGCCAGCCGACGCAGGGACTCGTGATCGGGGTTGTAGATGTCGGCCCACACCAGGGTGTCCTCGGCCGCCAGGCAGTCCGAGATCGCCGAGAACGTGAATCCGTCGACGGGTTTGCCGTCACGCCAGATCCGGCCGTGCACGTCGGTCACGCCGGCCCCACCAGGTTTCCGCGCCGGATGTTCTCCCGGCAGGTCGCCCGATCCTGGTGGGTTTCGGTGACGCACACCTGAACCTGCTGCTCGATCCCGGGCGGGTAGACCTGGTCGGTGGCGGCTGGCGGAGCGGCCGGGACCGGAACCGTGCCCGAGTACAGCGACCACATGATGTCCCCGGTGCTCGGCAGCCGCGCGCAGTAGGCCTTCTCCCCGGTGCTGCTCTGACCGGCCGCGCCGAGGGTGGCGCAGTCCGCGCCGATGAGCACGACCGGCACATTGGGTGCGGCGGTGTGGTGGGCGTCGGGTTCGCGCTCGCCGACCAGGTAGGCGGCCAGCGCCACGCCGGCCGCGGCGAGCACGGCCAGGGCCGCCACCGCCAGCCGGGCACGGCCGCGCCGGGTCGCCTTCTCGGGCTTGTGGAAGACGTGGGCAGGCATCGTGAGATCGGCGGGTGCGCCGATGCTGGCCCGCAGGGCCGCCGCGAACTCCGCACAGGTGCCGAAGCGGTCAGCCGGTGCTTTGGCCAGCGCCCGTGACAGCACCGGATCCAGCCCGGCGAGGTCGGGTCGGCGGCCGGCGATGGCGGGCGGAGGGGCGGTGATGTGCTGGCTGATCACCGCGGCAGGGTTGTCGTGCAGGTAGGGCGGCGAGCCGGTCAGTAGCTCGAAAGCGGTTGCCGCCAGGGAGTATTGGTCGGCTCGACCGTCGACGTCACCGCCCATGAGCTGCTCGGGTGCGGCGTAGGCCACGGTGCCGACGGTCATGCTGGTCGCGGTCAGTCGGCTGACCTCGCCCATCCGGCGGGCGATGCCGAAATCGGCCAGCAGCACCCGCGGCCACTCGGCGCCGATATCGGTGAGCAGGATGTTGGCGGGCTTGATATCGCGATGCAGCAGCTTGCGCTGGTGCGCGTAGTCCAGGGCGTCGGCCACCGCGCCGACGATGTGCAGCGCCTCGCCGGCGGGCAGGGCACCGCGCTCGCGCAGCAGTTGGCCGGCGTCGGTGCCCTCGACGTACTCCATCGAGATCCACAGCTGTCCGTCGTACTCACCGCGGTCGTACACCCGCACGATGCTGGGGTGCATGAGGTCGGCGGCGAAGTCGGCTTCCCGGTCGAAGCGGGCCTGGTACTCGGTGTCGGCGCTGACGTCCTTGCGCAGCACCTTGATGGCGTCCTGGCGCGGCAGCCGCGGATGCTGGGCCAGATAGACCTCGCCCATGCCGCCGGAGCCCAGGAGACGCACGACGGTGTAACCGGCAAACCGCTCACCGGGCGCAATCGACAAAGGTCGCCTCCTACCGTCGCTCACCTCATTGTTGCCGAATTGTCCCAGGACAAAACGCAGACCCACGCAACTAGTGGCGGATCCGGGAGTCTGTGAACGTTGGGGTCGGCGGGCCGGTCACCGCGCCCCACTTAAAACTCGCTGTGAGCGCAGCTATTCACCTTGCGTTCACGTCGCCATATAAAGGGGCGGCGTGACCCCGACACCACCGCACTGCTGTCGTACGAGCGCGTCGTCAATTCGGTTCGTGCATAGAGAGTTCAGGTAGAACGTGTCGGTCTTCGTCGATATCACCCCGGACGAGGCGGTCGGTGCCGCGCCGCCGCCGGTCGCCGGTTCCGGCCGGTGGCGTGCCGTCCTGACCCGCGCCGGGCTGCCGCTGCTGTCGGTTCTCGTCTTCTTCGTGGTGTGGCAGCTGGTGGCTGCCGCCGGTATCTGGAACCAGACCTTCGTGCCCTATCCCGCCACGGTCTGGCGCGCCTTCGTCGACATCTCCACCACCCACGACGGCACCCGCGGCTATGCGGGCTACCTCTTGTGGGAGCACCTGTACATGACGTTGCGTCGGGTGTTCGCCGGCGTCGTCATCGGGGTGGTGCTGGGCGTGCTGCTCGGCCTGGTGATGGGTTCGGTCGGCTGGTTGCGCAGCGTGCTGGAGCCGTGGTTGACGTTTCTGCGCGCGCTGCCGCCGCTGGCCTACTTCTTCCTATTGGTCATCTGGCTGGGTATCGACGAGGCACCGAAGATCACGCTGCTGGCATTGGCCGCCCTGCCGCCGGCGGCGGTGGCCACCACGGCGGCGGTGGTGGCCGCGCCCGTCGGCCTGCAGGAGGCGGCCCGCGCGCTGGGGGCCACTCGTGCCCAGGTGATCCGGGATGTCGTGGTGCCCTCGGCGCTGCCGGAGACGTTCACCGGAATCCGGCTGGCGGTCGGGATGGCCTACTCGTCGGTGGTGGCGGCCGAGCTGTTCAACGGCATCCCCGGTATAGGCGGATTGGTCAAGGACGCAAGCAATTACAACAACACACCGGTCGTGCTGGTCGGGATCTTTGCCATCGGCATCTCCGGTCTGGTGATCGACGGTGTGCTGCGGGCTGCCGAGCGGCGGGCCGTTCCGTGGAGAGGGAAGATATGAGAATCAAGGCCTTACTCGCCGCCGCTGCGGTCTCGATGCTGGCGCTGGCCGGCTGCGCGGTGGACCATTCCGGGCAGGACGCGCAGAAGCCCACCATTCGCATTGGCTACCAGTCCTTTCCGAGTGGTGACCTGATCGTCAAGAACAGCAGGTGGCTGGAACAGGCGCTGCCGGACTACAACATCAAGTGGACCAAGTTCGACTCCGGGGCCGACGTGAACACCGCATTCATCGCCAAGGAACTCGACTTCGGTGCGCTCGGTTCCAGTCCGGTGGCCCGCGGCTTGTCCGCGCCGCTGAACATCGCGTACCAGGTGGCCTTCGTGCTGGACGTCGCCGGCGACAACGAGGCGCTGGTCGCCCGCAACGGCACCGGTATCACCACGATCGCCGACCTCAAGGGCAAGCGGGTGGCCACCCCGTTCGCCTCCACCGCGCACTACAGCTTGCTGGCCGCGCTGGCGCAGAACGGGTTGAGCCCGGCCGATGTTCAGCTCATCGACCTGCAGCCGCAGGCGATCCTGGCGGCGTGGGATCGCGGCGACATCGCGGCGGCCTACACCTGGCTGCCCACCCTGGACCAACTGCGCAAGACCGGCAAGGATCTGATCACCAGCCGCCGGCTGGCCACCGACGGCAAGCCAACTCTCGATCTCGGCGTGGTCTCGAGCGAATTCGCCGCGGCGCACCCGGATGTGGTGGATGTGTGGCGGCAGCAGGAGGCCAAGGCGCTGCGACTGATCCACGATGATCCCACCGCGGCCGCCAAGGCGATCGCCGCGGAGATCGGGCTGACTCCGGAAGACGTTGCGGGACAGCTCAAGCAGGGTGTCTATCTGACCCCGGAGCAGGTGTCGTCCGCGCAGTGGCTGGGTGCCGACGGCAAGCCGGGCAATATCGCGACCAACCTGGAGAGCGCGTCGCAGTTCCTGGCCGCCCAGAAGCAGATCCCGGCCGCGGCACCGCTGAAGACGTTCCAGGATGCCGTCTACACCAAGGGATTACCCGATGTCCTCACCAAACAGTGAACCGGCCGGCCGGCTGCTGATCAGCAACGTCGCGCATCGGTACGGCAAGGGCTCCGGGGCGGTGACCGCCCTGGGCCCGGTCGACCTGGACGTCGAGCCCGGCGCCTTCTTGGTGCTGGTGGGTGCGTCCGGGTGCGGCAAGAGCACGCTGTTGCGGTTGATCGCCGGATTCGAGTCCCCCAGCGAAGGCGCCGTGCAGGTGTCGGGGACGTCGCCGACCCCCGGGGTCACCTCGGGTGTGGTGTTCCAACAGCCGCGGTTGTTCCCGTGGCGCACCGTCGCCGGGAATATCGACCTGGCGCTCAAGTATGCCAAGGTGCCGCGGGAACGCCGGGCCGAGCGGCGCGCGCACCTTCTCGAGCGGGTCGGGCTGGAAGGCACCGGCGACCGCAAGATCTGGGAGATCAGCGGTGGTCAGCAGCAGCGGGTCGCGATCGCGCGCGCGCTGGCCGCCGAGACCCCGCTGTTCCTGCTCGACGAACCGTTCGCGGCGCTGGACGCGTTGACCCGGGAGCGGCTGCAGGAGGATGTCCGGCAGGTCAGTGCGGAGTCGGGTCGCACCACGGTGTTCGTCACGCACAGCGCCGACGAGGCGGCGTTCCTGGGCTCGCGGATCGTGGTGCTGACCCGTCGTCCCGGCACGGTGGCGCTGGACCTGTCCTCGGAGTTGCCCCGCTCCGGCGTCGACGCGCGGGAGTTGCGGCGGTCCCCGGAGTTCCTGCGGCTCAAGGACGAGGTCGGCGAGGCCGTCAAGGCAGCCGCAGCGTAGTGATTTGTGGAGCCGTAGCCGTACTCATTACGGGTGCGGCTCCACACATCGCAGCAAAAAGGCACCCGCCGCGGCGGGTGCCTTTTGTGGTGGGTCGGTCTAGACCGGTGGGTACGCCGGTGGCGGGTACACGCCGCGCAGCCCCCAGGCCAGCCAGCTGAAGAAGAACTCACCCTCGTCGCTGATGTCGTAATCCGGATTCGGATCCATTAGGTGCCTCCCCAGCCTGGCTCGTTTGATCGAGTCTAACGCGATCGGGCCCGGGTCTGACATCCGAACCGCCCGATTGCCTAGACTGGCCAACCAGTTGATTGGTCACCGGTCGCCCGGTCTGCAGATAGCGAGTCGTCATGTCCACCGAACCCACCAATGGGTCGTCCCGGCGGGAAGAGTTGTTGGCCGTCGCCGCCAAGCTCTTCGCAGCTCGCGGATACCACGGCACCCGGATGGATGACGTCGCCGACGCCGTCGGGCTGAACAAGGCCACGGTGTACCACTACTACGCGAGCAAGTCACTGATCCTCTGGGACATCTACAAGGCCACCGCCGACTTCACCGTCGACGCGCTGCACGACGACCCGACCGCATCGGCCCGCGAGACCATCTACCACTTCACCCGGCGGCTGCTGACCGGCATTGCCAACGATCTGGAGGCGGCCGCCGTCTACTTCCAGGAGGGCCCGTACATCACCGAGTGGTTCACCGAGGAACAGGTCGAATACATCCGCAAGGCCGAGGCCACCGTCTACGAGCACGTCCGCGACGTGATCGACCGGGGCATCGCCAGCGGCGAGTTCTACGACTGTGATTCCCATGTGCTCGCCCTCGGCTATATCGGGATGACGCTGGGCGCCTACCGCTGGCTGCGCCCGCACGGCCGCCGCACCGCAAAGGAGATCGCGGTGGAGTTCAGCACCGCCCTGCTGCGCGGATTGATCCGCGACGAGGCGGTTCGTACCGCGGAACCGCTCGGGGGTGCCAGCCATGAGTGATCTGTTCCGGCTCGACGGCAAGGTTGCCGTGGTCACCGGCGGTGGTCGCGGGATCGGCGTGATGATCGCGCGCGGGCTGCTGCAGGCCGGGGCGGCCAAGGTGTACCTGGCGGCCCGCAAGGCGGCCGAACTGGACGCGGTGGTGACCGAACTGGCGCCGCTGGGTGCCGTCGAGGGCATCCCCGCGGACCTGGGCACCGCGGCGGGGGTGGAGGCCCTGACCGCCGCGGTGACGGCGAAAGAGGACGCCGTGCACCTGCTGTTCAACAATGCCGGCGCGGCGTGGGGCGCACCGTTCGACGAGTTCCCGGAATCCGGGTTCGACAAGGTCTTCGACGTCAACGTCAAGGGCGTCTTCCTGCTGACCCGTGCGCTGGTGCCGCTGCTGACCGCTGCCGCCACCGAGCAAGACCCCGCCCGCGTGGTCAACACCGGCAGCATCGACGGCTTCCTGGTGCCGGAGAAGGGCAGGGACAACTTCTCCTACAGCGCCAGCAAGGCGGCCGTGCACATGCTGACCAAACATCTGGCCGGTGAGCTGGCGCCCAAGATCCTGGTGAATGCCATTGCCCCGGGGCTGTTTCCGTCCCGGATGACCAAAGGCTTGTTGTCGGCCGGCGAAGAGACGGTGGGCTCCCTGCTGCCGTTGGGCCGGGTCGGCCAGCCCGACGACATGGCCGGTATCGCGGTATTCCTGGCCAGCCGGGCCAGCAGTTACATCACCGGGGCGGTGATCCCGGTCGACGGCGGCGTGAGCACGATCCGATGAAATCGACCATCCTGTCCCGGCGTGACCTGGATTTCCTGCTCTACGAATGGCTTAGGGCCGACGAGCTCACCGCGCGCCCCCGGTTCGCCGAGCACTCCCGGGACACCTTCGACGGCGTGCTCGACCTGTGCGAACAGCTGGCCGAACGCTACTTCGCCCCGCACAACAAGCGCAGCGACGCCAACGAACCCACCTTCGACGGCACCACGGTGACGGTCATCCCGGAGGTGAAAGAAGCACTGCAGGCCTTCGCCAAGGCGGATCTGATCGGGATGGGCTTCGACGCCGAACTCGGCGGCGCACAATTGCCTGCGACGGTGGCTCAGGCCGGGTTCGCCTGGATCTCGGCGGCCAACGTGAGCACCGCCGGGTATCTGATGCTCACCATCGCCAACGCCAACCTGATCGCCAAATTCGGTACGCCCGAACAGATTTCGACTTGGGTGCAGCCGATGCTGGCCGGCCGCTTCACCGGCACCATGGCGTTGTCGGAGACCCAGGCCGGATCGTCGTTGGCCGATATCGTCACCCGCGCCGAACCCCAGCCCGACGGCACGTACCGGTTGCACGGCACGAAGATGTGGATCTCGGGCGCCGAGCATGAGCTCAGCGACAACATCGTCAATCTCGTACTGGCCAAGATCCCCGGCGGCCCCGCGGGCACCAAGGGCATCTCGCTGTTCATCGTGCCCAAGTTCCTGGTCAACTCGGACGGGTCGATCGGAGCCCGCAACAACGTCGCCATCTCCGGGCTGAACCACAAGATGGGCCAGCGCGGTATCACCAACACCGTGCTGAACTTCGACGGCGCCGAGGGCTACCTGGTCGGCGAGCCGCATCACGGCATCGTCTACATGTTCCACATGATGAACGAGGCGCGGTTGGGCGTCGGCATGGGTGCGGTGTCGCTGGGCTACACCGGCTACCTGAAATCGCTGGAGTACGCCAGGGAACGCCCGCAGGGCCGGCTGGTCAAGGATCCGTCCACCCCGCAGGTGCCGATCATCGAGCACGCCGATGTGAAGCGGATGTTGTTGGCACAGAAGGCGTATGTGGAAGGTGCGTTGGGTCTGGCGCTGTACTGCGCGCGGCTGGTCGACACCGAAGAGACCGACCTGCTGGACATCTTGACCCCGGTGGCCAAGAGCTGGCCGTCGCAGTGGTGCCTGGAGGCCAACGACCTGGCGATCCAGGTGCTCGGCGGCTACGGCTACACCCGCGAGTACGACGTCGAACAGCACTATCGGGACAACCGGCTGAACCCCATCCATGAGGGCACCAACGGCATTCAGAGCCTGGATCTGTTGGGCCGCAAGGTGACTCAGCGTGGTGGGGCCAGCATGGCGGCCCTGTCCGAGCGTATTGCGGCGACGGTGGCGGCCGCGGGCGATCACCAGTTCGCCGGCCAGCTCGACGCGGCGTGGCAGCGGCTGGTCGAGGTGACCGGGGCCATGTTCGCCTCCGGTGACATCGAGGCGGCAATGGCCAACAGCGCCGTCTATCTGGAGGCCTTCGGTCATATCGTCATCGCCTGGATCTGGTTGGAACAGGTGCTGGCTGCCGCAGGCAAGGACGGCGACTTCTACGACGGGAAACGGCAAGCGGCCCAATACTTCTACCGCTACGAATTGCCCAAGACCGGGCCGCAACTCGATCTGCTGGCCAGCCTGGACCACACCACCCTGGACATGCGCGACAGCTGGTTCTGACACCTCTCCTGCGCCCAAACTCACCTTCGGGCCAAGAAGTGCGAGTGGCCGCCGGCATTTCGTCGATCTCGGTGCGCTCGATTCGGTGGGCTTGTCGATCCGGGTGGGCTCGGTCGCATCCGTGTAACAGACTGGGGGCATGCCCGCAGAGATCGCGATCCACTTCTTCCTGACCCTGGCCGTCATCCTCGGCGCATGCCGGCTGGTTGGCGCTGCCGCCGAGCGGATCGGCCAGCCTCGCGTCGTGGGGGAGATGATCGCTGGGGTGGTGCTGGGCCCCTCACTGCTGGGCCGGTTCGCACCGGGCCTGCAGCACGAGCTGTTCCCGGCCGGCACCTCCAATGTCGTGCTGTATACGGTGGCCCAGGTCGGGTTGGTGCTGTACATGTTCGTGATCGGGCTGAACTTCGATGTCAACCACGTCAAGGAGCGGTCCGCAACGGCGACGGCGGTATCGGTCGCCGGTATCGTCGCGCCGCTGGCGCTCGGCGCACTCACCGCCCTGCCCCTGCTCGGCCTGGGGGGTTTCTTCGGGTCAGGCGTCACCCCGGCCATGGCGATGATGTTCCTCGGGGCGTCGATCGCCATCACGGCTTTCCCGATGCTGGCCCGCATCATCTTCGAGAAAGGGCTGTCCGATACACCTTTGGGCACGCTGGCGCTGGCCTGCGGTGCGGCGGCCGACGCCATCTCCTGGTGCGTGCTGGCGGTGGTGCTCGCGGTGCACCGCGGCAATGCTGCCACGGCCGTCGTCGCGATCGGCGGTGGAGTGCTCTACACCATCATCGTGCTGACGGTTGGCCGGCGCGGCTTCGGTGTGCTCGGCCGGGCGGCCGAGCAGCGCCGCAGTGTCTCGCCCGCCATGCTCAGCACGGTACTGATCACCCTGATGGGCTGCGCGTGGCTGACCGACGTCGTCGGCATCTACGCGATCTTCGGGGCCTTCATCCTGGGCGCCGCCATACCGTCGGGGTTCTTGGCCCAACGCCTCACCGACATCATCGAACCGCTCACCACGACGCTGTTGTTGCCGTTGTTCTTCGTCTACTCCGGCCTCAACACGCAGATCGGTCTGGTGAACAGTGCGCAGCTGTGGGCGATCACGCTGGCCCTGCTCGTGGTGGCGATCGCAGGTAAAGGGCTGGCGTGCACCGCCGCCGCCCGGCTGTGCCGGGTACCCGCACGTGAAGCGCTGGCTCTGGGATCGTTGATGAACGCGCGCGGGCTCATCGAACTCATCCTGCTCAACATCGGGCTGCAAGCCGGCATCATCACGCCGACCCTGTTCACCATGCTGGTGCTGGTCGCCATCGTCACGACGCTGATGTGCTCGCCGATCTTCGAATTCGTCTACGGCCGGAACCGGACTGCCGATCTTTCGGCGTTGGAGCCGGGCCCGCGCGTGTAGCGTGGCGGAAAATGCGACACAACCTTGTGCCCGGTGCAGGGAGGAGAAACGCGTGGACGTTCGATCGGAGATCTCGCAACTGGATCCGGCGGCACGTGCCGCGCTGGCCGAGAAGATACGTAACCGTTTGTCCCGCAACGACAATCGTTCGACCGACTATGACGTAGCCATCGCGGGCGGCGGGGTGGCGGCCCTGACCCTCGGGCTGGAATTGCGCACGTCCCGCCCGGACACCCGCATCGTGGTGGTCGAACCGCGCCCGCATCCGGTCCCCGAGATCACCCACACCGTCGGGGAGTCCACCGTCGAGATCTCGGCGCACTACCTCCGGGACCGGCTCGGTCTGGGCGACCACCTGAGCACCGCCCAACTGCGCAAGATGGGCTTGCGGATGTTCTTCACCCGCGGCGACAACTCCGATATCGCCGCCCGGATGGAGCTGGGCAGTTCGTGCTTCGTCCCGCAGGTGACCTATCAGGTCGACCGTGGCAGGTTGGAGAACGAACTGCACCGGCGCTGCCTTGACGCCGGCATCGACATCGTCGGCGGCCGGGTGCGGTCCGTGCAGTTGAGCGCCGCGGGACCGCACACCGTCACCTGCCAGGACGCCGACACCAGCACCGAGATCACCGCGCGCTGGGTCGTCGACGCCTCCGGCAGGAACCGGGCATTGGCCCGGCAGCTGGATCTCAAGCGTGCCAACGAGCATCGGTGCAACGCCGTGTGGTTCCGTGTCGCCACGGAAATCGATGTCGGTCGATGGAGTGACGATCCCAAGTGGCAGGCCCGCCTCGTCGAGGGTGACCGCGCGATGTCGACCAATCATCTGATGGGAGACGGTTACTGGGTATGGCTGATCCGGCTGGCGTCCGGTGCGACCAGCGTGGGGATCGTCGCCGACCCGGACTTCCACCGGTTCGACGAGTTCAACACCCTACCCAAGGCCCTGGCCTGGTTGCGGGCCCACGAACCTCAGTGCGCCGCGGTGCTCGCCGCCAACGACGCCCTCATTAGGGACTTCCGGGTGATGAAGAAGTACAGCCACGGCGTCGCGAAGGCCTTCGACGGCACGCAGCACTGGGCGATCACCGGCGACGCGGGCATCTTCCTGGATCCGCTGTACTCGTCGGGTCTCGATCTGGTGGCCGTGGGCAACGGACTCATCACCGATATGGTCACCCGCGACCTCGACGGAGAGGACGTGACCGCCCGAGCGCAGATCAGTGACACCCTGTTCCGCTCACTCACCGACATGTGGCTGGCGGTATATCAGGGGCAGTACACCCTGATGGGCACCCCCGCGGTGATGTCGGCGAAGATCATCTGGGATGTGGCCTTCTATTGGGGATTCATCGGGCTGCTGTACGCGAACGACCGGTTCACCCGGGTAGCCGACGAGCCGGACTTCGTGCCGCAGTTGGAAGGCCTGATCGCGCTGAGCAACCGGATGCAGCGATTCTTCCGGGAATGGGCGCGCATCGAGCACCGCGACGCCCCGGCAGACTTCGTCGATCTCTACGCCCCACTGAACTTCATGGTGACCCTGCACGCCGCGATGATGGACGAGCCGGCGAGCTTCCTGGACCGGTTCGAGGCCAACGCGCTGCTGCTCCGGCAGGTGGCCGGTCAGCTGGTCGACACCGTGATCGCGGACAAATCGGGGTGCTTCGACGATGACGAAACGGTGCGCCAGCTGCAGGTTTGGCAGCGCGATACCCTGCTGCGCGAGCTGCGCGAGATCTATCGCCGCGAGCAACACCAGCACCCGGTGAGCGCCGATTGGATAGTCATGGCCGCACCCGCGATGCAGGCGAGCTGATCCGCCGACGGGACCCATCCGTCGGCGACCCGGTGACGAATGACTGCTGGACCGGCAAGTTGACGGGGGTCAGGTGGCGATGATGGGTGCAACCGGCGGTGTTCACGGTGGACGCTGGACGGTGACGGGTTGACGGCGACCGACAACCCACCGCAGCCGCTGGCGATCGTCGGTATCGGTTGCCGCTTCCCGGGCGACGGCGATACGCCGGCGAAATTCTGGGATCTGCTCTGCCGCGGTGTCGACGCCACCGGCGTGGTTCCGGAGAGCCGATGGAACGCCATGCGCTTCTGGGATCCGCATCCGGCCAAGGTCGGCAAGATCGTGACCCGCCGCGGCGGATTCCTGCGCGAGATCGATCGGTTCGACCCACAGTTCTTCGGGATCTCGCCACGCGAGGCACATTCGATGGACCCGCAGCAGAGATTGCTCCTCGAGGTGACCTGGGAGGCCTTGGAGGACGGCGGCGTGCCCGCCGATCGGCTGGCCGGCACCGACGTGGGCGTGTTCGTCGGCGGCTTCACCCTCGACTATCAGCTGCTGCAGAACCAGGGGCGGGCCAGCCGATACCGGTTCAAGGCGCACTCGGCCACCGGGATGATGATGACGATGCTGGCCAACCGCATCTCGTTCGCCTTCGATTTCCGTGGTCCGAGCATGGCGGTGGATACGGCATGTTCGAGTTCACTGGTGGCGGTTCACCTTGCCGCCCAAAGCATCTGGAACGGCGAGTGTGACGTGGCGTTGGCGGGCGGGGTCAACGTCATGGTCGGGCCCAACACCGCGATCGCCGAATCCCGCAGCGGTTTCCTCAGCCCGGAAGGACGATCCAAGGCGTTCGACGACGCGGCCGACGGGTACGCCCGCGGCGAGGGCGCGGCCGTGGTGCTCATCAAACCGCTCGCCGCGGCGCTCGCAGACGGCGACGACATCTACGCCCAGATCCTCGGGACGGCCGTATCCCAGGACGGGCGCACCGACGGCATCACCGTCCCACGCGAGGAAGCCCAGCAGGCTGCCATCACCTCAGCCCTGCGGCGAGCCGGTGTGCGCCCCGGCGACGTCGGATACGTCGAGGCACACGGAACGGGCACGCCGGTGGGCGATCCCATCGAGATGCGGGCGTTGT
This sequence comes from Mycolicibacterium sp. J2, assembly GCF_026240945.1. Lineage (GTDB taxonomy): Bacteria > Actinomycetota > Actinomycetes > Mycobacteriales > Mycobacteriaceae > Mycobacterium. Next base: position 195,934 of record NZ_JAPFPY010000010.1, read on the forward strand.
CGCGGGCGCTCACCCACGATCGTCCGGTGCAGTGCCCCCTGCTGATCGGCTCGGTCAAGACCAACATCGGCCACCTGGAAGCCGGCGCCGGTGTCGCCGGGCTGATCAAGGCGGCCATGGTGCTCAAACACGGGTACATTCCCGCCACACTGCACTTCCGCAACCCCAACCGGGCGGTCTCGCTACCCGAACTCGGCCTCGACGTGCCGGCATCCGGCCGGCCGTTCCCGGCCGGACAGCCGCGCATTGCCGGAGTCAACTCGTTCGGTTTCGGGGGCACCAACGCGCATGTGGTGCTGGCCGGTCCGCCCGAACTCACGGCACGGCCCGATGCGCCGCCCCTGCGGTCGGCGGCGTTGCTACCGCTGTCAGCCCGCAGCGAGGGTGCGCTGGTCGCCATGGCGGGCCGGCTGGCCGATCATCTGGCCGCCGATCCGACGCTCAGCCTGCCCGATCTCGCCTACACCCTCGGGCAGCGGCGCAGCCACCTCAACCACCGCCACACCTTCCTCGTCACGAGCACCGACGACGCGCACCGGCAACTGCGCGAACTCGCCGACGGCGGGCAGATTGCCGCCGAACGGCTTTCGGTCGAGCGGCCGAAGCTGGCCTTCGTCTGCTCGGGGATGGGACCGCAGTGGTGGGGGATGTGCCGCGGCCTTCTCGACACCCTGCCGGTCTTCGCCGACAGCATCGCCCGCACCGACCGTGAACTGTCCCGATACGTGGAATGGTCGCTGTCGGAGGAATTGCGGCGCGACGAGCAGACCTCGCGGATGTCCGAAACACAGTTCGCCCAGCCGGCGAACTTCGCCGTGCAGGTCGCCCTCGCCGAACAACTGGCGCACTGGGGGATCACGCCGGACGCCGTCATCGGTCACAGCGCCGGCGAGGTCGCCGCCCATTACCTCGCCGGGTTGCTCGACTTCGAGCAGGCCGTTCGGGTGGTCCACCACCGCAGCCGTCTGCAACAACGCACCAGTGGGCGGGGCCGAATGCTGGCCGTGGGCGTCGACGCCGAGACCCTGATGCAGACACTCGACGATGCCACTCGTGCCGAGTTCGGAGCGCGGGTTTCGGTGGCCGCCATCAACAGTCCGTCCGCGGTCACGGTTGCCGGAGACGACGCGGTGCTCGACGATATCGTTCGTCAACTCGACCACGCCCACATCTTCAACCGTCGCCTGACGGGCGCCGTGCCCTATCACACGCACTACATGGACGCGATCAAAGACGATCTCTTCGCCGCGTTGGAGGATCTGGAATCCGGGCCGGCAACGGTGCCGCTGTATTCGACCGTCACCGGTGAGCGGTTGGACGGCTACCGGGCGGGTGCGGCGTACTGGTGGCAGAACGCCCGCGCCACCGTCGTGTTCGAACCGGCCGTTCGCCGCATGCTCGACGACGGTTTCACCCATTTCGTCGAACTGGGGCCGCACCCGGTGCTCGCCTCGGCCATCGCCGAAACAGCCGGGCGGCAGCGGGTTTCGGTGCTGGCCACCCAGCGTCGCCGCGAAGACGACCTGCCCACCCTGATGAACTGTGCCGGTTCGTTGTATTGCCTGGGCCACGATCTGGACTGGTCCGCGCTGAATCCGGCACAAGGGGCGCGGCTGCTCAAACTGCCGACCTATCCATGGCAGTCCAAGCGATTCTGGACCGATACCGCCGATGTCTCGGAGGCCCTGTTCTACGACCCGGTGCACCCGCTGTTGGGTCAGCCGATCAGTGCGGTGCACCCCACGTGGGAGGCCGAGTTCTCGGTGCTGACCACCCCGTTCCTCGCCGATCATCGGGTCCAGGGCGCCGTGGTGGTGCCGGGCGCGGTCTATGTCGAGATGGCGCTGGCGGCGGCACGGCACACGTACGGCTCGAACCTCAGCGTGGACAATCTCGTACTGCGCCGCGCCGTGATCCTGGATGACACCTGCGATCCCGTCGTGCGCACCACGGTCAACCAGGACGACGGCACGGTGGAGTTCTCGGCGTTCACCGCCTCCGCGGACGGGGAGGGCAAGTGGGTGATCACCGCCACCGCCGAACTGAACACCTTGCCCACGGCGCCCCGTGCGACAGAACATCCCACGCTCGACCACGTGAGCACACTGACCGCCGACGAGTTCTACACGCACACCACGGCCCTGGGTTTCGACTACGGGGAGCGGTTCCGCTCGGTCACCGCGGTGACTGCCGGTCACGACTGGGCGCGGGCGGGCCTGTCGGTCCCGTCGTGTATCGGTGACGAACTTGGCTGGTACAGCTTTCATCCGGCGTTGATCGACGGCGCCTTCCAAACGCTGTTCGGCGCCCCCTTCGGCGGCCAGGCCGATGGTGACGAACCCTTCCTGCCCACCCGAATCCGGCGCTGCGCGGTCTACGGTGCACCCGAGCCGTCGATGACGGTGCACGTCGACGTGCTGTCGGCGACCAGGGACGCCATCGAGAGCAATATCACGATCAGCGGGGCGGGCGGTGCCACCCTGGCCGTCTTCACCGGATTCACCGTGCAGTCGCTGAGTGCCTCCTCGCGCATGTCGGTCGACCGGATCGACAAGGGGCTCTACGAACTGCGCTGGTGCCAGACCGACCTGTCACCGAACGACGCCAGAGCCGATGTCGCAGAGGAGTCGTCATGGCTGGTGCTCTGTGACACTGCCGGTTTCGGCGCTGCGGTGGCCGACTGCTTGCGGTCACGAGGCCACCGCGTTCGTACGGCGTGCCACGCCGACGTCGGCGCCGTCACAGACACCGACGAGGGTTGGCTGCTCGATCCCCGAAACCGCGATCACCCGCGGGAGCTGGTACAAGCGCACCTGAACCGCGACGGTGACCTGGCGGGGATCCTGGACTTCTGGCCGCTCGATATCCCCGACCATGCGGAATCCGGTGAGCTGCAAGATGATCCGGATATCGGCGTGCTCACCGTCGTGCGGCTGGTGAAGTCGCTTGCCGACCATGACACCGTCAAGCCGCGGCTGCATCTCATCACCGCGAACGCCCAGCCGGTACCTGGCACGGAAACTCTTGCCGTGCAGCAATCTCCGCTCTGGGGTCTGGGCAGGGTCATCGGGCATCAGGAGTTCGCCGAGCACTGGGGTGGGCTGGTGGATATCGACATCCGCGACGACCCGGCCGTGGTGGCCGCCCGCATCTGCGATCACGTCCTCACCGCCCAGACCGATGACCAGATCGCCCTGCGCGGTGAGCACGCCTACGTGCCCCGCCTGCAGCCGTGTAGCGGACTGACCAAACCGTTTCCCACCAAGCTCAATCCCGATGCCACCTACGTCATCACGGGGGGAGCCGGAGCCCTGGGCCGGGTGGTGGCGACGTACCTGGCCGACCGCGGGGCCCGGCACATCACCCTGTTGGGGCGAAGCGCCGTCCCGCCCAGGGCCAGCTGGGCAAGCCTGGGAGACGGCAACCCGTACCGCGCGACCGTCGATGCGATCAGGGCCGTCGAACGTCTCGGGGCGCAGGTCGACACCGCCTGTGTGGACGTCACCGACGCGCACCAGGTCCGGGACTGGCTGCACCGGCACCTCCGGTCGGGCGGCCGACCGGTGCGGGGCATCATCCACGCCGCGGGTGTCGTCGACGATCAGCTGCTGATCAACATGAGTGAAGACGACTTCCTGAAAGTGCTGTCTCCCAAGATCTCCGGCACCTGGGCATTGCACGACGCGTTCATCGAAGAGAATCTCGACTTTTTCGTCCTGTTCGGCTCGGCCGGCTCGGCGATCGCGGCGCCCGGTCAGGCCAACTACGCGGCCGCGAACGCCTTCTTGGATGCGTTCGCCCACTATCGGCGGTCGCTGGGGTTGCCGGCACTGACCATCGGCTGGGGGCCTTGGTCGGTCGGCATGGTCGAGGAACTCAAGCTTGAGAAGATCTACGCGCAACGCGGTATCGAGCTGATCACCCCTGCCGTGGGAGTGCGGATCCTGGACAGGCTGATCAACCAGGCTGTGCCCCACGCCATCGCCATCAGTGCGGACTGGGGTCGGGCTCGGGAGGTGGGGTTGGGTGGCCGGCTACCCGCCATGTTCTCGGCGTTGGAGACCGTCGACGCGGATGCCTCCCAAGGCGACGCGCACGGGATCCTCGACGTTCTGGCTTCGACACCCGAAGGCGAGCGCCACGCGGTGGTCGCCGAGCACGTCCAACGCATCGTGGCGACGGTCTTCGATTGCGGTGTCGACGATTTCGGGCTCGATGACATGCTCGACGACATCGGACTGGATTCCATGATGGCGATGGAGTTCCGGATCAGGGTGAACACCTTGTTCTCCATCGACCTTTCGGTGCTGGAGATCCTGCGGGGCGTCAGTGTGAACTCGCTGGCCGCAAGGGTGCTGGCCGAATTGCACCACCGGCACGGCCCGGCCGAGACGCCGACGGCAGTCGGCGGGGAATCCGACGGCGAGGTCGACGCGCTGCTCGGCGGGCTGTCCGATGACGAACTGCGTGAGTTGCTCTCCGAACTCGAGGATCCGACTGCCGGAGTGGGTGAGTCGTGAGCGCGGTTCACGCGCGAGGATTGTGCAAAGCCTACGGACGCCGCCAAGCCGTGCACGACCTCGACCTCGACGTGCTGGCGGGGGAGATCTTCGCCATCCTGGGTCCCAACGGCGCGGGGAAATCCACCACCATCGAGATCCTGGAAGGTAATCGCCGGCGCGATGCCGGCGAGGTACGGGTGCTCGGTGAAGACCCGGGCACGGCGGGGCGGCGGTGGCGGGCCCGGATCGGCATCGTGCTGCAGGAAGTCAGTGATGCCGGGATGCTCACGGTCGACGAAACCCTGCGGATGTTCGGCAGTTGCTACGGCCATTCCCGCGCCCCCGCCGAGGTGCTGAACCTCGTCGGGCTCAGCGCGGTATCGGGAGCCCGGGTTCGAACGCTGTCCGGCGGCCAGCGCCGGCGACTGGACGTCGCGCTGGGTATCGTCGGCAACCCGGAGTTGTTGTTCCTTGATGAGCCGACCACCGGATTCGATCCCGAGGCCAGGCGCCAGTTCTGGGAGCTCATCAGGGCGCTGGCCGCCGACGGCACGACCATCCTGCTGACCACCCACTACTTGGAAGAGGCTGCCGCACTGGCGGATCGGGTGGCAGTGATCGCCGCCGGCCGGGTAGTGGCGGTCGATCCGCCGGCCAAGCTCATCGAACACGTCGGTCTGTCCGCCACGGTCCGGTGGGTGCAGGATGGCAGCGTGCATGTCGAGACCACCGACCGCCCCACCGAGTTGATCAGGCAGCTCAGCGCTGACGGCCGGGAGCTGGCAGATCTGACGGTCACCCGTCCGACCCTCGAGGAGGCCTACCTTCATCTGGTCGGGTTGGCGTGACGACCAGAGCGCTCCCGTCACCGGTGCGTATCGGGTTCTCCCGTGTGATACCGGAATTGAAGATGTTCTATCGCAGGCCCGAGCAGGTGGCACTGACGTTCTCGATGCCTGCGGTGATCTGCGTCCTGCTCGGCTCCATCTTCTCGGATCGGTTGCCCAACAGTGCGGTCACCACCGGGTCGGTGATCGCGGCCAGCATGCTCGCCTACGGCATCTTGTCGACGTCGTTCATCAATCTCGGGATCAGCATCGCCGCAGACCGCGACACCGGCGCATTGCGCCGGCTGCGCGGCACCCCCACCACGGCGATGTCGTACTTCATCGGCAAGGTGATGCTGGTGGGGATCGTCAGCCTGGCCGAGGCGGTGATCCTGCTGCTGGTGGGCGTTCTCGTCTTCGGGCTGCGGCTGCCGACGACGGTGTCCGGCTGGTTCACGCTGGGCTGGGTGTTCGTGCTCGGCATCGTCAGCTGCTCCCTGGTGGGCATCTTCATCAGCAACTTCGCCAGTAATGCGGTATCAGCTGCGGTGATCACCAACGGCCCCGCCGTCGGATTGCAGTTTCTGTCCGGGACATACGTGCCGCTGATGGCGTTACCGACCTGGATGCTGATCGTCGGCTCGGTGTTTCCGGTCAAATGGATGGCGCAGGGCTTCCGCTCGGTACTGCTTCCGCCGGAGATGGTGATCTTCGAGCCGGCGGGCAGTTGGGAGCACGGACGCATCTTCCTGGTGTTGACGGCTTGGAGCGTCGGTGCGCTGATCGGCTGCCTCGCCGTGTTCCGCTGGTCGGACACCACGTGAGGCCGGAACCGTTGTGGCCGACTAGAACTCGATGATCTGTCGCACCGCCGTTCCGTCCGCCAGCGCGTCCATCGCTGCGTTGATCTGATCGAGGGTGATCGTCGAGGACACCAACGTCTCCACCGGGAGCCGGCCGGCCCGCCACAATTCGACGAACCGCGGGATGTCACGGGCCGGCACCGCCGACCCCAGATAACTGCCGATCAGCGACCGGCCCTCGGCCACCAGAGCCAACGGCGACACACTGATGCGCGCATCCGGGCGGGGCAGCCCGACGGTGATGGTCTTGCCACCCGGCGCGGTCAGCCCGACGGCGGTCTCCAGCGCCGCGGGATGCCCGACGGCCTCGATCACCACCTCGGCCTTCACGCCGGCGGCCTCCTCGGGGGTGTACGTCTCGTGCGCGCCGAGCTCGCGCGCCCGAGAAAGCTTCTCGGGCAACCGGTCCACCGCGATCACCCGCACGTCGTCGTGCGCCAGCGCGGTGAGCATCGCCGCCATCCCGACACCACCCATCCCGACGACGGCCACCGTCTGGCCCGGCTTGGGCGCTCCGGCGTTGAGCACCGCACCGCCACCGGTGAGCACCGCGCAACCCAGCAGCGAGGCCACCACCGGCGGAACATCGTCGTCCACCGGCACCACCGAGCGCCGGTCCACCACGGCATGCGTCGCGAAGCCGGACACCCCGAGGTGGTGCAGCACACCGTCACTCAGCCGAACGGCTCCGGACAGCAGCGTGCCCGCCCCGTTGGCGGCGCTGCCGGGGATGCACGGGGCCAGACCGTCCGTCGCGCAGGCGCTGCACTGCCCGCAGCGCGGCAGGAACGTCATCACCACTCGCTGCCCCACACCGAGATCCGATGTGCCGCCCACCTTCTCGATGACACCCGCGGCCTCATGGCCCAGCAGCATCGGCACCGGCCGGACCCGATTACCGTCCACCACCGAAAGGTCGGAATGGCACAGCCCGGCCGCCTCGATCCGCACCAGCAGCTCACCGTCACCAGGATCGGCCAGGTCCAGTTCGGTGACCCGCAGCGGCTGCGACTCGGCGTAGGGGGCGGGCGCCCCGATGGTCTCCAGCACGGCACCACGAATCCTCATCCCTCCAGCCTGACAGACTGGCCGCCATGGACCTGACGAGTGCCGACTTTCCGGTGCATTGGCCGGTGCAGACCCGCTGGACCGACAACGACATGTTCGGGCACCTCAACAACGCGGTGTACTACGAACTGTTCGACACTGCGATCAACGCCTGGATCGGCGCGGGCACGGGCATCGACGCGATGACGGCACCGTGGCTGGGTGTGGTCGCCGAATCGGGGTGCCGGTACTTCGCCGAGCTGAAGTTCCCGGCGAACCTGGTGGTCGGGCTGGCCGTCACCCGGTTGGGCACCAGCAGCGTCACCTACCGCACCGCGCTGTTCGTCGATGGCCGGCCGCTCGCCGCGGGATCCGATTCGCGGCTCGCCGCGGTCGGAACCTGGGTGCACGTCTACATCGACCGCGACACCCGCAGACCGGTGCCCATCCCGGACGCCATCCGGGAACTACTCACCGGCGCGGTGGTCTGACAGCCACCGCTCGATCGCCGCGACACCGTCGCGGAAGAAGATCCGGTACGGCCGGTCCGCGACATAGCCGAGATGCGGGGTGGTGACCACACCGGGCATGTCCCGCAACGGGTGCCCGGGCGGCAGTGGTTCGACATCGAACACGTCCAGACCCGCCCCGGCGATCGAACCGGAGCGCAGCGCATCGATCAACGCCGCCTCGTCGACGATCGGGCCCCGCGAGGTGTTGACCAGCAACGCGGTCGGTTTCATGGCCGCGAATTCAGCGGCACCGATCAGGCCCCGGGACCGGTCGCCGAGTTTCAGGTGCACCGTCAGCACGTCGACGGTGCCGAAGAATTCGTCGCGTGGCAGGTACCGGGCTCCGGCCGCGGCCGCGGTCTCGGGTGTCATGTTGGTGCTCCATGCCACGACCTCCATGCCGAAGGCCGCGCCGATCCGCGCCACCCGCGGCCCGATCCGGCCCAGGCCCAGTACGCCGAGGACCCGTCCTTCGAGTTCGCGCCCCACCCCGAGCTGCCAACGGCCCTCGGCGACCGCGCGGCTTTCGGCGACGAGGTTTCGAGCCGTCGCCAGGATCAGCGCCCAGGTCAGTTCCACCGTCGACGCCACGGATCCGCCGGTATGGCTGACCTCGATGCCGAGCTCGCCGGCTGCGGCCATGTCGATCGACGCATTCGCGTTGCCGGTCGAGGCGATCATCCGCAACCGCGGCAGCCGGCTGAGTACGCTGCGCGGCAACGGGGTTCGCTCGCGCATCACGAACACGATGTCGAACGGCGCCAGCCGGGCGATCAGCGCTGTCTCGTCGGCCAGATGATCGTCGAAGACGGTCACCTCGGCGCGCGCGATGACGGGCGACCAGTCGGCCATCCCCAGGGCGACGTTCTGGTAGTCGTCGAGGACGGCGACCCGGATCGGTGTGCTCACGACCCTTATAGAATCGCCCGATGCCCATCGTGAGCAAGACCGAAGAGGTCACCGCCTCCGCCGCGGCGATCATGGCGATCGTGGCCGACTTCGAGGCGTACCCGCAGTGGAACGAGGAGATCACCGGTCTCTGGATCCTCGCGCGGTACGACGACGGGCGGCCCAGCCAGCTCCGGCTGGACACCAAGATCCAGGGCATGGACAGCACCTTCATCCAGGCCGTGTATTACCCCGCCGAGAACCAGATCCAGACCGTCTTGCAGCAGGGGGACATCTTCTCCAAGCAGGAGCAGCTGTTCTCGGTCGTCGAGATGGGTGCGACGTCGCTGCTCACCGTCGACATGGACGTCGAGGTCTCGATGCCCGGTGTCCCGTCGATGATGGTCAAGAAGATCGCCAACGACGCACTGGAGCACCTGGCCGGCAACCTCAAGAAGCGGGCCGAGGAACTGGGCGCCTGACGCGCCGAGATCGACGTTTGGCCGGTTCCTTCTCGGGCGGATTCATACGGTCAAGGCAACATTTCCTGGTTTTGGAGGTTGCTGTGCCGAGAGGGATTCCTGCGTCGCGGGCATTGAAGCGGGAGCTTCTTGATCGGGTGTGTCGGGGGCAGTCGGTGACAGCGGCTGAAATAGCGATGGGCGTGTCGCACGGGCTGGGCCATCAGTGGTGGCATAAGGCTGGTGGGATGACGCTTACAACGGGTCGGCGCGGCGGTGTCGCCGATGTGATCGAGCAGGATCGGCCGGGCGGGCCTGGGCATCGGATCAGCCTGGCTGAGCGTGTAGAGATCATGCGAGGGCTCGACGATGAGTTGAGCTATGCCGAGATCGGGCGCCGGATCGGGCGCGACCGGTCGGTCGTGTGGAAAGAGATCCGCCGTAACCGAGGTGATGACGGGGACTATCACGCGTTGATGGCTCATGCTCGATCTAAGAATAAAGCCAAGCGACCCAAGGCATTCAGGCTCAATGATCCGAAGCTGTGCGCGGCGGTGGAAACGTGGATGGACGACGGGTGGAGCCCGCGGTTGATTGCGCAGGTGTTGGCCCAAGATCATCCCGCTGACAAGCTGATGCAGGTGAGCCACGAAACGATCTACCAGAGTCTGTACGTCCAGGCCCGTGGCAGTCTTCGTGCCGATCTGCATAAGAGTCTCTCGACCAAACGGGCGGCCCGAAAAACGCGTGGCCAGGTCCGTGGTCCCCGCGGGGCCTACGCCAGCGGCGAGGAATTCCGCATCAGCGATCGCCCCGCCGAGGCTGCTGACCGGGCAGTACCCGGACACTGGGAAGGCGACCTGATCATGGGGGCCGGCAATACCAGCGCGATCGGCACCTTGGTCGAGCGCAGCACCCGGTTCACGATCTTGCTGCATCTGCCGGTCGACCATACTGCCGAGGCCGTAGCCACCGCGATGATCGCGGCGATGGGCGAGCTACCCGAGCATCTACGCCGTTCGATCACGTGGGACCGTGGCTCTGAGATGGCTCAATGGCGTCACATCCACCTGCAGCTCAAGGCGCCGGTCTACTTCTGCAATCCGCATTCACCCTGGCAGCGCGGCACCAATGAGAACACCAACCGACTCTTGCGGCATTGGTTCGAAAAGGGCACCGACCTAGCCGGTTACACCAGAGCCGACCTCAAACGTGTTCAAGACAAACTCAATACACGGCCCAGGCCCACCCTGGACCTCGATACCCCAGCCCAACGTCTCGCCGCCCTCATTAGCCAAACAGCCTGAATGTTTCCCCAACCACTTGACATTGCCTCGCACAAAGTGGCCCGAAGGTGAGTTCGGGCGCACGGGGCGGCTAGGTCCAGAGGCCGAGTTCGTCCAGGCGGCGGGTCAGGCGACGGGCGCCATCGGCGAACTGGCTGCGGGTCAGCCGCACCACCTCGTCCACGTCGCGGCGGCGCAGCGCGGCCACCAGCTGGCGATGGTTGGCCACCGCGTCCGCACCCCAGGACGGGTCGGCGGCATACAGGTTGGGCGGCAGGTACCGCGCGGCGTGCAGCAGGAACCAGGCCAGCTTGATGCGTCCGGCGGACCTGTTGAACGCCCGGTGAAAGCTGAACTCCGCCATGGCGATCGATTCGACGTCCCCGGCGCCGACGGCCTCGGCCAGCGCGTCGGTCAGCCGGGAGAGTTCGTCGATCCCGTCTTCGGTGATCCGGGTGGCGGCCGACGCCGAGATCTCGGTTGCGATGGTCGTCTGCAGCCAGAAGATGTCGGCGATGTCGTCGCGGGTGAACGGCGCCACCACGTGCCCGCGGTGCGGTTCCAGCTGCACCATGCCCTCGCCGCGCAGGGTGCGTAACGCCTCGCGCACCGGGGTGATGCTGACTCCCAGCCGGGCCGCCGTCTCGTCCAGACGCACGAAGGTGCCCGGCGGCAAGGTGCCCGACATGATGGCAGCCCGCAGATGGGCGGCCACTTCGTAGGACAGCTGTTCGCGCCGGCTGATCGGCGCGGGCGTGGCGGGTGCGTTCACGGTGGGGGCGCGCTGCCTTTCACAAAGTCGGAAGTTTGTCCGCACGCCATTCTCGTCATAGTGTGACCGCGGCAACACAAGATTTGATCAAATATCAACGACGCGCAACCCCACGACCGGAAAAGGCTCCCGTTGACCACTCAGCCGCTGCCCACCGATCAGCCGTATCTCGCCCGTCGGCAGAACTGGACCAACCAGCTTGCCCGGCACGCTCTCATGCAGCCCGATCAGGCGGCGTTGCACTACCTGGGCCACACCACCACCTGGGGTGAGTTGGATCGACGGGTGACGGCGCTGGCCGGGGCACTGAAGCGGCGAGGTGTGCAGTTCGGCGATCGGGTCCTGGTGCTGATGCTCAACCGCACCGAGTTCATCGAATCCGTCCTGGCTGCCAACCGGCTGGGCGCCATCGCGGTGCCGGTGAACTTCCGGATGACCCCGCCGGAGATCGCCTTCCTGGTGGGTGATTGCGACGCTCGGGTGGTCATCACGGAGTCGGTGCTCGCGCCCGTCGCGGTGGCGGTACGGGCGCTCGACCCGACGCTGTCGACCGTGATCGTCGCCGGGGGTACCACCGACGACCTGCCCGCTGCGTCGCCCGGCTCGGGAGACGCACCCGACGGCCGGCTGGAAGGTTTTGAGGATGTGGTCGCCGAGCCGGGTCCGGCGCCGGCGCCGGTGGACATCCCCGACGATTCCGCGGCGCTGATCATGTACACCTCGGGGACCACCGGACGGCCGAAGGGCGCGGTGCTCACCCACGCCAATCTGTCCGGGCAGGCTTTGACCCATCTGTTCACCAGCGGCGCCGACCTCAACAACGACATCGGCTTCATCGGTGTCCCGCTGTTCCACATCGCCGGGATCGGCAACATGATCACCGGCCTGCTGCTCGGCTTGCCCACGGTGCTCTACCCGCTCGGCGCGTTCGATCCCGGGGCGCTGCTCGATGTCCTCGAAGCCGAGAAGGTCACCGGTATCTTCTTGGTTCCCGCGCAGTGGCAGGCCGTCTGTGCCGCGCAGCGGGCCACCCCCCGCAACCTCCGATTGCGGGTGCTGTCCTGGGGAGCGGCGCCGGCATCCGATACGTTGCTGCGTGACATGGCCGAGACGTTCCCTGGCGCGAACATCCTGGCCGCGTTCGGGCAGACCGAGATGTCACCCGTCACCTGTATGTTGTTGGGACAAGACGCAATTCGTAAACTCGGCTCGGTCGGTCGGGTGATCCCGACGGTCTCCGCGCGAGTGGTCGACGAGGATATGAACGACGTGCCGCGCGGGCAGGTCGGCGAGATCGTCTACCGCGCACCCACCCTCATGGCGGGCTATTGGAACAACCCGGCGGCCACCGCCGAGGCGTTCGCCGGCGGCTGGTTCCACTCCGGTGACCTGGTACGCCAGGACGACGAGGGTTACGTATGGGTGGTCGATCGTAAGAAGGACATGATCATCTCCGGTGGTGAGAACATCTACTGCGCCGAGGTGGAGAACGTTTTGGCCGGTCATCCGGCCATCGCCGAGGTCGCGGTGATCGGCCGACCGCATCCCAAATGGGGCGAGGTGCCCGTCGCCGTGGTGGCCCTCGGCGCGGCCGGCGCGGCCCGGTTGACGCTGGCCGAACTCGACGAATACCTCGGCGGGCGGTTAGCCCGCTACAAGCATCCGAAGGCCCTGGAGATCGTCGACGCACTGCCGCGCAACCCTTCGGGCAAAGTGCTCAAAACCGAACTGCGAAACCGGTTTGCCGAAGAAATTGCCGCGAGCGTCGATCAATTATCCACTGCGCCAACGAATTCTGCCCCGGTGCCCAATTGATCGCTGGTCAGGATATGTTTGCTATCAACTCGGGTGTCAATACCGCGGATGCGATGTACCGCCGGTGGCGGATCGGGTACAGTCCTGTGGTCCGTCTTACTACCCGTCAGTAGGGAGATGGATATCACAGCTATGGGGATGAGCCGCAATCGGCAGGGAGGGGATGTGCGCCACGTGATTCCACTCCGCGACCGTGACAGGAGCAAGCGACGGTGACGGCGAGCAACGGGCTGGTCGACTACGTCCGTGATCAGCTGGAGAAGCCCCTGACCATGGTCGGTGGCTTCTTCAAGATGTGCGTCCTCACCGGCAAGGCGCTGCTGACGCGGCCGTTCCAGTGGAAGGAGTTCGTCCTTCAGAGCTGGTTCCTGATCCGGGTGGCCTTCCTGCCCACCCTCGCGGTCTCGATTCCGTTGACCGTCCTCATCATCTTCACCCTCAACATCCTGCTGGCCGAGTTCGGCGCCGCCGACGTGTCCGGCGCGGGTGCGGCCCTCGGCGCCGTCACTCAGCTCGGACCTCTTGTGACGGTGCTCGTGGTCGCCGGCGCCGGCTCGACGGCCATCTGCGCCGATTTGGGCGCCCGTACCGTCCGCGAGGAAATCGATGCCATGGAGGTGCTCGGGATCGATCCGATCGAGCGCCTGGTGGCCCCTCGGGTGGTCGCCTCGACCTTTGTGGCGTTCCTGCTCAACGGTGCGGTGATCACCATCGGTCTGGTCGGCGGGTACTTCTTCGGCGTCTACATCCAAAACGTCAATGCCGGCGCCTACGTCTCGACGCTGACGCTGCTCACCGGTTTCCCCGAGGTGATGATCTCGGTCATCAAGGCCACCCTGTTCGGTTTGATCGCCGGTTTGGTCGGCTGCTACCGCGGGCTCACGGTTGCTGGTGGTTCCAAAGGTGTGGGTACCGCGGTGAACGAAACCCTGGTGCTGTGCGTGGTCGCGCTGTTCGCGGTCAACGTCGTGCTGACCACCATCGGTGTGCGGTTCGGGACCACGACATGAGGACAGGCGTGATGGTGACCAGCAAGAAGCCGAAGGCGGATTGCGTAATGAGGGCCGGCAAGAAGGCGAAGGCGGACTGCGTAATGAGGGCCGGCAAGAAGCCGAAGGCGGATTGCTTGTGAGCACAGCAGCGGTTCTTCGCACCCGGTTCCCCCGCGCCTTCGGCCGCGCGAGCGGTTACGCGGGCGCGCCGGGCCGATTCCTGGACAGCATCGGGCATGTCGCCTGGTTCGTGGTCACCGCCGTGGGTCACCTCCCGCACGCGTTCAAGAACTATCGGCGAGAGGCGCTGCGCCTGGTCGCCGAGATCGGCATGGGCACCGGTGCCATGGCGGTCATCGGCGGCACCGTGGCGATCATCGGCTTCGTCACCCTGTCGGCCGGCTCGCTGATCGCCATCCAGGGTTTCGCGTCACTGGGCAATATCGGCGTCGAGGCCTTCACCGGATTCTTCGCCGCGCTGGCCAACATCCGCATCGTCGCACCGGTGGTCACCGGCCAGGCCATGGCCGCCACCGTCGGCGCCGGCGCCACCGCCGAGCTCGGCGCCATGCGCATCAGCGAGGAGATCGACGCGCTGGAGGTCATGGGCATCAAGTCCATCTCGTACCTGGTGTCGACCCGCCTGATCGCCGGCTCGATCGTGATCATCCCCCTCTACGCGATGGCGATCCTGCTCTCGTTCCTGTCGGCGCAGTTGGTGACCACGTTTTTCTACGGGCAGTCGGTGGGCACCTACGAGCACTACTTCCACACATTCCTGCGGGTCGACGACGTCATGTGGTCGTTCCTCGAGGTCATCATCATGTCCGTCATCGTCATGCTCAACCACTGCTACTTCGGCTATTACGCCAGTGGCGGTGCGGTGGGCGTCGGTGAAGCCGTGGGGAGGTCGATGCGTACATCACTGATCGCCATCGTGCTGGTGGTGCTGCTGGCCTCGTTGGCCCTGTACGGCACCGACCCGAACTTCAACCTGACGGTGTAGCCAGATGACCGCGCCGGCAACTTCAGTGAACAAATCCAAGACGCCGCCCTACAAGCTGGCGGGCCTCGTGCTGCTGCTCGTGGTGGCCGTGGTGCTCGGGCTGACCTGGGCGCAGTTCCGCGGGTACTTCGAGAAGAAGGCCACGTTGGTGGTGATGGCCGAGCGGGCGGGGTTGTCGATGGATCCCGGGTCGAAGGTGACGTTCAACGGGGTGCCGATAGGGCGGTTGAAATCCGCGGGCGTGGTGACCGATGGTGAGGAGTCGCGGGCCAAGCTGACGTTGGATGTGCAGCCGCAGTATCTGAAGATGATTCCGGCGAATGTGGACGCACAGGTCCGCGCGACGACGGTGTTCGGCAACAAGTACATCTCGTTCTTGTCGCCGGCTGATCCGTCTGCGGACAAGCTCAAGCCGGGTGCGGTGATCAATGCGATCAGTACCACCACCGAGTTCAACACGTTGTTCGAGACGATCATGGGGATCGCCCAGCAGGTGGATCCGGTGAAGTTGAACCAGACGTTGACCGCGGCGGCGCAGGCGTTGGATGGGTTGGGGGACAAGTTCGGCCAGTCGTTGGTGAACGGCAACGACATCCTGGGTGAGCTCAATGCGCGGATGCCGCAGATCCGCCGGGACACCAAGGGTTTGGCGGATCTGTCGACGGTGTATGCGGATGCGGCGCCGAATCTGTTCGATGGTTTGGGGCATGCGGTGGTGACGGCGCGCACGCTCAACGCCGAGCGGGGGACCATCGATGCGGCATTGATGTCGGCGGTGGGGTTCGGTAACAACGCCGGGGATGTGTTCGAGCGGGGTGGGCCGTATCTGGTGCGTGGTGCCCAGGATTTGTTGCCGACCACCAAGTTGCTGGATTACTACAGCCCTGAATTGCTGTGCACCGTCCGTAACTTCCACGACGTCGCACCCAAACTTGCCGGCGCGCTCGGTGGTAACGGTTACTCGTTGTTGTCGAACAGCGAGTTGATCGGCGCGGGAAATCCGTACGTGTACCCGGACAACCTGCCGCGCATCAACGCTCGCGGTGGGCCGGAAGGACGGCCGGGCTGCTGGCAGCCGATCACCCGGGACCTGTGGCCGGCACCGTATCTGGTGATGGACACCGGTGCCAGCATCGCCCCGTACAACCACTTCGAGCTCGGTCAGCCGCTGGCCGCCGAGTACGTCTGGGGCCGCCAAGTGGGGGAGAACACGATCAACCCATGAGTATCAGAGGCACGCTCTTCAAACTCGGTGCGATCTCGGCGGTGCTGCTCGTCTTCACCGCCATCATCTTCGTGGTGTTCGCCCAGGTGCGATTCGACAAGACCACCGGGTACTCGGCGATCTTCGACAACGCCAGCGGCCTGCGCAGCGGACAGTTCGTCCGCGCCTACGGTGTCGAGGTCGGCAAGGTCAAGGATGTGACGCTGATCGACGGCGGCCACCATGTCCGCGTCGATTTCGAGGTGCAGAACGATCTGCAGCTGTTCCAGGAAACCACCGCGGCCGTCCGCTATCTCGACCTGATCGGCAACCGCTACCTGGAACTGCGTCGTGGCGACAGCGACAAGATCCTGCCGGCCGGCAGCACCATCCCGCGTGAGCGCACCCAGCCCGCCTTGGATCTCGACGCACTCGTCGGCGGTTTCCGCCCGCTGTTCAAATCGCTTGACCCGGACAAGGTCAACAACATCGCCAACTCGCTGATCACGATCTTCCAGGGGCAGGGCGGCACCATCAGCGACATCCTGGACCAGACCGCCGAGCTCACCTCGGCGCTGGCCTCTCGTGACCAGGCCATCGGCGAGGTGATCACCAACCTCAACACCGTGCTGAACACCACCGTCAAGCACCAGCAGCAGTTCGACGACACGTTGAAGAACTTCGAGGCGCTGATCACCGGCCTGAAGAACCGTGCCGACCCGATCGCCTCGTCGGTCGCCGACATCAGCAACGCCGCAGGTTCATTGGGCGACCTGCTGGCCGACAACCGTCCGCTGCTGCGAGACACCCTCGGCTATCTGGAGACCACCCAACAACCGCTGATCGATCAGAAGGATGAGGTGAACAACATCCTGCAGCAGATCCCGGCGTCGCTGAAGATCATCGGCCGCGCGGGCGGCATCTACGGTGACTTCTTCAACTTCTACGTGTGCGACCTGTCACTGAAGCTCAACGGGCTGCAGCCGGGTGGACCGGTCCGCACCGTCAAGGTGGTCACCCAGCCTTCGGGTAGGTGCACGCCGAAATGAGGACGATCCAGGGTTCGGACCGCGTCCGTAAGGGCGTGATGGGTGTGGTCACCGTGGCGCTGGTCATCGGTGTCGGCTCCAGCCTGACCAGCGTGCCGATGCTGTTTGCGGTGCCCACCTACTACGCGCAGTTCAACGACACCGGCGGGTTGAACGTCGGCGACAAGGTGCGCATTGCCGGTGTCGATGTCGGCGATGTGACGAGCATGGACATCAAGGGCGACAAGGTCGAAATCGGCTACACCCTGGGCGGCCGGGAGATCGGTACCGAGAGCCGGGCGGCGATCCGTACCGATACCATCCTGGGCCGCAAGAACATTCAGGTGGAGCCGCGTGGCAGCACGATCCTCAAGCCGCGCGGGTCGCTGCCGGTCGAACAGACCCAGACGCCGTACCAGATCTATGACGCCTTCCTCGACGTCACCCGGGCTTCGCAGGGCTGGGACACCCAGGCCGTCAAGCAGTCGCTGAACGTGCTGTCCGAGACCGTGGATCAGACCTCACCGCACCTGAGCGCAGCGCTCAAGGGTGTTCAGGAGTTCTCCGATTCCCTCGGCAAGCGCGACGAACAGCTCAAGCAGTTGCTGGCCAACGCGGGCAAGATCGCCACCGTGCTCGGTGACCGCAGCGGGCAGGTGAACGCCCTGCTGGTCAACTCGCAGACGCTGCTGGCCGCGATCAACGACCGCCGCCAGGCTGTCAGCCTGCTGTTGGAGCGGATTTCGTCCGTGTCACAGCAGATCTCGGGATTCATCAACGAGAATCCGAACCTCAACCGCGTGCTCACCCAGCTTCAGACGATCAGCGGCATTCTCAACGAGCGCAAGAACGACCTGGCCGACACTCTGAGTTTAGCTTCCAAATTCATCACGGGGTTGGCCGAGGTGCTGGCCTCTGGCCCGTACTTCAAGGCGCTGCTGGCCAACCTGCTGCCGCCGACGCTGCTGCAACCGTTCGTGGACGCGGCGTTCAAGAAGCGCGGTATCGACCCCGAACAGTTCTGGCGTAATTCCGGCCTGCCGGCCTTCCGGTTCCCGGATCCGAACGGAACCCGATTCGAAAACGGTGCACCGCCGCCTGCCCCGACCCCCATCGAGGGCACCCCGGAGAACCCCGGCCCCGCGGTCCCGCCCGGCTCCCCATGCTCGTACACACCGCCGGCGGACGGTCTGCCCCGTCCCGGTGACCCGCTGCCGTGCGCGCACCTGGACCAGGGCCCCTACGGTCCGGTCCCCGGCGGCTACCCGCCACCCAATGTGGCCGCGTCGCAGCCGAATCCGGATGGCATCGGCCCGAACCCGGGTGTTCCTTCGGCCGCCATCCCCGGCCAGGTGGCCCCCGACGTGCCGGGTACCCCGGTGCCGATCGCTCCCGGTCCGCCCGGGGCGCGCACGGTCCCGGTCGGCCCGCCCGGGGTGCCCACGCCCCCCGGTGACATCCCCGGCCGCGCGGTGCCCGCACCGCTGCTGCCGCCGGGACCGCAGGCCCCGCCCGGACCCGGCCCGCAGCTCTCCCCGGTGGGCACCGAGCCGCTGCCCGGTAACCCGCCGTTCCTTCCGCCCGGTTCTCAGGGAGGGGCCCCGTAAATGTCGAGCGTGTTCAACATCCGAAACATCAAGCTGCCGCATTTCTCCCGGGCCGCGGTGATTCTCACGGCCGTCGTGGTGGCGGTGGCCGTCGGTGCCGGTGTGGTGGGTTGGAACGTGTACAAGAAGCTGACCACCACCACGGTGACCGCGTACTTCCCCGAGGTGCTGGCGCTGTACCCGGGGGACAAGGTCCTCATCATGGGGGTGCAGGTCGGCAAGATCGACTCGATCTCCACCGACGGCGACAAGATGAAGGTCGTCTTCCACTGGAACAGCAAGTACAAGGTGCCCGAGAACGCGTCGGCGTCGGTGCTCAACCCCAGCCTGGTGGCGTCGCGGGTGATCCAGCTCTCGCCGCCCTATACGGGCGGGCCGGCGATGGCCGATGGCGCGGTGATCCCGTTGGAGCGCACCCAGATTCCGGTCGAGTACGACGAACTGCGTGATCAGGTGACCCGGATCCTGGCCGACCTCGGTCCGACCAAGGAACAGCCCAAGGGTCCGTTCGGTGATGTCATCGAATCCTTCGCCGACGGGTTCGCCGGTAAGGGTGAGCAGTTCAACAAGACAATCCAGGGCCTGTCCGAAGCGCTGGACGCGTTGCACCAGGGCCGCGGGGACATCGTCGCGGTGATCAAGAGCTTGGCGACGTTCGTCAATGCGCTGTACAAGAACGATCAGCAGTTCGTGGCGCTGAACAACAACCTGGCCCAGTTCACCAACTCGTTCACCAACACCGACCGCGAGGTGGCCACCGCGCTGCAGCAACTCAACCAGCTGCTCGGCACCACGCGAAAGTTCCTCGACGAGAACAGCAAACCGCTGACCACCGACATCAAGAACCTGTCGGATGTCACCACCGCGATCCTGCAGCCCGAGCCACGCAACGGCTTGGAGACCGGCCTACACGTGTATCCAAACCTGGTGTCCAACGTGGTGAACATCGTGGGTCCGAATCAGGGCGGCATCAATACTCTGCCGGTGTTGCCCGGCGTCACGAACTTCTCCAACCCACTTGAGTTCATTTGCAGTACCATTCAGGCCGGGAGCCGGTTGGGTTACCAGGAGTCCGCGGAATTGTGCGCCGAGTATCTCGCGCCGATCCTGGACGCGATCAAGTTCAACTACCTGCCGTTCGGTGTGAACATGGCCAGCACCGCGATGACGCTGCCCAAGCAGATCGCCTACTCCGAGCCGCGGCTGCAGCCGCCACCGGGGTACAAGGACACCACCGTGCCGGGCATCTGGTCGCGGGACACGCTGTTCTCGCATGGCAACCATGAGCCGGGCTGGATCGTGGCTCCCGGTATGCAAGGCGTCGAGGTGCAGCCGTTCACGCAGAACATGCTGACCCCGGAATCGTTGGCGGAGTTGATGGGTGGGCCCGATATCGCCCCGCCGGCGTTCGGTGTGCCGCCCGGCGGTAATCTGCCCGGCCCGCCGAACTCCTATGACGAGGCCAACCCGCTGCCACCGCCGTGGTATCCGCAGCCCGGCCCGCCGCCGGCGCCTGCTCCCGGCGTGCTGCCCGGGGACCCGCTGGGCGCCATCGCCCCGGCACCGCCGGCCGCTCCCGCCGCCGGTCCGGCACCCGCGGGACCGCCGCTGCCCGCCGAAGCCGGAGGGGGTAACTAGTGCTGACAAGTAACTGGAGGCGCGCCGGCCGGCGCACCGCCGCGCTCGCGGTGGCCGCGCTGGCCCTGAGTTCCTGCTCGCAGTGGCGGGGTGTGGCCAATGTGCCGCTGCCCGGTGGTCCCGGCACCCAGGACGGACACTCCACCATCTACATCCAGATGCCGGAGACGTTGGCGCTCAACGCCAACAGCCGGGTCCGGGTCGCCGACGTGTTCGTCGGCCGGGTCCGGGCGATCCAGTTGAAGAACTGGGTGCCGACGCTGACCGTCGACCTGGAACCGGGCGTCAAGTTGCCGTCGAACGTGCTGGCCAAGATCGGCCAGACCAGCCTGCTGGGTTCCCAGCACGTCGAGCTGGACAGCCCGCCCGACCCGTCGTCGGTACCGCTGCGCAACGGTGACACCATCCCGCTGAAGAACTCGTCGGCGTATCCGACCATCGAGCGCACGCTGGCCAGCATCTCGGGCATCCTCACCGGGGGCGGCATCCCCAATATCGAGGTGATCCAGAACGAGGTCAACAACATCCTGACCGGCCGGGCCGATCAGATCAGGGAGTTCCTCAACCGGCTGGACGCTTTCACCGCGGAGATGAACAAGCAGCGCGACGACATCACCCGGGCCATCGACTCGACCAACCGGCTGCTGGCCGTGGTGGCGCAGCGCAACGACACCCTGGACCAGGTGCTCACCGAATTCCCGCCGCTCATCCAGCATTTCGCGGACACCCGCGATCTGTTCGCCGATGCGGTGACGGCGCTGGGTCGGGTGTCGGCGGCCGCCGACGACACGCTGAGCAACACCAACGCCAACCTGCACACCAACCTGCAGAACCTGCAGCGTCCGCTCAAGCAGCTGTCCAAGGCCTCGCCGTACCTGGTGGGTGCGCTCAAGCTGCTGCTGACGGTGCCGTTCAACATCGAGAACGTGCCGAAAGCCATTCGCGGCGACTACATCAACCTGTCAGCTGTGATCGACTTGACGCTGTCGGCGGTGGACAACGGGTTGTTGTCGGGCACCGGTGTGTCGGGCATGCTGCGGGCGCTGGAACAGGCCTGGGGACGTGACCCGGCGACGATGATCCCGGACGTGCGGTTCACGCCGAACCCGCATGACGCGCCGGGTGGCCCGCTCGTCGAACGGGGGGAGTGAGACGTGTTGCTGACCAGATTCATCAAGGCCCAGCTGTTGATCTTCACCATCGTGACCGTCATCGCCCTGGTGGTGCTGTCGCTGTTCTACTTGCGGCTGCCCACCGCCGCCGGTATCGGGATGTACCGGCTGTACGCGGATCTGCCCAATTCGGCGGGTCTGTACGAGACGGCCAACGTCACCTACCGGGGCACCACCATCGGCAAGGTGCGCGACGTGCAGCCGACTGCGACCGGCGCCCGGGTGACCATGGACATCGACGACGATGCCAAGGTTCCGGTCGACGCGTCGGCCAACGTGCATTCGGTCTCGGCGGTGGGCGAGCAGTTCCTGGACCTGGTGTCGGAGAAGGACGAAGGCAAGTACTTCAGCTCCGGGCAGACCATCACGAAGGGATCGGTGCCGTCCGAGGTGGGCCCTGCGCTCGATGCCGCCGAGCGCGGTCTCGCTGCGCTGCCCAAGGAGAAGATCGGTCAGTTGCTCGACGAGACGGCGAAAGCCGTCGGGGGACTCGGGCCCGCCCTGCAGCGGGTGGTGGATTCCACCCAGGCGCTGGCGGGTGACTTCAAGGACAACCTGCCCTCGGTGAACGATATCGTCGACCACTCCGGACCGATCATCGACAGCCAGGTGACCTCCGGGGATGCGATAGCGCAGTGGGCGGCCAACCTCAACACCATCGCCGCGCAGACCGCGGAACAGGACGGCCCGCTTCGGAGCGGTCTGCAGCAGGCCGCGCCGACGGTCGATCAGCTCAACGCCGTCTTCGGCGATGTGCGCGATGCGCTGCCGCAGACCCTGGCCAACCTTGAGGTCGTCATCGACATGCTCAAGCGGTACAACAAGAACGTCGAGCAGGTGCTGGTCGCACTGCCTCAGGGTGCGTCCATAGCCCAGACCGCGACCATTTTTTCGCCGAATGCTCTCCTGCACCTTGCGTTGGGTATCAACTCGCCGCCGCCGTGCCTGACCGGGTTCCTGCCGGCCTCGCAGTGGCGGTCACCGGCCGACACCACCACCCAGCCGATCCCGTCGGGCATGTACTGCAAGATCCCCAAGGACTCGCCCAACGCGGTCCGCGGGGCGCGCAACTACCCGTGCGCCGACGTCCCAGGTAAGCGGGCGGCCACCCCGGCCGAGTGCCGCAGCAACGAGCCCTATGTGCCGCTGGGCACCAACCCCTGGTATGGCGATCCGAACCAGATCGTGGACTGCCCGGCCCCGGCCGCACGCTGCACCCATCCGGTCGAGCCCGGCCGGGTGATCCCGGCGCCGTCGATCAACAACGGGCTCAACCCGCTGGGCGCCAGCCAGCTGCCGCCGCCGGAGTCCTCCGCGCCGACCAGTGACCCGCTGACCCCGCCCGGCCAGGGCACCGTCAGCTGCAGTGGACAGCAACCCAACCCATGCATCTACACTCCGGCAGCAGGCCCCTCCGCGGTGTACAGCCCCCAGAGCGGCGAGGTGGTCGGACCCGACGGCGTCAAGTACACCGTCAACAACTCGATGAAGCCAGGAGATAGCGGATGGAAGGAGATGCTGGCACCAGCCGGCTGAACCCCACCCCGGACGCCGAGCAATCGGACGATTCAGAAGAACCCATAGCGCACACTCCCGAGGAACAGCCCGAGCCGGCGGTCCCGGTCAGCGCTGCCCGGCCGGAACGGCTCGGTTCGGGCTGGGTGGCCGCTATCTGCGCCGGCCTGCTGGTCCTCACCGCCGGGCTGGCCGTGGTCGGCTACCTGGCTGTGCAAGCCAACGCTCGCAGCGCTGCGATCGGGCGCGACGACGCCATCGCCCTGCAGGCGGCCAAGGACTGCGTGACCGCGACCCAGGCCCCGGACACCGCGTCGATGGGTGCCAGTCAGGCCAAGATCATCGCGTGCTCGACCGGCGACTTCGGCGCCCAGGCCGGCTTCTTCAGCGGCATGATGGTCGAGGCCTATCAGGCGGCCAACGTCACCGTGCAGGTATCGGATCTGCGTGCCGCCGTCGAACGGCACAACGACGACGGATCGGTCGACATCCTGGTGGCCGTGCGTACCAAGGTGACCAACTCGCAAACCGCCGGTCAGGAACAGGGCTACCGGCTGCGGGTGACCATGCAACGCGACGAGGGCACCTACAAGATCGCGAATCTGGTCCAGGTGACGACGTGACGGCGGTGCTGGACGTGAACTCAGACGTGAACCCCGGCGCAGAACCGCTGTCGGCGGACGGCGCGGTGGCCGAGGTACCGGTGGCGTCCTGGGCGGCGCGGGCCGGGGCGCTGGCCGTCGACGTGCTGTTCGGGGTCGCCGCCGTTGCGGTGCTGGCGCTGCTGGTCTGGATCTCGCCGTGGCAGGGCTGGCAGTGGTGGCTGTATGTGGTGGTGCTCGTGCTGTTCGGTGGGGCGGTCATGGTGAACCGCTGGCTGCTGCCGGCCTGGACGGGCTGGACGCTGGGCCGAGCGGTCGCCGGCATCCGGGTCGTCGGGCGCACCGGCGCGCGAGTAGGTGTCATCCGGTTGATCGCGCGCGATGCCGCACACCTGCTCGATACCGTGCCGCTGCTCCTCGGGTGGCAGTGGCCGCTTTGGGACCGGCGCGGACGAACCTTCGCGGACGTCCTGCTGCGCACCGAGGTTCACCGGGTCGACGCGCCGCAACGCGATATGCGCAGGCCGGTTGCGGCGGCCATGGTGGCCACCGTCGTGGTGTGCGGTGCCGCCGCGGGACTGGGGTACGCCGTGGTGTACCGGCAGGACCGGGCGGTGGACCTGGCCAGGTCCGAGATCTCTGCGCAGGGTCCGCGCATCGTCGAGCAGATGCTCAGCTACAGCCCGCAGACGGTGAAGGACGATTTCGCCAAGGCACAGTCGCTGGCGACCGACAGCTACCGGCCCCAGCTTGTCGCCCAACAGAATTCGGTGCAGAAGGCGCCGATCGTGGACAATGAGTATTGGACCGTGAACAGCTCGGTCACCGCGGTGGCACCCACGACGGCCACCATGTTGATGGCCATGCAGGGACAGCGCGGAGCCGACCCGGCCTCGATGAAATTCATTACCGCAACGGTGCAGGTCGATTTCGTCGAGTCCGGTGGGCAGTGGCGTGTGCAGAACCTCACGGTGATCACCCGCCCGCAACCGGGCGGAGGGCCGCGATGAGCCCGCGCCGCCACGTCGATCCCGGGACGCCCGAACTCTTTGTGACCGTGCACAACCCGCCGAGGCGATGGGGCCTGCCGCTGGTCGGCGGTGTCTGCGCGGTGGTGCTGGCGGCCATCATCGGGGCCTGCACGATCATGGCGATGGCGCACGAATCGGACCGTCGCACCGAGCGCCGGGATGCCTCCGCGTTGGCCTACGTCCGGGACTTCATGACCGTCTACACCACCATGGACCCGTTCCACGCCAACGACTACGCCGACCGGATCAAGGCGCAGGGCACCGGCGAATTCGTCAAGCAGTTCACCGAGAAGCAGAACGAGATCGTCATCCAGGTGGCCCGCGCCGAGCCGACGACCGGTACCGTGCTGGCTGCGGGCGTGCAGCGCTGGAACGACAACGGCAGCGCCGACGTCCTGGTCGCGACGAAGATGACCTCCACGACACCCGACGGGAAGCAGACCATCGAGACCGGGAGCCGTTGGCTGGCAACGACTATTCAGGAAGGGCGCCAGTGGAAGATCAGCCGGCTGATCCAGGTGATCTGACCACCGGGTCCCCCGACGAGCAGGCCGAGGCCCAGCCGACCGGCAAGGCGGCGCGGGGCGCGGTTGCAGCCGCCGAGTCCGACAGCACCCCCACCGATCCGCAAGCCGAGCCGGAAGCGGCGGCGGCCGAGCCGGTGCTGGTGGCGCACCGCACCGCGGGCCGTCCGCTGAAGATTGCGGCAGTGGTGGCGGCGGTACTCTTCGTCGCGGCCGGCGCCTTCGCCGGCTCCACGGCCGCCCGGTATCTGTCCGACCGGGCGCTGGTACACACCAAGATGGAGATCGCCCGCACCGCGACCGATGCCATCACGACGCTGTGGACGTACACGCCGGAAGACATGGAGTCCCTGCCCGACCGGGCCGAGAAGTACCTCGGTGGCGACTTCGCGGCGCAGTACCGCCAGTACATCGACGCGATCGTGGCGCCCAACAAGCAAGCCCAGGTGTCCAACAGCACGCAGGTGCTCGGCGCGGCCATCGAGACGATCAGCCCCGAACAGGCCACGGCCCTGGTGTACACCAACTCGGTGGCGACCAGTCCGGTGACCAAGAACATCCCGTCGCTGCGGTATCTGTCCTACCGGCTGACGCTGGAACGCCGTAACTCCACCTGGCTGATCACCGAGATGACGCCGGTCACCTCTCTGGACCTCACCCCGCGGCTATAGGCGCGCCATGCGCTCACCGGTGTCCCGGCGGCTGACCGTGAAGGCCCTGCTGCTGTTGACTTTTGCCACCGGCGTGGTGGACGCGATCAGCGTGCTGGTGCTCGGCCACGTCTTCGTGGCCAACATGACCGGCAACGTGATCTTCCTGGGATTCTGGTTCGTCCCATGGTCCGGGGTGGACCTCACGGCAGCAGCCGTGGCCTTCACCGGCTTTGTCGCCGGAACCGTGCTCGGTGGCCGGTTGGCGCGGTATCTCGATGCCAGGGTGCGTCGCTGGTTGGTGGTGACGCTGGTTGTCGAAGCGACGATCATCGCCACCATGGCCGGACTCGCCGGGGCCGGCGTGCTCGACTACCGAGATGACAGCAAGCTGATATTGATCGCCGGGCTTGCGGTGAGCTTCGGCTGTCAGAACGCCACCGCGCGGCAATTCGGCATCCAGGAGCTGAGCACCACGGTGCTCACCTCGACCATCGTCGGGATCGGGTTCGACAGCCGACTGGCCGGCGGAACCGGGCAAGGTGAGAAGCTGCGCTACACCGTCGTACTGACCATGTGTGCCGGCGCGGTGCTCGGGGCGACACTGAGCCGCTACACCGTCGCCCCGGTGATCGGCCTTGCCGCCGCGATCGTCGCGAGTTCCGCGGCCATCTTCGCGTTCGGGCCCGAGAACGCCGACTAACCTTGCCCCATGCCATCGGTACTTGTCACCGGCGCCGGACGGGGAATCGGGCGAGCGATCGCCGAGCAATGGGCCGGTCGCGGTTGGGATGTCATCGCGGAGGTGCGCTCGGCCGCCGACGGCGAGGCGGTGCGCGCCGTTGATCCGAAACGCATCTCGACGGTGATCCTGGACGTCACCGACGACACCGACCTGCAGGCGCTCGCCGACGCATTGCCCGCCCGGCTGGACGCGGTGGTCAACAACGCCGGCATCGTGGTGGCCGGGCCGATCGAGGCGGTGAGCACCGCGCAGTGGCGAAAGCAGTTGGACGTCTACGTGATCGGCCAACTGGCCGTGACCAGGGTGATATTGCCGCGGTTACGGGAATCGCGTGGGCGGGTGGTGTTCATCTCCAGCATCAACGGCCGGCTCTCCACCCCGCTGATCGGTCCGTATGCGGCCTCGAAGTTCGCGTTGGAGGCGGCCGCCGACGCGTTACGGATGGAAGTGGCGCCCTGGGGGATCGCGGTGGTGCTGGTCGAGCCCGCCCAGACCGACACCGATATGTGGCGCACCGCGGGCACCATGGTCGACGAACTGGAGGCCGAGCTGACTCCACGGCACCGCGAACTGTACGCCCGCCACGTTGCTGGAATGCGCAAGTCGGTGCCGATTTCGCAGCGGCTCGCGGTTCCGCCCGCCGCGGTGGCCGCGGTCGTGTATGCGGCGCTGACCTCGCGACGGCCCCGCCGGCGCTACCTCGTCGGCGTCGGTCCGAAGGTTCAGGTCGCGTTGATGACGAACATGCCGTCGTCTTTGCGGGACCGGATCCTGCGCCTGGTGATGCGTCAACCCTGACCAAAACCCAACGCGCACAAGCCTTCGACGCGACCTGTCGTTTCCACGCAAAACGATCGAGTGTGTGCGATCGGGGTGTTACCGTCCTGTGGATCGGCTGGCAGCCTACGGGGAGGCGTGTGCGTCATGGGGAATCATCGTGCGGTGACGGAGCGGACCAGACGGCTCGCCGTGGTGGGAGCAGCGACCGTCACCGCCACCGCGCTGACGGTCGGGGCGGCCGCACCGCAGCCGCTTGCGCCCCGTCCCGAGTTGCGGCTGGTGCACGACCAGCCGGTCGGACTCGCGGCGTCCACCAGCCTGTTCCCGCCGCCCGGTGTGCTGCCGGATATCACTGGGGGACGCGGTAATACGGCATACAACGCCGCGCAAGACCTGTATGCCGCCATTGCCAAGGCGCTGGTCGACCGGGTCAGTATCCCCGCACTCACCGGCGCGGCGAATATCAACATCGGTGACATTCTCGACAAGATTCCGCTGGACCTGCTCGACCAGGTGCTGGGCGCGGTCAAGATCAACCTGGGCTCGCTGATCGACGGCGCGCTCGGGTCGGCGGTCACCGGAGCGCTGATCCCGGTGCTGGATGCGATCGGCCTCACCGACTCCGCGGGTAACGTGACGCTGAGCGCCCTGCTCAGGCTGGTCGGCCTGGACGTGTCGAACATCGTCGATCTCGCCCAGCAGAACATCCCTGGCGTCAACATCATCACCCCGGGCCCGACCTTCGGTCTGCTGAAGATGCTCGGCTTGGATATCGGCTGGACCCCGGGAACGCCGAATGCCGTTGCCCAGGCGATCAATTCGACGCCCTACCTGGACATCACCGGCGACAGTCTTTTCGATATCGTGTTCAAGCAGGCCGGCGACGTCATCGGCAATCTGGGACCTATCCTCGGCGCACCGCTGCAACTGCTGGTGAACACCCTGCATGCGGTGACCGACGCGTTGCCGCTGGAACTGCTCAACATCACCGACGTGCGGATCCCCATCGTGGCCGGAATCGGGTTGGGCGCCTTCTCTACCGGCGCTGCCCTGCCCAAGATCCTGGCCGAACTGGCCAAGCAGCCCGGCGGAACCCAGTCCGGCGACCATCCGCTCGTCGGTAACTTCACCGTGTTGCCGATGGTGCTGCTGAACAACCTGGGGCGAGCCAACGGCGGTATGTTGTCCCGCTTTTATCCCCTCGGGGACCTGCTCGGCATCGATCTGCTGACACCGGATACCGCGGCCACGCACAGTGGCGGCCTGCCCTTGCTCAACACGGGTCTGGCCGTGAGCGGGGCGAATGTCTTGCCGGTCAAGATCGATGCGACCGCCCAGTACCAGCCGTTCTCCGACTTCGCCGCCTGGCCGAATCCCTTCACGCTGGCCAACAACCTGATGGCCGGCACGGTGGGTGCCAGCTACATTCTGCGCGGGCTGACGCTGGACAACCTCCTGGAACAGGTCGGCGACGCGGTCGGCGATGCGGTGGGCAACGTCACCGCCGGAAAGCCGTTGGCGCTCAACATCTATCTCACCTTGCCAGCGGCAACGCTGCCGCTGCTGGAACCGCTCTACCTGGCCGGCGACGTGCTCAATACGGTGAGTTTCGGCACGCTCGGGACATTCCCGATCCGGCTGGCGAATGCCCTCGCGCCGGCGCTGAACAGCATGGTGAACCTGGGCTATACCGATGTGGTGCGCAACCCCGACGGCACGTACACCAGGACGCTGTCCGATGCTGCCACCCCGACCCCGTTCTTCTCGTTCCCGCACGTGAATCCGGGCCAGGTGGTCAACGATGTGATCAAGTCGTTGATGAACGGGTTGCACAAGGAGTTCTTCAGCGGTCACCCGACGGCCGCGCCGCCGAACGTGATCAACGAGCTGGTGAAACTGGTGAAGAGCATCACCAGTGGCAGCCTCGGCAAGGAATTGACCAAGGCCGCCACCGACGCCGCCGATGCCGGGCTCGCGAAAGCCGATGCGCTCCCGGCTTCCGGCGCTCACACCGTGACGTTGGCGGCGACCACCGCTGACGAGGTCACCTCGTCCGGAAAGCATGCAGCGCCGGAAGGGACACCGGTTCCGGAGGATTCGGGAAATCAGCCCCGGCATGCGGTCGCGGAGGACACCTCGGACACCTCGAGTACCGCGGACACCGAGAAGGCCGAGACCGACAAGACTGACACCGATAAGTCCGACACCGAGAAGGCTGACACCGACAAGACTGACACCGAGAAGGCTGACACCGACAAGACCGACACCACCAAGAGCGATACCAAGAAGAGCGATACCAAGAAGAGCGATACCAAGAAGAGCGATACCAAGAAGAGCGATACCGAGAAGAAGGACCCGCCCAAGGCCGG
Source organism: Mycolicibacterium sp. J2 (assembly GCF_026240945.1). Taxonomy (GTDB): domain Bacteria; phylum Actinomycetota; class Actinomycetes; order Mycobacteriales; family Mycobacteriaceae; genus Mycobacterium. The sequence continues at coordinate 225,770 of NZ_JAPFPY010000010.1, forward strand.
CGCGCCTGCGACCCAGACGACTCCGAAACCCAAGACCACGAAGCAGGATCCGCTGAGCAACGCCGTTCGTGACATCACCCGGGCGCTGCACCCGAAGAAGAAGCCGGCCGCGGCCGATTCGGTGACCAAGGCAGATGCCGGGTCGGCGACGGCGAAAAAAGCGGAATCCGGATCGAAGGGTGAGGCCGCCTGAAGGCGCCGTCCTTCAGTTGAAGGCCAGCCAGGCCGGCAACGCGCGTTCGCGGGAGTCGCACAGCACCTGGAAGGTGTCGCACGATCCCTTGGGTACGCCGGCACCGGCCCACATGCCGCCACTGTCGCGTCGCAGCACGATGGCCGATGACCCCCCCGCCGTCGAGCAGGATGGCGGTGTCACTGCCCAACCCGCGGAACAGATCCTGGACCTGGTCAGGGGTGTAACTACCGCCCTGGAAGACGTACATCTCGTCGCGCTGACGGGCATAGGCCAGCGCCGTGCGGGCGGCCGACGGGCCGGGGTCGTTCATCTGTCCGGTGTCGCCGGGTGCCAGCAGGCCCAGGCCGCTGACGGCGACGAAGCGGGTGCCCTTGTTCATCAGATCGGTGATGACCGGCGTCGCGGCATCGAAATCATCTGCGGCGCGCGGATTTATCACGAAGGGTGCGCCCGAGACGGGCAGGATCATGGTGGACAGGGGTGTCCAGATCTCGTTGCCGCCGGACAGCCCCTGCTTCCCCGCGTACGCGAGGGTGCCCGTCACCGCCGCGTTGGCCTTGCCCTGCCCCCGCGTGTTGTCCACGTACGCGCCCAGCGGGGAGCTGCAGCCCGTCGTCTTCCATGACCCGCTGCGTTGTCCGCGGATATCGAAGAAGTTGGCGTTGATGGCAATGGTCGGGCGGCCCAACGCCTGCCAGGCGGCGATGGGTGTGTAGATCTCCGAGGCCTGGAGTAGGCCCTCGGCGGTGCGCGCCCCGGGAGTGCGTTCGCAGCGCGCTTGATAGCCGGTGTGCGAGTCGACGAGCAATCGCGGGGTCAACCGTCCCGCGGCACCCTTGATGATCATCAGGTGGCCGCCGTTGTTCATCTCATACCACTGCCCGGCGGCGTTGAGCATCGGCGCGGGAAACCCCGGCCCGAAGTTGTACACCAGGTAGGAACCACGAGTGTTGGCCACCGCGTTCGCCAGCAGGGTACGGCCATCGGCCGCGGCGGCGACCGGCGCTCCGATGCCCGTGGCAACTGCCGAGGTGACCGTGAGCACCGCGATGCCGATGGTAAGACGCAGGAGGCATGCGGCAGCGCTCGGCACGGCGTTCCCCTTCTGGCAAACTTTTCAAGAAGCTCAGGATAGTCACAGCTGACTCACTGTCAACTTTCATCACGGGCGGATAACGCTTACGCCACAACGCAATTGCCGTGAGAGGCCATGGTTCGGCCAGAACGGTAGCGGCCGCTACCGTCCCGGTGGCGCCAGTCGATACACCGCGTCGGCGTAGTCATCGGTGACGTACACCGCACCGTCCGGCCCCACCACCGCCGAAACCGGCCGGCCCCAACGGGTTCCGTCGGCGGACTGGAAACCGCCGACCAGGGTCTGCGCAATGCCCAGGGTGCCGGACCGCCATGGCAGAAACGTCACCTCGGGGGCACGCGGCGGCTGGCGGTTCCATGATCCGTGCACTCCGAGCAACGCGCCGGTGGTGTAGGGGGCGGGTAGCGCCCCGTCGGTGAAACTCATGCCCAGCGGCGCGGAATGGGCGCCGATGGTCTGCTCGACGGGCGGTAGCGCCGCGCAATCCAGCGCACCCCCGTCGGCGTTGGTCTGGACATCGCGGATGAACGGGGCGTGGGCCGGTCCACCGAACGGATGGCAGTACGGCCAGCCCAGTTCGCGGCCGGGAGTGAGTCGGGCGATGGCCTCCGGCGGGTTCTCCGCGACGTAGTCCGCGTCGACCTGCCCGGTGGCCGGGTCGGCAATGTTGTCCCGGTTGTTCACCGCCGTCCAGATCGACCCGTCCGGCGCCGTCGCCAGCCCGGTCCCGTTGCGGACCCCGGTGGCATACACCGTGGCCGGACCACCACCGGGCGGCACCCGCATGATGGTGGCGCGCGGTGGGGTGGCCGTGCGGTCGTGGGCCGAGATGTTGCCGGTCGATCCGATCGAGAAGTACACGGCCCCATCGGGTCCCACGGTGACACTCTTGAGGGCGTGCGAATAGGCGCCGCGCAGATCCGGGCTTCGGGCGTCGGGCAGGCCGACGGCGACCGGCCGCGGGTTGGTTGCCGCGCCGTCCCGGTAGTCGTAGGCGGTGACCCGGTCGCTCTCGGCGACCAGCAGCACGGAGCCGGTGAAGGCGAGGCCGTGCGGCTGGGTGAGCCCGTCCAGCAGTGGTGTGCCCGCGCCGTTGGTTACCGAGACGACCTGGCCGGTGCTGGGCACCGACACCAGCAGCCGGCCGTCCGGGGCCCAGGCGGCCAGCCGGGCCTTGGGCACCCTGGCCCATACCGACATCGTCCACCCCGGTGGCACCAGTGCCTGCCGGGCGGTGTCGAACGGCCGTTGGTCCATTCCGGCAGGCACGGTGACGGTGACCGAAACGAGGCCGGCCGGTGTGACCACCGGTGCGGCGGGACTGCCCGGAGCCGGTGCGCCGGCACCGGGGCGGCCGTCGCCGCAGCCGGTCAGCAGCCCCGCTATGGCGAGGCTGCACAACAGCTTTCGGCTATGACGCCAGCCCGGCATGCATCTCCCACACCAGGATCTCGGCGTCGGTGGTGGCGGTGACTCGTTGTCCGCCCGTGGCCGTCAGCCGCGCGGCGTCACCCTCCTGCAGGCCCCCCGCGCCTTCGAGGACCACCTCGCCCCGCGGCACGAACAGGTGCAGGTACTGTGCCTCGGGCAGCTGTACCGAATCGCCGGGTTGCAGCCGAGCCCCGTGCAGGGCGGCGAACCGGTTGGCGATGCTGATGGCGGTGTTGTTGCGATGCTCGGGCATACCGGAGGCGATGGTCACCAGGCCGCCGCGCAGCAACTCGTCGTCGATCTCCAGCTGCTGGTAGCCAGGGGTGATTCCGGCCTCGTCAGGTAGCACCCACATTTGTACGAAATGCACTGGCTCGGAATGTGTTTCGCCCCCAGTTAGGTTCCAGGAGTCGTTCTTCTCCGAGTGCAGGATGCCGCGGCCGGCCGACATGCGCTGAGCCAAACCGGGATAGATCACCCCGGAGTGCCCGGTGGAATCCTGGTGCACCAGCGACCCGCGCAGGACCCAGGTGACGATCTCCATATCGCGGTGTGGGTGGGTTTCAAACCCCGCGCCGGGCTTGACGATGTCGTCGTTGTTGACCAGCAGCAGGCCGTGATGCGTATTGGCGGGGTCGTAGTGGTCGCTGAAGGAGAACGAGTGCTTGGAGTCCAGCCACGAGATCTTGGTGGCCGCCCGGTCGCCGGCGCGCCGGATGTCGATGGTTGCGGTGCTGCTCATGGTTCTCCTTGCGGTTCGATGCCAGCCTAGGTGCCGGTACTGGACACCACAACATAGATGATGTGTCATGTATTCCGTGTGGCTGAACGAGGACCAACAGCGCCTCTGGCGCGACTATCTGACCATGACCTCGCGGCTCCAGGCCGCGATGAACCGGCAATTGCAGGCGGACTGCGGACTGTCGCTGGCCGACTACGAGGTACTGGTCGTGCTGGACGAACGCCCGGGCTGCCGGATGAACGAGCTGGGCGACCGCCTCGGCTGGGAGCAGAGCCGGGTGTCCCATCAGTTGCGCCGGATGACCGACCGAGCCCTGGTGGCCCGCCACGGAGCCGAGGGCGATCGCCGCGGGGTGACGGTGGACATCACCGACTCCGGCCGAGAAGCCCTGACCGCCGCGGCGCCCGGACACGTCGCCCTGGTGCGCGCGGTGCTGTTCGACGGGATGAACGCGGGCCAGAGCGCTGCAGTCGGGCGGTGGCTGGCGCGCGCGCTGGAGCGTCTGGATGAGACAGACTGAGCGGTGTCAACCCAGCTTCAGCTCGGCCAGCCGTTGCCCCAGGGTGCGCACCCATTCGGTGACCACTTCACCGGTGCCCGCCCCAGCGGCCAGCAGTGCCTCGATCAGCTGCGCTTCGTCGCGGCTGCCGTCGAGCAGCGGCAGCAGCTGTCGATCCAGGGGCTCCAGCGGTACCGTCTCGTGCCAGCGGTTGAACGTGGCAGCGTCATCGAAACCGCCGGTCAACTCCGCTGCCCGCCTGGAAGATTCGTCGATACGGAACGCGGTGCCCGCCGTTTCGGGGCGCACCGGGTCCAGCCGGTAATGGGCCTGGCCCTGCATCACCAGCACACGGGTCAGGTCGTCGATATGAGCCGGCAGGTCGGGGCTCGGCTGCGTTCCCGCGTCGAGCAGCCGCTGGCGGGTGGCGACCACCAGCTCATCGTGCGACAGTGTCCACGGCCAGCGTTCGGTGAGTACGTCGAGGGCCGCTTTGATGGCGGGCGCGTTGGTGAACAGCGTGGCACCGTCGGCCTGCCGGAATTCCTGGCGCGAATCATCCAGCCGGACCGGTCCGTCGATCGGCGGAACCAGCGCCGCCACGTGCAACCGGCGCAACCGTTCGGCGGTGGGGCTGTAGTCGATCTGCGGGGCCCGTTCGGCGGGCACGAACAGCGATTGCCGGAAGGTGCGGTTGGTGACGAAGTCCAGGTATTGCTCCACCAGGACCTGGGCGGTGACACCGTTGGCGGCCAGATACTCGGCGACCTTCGGGCCGTGGTTGGCCGGGATCATCACCTCCGGGCGCGCCTCGCCCAGATAAGCCAGCCCATGCGCATTCGCCCTGGCGAGCACCTCGTAGAAGTAGCGCGGCGTGTTGAACGTCTCGAGCTCGTCGTGCAGCAGATAGGAGTCGCCGAAACCCTCGTCGGCGGCCTGCCACTCGGCCATGATGGCTGCCAGCACGCCGCCGGCCGGTGCCACCTCCGACAAGAAGTCGGCCATGCCGCGGGCGTGGCGCACCTTGTCTTCCGGTACTTGGCTGGCGCCGGCGGCCAACATCATGGCGTCGCGCACGACCTCCTTGGCCTTCCAGCCGGGATACACGTTGTAGCTGAGGTAGCCCACACCGTCGGCGGTCAGACCGGCGCGCATAGTGGCCAGCAGCGCTTCGGCGACATCGTCGGGCACCCAGCTGTATACGCCGTGGGCGATGACGTAGTCGAAGGCGCCCAGCGCAGCTACGTCCATCGCGGCGATATCACCGGCGATCAAGCGCAGGTTTTCGATGCCCAGCGCCTGCACGCGGGCCCGTCCGGCCTCGATCTGAACCTCGGACAGGTCGATGCCCACCACCTCGGCGTGCGGGTGGGCCGCGGCAAACGGCACGATGTTGCCGCCTGCGGCGCAACCGATCTCGAGCACCCGGGCGTGCCCGACGTCGGGCGGCTGCAACCCGAACAGATGCGCCACCGCGGCCAGCGTCCCCGGCGCCGACTGCGGAAACGAATTCGACACGTACGGGGTGGCGTCGTAGTCGGAACGAAGATTGTCGATGGCGGTCAAATGCCACAACTCCTGTCTGTGCCCACGCAAAACTGCGCGGCACGGTACGCGCCTCAGGTGAACTCTCCGTGCCGTGCCCGACCCACCGGTGGATAGGGCTTACTCTGTCGACGTGGATATCAATGGAGCTAGTGCAATCGTCACCGGTGGCGCGTCGGGTATCGGCGCGGCCAGCGCACGCCAGCTGGCCGCCAAGGGCGCCAGAGTTGTCGTCGCGGACCTGAACGCCGAAAAAGGGCAGGAACTCGCGCACGAGATCGGCGGCGTCTTCGTCACTGTCGACGTCACCAACACCGATCAGATTCTCGACGCCGTGAACACCGCCGCCGACCTCGGCCCGCTCCGCGCCCTGGTCAACTCCGCGGGCATCGGCTGGGCTCAGCGCACCATCGGCAAGGACGGCCAGTTCGAGTCGGCGCACAACCTGGACGTCTACAAGAAGGTGCTGGCCATCAACCTGGTCGGCACCTTCGACTGCATCCGGCTGGCCGCCACCGCGATGAGCCGCAACGAGCTCACCGATACCGGCGAACGCGGCGCGATCGTCAACCTGACCAGCGTCGCGGCGTTCGACGGGCAGATCGGCCAGGCCGCCTACAGCTCGTCCAAGGGCGGCGTCGTGGGCCTGACGCTGCCGGTCGCCCGTGACCTGTCTGCCGTTGGCATCCGGGTGAACACCGTGGCGCCCGGCCTGATCGACACCCCGATCTACGGCGAGGGTGAGGCGTCGGAGGCGTTCAAGGCCAAGCTGGGTGAGTCGGTGCTGTTCCCGCACCGCCTCGGCAAGCCCGAAGAGCTGGCCTCGATGGTCATCGAGCTGATCACCAACTCCTACATGAACGCCGAAGTGGTCCGCGTCGACGGTGGCATCCGAATGCCACCGAAGTAACCGTCGTCTCGACGCGCAAGCCCCCGCACCACTGTTGTTCGGTGCGGGGGCTTCGTGCGTCCGAGGCGCGCTCGCCCGTCAGCCGATCATGTCGATCGCTGACTGGAACACCAGCCGGGCATGCAGTTCGAAGAGCTCGACGAAGCGTTGCGGGTTCTCGTCGATCTCGTTGGCGATGAACAGGCCGTCGGCACCGGCGACCAGATAGGTGGTCAGCGACTCGACCTTGTCGTCGGCCAGCCCAGGCGCGACGGCGCGGATGACGTCGGCGAACTGTTCGAATGCTGCGGTACGACTCTGGAGGAACTTCGTCTTGGCGTGCCGTTCGGCAGGGCGGCGGTCGAGCGCGAGTTTGAGGCCGAGTCGCAGGAAATCCGGCGCCTCTTGGAGAGCCTTCGCGACTTGGGTGCCGACATGGCCCGCCCAACTGTCGGCGTCGCCGTCGGTGGGCAGGCTGAGGGCGCCCGACCACCGCTGGTAGCTGCGATCGATCACGGCGGCGATCAGATCGTCCTTGTCGGTGAAGTGCCAGTAGATGGATGTCGGGGGCAACCCGCTGCGCTTGCTGACCGCCGAGATCGTGGTTCCGTCATATCCGCGTTCGGTGGCGACCTCGGTGGCGGCATCCAGGATGCGTTCGCGGGAGCGGTCGCCGTTGGCGCGGGTACGTCGAGGCCGGTGCCGAGAGGTCCGCTCCGGTAGATGGTCGGTCATCGCTTCACGATCTCACGTAGTCAAACGTGTGTATACCGATTACTGTACAGAGCGCTACATTAAATGAAGGGTGGAACGCCATGACCATCAGCTCGGGTCCCAGTCGGAGGGCATTTCTGGCCATGGCGGGCGTGTCGGTCGCCGCGGCCGCCGCCGCGTGTACGGCGAAACCTGCCGACACGCCATCGGCACCCAAGGCCGGCCTGCCCTCGGCCGCCAAGCACAACATCGTGTTCGTCTTCACCGACCAGGAGCGCTACTTCAACGAGTGGCCGTCCGGGATGTCACTGCCGGGCCGGGAGCGGCTGCGCAATGACGGTGTCGCGTTCACCAATCACTACTGCCCGGCCGTCATGTGTACGAGCTCGCGCGCCGTCATCCTGACCGGACTGCAGACACCGGACAACGGGATGTTCGAGAACGTCGACATGCCCTACGTCCACTCGATGAATCCGGACATCCCGACCGTCGGGGACATGCTGCGCAAGGCCGGCTACTACACCGCCTACAAGGGCAAGTGGCATCTGAACAGTGCCTTCGAAACCGAGCAGCCCGATTATCTGTTCACCAAGGAGATGGAGGCCTACGGCTTCTCGGACTACGTCTGGCCGGGCGACGTCCTGACCCACACCCTCGGCGGCTACCACTACGACAACATGATCGGTGGCAGCGCCGTGTCCTGGCTGCGCGACCAAGGAAGGTCATTGGCCGACGAGAACAAGCCGTGGGCACTGTTCGTCAGCCTGGTCAACCCGCACGACATCATGTACTTCAACACCGACGCACCCGGGCAGAACGTCCAGGACAACGGCAGGCTGTTGATGGAGGCCGCCCGGGCGCCGGAGAACGAGCTCTACGCCAAGACCTGGGACACCGCGTTGCCCAAAAGCCTCACCCAACCGATGGACGAGCCCGGTCGGCCCGCCGCGCACGGCGAGTACCTCAAGGCGTGGGGGTACACGCTGGGCACCGTCCCGCCCGAGGAAGAGCGCTGGCGCCGCTTCTCGGACTTCTATCTCAACAGCATCCGCAGCGTTGACCAGCAGCTGGCGCAATTGCTCGGTGAACTCGACAACCTGAAACTGACCGACAACACCATCGTGGTGTTCACCAGTGACCACGGTGAGATGGGCGGTGCGCACGGGCTGCGTGGTAAGGGGCCGTTCGCCTACCAGGAGGCAATCCATCTGCCGATGCACATCATGCATCCGGATGTGGCTGGTGGACAGGATGTTTCGTCGCTGACCGGGCACATCGACCTGGTGCCGAGTCTGCTGGCATTCGCCGGTGTGTCCAAGGGTAGCGAGGGCGAGGTGGCGGGCCGGGACCTGCCTGGCCGGGATTTCAGCGCGGCACTGGGCAACCCGCGGGCCGCCGACGAGCACACCGTGCGTGACGCGGTGCTGTTCACCTACAGCGGACTGGCCACCAACGACAGCGAGGTCATCCGGATCGTCGCCGACGCCAAGGCGGCCCACAAAGATCCCAAGAAGGCGATGGCCGAGGCGGGCTACCGGCCGGATCTGAACAAGCGCGGCAGCCTGCGCACCATGTTCGACGGCCGGTACAAGTTCACCCGCTATTTCGCGCCGACGCAGCGCAACCTACCCCGCGACCTCGACGAGCTCTACCGGTACAACGACGTCGAACTGTTCGACCTGCAGAACGACCCGGCCGAGATGACGAATCTGGCTGCGGCCCAGGGGGAGAATGCGGAACTGGTTCTGGCGGCCAGCGCCAAGCTGGAGTCGCTGATCAAAGCCGAGATCGGCGTGGACGATGGCCGCGAGATGCCACACTTCGACGACATCGACTGGACGATCGACCGCCTGGACCTCTAGCGACTCACCAGTCCGACTCGTCGAAGCGGATCACGCCACGAATGTTGTTGCCGTCCAGCATGTCCTGGTAACCGGTATTGATGTCCTCGAGCTTGTAGGTGCGGGTGATCATATCGTCGATGTTGAGCAGGCCCGACTTGTACAGCGCCACCAGCCGCGGCGTCTCGACATGACTGCTGCCGCCGCCGAAGATGTTGCCCTTCAACGTCTTCTGCAACATGGTGAACAGGAACAGGTTCAGCTTGACGTCGGCGTCGAGCATCGACCCCATGCCCGTCACCACGCAGGTGCCCGTCTTGGCGGTCAGGATCATCGCCTCTTCGATGTACTCGCCCTTCATCTCGCCGACGGCGATGATCACCTTGTCGGCCATCAGGCCGTAGGTGGTGTCGATGACGGGCGCGATGGCTTCGGCCATCGACGGGTAGACGTGGGTGGCACCGAACTTGATGGCCTGTTCGCGCTTCCATTCGTTCGGGTCGATGGCGATGACGTGCTTGGCGCCCGAGATCACCGCCCCCTGCAGGGCGCTCATCCCGATACCGCCCACACCGACGACGATGACCGTCTCGCCGGGCTTCACCTCGGCGACGTTGGTGGCCGAACCGAACCCGGTGGGCACCGCGCAGCCCATGATGGCAGCCGTCTCGAAGGGGATGTCCTTGTCGATCTTGACGACCGAATCCTTGTGCACCGTCATATACGGGGCGAACGTGCCCAGCAGGTTCATCGGCGACACTTCGTGTGATCCGGCGTGGATACGGTTGGTCCCGTCGGCGATGGCCTTACCGCCGAGCAGGACGGCGCCACGGTCACACAACGAGCGGAAACCTTTCAGGCACGGCGGACACTGCCCGCATGCGGGGATGAACGCGAGGATGACGTGGTCGCCCTCCTCGATCCCCGTGACGTTCTTGCCGACGTTGGTGACCACGCCCGCACCCTCGTGACCGCCGAGGGCGGGCAGGCCGATCGGGGTCGCGCCGGTGGTGATGTGGTAGTCGGAATGGCACATGCCCGCGGCGTGCATGCGGATCTGAACCTCGTCGGCGACGGGGTCACCGAGTTCGATCTCGTCGACTTTGAACGGCGAATTGAGTTCCCACAGCAGGGCGCCCTTAGTCTTCATGGCTTGCGATCATAGAACAGGTTTCAGATTCTGTGCTAGCACCACGATTGAACTGCACTTTTGGCGGCTTCGATGATTCGGCGACCAGGGCTTGGTCTATACCGGTGACCCGTTTTTATCGCCGGCGAGGAGTGGCTCTCATGACGAAGATCGACGCACGCATCGTCCCCAACCTGTGGTTCGACCGGGAGGCCGAGGAAGCCGCCGCGCACTACATCGCCGCCTTCGGCGGCAACGGCCGGATCGTCACCACCATCGCCGCGCACCCGGCCGCGCCCTCACCCCAGGATGTCCCGTTGGTGGTCGAATTCGAACTCGCCGGCCAGCGCTTCGTCGGGATCAACGGTGGTCCGCAGTTCAGCTTCACCGAAGCGGTGTCACTGGAGGTGCGTGTCACCGGTCAGGACGAGCTCGACCGGATCTGGGCCGCCCTGGTAGAGGGCGGGTCCGAGCTGCCCTGTGGGTGGCTCAAGGACAAGTATGGGCTGGCCTGGCAGATCACCCCGACCGAGTACTACGACCTGCTCGACGAGGGCGACGCCGCGGCCAAGGACCGGCTGATGAACGCGGTGATGGCCACCGTCGGCAAGTTCGACATCGCGGCGCTGCGGGCGGCGGTGCGGGGCCGGGTCTGAGGCGCTCGGGGCCTCGACACTGACTTCTGGAAGGCGATATCACCGGTGATATCGCCTTCGGGGAAGGGGTGCGGGCCGACGGGCGGCATCAGAGTGCCGCGGGCAGTCCGAACGTCTCGAACAGGCGGGGTTCCATGAACGCCACCACGTGGGCGATACCGCCGGGCGTGATGTCCAGGACGTGTAGCTGGAACGCCACGTGCACGCCGGTCTGCGGATTGCGCATGTACATCGCGGCCGCAGGCTGGCCGTTGGCGGTAGTGGCGATGAAGCGCATATCGCCGGGACGCTCGGCCGGACACTTGTGCTTGGACAGCAGACCGATGGCCTCCGGGCCGCGGTACCAGGTGTCGAACGGCGGCATCTCCCAGATGGCCTCATCGGTGAACAGGGTCACCAGCTTGTCGATGTCATAGGTCTCGAACGCCGCGATGTAGTGGCGCAGCTGTTCCTGCGCTTCCGGGGACTCCGGTGCCGACAGCGTGTCGTCCCGGCTGGGCCCCACCTCGTCGAGCTGGGCGCGGGCCCGCTGCAGCAGGCTGTTCACCGCAGCCGTCGACGAACCGACCGCCTCGGCGACTTCGGCTGCGCGCCACTGTAATACGTCGCGCAACACCAGCACCGCCCGCTGCCGCGGCGACAGATGCTGCAGCGCCGCGACGAAGGCCAGTCGCACCGACTCCCTGGACTCCACCACCTCGGCGGTGTCCGGGAGCGGCTCCAGCCAGGGCACCTCGTGATGTTCGAGGATCTCGGCGGTCGGGTCGGCGCTGTCGGTCCCAAGACCCGACGGCAACGGCCGGCGCTGCTTGTTCTCGATGGCGGTGAGGCAGGTGTTGGTGGCGATGCGGTACAGCCAGGTGCGCGCGGAGGCTTTGCCCTCGAACGTGTCGTAGGACTTCCAGGCTCGCAGGAATGTCTCCTGCACCAGATCCTCGGCGTCGTGTACGGAGCCGGTCATCCGGTAACAGTGCGCGAGCAGCTCGCGGCGGTACTGCTGGGCATCGGCGAGGAACGCGTCCGGGGAATCCGCCTTGGCGGGGGGACGGTCGGCCATTTCTGTGAGGACGCTCACGCCACCGAGCTTACGCAACGGGACCGACAAGAGTGCTCCCGTTAGGCTCATCGGGTGGCCACCACACGCACTGAACGCAGCTTCGACGGTGTCGGAGGCACTCGCATCGTCTACGACGTCTGGACCCCGGGCACGGATCCGAACGGGGTCGTCGTGCTCTGCCACGGCTATGCCGAGCATGCCCGTCGCTACGACCACGTCGCGCAGCGGTTCGGCGAGGCCGGACTGCTCACCTATGCCCTCGACCTGCGCGGGCACGGCCGATCCGGCGGCAAGCGTGTCTACCTCAGGAACATCTCCGAATACACCGAGGACTTCCACCATCTCGTCGGCATCGCAACCGCGGCGCACCCGGAACTCAAGCGCGTGGTGCTCGGGCACAGCATGGGCGGCGGCGTGGTGTTCACCTACGGCGTCGAACATCCCGACGACTACGCGGCGATGGTGCTGTCCGGCCCCGCGGTGTACGCGCAGGACGCGGTGTCCCCGGTGATGGTCGCCGTGGCCAAGGTGGTCGGCAGCCTGCTGCCCGGCCTGCCCGTCGAAGACCTGCCCGCCGACGCCGTGTCGCGGGACCCGCAGGTGGTGGCCGCCTACGAGGCCGACCCGTTGGTGCATCACGGCAAGCTGCCCGCCGGCATCGCCAAGGCGCTCATCGGCATCGGCGAGACCATGCCGCAACGAGCATCGGCGCTGACCGCCCCGTTGCTGGTGGTGCACGGCGGTCAGGACAAGCTCATCCCGGTGGCCGGCAGCAAACGGCTGGTGGAATGCGTGGCGTCCCAGGACGCCAATCTCAAGGTCTACCCCGAGCTGTACCACGAGGTGTTCAACGAACCCGAGCGCGCGCTGGTGCTCGACGACGTGACCACCTGGATCGAGACCCGGTTGTGAGGCAGATCCTGCTGGCACTGGCGGCTACCGTGCTGCTGCTCGGCGGCTGCTCGGCGGAGAAGAACACCGCGCCCACCGGCTGGGTGGACGAGGATGTCAGCTTCGACGCCGACGGCCTGACGATCCACGGCACGTTCCGGCATCAGAGCACCCCGGGTCCGGCGGCCCTGTTGATCTCCGAGAGCGGCCAGACCGATCGCAACGGGGACAACGCGGTGGCCGGGCCGGTCGGCAACATGCGTCAGCTGGCCGAATACCTATCCGAGCACGGTATTGCGACGCTGCGGTATGACAAGGTCGGCACCGGCCGCACCGGCCTCGGCAAGTTCAAGGACCATCCCACCGAGGTGGGCAGCGCGGTGTACACCGACGGTGCCCGCGCGGCGATCCGTTTCCTGGCCGGCCGGCCCGGCGTCGATACCACGAAACTGTCGGTATATGCCTTGGGCGAGGGCACGATTCACGCGATGACCCTGGCCGCCGATGGCGCTGCCGTCGGTACCGGCGCGCCCAGGATCCACGCGCTCGGGCTCTTCCAGCCGTTGTCGGGCCGCTACCTGGACATCATCACCGGGCGGGTGCACGCCGACGTGGACGCCGCGGTCAGTTCCGGCGCCAAGACCCGCGCGCAGGCCGACGCCGTTGTCGCAGCCTGGAACGCCGCGGTGGCCCAGGCCAGGACGCAGCGCACCGCCCCGGACAAGCTGCCGGAGGGCTTGTCGGCAATCCTCAACGCGCAGAACGTCAAAGCCGTCGTCGAGGCCGACGCCATCGATCCGGTGGCCCTGGCCGCCAAGGTTCCGGCCGCCACACCGGTGCTGCTGACCTGTTCGGACGCCGACAATCAGGCCGGCTGTCCGGCCGAGCAGTCGTTGATCGGTGGGTTGGCCCAGACCGCGCTGACCGTGGTCCGGCTCAAGGGTGTCAACCACGTGCTGCGCGACGATCCCAGTGACAACGTCGCCAACTACGCGAAGCAGGCGCCATTATCCCAGCAGTTGACCGATGCGCTGAACACTTTTGTGACGAAATAGGTTGTCGGACTGAGCGGTTAGCCTGAGGAACATGAGCGACAAGATGCTGGCCCGGATCGCGGCCCTGTTGCGCCAGGCCGAAGGCACCGACAACGCGCACGAGGCGGAGGCCTTCATGGCGGCCGCGCAGCGACTGGCCACCGCCACGTCCATCGACCTGGCCGTCGCCAGGGCGCATTCGGCGCAGCGCACCAAGGCCCAGCTGCCCGAGCAGCGCGTCATCACCATCGGGCCGGCGGGCACCAAGGGCTTGCGCACCTACGTGCAACTGTTCGTGGTCATCGGGCTGGCCAACGACCTCACCTGCGATGTGGCGACCAATTCCACGTATGTGCAGGCCTATGGGTTCGCCGAGGACATCGACGCCACGCACGCGCTGTACGCCAGTCTGGTCACGCAGATGGTGAAGGCATCCGAGGCGTACATCAACTCCGGCGCGCACCGGCCGACACCGACCATCACCGCGCGGTTGAACTTCCAGCTGGCTTTCGGGGCCAGGGTGGGGCAGCGGCTGGCCGAGGCCAAGGCGGAGGCCGAACGTGAAGCGGACCGCCAGGACCGGCCCGGAACGGCGCTGGCCTTGCGCAACAAGGATCTTGAACTCAAGTCGTTCTACCGGCAAACCTCGTCGGCACGGGGGACCTGGCGGGCCAGCAGTGCATCGGCGGGCTACTCGTCGGACGCCCGGCGCGCCGGTGACCGGGCCGGCAAGCGCGCCAGGCTCGGGCCCAGCCAGGAATTGCCAGGTGCCCGCACCCCCCTGCGACCGTGACCGACCGCGATGCCCAGCGCGCGAAAGTGTATGCCGCCGAGGGGTTTGTCCGGACGATGTTCGACCGCGCGGCCCGGCGTGGCAACGGCGCGGTGGACTTCTTCGGCACCCAGCTGACGCTGCCGCCGGAGGCCCGGTTCGCTTCGCTGGATGCCGTGCGCCGCTACGTCGAGGAGGTTTTGGCCCTGCCCGCCGTGCGTGAGCGCTGGCCGGCCGCGGGGCCGGTGGTGGTGCGGGCCCGGCGTGGACTGACGGCCGCACATTACGAGGCGGCCACCGCGACCATGGCGGTGCCGGACCGGCACACCACCTGGGCGCTACGGGAACTCGTTGTGCTGCATGAACTTGCGCATCATCTGTGTGCTGACGGCGCACCGCACGGGCCGGAATTCGTCGCCACGTTCGGTGAGCTGGCCGGTACCGTGATGGGGCCCGAGGTGGCGCACGTGTTGCGGGTGGTTTATGCCAAAGAAGGGGTGCACTGATGGCCGATCCGGTAGCGGTGGACGCGTTGTTCGGGCAACTGTTGTTCACCGAAGATGATGCGTTGCGCGCGGCGCGCGAGTCCACGGTGGCGGAATCCATGCCCGCCATCGAGGTTTCGGCTCAACATGGCCGCCTGTTGCAACTGCTGGCCGGCATCCGCGGTGCCCGCCGGATCCTCGAAATCGGCACGCTGGCCGGTTATTCCACCATCTGCCTGGCCCGGGGCGCCGGCCCCGACGGGCGGGTGGTGTCGCTGGAGTTCGACCCCCGGCACGCCGCGGTCGCCCGCAGGAACCTGGAGCGAGCTGCGGTTTCTGAGCGGGTCGAGGTGATCGTCGGTGCGGCACTGGATACGTTGCCGACGCTGTCGGGCCCATTCGACTTCTTCTTCATCGACGCCGACAAGGAGAACAACAGCGCTTACGTCGAATGGGCGGTCCGGCTCGCCGAACCAGGCGCGGTGCTCGTCGTCGACAATGTCACCCGGATGGGCCGGGTGCTGGAGCCGGCCGAGGATGACGAACAGGCCCGCGGGGTGCGCGACATGCTGGCCATGATGGGCCGCCACCCCCGGCTGGACACCGCCGCCATCCAGACCGTCGGAACCAAGGGCTGGGACGGCTTCGCCATCGCCGTCCTGAGATAGCTACTTGGCGCGCTGGGCCAACCGGGCCGAGTCGTAGATCAGGATCGTCTTGCCCTGCAACTTGATCCAGCCGCGCTGCGCGAAATCCGACAACGCCTTGTTTACCGTCTCCCGGGACGCGCCAACCAGTTGCGCCAGCTCCTCCTGGGTGAGCTCATGCGTCACGTGCAAGACGTTGCCCTCCTGCTTGCCGAACCGCATGGCGATGTCGAGCAGCTGTTTGGCCACCCGGCCCGGCACGTCGGTGAAGATCAGGTCCGACAGGGCGCTGTTGGTGCGGCGAAGCCGACGGGCCAACACCCGCAGCAATTGCTCGGCGATTTCCGGACGGCCCATCACCCAGGCATGAAGCGCTTCGCGATCCATGGTGACCGCCTTCACCTCGGTCAATGCGGTGACCGTCGAGGTGCGCGGGCCCGGATCGAACAGCGCGAGTTCGCCGAACATGTCTGACGGACCCATCACGGTGATGAGGCTTTCCCTGCCGTCGGCGGTGCGGCGCCCGATCTTCACCTTGCCCTCGATGATGATGTAGAGCCGGTCGCCGGGCTCACCTTCGACGAAGACGGCGTGCCCGCGAGGGAACGAGATCTGCTGCAGTTGCGCGATCAGGGCGGCGGCAGCATCCGGCGTGACGCCCTGGAAGATGCCGGACCGCGCGAGAACGTCGTTCACTCAAGACTCTTTCCGTGCATCTCAGTGCTGTGCTGTTGTGGGCCAACTCTCGTTGTCACCCTACAGGAGACACGGACCACCGAACTGTGCTCGAGCGTGCGCAGAATGCCAGCGCGTGCGGCGTGTCGCTGTGCAGACGCGCACGCTCGCCGGGATCAGGTGCAGACGGCGCCGGTGGCTGCCGAGCCGACCAACTTGGTGTACTTGGCCAGCACACCGGTCTTGTAGACCGGCGGCAAGGGCTCGAAACCGGCCTTGCGGGCCTCGAATTCGGCCTCGTCGACCAGCACGTCCAGGGTGCCGTTGGCCACGTCGAGCCGGATCCGGTCACCGTCGCGGACAAACGCGATCGGCCCGCCGTCGACGGCCTCCGGGGCGATATGCCCCACGCACAAGCCCGTCGTGCCACCGGAGAACCGGCCGTCGGTCATCAGCAGCACGTCCTTGCCGAGGCCGGCGCCCTTGATGGCGCCGGTGATCGCGAGCATCTCGCGCATACCCGGGCCGCCCTTGGGGCCCTCGTAGCGGATGACCACGACATCACCATGGGTGATGGTGCCGTCCTCGAGCGCATCCAGCGCGGCCCGCTCCCGCTCGAAAACCCTTGCCGTGCCCTCGAACACGTCGGAGTCGAACCCGGCGGACTTCACCACCGCGCCCTCCGGGGCGAGCGAGCCGTGCAGAATGGTGATGCCACCGGTCGGATGGATGGGGTTGCCCATCGCGCGCAGCACCTTGCCGTCGGGATCCGGCGGCTCGATGTGGGCGAGGTTCTCCGCCATGGTCTTACCGGTGACGGTCAGGCAATCCCCGTGCAGCAGGCCGGCATCCAGCAGCGCCTTCATCACCACGGGCACCCCGCCGATCTCGTCGACGTCCTTCATCACGTGCCGGCCGAACGGTTTCACGTCGGCCAGGTGCGGCACCTTCTGGCCGATGCGGGTGAAGTCCGCCAGGGTCAGGTCGACCTGGGCCTCCCAGGCGATGGCCAGCAGGTGCAACACCGCGTTGGTGGAGCCGCCGAACGCCATCACAACGGCGATGGCGTTCTCGAATGCCTCCTTGGTCAAGATGTCGCGGGCGGTGATGCCGCGGCGCAACATCTCGACGACGGCCTCGCCGGAGCGGCGGGCGAACTCGTCGCGCCGCTTGTCGATCGCGACGGGGGAGGCGCTGCCGGGCAACGACATTCCGAGTGCCTCGGCGGCGGAGGCCATGGTGTTGGCGGTGTACATGCCGCCACAGGCGCCCTCGCCCGGACAGATCGCGCGTTCGATGATGTCGACATCCTCGCGGGACATCAGCCCGCGCGCACAGGCCCCGACCGCCTCGAAGGCGTCGATGATGGTGACTTCCTTCTCGGTGCCGTCGGTCAGTTTGGCGACGCCGGGCATGATCGAGCCGTTGTAGAAGAACACGCTGGCCAGGTTCAGCCGAGCCGCGGCCATCAGCATGCCCGGAATCGACTTGTCGCAGCCGGCGAGCAGCACCGTGCCGTCGAGGCGCTCGGCCTGCACGACGGTCTCGACGCTGTCGGCGATGACCTCTCGCGACACCAGCGAGAAGTGCATGCCCTCGTGCCCCATGGAGATGCCGTCGGACACCGAGATGGTG
Source organism: Mycolicibacterium sp. J2 (assembly GCF_026240945.1). Lineage (GTDB taxonomy): Bacteria > Actinomycetota > Actinomycetes > Mycobacteriales > Mycobacteriaceae > Mycobacterium. The sequence goes on from NZ_JAPFPY010000010.1 coordinate 243,704, forward strand.
CCGAACTCCAACGGGTAGCCGCCGGCACCGTGCACGCCGGACTTGACCGCCTGCGCCAACCGCTGCAGCGACATGTTGCACGGGGTGATCTCGTTCCACGACGAGCCGACGCCGATCTGCGGTTTGGCCCAGTCGTCGTCGCCCATCCCGACCGCGCGCAACATACCGCGGGCGGCCGTCTTCTCCAGGCCGTCGGTGACGTCGCGGCTGCGGGGCTTGATATCGGGGGAACCGGAGGGAGCGTCAGAGGGCATGGCGTAAGTATGCCTTCGGGGCCGTTACCGGCCCAAACCACAATCAGATACCCCGCAGGGGTACCCGGTACGCTGGTGGAGTGCGTGTTCTGGTCTCGGTAGCCCTGCTCGGTAGTGTGCTGCTGCTGGCGGGTTGCTCGCAGGAATCCGAGCCGGCACGGCCCCCGTCCAGTTCCGTTCCGGCGATCACCGGCGCGCCCGCGGGCAGCAATGCACAGGACACCACATTCGCGGCCGCCCTGCTGCAGCTCCAGCAGCAGGCCATCGAACTGGCCGGCCTGGCCAAGGAACGCGCGGCCAACCCCGCCCTTGTCACCCTGGCCGACACCATCGCCACCGGTCAGCGGGGCGAGAGCGACACCATCAAGGCGCTGATGGTGCAGTGGAGCGACGGGGCGGGCCCACCGGGCGCACCCAGCGCCGCGCCGCCCGGGGCGCTGGACCCCACCATCCTGACCCGGCTGGAGTCGCTGCGGGGACCGCAGTTCGACACACTGTGGTTGCAGTCGATGACGAGCGTGCACCGCGGCACGATCGGCCTGGCCGAGGCGGAGATCAGCGGCGGGCAGAACAGCGACGCGCAAACGCTGGCCAAATCGGTCCTGACCACGCGTCAGGCGCAGGTGCAACAGATGCAGCAGATGGTGGGGTGAGGCATGGACGATTCGAACGCCGGCGAACACGGCTATTCGTCGCAGAAGGAGAACTACGCCAAGCGGCTGCGGCGCATCGAAGGCCAGGTCCGAGGGATCGCCAGGATGATCGAGGACGACAAGTACTGCATCGACATCCTCACCCAGATCAGCGCGGTCAACAGTGCCCTACAGTCCGTGGCGCTGGGTCTGCTCGACGAGCATCTGGGCCACTGCGTCACCCAGGCGGTCGCCGAAGGTGGACAGGAGGCGGACGCCAAGCTGGCCGAGGCGTCGGCGGCCATCGCCCGGCTGGTCCGGTCCTGAATCCGGCCTGGATCGGCGCCGCCGCGGCCGCGGCAAACTTCGCAGGATGTAACGCCGCGGGCCCCGACCACGATCAAACTCCAGGTCAGTGGCGCCGGCCGGGTGGCGAAGAGGGGTCTGCCCGGCCTCGCCAGGGTTAATGGGGGTTCGCCGCTGTGCCAGACTGGACTGCAGAAATGTACTGGAGGTGACCCATGTCGCAGCGGACGAGACGCAGACTCGCCAGCGCGATTCTCGCGGCCGGAGTGGTCGCTGGATGCACGATCGGCAGCCCCGCTGCCTGGGCTGATCCCGAGGTCGCCCCCGATCCGGGCGTCGTCGACGCACCCCCCGCGCCGGCACCGCCACCCCCACCAAACCCGTTCGCCTTCCCACCGCCGCCGGACCCGTTCGCGCCGCCACCCCAACCGGGTGATCCGCTGGCGCCGCCACCGGCCGACCCGCTGGCTGCCCCACCACAGCCGTTCAACCCGTTCGCCCCGCCGGCGGTCATTCCCGAGGGCACCCCGGCCGGGCAGAACCCGCTGCCCTACACCGGGGAACCGGTGTTCGCGCCGCCGTCATTCAACCCGACCAACGGGGCGATCGCCGGCGCTGCCAAGCCGATCTACATCAACTTCGCCCGGCCGATCGCCAACCGGCAGCTGGCCCAGGACGCGGTGCACATCTCGTCGGTACCGCCGGTGCCCGGGCGCTTCTACTGGACCACCGACACCCAGCTGCGCTGGCGCCCGCTGGCCTTCTGGCCGGCAGGCACCGTCGTCAACATCGACGCCGGTGGCACCAAGTCCAGCTTCCGGGTGCCCGAGCAGCTGATCGCGACCGTCGACGACGCCACCCACACCATGACGGTGACCCGCAACGGCAAGGTGGAGAAGACCTTCCCGGTGTCGATGGGCCGGCCCGACGGCAAGCACGAGACCAAGAACGGCACCTACTACGTGCTGGAGAAGTTCCCGGACATCATCATGGACTCGTCCACCTACGGGGTGCCGGTCGATTCCGCCGAGGGGTACAAGCTCAAGGTGCAAGATGCGGTGCGCATCGACAACAGCGGAATCTTCGTGCACAGCGCGCCGTGGTCGGTGGGCGACCAGGGCAAGCGCAACGTCAGCCACGGCTGCATCAACCTCAGCCCGGCCAACGCCCAGTGGTTCTACGACAACTTCGGCAGCGGCGACGCCGTCGTGGTGAAGAACTCCAAGGGCACCTACAACGCGCCCGACGGGGCGTCGGACTGGCAGATGTTCTAGCCCCAGACAGTGTTTTGGCTCAGACACAAACTCCCCGTAGTTCCGGTGCGGAACCACGGGGAGTTTGTGTCGGACAGGGTGGGCTAGTTCCAGATGCGCACGCGCTGATCCGGTTCCAGGTACAACTCGTCGGACTCGGTCACGCCGAACGCGTCGTAGAACGCGTCGATATTGCGCACCACGCCGTTGCAGCGGAATTCCGGCGGTGAGTGCGGGTCGGTGGCCAGCCGGCGGATCGCCTCAGCCTCACGGGATTTCGTGCGCCACACCTGTGCCCAGCCGAACAGCACCCGCTGCACTCCGGTCAGGCCGTCGATCACCGGCGCCCGGTCGAATCCCCGGTCGCTGCGCTCCTGCCCGCCGTCTTCGCTCTCCAGGGACAGCTCATAGGCCAGCAAGGCGATGGACAGCCCGCCCAGATCGCCGATGTTCTCACCGACGGTGAACGCCCCGTTGACATGATGGCGCTGGTCCAGCGCGCGGGGCGTGAATGCCTCGTACTGCTCGATCAATGCCTTTGTGCGCAGGCCGAACTCGGCCCGGTCGGCATCGGTCCACCAGTCGACCAGGTTGCCGTCACCGTCGTACTTGGCACCCTGATCGTCGAAACCGTGCCCGATCTCATGCCCGATGACCGCGCCGATACCGCCGTAGTTCGCGGCGTCGTCGGCTTCGGCGTCGAAGAACGGTGGCTGCAGGATTGCCGCGGGGAACACGATCTCGTTCATGCCCGGGTTGTAGTAGGCGTTCACCGTCTGCGGTGTCATGAACCACTCGTCCCGGTCCACGGGACCGCCCAACTTGGCCAATTCGCGGTCGTATTCGACGGCGTAGCCACGCTGGTAGTTTCCGTACAGGTCGGCACGGTCGATCACCAGCGCCGAGTAGTCGCGCCAGCGGGCCGGGTAGCCGATCTTCGGGGTGAACTTGTCCAGCTTGGCCAGTGCGCGCTGCCTGGTCTCGGGCGTCATCCAGTCCAGGTTGGTGATGCTGACCCGGTAGGCCTCCCGCAGGTTGGCCACCAACTCGTCCATGCGTGCCTTGGCGGCCGGCGGAAAGTGCTTCTGCACGTACAGCTTTCCGACGGCGTCACCCATCAGGTTCTCCACCAGGGCCACACCGCGCTTCCACCGGTCGCGGATGGCTTCGGTGCCCGACAGGGTGCGCCCGTAGAAATCGAAGTTCTCGGCCACCAAGTCGTCGGTCAGCAGCGACGCACGCGAGCTGATGACGCGCCACCGCAGCCAGGCCTTCCAGTCCTCCAGGGGCTCGCCCGCCCACAGCGCGGCGAACGCGGTCAGGAAATCGGGCTGGCGCACCACCACCTCGGCCGGCGCGGCGCCCAGCGCGCCCACCCAGCCCGACCAGTCGAATCCCGGTGCCTCGCTGGGCAGTTCGGCGAACGTGCGCAGGTTGTAGGTGAGGTCCGCGTCGCGGCGCTTGACCACATCCCAATGTGCGGCGGCCAGTTTGGTCTCCAGCGCCACGATGCGGGCCGCCGTGTCGGCGTGCCCGCCGTCGCTGATACCTTCCCCGTCGCTGCGCTCGCCCCCGTACACCAGGGTCAGCATCCGCGCGATGTGTTCGGGGTAGGCCGCCAGGATCGCGGCGTGCTGCGGATCCCGGTAGTAGGACTCGTCGGGCAGGCCGAGCCCGGACTGCGACAGATGCAGCAGGTACCGTGTCGAATCCTTGGAATCGGTGTCGACGTAGACACCGGTGCCGCCGCTGACGCCGGTGCGCTGTAATCCGGCCAGCACCACCGCCAGCGCGTCCGCGTCAGCGGCGGCATCGATGACCGCCAGCTCCTCGAGCAGGGGAGCCAACCCGCGGCGGGCCACCGTGTCGGTGTCCATGAAGCTGGCGTAGAGGTCCCCGATGCGGGTCGCATCAGTTGGGCCTGAGATGCGGGTCGCATCGCCGGCGCCGCCGGACTCGGCGGCCTCGGTGATCAGGTCACGGACCTGCTCCTCGGCACGGTCGGCCAGGGTGCGGAACGCGCCGTCGGTGGCACGGTCGGCAGGGATCTCGTAGTCGGCCAGCCAGCGCCCGTTGACATGTCCGAACAGGTCGTGCTGGGGGCGGACCTCGGCGTCGACGAAGGTGAGGTCGATACCGGAAGCAATACTTGAACTCACTCTCGCATCCTGCCAGAAGACCGCCGGCAGCGGCCTCAGCAACGGGCCGGGTAGCCTCACCGCCATGCCAGATCAGCTCACCGAAGAGCCACCTGCGCCGGCGCTCAGTCGCTACGGCATCGCCTCGGCGGTGCTGGGCGTGGTGGCGGTCGCGGCCGCGGTGCTGGCCGCCATGATCTGGTCGGGACACCGGGACGAGGCCGGTGAGCTGGCCTACCGCACCCGCGTGCTGCAGACCGCCGCGGAGTGGACCGGCGGACTGGTCAACATGAACAAGGACAACGTCGCGGGCAATCTGCAGAAGCTGCGTGACGGCACCGTCGGGCAGCTCAACGTGGAGTTCGACCAGACGATGGAGCCGTTCAAGGCGATCGTGGCCAAGCTGCAGGCCCAGACGGTCGGTCAGGTCGAATCGGTGTCCCTGGAGTCGCTACGGCACCAGTCCGGGGAAGGGGACAAGCCGCCGGCCGATCAGCCCGAGTTGGCGGCGGTGGCATCGCGCACCGACACCGTGCTGGTGGTCGCGACCTCGGTGAGCCAGAACGCCGGTGGCAAACCCCAGACGGTGCGCTGGAACCTTCGCCTCGGTGTCTCCGATGTGGACGGCAAGCTGCTGATCTCGCGGCTGGAGACGATCCGATGAGTAATCGGCTGCGTGTTCTGCTCTTCGACATCCTGGCACCGTTGGCCGCAATCGTCGCGCTGGTGTACATCGGCGCCGCGCTGGCCTGGCCGCTGTGGTGGGTGTCGGTGTTCTCGGTGCTGTGTGTGCTGATCGTCGAGGGCGTGGTGATCAACGCGGTGCTGTTCCGTCGCGACCGTGTCACGCTGGGCACCGACGACGACGGACCCGGACTGCGGCTGGCCGTCGCCGCCGGCACCGCCCTCACGCTGGGCGCGGCGGTCGTCGTCGGCTACACCAGCTGGACGGTGCCCGAGCGCGACCTGCACAACGACAGCGCCGAGGTGGTCGGTATCGCCAGCAGTGTCGCCGAGGCATCGGCGACGTTCACGCCCAGCAGCCCGAATGCGTCCATCGACCGGGCGACCGCGCTGATGACACCGGACCGCGCCGCCTCTTATCGGGCTGAATTTGGTTCTGTGGCAAAGGATTTGACGAGCCGCAACGTCTCCGGTCAGGCGCAGACCATCTCGGCCGGTGTGGAGGCCATCGGCCCGACCGATGCCAGCGTGGCCGTGGTGTTGCGTGGCACCCAGAACGCGCCCGGCAAACCTGCCGACGTGGCGGTGCTGGCCCTGCGGGTCCTGTTGACCAAAGAGGGCGACAGGTGGCTGGTGGCCGACGTGACGCCGATCAACGCCCGTTAGCGGCGTCGCGCTGCGCGCGGATCTTGGCGAACCGATCCGAGAGCCGGCGCATCCGGACCATCATCGACGCCGACGGGCAGTCGGCGCCGTCGAGCCAGCCGGTGAATTCGTCCAGCGGCACCCCGACCCGGGACGCGAACTCGTGCGGTTTCAGGCCGGAGCGTTCCAGCAGCAGCCGGACATGGTGGGTCACCTCGGCACGTTCGGTGGCCTCCAGATGTGCCCGCGCCTTGTCCAGTACTTCCGCCAGCGCCGCTGAAACACCGTACGGCTGGGCGGTTTCGAGCACCTCTTCGACCTGACGGGCGGTCCGGCCGAACGGGTCGCGCTTGATGGCGGTCGCGATGCGCTGCCACACCGACAGGTCGTCGTTGTCCAGGGCCGCGCGGATCGCCGAGGTCGGCCAGAACTCGACCGGCCGGTCCCCGGAGGGCACCGAGGTCTGCGCGGGCTTCGCGGCCACCCTCACCTCGTTTCCTCAAGCATCGCGACGGCGACGGACAAGCAGCGCTTGCGGACCGTGGCCCAATCGATATCGGCCGCGGACAGCACCTCGGCCGGGTCGTCTTCCGGACGCGGGTCGGCCAACCGCCTGATCAGTTGGGAGGTCACCCACTGCGACCGCGAGCGTGTTCCACAGTAGTACCGGTCCATCCCGGTCAGGACCTCGGCCGCGGTCTCGGTTTCCATCGATTCGGCCCAACCGGCCAGATCGGCGTAGTCGCGGGTGTGGTTGCGGGTCAAGATGAGGTAGCCCGCCAGCCGCAGCGTCTCGGCCCCGGTCGGGATCAGCAGCCGGTCCCCGGTGGGCAGCGCCACGTTGGTGGTTTCCATCGGGCTGCTGCGTTCCACCGTCGAGTGCTCCGACGCCGCGATGTCGAGCGCGTCCAACGCCACCGCCAGCCGTCCGCGCCACATGGTGACCGGATGCACCGGCTTCGCGGCGAGCCGCGACGTGGACCCTGCGGCGAGCCGCGACGTGGACCCTGCGGCGAGCCGCGACGTGGACCCTGCGGCGAGCCGCGACGTGGATCCCGCGGCGAACCGTGACATGGACCCCCCGGCGAGCCCGGCTGTCACGGTGCCCGCAGCGCCGTTCCCGCGCCCCGAGCCAACCCCGGCGAGCTGGGTGACGCGGGGCCGGCACCCACTGAACACCAGCGGGTCGGCGACGATGATCGACTGCGGCGCAAGGGTTTTGAGCTTGGCGGACGATTTCATCACGACCCGCAGATCGGCGCCGGGGGTAACCAGGCCGGAGATGTCGTCGGGAATGAGGACAAGATCGCCGATATCGATCTTGGGCAGTGGCTTCTCGAAATCCACCGACGGCAGGATGCGGTCCAGCCAGCGCGGCAGCCACCAGTTCCACTGGTCGAACATCGCCATCAGCGCCGGTACCAGGACCAGTCGCACCACGGTGGCGTCGACCGCGATCGCCGTCGCACAGGCCACCCCGATCTGCGCGACCAGCGGCATCCCCGCGAACGCGAAACCGATGAAGACCGCGATCATGATGAGCGCCGCGCTGGTGATGGTGCGGGCGCTGGTGCTCACGCCGTAGGCGACCGCGTCGCGGGTGTTGTTGGTCTGCAGGAACCGTTCCCGAATCCGGGTGAGCAGAAAGATCTCGTAGTCCATCGACAGGCCGAAGGTCATGGCCAGCACCAATGGCGGGACGGTGCTGTCCAGGGACGCCAGCGGGGCGAACCCGAGGTCCTCCAGCCAGCCCCACTCGAAGACCACCACCAGACTGCCGTAGGCCGCCGCCACCGACAGCACCGTCATCAGCACGCCCTTGAGGGCCAGGAACACCGACCGGATCGAGATCAGCAGCATCACGAACGCGATGACGCAGACGAACAGGAAGACCCACGGCTGCATGGCCGAGACCCGGTCGTCGAAGTCCTTGATCAGCGCGGTGGGGCCGCCGACGTCGACGCGCGCGCCGTCGGTCGGCAGCTTCGGCAATTCGGCGCGCAGCCAGTCCACCGTCTTACGGGCGCCCAGATCCTCCGGGTCCACCGACAGAACCGCCGAGAACAGCGCGCTGCGGTTGTCCTTGCCGAACACCGGCGGCGATACCGAGGCCACGTCGGGGGCCTGGGCGATCCGGGTGCGGATGGCTTCGAGCACCGGCGCCACCTGCGTGCTGTCGGCGTTCCCGTTCGGGAAGCCCACCATGATCCGTACCGGTCCCAGCGCACCGGGGCCGAGCGCCTCGGCCGCGGCGTTCACGCCGCCCCGGATCTCGTGACTCGGGTCGAACTGGCGCAGCATGCTGTTGCCCAGTGACATCGCGAACACGGGTGCGGCCATGGCGAGCAGCAGTAGCGAGGCCAGCAGCGCCGACAGCCAGGGGCGGTGCATGACCCAGCCCGTCCACCGGGTCCAGAACCGCGACTGCGTGGTGACCGGTCGCCGCGACCAGTGCAGCAGTGCCGACCGTTTGGCCGCCGCCCGGCCGAAGGTGGCCAGGACCGCTGGCGTGAGCGTCGTCGAGGTGAGTACCGCGATGGCCACCGCGAGGATCGCGCCGGTGGCCATCGACCGCAGGATCGGGGTGTTGATCAGGTAGATGCCCGTCACCGAGGCGATCACGGTGAGCCCGGACAACACCACGGCCAACCCGGAGGTGGCCATCGCGGCATCGGTGGCCTGGGCCGGATCCCGGCCGGACCGTAGCTCCTCCCGGAATCGCATAAGGATGAACAGCGAATAGTCGACCGCCAGCGCGATACCGAACATCGACACCGTCGACGTCACGAACACCGACATCGTCGTCACCGTCGACAGCAGGAAGACCACGCCCATGGTGACCACGACGGTGCACACCGCCAGCAGCATCGGCATCGCCGCGGCAGCCAGCGACCCGAACACCGCGAGCAGCACGATCAGCACCACCGGCAGGTTCCACTGCTCGGCCTGGGCGATGTCGTGTTTGGTGGCGGTCTGGGCGGCCGCGCCCAGCGCCCCTTGACCGATGACGTACAGCCGAACCTTGCCGTCCCGGGTCTGGCCGGCCTGGTCGCCCTCGATGCCGACCTTGGCGCGCAACTGCTTGGCGATATCGACGGCGCCGCTGTTGTGGAAGTCCAGTTGCAGGGTGACGACGTACGGCCGGTCCGGGGCGGGCGGGCGCTGCTGTGGATTAGGTGCGACAGTGACGCTCGGAACCTCACCCGCGATGCGCTCCAGCTTGGCGACGGCGGCGTTCATATCCTCGAACGACGCGTCCGCCCTGGGCACGGCGACGAGCGCCAGCGGCGACGCCCCCTGCTCGGGAAACTGCTGTTCGAGCTGGCGCTGGACGTACAGCGACTGGGAGCCGGACACCTCGAAGCCGCCGCCGGTGAGGTTGTCCGACTGGCTCATCGCCAGGTAGACCGAGGGCGCGAGCAGCAGCAGCCACGCGACGAAGACTGCCCAGCGATACCTGCGCAGGCCGCCGCTCAAGCGCATCATGAACTGCTGGATGGCGAGCCTCCGCCTCTCTCCCCGCTCGGCTGGTAAGCCCGGAGCCTACCGCAGCCGCCTGTGTCCTGACCTGCCGTGAACCGTCCCGCCCGGGCAGTTGGGTGGGCAAACGCCCCTGCGGCAGGCTGCGGCCCCCGGTCCGCTGCACGATCAGGCGCGGCCTGAACTGGAAGTTTGCTGTGCCGATTTCCCGCGGCCCGGTGTGGATGGCATGATGGGCAAGGTTGTTTGCGGGTCGGGGTTTCCGCAAGCCGCGATACGCGGCCACAACGGAGGTGTATGTGCCGGTCACAACGGTGTGCCGATCGGTACTGCCTCCGTCACGGTGAAGGAGTGACCCATGTCGACCATGTCCAACGCCCTGCGCTCGGTGCGCCGCGCCCTGTTCGGGATATTCGCTGTGAGTGCATCGGGCGGTGTACTGGCGGCGGGGTTGCTCACCTCGGCCGCCACCCCGACGGCCACCGGTGCCACCGATCCCTGCGCCGCCAGCCAGATCGCCAAGACGATCGGCACGGTGGCAACCTCCACGGGCAGCTACCTGGATGCGCACCCGGAGACCAACCAGGCGCTGACCACCATCGCGCAGATGCCCGCCGGGCCGCAGTCGCTGGCCGCGACGAAGTCGTATTTCGACGCCAACCCGCAGGCCGGTAAGGACATGCAGCAGTTGCAGCAGCCCCTGGTCTCGCTGTCCACGCAATGCCGGCTGCCGATCACGATGCCCCAGCTGCTGGGATTGATGCAGGCCGCGCAAAATCAAGGAGCAGGTTTGCCGGCAGCCCTCGCCCCGGCCCAGTCCTTGGGCGCCGCGAGCACCTCGGGCGCTGGCGCAACGTCCAGCACCGCCCCCGGCGCGGCAGGTGTCGCCGGCACCGGGCCGCTGCCTGGGCCGGCCACGGTCACCCCGCGGTAGCCCGAACAGGCCCGCCGAGCCTCCTCGGTACGCCGCGCAACCTGCATATTTCAGGTTTCTGAGGATTGGTTGTCAGCAAGCCGCGAAAGTCCATGGGGATTCTGCTTAGCTTCTTGGTGTCGATAACCGCCCGTGGTTACCGGCCTGGTGAACCTGGATGAATTCGGTAAGGAGCTTGACCATGTTGCTCTCGGCTCGTGCTGCGCGGCGTGCGGTTGCTGGCGCGGTGGGCACCGGCGCACTCGCCGGCGCGATGTTGTTCGGTGCCATCCCCTCGGCACTTGCCGACGACCCGGCCAACAACCCCCCCAACTGCACCGCGGCCGACCTGGCCGGCGTGGCGTCCGGTGTCTCCGCGGCGACGTCCGCATACCTGTTCACCCATCCCGACGTGAACTGGTTCTTCACCAGCCTGGAGGGCCTGCCCCGCGACCAGGTCCGTGCCAAGGTGACCGAGTACCTGGACCAGAACCCGCAGACCAAGGCGGAGCTGACGGGTATCCGCCAGCCGCTGGTGGATCTGAAGAACCGCTGCGGCGCCGCGCCTGCGCCTGCCATACCGTAGGTAGCGTGCCGGGCACGCCTGACTCCTCTTCTCCGGAAAGCACCGGTCGCATGGTGCTGATGGTCGACGACGACCCGGACGTGCGAACGTCGGTGGCCCGCGGGCTACGACATTCGGGGTTCGACGTCCGGGTCGCGGCCAACGGCAAGGAGGCGCTGCGCCTGCTGGCGACCGAGGCGCACGACGCCCTGGTGCTGGATGTGCAGATGCCCGAACTCGACGGGGTTGCCGTGGTGACGGCGCTGCGCGCGCTGGGCAACGACATCCCGATCTGTGTGCTGTCGGCCCGCGATACGGTCAACGACCGCATCGCCGGCCTGGAGGCCGGCGCCGACGACTACCTGACCAAGCCGTTCGATCTCGGTGAGCTGGTGGCCCGGCTGCACGCGTTGCTGCGCCGCGCCGGTCACTCCGAGCGGCTCTCGGACGTCATGTCGGTGGGGCCGCTGACCATCGATACCGCACGGCGACTGGTCTTCGTCGACGGCGACCGGGCTGATCTGACGAAACGGGAGTTCGACCTCCTGGCCGCGCTTGCCGAGAATGCCGGCGTGGTGCTGTCTCGGCAGCGCTTGCTGGAGTTGGTGTGGGGATACGACTTCGACGTCGACACCAACGTCGCCGACGTGTTCGTCTCCTATCTGCGGCGCAAGCTCGAGCGGGACGGCCATCCGCGGGTCATCCACACGGTGCGCGGTATCGGCTACGTTCTGCGGGAGGAGGCGTAGCGCGTGCGGCTGTCCCGGTTCGGTCGGTCGGCATCGCTGCGCACCCGGGTGGCGGTGGCCTCCGCCGTCGCCGCCGCGGCCGTCGTCGCCGGGTTCACCATCCTCACCTCGGTGGTGCTGGCCAGCAACGACGACGCGCAGTTGGACCGGCGGCTGGACTCGATAGTCGAGGCCAGCATGTTCCCCGAACAGCTGTCCGACCCCAAACGCGGGGTGCTCACCACCGGCCGGTCAATGTCCACCGGGCAGGTGATCTTTCAGCGCGGTTTCCAGCTGCCGTCGTTGCCGCCCGGCACCGATACCGTCACCGTCAACGGCGTCGACTACCGGGTGCGCACCATCAAGATGACTCAGCAGGCCGGAAACGTGTTGGTATCCATCGGGATCCGGGCCGACAGCATTCTGCTGAACCGGGCCAGGATCCCGGTCTACACCGCCGTCGGGGTGTTCACCGTGATAGTCGCCGGTGGGCTGGGCTGGTTGTTGGCCGGGCCCGCGGTGCGACCGCTGCGCAGGCTCACCGAGCAGACCAGCCGGCTGAGCGGAGGCACCGAGCAGATGCCCGCGGTGACCGGAGCGCGGGAAGCCGAGGAACTCTCCGAAGCGATGGCGGGGATGCTGCACCGGCTGGCCGCCGCTCAGCAGGCCACCTCGAATTCGCTTCAGGCGGCCCAGGATTTCGCGGCGAATGCCGCTCACGAGCTGCGCACCCCGTTGACCGCCATGCGGGCAGATCTGGACACCCTGCGGATCCACGACCTGCCCGCCGAGGAACGCGACGAGGTGATCGCCGACCTACTGCGGGCCCAGCTGCGGGTCGAGGCCACCATCACCGCGCTGGGGCAGCTCGCCTCGGGTCAGCTGGCGCAGGCCAAGGACCGCGAGCCCATCGATGTGACCGATCTGCTGGACCGGGTGGCGCGGGAGAATGTGCGCGCCGGGCGCGCGGTGGACATCAGCGTGGAGGCCGACGACGACCTGGGCACCGTATGGGGCTGGCCGGGCGGCCTGCGGCTGGCGGTGGACAATCTGGTGCGTAACGCCGCGACCCACGGCGGCGCCGAACGTGTTGTGTTGTCCGGACATCGGCGTCCCAACACGATCGACATCGTCGTCGACGACGACGGGGCGGGGGTGCCCGTGGAGGAACGCGATATCGTGCTGGGCCGGTTCGCGCGCGGCAGCACCGCCGCGCCCGGCGGTTCCGGTCTGGGGCTGGCGCTGGTGACTCAGCAGGCCGAACTGCACGGCGGGGAACTGGTGCTGGCGGACAGCCCGCTGGGCGGCCTGCGCGCCACGCTGACGATCTCGATATCGGCACCGGTTGATCCCGACGCCACCGTCCCGGTCAAGACCGGGATGCAGCCTTGGCTGCGGCGCGCCAACCGAGTAGCAGGATGGCGGTCGTCAGGGTTGCAACCACCACAAAACTGAACGCGGTACCCGCCGAGGTGGCCTTGCGCAACAGCATCCCGACCGCGACCGTGCACACCCAGACGATCAGCCCGGTCGGGGTGATGGAGGTGGGCCGCCGCCAGCCGCGGGCGATCAACCAGCCGACCAGGGTGCCGGTCAGGAACGGCCAGGCGGTCTCGGCGACCCCGGTCAGCGTCACCCCCTCGGCGTGGCTGCGCCGCCCGACGGTACAGAAGATGACGACGGCCACCGCGTCGGCGACCGCGGCAGCCAGGACTGTATTGCGCTTACTCACCGGGATAGTCCATCACATCGGAAACCAATGGCATGACCCCCGATTCGTCGCGGGCTTGACCACCGGGCCGCAACGGGGCCGGTCGGCCGGCGATCAGGGTGTCGAAGACGTCGGCGCTTGCGGTCTGGGCATCCAACCGGAAGGACCGCAACACGAACGGCAACCCGTCCGAACGCAGTGGGTCGGGGCCGTCCATCACATGGAAGTGCAGGTGCGGTGCATCCGAGTTGCCGGTGTTGCCGAGGTTACCCAGCACGTCACCGGCCTTGAGTCGTTGTCCCGGCTGGACTTTCACGCTCCCGGTTTTCAGATGCGCGTACAGCGCATAGTTGCCGTTGCCAAGGTCCTGTACGACATGGTTGCCCGCGTACTGGTCCAGCGCCAGTCCGGCGGGGGTCTGGCCGGGTGTCTGCTCGGGCAGGCCGTCGAGCACCGCCACCACCGGGCCGTCGGCGACGGCGTGCACGTCGGCACCGAAGTACCGGTAGCTGGTCAGCTTGCCGGGGGCGCCGGCGAGCAGCCGGTAACTCGGATCGAGCTGCACATAGTCGATGGCGAACCGCTCCGCGGCCCACAGTTGCCCGTCGAGCGGGTTGAGGGCCATCCGGTGCGGGGTCATCTCACAACACCCGTTGCCGTCCAACCATTTCGGCCCGCGCAGCGGGGGATTGATCGACACCGGAGTGCGGGTCTGTACCGGCACCGCGGCCACCGTCTCGGTCATGATCGCGGGCAACAGCGGGGGAGCGGGCTTGCTGATCGCCACCGTGACGGCGTGGTCCAGCCGGTCCGGCACATTACCGGGAGCCACCGTGGCGTCCAGCCACACCGCGGCGGTCTGGGCGGGGCCGATGGTGGTGGTCGGTGTGCCGGCCTCACCCAGCAACCGGGTCCACTGTGCCAGCGGTGCACCGGATAGCGACAGCAGCGAGGCGTCGCCGCCGCGCACGGTGACCGTCTGCACCGTGACATCCTGATTCAGCACGTTGGTCAACAACAGCTCGTAGGCCAGATGGGTGCGTCCGTCGGTGGCCGGGACCGCGACGGGTGCGGCCACCACCCTCGCCAGCAGCGGGGTCGCCGCGGGCTTGCCGGCAGCAGCGGGTGACGTGGACGTGGTGGCCGGAGCGGGGGTCTCACTCGGTGTGCCCGCGCATCCGGCCGTCAGCGCGACAATACTGAAAAGTGCTACCGCCGAACGAGTTCCGCGCATCAGGACTCCGGGCGTCGCGGGTTCTCGGCGTTGGGTGTGACGGTCAGCGGCTCGACGTCGGGGTCGAGGTCCACCTCGGTGCGGAACATGAAGAAGAACACCACCCACCCGATCGCCGAGATGAAGATCCAGCTGACCAGGCGATAGATCAGCATGGCCGAAATCGCTTGGGCCAGTGTCATTCCGCTCGAGACCAGGCCGGGAACCAGAACCGCCTCCACCACCAGCAGGCCGCCGGGCATCAGCGGGATGGAGCCGACGGCGCGGGCCGCCGCGTAGGCCACCGTCAGGCCGGCCAGCGACGGGTGACCGCCGGCGGCGTAGGCGGCGAAGGCCAGGCACGCGACGTCGGCGATCCAGTTGAACATCGACCAACTGAACGCGTTGCCCAGCGCCCGGCGGCTCAAACTCACCGACTCCAGCTGCGCGAGCATCCTGCGCCACTTCGCCAGCCCGGTGTCGGCCGGGCGGCCGCGCACCGAATTGACCCAGGCCAGCAGCCGCACCCCGATCCCGTCGATCTGCTGCGGGTTGGCGGCGACCGTCTGCGCCAGCAACAGCAGGGCGACGAATCCGCCAAGGGTGAAGATCAACGACAACGGGTTCTTGCTGGCGCCCAGCAGGAACGCCCCGCCCAGTCCGAGCAGCGCCAGGCCGACCACCTGCAGCACACCGGACATCACCAGCTGCCAGGACGCCACCACCGGCGACGCGCCCCAGATGCGCTGCTGGCGGTAGACGAAGGTGGCCGAGAGCACCGGGCCGCCGGGCAATGTCGTCGACAACGCGTTGCCGGCGTAGAACGCCGCCTCCGAACGCCACTGCCGCACCTGCACCCCGGCCGAACGCAACAACGTGCGCTGAATCTGGGCGAAACTGTGCATCGAGGCCATCGCGGCGACCACCGCCGCCAGCACCCACCACCAGTTGGCCGACAGCAGGCTCTTCCACGCCTTGGCCAGCTGATCCCAGACCAGGACCAGTTCGACGGTGAGCACCACGACGGCGATCGCGATGACGGCCCAGCGCACCCACCAGTACTTGCCGCGGGGGCGGCCGTCCTGGGGGCAGGCCTCGTCGTGGTCGCGGCTCGTCGGCGCGTCGTCGTGCGACACGCCTCTCAGGGTAACGGCCCAGGTCGTGGGGAAACGTACGTTGGACGGACGCGGCGCGCCGTTACGCTCATCCGCATGAGCCTGTTACCCAGCGTCGACCCCATGGCCGACGAGTCGGTCAGCCCCCTGGTCCGCAAGGCGGCCGCCTGGTCGTGGCGGCTGCTCGTCATCGGTGCGGCGCTGGTCTCGCTGCTGTGGGTGATCACCCACCTGGAATTGATCTTCGTGCCGGTGGCGCTGGCCGCCATGATGGCCGCCCTGTTGATGCCCGCGGTGGATCTGCTGGCCGCACGTCGGGTGCCGCGCGGCGCCGCGGTGGCGACCGTGATCCTCGGGGCGATCGCCGTGGTGGGTGGCATCATGACCTTCGTCGTGAGCCAATTCATCAGTGGCGCACCGGATCTCGTCGAGCAAGTGACCCGAAGCATCGACGGCTTGCGGATCTGGTTGATCGAGGGTCCCGCCCATCTGAGCAAGGACCAGATCGACCACGCCGGGGACTCGGTGATCACCGCGCTGCGGGAGAACCAGGCCAAGCTGACCAGCGGCGCGCTGTCCACCGCGGGCACCATCACCGAGATCGTCACCGGCGCCCTGCTGGTGTTGTTCACGTTGATCTTCCTGCTCAACGGCGGTCGCGACATCTTCGCCTTCGTCACCAAGGTGTTCCCGGTGACGGTGCGCGACCGGGTCCGCGATGCCGGGCGGGCGGGATTCCGGTCGCTGATCGGCTACGTGCGGGCCACCTGCCTGGTGGCGCTGGTGGACGCCGTCGGCATCGGCACCGGGCTGGCCATCATGGGGGTGCCGCTGGCGCTACCGCTGGCGTCGCTGGTGTTCCTCGGCGCGTTCATACCCTTGGTGGGTGCGGTGTTGACCGGTGGTATCGCGGTGATCGTCGCGTTGATCGCCAAGGGCTGGGTGTACGCCCTTATCACCCTGGGCCTCATCATCGCGGTGCAACAGCTGGAAGCCCATGTGCTGCAACCGATCGTGATGGGCCGCGCGGTCTCGGTGCACCCGTTGGCCGTGGTGCTGGCCATCGCCGGCGGTGGTGTGCTGGCCGGTATCGTCGGTGCGCTGCTGGCGGTGCCGATCGTCGCGGTGCTCAACAGCGCCGTGCGGGTGCTGCTGGCGACCGACCCGGACACCGAAGCCGCCGCGATCGCGGCGGAGACTCCCGCCGTACCGTCCGATCCAGATCCCGATGCCGGGACCGGCTCCGGTTAGAGCCGGCCCTCCCGGCGCAACAGATCGGCCGCGCTGAGCCCGCCGCTGCGGCGCGTCGGCGCGTCGTCACCGGCCTCGGTGTCGCGGATCTTGGAGGTGTCCAGCTTCTCGGTGGCATCGGCATCCCGCTGCGTCGGGATGGCGGTGGTCGGCGCGTTACCGGCCGGGTCGCCCATCGCGACCGTGGGCTGCGCCGACGGCCGCGGCGGCTGGCCGCTGCTGCGCAGGTCACCGAGCCACGACTCGATCTCCCGCTTGTCCCGACTGGGCTCGCCACGACGGGTCCGCTCGGTACCGGCGGCGTTGACCGCGTTGCGGGCCGCGTCGATCGCCACGGTTGCCGGGGAGTCCGGCTGCGCGGCGAACCGGGTGGTGGGCGGCTCGGGCGCGGGGCTCCCGGTGGTCGGGATCCGCGTCGTGCCCGCGGCCGACGGTCCGGTCGGGCGCACCGGCGGAGCCGGTGGACGGCCACCGGCCGGCGCTGCCGGCGCGGGGTGGGTGGGATCGTGGGCGGGCAGGGCCTGCATCGGGGCACCGGCACCGACCAGTGCGGCGGGGTCCGGAGCCGGCTCGCCCGTGTCACGCACGGTCGGCCGTTTGCGCTCGTCGGGCAATTCCACCTCGCCGAGCCCGATACGTTCCTGCACCCGCTTCATCCACTGCGGCGCCCACCAGCAGTCGTCGCCCAGCAGCTTCATGATCGCCGGCACTAGGAACATCCGGATGACGGTGGCGTCCAGCAGCAGGGCGATGAGCAGGCCGAAGGCCAGGTACTTCATCACCACCAGGTCGGAGAACGCGAACGCCGCGACCACCACGGCCAGCACCAACGCGGCGCCGGTGATGAGCCGGCCGGTGGTGGCGGTGCCGATGCGGATGGCCTCGGCGGTGGACAGGCCACGCTCACGGGCCTCCACCATCCGGGACACCAGGAACACCTCGTAGTCGGTGGACAGGCCCCAGATCACGGCGATGATCAGGCCGATCATCGGGGCGAACAGCGGCTGCGGGGTGTAGTTGAACAGCCCGGAACCATGGCCGCCCTCGACGAACATCCACGTCAGGATGCCCATCGTCGATCCGAGCGTCAGCGCGCTCATCAATGCCGCCTTGATCGGCAGCACCAGCGAGCCGAACGCCAGGAACATCAGGATTGTCGTGGTGATCACCAGGATCACCACCATCAACGGCAGCTTGTCGAACAGCGTCAGGATGCTGTCCTGGGCCAGTGCCTGGGTGCCGCCGACCATGATGGTGGTGCCCCGGGGTGGGGTCAGTGCCCGCAGCTCCTGGATTTTCTTGGGTGCGGTGGAGCTGTTGACCAGGCCGTTCTGGATCACCCGGACCGACGGATCCTTGGACCCGCTCTCCTGCGCGGAGCGCTCCTGCCACATCTTCGACGGGTTGTCGCTGCCGGCGAACCCGGAGATGGTCTGCGCCTCGGCGCGGACCGCGGCCAGCTGCTGATCGGTGATCGGCTCGCCGTTGTCGGACTTGATCACCAGGGTCAGCGGCTCGGTGCGGAAGCTGGAGAATTCCTTGTCGAACTGCTCTTGGGCCATCCGCACGGGGTTGTCGGGCGGCAGGTACTTCTCGCTCAGGCCGCCCAACGCCAACTGGCCGATCGGGATGACCAGCAGCGTCATGATGATCAGGATCGGAGCCGCAAACGCGATCGGCCGCTTCATCACGATGTTGACCAGCCGGCCCCAGAAGCCCTTCTCGACCTCTTCGCGGGTCTTGGTCTTCTGGGTCTTCTCGATGAACCAATCGATGATCTTGCGGGAGAACGGCCAGTTGGCCAGGAACGGGATCCGCAGCAGGGTGCGTACCCCGAGCGCGTCGACATTCGTGCCGAGGATGGCCAGGGTCGCCGGCAGCACCGTGATGGACAAGAACGCGGCCAGCAGCACCGAGGCGATGATCGCGTAGGTGATGGACTTCAGGAAGCCCAGCGGGATGAGCAACAGCGGCAACGAGGAGGCGACGATGATCACCGAGGAGAACGCCACCGTGCGTCCGGCGGTCATCACCGACCTTCGGACCGCGGCCTCGACGTCGTAGCCTTCGGCCAGTTCCTCCCGGAACCGGCTCACCACGAACAACCCGTAGTCGATGGCGATACCGAAGCCCATCATGGTGACCACCGGCTGAGCGAAGAAGTGCACCGGCCCGAACTCGGCGGTGATGCGCAGGATGCCCAGCGCACCGCCGATGGTCAGGCCACCGATGATGGCGGGCAGCGCCGCCGCCACGGCGCCGCCGAACACGAAGAACAGCACGACCGCCACCAGCGGGACGATCGCGATCTCCGCGCGGGCCTGGTCGGTACCGATGGTCCCGGTCAGCTCGCTGGCCAACGGGTTCAGGCCGGCGAGTTTGATATCGCCGCCGTTGACCTTCTTCAGGTCGGGTTCGATGGCTTGGTAGTTCTTCAGGATCGTGTCGTCGTCGTCGCCTTTGAGCGGGACGCTGATGAAGGTGTGCCGAAGATCCTGGGTCTTCATCTGGCTGACGGTGGGATCGGTGGTGTCCGGGGCCTTGAGCCAGCCGACCCAGCCGACGATCTGATCCGGGTGGTCCTTGACCACCTGGTCCAGTTCCCCGACGACCTTCTTCTGCCAGTCCTTGTCGGTGACCAACTTGTCATCCGGCGGCGTCAGGATGGCGACGACGTGGCTGGTGCGGTCGCGGCCGTACACCTCGTCGGCCAGGGTGGACGCCCGTACCGACTCACTGCCGTTGTCGTAGAAACCACTCTGCGTGACGTGCTGCCCGAGGCTCGCCCCGAACAAGCCGCCACCAAGGCACAGTGCGACCAGGACACCGATCACTATGTATCGGAATCGGTACACCGTTCGACCCCACCAGGCGAACACGTCAACTCCTTAATATGTTCTGGTCACGCTGCGCGCGCGTATCACTTCTATTGTCTATAAGCGCGAGGTCAAAAGCGCGGACAGCGGCCGGAAGGGCTGCAGCCAAGCGCCCTGCTCGGGCAGCGAATCAAGGCCGATTCGCGGTAGCGGCTCCCGGAAGACACCTGCGATGTCCTCCAGGTCGACAAACTCCAAGGTATCCGACGCTAACGCCCAACTGGCATGTTCGCGAAATCCGAGCACCTGCACGGGAACGCCGTCGTGAGCAATCTCTTCCAGCGGCGCCCGGAACGCCTGGCCGTCGGCCGATGCCACCACCAGCCCGGCCAGGCCCTCGCTGCGGCGCAGCGCGATATGGCTGAGCATGTCGCTGTCGACATCGCTGTCTTCGTCGATCTTGGGTTTGGCGAAAACCGCGAACCCCACGTTACGCAGTGCCTCCACCCAGGGGCGGACGACATCGGCGCTACCAGGGGCGATGTTGGTGAAGACGGTCGCTTCGGGTTCGACCAGCACGTCGGGCTGGGCGTCGGTCCCGGCGTCCGGCGCGGGCGCGGCGGACGCCGAGATGTCGGCGGTGCGCTGCAGCAACCAGCGGCCGAGGGCGTCGAACCGCGGACGGTGCGCGGCCGTCGGCCGGCCACCGAGGATGGAGCCCAGTCCCATGTCCAGATTGGGCGCATCCCAGACCAGCAGCACCTTCCGGATCACCGGAGTGGGTACCTCCTCGGCGGGTGCCGAGATCTCGGGTGCCGTCGGAATGTCGGTTGTGATGCTCATCGGCCAGTCACCTCTGCTCACTCCGTCATTCCATGGGTACGTACCCACACCAGCTCGGCGATATCGCGCCCGGCCCGCAAACCCTTGCCCTCGTATTTGGTCTCGGGTCGCTGGACGGAGATGGGCAACGCGGCGAGGTCGGCGTCGTGCGCACGGCACAGCCTCGGCTCGGCGTCACCCACCTCGGCGATTTGTTCGGCGTATTCGGCGTGGTCGGTGGCGGCGTGCAGCACGCCGCCCGGCGCCAACCGGTCGGCGATCAGTGCCACCGTCTCGGGTTGCAGCAGCCGCCGCTTGTGGTGACGCGCCTTCGGCCACGGGTCCGGGAAGAAGATCCGCACACCGGTCAACGACGCCGTCCCGAAGATGTGCTCAAGTACGTCGACACCGTCGCCGCGGATCAGTCGGATGTTCGTGATGTCATTGCGGTCGATGGCACCCAGCAGCTGGGCCAGCCCGCGCCGGTAGACCTCCACCGCCACCACGTCGAGGTGCGGCTCCTCGATGGCCATGGCCAGCGTCGAGACGCCGGTACCGCAGCCGATCTCCAACACCACCGGGGCGGTGCGCCCGAACCACGCGGCGATATCGCGGGCCAGTGGGCGACCGGCGGGGTCGCGGGCCTCGGCCCCGAGTTCCGGCCAGCGCTGCTCCCACAGCTCCTGCTGGTTACCGGTGAGGGTGGAGCGCCGGTTGCGGAAGCTGCTCACCCGCCGGTGGTGATGTTTCGGCTCGGGCGTGGGCTGCGGACCGCCGTCGGTGGTGTTCCGGCTCGAGGTGCCCGGATCCGACAGCTCGTGGCCGGCTTCCTCGCGCTGGGCATGCATCGGTCCATCGTCGCTCATTCAGGCCGATCTACCTGCATCGTGGTGCAGATTGATACCCAACAGTTGCCGAGGGTGGCCTGTGCGGGAAAACACCGTTCGCGAGGCGGTCGGCGCGGTGTCACCATGTGAAGTGGGAATTGGTGGCAGTGCGACTCGTGAGGTAAGGAGCCGGTCATTCTCGCCGACGTGTTGGCGGCCTTCGCCGCGGAAACCGGCGAATCCCGGTTGGCCCCGATTCTGCGCCGGTTGAACCGGCCGATCCGGGTCGGCGTGACCGGCCGCCGCGGCACCGGATGTGCCACGGTGACCGCCGCGCTGGGGCACGCGGGCCGCACCGTCGTCAGCGGCCCGGCCGACGCCGTCGTGCTGGTGGTGGCCGAGACCGTCAAACCCGAAGATCTGGCCCGGTGCGGCCCGAACACCCTCGTGGTGCTCAACAAACAGGATCTGCTGGGCGCGGCGTTGACAGGTCAGGTTGCCGCGGTGCGGGCCCGCACCGGACGGCCGACGGTGCCGATGAATGCCCTGCTGGCGGTCGCCTCGGCGACCGTGCCGCCGGACGGGGAGCTGGTCGGCGCGCTGCGGGCGATGGCCGACGACCCACCGGAGCTGTCCTCGACCGACGCGGTGACCGCCGGGGAGCACCCCGTCGACGCTGTGACCCGCGGTCGGCTCCTGGCCGTGCTGGACCGGTTCGGCATCGCCGCGCTCACCGCGGCGCTGCGGGCCGGCGCGGATCCGGCGTCGCTGCCGACCCTGATGTGCGAGCTCAGCGGCCTCGACGACATGCTCGCAGCGCTCGATGCGGTGACGGCCGCGCAGCGCTACCGGCGCCTGCATGCCGCGCTCACCGAGGTCCGGGCGCTGGCGGTGCGGTCCGGCAGCCCCGCGCTGTGGGAACTGCTGGCCTCCGACCGGGTGGTGCTGGCGGAGATGACAGCGGCGGCCGAGGTGCTGCGTGCCGACGGGTTGACGCTCGCTGCGAACACCGACCCGCGGCACTGGAGCCGCTACGGCCGTGGGCCGCTGAACTCGCTGCACCGGCGCTGTGCCAGCGCGCTGACCAGGGGATCGCTGCGGCTGGCGGAGCGCAGATGACCGGCATCCCGGAGGGCATCGATCCGCCGAAGATGGTGCACCGCGATGTCGTGCTGGTCGCGGGCCCGTGGCTGGCCGGGGTGTCGGCGTTGGCCGCGGCGCTGCGGGACCGGATGCCCCAGCGGACCTTCGTCGAGACCGGTGAGCTGCCGCCGGGCCAGGCGCCGGCGGCCGTCGTCTTCGCGGTGTCCGCAGTGGCCCCGCTGACCGATTCGGATGCGGTGTTGCTGGACGCCGCGGCCCGGCATACCGATGTGGTGGTCGGGGTGGTGACCAAGACCGACGTCCATCGCGGCTGGCGGGCGGTGCTGGCCGCCGATCGCGATGTGGTGGCCGCCCGGTCGCCCCGTTATGCCGGCATGCCGTGGGTGGGCGCCGCCGCGGCGCCCGAGGTGGGCGAACCGTCGCTCGACGAGCTGGTGGACGTGTTGTCCGGGTGTCTTGCCGACACCGCCGGACCTCATCGAAACCGGTTGCGGGCGTGGCAAACCCACCTCACCACGCGGATCGACGAGCTGTCCGGCGGGCATCCGCCGGAGGGGCGGGCGGTGCAGCTGCGGGCCGAGCGGGACGAGCTGCTGCGGGACCGGCGGCTGCAGCGGTCGCAGCGCAATATCGCGCTGCGCAGCCAGGTGCAGCAGGCCCGGGTCCAGTTGGGCTATTTCGCCAGGAATCGCTGCGCCTCGGTGCGCACCGAGCTGTCCGAGGATGTGGCCGACTGGAACGGCCGGCACGCCGAGCGGCTGGTGTCCTACGTGCACCGGCGCTGCACCGAGGTGGTCGACGAGGTGGACGACGGCATCACCGAGCACCTGACCGACGTCGCAGGCGAACTCGGTCTGTCGGTACCGGACGCGCCGCAGACCGCGCCGGTACCGGAGGTCGGCGTCCCGGCGCTGCGGTCCAGGACGTTGGAGACCCGGTTGATGATGGTGCTCGGCGCGGGTTTCGGCCTGGGCGCCGCTTTCGCCGTGAGCAGGCTGTTCGCCGGTCTGGCGCCGGGGTTCACCGCACTGGGGGTGGTGGTCGGCGCGGTCGCTGGTCTGCTGTTGACGGTGTGGGTGATCGGGATCCGCAGTGTGCTGCACGACCGCGCCCTGGTGGATCGCTGGATCGGCGAGGTCACCGCACGGTTGCGGGAGGCCACCGAGCAGCGCGTCGCGCACCGGGTGTTGACGGCCGAGGTGGCGTTCACCGGGGAGGCCGCCGCTCAAGACGAACGTGCGGCGGCGGAGCTGGCGCGTCGTATCGAGCGGATCGACGCCGAACTCGGCGATATCGCGGCGTGCACCGCGCGGTCGGTGGCCGCAGGTGAGCGCGAGCTGCCCCGGCTGCGCACCGCGCTGGCCAGGGTTTGTGCCGGGTTGGAAAGTGGGTAATACAAAACAGCGGTTCAGGGGCGTATCTGAATCGTTCTTGTGAGTGATCGGACATTGTTCCGATTCACCACGGGTATGTCACGGGCGTTAACCTCTCCATAGGGACGACCGTGACCTATCAGTTATCGCCGATGCTACCGGCGCGTAACCTACGCAGGAGATATTAGATGACCTCAGCGACCATTCCCGGTCTCGACAGTGCACCGACCAAACATCAGGGGCTGTTGGCCTGGGTCCAGGAGGTTGCGGAGCTGACGCAGCCGGACCGGGTGGTTTTCGCCGATGGCTCCGACGAGGAATATGAGCGCCTGGCGGCGCAGCTGGTCGAGGTCGGCACGTTCCAGAAGCTGAACCCGGAGAAGCAGCCGAACTCCTACTTGGCGCTATCCGACCCGTCCGATGTGGCCCGGGTGGAATCGCGCACCTTCATCTGTTCCGAGCGTGAGGTCGACGCCGGCCCTACCAACAACTGGATGGCGCCGGCCGAGATGCGCGGCATCATGACCGAGCTGTACCGCGGCAGCATGCGCGGTCGCACGATGTGGGTCGTCCCGTTCTGCATGGGCCCCCTGGACGCCGAGGACCCCAAGCTCGGCGTCGAGATCACCGACTCCGAGTACGTCGTCGTCTCGATGCGCACCATGACCCGGATGGGCGCGGCCGCGCTGGCGAAGATCGGCGACGACGGTTTCTTCGTCAAGGCACTGCACTCCATCGGCGCCCCGCTGGAGCCCGGTCAGCAGGACGTGCCGTGGCCGTGCAACGACACCAAGTACATCAGCCACTTCCCGGAGACCCGGGAGATCTGGAGCTTCGGGTCCGGCTATGGCGGTAACGCCCTGCTCGGCAAGAAGTGCTACTCGCTGCGGATCGCGTCGGCCATGGCCCACGACGAGGGCTGGCTCGCCGAGCACATGCTGATCCTCAAACTGATCTCGCCGGAGAACAAGGCGTACTACATCGCCGCCGCGTTCCCGTCGGCATGCGGGAAGACCAACCTCGCCATGCTGCAGCCCACCATCCCCGGCTGGCGCGCCGAGACCGTCGGTGACGACATCGCCTGGATGCGGTTCGGCAAGGACGGCCGGCTCTACGCCGTCAACCCGGAGTTCGGCTTCTTCGGCGTGGCGCCGGGTACCAACTGGTCGTCGAACCCGAACGCCATGAAGACCATCGCCGCAGGCAACACCGTCTTCACCAACGTCGCCAAGACCGACGACGGCGACGTCTGGTGGGAGGGTCTGGAGGGCGATCCCGACCACCTTATCGACTGGAAGGGTCAGGACTGGTACCGGGAGTCCGAAGACAAGGCGGCGCACCCGAATTCGCGCTACTGCACCCCCATCTCGCAGTGCCCGTCGGTGGCCCCGGAGTGGGACGACCCGCAGGGTGTGCCGATCTCGGCGATCCTGTTCGGCGGTCGCCGCAAGACCACGGTGCCCCTGATCACCCAGGCCCGCGACTGGCAGCACGGTGTGTTCATCGGCGCCACCCTCGGCTCGGAGCAGACGGCCGCGGCCGAGGGCAAGGTCGGCACCGTCCGGCGCGACCCGATGGCCATGCTGCCGTTTCTCGGCTACAACGTCGGCGACTACTTCCAGCACTGGATCAACATCGGCAAGAACGCCGACGAATCCAAGATGCCGAAGATCTTCTTCGTCAACTGGTTCCGCCGCGGGGATGACGGCCGGTTCCTGTGGCCGGGTTTCGGCGAGAACAGCCGCGTGCTCAAGTGGGCCGTCGAGCGCATCGAGCACAAGGCCGACGGCAAGTCGACCCCGATCGGCATCGTGCCCACCGCGGCCGACCTCGATCTGGCCGGCCTGGACGTGGATGCCGCCGATGTCGACGAGGCGCTGGCCGTCGATGCCGATGAATGGCGGGCCGAGGTGCCGCTGATCGAGGAATGGTTCGAGTTCGTCGGCGAGAAGCTCCCGACGGGCATCAAGGACGAGTTCGACGCGCTGAAGATCCGGCTGGCCGAGTCCGACTGATCGGACGCACAGCTCACCGAACCGCCCCCGACACAGTCGGGGGCGGTTTTTTGCTGACCACACCTGTCGCGGTTAGCCTCAAGAGATGTTTCGCCGACCCAAACTCAGGGTCACCGGGGCTCTGAGCAGCAAATTCAGGATCGTTGACGCCGTAAATTTGTAGTCTCGCTAAGTTGCTGGGTGGCTGTCGGGGCGGGTAGGGTCTCGGTCAGCGAAGGGGAGTAGTTCCTGACCGCCGGCAGGTCCGGCGCGATGCGGACGGGTCGACACACTGGCGGCGCGAGCAGCCCGGCCCTCCACCGGATCCCATATCCGGCGAGCGAGACCTTCGGCCGACATGACCGTTGTCGGCCCGAGGTTTCGTCGCCGTCGATGTCAACCCGGGCCGCGCACAGATCGAGGACTCGCCCCCGTGACCACACCACGCGCCCGGACGCTCATCACGTCGTCTGCCGCCACTCTCGTGTTCATCATTCCCGCCCTGGTGGTGCGGATCGCCGGTCTGCACCCGAATCCGATTGTGGCGCTGGTGATCTACGGTGCCGCTGTGGTGGCCGCCAGCTTCCTGCTGGCCTGGGCCGCCGAAGCCGCCCAGATCGACGTGTCCGGCGGGCTTGCCATCGCCGTGCTGGCGCTGATCGCGGTGCTGCCGGAATATGCGGTGGACCTGTACTACGCCTACACCGCGGGCAGCAATCCCGAATACGTGCAGTACGCGGCGGCGAACATGACCGGCTCGAACCGGTTGCTGATGGGTGTCGGTTGGCCGGTGGTTGTGCTCGTCGGGCTCTGGGTGACCCGGCGCCTGGTCGGACCCGGCTCGACGGGGCGGCCCGCCAGGAGCATGGCACTCGAGCCGGGTAACCGGGTCGAACTGGGGTTCTTGCTGATCGCGGGGGTGGTGGCCTTCGTCATCCCGGCCACCGGGCGGATTCACCTGGTGCTCGGCATTGCCCTGCTGGCCTGGTTCGGGTTCTACCTCTACAAGCTCACGCGTGGCGACGTGGAGGAGCCCGACCTGATCGGCACCGCCGCCGCCATCGGAGCGCTGCCCACGCGCGCACGACGGCGCACCGTCGTCGCACTGTTCGTGATCGCCGGCGCGGTGATCCTGGCCTGTGCGGAGCCTTTCGCCGAGAGCCTGATCGGCGCAGGCACCGAGCTGGGTATCGATCGGTTCCTGCTGGTGCAGTGGCTGGCGCCGCTGGCGTCGGAGGCGCCGGAGTTCATCATCGCGATCATCTTCGCCGCCCGCGGCAAGGGCACCGCGGCGATCGCGACCCTCATCTCGTCGAAAGTGAACCAGTGGACGCTGCTGATGGGCTCGCTCCCCATCGCCTACCTCGCCGGTGGCGGCGGATCCGCTCTGGTGCTGGACGGCCGCCAGATCGAAGAGGTGCTGTTGACCGCCACGCAGACGATGATGGGTATTGCCTTGATCGTGTCGCTGCGCTTCCACCGGAACACGGCGTGGCTGTTGCTGGCCTTGTTCCTGGTGCAGTTCCCGATCACCTCGACCGGGGGACGGCTGGTGTTGTGCGGGGTGTACGCCGTGCTGGCGGTGGCGGCCATGGTTGTCAATCGGCGCGCCCTGTTGGCCGCCGTGCGGGCGCCCTTCGTCGGTGCGCCAGATGAGCCGAACGAACCAGATTCCGCTCGCATGCAGGCGGTTTCGAGCCTGCCGCGATAGCGCAGGCGATGGTCAGGTCGTGATCAGCCGGCGCAACTCGGTCTCCAGCGCTTTTCGCTGCAGTTGTCGCGTCGCATACCAATAGGCTTGGCCGGCAAGGCCTTTGGGGAAGTAGATGGCGCGCTGGCGAACCGTGGTGCGGTCGTCCCCGTCGGGCTGCAGCGTCCATTCCAGCCAGGCCCCGCCGGGGGCGCGGCCGGCTATCCGTACCCGCAGCACGCTGTTGTCGGTGCTCCGGTCGATGTGCCGCTGGTTGCGGCCAGGGCCGACCGGGAAGGTGCCGGGCGTGGCGGTGGCGACGCGCGAGTGCAGTGTGGCCCAGGTCTGTTCGACGGTGCCGGCGCACTGCGCCGTGCGATTGTCCGTGTAGACGATCTCGCCCGCCCAGTCCGGATCCGACGGCAACGGGTCCGACGGAGCGACGGTAGCCGGGGTGGTCGTCCACGTCGACTCCACCTCGCCGTCGGCGGAATGGCGCAGCGCGAGCGCGACGGCCTGGCGGTAATCGGTCGGTCCGCCCGGCGGCGGTGCGATGACGGCGTCGATATCGTGTTCTTTGGCGACGGCATCGGTGCTCAGCGATTCGATGAGAGCACGCCCGATATTGCCCGGCACGGGTGTCACCAGATCGATCCACAGCCCGGCCAGCTTGGGGGTGAGCACCGGCAGCACCAGAATGCGGCGCCGGGCCAGGCCGGCCACTTCGGCATAGATCTGCATCATCTCGCCGTACCGCAGCACATCGGGGCCGCCGATATCGTAGGTGCGGCTGGCCGGTAGGTCAGCCGTTGCCGCGGCGATCAGGTAGTACAGCACGTCTCGCACCGCGATCGGCTGGATGTGGTTGTTCACCCAGCGGGGGGTCGTCATCACGGGCAAGCGGTTGGTGAGGTGCCGGATCATCTCGAACGATGCCGAGCCCGAACCGATCACCACGCCCGCCTGGAGCACCATGGTGGGCACGCCGGAATCGATGAGGATTTGGCCTACCTGCGTGCGGGAGCGCAGATGCGTCGACAGTTGCCGCGACTCGGCATGAAGCCCGCCGAGGTAGACGATGCGGCGCACGCCGGCCCGCTTGGCCGCTTCGGCGACGTTGGTGGCGCTGCGGGTTTCCTTGTCGAGGAAGCCGCCGTGGCTGCTCATCGAGTGCACCAGGTAGTACAGGACATCGACGTCCGCGAAAGCGTCGTCCAGGGTGTCCGGCTGCAGCAGATCACCGCGGAACACCTGCACATCGGCAACCCACGGCACGTCGCAGATCTTGTCGGGGTCGCGGACCAGCACCCGGACCTGATGACCGGCCTCCACCAGCCGCGGCGCCAGGCGCGCACCGATATACCCGGTGGCGCCGGTGACCAGCACCCGAAGCGGCCTGTCGTCCGTCACTGGTCTCCTTGCGGGCCGCGGGTGGGGCAGAGCATCGAGCAAGCAGATCGGTATTCCACCACATCGGCGCGCCCAAACCCTCGCATCGACAGAACGCGGTCGGATGTGGCGGGGCCACCTCTTGACAGGTGTCAAACGCGGCATCGTAGAGTCAGCCCATGCAGATCCGTGAAACCGCGCTCGCGACACCCGACAAGCCGGCCGTCATCCTCCACCCGGCCGGCACCGTGGTCACGTTCGGCCAGATGGAAGCCCGGGCGAATCAGCTCGCGCACTATTTCCGCAGCCGCGGTCTGCAGGAGGGTGACGCGGTCGCGATCCTGATGGAGAACACCGAACACATGCACACGATCATGTGGGCGGCGCGCCGATGCGGTCTGTACTACGTACCGCTCAATACGCACCTGACCGCTGCCGAAGCGGCGTACATCATTGACAACAGCGCGGCCAAGGCGATCGTCGCGTCGGCGGCACTGCGGGACACCTGTGCCGCCCTTACCGAACACCTGCCTGCCGGGCTGCCTGACATCCTGCTGACCACCGCCGACGATCTGGACGGCTGGGCGCGCTACCCGCAGGCCGTGCAGGATCTGCCCGAGACGCCGATCGCCGACGAGATCGAAGGTGATCTGCTGCAGTACTCATCGGGCACCACCGGCCGTCCGAAGGGCATCAAGCGTGCGTTGCCGCACCTGCCCCCGTCGGAGGTGCCGGGCATGATGGCCATGCTCGTCGAGTACTGGATGGGACCCGACGCGGTCTACCTCAGCCCCGCGCCGCTGTACCACACGGCCCCGTCGGTGTGGTCGCTCAATGCCCTCGCCGGTGGGTTGACCGTGGTGGTGATGGAGAAGTTCGATCCCGAGGGCACCCTCGAGGCCATCGCGAAACACGGTGTCACACATGGACAATTCGTGCCGGTGATGTTCACCAGGATGCTCAAGCTGCCCGCATCGGTGCGCGACTCCTATGACATCTCGTCCCTCAAGCGGGTCATGCATGCCGCCGCCCCGTGTCCGGTGGAGATCAAGAAGCAGATGATCGATTGGTGGGGGCCCATCGTCGACGAGTATTACGCCTCATCGGAAGCCATCGGCTCGACGCTGATCAGCGCCGAGGAGTGGCTGACCCATCCCGGTTCGGTGGGCAAGCCGATGGTCGGCGCCATCCACATCCTGGACGAGGACGGCAACGAGTTGCCGCCGGGACAGCCGGGCGAGATCTACTTCGAGGGCGGCAACGACTTCGAGTACCTCAACGACCCCGGCAAGACCGCTTCCTCGCGCAACACGCACGGCTGGCTGACCGTCGGTGACATCGGCTACCTGGACGACGACGGTTACCTCTACCTCACCGACCGGCGGCATCACATGATCATCTCCGGCGGCGTGAACATCTATCCGCAGGAAGCCGAGAACATGCTCGTCACCCACCCCAAGGTGATGGACGCCGCGGTGTTCGGCATCCCCGACGAGGAGATGGGCCAGGCCGTCAAGGGTGTGGTGCAGACCGTCGACCCGGCGGACGCCACCGAGGAATTCGGCCGGGAGTTGCTGGGCTGGTTGCGGGACAGGCTGGCGCACTACAAGTGCCCGCGGTCCATCTCGTTCGAGGCGCAACTGCCGCGCACCGACACCGGCAAGCTCTACAAGCAGGAGCTGATCGCCAAGTATTCGTGATGCATTCTTTATGTGCGCAAGTGCGCACATAAAGGGGCATACTGGGCGCATGGTCCTGCGCCATCGCGTCTTCCGGCGGCTTTACACCGCGCAGGTAACGGCCCTGGCCGGAACCGGGCTGCTCACCGTGGCGCTCGGTCTGCTCGCCTTCGACCTGGCCGGCGCGACCGCTGGTGCGGTCCTGAGCACCGCGCTGGCCATCAAGATGATCGCGTACGTGTTCGTCGCCCCCGTCATGTCGGGGCTGACGGCGCGACTGCCCCGCAAGACCGTGCTGGCCGGGGCCGATATCGTGCGTGCACTGGTGGCCTTGGCGCTGCCCTGGGTGGAACAGGTGTGGCAGATCTATCTGCTGGTGTTCGTCTTGCAGGCCGCGTCGGCGACGTTCACCCCGACGTTCCAATCCGTCATCGCCGATGTGCTGCCCGACGAACGCCAATACACCCGTGCCCTGGCGCTGTCCCGGCTGGCCTATGACCTGGAAGCGCTGCTCAGCCCGCTGCTGGCGGCGGCGTTGCTCACCGTTGTCAGCTATCACGGTCTGTTCGCGGGCACCGGCGCCGGATTCCTGGTGTCACTGACGTTGGTGCTGGGCACCGCGATCCCGCGCCGGCCGGGTACCGAGCCCTGCGCACCGCTGCTGTCGCGGATCACCGTCGGCGCCCGGATCATGGTGCGCAGCCGCGAACTTCGCGCCTTACTGGCGATGAACGTGGTGGTGGCCGCGGCCACCGGGCTGGTGGTGGTCAACACCGTGGTGTGCGTGCGCGGCCTGCTCGGCGGCGGAAACTCCGACGTGGCACTGCTGCTGGCCTGCTACGGGACCGGGTCGATGGCGCTGGCCCTGCTGATCCCGGCCGTGCTGGGCCGGGTGCCCGATCGCGCCGTGATGCGGTGCGGTGCGGTGCTGGCGGCGGCGGGACTGGTCGCGACGGCCGTGCTGCTGGCGACCGGGTCGGTGGGCTGGGCCGCGTTGACGGTGTTGTGGATCGCGTTGGGCGCGGCGACGTCGATGATCAACACGCCGGCCGGGCGACTGTTACGCCGCCATGCCGGTGAACAGTCCACAGCGGTGTTCACCGCGCAGTTCTCGCTCTCGCATGCCGGTTTCCTCATCACCTATCCGGTGGCCGGGTGGGTCGGCGCGGAGGCGGATCAGGCGGTGGCCGCAGGAATTCTCGCTATTCTCGCTACATTCGCGGCGATCGCCGCGACGCGGATGATGCGGAGAGGCGGGACGGCCGATGAGCAGGGATCCACTCCCGCGCGGGCCGCAGCCCTCGCTGGTCCATGAGGTCGCGCCGGACGGGCAGCGGCTCGATATCGCCAGCGAGACCTTCCGGATGCTGGCCGACCGCACCCGTCTGCACCTGCTGTGGCTGCTGGCCCAGGGCGAAGCCGATGTCACCGCGCTGGCCGAGGCAACCGGCGCGTCGCGCACCTCGATAAGCCAACACCTGGCCAAACTCCGGTTCGCCCGACTGGTCGAGACGCGCAAGGACGGCCGGCGGGTGTTCTACCGGCTGCGCGACGGACATCTGAGCCGGCTGGTGCAGGAAGGCCTCAACCATGCCGACCATCAGGTGACCGGGGAGCCTGCGCATCCCTGAGATACAACTGTGCCGACCGGCGCTGACCCTGGCAATAGCGGTCGAGGAAAGGTGGTCCGTCTCATGCTGATTCGGCGCGCAAGCCTGCTGGACGGCAGCGTCGTCGACATCCGGGTCGGAGCCCGGATCGACGAGGTGGCCCCGGCACTGGCGCCTGCCGCGGGGGAACAGGTGCTCGACGCCGAGTTGGGACTGGTGCTCCCCGGCCTGCACGATCACCACGTGCACGTGCATTCGGCGGCGGCCGCAGCGGACTCGGTGCGGGTCGGCGTCGGAGAGGTGCACGACCACGACGACCTGGCGCATGTGCTGGCCGGCGCCGCGGTCGGCGACGACGGCTGGATCAGAGCGGTCGGATATCACGAGGCGGTGGCCGGGCCACTGGACCGGCGCGTACTCGACGCGCTGGCACCGGCGGTGCCGGTGCGCGTCCAGCATCGCAGCGGCGTGCTGTGGACGCTCAACTCGGCCGGCCTGGCGGCCGTCGGTCTGGCCGATCACCCCGACGGACGGTTGCGCAGCGCCGACCGGTCCTGGTCGGACGCCCTCAAGCGGCGTGACACGTCCGTCGACGCCCTCAGTGCTCGGCTGACCAGTTTCGGCGTCACCGGAATCACCGATGCCACACCGGATCTCGATGTCACCGACATGGTCCTGCTGACCGAGGTGCACCGTCGGGGCGGGCTGCGCCAGCACGTGCACCATCTCGCGCCGGGCAAGCGCATCCTGCATGACGACGATCTGGACCTGGGCGCGTTGACGGCCTGGATCGGGCGCAGGCACGACCAAGGAGCTCCGGTGGCGCTGCACTGTGTGACCGCAGCCCAGCTGGTGGTGAGCCTGGCCGCCCTCGGCGACGCCGGTGTGCACCCCGGTGATCGCATCGAGCATGCCGCAGTGGTGCCCGACGATCAGCTCGACGTGTTGGCCGCTCTCGGCGTCACCGTGGTGACCCAGCCGAATTTCGTCGCCGAGCGCGGTGACCAGTATCTGGCAGACGTACCCGTCGACGAGCATCACCAGCTGTGGCGCCTGGCGTCCCTGTTGGAAGCCGGTGTGCCGGTGGCGCTTTCCACCGACATGCCGTTCGGGGACGGCGACCCGTGGGCGGCGCTGCGGGCGGCCGTGCACCGCACCACCGCATCCGGGGCGGTGCTGGGTCCGGACGAGTGCATCGACGCCCGCACGGCGCTTGGGCTCTTCCTCGGTACGGCGACAGAACCCACCGCGGCGCGTGTGGTCGCGCCCGGGCAGCCGGCCGATCTGTGCGTGCTCGGCGCTGCGCCCGCAGATGTATTGCGTGACCTGGATGCAAAACTGGTGGCCGCCACCGTGATCGACGGTGAGCTGGTCAGCCCGTCTGGCGTTGCAGCGTGATCGAGGCCGGCTCGGCGTCGGCCCCGGCGAGTCCGCGGCCCTGCGCGGTGACCGACAGCGCGGTGCGGTCGCCGCGGAACAGGTCGCGGGAGTACTCGTAGGGGGTGCCGTTCTGGTCGTGTGTCACGCGGGTGATGAGCAACAGCGCCGCCTTCGATTTGATGCCCAGCAGCGCCGCCTCGTCATCGGTGGCGCTCACCGCCTCGATGCGTTCGACGGCCCGGCCCGCGGTCAGGCCGTACTCGGACTCCAGGATCTCGTAGAGGGAGCCGCGCAGCGGTTGCTCGAGCAGGCCGGGCACGGTGTCGGCAGGAAACTGGGCGTGCTCCAAGGAGATCGGTGACCCGTCGGCCAACCGGACACGTTGCACTTCGACGACGTAATCGGTGGGACCGAGCTTGAGGGCGTGCTGGGTGGCGTGGTCGGGAATACCGATCTTGGTGGACAGCACCCGCGTGCCGGCGATATAGCCTTGATGGGCGAGGAAGGCCGGTACACCCACCACATCGGCCAGATTGCGTTCCACCTGCCCGTGGCTGATGAAGATGCCACCGGCCCGGCCGATCACCCGGTGCACCAGGCCGGCCTCCTCCAGCGCGGCGAGCACCTGGCGCAGGCTGGACCGGCTGGTTCCGTAGCGTTCGGCCAGATCGCGTTCGCTGCCCAGTTTGGAGCCGGGTGTGCCGGCATTGACGTCTCCGACGATCCGGCGCCGCAACTCTTCGCTGTGAGTTGCCACCGCGCCCCCTTGCTCAGCCGAGATATCCCGACGGTCGTATTGGTATATCCAATTCTAACCGTACGTGTATCAGAGTTCGGCGATAGCCAGGTGCGATTCGGGCAAGATCTGGCCACCATCGACGACCAGCGACTGACCGGTGATGTAAGCGGCCTCGTCCGTGGCGAAGAAGAGTGCTGCGTTGCCGATGTCGGCCACCGAGCCCAGCCGGCCGGCCGGTACCGCGGAGGCCATTTGGTCGAGGTATTCCTGGCCCATTTCGCCGAGCCCTTCGGTGACGATGTTGCCGGGCAGCACCGCGTTGACGGTGATGCGCTTGGGCGCCAGCTCCATTGCCGCGGTGCGCAGGAAACCCAGCTGTGCGGCCTTACTGGCACCGTAATGCGACCAGCCGGGGTAACCGGTGATCGGTCCGGTGATCGACGAGGTGATGATCACCCGGCCGTGTCCACTGGCGGCGAGAGCGGCCAGGGCCGCTTGCACGATGTACACGGTGCCCTTGAAGTTCACCGCCAGCACGGCCTCGATATCGTCGGGGGTGAGATCCTCCAGCCGGCCGGACGGGAAGATACCCGCGTTGGCGCACACGATGTCGACGCCGCCGTGGCGCTGCGCCGCCTCGGTCACCACGCGGCGGGAATCGGCGGGATCGGACACGTCGGCGCTGATGGCGCTGACCTTGCCGGGAGCGCCGGCCAGCGCCGCGACGGTGCGGTCCAGATCGTCGGAGTTGCGGCCGGTGATGACGACGTTGACCCCGGCGTTGGCGAAGGTCTCGGCGATCCCGCGGCCGATGCCCTTGCTGCCTCCGGTGACGACGGCGGTGCGGCCCCGCAATGACGTGAACATGGTTGGTGCCCTTCAGATGTGGTGCCAGCTCGGCAATCGGTCAGTGCAACGTGTGGCCGGCGGAACTCAGGTAGCGTTCGGCCAGCGTGCAGCTGCCCGCGGCGTAGCTGATCGCTTTGGTGGCGGATTCCCTGGAGTGGCTGTGGCTGCCCATCCAGGCCAGCAGCAGCAGCCGGCGCAGCAGCACGAACGAGGCCAGCATGTCCTCGTCGGCGGTCGACAGCTCGCGGCGCGTGCCGGGGCGAGCGGAGCGACGGGAGAAGTCGCGGTACCCGCCGACCCATGCGGCCTGCCACTCCGGTAGCGCCGGATCGTTCTCGATGAAAGACACCGCGGTGCCGAAATCGTAGAAATACCAGCCGAATCCGCAGTCGTCGAAGTCGATCACGGTGATCTGGTTTCCGGCGGCGGTGTCCACCAGCAGGTTGGCCAGCCGCAGGTCGGCATGGATCAGCCCGTACACGTCCGGCCCGGTGCCGTACGCCGCCAGCCGGTCCAGCAGCAGGGTCTGGGCTCGCTCAAGCACGGCCCGCTCGGTCGGGCCCACACCGTGGGCGTCCTGCCACCGGCCCCACCGCGGGGTAGCGCCCAGACTGTGTTCCCAGTCCCAGGCGAACCGGCCGAAACCGGCCGGCCGCTGCCAGCCCCTGGCATGGTCGTGCAGCGCCGCGGTGATGCGGCCCAAGGTGTGGAAATCCTGTGCCGTGAGGGCGTTCTCGTCCGGCTCGACCCCGCCGACCATGCCGAAACGGACGACGTGGCGTGGTGTCCCGTGGGCGGCAGGGTCGTCGACGGTGACCACCCGGCGGCCGTCCCGGGCCGGGAGCACGGTGGGTACCGTGACATCGCTGTCGGCACGCAGCGCGGCCAGCCAGTCCAGCTCCGATTCGATCTCGTGCGGCAGATGGTAGTTCTGCCGGTGCACCCGCAGGATCGACTGTGCGTCGCCGTCGGTGACCAGATAGGTGGCGTTTTCAGACAGGTTGAGCAACCGCAGTTCGGCGTCGGCGGAGATGTCGTACTGCGCCACCGCGTGTTCGGCGACCGCCCGGTCGTCGGTGATGCTCACGACTGCTCCTGTCCGTCGATCCCGGCCAGCACCTCGGTGATGTGATCGCGGGCCACCGTCACATCGGCGGTGCTGCCGCCGATGTAGAGCCGGCCGGCCGCCCCGATCATCTGCACATCCACCACGGTAAGTCCGGGCGCCACCCGTTCGGCCTCGTTCGCCGCGACAGCGGCGAACAGTGCCGGGGTCATCTCGTACACCAACAGCGACTGGCCGGGCAGGATCATCGAAGCCTGCCGGTTGCGGTTCAGGATCACCGCGTGCTGGTCGGTGATATCGGTGATGATGTCGTGATAGAGCACCCGGGGGCGGAGCTGGTCGGAGGCCTTATTGCCGGTGCCGGCCAGGATCGCCTCCCCGGCCCGGCGTACCTCGTCGAGATCGGCCGAGTGGATCTCCAGCACACCGAACTGCCGCTCCACGTAGAGGATTCCCGGCTGGATGCCGGGCACCTCACGCAGCGCCAGGTCGATCACCCGCTCGATCGCCAGAGCCGGTGACACCTCCACGATGAGGGCGTGCTCGCCCGCGTAAGGGGGATACCCCCTGGCCCGGGTCGGGGTGCCCAGGTAGGCGGCGAACTGCCGCTGCAGATCCTGCACCAGCAGGTAGACGCGGATCTGGGTGCGAATCCGCGTGCTCTCCTGTGCTTCGGTCGGCATGGCTACTTGCTGGCGAGCGAGAAGTGGGCGCCGAGCTCACCGTGCGGGCGCGGGATGACGTGCACGCTGACCAGTTCGCCTACCTGCGAGGCGGTTTCGGCGCCGGCTTCGGTGGCGGCCTTCACCGCACCCACCTCACCGGTGACGATGACGGCGACCAGACCGTCACCCACTTGCTGGCGGTCGGTGATGGTCACGTTGGCGGCCTTCACCATGGCATCGGCAGCGGCGAGCGCAGCCACGTAGCCCTTGGTTTCGATGAGGCCGATTGCGTTGCTGGACATAAACTTATCTCCTTATTTGTTGGGGTTGCTATCGATGGATCCGATGATGAGGGCATCGACCGGTGGCGGGGTGCCGGTGAACCAGCTCGACGCCACCGAGCCCTGCGCGATCAGCACCCGCTCGCCGACACCGGTGCCCAGCACGTCGAACGCGATCAGGCTGGCGCCGCCGTCGACCTGGACCTCCAGGAACGCGCCGGCCGGGATACCGTCGACGCGGCGAGTGGACCAGACGTTGCCGGTCACGGTCGCTGATATCATTTCCGCTCCTTCGTGATGGTGATGCCGAGCGTTCTGGCCTTTTCCCGCCCCAACGGCGTCAGCACCGCACGCGGTCCGAGAAGCAGCGTGCCGCCGGCCAGCTCGGCGATCTGGCGTTCGGTGACCGCACCGCTGTCGATTCGGTGTACCGGGGCACCCGGCCCCGGCCGGCCGGCACCGGTACCACCGAGCCGGAAGCGCAGCCGACCGGCCTTGATATCGGCCCGGTGCTTGGGATTCTCGAACAGCCGCAACAACTTCCGAACGAAACCGTCCAGATCCGCATCGGTGGCCAGCCGCACCTCCTCGGCACGAACCCGACTTTCCGCCGCGCGCGGGCCGCTAGGATCCAATCCCATCTGCTCGGCGACGCTCGCGGGCTGAACCGGTGGGGCGGGCGGTTGCGGTGCCGGCGCCTTGAGGCCGGTGACGGCTTCCCGCACCACCTCCCGTACCAGCGCACGCAGCTCATCGGACGAGATGCTCATGCGCGGGCCAGCGCATCCCGCGCCGCATCGGCGGCCTGGCGCACGTCTGCCTCGGTGCCGGACAGGTACACCCGGCCGGTCGCGCCGATCATCCGGAAGTCGACGACCTTGATATCGGCGGCCTTCTCGGCCTCGTTGGTCGCCAGGATCGCGTAGGACGCCGGTTGCACCTCGAGCACGAACAGCGATTCCCCGGCGAGCACCATCGAACCGATTTTGTTGCGGTTGATCAGGAAGGCATGCTGATGGTCGACGCTGGAGATGATCCGGGACGCCAGGATGGTCGGCCGCACCGCCGCGTGGGAATCACCGCCGAGCGAATCCAGCGCTGCGTCGGCGGCGGCCTTCACCGCGCCGGTCTCACCGTGGAACTCCAGGTACCCGAATTGCCGTTCCACCACCAGGATTCCGGGCTTGACCTCGGCGTGCTTGAGCGCGATGTCGGTGACCCCCTCGATGTCCAGGCCGGGGGCGACCTCGATGATCTGCGCGGCCTGGTTCGCCCGCGGTAGCGCACCCTTGATCCAGGTGCCCAGGTACGACATCGTCTGCGGCTGCAGGCGATCGATGAAGATGAAGGAACGCAGTTCAGCCACGGATCTACCTCTTGATCAGTTGAGCGAGTTCTTCGACGACAAGGGCGCGCACCTCGGCGCGCAGGGCGTCGAGATTCGGATCGGCAGACCGGGCCGGGGCCTGATACGGGCGCCGCGCAGGCCGCACCGCGCCGCCGGGATCGTTGGACGCCCGCGGATACGCAGGCACCGCACCGGCCGGCGCCCGCCAGGGTGTGATCGCACCGAAATCACCCATCGTGATCCCGGATTCAGCGTTGTATGCGATCCGTGCCCAGTTGACCAGATGATGCGGCGCCAGGTTCTCCCCGATGGAGCTGCGGCCCACAAAACCGGTGCCGATGGTCATCGACGGCGCCAGGTTGGTGTCCAGGCCCGAGCTGCCGGTGCTGTTGCCGACGTTGACCGACACCCGTAGGACCGGCACCTGGGCCGCGAAATCGGCTATCACCGAGGTGTTCTCACTGTGGATGGCGGCCGAGTGCCCGGCACCGCCGATCCGCACCACCGCCCGGGCGGCCCGGATCCCGCGCGCCGCGTCGGCGGTGGTGGTCATGCCGAGCACCGGGGACAGCTTCTCTCGCGCCAGCATCTCTTCGGTGACGACGTCCCCGAACGGGGCGATCAACACCCGGGTCTTGGGAGTGACGCGCAGACCGGCCTGCCCGGCGATCCATCCGGCGTCCCGGCCGACCACCTCGGTGTTGAGGTGACCGTCGGCGAACATGTAGGCGCGCAGCCGCCGCGCACCGTCCTCGTCGAGGATGTGGGCGCCGGCCCTGGTGAGTGCGCCGCTCAACTTGTCGGCGATCGCCGCCTCGGCGATCAGCACCGATTCGTTGGTGCACAGCACCGAATTGTCGAAAGCCTTGCTGTCCACGATGCGTTTGGCCGCGGCGGCGATGTCGGCACTGGCGTCGACGAACACCGGCACATTACCGGGACCGACACCGAGGGCCGGATTGCCCGACGAGTAGGCCGAGCGCACCACGCCGGTGCCGCCGGTGGCGACGATGACGTCGGTGCGGTCATCGGCCATCAGTGCCTGCACCAGCGGGATGGACGGCTCGTCGACCACCTGCACGATGCCGTCCGGGGCACCCGCGGCGGCCGCTGCCTCGGCCAATACCCGGGCCGCGTCGGCCGAGCATCGTTGGGCCCGTGGATGCGGGGCGATGACGACGGCGTTGCGGGTCATCAACGCCAGGATGGTCTTAAAGTACACCGTGGCAACGGGATTGGTGGTCGGCGTCAGCGCCAGCACCACCCCGGCGGGCCGGGGGAGTTCGACGATCTTGCGGCCGTGGTCGACGCGCGGGGATACGAAATCCTGGCCGGCGTAGTAGTCGACGATGCCACGCGAGCAGGCCCGGTTCTTGGTCACCTTGTCGGCGACCACACCCATGCCGGTCTCGGCGACCGCCTCGGCGGCGAATCGTTCGGCGGCGGCGTACCCGGCCTCGGCCACCGCCGACACGATCGCCGACACGGTGCCCGCGTCGTACTCGGCATAGGCCGCGGCGGCCCACCGAGCCCGCTCCAGCATGTGGCCGGCTTGTGCGGTCGTTGTCATGATTTCCTTCCCCGGGCGGCGATTTCGGCCCGATCGACCGCCACCGACAGGCGGTCCAGCACGTCCTCACAGAGATCGCGGGACAGCAGCAGACCGGGTTTGAACTGCAGAACCCGCGGATCCAGGGTGGAGAAGATGGCCCACACCCCGTTCTCGTACAGCTCGCGCATCACGAACTTGGCGCCTTCGGGATGATCGAATTCGAGTCCGATCACCACGCCGTTCTGCCGGATACCGACGAACCAGTCCGGATGATCGGCCTGGATGCGGCGCAGTCCATGGTCGAAAAGGTCGGCGATGTAGTGCACCATCGACCGCACTTCCGGCCGGGTGCAGATCTCCAGCGTCTTGATCGCAGCCACACAACCGAGCTCGGCGCCACCGAAGGTGGAGATGTGGCCGAAACCATCCTGCTCCAGCCATTGGGCTGCCCGGTCACCCAGCAGGGCCGCGGTGATCGGGTACATGCCGCCGGACAACCCTTTTCCGGTGACCAGGATGTCGGGCTCGATCCCGTGTTTGGTGATGCCCCAGAGTTCGCCCGTGCGCATCAGGCCGGTTTGAACCTCGTCGGCGATGTAGAGGGTGCCGTGCCGTTCGGTGGCCGCCTTGACCGCCTCGAGGTAACCGGGTGCGGGAAGCGGGAATCCGTAGGTCGCGGGAATGGTCTCCATGATGACCGCGGCGATGTCACCGGCGGCCAGCACCCGCTCCATGGCGTCGATGTCGTTGAACGGCACCTGGAGGAACTCGTCGGGATTGTCGGACAGGAATAATTTGGCGAACCTGTCGTCGCCGGTGGCGACCGCCAGACCGGTGTGGCCGTGATAGGCCTTGACGATCGAGACGATCTTGCGGCGCTGCGTGGCATGTCGCGCGCTCTTGAGCGCGATATCGATGGCCTCACCGCCACCTGAGCCGAACGCCACCTTCGTGATGGACGCCGGGGCGGTCTCGACCAGGCGCTGCGCCAGTGCGGTACGGGCCACCGAGGGGAAGTGGTGGTTGCCGACGTCGAAATGGGCCATGCCCTCGGAAAGAGCTTGCATCACTTCTGGATTGCGGTGCCCGACGTTGTAGGTACCACCGTTGAGGTGCATGTCGATGAGCCGGCGCCCACCCATGTCCCACAGGAAATACCCCTCGCGGCGATCGATCACCAGATCGACGCCGGCATCGGTCCAGAACTGGGTCTTGTCTGGGTTCCAGAACGTCTTGGCGCGCTCCAGCACCTCGGTCTTCGATTCGAACGAGAACGTGCCGTAGTCGTACATGCGGCTCCTCTGCCGTCACTGGGAAGCTGTGACGGCGCCCACCGTAAAACGGTACGACCAAATATGTCAATGGCTCAGATTGGGTCTTGCATCCCCGTTTTGGTAGTGCCAATATACGAGAGGTTCGGGCTGTGGCGTGCGCCACATCAGCCCTCCTACCCAGCGTGGAAGGTATGTCCCACCGATGACCGAGAACATCGCACCACCCACCAAAGCCGCAGGTGGCGGCGCCAGCGACGTCCAAAGACTGAAGCGCAACGCCGTCGGCACGATCGGCGTCATCTTCATGGCGGTGGCCACCGCCGCTCCGATCACCGCGATGGTCGGCAACGTCCCGATCGCCGTCGGCTTCGGAAACGGTTCACATGCGCCAGCGGGCTACATCGTGGCGACCGTGGTGCTGGGCCTGTTCGCCATCGGGTACGCCACCATGGCCAAACACATCACCGCCACCGGCGCGTTCTACGGCTACATCTCCCACGGGTTGGGCCGGGTGATCGGCATGGCCAGCGGGTTGCTGATCACCATGGCCTACATCGTGTTCGAGGCCTCGTTGATCGGCATCTTCGCGTTCTTCTTCCAGAACCTGTTCGCCTCGCAGCTGGGTCTGCACGTGCACTGGCTGATCCCGGCCTTGCTGATGCTGACGTTGAACTGCATCCTGACCTACTTCGACGTCAACCTGACGGCGAAGGTGCTTGGCGTGTTCCTGGTGACCGAGATCGTCATGCTGGCCCTCGGGGCGTTGGCGGTGCTGTTCAAGGGCGGCGGCCCGGACGGTTTCGCGGTGGCCCAGACGCTCAACCCGATCGGCGCCTTCACCCCGGCCGCGGTCGCCGGTGCCAGCGCAGGTCTGGGATTGTTCTTCGCCTTCTGGTCGTGGGTCGGGTTCGAGTCGACGGCCATGTACGGCGAGGAGTCGAAGGATCCCAAGCGAATCATCCCGCGGGCCACCATGATCAGCGTCATCGGTGTCGGTCTGTTCTACGTGTTCGTGTCGTGGATGGCCATCGCAGGGACCGGCCCGCAGAAGGCGGTCGAGTTGGCGCAGAGCGCGGACACCTCCTCGGAGATCTTCTTCGGCCCGGTGCGCGGGACCTACGGCGAATGGGCCATCACGGTGTTCAACATCCTGCTGGTGACCGGTTCGTTCGCATGCGGCATGGCCTTCCACAACTGTGCTTCCCGGTACATCTACGCGCTCGGCCGGGAGGGGTTGTCCAAGAGCCTGCAGAAGACCATCGGGGCCACCCATCCGACGCACGGGTCACCGCATGTCGCGTCCTTCGTGCAGACCGGAATCTCGCTGGTGCTCATCCTGGCGTTCTTCTTCGCCGGCATGGATCCCTACGTGCACATGTACACCCTGCTGGCGATCCTGGGCACCATGGCCATCATGATCGTGCAGTCGTTGTGCGCGTTCTCGGTGATCTCCTACTTCCATTTCCACAAGAACCACCCCTCCAGCGCGCACTGGTTCAAGACGTTCACCGCCCCGCTGCTCGGCGGCATCGGCATGCTGTACGTGGTGTATCTGCTGTGGGAGCACAAAGACGCCGCTGCGGGGGCGGCGTCAGGCACCCTGCTGTTCAAGCTGACACCGTGGATCGTGGTCACGCTGTTCGTGCTCGGTGCGGCAATCGCGCTGTACTTCAAGTTCCGCGACCAGCGCCGCTATGAACTGATCGGTCGGATCGTGTTCGAGGACAGCGAAGTTCGCGACTAGTCCGAGCCACCGGTCCACCCGGCCGCAGTGTCGTCGCCCAGCTTTACGGCAAGGGCTGCGACACTGCGGTTTTGGGGTGCGTACTGATCACTTCAGCAGCGGATCACGCGGCAGGCCGAGGATGCGTTCGGCGATGGTGTTGCGGGTGATCTCCGAGGTCCCGCCGGCGATCGTCATGGCCCGATTGCCCAGATAGGCC
This sequence comes from Mycolicibacterium sp. J2, assembly GCF_026240945.1. Classification (GTDB taxonomy): domain Bacteria; phylum Actinomycetota; class Actinomycetes; order Mycobacteriales; family Mycobacteriaceae; genus Mycobacterium. The sequence goes on from NZ_JAPFPY010000010.1 coordinate 286,993, forward strand.
CGGGCCAGCTTCGGCGCAGAACCCACTACCGCGGCCGGTCCGGCCAGCGCCATCCCGAGTTCGGTCAGCCGCTGGGTGTGCTCGGCCAGCAGCAGTTTGGTGACATTACCCTCGGGCCCCGGGTCGGCGCCGACGATGGCGCGGCTGACCCGGCGCAGATTCAGCAACGGCAGGGTGTGCGCCTCGGCGATCACCGCGCCGACCTGGCGCACGTATTCGGCAATCACCAACGGCGTTGCAGAATCCAGCAATTCGATCAGATCGTCCGGGGTGAAGCCGGTCGGCGCGGACGAACCACCGCCGATCGAGATGCGTTCGTTGCCCAGCGTGGCCCGCGCCACCAGCCAGCCCTTGTTCACCTCGCCGACCACATCGGTGTCCGGGACGAAGACGTCGTCGAGGAACACCTCGTTGAAATGCGCGTCGCCGGTCAGACCGCGCAGCGGATTGACCTTCACCCCAGGCGATGTCATGTCGATCGCCATCATGGTGACACCGGCGTGCTTGGGTGCGGCCGGGTCGGTTCGCACCGTCGCCAGACCCCACTGGCAGTGCTGGGCCAGACTGGTCCAGACCTTCTGGCCGGTGACCCGCCAGCCGCCGTCCACCTTCTTGGCGGAGGTGCGTACGGCGGCGGCATCGGAGCCGGCTCCGGGCTCGGAGAAGAGCTGGCACCACATCACCTCGCCACGCAACACCGGCTCGACCCAGCGTTGCCGCTGGTCGTCGGTGCCGGCCTGGGCGATGGTCAGCGTCACCCAACCGGTGATGCCCATGTCCGGGATGTCGATATCCCGGAACTCTTCCTCGATCACGAGTTGTTCCAGAACGTCCGCCGCCCGACCCCACGGTTTCGGCCAGTGCGCCACCAGATATCCGGAGTCGACGAGGAAGTCGCGCTGCTGTTGCGCCGGCAGCGCGTGCACAGTGGCCGCGGCTTCGGCGGCCGCCGGGCGGAACCGTTCTGCTTCGGGTGGCACGCGCAGCACCGCCGCGCGGGCGGCACCGCTGCGCTGGGCATCGACGATGTCCAGCAGGGGGTCGGCACTGTCACCGAGCAACGTGGCCATGGTGCGAGCTCGCCGCAGATACAGGTGTGCGTCGTGTTCCCAGGTGAATCCGATTCCGCCGTGCAGCTGAATATTGTTCTGCGCGTTGAACACCTGCGCCCGAATGGCATGAGAGGCCGCGATGGCCGCGGGGAACCACGCGGCGTCCAGGTCAGCGCTGTCCGCGGCCGCCCAGGTGGCCGCGGTGGTCTGCTCGGCCTCGACGAGCATGTTCGCCGCGTGGTGTTTGACGGCCTGGAAGGTGCCGATGGTCCGGCCGAACTGTTCGCGGACCTTCGCGTACTCGACGGCCATGTCCAGCGTCGCCCAGCTGAGGCCGACCGCCTCGGCCGCCGCCAAGATCCGGAACACCGTGCGAGCCCGGCGGCCGGTCCCGCGCAGCACCCGGTCGGCGGGAATCTCGGCCCCGCGCATCGTCACCGCCCCCACCGTGCGGGTGGTGTCCATCGGATCGAGTGGGGTGACGGTGACACCGGCGGCGTCGGCGCGCACGATGACCAGGTCCGCGCCGGCCGCCAATACCAGGATGTCGGCGTCGGGGGCGCCCAGCACGGCGGGCCATTCGGCGGTGGCGGTGTGGCCTGCGCTCATCGACACCTTGATGTTCAGCCCCAGTGCGGCCTTCAGGGATCCCTCGGCGAGTTTCGGGAGTAATTGCGCGCGAACGGAATCCGGCGCGCACCGATCGATGACGACGGCGGCGGCGACGGTGGGCAGGAACGGTCCGGGCAGCAATGCGCGGCCGGCCATCTCGGCGACCACCGCCAGTTCTGCCAGGCCGTAACCGGAACCGCCGAACTCCTCGGACACGGCCAGGCCGTTCCAGCCGAGATCGGCGCCGGCCGCCCAGATGGCAGCGGGGTGCGTGCCAGGGGCCTCCAGGGTCGCGCGGGCCGCCGCGAGGCTGTGCGAGCGCGCCAGCTGCCCCGCAGTCGCATCGGCGAGCTCGCGGTGCTCCTCGGTGATGGCCAGCGCAGATCTGCTCATGACCAGCGAAGTTACCCCGGCCGCTGAACCCGGTGAAAGTGACGCACCTCACAATCGGGTATCGCAGTAGACAAGTCTGGCAACTTGTCGCTTGGGTGCGCTGGAGCGGGGGTACTCTCGCGCCATGACGGCACCCTCCGGTCCACAGCGCCCCGCTCCCAGCATGTGGAGCAGCGCGCGGTGGATGATGACCGCCAGCCCCGCCGATCACGTGTTGGCGCTGACCGTCGCCTCGGCCTCGCTCCCGCTGGTCGGCAAGCGCCTGGAGCCGCTCGGCGCCGTCGCCGCGATGGGGGTGTGGGGGTTCCGGCACATGCCGGATTTCTTCGCTTCGTCGGCCAAATCGTGGATGGCCCCGGGCGCAGCCGGGATCCGTAAGGCGCAGCGCGATCAGACCAACGCCGTCGTCCGCGACGGGCTGCGCGATGTGGTGCCACCCGCCGACCTGGCCGCCGTCGATTTTCCCGCACCCGAACAGCTGCCGCCGCTGTGGAACACCGTCGCCTACCGGCGCAATGTCTACCGCACGTCGGTGCGGTACGGCGACAGCCCGACCCAGTTGATGGACATCTGGCGGCCCAAGGACATGCCGTCCGGGCCTGCCCCGGTGTTGTTGTTCGTGCCGGGCGGGGCGTGGGTGCACGGCAGCCGGATGCTGCAGGGCTATGCGCTGATGGCGCATCTGGCCGCGCAGGGCTGGGTGTGCCTGTCCATCGATTACCGGGTGGCGCCGCACCACCGGTGGCCCCGCCACATCCACGACGTCAAGGCGGCGATCGCGTGGGCCAGGGCCAATGTGGACAAATTCGGCGGTGATCGGGACTTCGTCGCCATCGCAGGCTGCTCGGCGGGCGGGCATCTGGCGGCGCTGGCCGGGCTGACCGCCGGCGACCCCGAATTGCAGGGCGACCTACCCGAAGGGTCGGATACGTCGGTCGACGCGGTGATCGGCATCTACGGACGCTACGACTGGGAGGACCGCTCCACCGTGGAACGGATGCGCTTCGTGGACTTCTTGGAGCGTGTCGTGGTCAAGCGCAAGATCGATCGGCATCCGGAGATCTTCCGGGCGGCCTCGCCCATCGCCCAGATCCACCGTGACGCGCCGCCGTTTCTGGTGATACACGGCAGCGGCGACACGGTCATCCCGGTGGAGCAGGCCCGCAGCTTCGTGGAGCGGCTGCGCGGGGCTTCACGGTCCGCGGTCGCCTATATCGAGCTCCCGGGGGCCGGGCATGCCTTCGATATGACCGACGGCGCCCGAACGGGACCCATCGCCACGGCCATCGGCGTTTTCCTCGACCAGATACACCGAAACTCCCCGGCAAGGCAGGCCAAAGCGGTTATATAGACGCCTCACGCGGGAGGACGTCGGTGAAGAGGCTCAGCGGGTGGGACGCGTTCCTGCTCTACACAGAAGCGCCGAATGTGCACATGCACACGCTGAAGATCGCGGTGATCGCGCTCGAAGGTCTCGGCGACCGCACATTCGGCGTGCAGGAATTTCGCCAGGTGCTGCACGGCCGGCTCTACAAGTTGGACCCGTTCCGGTACCAGCTGGTGGATATCCCGTTCAAATTCCACCACCCGATGTGGCGGGAGAACTGCGATGTCGACCTCGAGTACCACGTTCGGCCCTGGCGCGTGGCCGCTCCCGGCGGGCGCCGCGAACTCGACGAGGCGATAGGTCAGATCGCGAGCACCCCGCTGGACCGCAGCCGCCCGCTGTGGGAGATGTACTTCGTCGAGGGGCTCGCCCCCGGAGGCGACGCCGACAATCCGGTCCCGCGTATCGCGGTGGTCGGCAAGATCCATCACGCGCTGGCCGACGGGGTCGCCTCGGCGAATCTACTGGCCCGCGGCATGGATCTGCAGGACGGGCCGCAGCGGGACCGCGATTCGTATGCCACCGATCCCGCTCCGTCCCGATCCGAGTTGGTGCGCTCGGCGTTCGCCGATCATCTCCGGCAGATCGGCCGGCTGCCTGGGCTGATGAAGTACACCGCCGACGGCGTGGGCCGGGTCCGGCGCAGTAACCGCACGTTGGGGCCGAAGCTGACCCGCCCGTTCACGCCGCCGCCGAGTTTCATGAACCACGTCCTCACCCCGGAGCGTCGCTTCGCCACCGCGACACTCGCCCTCGCCGACGTGAAGACAACCGGAAAGTTGTTGGGCGCCACCATCAACGACATGGTGCTGGCGATGTCGTCGGGCGCACTGCGCACCTTGCAACTGCGCTACGAGGGTAAGGCCGACCATCCGCTGCTGGCCTCGGTACCGATGAGTTTCGACTTCTCCCCGGAGCGTATTTCGGGCAACCGGTTCACCGGTGTGTTGATGGCGCTGCCGGTCGATGTCGACGATCCGCTGGAGCGGGTGCGCCGGGCCAGTGCCGACGCCGCGCTGGCGAAAGAGAGCAATCAGCTGATCGGTCCGGAATTGGTGGCGCGGTGGGCCTCGTACGTGCCGCCGGCCGCGGTCGAGGCGTTGTTCCGGCGGCTGTCGGACAAGGATGGCCAGAACAAGGTGCTCAACCTGAACATCTCGAACGTGCCGGGACCACGCCAGCAGGGCAAGGTGGGTGGCGCGACCGTGACCGAGATCTATTCGGTGGGGCCGCTGACGGCGGCCAGCGGACTGAACATCACCGTGTGGAGCTATGTGGATCAGCTGAACATCTCGGTACTGTCGGACACCGCGACGGTCGACGATCCGCACGAGGTCACCGACGCGATGGTGCAAGAGTTCCGCGAGATACGCCGAGCCGCAGGGATTTCCGAAGATCTGACGGTCATCGAGACCGCCATGGCGTGAGCCCGCGCCGCGCATACGCCAGAATGACAGCCATGGAACGGCTGACATTGCTGCGCGCCGGCGCCGCGACCGCGGTCATCACGGCGTCGATGGTGGCCGGCTGTTCGTACGGGCCGGCCAGTCCGCCGATGGCCGAGAGTAGGCCGGCCAACGCCAGCACCGGCCCGGCAATGGTCTCCATTTTTCCCGGCACAGCGGCGCTGGGCACCCCGCTCACCGCGAAAGGGGCCACCGTCACCCCGAAGGCCGACAACATGGCGGTGCTGCGGCCGGACGGCAGCGACGATCTGGAGCTCGGGATCGAGGTGTCGGTCACCGGCGTCACCGTGCCGATCGACGTCATCGGCCCCGACGGCGGGTTCCGGCTGTACGTCAGCAGCGGTGAGCAGATCCCGGCGACGCCGGCCACTGCCCTCAAACAACCGCCGCTGGCCTCGCCGGTCACCGCCGATGCGGATGGCTGGGTGTTCTTCCATATCAAGCCAGGCATGCACGCCACCCAGCTGCAACTACTGGCCGCGCCCGCCGGGTACGGTTTGGCCCCGCAGTCGATCGCGGTGTGGCTCATGCCCGACACGTTGCCCGGCGTCGCGGCACCTGTCCCGCCGCCGCCACCACCGGGTGCACCGGCGCCTGCCCCACCACCGGCTCCCTCCCCGGGCGGTGGCTTCCAGCCACCCCGGCTCCCCCCGCCACCGAGGCTGCCGCCCCCGCCGCGGATGCCCGCGCCGCCGCCGATACCCGCCCCGCCGGCCGTGGTCTGCCAACACACGTCGTTGTGCTGAAGGCCATCCTGACGTGACGGGCGGGGTGGGCCGAATCGCTACCGTGCCGTCGCCGGGCTCAGGTGTTTGGACCAGCCGGACGCGCACGCCAGGGTGCACGCCGCCGCCAACGCACCCACGGCGGTCAGCATGACCGGGTAGCTGAAGTAGTGCGCCAGCATCGCCAACACCGCGGGCAGCAGGAAGCCGACGTAAGCCAGTGAGTAGTACACCCCGGAGATGCCGGCGAGCTCGTCGGGTTCGGCGATGCGCTGGATCTCCAACAGCCCCGACACGATCGCGATGCCGTACGCGCTGCCGAGCAGCATCGCCACCACCAACGCGATGATCGGGGACCGGGTGATCGCGGTGGCCACGGCCGCGAAGACGCCTGCGGCCATCAGCACCATGGACACCACCACCGCGCGGGCACTGGAGTGGTCGTCCAGCCGGCGCGCGATCGGTTGCACCAGCACACCGCACAACAGCGTCAGCGTGGTCAGTGCCGAGGTGTACAGCAGCGCCCACTGTCCGAGCCGCTCACTGACCAGAGCCGGCACGATGGCATAGGCGATGGCGGCCGACCCGAAGATCCATGGCGCCATCGGAACGACGACGCGCAGGAATCGACGATGACCGGCAGCCGGCACCCGCAATCGGCTGACCAGCGAGGCGTCGCCATCGGCGGCTTCAGAGCGGGTCTCCACCGCGCACCGGATCACCACGGCGAGCCCGCCGAGACACAGCACTGCCTGCGCGAGATAGGTCAGCACCAACGGCAGTGGCGCGAACGCGGTGAGGACGCCGGCGAACAGCGGCCCGACCCCCAGGCCCAGTGACAACCAGATCGACGCTCGCCGGGCACCGGCTCCAGCGGATGCCGAATCATAAGGCGGACGGGATAATTCGGTGATCCATGCCGAACCCACGGCCATCGCGATGCCCACCGCCAGGCCGCTGAGCAGCCGGCCGGCGAACAGCGCCGGGAAACCCGCGTAGTCACCGACGGCCAAGATGATGCTGCCCAGCGCCGAACTGATCAAACCCGCGACCATCACCGGGCGGCGCCCGTGCCGGTCCGACAACGCCGAAGCGAGCAGCAGTCCGGGCACCAGGCCCACCACGTACGCGCCGAGCAGGATGTCGACGTCGACCCTGGTGTAACCCGCGTGCTGCGTGTAGGCGATCAACAGTGGCGTGAATTGGTTGCCGCCCCAGCCGATGCAGAACACGGCCAGCGCGACGGCGCGCCACGGCCTCATGTCGGCGCCGGAGCGCCTCCACGGCCTCATGTCGGCGCCGGAGCGCCTCCGGGTTGCCGTCTTCACAGCACCACCCCGTACGTCGTCTGCAGGTGTGCCAGCAGTAGGCCCTCGAAGTCGGCCAGGTCGCGCCGCTGGATCGCCTCGGCCAAGCGGCCGTGCTCGTCGATCAGCTGGGCCGCGCGTGCGGTGTCGGAGCGCACCGCCGAGGCCATCATCCGGCGCTGCCGGTCACGCAGCGACCCGTAGAAACGCTGCGCGATAGCGTTGCCGGCCGCCTCGACGATGCGGTGATGGAACGCGTCGTCGGCGGCGGCGAACCGGTGCTCATCCCCGGCCGCGGCACCCTCACGCTGGGCGCTGATCAGCCCGGTCAACTCGGTGAACAACGCCTCGACAGTGTCGGCGGTATCGGGGATCCGGCACAGGCGGCGCACCGCCGACGACTCCAGCGCCAGCCGCATCTCCAGCAGGTCGGTGGCTTCGCGTGGCGGCGCAGGCACCACCACCGCACCCCGGCGGGGAAGCAGTTCCAGCAGGTCCTCGGCGGCCAGACGGAGGAACGCCTCGTGCACGGGCGTCCGGCTCACCCCGAGGGCAGCGGCGACCTCGACCTCACTGAGCAGCTGCCCGCCACGTACCGCACCCGACAGGATCTGGTCCTTGGTGGCCTGGTAGGCGCGCTGTCCGCTGGAATCCGCTTCGGTCATGTCCACCACTGTACGCCCCTTGCATGCAAGCTTGCATGCAAGCATCTGTGATTTCGGCGCGCGTGACCGCGGTGAGCGCGGGTATGCGCGCCGAAATCACTCCGGGCGGGTGGCGCGCGCCCAGTCCAGGAACCGTTCCACGGCCGAGGCGGTGTAGTGCCCGTGTGGCGAGCCGAAGATGTCGAACGCATGTTGCGCGTAGGGGATCTCGGCGTAGATCACCGGGGCCTGCGACACCGCCCGCAGTTTCTCTACGAACTCGCGTGCCTCCTCCACCGGGATCAGCGTGTCGTGGCTGCCATGCAGCACGAAGAACGGCGGCGCGTCCGGTCCGACATGAGTGATCGGGGAGGCGTCGAGGTAGAGCTGGCGGTTGTCGGTGAACGGCAGCTTGACGATCAGCCGCTCCAACACCGATCCGAATTGCCGGCGCTCGGGGAACCCTTCGGTGATCCAGTCATAGCGCCCGTAGATGGGCACGGCGCCGGCCACCGTGGTCTCGGCGTCTTCGAAACCCGGTTGGTAGGCCGGGTTGTTCGGGGTGAGCGCGGCCAGGGAGCTCAGGTGCCCGCCCGCCGAACCACCGGTGATGTACACGGCATCCGGGTCACCGCCGTAGGCGGCGATATTGGCCTTCACCCATGCCAGCGCGCGTTTGACGTCGACGATGTGCGCAGGCCACGCATGCCTCGGGCTGATCCGATAGCCGATCGAGACGCAGATCCAGCCGTGGTCGGCCAGCTGGGACATCAGCGGGTAGGCCTGCGGCCGGTTCATCCCGATCATCCACGCGCCACCCGGAACCTGCAGCAACACGGGTGCTTTCGCGTCCTTGGGTAGGTCCGGGCGTACCCAGATATCCGCGACGTTGGAGCGGTAGGGGCCGTAACGGACCGTCTTCTCGACGAACCTACGGCGGGTCTGGCCGGTGGCCCATACGCCGCCCGGTCGTGGTGGCACCGGAGGGAATTCCGGACCGAGGACATCGCTGAGGGGGTCTTCGAAAGCCGGGCGCGACGTCACCCCGCGGCGATGCACCACGGCCAGTAGTGCCCAGGAAAAGAGCTTGAGCAGCAATGCAATTCGACCCGAGGACGATCGGTAGTCGCCGCGCAGCGCGTGCCGCAGCGCGGACAGTGCCGATCCGGCGATCACCAGCGGAGCGTTCTCCGAGGTCGGCCAACCGAAGGCGAACACTCCGATCGCCGGGTACCCGCGGCGGGTCAGGGGGCGGAAGGCATTGCCGGCGTTGACCAATTCGGCGGCGGCGCCGAGGACGAGGCGGCGGTTACCCACCGGCACGCTCCTGGAGCTCACGGCGCATGATCTTGCCGGTACTGTTGCGCGGCAATTCGTCGAGCACCGTGATTTCCCGCGGCACCTTGTAATTGGCCAGATTGTCGCGCACGTACTGCTTCAGCTCGTCGGCCGTGACGCGATCCGGCCCGGACGGCACCACGAATGCCGCCAGCCGCTGGCCGAACTGTTCGTCGTCCACGCCGATGACCGCCGCCTCGGCGACGTCGGGATGCGCAACAAGCAACTTCTCCACCTCGATCGGATAGACGTTTTCCCCGCCGGACACGATCATCTCGTCATCGCGTCCCACCACGAACAACCGGCCGGCCTCGTCGAGATACCCGATATCACCGGAGTTCATGTACCCGTCGTGAAAAGCCTTGGTAGTCCCGGAGGTGTAGCCGTCGAATTGCGTCGAGTTGCGGACGTAAATGGTGCCGACCTCACCCGTCGGCAGTTCCCGCAGATCGGCGTCCAGAATCCGGATCTCGGTGCCCTCGGCGGGCTTGCCCGCGGTGTCCGGCGCGGCCCGCAGGTCGCCCGGGGTGGCGGTGGCGATCATGCCGGCCTCGGTGGCGTTGTAGTTGTTGTAGATCACGTCACCGAACTGATCCATGAACTTGATGACGACGTCGGGGCGCATCCGGGAACCCGACGCCGCAGCGAACCGCAGGGTGCGTCCGCTGTAGCGATTGCGGATCTCATCGGGCAGTTCGACGATGCGGTCGAACATCACCGGCACCACGCACAATCCGGTGGCCCGATGGGTGTCGATCAACGCGAGGGTCGCCTCCGGGTCGAATTTGCGCCGGGTGACGATGGTGCACGCCATCGACGCCGCGAACGCCAGCTGGGAGAAGCCCCAGGCGTGGAACATCGGCGCGACGATGACGACAGTCTCCTCGGTGCGCCACGGCGTGCGATCCAGGATGGCCTTCAGTACTTCCGGTCCGCCACCGGAATGCTTGGCCCCCTTCGGACTTCCGGTGGTTCCCGAGGTCAGCAGGATGACCTTGCTCTTCTCCGTGGCGCGCACCGGCGTCTTGCCGGCGTGGTCGCGGATCAAGTTCTCGACGGTCAGATCGGGTCCGGCGGTGTCGGTCCACGCGATGACGCGGGTGACATCCGGAGCCTCGGCCAGCGCCCGGTCCACGGTCGTGGTGAACTCCTCGTCGTAGATGACGGCCTCGACCTGCTCCCGGGCCACCACCTCGGCCATGGCCGGACCCGCGAATGAGGTGTTCAGCAGTAACACGTCGGCACCGATCCGGGTGGCGGCGATCAACGACTCGACGAAGCCACGATGGTTGCGGGCCATGATGCCGACCACCCGGGGGGAGCCGATGGCCTGCAGGCCGGCGGCCAAAGCATCTGCGCGGCCGTCGATTTCGCGCCAGGTGAGTGAGCCCAGCTCGTCGATCAGGCCGATCCGGTCGGGGCAGCGCTGCGCGGCCGCGGCGAATCCCGACGTGATGCTCATGTTCTCGCGGGCCATGGCGGCCGCGATGCGCAGATACTTGTCCGGGCGCAGCGGGGCGATCACACCCGCCCGCGTCATCGTGGCGAGCAGCCCGACCGTGTTGGCGACCGGATCGAGGAGACCCATCCTTTGAGCCCCTCAGCCGATCACCGGCAAGCGGCGCTCGGCGGCCAGCCCGTCCAGCGCCCGTTGCATCACACGGCGGACATGGGCATCCACCTCGTCGATGTCCGGGTTCTCGCCGAACTCCTGGTCGATGTGCACCGGCGGCAGCACCTGCATGACGATCTTGGCGGGCAGCGGGACGTTCAGCGGCAGTACCGCAGACAGGCCGAACGGGAAGCCGAACGACAACGGGACCACCTTGGCGCGAGCCAGTCGGGCGATGGGGCCCAGCGCCTTGGCGATCCCGGAGCCGCGGGTCAGATACAGCTGTGTCTCCTGGCCGCCGATGCCGACCATCGGCACGATCGGGACGCCGGCGTTGATCGCGGCTCGCACGTAACCCTGCCTGCCGTCGAAGTCGATCTTGTTCGCCGCGGCCGTCGGCCGGTAGACGTCGTAGTCGCCACCGGGGAACACCACCACGACACCGCCGGACCGCAGTGCCTCGTCGGCGTTCTCGTGGTTGGCCAGGATGAAGCCGGTCTTCTTGAAGAAGTCACCCGTGGGCCCGATCATCAGCATCGCGTGGCTCAGCGTGTACACCGGCCGGCCGTAGCCGAACCGCTCGTAGAAATCCGCCGCGAAAATGGGCACATCCATGGGGAACAGTCCGCCCGAGTGGTTGGACACCACCAGTGCCCCACCTGCGGGGAAGTTCTCCAGGCCGCGCACCTCGGACCGGTGGTAGGCCTTCAGGAACGGCCGTAGCCAGCCCATCACCTTCTCGGTGAGTCCGGGATCGAACTTGGTGATCTCGGTGGGGTCGATATCGGTCGAGCTCATCAGGATCCTCCGCCGCCGCTGGCCGAAAGTAGAACGTGTTCTAGTTTGCCTGACCGATGACAGCAGGTCAAAGCTGGGCGCTCTGGCTCACCCGGTCGCCCGTATCCCACCATAGAGAGGATGAGCACCGACACCACCGGTTACTTCGGCCGGATCAACCTCCCCCGACCCGTTGCTGCCACCCTGGACGCGCTGCGCGACATCGTGGCCGCGCACAACCGGTCCATCCCGTTCGAGAACCTGGACCCACTGATGGGTATCCCGGTGCACGATCTCAGTGCCGCCGCGCTCACTGCCAAGTTGGTGCACCGCCGTCGGGGCGGTTACTGCTACGAGAACAACGGGCTGCTGGCCTACGTGCTGGAGGACCTCGGGTACGGGGTGGACCGGCTGGCCGGCCGGGTGGTATGGATGCGCCCCCCGGATGCGCCGCAGACCGGACTCACCCACAACGTGCTGGCGGTGACCATCCCAGGGGAGGGAGGCCGCTTCCTGGTGGACGTCGGGTTCGGCGGGCAGACCCTGTCGTCGCCCATCCGGCTGGAGGCCGGGCCGGTGCAGCAGACCCGGCACGAGCCGTACCGGCTGGTCGAGCATCCCGAGGGCTTGCAGTTGCAGACTCGAATCCGCGACGAGTGGCTGCCGCTGTACCACTTCAGTCTGCGTCCGCAACCGTTGGTCGATCTCACGATCGGGTCCTGGTATTCGTCGACCTACCCGACCGCCGTGTTCGTCGTCGGGCTGTCCGCGGCACTGGTCACCGATACCGCGCGGTGGAACCTGCGCGGTCGCAATCTCGCCATCCACGCGGGCGGGGACACCGAGAAGACCCGACTGGGCTCCGCCGCCGACGTGCTCGAACAGCTCACAAACCGGTTCGGAATCGATCTGTCCGGCCTCGGCGACGTCGAGGCACGGGTCGCTCAGGTGTTGGACGCGTGAGCAGCCGACCTCACGGGCAGCTGATCAGCGCGTCCCACGGATCGTCGGCGGCCAGCGTCAACCGGCCCAGTCGGCGGGCGTGGGACGCGGTGCTGCCGAACTCGTCGCTCCAGCTGCGTGCCCGCATGGTGGCCGACCACAGCTGGTGCTCGATGGTGACCCCGATGGCCCCGTGCAGCTGGTGGGCGATGGTGGTCACGGGGGTGACCGCACGCCCGACGGCAACCTTGGCGATGGTCACGGCGTAGTCGGCCTGCGGCGCCGCGAAACCGTACTCACAGACAGCCGCGGTCGCCAGATCTGTTGCTGCCCTTGCTCGTTCGATCTCACCGGCCATCGCGGCCAGGGAATGCTGGACAGCCTGGAACTTGCTGAGCGCCCGGCCGAACTGCACCCGCTGCGATGTGTGCTCGACGGTCAGTTCCAGTGCGGCGTCGAACGTCCCGATGATCTGCACGCAGCGCGCCCAGGCCCCGCGGCGCATCAGCTCGTCACCGACCGCGGCGTCCAGCCGCACCAGGCCCGCGGTGCCGTAGCTCACGGTGCCGCGCGGCTCGCCGGCCAAGTTGTGCCCGATGTCGCCGATCTGCGGATCATCGGGCAGCCCAACCGAAATCCCGTCACCGGACCGCTCGGCCACCAGCACTGCCGCGTCTCGCGGCCACGGCACGTCGGTGGCGGTGCCGTCGGTACCGATCGCCACTGTCAGCGGCCCGGAATCGGGCACCTCCAGCCCTGCGCATCCGGCCAGCCAACCGGCCAGCACGTCGGTCTCGGCGATGGGCACCGCCGCGGCGTGGCGGGCCAGCCCAGCCAGCACCACCGCCGATTCACCCGGACCGGCTTCCTGCTCGGTGCTCAGCCGGCTGAGCCCGGTCTCCTCGAGGTTCTGCCACAGCTCGGCGTCGAAAACCTCGGGCAGCCTGCGCTTCCCGAACCTCGCGTCGTAGGACCGGCGGCCGATGTCATCGACCAGCTGCCGCAGTTCGTCGTCAGCCATTTACCGCACCCCCAGGCCGCGCGCGATCACACCGCGTAGCACCTCGTTGGTTCCGCCGCGCAACGTGAACATCGGCGCATGCTGGCGCGCGGTGGCCAGCACCGCGGGCAACCCGCCCGGATCGTCGACCGTCTCCAGCAGATCGGCGCACAGCTCCACCGACTCCTGCTCGAATCGCGTGCCCAGATCTTTGACCAGCGCGGCGCGGGTGGCCGCGTCACGGCCGGCGGCCAGATCACGCGCCACCGCCACCGACAGTTGCCGCAGCGACATCGCCCGGCCCATCAGGTCGCCGACGGCGCCGGCGGTGCGGTCGTCGACCTGCGGGCCGAGCGCACGCAGTACACCGAAGATCAGGATCGCGGTCGACAGGATTCGTTCGGGCCCACTGCGTTCGAAGCCGAGCTCCGCGGTCACCTGATGCCAGCCGTCGCCCACCTCACCCAGTACATCTCCGTCGCCGACGGCCACGTCCTCGAACGTCACCTCGTTGAAGTGATGATGCCCGTCCAGCGTGATGATCGGGCTGATGGTCACCCCGGGGGCGTCGAGCATGACGATGAACTGGCTGAATCCGGCGTGCCGGTGGTCGGGGTCCGGCGGGCTGGTGCGGGCCAGCACGATCGCGAAATGGGCCCGGTGCCCACCGCTGGTCCACACCTTGGTTCCGTTCAGCTGCCACCCGTCGGCGGTGCGGATTGCTTTCGTCGCGGTGGCCGCCAGGTCCGAGCCGGCGCCGTGCTCGCTCATACCGATCGCCGAATACAACCGGCCCGCCGCGATCTGCGGTAGCAGTCGGCGGCGCTGCTCCTCTGAGCCGTAGGACAGCAGCGCCGGTGCCACCTGCCGGTCGGCGAACCAGTGTGCGGCCACCGGGGCGCCCTGACCGAGTAGTTCTTCGGTCACCACGTAGCGGTGCAGGAAACCCCGACCATGGCCGCCGTATTCGGAGGGGATGGTCAGGCCGACGAATCCGGCGTCGGCCAGCCGCTCGCTGAACCCGGCGTCCCAACTGGTCAACCAGGAGTCGATCGCGGGCACCCAGCCGTGGGTGGCCCGGTCAGCGGTGATGAACTGCCGGACCGAAGCCCGGAGCTCGGCCAGCTCACCGTCGTTGGCGCACAGCGCGTCGAATTCGCTCACTGGCACCGGAGTGTAGCCAACGCGGGTGCGCAGGAAACGTCATGTCGCCCGGCGAGTGGGACGGCCATACTCGGAAACCGTGAACGCACCTGGACGCGACCGGCTCCGCGAACTGCTCGACGCGGTGGTGGACGAGTCCAATGACGGGGTCGCGGGAATGGCCAGGGCCAGTTTCGTCTCCGAGTTCCACTTCTCCCGCGAGATCAGCCGCCTCACCGGGGAGCCGCCGGCCACCATGCGTCGACGCATCATGCTGGAGCGGGCGGCCTGGCGGTTACAGCGTGGGCACGGGGTGGCCGCGGTGGCGCTGGACGAGGGCTGGTCGTCGCCCGAGGTGTTCTCCAGAGCCTTCCGGCGGGCGTTCGGCGTTCCTCCCTCGCAGGCCGACGAAGTCGGTTTCCGGCTGCCCGCACCCGACGGCATGCACTTCCATCCACCGGCGTCCGTGTGGTTGGACGCGCCGGCCGACGCGCAGCCGCCTGCGGTGTCGGCCTTGATGGTGGCGCACGACATCGCCGATACCGGGTATCTGATCGGACAGGCTACCCGGTTGACCGAAAATCAGTGGGTACAAGAACTTTCGCCGGGACAGCTGGTCCTGCCGTGGGATGGGGAAGAACCAAGCGTGGGAGCGGTGCTCGGTGCGCTGGTGTGGTCCAAGCAGGTGTGGCTGGCCAGCATCGAGGGAGCCGACCTGCCGGATCGGCCCGCGCTGCGCTCGGCCGAGGTACTCGCCGCCGACCATGACGACATCGCCACCCGCTGGTCTGAGATGGTGAGCGACTACACCGCGCAGGGCCGACTCGCCGACACCGTGATCGACGCGTTGTGTGACCCGCCGGAATCCTTTCAGCTGTACGGGATCATCGCGCACGTGCTCCACTACGCGGCTCATCGTCGGGAGCTGGTGCGCGCCATGCTGGCTCGGCTCGGACTGAGTGTGCGCAGTGGTGAGCCGCTGGATTGGATGAGGAGGTGACCGAGGTGAAAACCATCTATTACACGGCGTCCAGTCTGGACGGTTTCATCGTCGACGAGCACGACAGCCTGGATTGGCTGACCAGCCGCACCATCGACCCCGAAGGGCCGTTCGGTTATGAGGCGTTTGCCAAATCCGTTGGGGCACTGGTGATGGGATCGACGACCTACGAGTGGATCGTGCGCAATCACCCGGGCGGGTGGATGTACGAGCAACCCTGCTGGGTACTGACCAGTCGCCCCGGTCTTATCGTCGAGGGGCATCCGGTGCGGGTGTTCGACGGCGACGTGACCGATCTGCACCCCCAACTGGTTTCGGCGGCCGGTGATCGTGACGTGTGGGTGGTCGGCGGTGGCGCGGTGGCCGCGCAGTTCGTCGACGCCGGGCTGGTGGACGAGATGATCGTGAGCTATGCCCCGTGCACGCTCGGCCGCGGTGCCCCGGTGTTGCCGATGCGATCGGAGTGGCAGCTGGTGGAGTCGGGTGTCAACGGCGACTTCGTCTGCGCGCGGCTGGAGAAAGTCGGCTAGCGGCCCGCAACTCCGTATAGGCGCACCAATTCCCTTGATTTGAGCAGGAATTCGAGCTGCTGTGCCACCTGGTGCAGTGCTTCGGCATTGCCCGCCGACCGGCACAATGCCACCGCTCCCTCCAGCGCGGCGATGCACATCACGGCCAGCGACTCGGCGTCTGCGGATTCGAATCCGTCGGTGCGGAAGGTTTGGGCCAGCGCGTCCCGCCACCTGACGAAGATTTGCCCGGCCGTCGACGCCAGGACGGCCTGGTCCTCGGTGGTGCTGATGGCCGCCGCCATGACGGGACATCCGGCCGAATAGGCGCTGCCGGCCAGCGCGCGTTCCCAGAAGGCGACGAACCGGCGTACCAAAGCCATGCCGCCGCGGTCGGCGGCCGCGTCGATGACCGCGGTGATCGAGTCGCCTGCGTAGTTCAGTGCTTCGGTGAGCAACTGGTTGCGGCCGCGGGGGAAGTGGTAGTAGACGGAGCCGCGCGGGGCGCCGCTGCGCGTGAGCACCTCGTCGATGGTCAGCCCGGCGGCTCCCCGTTCACGCAGCACGTCGACCGCGGCGACCAGCATGGCGCGCCGGGTCGAACCACGTTTGCGGGTCAGGCCGCCCGTGTTGGACGCCATTGCAGGTGGCGGGGGTGCAGCCGCGCCCGAACTCGGTTGAAGGTGTGCAGGGGTCCGCCCACCTGGTGTCTGCACCGGTGACCGGCGACGTTGAGCTCGATGAGCAACATCGGCTGCCTCCATTTCCTATGGTTGTGAGCATAGAACAGGCCCGGCCGGCCGGCAATTTTTGACCGTCCGTGATGTCCTGGGCCAGAGGGGATGGCCTTTAATATGGTCCATCGCATAATGGGCGGAGCCTCGTCATTTCCACGGGCTCGGCGGCGCCGGCCATTAGGCTCGCGGCATGGGCCACTATCGCAGCAACGTGCGGGATGTCGAGTTCAACCTCTTCGAGATGTACGAACTCGAAAAGGTCTTGGCCACTGGCGAGTTCGGTGACCTCGACGGAGCGTCGGTGCGGGAGATGCTCGACGAGGCGGCTCGGCTCGCGGAAGGGCCGCTGGCCGAGGCGTTCGCCGAGACGGACCGCCATCCGCCCACGTTCGACCCCGTATCGCACGTGGTGAGCATTCCCGAGCCGTTCAAGAAATCGCTGCGGGCCTGGCGTGACGGTGAATGGTTCCGGATCGGCCTGGACGAGGGCGTAGGCGGTGTACCGGCGCCGGCGATGCTCTCCTGGGCGGTCGGCGAATTCGCCCTCGGCGCGCAGCCGGCGGCATTCATGTATCTCGCCGGCCCGGTGCTGGCCAACATCCTCTTCGGGTTGGGCAATGAACAGCAGCGCCGTTGGGCCGTGCAAGCCATCGAGCGCAACTGGGGTGCCACCATGGTGCTCACCGAGCCCGATGCCGGGTCCGACGTCGGCGCAGGCCGCACCAAGGCCGTTCAACAGGCCGATGGCACCTGGCACCTGGACGGGGTGAAGCGGTTCATCACCAACGGTGACGCCGACGACCTCTTCGAGAACATCCTGCACATGGTGCTGGCCCGGCCCGAAGGGGCGGGGCCGGGCACCAAAGGCCTGTCGTTGTTCGTCGTCCCCAAGTTCATCCCGGACCAGCAGACCGGTGCGCCGGGCGAGCGCAACGGGGTGTTCGTCACCGGTCTCGAACACAAGATGGGGCTGAAGGCGTCGGCGACATGCGAGCTGACTTTCGGACAGCACGGTGTACCCGCGGTCGGCTGGCTGGTGGGTGACACCCACAGCGGTATCGCCCAGATGTTCAAGATCATCGAGTATGCCCGAATGATGGTCGGTACCAAGGCGATATCCACCCTGTCCACCGGCTATCTGAACGCGCTGGAGTACGCCAAGACACGTGTGCAGGGTGCCGATATGACCGAGATGGCGAACAAGGCGGCGCCGCGCGTCACCATCGTGCACCATCCCGACGTGCGGCGGGCATTGCTGACGCAGAAGGCCTATGCCGAGGGGCTGCGCGCGCTGTACCTGTTCACCGCGGCGCACCAGGATCCCGCCGCGGCGGCCATCGTGTCCGGTGCCGATCCGTCGATGGCCGAACGGGTCAACGATCTGCTGCTGCCCATCGTCAAGGGCGTCGGATCCGAACGGGCCTACCAATGCCTCACCGAATCGCTGCAAACCTTCGGCGGCTCGGGCTTTTTGCAGGATTACCCGATCGAGCAGTACATCCGTGACGCGAAGATCGACTCGCTGTACGAGGGCACCACGGCCATTCAGGCCCAGGACTTCTTCTTCCGCAAGATCGCCCGCGACCAGGGCGGTGCTCTGGCGCACGTGGTGGGCCGCATCCAGGCGTTCCTGGACCGCGACGCCGCCCGCCCCGAGCTGGTGCAAGCCCGCGCCCGCCTGGCTTCGGCTTTGGCAGATGCGTCGGCGATGGTGACCGCAATGACCGGCTATCTCATGTCTTCGCAACAGAATTCGCGCGAACTCTACCGGGTGGGGCTGTCGTCGGTGCCGTTCCTGCTGGCCGTCGGTGACCTGTTCATCGGATGGCTGCTGTTGGAGCAGGCCGAGATCGCGCTGAACGCGTTGGACACCGCTGGGGACCGGGACCGCGACTTCTACCTCGGCAAGGTTGGTGCGGCCGACTTCTTCGCCCGGCACGTGCTGCCGCGGCTGGCAGCGGACCGGACGGTCATCGAGACCATGGAGCTGGCCCCGATGGAGCTTCCGGAGGGGGCGTTCTGAGTCGCAGATGAAGTAACTGTTGGAGTTCTACCTGGCCGACTTCGACTTTTTGTACACCGACTCTGAGTATCGGATCACCGACTCGAGGACGGGCACCGTGGCGAACGCTTCGATGACGGTGACGATCACGATCGACCGTGGCCAGTTCGGCGTCACCGTGGGGCCGGCTGATCCAGCGGGCGCGCGGGTCAGATGATGTGGATTTCGCTACTGCGGCAGTACATCGAGAACCGAGCCAACATCGAATTCCTTCCCGCCGCACAGGAGGTCGAATGGGCCCGTGCCCACCTGGACTCCATTGAGGCGTTGTTCGGCGATGCGTCCACCGTCGCGGCTACCTGTGATGCGCTTCGAGCGTCACGTCTGGCCAACGCCGAAAAGATCTGGGGCCCGGCAAGCCGGTTGTCGAAACCAAACCAATAGCGCCGGAGTACCCGGCACGCACCGTCGAACAATTAGAGTCAGCCCATGGTGATCCCCAAGGCCATGGTCGGGGTGCTGACGGCCGCGCTGCTCGCCACCGCGTGTGCGCACGAGAACACTTCGGCGCCAACAACATCGACGACGTCGACCATCGCGACGACCACAACGACGGCGCAGTCCGTCCTGCCCGGCGTGCCCGCGTTCCTGCCGCAGCCGCCGGCCAACCGTGGCCGGCTCGACCTGATCGGCTACCTCACCGCGCCGGGACCCGACGGCAGCACCATCGCCACGGTGTACTTTCGTGCACCGGCGGTGGCATCGCAGCCGCTGCCCGGTGCGAGCGGTCCGCCGCCCTGCGATATCGCTGCGCGCGTCACCGGTGCGGGCACCGACCACGTCACCGTCGATATCGACCTGACCTTCTCGGCGAATTCGGCTGCCGCCAACGCGATCATGGCCGACTGCTGGGCCGGCGACGCGCACCGGCCCGTCGTGCGTTCGTACGTGGTGGGCCCGGTGCCGGCTTCGGCGAAACTGTTCACCGGGACGCCGGCACCGGACACCCCGTTGCCGAAACTGACCGAACCACCGCGGTAGCCGGTCCCGCGAAAACTACTCGGGCGTGTAGCCGAACGGCAGCAGCACGCTCTTGGCCTGGGTGTAAGCCTCGATGCCTTCCGGGCCGTTCTCTCGGCCGATGCCGGAGTTCTTGTACCCGCCGAACGGGGAGCCCGGATCGAACGCGTACATGTTCACGGCGTAGGTCCCGGTACGGATCTGCGAGGCGATCTCGATGGCCTTGGGGAAGTCGGTGGTGTAGACGCTGCCGGCCAACCCGTACGGCGAATCGTTGGCGATGCGCACCGCGTCCTCCTCGGTGTCGAACGGAATCACCACCAACACCGGACCGAAGATCTCCTCCTGCGCGATCGTCATCGAGTTGTCCACATCGGCGAACACCGTCGGCTGCACGAACCAACCGGAATCCAGGCCCTCGGGACGGCTGCCGCCGGTGACGATCCGGGCGCCTTCCTCGACGCCCTTCTTGATGTAGCCCTCCACGCGCTCCCGCTGCTTCTCGCTGATCAGGGGGCCGATCATGGCTGCCGGATCGTCAGGCAAGCCGACCTGCATGGCGCCGACGGCGGCGGCGAGTTTCTCCACCACCTCGTCGTAGCGCGAGCGGGGAGCCAGGATGCGGGTCTGCCCCACGCACGCCTGCCCGCAGTTCATCAACCCGGAGAACACCAGCATCGGCAGCGTGGAGTCGAGATCGGCGTCCTCGAGGATGATCGCGGCCGACTTGCCGCCCAGCTCCAGGGTGCACGGCTTGAGCTTCTCGGCGGCGATCTTGCCGATCTCCTTGCCGACCGCACTGGACCCGGTGAACGTGAACTTGTCCAACTCGGGGTTGTTGGTCAGCGCCCGCCCGGTGTCGGGCCCGCCGGGCACCACCGACAGCACGCCCTCGGGCAGACCGGCCTCGGCGAACACCTCGGCGAACAGGTTGGTGGTCAGCGGGGTTTCGGCGGCGGGCTTGAGCACGACGGTGCAGCCGGCCAGCAGGGCCGGGCCCAGCTTGTTACAGGCCAGGAAGAACGGCACGTTCCAGGCGATGACGGCGCCGACCACCCCGACCGGCTCCTTGACCACCAGGGTCTGGCCGTACACACCGTCGCGGATGTCCTTCCAGGCGAACTTGTCCGCAGCGCCGGCGAAGTACTGCAGGCCGGTCACGCCCGCACCGAACTGCATCATGTCGATGATGGTCGGCGGCTGGCCCGTCTCCAGCTTGAGCAGTTCCTTGAACTCCTCGGCACGTTCGTTGACCAGCTCCACCACCTTGGCCAGCACCGCCTGGCGCTCCTGCGGAGCCAGCCGCGGCCACGGGCCCTCGTCGAAGGCCTTGCGCGCCGCGGCGCACGCGGCGTCGACGTCGGCTTCGGCGGCCAACGGAACCTGGCCGACCTTCTCACCGGTGGCGGGGGAGAAGACCTCGATGATCTCGGAGGTCGACGGCTCGACCCACTGGCCGCCGATGAACAGCTTGTCCCAGACGGTCCGGGCCAGGGTTGCGGTGCCCGCGGTTGTAGCGCTCTGTGTCATGCCCGTCACATTACCCAGTTCCCGACGAAACGAGAACACGTTTCAATGCCGTTCTCAGCCGGCGCGCAACACCAGCACCAGATTGCTCACGGTGAATTCCCGCCAACCCGGAATCGCGGTCATCCACCAAGCCCATCGTGGGTGGTAGCGGGGAAATGCGGCGATCAGCGCCCCCGTCGAACGAGCCCAGGTCAACCCGTCGGCGGCGGACACCGCGAACAACGACGATCCGTAGTCGTTTTTGGGTCGATGACCGTGTTTACGGGTGTACCGCTGCGCCGCGCGGCGGCCACCCAGGTAATGCGTCAGGCCCATCTCGTGCCCCCCGAACGGGCCCAACCACACCGTGTAGGACAACACCACCAATCCACCGGGGCGGGTGACGCGCAGCATTTCGTTGCCCAGCCGCCACGGATCCCGCACGTGCTCGGCGACGTTGGACGACAGGCAGACGTCGACGCTGTCGTCGGCGAACGGCAGTGCCAGGCCAGAGGCGCGGACGAACAGCCCCGTCCCCGGCTGGGCAGCGGGACCCGCGTGCATCTCGCGGGGGTCCGGCTCGACGCCGATGTAGGTCATCCCGGCGGCGTCGAACGCGGCCGAGAAATAGCCGGGACCGCCACCGACGTCGCACACGGTGCGCCCCGCCGCCGACGAACCGGTACTTCCCGTCCACAGGTCGGCCACCATGGTGGCCGTGTCCGCGGCCAGCGCACCGTAGAACCTGGCCGGGTCACTCTGCTCGAACCGGAACGACGCCAGCAGCCGCACCGACCGCCGCAGCGTGGCCCGCTCGGCGAACAACTCGGTAGGACGCACCCGCTCAAACTACTCACCGGTACTCTCGACACGATGTCTTCGCGCCCGCCCGTCCGGTCAGTACTGCTGTTGTGCTGGCGCGACACCGGCCATCCACAAGGCGGCGGCAGCGAGGCCTACCTGCAGCGGATCGGCACCCAACTGGCCGCCGACGGCGTCGCGGTCACCATGCGCACCGCGCGCTATCCCGGTGCCCGGCGCCGGGAAGTGCTCGACGGAATCACCGTCAGCCGCGGCGGCGGCCCCTACTCCGTCTATATCTGGGCCGGCCTTGCCATGGTGCTGGCCCGCATCGGCCTCGGGCCGCTGCGCCGCGCGCGGCCCGACGTCGTCATCGACACCCAGAACGGCATCCCGTTTCTGGCCAGGCTCGCCTACGGCCGGCGCTCGGTGGTGCTGGTACACCACTGCCACCGCGAACAGTGGCCGGTGGCCGGACGTCGTACCGGCAGGTTCGGCTGGCTTGTCGAGTCGCGGCTCTCGCCGCGGCTGCATCGGCGCAATCAGTACGTCACCGTGTCGCTGCCCTCGGCCCGCGAGCTCGTCGAACTGGGTGTCGGCAAGCATCGCATCGCGGTGGTGCGCAACGGACTGGACGCGGCCCCGCCGGGCAGCCTGGAACTGCCGCGGTCCGCGACACCGCGGGTGGCGGTGCTGTCACGGCTGGTGCCGCACAAGCAGATCGAAGACGCTCTCGACGCGGTGGCCGCCCTGCAGGAGCGGATACCGGATCTGCACCTGGACATCGTCGGCGGCGGCTGGTGGCAGGACCGGCTGGTGCGCCACGCGGCCCGGCTCGGCATCACCGACGCCGTCACTTTCCACGGACACATTGCTGATGAAGCCAAACATCAAGTGGTCCAACAATGTTGGGTGCATCTGATGCCCTCCCGCAAGGAAGGCTGGGGGTTGGCGGTGATCGAGGCAGCCCAACACGGCGTCCCGACCATCGGGTACCGGTCGTCCGGCGGGCTGACCGACTCGATCGTCGACGGCGTCACCGGCCTGCTCGTCGACGGCCCCGCCGAACTCACCGACGCCCTGGCCAGGCTCCTCACCGACCCGGTGCTGCGGATCGAGCTCGGGGCCAAGGCGCAGGTGCGCAGCACCGAATTCTCCTGGGCGCAAAGCGCGGACGCGATGCGCGCGGTGCTGGAGTCGGTGCATGCCGGCACCTACGTCAGCGGCGTGGTGTAGCGCCTTACTTGGGCGAGTTGCCGGGCAGGTTGCCGGGAGCGGCGGTCTGCGGGCCCGGCGCCTTCACCGTCGGCGTGAACAGGTTGCCGCCCGTCGGGCTGATGCTCTTCTCGGTCGGCTCCGCAGGCGGGGTGCTCGTCGGCGCAGGAGCGGTGGTGGTCGTCGTGGTGGTCGTGCTGGTGCTCGGCGCTTCCTTCTCGCTGTTCGAGCACGCCACGCCAACCGTGGCCAGCGACGCCAGCAGCAGGCCGGCCGCGGTGCGGCGGATGATCGTCGCGTTCATGTGGAGCTCCTGTCGTCGTGCAGTGGATCGCGCTTGAACCTTAATCTGTGAAAACGCTGGGTGCGGACCGAAAGTATCCCGGCCGACCGCGGCGGCTCCGCGAGATTGCCGTTATGGCGCGTGCCACTCGATGTTTTCCGCCATATCTGCAATCTCGTGCCTCAGGTACGCGACCGCCGCCGGTTGGGTGACAGCGCCGACGCCGCCACCGCACCCGCGCCCACCAGCAGCCCCAACCACACCAGATGCGCGCCGATCAGCAGCCCACGCCCGGACGCGGCGGGCGCCGTCCCGCCCACCCGGTACAGGGTGAGGTCGTCGTCGCGGTAGGCGACGGGCAGATCCAGGGCCGGCGATCCGGATTCGACCACCACCCAGCCGACACCCGCTGCGGCCAGCCGCTCCCGGGACGCGCCGCCGGCCAGCAGCTCGGTCACCTCCCGGCCCCGCGTACCTTCGCCGGGCACCGTTTTACCGCCGATCAGCAGGTCACCGCTGGCCAGCACGTCGGCGGAGACCCAGCGCGGTAAGGGATCGAGCACCGGCGCGGGCCCGGCCCACCGGAACTGCCGCATACTGTCGGCCGGCAGCACCGCGACCGGACGGGGATCGGCGTTGATCAGCCGGGCCACCGCGGGCCAGGCCGCCGGATAGTGCACCGCCCGCAGCTGGCCCGCCACGCCCCACGCCAGGTCGGGCAGCACGGCGATCAGCGCGGCGGCGCCCACCACGGCCACCGCGCGGCCGTATCTGGCCACGCCGGCCGCGGCCAGCACGTAGCCGGGCATCGCCAGCGCCACCCACTTCTGGCCGTCGCGCAGCAGGCCCAGCCCGGGCACCGCCCGGATCACCGCCTCCAGTGCCGCCAGACCGGGCCCGGTCGCCGCGAGCGCCGGCAACACCACCGCGGCCACCGCCAACACCAGCAGGGGCCGGGCCGTCCGCACCCGCAACACCATCGGAAGACCGACAACGACCACCGCGAGCAGTACCAGCGTCGCCACCAGAGCGAAAAGTGTCGTCCGCGAGACGGGTACGGACTGCCCGTTCCAGATTCCGCCGAGACCGGCCAAGCTACCCACCGTGCCCAAGCCCGGTTCGGCGCGTGCCGCGAAGGCCCGGACGCCGGCACTGGCCGAGCCGGACAACGACCCGGCCACCACCGACGCGGTCAGCCACGGCAGTGCGGCGCCTGTCGCGGCGGCCAGCGTCACCCCCACCGGACGCCACCCCCGAGCGCACACCAGCGCGATCACCGTGGCCAGGATCAGACCCGTAGGGGTCAGGCCCGCCAGCGCAAGCCAGAACACCACGCCCCACAGCCGCCCGCGCAGCATCGTCGCGGCCACCCACGGCAGACAGCCGTACCCGACCAGCAGGCTCCAATGCCCCTGCAGCAAGCGTTCGGCGACATAGGGATTCCAGATCGCCAGGGTCACGGCCACGCCCTGGCCGGCCATCCCGGTCTGCGGCAGCACCACCGCCACCAACCGGGCGGCGCCCCAGCCGGCCAGCCAGAGTCCGGCCACCAGCAGGATCTTGACCAGCACGCCGCCGTCGACCACGGTCGACACGACGGCGAGGAGGAAGTCCTGCGGTAGTGCGCGCGGGGCGGCCTCGGACAACCCGAGTGCCGCATCGGACAGATACGACCGCGGGGTGGACACCGCGTCGCGCAGCAGGAGGTACCCCGGGCCCAGCAGCGGGCCGGTGACGAGCAGGGACAGCGCCAGCGCGTACGCCGGCGCTACCGCGTGCCGGGCTTTCAGACCGGTCGGTCCGGCGGCAGGTCGGTCGGTCGCCGGGTGGGGATCTTCTCGGTTTGCGCCTCGGCGGCCGGCATCGGGCCGGATTCGTCGTCACGACGGCTGAAGAACCCGCGATCCGACCCGTCCAGGCCGGGATCGATCAGCGCGGACTCGGCACGCAATCCGAACGAACCGAGCAGCACGCCACCCACAAGCATCACCAAGCCGAGGCCGGCGAACGTGATCGGCAGGATCCGGCTCCACAGCGCCAGGTTGTCGGCCTCGTCGCGCGCGGCGGAAACCTGGTTCTCGACCGTCGCCTCGGTGGAGGTCACGGTGTAATCGGCGAACGTCACCTCCGGTTTGAGGGCGTCGCGTGAGTAGTAGTGAAAGGCATGCTCTTTGGACTTGACGATCGTGCCGGTCACCGGGTCGACCCAGAACGTCCGCTGGGCGGCGTAGTAGCGGGTCATGGTGATGGGCGCGTAGGGGTCCTCGGACGGCACGCCCCACTGCTGCGCGAGGGCCGTCACGGTGCTGTCGATGTCGTTGTCGTACAGCGACGCGTACTTGATCGGCTCGGCGAGCTTGCCGTCGGCGTCATAGCCCACGTTCTGGGTGAACCGGTAGGCGGTCAGCCCGTTGATGTCCTCTTCGCCGTCGTAGTTGGCGTCGAAGGCCTTCTGCGCGATCGGGTCGAAGTAGGGGTAGGTCTTCTTCTCGGTGTCGAACGGGAAGCGGTAGGCCAGCCCCTCGTGCGGCAGCGCGATGTTGGTCGGCGGGTTCTGCTCCTCGATGGTGCGCGGCTTCTGCACGGCCCCGCCGGGGTTGGTGTCGCTGGAGACCGCCTCGGCCGTGGTCCGGTTCAACGTCACGGTGTCCACCATGGCCAGCAGCAGACCCTTGTCCTGCTGCTTGTCGGTGCGCCGCAGCGAGGTGCCGACCTGCAGGGTGACCACATCGGCATTCGCCGGAGCCTCTACGCTGACCTGCTGCTGCTGCGCCACCGGAACGTTCTTGTTGATGACGAAATGTTCCGGCTGGGCCAGCGACGCCGGGTCCAGCGCGGTTCCGGTGCCCTCGCTGATCAGGTCGGCTTCGAGATCCAGCGGAATCTTGGAGATCTTGCCCTTGGTGTACGTCGACAACAACAACGCGGCGATGAGCAGGGCAGCGCCGAGCCCCATCAGTCCGCACGCTGCGATTCGCAGGGCCACTGCGCGGTTCAACCCGTGCTCCCTTCGGTCGGACTTGACCCTAACAGCACACCGTAAGCGGGATGTTCAGGACAACTCCACCTTCGCTGACTACCCGGTCGGTGCGCGGCATCCCGCTCGAACGGCAGACTGTTGGCCATGGGCACTTCCGAGATCGGCGGGACGCGTAGTTTCCTGCCCGCGGTCGAGGGGATGCGGGCCTGTGCGGCCATGGGCGTGGTGCTCACGCACGTGGCCTTCCAGACCGGGCACACCGGCGGTGTCGGGGGCCGGCTGCTGGGGCGGTTCGATCTCGCGGTGGCGGTGTTCTTCGCGCTGTCGGGCTTCCTGCTGTGGCGCGGTCACGCGGCCGCCGCCCGTGGCCTGCGCAAACGCCCACCGACCGGGCATTATCTGCGGTCGCGGCTGGTGCGCATCATGCCCGGCTACCTGGTCGCCGTGATCGTGGTGCTCACCCTGCTGCCCGATGCCGACGCCGATTTCACCGTATGGCTGGCCAACCTGACGCTCACCCAGATCTACGTCCCGCTGACGCTGACCGCGGGCCTCACCCAGATGTGGAGCCTCTCGGTGGAGGTCAGTTTCTACCTGGCGCTGCCGTTGTTGGCGCTGCTGGCCCGCCGGTTGCCGGTGCGCGCCCGGATCCCGGCGATTGCCGCGGTGGCCGCGCTGAGCCTGGCGTGGGGCCTGCTGCCGCTGCATCCGCCCGCCGGGGTCAATCCGTTGAACTGGCCGCCGGCCTTCTTCTCCTGGTTCGCCGCGGGCATGCTGCTCGCCGAGCTGACCGTCAGCCCGGTCGGGCCTGCGCACCGACTGGCCCGCAACCGCCTGGTGATGGCCGCGGTGGCGGCCATCGCGTTCGTCGTGGCCGCGTCGCCGCTGGCCGGTCCGGAAGGTCTGACGCCGGGCACCATCGGCCAATTCGTGGTGAAGGTGACGATGGGCGCGGTGGTCGCCGGCGCGCTGCTGGCCCCGCTGGTGTTGGACCGGCCCGAGACACCGCACCGGCTGCTGGGCAGCCGGCCCATGGTGACGTTGGGCCGGTGGTCCTACGGGCTGTTCATCTGGCACCTGGCGGCGCTGGCCATGGTGTTTCCCATCATCGGTCAGTTCCCGTTCAACGGGCATCTGCCTGCCGTGCTGGCGCTCACGCTGATCTTCGGGTTCGCCATCGCGGCGGTCAGCTACGCCCTGGTCGAATCACCGTGCCGCAACGCGCTGCGCCGCTGGGAGTACCGCAGAGGCCCGGTGCCGCCTCCGCTGGACAGCTCGGTCACCGACGCCGCCGAACCGGCCATCGCGCGGTGACGACCGGGATCGACTTTATCCGGTACCGCAGGTACCGTTACGCGGATGGAGCTGTTGGACACCGACACCCCGGACGGCACTGCCATCGCCCTGCACGCCCGTCCCGTGCACTTCGACCTGGCCGACGTGCCAGCGCATTACGTCTACGGATATCCCGTCGCCACGCACCTCTACAACGGGCTGAGCCTGCTGCTGCCCGCCGGCGAGGAGTGGTTCATCACCGTCCTGAAAGAGGCGCTGCCGCACATCCAGGACGAGAAGCTGCGTGAGGATGTCATCGGTTTCATGGGCCAGGAGTCCATGCATGCCAACGCCCACGTGGGACTCAACGAGTACCTGACCCGCCACGGTATCGACCCCGCCCCGATGATCGAGCGGGCCAACTGGGTGTTCGGCCACCTGCTCGGCCCCCGCCAGACCGCCGGCGAGGAAGCGCACAACTATCTGGTCGAGCGGCTGGCCGTGATCGCCGCACTGGAGCACATCTTCGCCTTCCTCGGTGACTGGGTGCTCAACGCCGATCAGCTCAACGACACCACCGTCCACCCGGTGGTGCTCGACCTGCTGCGCTGGCATGGGGCCGAGGAAGTCGAGCACCGCATGGTCTCGCATGACGTGCTGCACTACTTCGACGGAAGCTACCTCCGCCGGGCCCGCGCCCAGGTGGTCGTCGCCCCGGTCCTGCTGTACCTGATCTGGCAGGGGATCCGATACCTCATGCGCGTCGACCCCAACGTCGCCATGTCACGCAGGCAACGGAAAATTGTGTGGCGCAAGCTTTTCCGTTCCGCCCATCGTGGCGTGACACCGCCCATCCGGCATCTCGTGCTGCGTGCCCTGCAGTACTTCTCGCCGTGGTATCACCCCGGCGACGTCGGCGACACCGCACAGGCCGTGGCGTACCTGGCGTCCTCGCCGGCCACCCGGCCCGTCGCGCAGTGAAGCACGTGCCGCCGGTCGGCGCGCCTATCGACGACCGGGCCATCAACGTGGTCGCCACGGTGCTCGACAAGTTCTGGCTGCGTCCGGTGACGCGCAAGGGCTACACCGATCACCGTGCCGTGCGCAGCCCGGATGACCCGATGACGCTGGTGCTCACCGAACGGGTCGTGGTCGCCAGCGACAACGACGTGGTGGCACTGACTTTCGCCGACCCGACGGGCGCCCAGCTACCGGCCTGGCAGCCGGGATCGCACCTCGATCTGCACCTGCCGTCCGGCCGGCGACGGCAGTACTCGCTGTGCGGTGACCCGCAGGACCGGTCCGGTTATCGCATCGCGGTGCGCAAGATCCCGTCCGGCGGCGGCGGTTCGCTGGAAATGCATGCGCTGGCCGAAGGGGACTCCGTCACGGTTCGCGGGCCGCGCAACGGCTTTCCGTTCATCCCGCATCCGCGGGTGCTCTATCTGGCCGGTGGCATCGGAATCACGCCGATCCTGCCCATGGTGCGCGCCGCCCAGCGGTTGGGTCTGGACTGGCATTTCGTGTACTGCGGCCGCAGTGCCGACACCATCCCGTTCCTCGACGAGATGTGGCAGTGGGATCCGGCGCGGGTCACCATCCGCCTCGACGAGGAACACGGCATCCCCACCGCCGATGATCTGTTGCGGGACGCACCACGAGCCGGTGCGGTGTACGTGTGCGGGCCCCCGCCGATGATCGAGACGGTGCGCCACGGGTTCGGCCGAACTGATTCCACTGCACTGTATTTCGAGAGATTCAGCGCACCGCCGGTGGTCGACGGCAGTCCGTTCGAGGCGGAGTTGGCCAGCACCGGTGAGGTGGTCCCCGTGGCGGCCGACGAGACGCTACTGCAGGCGCTTACCCGGGTGCGGCCCGATATCGCGTACTCGTGCCGACAGGGCTTCTGCGGTACCTGCAAGATCGGCGTGCTCGCCGGAACGCCCGATCACCGAGACAACCGGCTGACCGACGACGAACGTCAGTCCTCGATGCTCACCTGCGTATCACGTTCGCTCTCACCGCGTTTGGTGCTCGACGTATAGACCACCGTCGACGCGGCCAGCATCGCCACCGCGATCAGCGCCGGCAGTTGCACCCACGGGGAATGGCCGACGTAACCGTCCACCGACCGCCACGGATACCGGGACAGCGCCGCACCGGCGACGATCAGGCCCGCGGCACAGGTGCCGACCGTCACCAGCTCCAGCGGTCGTGGCCGTTGCCGCAGCAGATACCGGGCGCCGAGTGCCACCGCGACCACCACCGCACCGGCCACCCCGCTGATCACCGCGCCGGCCGCCACGGCCAGGCCGCCCAGCACGACCGGCCGCGGCTGCCACGGGTGCACGGGCTCACCGGCGCGGGGGCGCCGGATCGGCAGCAGCGCAAGCAATGCCAAGATCGGCAACAGGCCCAGCCCACCGAACAGGCCGACGCGGTAGGCGGCGTTCGACGGGAAGGTCAGGGTGATCGGACCCGACGTGCCCGCGGGGATCACCCAACCCTGCTGCCACCCGTTGACGGTGATCGGCTTCAGGTCGCCACCACCGGTGGCATGGGCAACCCAGCCCGGGTTACGGCTCTCGGGCACCACAAGGATCCGGTCCCGGTCGGACGCCGTGACGTCGATCTCCCGACGGTCCGGTCCCCACTGTCCGATGCGCGCGGGGGCCGTCGGCGCCGGACGTAGGTCGCTGGAACCCGGCGCGGCCAGCGCGACTCCGTCGACGAAGAACGACGGACCGGGACTGATGAGCAATTCCTGTTGCCCCGCGGGCAGCGCGATCGGCCGGCTCTGGCATGCGCTGGCGGCGATCGGCTCGCCGTCGAGCAGCGCGCCGACGGTGGTGGTGATCGAGGTCTGTATGAACTGGCCGGCCACCCCGATGATCGGCCCCTGCCCGCAGGGCAATGTGATGACACGCTTGCGGTTGGCCGCACCGTCGGCGGCGGCGATGGGACGGTGGTCCCGGTCCAGTGCCGTCACCTCGGCCAGCCCTGGCGGCTTGAGCTGGTCGAAACCCAGTGCGTTGCGGTCGATCACGTCACGCCAGTCCAGGATGGACACGGTGATGGTGTCGGTCACGCGGGGCTTGAGATCGACGGTCTGGGCTTTGGTGCCGGCCAGCGGTCGCACCTGCGGTCCGTCTCCGAGGTCGATGGCCACCATGGTCGGATGCGCGGGCAGTTCCGAACTGCTCGGCGCCAGCATCAGCGCGGAAACCTCCGCGGGCCGTGGCAGCTTGAGGGTGAGGCTGGGGGCGGTCTTGAACTGCACCACATTCTGCGGTGCGGTCCACGCCGTGCTCGGATCCCCGTCGGCGGCCGCGTATGCCGAACCGAGTACGTCGATCGGGTCGGCGTCACCGGTGGCGCGCGCGGTACCGGGCATCGCGATCAGGTCGGCAAGCCGCGGACCCTGGCGGGCCCGGACCCAGACGGTCGGGGTGACCGACGTGGCCGAGGGCACGGTCAGCGTGCGGCTCAGGTTCACCGGCTCCTCGGGGGCCAGTGCCATCGCCGCGGCGCACCGCACCCCGTCCGGCGCCGCCGCGCATCCGGGCTGGCCCTGCAACTCGGTGCCGAGATCCCATTGCGCCACTGCCGATCCCGCGGGCGGCCCGGGGACGTCGACGGTATGGCGCAGGTTGACCGGATGGGCGAAACCGGAGGCGTCGTACTGGGTGACCGAGAAGTCGGTGATGCCGAACTGGACCCCGGGGGAGCCGTCGTTGGTGCCGACGGCGGTGATCCGCATCCACGGCGTCTCGCCGTAGGGCAGTGCCACCGACAGCGGCTTGCCGGGCTGGTCGAACCGCAGGGTGGTGGTGCCGTTGGCGGTCGACACCTCGATCCGGCGTACTTGTGCCCCGACGGCAGTGGCGCTCGGGGTGATGGTCAGTGAGGCGTTGGTGATGGGGTGGTCGAAGTCGACCTGCAGCCACTGTCCGACCGCGGTTTGCAACGCGTTGGAGACCCAGCTGGTCGACGAGTCCCCGTCGACGGCCGCAGCCGGGCCCGTCGACGGCGAAACGTTGGGCAGTGCCGTGGAATCCGATGCCGAGCTGGACGCGGTGATCCGGCCCCCGGACCATTGGCCATAGACCGGGTCGGTGCCGGCGGGATAGTCCATCACCCGGTTGAAGGTGTGCCGCGGATCGTCCGGGGAGCGCACGGCCGAGGAATGGTTGTCCACCCGGCCGTAGTCGGTCTCGCGTGCCAACGGCGTGTCCGTGACGGTGACCAGCGGGGCCGGCAGCCCGGCACGCTGGGCGTCGGCCGTCAGCAACATCGGGCCCAGCGGCTCTTTGCCCAGCAGTCGGCGCCGTTCGTTGAGGCGCAACAAGGCTTCCGGCCCGCCGTCCACCCGGGCCACCGTGTCGGTGTCCGTCACATAGGGGCCGGTGACGGCGTTGCGCACGCGATAGATCTCCACCGCCGGATACCGCGGCCGCAGCCCGCTGTCGGCGACGAATCCTTCCAGCAGGCCGGCCCCGACGGGCTCCCCGAAGGCGGCGACCTTCGTCAGGCCGGGGGAGTGGTCCACGGCGCGGTGCACCAGCAGTGGCCGCGCCGACCGGGACGTCTCGGGATCCAGGTCGTTTCGCACCACCAGATAGGAAATGCCTTGCTGGGCAAGGGTGTCGGCGAGACCGGCGGACGGGCGGCCGGCCGCGAACAGGCGCTGCACCGAATCCAGCGCGCGGATGGTCTCCGGCGGGGTGAGCGGAATGGAATCCCGTACCCCCCATGGGCTGTCGCCGAGGACCTGCAGTGGTTCGTCGTGGGTGTTGCCCCAGGTCTGGGTGGCGAACGGAGCGCCGGGGGCCACCAGCACCCGGCCCCGGTCGGTGTTGTGCTCGTCGAGCCAGCGGGCCGTGTCGTGCCAGTACTGCGGAATGGCGCTGAAGCTGCCGGCCGGGGTGAGCCGGCCGGTCCAGGCCAGCGACGACCCGGCGGCCAGCGCGGCCAGCACGACGATGGCCACCGCCACCCGCCGGTCCTTTTCCGGATGCGTCCACACCGGCAGCCACACCGTGCGGGGCGCGCTGCCCGGCAACGGAACCCGGCCCAGCAGATGGGCCAGCCCCAGTGTGAGCGGCAGCCGGATCAAGGGTTCGAGTTTGTGCACGTTGCGCAGCGGTGTGCCGCCGGCGTCCAGGAACAGTTGCACCTGGTGGGCGATCGGCGAACCCAGCCCGCCGGAATAGCCCGCCGCCAGCGCGACGGTCCCGATCAACAGGATGGCGATCAATCGCCCGCGCGCCGGCATGGTCTTCATCGCCAGTCCGGCCAGCCCCGCGGCCGCGACGAGGGTGGTGGCCAGCACCGCCACCGATCCGGTGACCAGGGAGGAGCCGGCGGTTGCGGTGGTGGCGACGAACGGTGTCCAACTGTCGGTGCCCCGCAACACCTCGGTCAGCGACAACCAGCTGGTGGTGACGCCCGAGGATTCGATGTAGTCGAGGAACGGTGGGCTGATCCGGCCCAGCAGTACCAGCGCCACCGCCCACCAGGTGACGGCCAGCACCGTGCATACCGCCCACCACGCGGTGAACCGCCACCACTGCCGGTTCGGTCGGTGGGCGGCCCACCAGATGACCGCCGCCAGGCAACCGGTCAGGGTGGCCACCGCGTTCACCGCGCCCATCAACGCGACGGCTACCGCGGAACGCGCGGCCAACGTCCGGACTCTCGGATCGCCGCGCATCACCAGGATCACCGGCAGCAGCACCCACGGGGCCAGCATCATCGGCAACGTCTCCGACGAGATGGCGCCCAGGGTGGTCAGCACCCGCGGGGACAGGGCGAACGCCGTCGCCGCGATGATCCGGGACGTCGGACTGCCGATGCCGAGCGCCTCGGCCACCCGGAGCAGTCCCCAGAAACCGGCCGTCAGCAGCAGCGCCCACCACAGGCGCTGGGTCAGCCAGCCGGGCAGCCCGATCAGGTCACCGAGCAGGAAGAAGGCTCCGTGCGGGAACAGATAGCCGTACGCCTGGTTCTGCGCCTGGCCGAACGGCAGGTCGCTGTTCCACAGGTTGGCCGCGCGGGCCAGAAACCGCAGCGGGTTGGCGGTGAGATCGAGTTTGGTGTCCGGCGAGATGCGGCCCGGGGACTGCGCGAGGCACAGGATCAGTGAGACAAGGCCGACCAACCACAACCAGCGACGGGACAGCGGGGCGGGGGTGAGCGAAGCGACGGGGACAGATCCGGGGGCGAGCGAAGCGACGGGGACAGATCCCTGTCCGGCGGTTGCCCCGGGGTTAGGCCCGGTCGCCGTATTCAACGCGGTTGAGCACGGATGACGCCGGGTCACCCGACTGCACCGGCGGCTTGGTGTCCTGCTGGATCATCAGCGTCACACCGAAGATCGCGGCCGCACCCAGCAAAAGGCCGACGACGATGCTGGCCGCGGCGGGCACGACGAACCGATCCATGCCGTCAACCTAGCACGGGGAAATGTGACTGCGAGGGTGCACACAGACCCTCGGCACCCCGCAAAACCCGATCTGGGTGCACGTTCGGTACGCCACCGGCGGTCGACGGGTGTTCCCCGGCCGATGCTGTGCGGCGACTAAGGTCACGTGGCATGCCGATGTCCCGCACCCTGGGTGCCCTGACAGCGCTGTCCACATTGTTGCTGGGCTGCTCCCACTCCGAACCTGCCGCGTCGCCGGTGAGCAGTAGCGTCACCCCGGCATCGACCAGCGCACCGCTGGCTCCCGCCCCGGCCGAGGCACTGCCGCTGTGCGGTGACGTCACCACCATCCCGCTGCGCGAGAAGCTGGCCCAGTTGCTCATGGTCGGCGTCACCGACGCCGCCGACGCCAAGGCCGTGGTGACCAACTACCACGTCGGCGGCATCTTCATCGGCAGCTGGACCGACAAATCGATCTTCGGTGACCTCAAGGGGATCACCGAAGCGGCGTCCGCGCTGCCGCTGGCGGTCAGCGTCGACGAGGAGGGCGGCCGGGTGTCACGGCTGGCCGACATGATCGGCGTGCAGCCCTCGCCGCGGGTGCTGGCCCAGACCAAGACGCCCGACGAGGTGTATCAGATTGCGCTGCAACGCGGTCAGGCGCTGCGCGGACTCGGCATCACCGTCGACTTCGCCCCCGTGGTCGACGTCACCGAGGAATCCGACGACGAAGTGATCGGGGACCGGTCCTTCGGTTCGGACCCGGCCAAGGTGACCGAGTACGCCGGCGCCTACGCCCGCGGGCTGCGCGACGGCGGTGTCACGCCGGTGCTCAAGCACTTCCCCGGGCACGGTCACGGCTCGGGTGATTCCCACACCGGTGGGGTCACCACCCCGCCGCTGGATGCGCTGAAGGCCGACGACCTGGTGCCGTACCGGACGCTCACCACCGAGCCCGGTGTCGCGGTCATGGTCGGGCACCTGCAGGTTCCTGGACTGACCGGCACGGACCCGGCCAGCCTCAGTGGCGCCGCCTATGGCCTGCTGCGCTCCGGCGGCTATGGCGGACCGGGCTTCAACGGGGTGGTGTACACCGACGACCTGTCCAGCATGGCGGCCATCAACGCCCGCTACGGCGTGGCCGAGGCGGTGCTGCGGGCACTGCAGGCCGGCGCCGACGTCGCGTTGTGGGTGACCACCGGTGAGGTGCCCGCAGTGCTGGACCACCTGGAGAAGGCGGTCAACGCGGGTCAGCTCGCGGTGCCGCGATTGGATGACTCGCTTCGCCGGTTGGCGGCGACGAAATGTGGATAATCTGAGGCGCATGACCACACATCGCGCCGTACACGTTGCCTCCGCCCAGGCCCCGCTCGAGCTCGTCGATGTCGAGACGTCGCCGCCGGCGGCCGGGCATGTGCGCATCGACGTGGCGGCCTGCGGAGTGTGTGGCACCGACCGCGAATTCGTGGCCGGACACTTCCCCGGCCTGACCTGGCCGTTGACCCCTGGCCACGAGATCGCCGGCACTATCGCCGAAATCGGTTCCGGTGTCGAAGGTTTCGCGGTCGGTGATCGGGTGGCGGTTGGCTGGTTCGGCGGCAACTGCAACCACTGCGGGCAATGCCGCAAGGGTCAATTCATCCACTGCGAGAACGGTCAGGTACCCAGCTGGCAGTACCCGGGCGGGTACGCGCAATCGGTCACCGCGCCGGCCACCGCGCTGGCCCGCATCCCCGACGGTCTGTCCTTCGTCGACGCCGCGCCGATGAGTTGCGCGGGCGTCACCGTCTACCACGCCCTGCGTTCGACGCACGCGGTCGCCGGGGACCGCGTCGCCGTGCTCGGTGTCGGCGGCCTCGGACATCTCGGCATCCAGTTCGCCCGTGCCATGGGGTTCGAGACCGTCGCCGTCGCGCGCGGCGCCGACAAGGCCGACGACGCCCGCCGGTTCGGCGCCCACCATTACGTCGACTCCACCGCCGCGGATGTCAGCGAGGCGCTGCGCGCGCTCGGCGGTGTCGCGGTGGTGCTGGCCACCGCCGCCAACTCCACCGCGATCGGCCAGACGGTCGGCGGGCTCAACCCGCGCGGCGAGCTGGTGGTCATCGGGGTGTCGGCCGACCCGCTGCCCATCAGCCCGCTGGATCTGATCAACCCGGCGCTCACGGTGGCCGGTCATCCGTCGGGAACCGCCGCCGATATCGAGGACACCATGAATTTCGCTGTCCTGCACGATGTTCGGGCGCAGATCCAGGAGTACCCGTTGGAGCAGGCGGCCGATGCGTATGCCGCCATGGAACACGGCCGCGCCCGCTACCGCGGGGTCATCACGATCTGAGTCGGTTCAGCGCACCACCAGGACGTGCTGCAGCGACGGATCCGATGCGCTGATTGGGGTGCCCGCCGTCGCCAAGGCGCGCAGCAGGTCCACCGCCTCGGCGGTCAGCCGCTCGCCCGGCATCACCAACGGTATTCCCGGTGGATACGGCGTGATGGCTTCGGCGGACACCCGGCCCGTCGCGCCGGTGAGCGGCACGGCCTCGTCGACGGCGAAGAACGCCTCACGCGGGGTCAGCACCTGATCGGCCCGCAGGGCGAGTAGATCGGCGACCAGCCCGGCGTCGACGCCTTCGTCGGTACGTGACCCGAAATACGCCGCTGTCTCGGTCAATCCGTCGACCAACCGGTCCATATCGTGATCGGTGTTGGCGATCGTCGTGATGCACAGCAGGTGGCCCGGCCCGCTGAGTTCGGGTTGCACACCGTGCACCCGGTTCAGTCGGGTCAGCACGTCCCTGGCGTCGACGGCCAGGCCGCCGGTGCCGACCAACAGTTTGGTCTCGTCCAGGTGGCAGAAACCCGATCCCGGGCCGGTGGCGTCGGACGGGCCCAGCACGCGCAGCCCGGGGATCGCCGCGATCCGCGCGGCCGCCGTCCGCGCCCGGCGCAGGGTTGCGCTGAGCAGTTCTGTTCCGGTGCAAGCCATCTCACGACGCGCGGTGTCGATGGACGCCATGATGGCGAAATGCGGACTGGTGGTCTGCACCAGTTGCAACGCCCGCCGTACCGTCGCCGGATCCAGCTGCGCCGGGTCGATGTGCACCACCGCGGCCTGGCTCAGGCCGGAGAGGATCTTGTGTACCGACTGCACCGTCGCGGCCGCCCCGCTTCGTTCGGCGGCCGGGGGCAGTTCGTCGTGGAAACCGAAGTGCGGCGAGTGGGCGCCGTCCACCAGAAGGCGCGCTCGGTGGCTGCGGCACAGGGCGGCCAGCGCCACGATATCAGCGGTGGTCCCGTAGTAGGTGGGGTGCAGCAGCCACAGTGCCGTCGCGCCGGTGTCCCGTAGGGCTTGCTCGACGACGGCGACGCTCAGCCCGTGCGCGACGCCGAAACGGTTGTCCCACTGCGGCTCCAGCCACACCGGCCGGGCCCCGGATTGCACCAGACCGGCCAGCACCGACTTGTGCGCATTCCGTTGCACCAGGACGGGTTCGCCGGGGCGCAGCGCGCTCAGCGCCACCGCGATGTTCCCGCCGGTGGATCCCTGCACCATGATGAAACTCTGACCGGTGCCCCACGCCTGGGCGATCAGCCGCTCGGCGTCGGCGATCGGCCCCTCCGGGCAGTGCAGGGTGTCCAGGTCGGGCAGGTTGTTCAGATCCAGCTCGGCGATATGTGTGCGCAGCCAGGGGTCCAGCGATCGGCCGCCCTTGTGCCCGGGACTGTAGAAGGGCGCCTGCCCGCGTTCGACGAAGGCGCGCAACGCATCCAGCAGCGGTGCGGTCGACTGGTTCACAGCCCGTATACCCGGACGGCGTTCTGCACGCCGATCAGGTCGACGATCCGGATGGCGTCGGGCACCGTGCAGTCGCCGTGCCGGATCCAGTTCGCCAGCTCGATGCCCATGGCCCGGCGCCACAGCACCGAGCCCAGCACGTGCAGTTCCGGCGGGCCGAACGCATCCGAGGAGAACAGCTGTTTGGCGAACGGTGCCGTCTCCATGGCCTCGGCCACCAACCCGGTGGACCGCACCCCGAGGTAGTTGATCCCCAGTCCGACATCGAAGTTCACGTTATCGAAGGCCTGTGCCAGATATCCGGCCTGCCGGTGGAACGGGTAGCAGTGCAGCAGCAGCACCGGGACAGGCGCCATGCTGCGCAGCAGCGGCAACAGCAGTAGCGGATCGGTGCGGTGCAGGTCCAAATCACGGTCACCGAAGCCGACGTGCACCTGGATCGGCAGGCCGCGCTCGGCGGCCTCGTGCACCCCGAAGGCGATCAGCACGGGGCTGTCCAGGCGTAGCGAGCCGCGTGCGGCCAGTTCGCGGGCGTGGACGACGACCTCGGCATCCGATGGTCGGGACCAGTCGATGTCGAATCCAGTACGGTACGCCGCGATGGTCTTGGTGCCCACGGTATCCGGGTCATCGACCGCGTCGGCGAGGTGTGCACGGAACGCCGCGGGGAAATCCTCGGCAGCGGTGCCGTCCTCGAGCAGCTCCTCGGCGAGCCGTTCCAACCGCAGGATCGACGACGACGGTCGCCCGCTCAGCTCGGTCAGCCGCTGTGGGGTGGTGATCAGATCGCCCTTGAAGCCGGTGTCCACCACCCACCGCTCGATGCCGGCGGCGGGCAGCAGGAGTTCGGCCAGTTCGGCCGGACCCAGTTCGGCACGGCGCTTCCAATACGTGTCGGCGTCGGCGAAGGCCTCCAGGCCAAGCAGGGGAGCGCACCAGCGGCGGATGGAAAGTCCGAGCGGAGAATC
The DNA here is from genome assembly GCF_026240945.1 of Mycolicibacterium sp. J2. Lineage (GTDB taxonomy): Bacteria > Actinomycetota > Actinomycetes > Mycobacteriales > Mycobacteriaceae > Mycobacterium. The sequence goes on from NZ_JAPFPY010000010.1 coordinate 325,910, forward strand.
GAATTGGGTCATGAAGTCGGGAATCGGGTCGTTGGACCCTTCATTGATCGACTGCTCGAAACCGGCGCGATCGACCGGCTGGTCGAACACTCCGTGCACGTGATGGTCGATCAACGCGACGGTGCGCAGATGGTCGGCCAACTCGTCCGGCACGTCCACGCGATCGAACACATCGAGCATCTCACCACCCGGCATAACTGGCCACCTCCTCGGCGTCGACGCTACCCGCCGCGGCATCGGTGATGGCGGCTCCGATGATCTCCGCGGCCCGCAGGGCCTCGGCCTCGGTGAGCACCAGCGGCGGCGTGATCTCCAGGACGTTGCCGCCGACGTAGTACACCACCACGCCGAGCTGCCAGGCGCGGTACACCACCTGCGCCGCCAGCCGCGGAGCACGGTCGCCGGTGGCCGGGTCCACGAGTTCCAGCCCGATGGCCAAGCCGCGCCCGCGTACGTCCCCGATGTGTTCGGAATCTAATTGCTGCAAGGCCTTTCGCAGCACGCCACCGACTCTGGCGGCACGCTCGGGCAACTGCTCGCCGACGATGGTCGCCAGCACGGCCCGGCCGGCCGCCGTGCACACCGGGTTGCCCGCCGTCGTCAGCAGCGCCGCCGCCGGTGGGGCGTCGAGCACCGTGGCGGGCCCCACCGCGGCCGAGAGCGGCAGACCGCCGCCGAGCACCTTGCCGAAGGTGACGATGTCGGGCACCACGCCATCGTGCTCGAAAGCGTGCAGGGTGCCTGGACGGCCCAGACCCATCTTGACCTCGTCACAGATCATCGGCACCGCGAAGCGCCTGCACACCTCGTGCAGCCGGGCCAGGAATCCGTCGGGTGGCACCACCAGCCCGCCGTCGGAGAGGATGGGCTCGACAATCAGGCAGGCGACGTCACCGGCTGCCATCTGCTCCTCGGCCAGCGCGAGGCAGTGTCCGACATCGTCGGGTCCGGACGGCCGAAAAGGGTTGGGATAGGGCAGGAATGCCACGTCGACGTCGGGTGCCGCGCCGGCGTCGACGTGTACACCCGACACTCCCATCGCGACGCCGACACCGCCGTGATAACTGTGCTCGAACGCCACCACCCGTCGCCGGCCGGTGGCGTGCCGGCAGGCCCGCAACGCCACGTCGTTGGCATCGGATCCGGCGTGGCCAAGGTAGACGCGGCGCTCGCCGTCGCCGGGCACCAGGGCGAGCAGGTCTTCGGCCAGTCCCACCGAATCCGGGTGCACGGCGGACAGTCCGCCCGACCCCGGGGCGGTACGCACAGCCCTGCTGACCGCCTCCACGATCGCCGGGTGCCCGTGCCCGAGGCCCGAGGCCGTCCACGTCGCCGACAGGTCCAGCAGCTCTCGGCCGTCCGGTGTCACCAGCGTGCTGCCATGCCCGGACACCACTTCCAGTGGAAAGAACCGCAGTTTCTCGATTCCCGCGATCACGGCCTCGTCACGGGCGTAGAGGGTCGCCGTCACGGCGCGCCAGGCAGTTGCAGTTCGGCGGTCAGCGACTCACCGACCCGTTTGGCGATGCCCGAGGCGGCCAGCGCGATCACCAGCCCGACCAGGCACCAGTACAGACCCAGAAGCGGTGCAGCGGTCCAGGTCTGGGCGTCCTTGACGTTGAACCACAGCACCACCGCGATCACCACGGCGCCCAGCAGGGGCAGCACCAGACCGGCCACCTTGCCGTGGCCGCCATGTACCGCAATGAATTTCGGTGCACCGATGAACCAGGCGGCGGCGATCTCGACGAGCAGATAGCACACCATCAGGCACACCGACCCGGCGACGGCGAACAGGAAATAGGTGTCGATCGCGGGGTTCCCGGTGCCCATCTCCGGCCAGCCGGTCAACCCGCAGATCAGGTCCACCACCAGCGCCAGCCCGATCACCAGCCAGGTGGCCCGGCGCGGGCCGCCGGTGGACGGGTGGATGTGCGCCAGCGCGCGCGGCCCGAACCCGTCGCGGCCGAAGGCGTACAGCATCCGGCCCGAGGTGGCCGCGGTGGCCATGTGACAGCCGAAGGCGGCCACCGTCGCGGTGAAGATGATCAGCAGGCTGAACCACTGGCCGATATAGGTGCTGCCAAGGTCGCCCAGAGTGTTGCCCGAACCCTGGAACGCCGCCAATCCGGCCTCGTCCGTACCGAATCCGATGACCTGGGCGAACATCACGACGACGAACAGCACACCGGTGAGGATCAGGGTACCGCCGAGCGCCCGGGGGATGTTGCGGCCCGGGTTGTCGGTTTCCTCGCCCATCGACGCGCAGGCCTCGAATCCGGCCCAGGACAGGAACGCCGCCACCACGCCGGACAGCACCGCCGACGGGGACACTCCGCCGGAGAAGGAGAACACGCTGAAATCCACGCCCGTCGAGGGCGCCCCGCCGCGGGCGAAGATCACGATCACCAGCACGACCATGGCGAGGATGCCGACTCCTTCGATCGCCAGCAGGATCTTGGCCAGCAACCGCACGTCCCGGCCGGCCAACAGGAACGAAATGACGGCGCCGATCACCACGGGAACCAGCCACGGCAGCTGGTAGGGATGGTCGGATCCGGCCTGCAGCTGGGCGATGAACGCGTTGGTGAAAGCGGCGGTCAGTGCCAGGGTCCCGATCGAGAACCCGACATAGGCGCCCAGCATCGCGAAGCCGGAGAAGAACCCGGTGCGCGGCCCGACGGTACCGCCCACCAGGGCGTAGGCCGACCCGGCATGGTTGAGGTGGCGGGTGAGCCGGACAAAGCTGTACCCGACCAGGGCCACGCCCACCAGACCGATGACGAAGACCAGGGGCAGGGCCTTGCCCACGGTGGCGATCAGACCCTGGCCGTTGCCGGACATGGCCAAGGTCGGGCCGACGGTCGCGACCGACAGGGCCAGCGCCACCCAGAAGGGAAGTCGTCCGCGGGTCAGTTGATCGTGCTCGGGTGTGGTTTCCGTGCTCATCGAGGTGCCTTTCGGTTTGGGGGTCAACAGCTCCAGGCCAGCCGCAACGCGGCGATGGTGTCGGCCGGTGGCCGGGTGCCGAAGGTGGTCAGTTCGTAGCGGCGTACCGCGAGCACCCCTTCGACCACCGCCGAGGTGAGCAGTTCTGCAGCGGTAGAGGAGGATTCGAAGGTGTCCAGCGCGTGTGCCTGGTCGGCGGGCAACGGCTCGGCGACGCCGGCCGGGTTGTCGGTGACCTCTTGCGGCAGGGCCAGGCCGTGCTCGATTCCGCGCAGCGCGCTGCCCAGGAAGCCCAGCGTTGCCAGGTACGGGTTGGCGCTGGGATCGATGATCTTCAGTTCGACGTTGGCGCCGTGCGGGTTTCCGGCGGTGGCGGCGACGAAGCGTACCGCCGCCTCGCGGTTCTCCAGCCCCCAGCAGCGTGCCGCGCCGGCCCAGTTGCCGGGCTTGAGCCGGGTCGCCGACAGCACCGAACCGGCGTACACCGCAAGCAGGTCCGGCAAGGTGTCCAGCACACCGGCGATGGCGGCGGCGCCATCGGCGCGCATGCCGTGCGGCCCGTCGCCGCCGGAGAACAGGGGGCCCTGCCCGTCGGCCAGGGACAGGTGCAGATGTGCACCGTTGCCCGCTTCCCCGAAGAACGGCACGGGGGAGAACGAGATCTTCAGTCCGTGCCGGGCCGCGGTGCGTCCGATCACGATCCGGGCCAGGATGACGGCGTCGGCGGCCGCCACCGGTGTTGTCGGTGCCAGCGAGACCTCGAGCTGGTCGTGGCCGTATTCGGTGTGCAGTTGTTCGATGCTCAGGCCGGACCGTTCCGCGGCGACGGTCAGGTCGGACAGGAACGCCGCCCGGTCCAGCGAGGTGCGGATGCCGTAGGGCGACCAGGATTCGGCCGTGGCATGACCGCCATCCGGTGCCAGCATGGTGCATTCCAGTTCAGCGCCCACCAGTGCGGTCAGGCCACGCCGGGCCAACGACTGCTCGGTGGCGCGCAGCAAGGACCGTGCGCACAGCGGGGCCGCGGTACCGTCCTGGTCGCCGAGACTGGCCGGGGCCCAGGCGATGCCGTCGCCGATGGTATGCAGGTCGGCCGGGTCGATGCGCAGTCGTTGATCCCCGACCACCCCGATGGTCGGGGTGAAGGCGATCCCGCTGTCCACGCAGAAGACGCTCCACGACGGTGACACCCCCATCCCGGATGTCACGAACGCATCGAGGCGGCGCAGTGGCACGTACTTGGCGCGGGTGACCCCGGCCAGGTCGGTCAGTGAGCCGGCCACCAGTTCGACGCCCTCGGCACGCAGTTCCGTGCGCAGTTGCTCGCTGATGTCGGGCATGACGACCTCCTCCGGGGTGATTCCAGGGGAACGCTATGTCATAAATGTTTCAGAGTCTTTAAGATGCGTCCATCCGAGAAACATTTGTAAGATTTTCGGGAGCGAACCGAGGAGAGGGGGCCGCGGTGTGCCGACTGCTCGGTGTGGTGTCGACCGAACCGGTCACCGTCGAGGGTGCGGTGGGCGCCCACGTCGTGAAGGACTTCGTGGCCTTGACCAAGGTGCACGGCGACGGGTGGGGTGTCGCGGGCACCGACGGAGGTGATCCGCGCGTCCACGTCAGCGCCGCCAGCGCGATCGACGATCCCGACTTCGCCGCCGTCATGCGCGACTGGCGATCCCGCGCCACGATGGTCCATCTCCGTTGGGCCACAAGCGGACTCGCGGTACGACCGGAGAACTCGCACCCCTTCCTGGCCGATGGGCTGGCAATGGCGCACAACGGGTCCATCAAACCGACCGACGCGCTCGACGCCCTGCTGGAACCCGACCTTGCCGGCACGCTCGGTGGCACCACCGACAGCGAGCGCTATTTCGCCGTCATCAGGGCCTATCGACGCCAGGCCCTCGATCTCGCCTCGGCCGTGCGTGCCGCGGTGGCCCGGCTGCGCGCGCCCTACCCCGACGCCAGTCTCAACGCCCTCATCCTCGGCGAGGGCCATCTCATCGCGGTGCATGCCAATGCGCGCAGCACGTTGTCCGTCGAGGACGTCGCCGAGATCACCGCCGCCGACCTGCCCACCGAACATCTGGAGGACTATTTCGGCCTGCGCTGGGCCCGTACCGGCAGCGGTGCCCTGGTCATCGGATCGACCGGGTTCGGTGACATGGACTGGCAGCCGCTGCCGCCGGAGAGTGTCACCGCGATCTCGCTGCGGGACCTGACGATGACGACCGTGCCCGTCATGGCAGATTGACATCCGTGGTCGACGCGCAGCACCCGGAATCCGTTGCAGAACGAACCAGTGCCGCGCTGTCCACATTGTCCAAGGCCGAACGGCGCGTGGGGCGTGCGCTGCTGGCCGACTACCCGAGTGCCGGACTGGCCAGTGCCGCCCGCCTGGCGCAGCGCGCGGAGGTGAGTCCGCCCACCGTGCTGCGGTTCGCGCAGTCCCTGGGGTACGACGGTTTCGCCGACCTGCAGGTGGCGCTGCGGGCCGAACTGTCGGCCCGTTCCAGCGGCCCGATCACCCGGCTGCCCGACGCGCCGCCGGCCGGCAGCCCGCTGGACCGGCTGCTGCAGCAGGGCCGGGCTCAGAACGACAGGGCCGCCGAGACGCTGGCTCAACTGCCCGCGGCCGCGCTGGAGGCGGCCGTCGCGTTGCTCGCGGACACCAGCAGGACCATCTATCTGCACGGCGGACGGTTCTCCCACCTGCTGGCGGTGCACCTGGCCGCGCATCTGGAACAGCTGCGGCCCGGGCTGCGGGTGCTGGCGGATCCGACCGGCGCCGACCTCGGGGCGCTGCTGGAATTGGACCGCTCCGATGTGCTGGTGTTGTTCGATTACCACCGCTACCAGCGCAGCGCGGCCGAGCTGGCGGGCCGGGTGCACCGGGCCGGCGCCACCGTGCTGCTGATCACCAATGACCTGGCGTGTCCGGTGGCCCCGGACGCCGAGGTGGTGCTGGCGGCCTCCAGCACGGTGGGGACCACCTACCAGAGCATGGCGGCCGGTTTCCTGCTGACCGAACTGCTGGTGCCGCTGGTGATGGACGCGATCGGTGAGCCGGCCAGGACCAGGATGGCCCTGTGGGAGGAGCAGCGCCGCGGCGAGTTGCTGTCCTGAGTGGGGAACCGAACCGGGCATTGCCTACCCTGGACGGATGGCAGGTGGAACGAAGCGGTTGCCTCGCGCGGTGCGTGAGCAGCAGATGCTCGACGCCGCCGTGCAGATGTTCTCCATCAACGGGTATCACGAGACGTCGATGGATGCCATTGCCGGGCAGGCCCAGATCTCCAAGCCGATGCTGTATCTGTACTACGGCTCCAAGGAGGAGTTGTTCGGGGCCTGCCTGGACCGCGAACTGAACCGGTTCGTCGAGGTGGTGCGCGGCGACATCGACTTCACGCTGAGCCCGAAAGATATGCTGCGCAACGCCGTTGGCGCGTTCCTCGGGTATATCGACAAGAACCGGTCCTCGTGGATCGTGCTCTACAGCCAGGCCACCAGCTCACAGGCCTTCGCGCACACCGTCCGGGAGGGCCGCGAGCGGATCATCGACCTGGTCGGCCGGCTGTTGCAGTCCGGCACCCGCAATCCCGAGCCCGACGCCGATTTCAACATGATGGCGGTGGCGCTGGTGGGTGCCGGCGAGGCCATCGCCGACCGGGTCAGCACCGGTGACGCCGACGTGCACGACGCCACCGAGCTGATGATCAACCTGTTCTGGCGCGGCCTCAAGGGCCGGCCATCCGAGAAGGCCTGAGCAAGGCCTTACTTCCCGGTCAGAGCCCCCGAACCGTCGCGGTCAGGTGCGGGTACCCCTTCTTCAGGTGACGCAGCGCCAGCTCCCACCCGTCGGCGTCCCGCTCCACCCACAGGCCCGCCTTGGCCGGCAGCAGCACGGGCTTGCCGAACTTCACGTGGTAGGCCACCGCGTCGGGCAGCTGACCCTCGATGTTGCCCAGTACCGCGGCGGCGCTGTACATGCCGTGCGCGATCACCGTGGGGAAGCCGAACAGCTTGGCGCCCAACGAGTTCGTGTGGATGGGGTTGTGGTCGCCGCCGATGGCCGCGTACGAGCGGATCTGCCCGGGGCTGATCGAGAGCACCGCGTTCGGCGGTGGCAGCTTGGGCGCCTTGGCCGGTTCGGGTCGCGGTTCGCCGGACAGGCTGGTGCGCTGCTGGTGCAGGAACGTGGTGATCTGGTGCCAGGCCACGTCGTTGCCGATCTTCACCTCGGTGACGATGTCGACGAGCAGACCCTTGCGGTGCTCACGCAGGTTCTCCGCGTGCACCGCCACATCGAGGGTGTCACTGACCGCGATCGGGCGGTACTGGGTGATCTGATTCTCGATGTGCACCGAACCCATTGCTGGGAACGGGAAGTCGAACCCGGTGACCAACGACATCACGGTCGGGAAGGTCAGTGCGAACGGATAGGTCAGTGGCACGGTGTCACCGAAGCGCAGGCCCGTCACATGGGCGTAGGCCGCGACGTTGGCCGCGTCGATGCGCAGATCGGCGACATGCACCGTCCGGTCCGGCAGGCCGTCGCCGCGCGGCACGAACGGCAGCGCACCGGCCACCGCTCGTGCCATGTTCAGCAGGCCGTTGGACTGCTCAGCCATGCCGGTCACGCCCCCAGCAGGGCCTGGCCGCAGACCCGGATCGTGTTGCCGGTCACCGCATTCGATGCCGGGCTGGCGAAGTAGGCGATGAGTTCGGCCACGTCGACCGGCTGGCCGCCCTGGAACAGTGAGTTCAACCGGCGGCCCACCTCGCGGGTGGCCAGCGGGATGGCCTCGGTCATCTTGGTCTCGATGAACCCGGGGGCCACCGCGTTGATGGTGATGCCCTTCTCGGCCAGCACCGGCGCCAGGGTTTCGGCGATGCCGATCATCCCCGCCTTGGTGGTGGCGTAGTTGGTCTGCCCGCGGTTACCGGCGATACCGGCCATCGACGACAGCCCGATCACCCGGCCGCCCTCACCGAGCGCACCGGCGGCCACCAGGCCTTCGGTCAGGTTCAACGGGGCCAGCAGATTCACCGCAATGACGGCGTCCCAACGGGATTCGTCCATATTGGCCAGCAGCTTGTCGCGGGTGATGCCGGCGTTGTTCACCAGGACGTCCAGCGTGCCGCCGTGGTGTTCCTTCAGGTGGGCGATGATGGCGTCGACGGCGTCGTCGGAGGTGACGTCGAGCGTCAGCGCGGTGCCACCGACCTTGTCGGCGGTCTGGCGCAGGGCCTCCTCGGCCTGCGGCACGTCGACGGCCACCACGGCGGCCCCGTCCCTGGCGAACACCTCGGCGATGGTCGCACCGATGCCGCGGGCGGCTCCGGTGACCACGGCGACCTTGCCCGCCAGCGGCTTGTCCCAGTCGGCGGGCGGCACCGAATCGGCCGCGCCGACCCGGAATACCTGGCCGTCCACGTACGCCGACTTGCCGGACAGGATGAATCGCAGCGTGGACTCCAGGCCCGTCGCGCCCGCCTTGGCGTCGGCGGCCAGGTACACCAGCGAGACGGTGGCGCCGTGGCGCAGCTCCTTGCCCAGTGAGCGGGTGAAGCCTTCCAGCGCACGCTGCACGATGTGCTCGTGCGGGGTCGCTGCCTCGGAGGGGGTGGTGCCGATCACGACGACCCGGCCGGAGGGTCCGAGGTTGCGCAGCACCGGGGTGAAGAACTCGTAGAGCGCCTTGAGACCCGCCGGCTCGGTGATGCCGGTGGCGTCGAACACCAGCCCACCGAACGAGTCGGCCCAGCGCCCGCCGATGTTGTTGGACACGACGTCGTAGTCGCCGGCCAGGGCGGCGCGCAGCGGTTCCACCACGCGGCCTTCCCCGCCGATCAGCAGTGAGCCGGCCAGCGGCGGCTGACCCGGCTGGTAACGACGCAGGGTTTCGGGCTGGGGTACGCCCAGTTGCTTGGCCAGGAACGATCCGGGCCCGGAGTTGACCACTTGGGTGAACAAATCGGAAGCCATGAGATCTAACTTACTCCAGAGTAAGAACGCCGGGTAACATTGGGATATGGCTAACACGAATTCTCGCCGCGTCGCGATCCTCGGTGGTAACCGGATCCCCTTCGCCCGCTCGGACGGCGCCTACGCGAACGCCTCGAACCAGGATATGTTCACCGCCGCCCTGGACGGACTCGTCGACCGCTTCAACCTCTCCGGTGAGCGCATCGGCATGGTCGTCGGCGGCGCGGTGCTCAAGCACAGTCGCGATTTCAACCTGGTCCGCGAATGTGTGCTGGGTAGCGCCCTGTCGCCGTACACCCCCGCCTATGACCTGCAGCAGGCCTGCGGCACCGGCCTGCAGTCGGCCATCGCCGTCGCCAACGGGATCGCGCTGGGTCAGTTCGACTCGGGTATCGCCGGCGGCGTGGACACCACCTCCGACGCCCCCATCGCGTTCGGTGACAACCTGCGCCAGGTGCTGCTGAGCCTGCGTCGCAGCAAGTCCAACCTGGACCGACTCAAACTGGTCGGCAAACTGCCCGCCGCCATCGGCGTGGAGATCCCCACCAACGGGGAACCGCGCACCGGGCTGTCGATGGGCGAGCACGCCGCCATCACCGCCAAGGAATTCGGTGTCAAACGCGTCGACCAGGACGAGCTGGCCGCCGCCAGCCACCGCAACATGGCCGCCGCCTACGACCGTGGCTTCTTCGACGACCTGGTCACCGGCTTCCTGGGGCTGTACCGGGACAACAACCTGCGCCCGGAGTCCAGCCCCGAGAAGCTGGCCAAGCTCAAGCCGGTCTTCGGGGTGCGCAACGGCGACGCCACCATGACCGCCGGCAACTCCACCCCGCTCACCGACGGCGCCTCGGTGGCCCTGCTGGCCAGCGAGGAATGGGCGGCCGAGCGCAACCTGCCGGTGCTGGCCTATTTCGTCGACGCCGAGACCGCCGCCGTCGACTACGTCAACGGACCCGACGGGCTGCTGATGGCGCCCACGTACGCGGTGCCGCGGCTGCTCGCCCGCAACGGCCTGACCCTGCAGGATTTCGACTTCTACGAGATCCACGAGGCATTCGCCTCGGTGGTGCTGGCCACCCTGGCCGCCTGGGAGTCCGACGAATACTGCAAGGAGCGCCTCGGCCTGGATCAGGCGCTGGGCAGCATCGACCGCAGCAAGCTCAACGTCAACGGCTCGTCGCTGGCCGCCGGGCATCCGTTCGCCGCGACGGGTGGCCGCATCGTCGCCCAACTGGCCAAGCAGCTCGCCGAGAAGAAGAAGCAGACCGGTCAGCCGGTACGTGGCCTCATCTCGATCTGCGCCGCCGGTGGCCAGGGCGTCACCGCCATCCTGGAGGCCTGAGCCAGCACGCCGGCGAGCTGATCGCGACGTCGCGGTAGGCGGCGGCCAGCTCGTCGGCGATCCGCCTCGAAAAAGTTTTTTCGAAAGGTGTGTAACGCCCGCCGGAGCCGCGTCGATACACCGGATAGCTCCGTGTTGCCGTCTGACCCCCCGACCCGACGGCAACACGGGGCTCTTTACTTTTCTTACTGTTCGGTTCTTCTCGGCTGCTTCGACGCTCTGATCGGCCCCGCCGCGGCCGGCGCGAACAGGCTGCCCGCCAGACTTCCGCGCGCGGTCCGCACCGCCACCAGAGTCCAGGTGCACAGCAGGCCGATATAGGCCACCACAGCCGCGACCCGGAACGCCGGCAGCCCGGTGTGGGCGGCCAGTTGGGTGGTACCCGTGACGAACGTGCCGACCGGAAAGGTCAGGCTCCACCAGGTCAACCCGAACGGCATGCCGCGCCGCAAGGTGCGGACGGTCAGCGCGGTGGCCAGCGCTATCCACAACAGGGCGAAACCCCACACCGGGACGCCGAACAGGACCGCGAACACCCGCATCCCGGTTGCCACGTCGGCCGGAGCCGCCAGCGCGGCGTTCGCGCCGAGCAGCCCGGCCGCGGTGATGCCCTGTCCCAGCGGACCGAGCACGATCCACAGCGTCGGGACGCGAGCCGTCCCGGATGTCCCGTAGTGCGCCAGCCGGCTCCAGATCATGCTGATGATGATCAGCGCGGCGATCAGCGACAGACCGAACATCGCGTAGCAGCCGTAGAGCAGGGTGGTTCGCCCGGTGCCCGGCGCCAGGTGCGGAATCAGCAGCGCGCCGCCGGCGGCCGACACCATCGGCGGCACCACCGGCATCAGCCAGCCGCCGAACGCCGCGTCGGGACCGACGTCGATCTGGGTGAACATGATGAACGGGATGGTCATGGCGGTGAACAACCCGCCGATCGTGCCCGCGGTCCACAGCAGCCAGTCGATGTCCACGGCCAGCCGCTCGCCGATCAGGTCCCGGCCCACCAGCGTGGCGCCGGTCCCGACGGTCAGCAGTGCCATCGGTGCGGCGCCGTAGAAATGTGTCATCTGCGGATGGCGCACATGGCTGCGGGCCACGGTCGGGTGGCGCACCCACTGCACCGTCACCGCCACCGCCAGTACGACCAGCAGCGCCGTGGCCGCCACCCACACCGCTTCGGTGAACCCGCGCAAGCCGGGAACGTGAATCGGTAAAGTCGCGCCCGCGGTAGCAACGATGCCCGTCCCCATCACCGATGCGAACCAGTTCGGCCCGAAGTTCCCGAGCCGCGACTGCTCAGAGGTCATGGTGCGACATTCAACAGGAAGCGTGTCATGCAGATCAGCATCATCGGATCGTTGAGCGGCGCAGGATCACCGGTGGACGCCACCGTGAACTTCCTGGCCCAGGCCCGCGACGAGGGCTTCCGGCGGGTCTGGATGACCCAGATGCCCTACGAGCCGGACCTTCTCACCGTGCTCGCGGTGGCGCTGCGGGAGGTGGACGGCATCGAGGTGGGTACCGGAGTGGTGCCGATCCAGAACGTGCACCCGATGCTCATGGCGCAACGTGCGCTGACCCTCAACCTCATCGCCGGTGGCCGGTTCATCCTCGGACTGGGTATGACGCACGCCGCCGTCACCGAAGGCATGTGGGGCATCCCCTGGGACAAGCCGGTTCGGCGCCTCAACGAGTACCTGGACGGGTTGCTGCCGCTGCTGGCCGGTGAGCCGGCGGACGCGACGGGCGAGACCGTCACCACCCGCGGTGCCGTGCAGATCCCGGGTGCCCCACGCTCCGACGTCTACATCGCCGCGCTGGGACCCCAGCTGCTCAAGATCGCCGGGCGGCGCACGGCCGGCACCGTGACGTGGATGACGGGTCCCAAGACTCTGGGCGATCACGTCGGCCCCGGGTTGCGGGAGGCGGCCGGTGGTCGGCCGGTACGGGTGGTGGCTGCCCTGCCGGTGGCGGTGACCGACGATATCGACGGCGCCCGCGCCCAGGCCGCCGAGCAGTTCGCCATGTACGGGCACCTGCCGTCGTACCGCGCGCTGCTGGACCGCGAGGGATACGCCGGCCCGGCCGACGCCGCGCTGATCGGCGAGGAGGCGACGGTCACCGCACGTGTCGAGGAGCTGCGCAGCGCCGGCGTCGACGAGTACGTCGGCGTGCCTTTCGACGCATCGCCCGAGGTCAGAGCGCGTACCCGGGCGCTGTTGCGAGCGCTGGATTCGGACTGAAAAAGCTCTGGTGTGATCTTGATCACAGGTGTACTGTCGACCGCACGACGGGTTCGGGAAGTGACAAATCCAAAGAGCCGGAACAGAGGAGAAGATCCGGCCGCGTGCCATACCGCAAGGTAGAGAAGACGCCCCTCATGTGTCCTTCCCGAACCCGCCCATTTTTGTGCTGATGGTGAACACAGCTGCACGATGCCCCGATGACGGCGAGGATGCTGGCATGGGCGAGGTCATCCGAATCCACCCCCACCGGCGGGCTCCGGAGCCGCTGGACCCGCTGTGGCGGGAGGTCCTGGGTCGCCGGCTGCGGGCCACCCGCACGCGCCAGGGGCAGCGGTTGGTCGACGTGGCCGAGCGGGCCGGCGTGTCACCGCAGTACCTCTCCGAGATCGAGCGGGGCCGCAAGGAGCCGTCCAGCGAGATGATCGCCGCGGTGTGCGGGGCGCTGGGCACCGATCTGTTGCGTCTGCTCGGCGGCATATCGGCGGACCTGAGCCGGCCCACCGGGCGGCCGGTATCCGGCCCGATGTTGTTGGCGGCCTAGCCGTTCCGCTGGTCGAGTACCCGGTCGGCCAGGCCGTAGGCCACCGCCGCCTCGGCGTCGAAGACGCGATCCCGGTCGGTGTCGTGGCGCAGCTGATCGGTGCTACGCCCGGTGTGCCGGGCCAGGATGTGCTCCAGCTGATTGCGCACCCGCGCCACCTCGTCGGCCTGCAGGATCAGGTCGGGAATGGTGCCGCGGCCCTGTGCGGCGGGTTGGTGCAGCACCACCCTGGTGTGTGGGAGCACCGACCGTCGACCGGGTGCGCCGGCGGCCAGCAGCACCGCGCCCGCGGCGACGGCCTGGCCGACGCACGTCGTCGCCACCGGCGCCGTGATGAAGCGCATGGTGTCGTAGACCGCCAGCATGGCCGACAGGTCACCGCCCTCGGAATTGATGTACAGCGCGATCTCCTGCTCGGGGTTGTCCGCCTCCAGGTGCAGCAGCTGCGCGATGAGGGCGTTGGCGACACCCGGATCGATCGCGGTGCCCAGGTAGACGATGCGCTCACTGAGCAGATGCGAGTACACGTCCATGATGCGCTCGCCGCCGGTGGTCCGGGTGATGACGTTGGGGATGGTGTAGCTGCTCATGGCTGTCGATTCCCTCGGCAAGTCTCGCTCATGCCCGGATCCCCAACTGCTGCTTACGGTTCGGCGCGATCTGCCGGAAGTCCTCGACGACGTGGTCGATGAATCCGTACTCGCGCGCCTGCTCGGCGGTGAACCAGCGGTCGTGCAGCGAGTCGGTGAAGATGCGCTCGAGGTCCTGCCCGGTGTCGGCGGCGATCAGGCCGAGCACGGTGTCGCGGGTATGGCGCAGATCGTCGGCTTGCACCTCCACCTCGACCGCCGACCCGGCGATACCCGCCGAGCCCTGATGCATCAGGATACGGGCGTGCGGCAGCGCGAAGCGCTTCCCGGGGGTGCCCGAGGACAGCAGGAACTGCCCTGCGCTGCAAGCCAATCCGAGCGCCAGGGTGCCGACCTCGGCGGGCACCAGGCGGATCACGTCCCTGATGGCCAGCATGGCAGGCACCGAGCCGCCGGGGGAGTGGATCCACAACCAGATGTCGTCGCTGGAATCGGCGGCCAACGTGAGGAACTGGGTGACCAGGACGGTGCCGTTGTCGTCGTCGAGGGCGCCGTCGAGCACCACGACACGCTTGCGGAACAACTCTTCTCGTAATTGCCTGGTGAACAAGGGGGGTTTCTCGGACATGCCTCGACCCTGCCGCCTCAGGCGCGCGGTGCCCAGCCCACGCTGCTCTGAGCAGAACGCCATCCCCGCGAGCGTGCACTCAGAGTGCGGTTTCGAGTCATTTCGTGATCTGATTGCACCCTCGGAATCGAGTCAGTGCACAATGGCCGATCAATCCACAGATCACCGAGGTTGGCTTCCGTTCCACTGTCCGCTCGCGCAGGGTGGTGAAGCATGCCCATCCCGTTTGTCGGCAGTGAAGCAGTAGCAGCCGGGACGCTGCGTAAACACCAATTGCGCACCAAGTATGTCGCACTGTTCCCCGACGTCTACGTCGCGCGCAACGGCGTCCCAACAGTGTGGGAGCGGGCGTTCGCTGCGTGGCTGTGGTCGCATCGCAGCGGTGTCATCGGGGGATTGACGGCAGCGGCGCTGCACCGCGCTCGCTATGTCGAAGATTCCCTGCCCATCGAACTATTCTCACCGAACCGTCACCCGCCCAACGGAATCGTCACCCACAAAGGCGAACTTGCCACTTCGGAAGTGCTGCTCTGCGGTGGTCTGCCAGTCACGACGCCGGAGCGAACGGCATTCGACCTCGGTCGCCGGCCTTCGCTCGATGACGCCGTGGCCCGGCTGGATGCACTCGGCAACGCCACGGGGTTTCGGGCCACGGAGGTTCTTCGGCTGGCCTGCGAACGGCACGCAGGCGCCCGCGGTATGCGTCAACTCAGGGAAGCGCTCACCCTCTACGACTCCGGTGCGGAGTCACCACGAGAAACGTGGCTGCGGCTGCTGGTGATGCGTGCCGGCTATCCGCGGCCCAGCACCCAGATCCCGGTCCGCAGTCTTGACGGGCGCCGACGGTACTACCTCGACATGGGTTGGGAAGACATCCAACTCGCGCTGGAGTACGACGGTGATCACCACCGTCACGACCCCGTGCAGTTCGCCGGGGACATCGTCCGTTCCGAGGATCTCGACCAACTCCACTGGCGGCGGATCCGGGTGGCCAAAAGGCATGCGAAAGCTGACATTCTGCGTCGGTTGTCGGTCGCATGGGAGGCGAGCGTGCATACAGACCACGAAAAGCGAGGAATCCCTGATCTGACTGCACGCTCGCGACCCGTATAGCGGCGAAACGAGAAGAGCCCCAGGTCGCCAGACCTGGGGCTCTTCTCGTGACAGATCAGAAGGAGGCTTCGTCGAGCTCCATGACCTCGTTGTCGATGCCGTCGATGACGACGCGGGTGCTGGTCAGCAGCGGCAGGAAGTTCTTCGCGAAGAACGACGCGGCCGCAACCTTGCCGTCGAGGAACTTCTTGTCCTCACCGGACGCACCGGCATCCAGCTGCTCGATCGCGACGGCGGCCTCACGCTGCAGCAGCCAGCCGACCATCAGGTCGCCGACGGCCAGCAGGAACCGCACCGAGCCCAGGCCCACCTTGTAGATGCTGGCGGCATCTTCCTGCGCGGCCATCAGGTAGCCGGTCAGGGTGGCGGCCATGCCCTGCACATCCTCCAGGGCGGTGGCCAGCAGCGCACGCTCGGTCTTCAGGCGGCCGTTGCCCGACTCGTTCTTGATGAACGTGTCGATCTGGCCCGCCACGTAGGACAGCGCCTGACCCTTGTCGCGAATGATCTTGCGGAAGAAGAAGTCCTGCGCCTGGATGGCGGTGGTGCCTTCGTACAGCGAGTCGATCTTGGCGTCGCGGATGTACTGCTCGATCGGGTAGTCCTGCAGGAAGCCGGACCCACCGAAGGTCTGCAGGGACTCGGTGAGCTTGGCGTAGGCCTGCTCGGAGCCGAAGCCCTTCACGATCGGCAGCAGCAGGTCGTTGACCCGCAGCGCCAGGTTGGCGTCCACCCCGTGCAGGGCCTGGGCCACCTCGTCGTCCTGGAACGTCGCGGTGTACAGGTACAGCGCGCGCATGCCCTCGGCGTAGGCCTTCTGGGTCATCAGCGAACGACGCACGTCCGGGTGGTGCGTGATGGTCACGCGCGGCGCGGTCTTGTCGGTCATCTGGGTCAGGTCCGCACCCTGCACGCGCTCCTTGGCGTACTCCAGGGCGTTCAGGTAACCGGTCGACAGGGTGGCGATGGCCTTGGTGCCGACCATCATGCGGGCCTGCTCGATGACGTCGAACATCTGCGCAATGCCGTTGTGCACCTCGCCGACCAGCCAGCCGACGGCGGGCTTGTCGTGCTGGCCGAAGGTCAGCTCACAGGTGGCCGAGACCTTCAGGCCCATCTTGTGCTCGACGTTGGTGACGTAGACGCCGTTGCGCTCGCCCAGCTCGCCGGTCTCGAAATCGAAGAGGAACTTGGGCACGAAGAATAGCGACAGACCCTTGGTGCCCGGGCCGGCGCCCTCGGGGCGGGCCAGCACCAGGTGGAAGATGTTCTCGAACATGTCATCGGCCTCGGCGGAGGTGATGAAGCGCTTCACGCCGTCGATGTGCCAGGAGCCGTCCTCCTGCTTGATCGCCTTGGTGCGGCCGGCGCCGACGTCGGAGCCCGCGTCGGGCTCGGTGAGCACCATGGTGGCGCCCCAGTCGCGCTCGGCGGCGATGACGGCCCACTTCTTCTGCTCTTCGGTCGCGTTGTGCGCGAAGATCTGGGCGAAGGCGGCACCGCCGGCGTACATCCAGACGGCCGGGTTGGCGCCCAGGATGTGCTCGTTGAGGGCCCACAGCAGCGCCTTGGGGGCGGGCACGCCGCCGAGCTCCTCGTCGAGGCTGACCTTGTTCCAGCCGCCCTCGATGGTCATCTTGACCGACTTCTTGAACGACTCGGGCAGCTTGACCGTGTGCGTCTTGGGATCGAACACCGGCGGGTTGCGGTCGCCGTCGGCGAACGATTCGGCGACCGGGCCCTCGGCCAGGCGCGCCATCTCGGAGATCATCTCCTTGGCGGTATCGGCATCCAGATCGCTGAACGAACCGGCGCCGAGCGCCTTGTCGAGACCAAGTACGTCGAACAGGGTAAAGACCTGGTCACGAACATTGCTCTTGTAATGCCCCACGGTTTCTCCTCGATGAGATGGAACTGTCGGTTGGGTACTTGGACTCGCGCCACGCTAAGTTACCCACCAGTAACTGCCCAGAACTATACCGCTCGGTAACCCCATCTCAAAGGGCTGTGGAGCAAATTTGCGCCAGCGAACCAACCCGCTGGTTGATTGGGCCGCTCACGGCACCGTTTTTTGCTGCTTGACGTGCTCAAACGGGTGATCTGTGATGCTCGCCACGGAAACGCCCATCAAACCTCTAATGTGAGGCGGATGAGACGCGTGGTGGTATGGGGAACCGGAAATATGGGCGCGACGACCATCCGTTCGGCACTGGCCTTTCCGGGGTTGGAGCTGTCCGGGGTCATCACCTCGTCCACCGAGAAGGCAGGCCGGGACGCGGCCGTGTTCGCCGGCCTGACCGGCCTCACCGGTATCGCCGCCACCACCGACGTCGACGCGGCGCTGGGCACGGCCGACGCGGTGGCCTATATGGCGTCCGGTGACATCCGGCCCGAGGAGGCGATCGCCGATATCGAGCGGGCCCTGAAATCCGGTGCACACGTGGTCACGCCGTCGCTGTACTCGCTCTACGACCCGCGCTCGGCGCCGCCGGAGTGGGTCGAAAGGCTTTCCGCCGCAGCACAAGCCGGGCAGGCGTCGTTGTTGGTCAGCGGTGTCGACCCGGGTTGGGGCAACGACGCGCTCGCCGTGACGGCCGCCAGCCTGTGCACTCGCATCAAGACCATCACGTGCCAGGAGATCTTCGACTACTCCACCTACAACCAGCCGTTCGCGGTCAAGGTGTCGTGTGGTTTCGGAGGCTCCATGGACGAGATCCCGATGATGCTGCTCCCGACGATCCCGACGATGGTGTGGGGCGGCAACGTGCGGATGATCGGTCGCGGGCTGGGGATCGAGATCGACGAGATCACCGAGGAGCTCGAGCGACTGCCGCTCGACGAGACGGTCGACACCGTGATGGGACCGTTCGAGAAGGGCACCCAGGGCGCGTTCTACCTCAAGGTGATCGGCTGGTCGGCCGGCGAGCGGCGGGTGATCATTGAGCACATCACCCTCATCCACCCGTCCTGCGCCCCGCACTGGCCGCAACCCGACCAAGGGGTGGGCGATCACCGCGTCATCGTCGACGGCGACCCGCAGCTGACCATCACCACCCGCGCCGACGTCCCCGGCGGCACCCGCGCCGACGGCGGCAACACCACCGCCGCCAACCGGTTACTGGGTGCCGTCGAATGGTTGGCCACCCAGCCCGCCGGTATCTACGACGGGCTGGATGTGCCACTGGGCTCGGTACTTCCGGCCGAGGTAGCGGCGAGCCGCTGGCTCTGACCTATTCCGAAGGCGCCGACTCCGGCGCCTCGGCGTCGGGCAGCTGCGATACCAGGTGCTCGGCGAGCTCGCCGATGGTCGGGTAGTCGAACACCGCCGTCGGGCTGATGTCGAACTTCCCGCCGAACTGACCGAACAGCCGGTTACGCAGCTCGACGGCCATCAGCGAGTCCGTGCCCAGGTCCAGGAACCTGCTCGACGCGGCCGGGGGCTGCGCCAGCCGCAGGAAACCCTGGACCTCCTTCTGCAGGAACTCGGTGATGAACCCGGCCCGCGCCGCCACCGGCAACTCCTGCAGCTGGCGGAGCAGCTCGCTGTCGCCGGTGGCCGCCCCGTCGCCGCTGGGCAGTACCTGATCCAGGAGCGGCGGTCGGATGCCGCCGAGCATCTTCGCGGTGCGCTGCCAGTTGGCCTTCAGCACGGTTGCCTGCGCCGTGCCGTGCCGGATCGCCTCGCCGAGCGCGGCCAGCGCCGACGACGGCTCCAGCGGCATCATGCCCTGCGCGCTGAGGTTGGCCACTGCCGCTTGCGAACTGGCCATCCCACCGCTGCCCCACGGACCGAAGTTCACCGCCGTCCCCGGCAGCCCCTGTGCCCGGCGCTGGGCGATCAGCCCGTCGAGCAGGGCGTTGGCGGTGGCGTAGTTGGCCTGCGACGGCGAACCCAGCACCGCCGACGCCGACGAGTACAGGATGAAGAAGTCCAGCTCGTCGTCTTTGGTCAACCGGTGCAGATGATCGGCGCCATAGGCCTTGGGGGCCAACGTGGTCCGGAACCGGTCCAGATCCTGCTGGGGCAGCAGCGCATCGTCGAGCACACCGGCCAGGTGTGCCACACCGGCCAGCGGCGGCAGCTCGGCCCGGATCCTCGCCAGCAACGCGGCCACCTCGGATTCGGCGCCCACATCGGCGGTGAACACGTGCACCCGGCAGTGGTAGCGCTCGGTGATGGCGTCGATGGCCTGCTGCGCCTCGGCATCGGGTGCCCGGCGGCTGGTCAACACGATGTCACCGGCCCCGAGCTGGGCCAGGTACGCCGCGGTGTGCAGCCCCAGTGCGCCGAGTCCGCCGGTCACCAGGTAGGTCCGGTCACCGTGCGGCTGCAGCGGTTTCGGCATCTGCACGACGATCTTGCCGATGTGCCGGGCCTGCTGCATGCGCCGGAACGCCGTCCTGGCCTCGGTCAGCGGGTACACCTCGGCAGGTACCGGCGTCCACTCGCCGGTGGCCATCCCGTCGGCCACCTCGTTCATCAGCCGCTGGATGTGATCGGGATCGGTCATCATCGTCACGTCCAGCGCCACGATCTCGTAGTCGATATCGGGCCGGACCGCGGCCATCTGCTCGGCCGTCCAGATATCGCGCTTGGCGATCTCGGCGAATCGGCCGCCCTTGGCGGTGGCCCGCACCGTCGCCTCGATGAAGCCCTCGTTGGTCAGGCTGTTGAGCACCACGTCCACGCCGGCGCCATCGGTGTCCGCCAGGATCTGATCGGCGAAATCCGTTGTGCGGGAGTCATAGACGTACTCCACGCCCATCGCCCGAAGCGTGGCGCGCTTGTAGGTGCTCGCGGTGGCGAACACCGTCGCGCCGAACTGCTTGGCCATCTGCACCGCGGCCAACCCGACACCACCACTGGCGGCGTGGATGAGCACCTTGTCGCCCGGCCGCAACTTCGCCCAGTCGAATGCCAGCCGCACCGTCAGCGCCGCCGCCGGAATGGTCGCCGCGTCCACCGCGCCGATCCCGTCCGGGACGACGGCCAGCAGCGGCGCCGGCACGTTGAGCCGGCTTGCGAATGCGCCTTGCATCGAACCGAAGACCCGCTGGCCGACCTCGAATCCGCTGACCTCGGAACCCACCTCGGTGACCACACCGCACAGGTCGCCACCGATCGGGCCGGGATCACCGGGGTAGAGGCCCAGCACGTTGAGCACATCGCGGAAGTTCAGGCCGGCGGCCTCGATCCGGACCTGCACCTCGCCCGGCTCGGGCGGGGTCACCTCCTTCTCGATCAGCCGCAGGTTGTCGATCGCGCCGCGCTCGGTCGGCGCCAGCTGGTAGTCGTCGCTACGCGGCATCGGCAGTTGGCCGCTGCGCGCCCAGTGCAGCAGCCGCGACACCAGGAAACGTCCCTGTCGCACCGCCATCTCGGGCTCGGTCACCGGGGTCCCCAGCGCACCGGCCAGCCAGCTCAGCGATTCCGCCGACGAATCCCCGTCCACCAGCCGGACCCGCAGGGTCGGCTGTTCGGCGATCAGGGTGCGTCCGAATCCCCACAGGGCGGACTGCACCGGATCGACCGGCTCGCCGGGTTCGGTGGCCACCGCACGATCGGTGACAATCCACAACCCGCCGGTCAGGCCCTTGTTCTCGGCAGCGGTCTGCGCGGCCGCCAGCAGTCCGGCCACCTGCGCCTCCAATCGGGACGCCAGTCCGGCATCGGATTGTCCCGACGCGTGCCAGACGATCCCGGCCACGGGCGTGCCCTGTTCGGCGGCGTCGGTGAATGCCCGCTGCCAGGACTGCGGATCGGTGACGTTGTCGACGGCCACGGCATCGGGCACCTCGACGGCCAGCGCGTCGAAACCGGCGACCAGCCAGGTGCCGGTCGCCTTCTCAGCGTCCTCGGTGCCCGGCGCGGCGGCCTCCTGCCAGCCCACCGTGTAGAGCAGGCGGGTGGAATCCCCGCCGAGTCCGCGCAGCAGGGCTTCCCGGGGGGCGCGTTTGACGGTGAACTCCCGAATGCCGCCGAGGATCCGTCCGTCGCGGTCCACGAAATCGAGGTCGAACACCTGGGTTTCGCCGTTCAGGGCGCTCTCGTGCCACCGTGCGCGGCAGTAGAAGCGCCGCGGCATCTTCTCCTGCACCCGGACCTGCCCGTAGCGCAGCGGCAGGAACAGATCCGACATGCCCTGTTCGGCGGCCAGGATGGCGGGGAAGGCCGGGAACGCGACACCGGTGCACAGGTCCAGCAGCACCGGGTGAATCGGTTCGCCGCTGAGATGCTCGGCGAGTTCCTCACCGATGGCGATATCGCCGATGGCCTCACCCTCACCGACCCACAACGACTTCAGTGATGTCGACCAGGTCGGCCCCCAGGCCAGTTCCATGTCGGCGAAGATGTCGAACAGTTCCTGCGGGCGGGTGCGATTCATCTGCTCGATCGCCTCGTCCGGGTCGACCGAGATCGGTTCCTCGTCGGCCTCGGCGCCGGCCAACAGGCTGCCGTCGGAGTTCAGCGACCACTCCGCGTCCCGCACCCCGTGCGGGCGGCTGTGTACCTGGAACTTCCAGCCGTCGTCGACGGGGTGCAGCGTCAACTGCACCTCGCGAGCGGCCTTGTCCGGCAGGATGATCGGCTCGTAGAAGAACACTTCCTTGACCCGGGCCGGCGCACCGGCCGCGGCGAGTGCCATCGCGGCGTACGTCGCGCCGGGCACGACGACGGTCCCGTAGATGACGTGATGCGCCAGCCAGGGCTGGGTCTTCACCGACAACACGTTGCTGTACACGGTGTCACCCGAGGCCAGATCCTTGGCGCTGCCCAGGATCCCGGCGACCCGGATGCCATCGCCGCCGCCTGCGAAACCGGAGGCCTTGGGCCAGTAGCGGCGACGCTGGAACGGATAGGTCGGCAGCTCCAGCCGGCGCGCCGTGGCGTGCTGCTTGGCGGCGAAGTCGGGCCGGTGCCCACAGATGTATGCCGTGGCAAGCGCTTCGGTGATCTGACGCTGGGCGTTGGCGCCCTTGCGCAGCGACACGATGGTGCGCGGCGCATCCGAGGACTCCGGCCAGCACTGCAGCGCGGCCGCGGTCAGAATCGGCTGCGGGCCGATCTCCATCAGCACCGAGCAACCCAGCGCCGCGACGGTGCGCACGCTCTCGGTGAACTGCACGGGCTGGCGGGAATGCCGCCGCCAGTACAGCGCGTCGATCGGGGTGTCGGCGGTGAGCACCGCGCCGGTCCGGTTGCACACCAGCGGCCGGGTCGGCACCGCGTAGTCGAATTGGGCTGCGAACGACTCGAATTCGTCGAGCACCGGATCCAGCAGCTCCGGGTGGAAGGCGTGGCTGGTCTCCAGCCAGGTGCAGCGGGCGCCGTCCTGACTGCAGTTGGCGACGATCTGTTCCAGATCCTCACCCGGGCCGGACAACACGGTGTTGCGGCCGTTGTACGCCCCCACCGACACCCGCGGGAATGCCTCGGCGGCGTCCTCCACGTACTGCGGGTCGGCGAACACCGCCACCATGCGGCCGCCGGCGGGCAGGCTGCCGAACAGCCTGCCGCGTTCGGCGATCAGCCGGGCGCCGTCCTCAAGGCTGAAGACCCCCGCCACACACGCCGCCGCGTACTGGCCCACGCTGTGGCCGAGCACCACGTCGGGTTCGATACCCCAGGACTGCCACAGCCGGGCGAGCCCCATCTCGATCGCGAAGATCGCGGGTTGGGCAAAAGACGTGTGCCGCAACGTCTCCGCGGCTTCACGACCGCTGCTGAACAGGACATCCAGCAGGGGCTGGGGCAGCATGCCGTCGACGGCCTGCGCGCACCGCCGGACGGTGTCGGCGAACACGGGTTCGGTCTCGAACAGCTCGCGTGCCATGCCCGGATACTGGCTGCCCTGGCCGGGGAAGAACCACGCCGTGGTGGGCGGGTCGGTGCATTCCCCGCGGACCACGCCCGGCCGCAACCGGTTGGCCACCAACTCGTCGAGCAGCTGCCGGGCTTCCTGAGCTGAACCGGCGACCACCGCGGCGCGGTGCTCGAAGTGCGCCCGGCCGGCCCCTGCGGTGAAGCCGACATCGCCGATCAGGGTGTCCGGGTGCGCATCCAGCCAGGCGGCGTACCGCTGGGCCAACGCCGTCAACCCGGCGGCCGACCGTGCGGACAGCGGCAGCAGGGTTAGCGGTTCGCGCGGTGCCTCGGGTGCATCGTCGGCGGTGTCCTCGGCGGGCTGCGGCGCCTCTTCGAGCAGCACGTGGGCGTTGGTGCCGGTGAATCCGAACGAGCTGACACCGGCGCGGCGCGGCCGGCCGTTGATGGGCCACGGCGTCGCCTCGTCCACCACCCGTACGGGCAGGCTGTCCCACGGGATGTGCGGCGACGGGTTGGTGAAATGCAGTGTCTGCGGCAGCATTTCGTTCTGCAGCGACAGCACAACCTTGATCAGGCCGGCCACCCCGGCCGCCGACTCCAGGTGCCCGATGTTGGTTTTGGCCGTCCCCATCAGCAGCGGCCGGTCCGCATCGCGGCCGGCGCCGTAGGCCGCCGCGGCGGCCTGCACCTCGATCGGGTCGCCGAGCGGCGTCCCGGTGCCATGTGCCTCCAGGTAGTCGACGTCCCCGCCGGTCAGCCCGGCCCGCGACAGTGCCGAGGTGATCAGGCGTTGTTGCGCACCACCGTTGGGCACCGTCAGGCCGCTGGACGCGCCGTCCTGGTTGACCGCGCTGCTGCGGATCACCGCGCAGATCCGGTCACCGTCGCGTTGGGCGTCCGACAGCCGCTTGAGCACCAGCACACCGCAGCCTTCGCTGCGGACGTAGCCGTCGGCGGCGGCGTCGAAGGTCTTGCAGCGGCCATCGGGGGACAACATCCTGGCCTGGGATGCCGCCACGATCGAGGCCGGGCTCAGCAGCACGTTCACCCCGCCGGCCAGGGCCAGATCGCAGTCACCGGAATGCAGGGCCTGGCTGGCCTGATGGACCGCCACCAACGACGAACTGCACGCGGTGTCCACCGCCATCGCCGGGCCCTCCAGGCCGAGCGTGAAGGCCACCCGGCCGGCGATCGCGTTGAGTGCGTTACCGGTGATGAAGTGGGCTTCCAGATTCTCCACCGACTCGCCGAGCAGATGTGAGTACTCGTTGGCGCCAACACCGACGAAGACACCGGTGCGGCTGCCGCGCAGTGCCGACGGCGCGTACCCCGCCCGTTCCAAACCCTCCCATGCGATTTCGAGCATCAGTCGCTGCTGCGGGTCGATCCAGATGGCTTCGCGCGGGGAGATGCCGAAAAATTCGGGATCGAAACCGTCGACGCTGTCCAGGTATCCGCCGTTGCGGGTGTAGATCTTTCCGGGGGTCTGCTGATCGGGGTCGTAGAAGTCGTCGACGTCGAAACGGTCCTCCGGGATCTCCCGGATCGCGTCGACACCGCCGGCCAGCAGCTGCCAGTAGGCGTCGGGGTCGGGCGAACCCGGGAAGCGGCAGGCGACGGCGATGACGGCGATCGGTTCGTCGGTCGCCGAGGTCGCCAACGAGACATGCCGAGTCGCTGTCGCGGCGCCGGCCTTCTCGTTGAGGTGCAGCACGTCGCCGAGCAGGTAATCGGCGACATCGGTGAGCCGCGGGTAGTCCATCGCCAGGGTGGCCGGCAGTTCCTTGCCGACCGCCTGTTCCAGCCGGCGGCGCAGTTCCACGGCCATCAGCGAATCCATGCCGAGGTCGAAGAAGCCACCCTCCTCGCGGATCTCCGACGCGTCGACCTGGGTCACCTCGGCCACGGCGTCGCGCAGGTACTCCAGCACCAGTTTCTTGCGCTGCTGCACCGGTGCTGCCGTCAGCTGCTCGACCAGCCGGGTGGAGCCGGTCGGCCCGGACACGGTGGCGACGGCGTCGGGCACCTCTCCGGCGACCTCGGCGAGCAGCGAACGCGGCCCGGTCTGCAGGTAGATCGGCAGGAACCGGGACCAGTCGATGCGCGCCACCACGCCGTGCGTGCCGGTACCGACCATCAGATCGGTCATGCCGGCCAGGGCATCGGCGGGCGACAACGTGCGGACACCGCGCCGATCCAGCTGCGCGCGCGCCTCGGGGTCGGCCATGCCGGCGGCCCAGGGGCCGAAGTTGACGCTGATCCCTGGGACGCCGAGTTCGCGCTGGCGCCAGGTCAATCCGTCCAGGAAGGCGTTGGCCGCGCTGTAGGCGGTCTGGCCGTAACTGCCCCACACCGCCGAGATGGACGACGTGGAGACGAAGAAGTCGAGCGCCATGTCGGCGACGGCCTCGCTCAGATACCAAGCGCCCCAGACCTTACCGGCGAACACCCGGTCGAGTTCGGCGGGCTCCAATGTGCTCAGCGCGGTGGTGCTGTTCTCACCGGCGGCATGCACGATGCCGGCCAGCGGCGGCAATTCGGCCTGCACCGTCGCGATCAGGTGGGCGACATCGTGGGGGTTGGCGACGTCGGCCGTGACCACCCGCACCGCGCAGCCGTGTTGTGCGGACAGCGCGTCGATCTGCTGCTGGGCGGCCGCACTGGGCGCCCGCCTACCGGTCAGCACCAGCTGCCGGGCGCCGTGGCCGGCGAGGTGCCCCGCGATCTCCAGGCCGAGCGATCCGAGCCCGCCCGTGATCAGATACGTCGCCTCCGAACGCAGTTCCAACGTAGTGGGATTCGGCTGCCCGCTACGGCGCACCAGTCGGGGCACGTGCACCGCGTGCCCGCGCACGGCGAACTGATCTTCGCCGCGCGGCGCGGCCACCACCTGGTTGATCAACAGCGACCACTCGTCGGCGCCGCCGACTGTCACATCCGCCAGCCCGCCCCACACGTGTGGGAACTCGAGTGCGGCCGCGCGGCAGAACCCCCACAGCGCGGTCTGCTCCGGCGACACGGTGTCGGCGTCGGTGACATGCTGTGCGCCACGGGTCACCACCCAGATGGGTGCACGCAGGTCGGCGGCGGCGCGGAACAGGCGCTGGGTGCCGGCCAGCACCCGGTGCTGCATGCGCAGCAGCGATTTCATCGTCGGCGCGGTGTCGGCATCGAGCGCCGAGACGTGCAGGATGCGAAGCCCCGGTTCGTCTTCCACCGCGGCGCGCAGTTCGGCGCGCAGTCGTTCCTCGTCGGCGTCGGACGCCGGCAGGCCCAGAGTGCGGTGCCGGTGTCCGTGGGTGCTCAGCGCATCCAGCAGCGGCTGCATCACGGCGGTGTCGTCGCCGACGACCAGCCAGGCCGAACCTTCACCGGCGACGGCTGCGCTGGCAGCGGCCTGCTGCCACCGAATCTCGTAGCGGGCATCGGCAATGGACTGCGCATCGCGCTGCCGATTATGTTGCGCGGCAAGCCTGCTCAGTACATCGGTGGCGTCGTCCGTCCCGCCGAGCAACGCCGCGAGTTCCTCGATGCGGCCCTCTTCGAGCAGCCGGACCGCTTCGGTACGCGCACTGTCGGTCCTGGCCGGTTGGGTCTGCTTGTCCCGGAACCAGTAGTGCCGGTGCTGGAACGGATAGGTCGGGAGGTCCAGTTTGCGGGCCGGCTCACGCACGAACGCGGCGAAGTCCGGCACATGTCCGGTCACGTAGGCGCTGGCCAGGGCTTCGGCGATCTGCCGGTGGTCGGCGCCGTTCTGGCGCATGGACGCGATGGCCCGCGGGGCCGTGGCCGGGTCCGGCCAGGCGCGCATCGCGGCGGCGGTCAGCACCGGTTGCGGCCCGACCTCCAGCAGCACGGTGCAACCGAGTTGAGCCAGGGTCGCGACGCCTTTGGCGAATTCGACCGGCTGGCGCGCATGCCGGCGCCAGTAGGCCCCGTCCAGCTTCGCGGTGCGGCCCAGTGCCGAACCCGTCCGATTGCACACCAGGATGCGTTGTGGCGGTTGGAATTCGAAGGTGTTGGCATACGCCTCGAAGGCGTCCAGTGCCGGATCGAGCAGCGCCGAATGGAAGGCGTGGCTGGTGTCCAGCCACTCGCAGCGCACCCCGTCGGCCGTCAGTCCCGACACCGCCTGCTCGAGGTCGGCACCTGGACCGGACAGCACGGTGTTGGCGCCGTTGTAGGCCGCCACCGACAGGCTGGGGAATTCGTCGGTAAGGCGTTCTACCCGATCGGGATCGGCGAAGATCGCGGCCATCCGCCCGCCGGCGGGCAGCTCGCCGAACAGCCGGCCCCGCTCGGCGAGCAGCCGCACACCGTCCTCGAGGCTGAACACCCCGGCCACGCAGGCCGCGGTGTACTGGCCGACGCTGTGCCCGAGCACCACATCCGGCTCGAATCCCCACGACTGCCACAACCGGGCCAGGCCCATCTCCACGGCGAAGATCGCCGGCTGGGCGTGCTGGGTCTGGCGCAGCGTCACGTCACCGTCAGGTGCCTCGAAGATGATGTCGAGCAGCGGGGTATCCAGGGCGTCGGCGCAGCGCCGCAACGTCTCGGCGAACACGGGTTCGGTCTCGAACAGCTCGCGCGCCATCCCGGCGTACTGACTGCCCTGCCCGGGGAACAGCCACGCGGTCTTCGGGGCGTCGGCAACTCGCCACGCACCAGCCCGGGGGCGGGCCGGTCGTCGGCCAGCGCGCCCAGCAGCTCGCGGGCGGACTCGACGGAGTTCACCACCAGGGCCGCCCGGTGCTCCAGGTGTGCCCGCCCGGTTCCTGCGGTCAGGCACAGCTCGGCCAGGGTGGCCTCCGGATGCGCGCTCAACCAGCTGCGATACAGCTGCGCGGTCTGCACCAGCGCGGCCGGGGTGCGGGCCGACAGCGGTAGCACCTGGAACCGCCGGTCGTCTTCTGCGGCAGCCGGCACGGGGGCGGGGACCGGAGCCTCTTCGAGGATGACGTGCGCGTTGGTGCCGGAGAACCCGAACGAGCTCACGCCCGCGATGCGGGGCCGGCCGTTGCGCTCCCACGCGGTGGTCTCGTCCACCACCCGCACCGGGATGCGGTCCCACGGGATGTGCGGGGAGGGGTTCTGGAAGTGCAGGTGCTTGGGCAGCTCCTGGTTCTCCAGTGCCAGCACCACCTTGAGCACGCCGGCGATCCCGGCGGCCGCCTCCAGGTGGCCGATATTGGTCTTGGCCGAGCCGATCAGCAGGGGCTGGTCGGCGTCGCGGTCGCGTCCCAGCACCGCGGCGGCGGCCTGGACCTCGATCGGGTCGCCCAGCGAGGTTCCGGTGCCGTGCGCCTCCAGGTAGTCGACGTCGACGGGACGCACACCGGCCCGGTCCAGCGCCTCGGTGATGACGCGCTGCTGGGCGACGCCGTTGGGGACCGTCAACCCGCCGGAGGCGCCGTCCTGGTTGACCGCGCTGCCGCGGATCACGGCGCGGATCCGGTCGCCGTCGCGCAGCGCGTCCTCCAGCCGCTTGATGACGATGACACCGCAGCCCTCGCCGCGGACGTAGCCGTCGGCGGCGGCATCGAAGGTCTTGCAGCGCCCGTCGGGCGACAGCATCCGGGACTGCGAGAAGGTGATCATGGTGGCCGGGCTCAGCAACACGTTCGCGCCACCGGCCAGGGCCATATCGCATTCGTCCAGCAGCAGGGCCTGGCAGGCCTGGTGGATCGCCACCAGCGACGAGCTGCACGCGGTGTCGACGGTGACGGCCGGGCCGTGCAGCCCGAGCCGGTAGCTGATCCGGCCCGCCCCGGCCGCGCCGGAAGTGCCGATCGCCAGATAAGCCTCGACTTCGGGGTAGGTCAGCTCGGAGGAGGCCATGGCCAGGTAGTCATGGGTGGACAGCCCGATGAACACCCCGGTGCGGGTGTTGGCCAGAGCGGTCGGCGCGGTGCCCGAATGTTCGACGGCCTGCCAGGAGGTCTCCAGCAGCAGTCGGTGCTGGGGATCCATCAGCCTGGCCTCGCGGGCCGAGATCCCGAAGAAGGGCGCGTCGAACCCGACGGCGTCGTCGACGAACCCCGCCCGACGGGTGACGACCTTGCCCGGGGTGGAGGCGTCGGCGTCGAAGAACTCGTCCAGGTCCCAGCGATCCCTCGGGATCTCCGATACCGCGTCGCGACCGTGGTGCAGCAGATCCCAGTACTGATCGGCATCGGCGGCACCGGGAAGGCGCGCGGCGTAGCCGATGATCGCGAACCGGGGCTGCTGGCCCGTGGTGTGTTCGGTAGATGCCATGAAAGGTTGTGCTCCCCCGCGTCGGGTCGATGACGTTTCGATGCAAGCGGGAGACCGCGTCAGGGTCAGAGTGTTTCCGAACAGCCGTGGCGCGCT
Organism: Mycolicibacterium sp. J2; assembly: GCF_026240945.1. Lineage (GTDB taxonomy): Bacteria > Actinomycetota > Actinomycetes > Mycobacteriales > Mycobacteriaceae > Mycobacterium. The sequence goes on from NZ_JAPFPY010000010.1 coordinate 355,496, forward strand.
CACCGTCGTCGGCAGCGGCCGGCCCATCTCCCGCCGGTCAGTATTGCATGCGAGTTGCTGAACGAAGAGGTTTCCGGTCAGGTGAACACTCGCCGGCGGCCCGCGGGTCGGCGTGCCGCAACACCCGCTTAGGCGGTCTCGCGAAGGGGTCTCAAAGCCCGCCCACAGGGGCGTATCGGCGACCTTCGCCGCCGGAGCCGCTATCGTGAAGTCGCCGCCGGTGTTGCTGGACCGCCGCCGTCGCCGCTTCAACCCGGGAGGGATTTAGTGCAAATCGGGAAGATCACCATCGGCACAATCGATGATTGGGCGCCGAGCCCGGGCGTCGTGACGTCCTGGCACCCGACAAATGCGGCGATGGACAAGGCGCGGCAAGCGCCCGTCAGTGCGGTGCCGGTCAGTTATATGCAGGGCCAACACATTCGCGGCGTCTACCACCAGGAAGCCGCGGGCCTCGACTATTCCCGCCAGATCATCGCTACCTGCGAAGTGCCTGGTAAATGTGACATCGAGGCGATGAACCACGCCATCAACGCCTATCTGCGGCGGCATGACACGTACCGCAGTTGGTTCGAATACTCGGGTTCCGGCGATATTGTCAGACGCACCATTACCGACCCTGACGATATCGAATTCGAACCCGTCAACCACGGCGAAATCACGGCCGAAGACGCGCGCAAACATATTGTCGACATACCCAGTCCGTTGGAATGGGGTTGCTTTTCTTTCGGCATTGTCCAGAGCGAAGATCATTTCGATTTCTACGCCAGCATCGACCACGTGCACGGGGATGCCGCGCTGATCGGGATCACCATGCTCGAGGCGCACGGCATGTACACATCGCTGACCCAGAGCGGCCAGCCGATGCCGTTGCCCGAGGCGGGCCGGTTTGACGATTTCTGCGTCAAGGAACGCGAATCGACAGCGAATCTGACCGTCGATTCGCCGGAGGTGCAGGCCTGGATCGAGTTTGCTGAGAACAACAACAACAGCCTGCCCGAGTTCCCGCTACCGCTGGGTAACCCGGCGGAGCCGACGGTGGCCGACATGGTCGGGGACATGCTGCTGGATGCCGAGCAAACCGCCAGGTTCGATGCGGCCTGTACCGCGGCGGGCACCCGCTTCGTCGGTGGCCTATTTGCCTGTACCGCCATGGTCGAGCACGAGCTGACCGGCGCCGCCACCTACTACGGGTTGACACCGAGGGATACCCGGCGGACGTCGGACAACTTCATGACGCAGGGTTGGTTCACCGGCCTGGTGCCGATCACCGTGCCGATCGCCGCGACCACTTTTGCCGAAGCGGCGTGGGCGGCCCAGACATCTTTCGATTCGGGTCTCAACCTGGCGAGAGTGCCCTATTATCGCGTGCTGGAATTGGCGCCGTGGCTGGACAAGCCGCGCCCGAACTTCCCGGTTTCGAACTTCTTGCACGGCGGTGCCGCTCCGCTCAACGCGGTTCTCGCCGCTGCCGAGATGGGATATTCGAACAATATCGGAATTTACTCCGACGGCAGATTCTCCTATCAGCTCACCATCTATGTATTCCGGCACGAGGCCGGGACCGTGATGTCGGTGATGTTCCCCGACAACCCGGTCGCCCAGAAGTCGGTGGCGCGCTACATAGCAACGATGAAGTCGGTCTGCGAACGGGTGGCCGATACCGGCGATTGGGGTCGTTTTGGCTGACGCGCGGCATGAGTTCGGCGAGGCCAGTGCGGTCTGATCCGGTGAGCAAGATCTTCGGGACCACCCGAGTGCAGGGACCACCAGTGGGGGCGACGTGCGGCGGCTAGCCGATTTCGTCGTGCGGTTCCCGTACGCGGTCGTCGGGATCTGGGTGGCGTTGGCGGTGGTGTTGCCGCTGTCGTTCCCCAGCCTCAACGAGATGGCCGAGAAGCATCCGCTGGCGATGCTGCCCGCCGATGCCCCGTCCAATGTCGCGGCGCGGCAGATGACCGAGGCGTTCCAGGAGCCCGGCGGCGACGACCTGCTGTTGGTCGTGCTCACCGACGAGAACGGACTGGGCCCCGCTCATGAGGCCACCTATCGCAAATTGGTGAACGCCTTGCGCGACGATCAGCAAGACTCGTCATGCTGCAGGATTTCGTCGGAACACCGGCGCTGCGTTCGTTTTTGACCAGCAAGGACAACAAATCCTGGGTGTTGCCCGTCGGCCTCGCCGGCGCCCTTGGCACCCCGCAGTCCTATGCCGCCTACAACCGGGTGGCCGAGATCGTCAAACAGAACACCGCAGGCGGCCCGTTGGAGGTCCATCTGACCGGACCGGCCGCCACCGTCGCCGACCTCACCGTCGCCGGTCAGCGGGACCGGATGCCGATCGAGATCGCGATCGGCGTACTGGTGCTGCTGGTGCTGCTGGTGGTCTACCGCAATCCGATCACCATGTTGTTGCCGTTGACCGGGATCGGCATCTCGCTGGTGATCGCGCAGTCCGTGGTGGCCGGGTTGTCCCAGTTGACCGGCCTCGGGGTGTCCAATCAGGCCATCATCTTGCTCAGCGCCATCATCGCCGGTGCGGGGACGGACTATGCCGTCTTCCTGATCAGTCGCTATCACGATTACGTGCGGCTCGGTGAGGGCTCCGATGACGCAGTGCGGCATGCGCTGGGTTCGGTGGGCAAGGTGATCACGGCGTCGGCCGCCACCATCGGCCTCACCTTCCTCGGTATCAGCTTCGCCCGGATGGGGGTGTTCTCCACGGTCGGGGTGTCCTCGGCGATCGGTATCGCGGTGGCCTTCCTCGCCGCGCTGACGCTGCTCCCGGCCATCCTGGCGATCGTGGGGCCCCGCGGCTGGGTCACGCCGCGGCGGGAGATGACCGCCCGGATGTGGCGGCGCTCGGGGGCGCGCATCGTGCGCCGGCCACGGCTGCACCTGGTGGCCAGCATGTTGGTGTTGCTCCTGCTCGCCGGCTGTGTCGGGCTGGCCAGATACAACTACGACGACCGTAAGGCCGTGCTGGCCACGGATCCCAGCTCGGTGGGCTATGCCGCGCTGGAACGGCACTTCGACCTCAACCAGTCCATCCCGTCCTATGTCCTGGTGCGTTCACCGCACGACCTGCGCACCCCGCAGGCGCTGGCCGACCTCGAGCAGATGGCCGAACGCATCACCCAGGTGCCGAATATCGGGATGGTCAGCGGTATCACCCGCCCGCTCGGTGTGGTGCCGCAGGAATTCCGGGCCACCTATCAGGCCGGCCTGGTCGGTGACCGGCTGGGCACCGGCTCGGCCATGATCGCCGACAACATGGACGACCTCAACCGGTTGTCGAAGGGAGCCGACACGCTGGCCACCGGGCTCGGCGACGTGCGCGGCCAGGTCAACGGCATCGCCACCAGCATCCAGCAGATGGTCAACGCGTTCTCCACGATGCGGGGTCAGTACGGCGGCGACAAGCTGGTGCGCAATGTCGAGGTCGGCGCCAAGCTCGTCGACAGCATCAACCAGCTCGGCAATTCGATGGGTATCAGCGTCACGGCGGCCAAGGACATGTTCGGCTGGGTGGGCCCGGTACTGGCCGCGCTGCAGGGCAACGTCACCTGCGATCTCGATCCGTCGTGCAGCGAGACCCGCGTCCACTTCTCGCGGTTGGCCCAGGCCCGGCAGGACGGCACCCTCGACGAGATCAACAACCTTGCCGGGCAGCTGCAGTCGATGCAGGACAAGCAGTCGTTGAACGCGTCGTTGAATCAGCTGGGTAATGCCTTCACCACCATCACCAAGCTGATGAAGACGATGGGGCTGGATTCGCCTGCCGGTGCCCAGGCCACCCTCGGCAAGATCCGGCAGCAGGCCGACCGGTCGGCCACCGGTAGCCGCGAGGTCGCGACGGGCGTGAACCAGGTGGTCGATCAGATCCAGCTGATGCGTTCCGGACTGGACCAGGCGTCGGCCTTCCTGCTGTCGATGAAGCAGAATGCGGCCGCCCCGGCGATGGCGGGTTTCAACATTCCGCCCGAGGTGCTGGAGCTGCCGGACTTCAAGGCCGCATCGAAGATGTTCATCTCACCCGATGGCCACTCGGCGCGTTATCTGGTGCTCACCAAACTCGATCCGTTCAGCGTCGAGGCCATGGACCAGGTCAACGCGATCCGGGATGCGGCCAAGGGTGCCCAGCCGAACACCTCGCTGGCCGACGCGTCGATCTCGATGGGTGGTTATCCCGCCGCGCTTCGCGACACCCGTGACTACTACCAGGCCGATATCCGCTTCATCATCGCCGTCACGCTGATCGTGGTGCTGGTGACCTTGATGCTGTTGCTTCGGTCGCTGATCGCGCCGCTGTATCTCGTTGGCTCCGTGGTTGTTTCGTACTTCGCGGCGTTGGGCATCGGGGTGCTGGTGTTCCAGTACCTGTTCCACCAGCCGTTGCACTGGACGGTGCCACCGCTGGCGTTCGTGGTGCTGGTCGCCGTCGGGGCGGACTACAACCTGCTGTTCGCGTCGCGGCTGCGGGACGAGTCGCCGGACGGCAGCCGCTACGGCATCATCCGCACGCTGTCGTCGACGGGCGGCGTCATCACCGCAGCCGGTTTGATCTTCGCCGCGTCGATGTGGGGTCTGTTGTTCTCCAGTATCGGTACGGTGGTGCAAGGCGGGTTCGTCATCGGTGCCGGGATCCTGTTGGACACCTTCGTCGTCCGCACGATCACGGTGCCCGCCATCGCTACGCTGGTCGGCAAGGCGAACTGGTGGCCATCACGAGGGACAGCGCAGGGGAGCAGCCAGGCATGAAGAAACTACTCGCCGTCGCGACCGTGGTGCTCGCCGTGAGTGCCATGGGGCCATCGGGTCTGGGTGTCGCGGCTGCTGACGAGCCGGCACCCGCGCCGGGTGTCGGTGCCGACACCCCGACACCGCGCGGCACGCCGGGCAAGGCCTACGCCCTCGGCGGCGCGCACGTGCTCGGCATTCCCTATGACGAATACATCCGTCGCACCGGCGCGGACTGGTTCCCCGGATTGGACCGCCAGAACATCTGGTATCCGGCAGGTCAGGTTCAGGGGCACACCCTGGAACGGCTGTTCCCGGGCATCGGGAAGCTGGACGACGGGTTCCCGGGTCTCGGGCTCGACGGCCCGAGTATCGGCGAATCGGTCGACGTTGGTGAGGGCAACCTCATCCGTGCGATTCAGGCCGGTGGCAGCGGCACCGCCATGGGGTTGTCCGAGGGCGCCATGGTGCTCAACGCGGTGAAGAACCGGCTGGCCAACGATCCGGCCGCGCCACCGCCGAATCAGTTGTCCTTCGCCACTTTCGGCGATCCGCTGGCCACCCACCCCTTCGGCCAGAGCTTCCTACGGCAGAACTTTCCGGTGGGCAGCGTCGTCCCGTCGCTGGACTTCAAGATGCCGCCTGAGGTCGACAGCCAGTACGACACCTACCAGTTCATCTCCCCGTACGACAGCATCGCCGATTGGCCCCAGCGCCAGGACAACATCATCTCCGTCACCAACGCCATCGTCGGGTTGGCCACCGGTCACACCGCGGTGGCATTCACCAACCCATCGAATGTGCCGCCCCAGAACGTCGCGGTGACGTACAACTCGCGGGGTGCGAAGACGACGACGTACATGATCCCCGAGCAGCATCTGCCGCTGGTTCTCCCGTTCAAGTACCTCGGGGTGGACGAGGGCACGTTGAACAAGCTCGACGGGGTGCTGAAACCCTATGTGGATGCCGGGTATACGCGTAACGACAACCCGTTGACCGCGCCCATCACCGTGGATCCCGTCCGCGGCTACGACCCTGCGGTCGTCACAGCGGGGGCCAGTGCGGCCGTCTTCGGGAGCGGAGGGGTCGATCCGCTGTCGCAGTTGATGGCCGGGTTCCAGTACGTGCTGGATCACCAGGGGCGTTAGGGGTTCTGCGCCGTTCCGCATGCGCCGGCCCGCTAAGGTCACATTTTGACGTATCGGTAATTTGCCGCCGATTTCCGGTGCCCCGACGGTAAGCTCGGGCGATGCTCGGTGATCGGAGGCGGCAATGTCGGTGAGAGCACAAGCAGGCCATTTCATTCTTCTGATCGCGTTATTTGCCGCTGTCATGGTTGCCGTGGGTATCGGAGAGGCTCGCGCAGATCCGTTGGCCGGCAAGACTTATGCGGATGCGACGGAGACGGTTGCGGGGTGGGGAAGCAAGGTGATTGTCACGTCGGTGGTCGGCGGCTCGCTGCCGAGGGACAAGTGCATCGTCACGGCCTCACAGAAAGCGCCGGCTGTGAGTAACGACAACTTCGACCACCGAAGCGGCTTTCTGTTGGCGTTGAACTGCGGGGCCCAACTCGCCAGCGGCGGGTCCTCCGGCAACTCTCTGATGACGCCCGAAGGCCGGGCCGCGAAGAAGGACCTCAAGAGTGTTGACTGGATCAACACCACGCCTGAGGGTTCGGAGTGGTGTACGTCGAACACGACCGATTGCAAGACCTTGTGCGATCGGACCGGAAGTTGCTCTGCGGAGACGCTTTCGACTACCGGTTAACTGTGTCCGCCGTCGCCCGGCCCGGTGGAGTCGGGCTCGCGAGCACGGCCGATGTGACTGTGTTGCGTCGCACCCCGGCGATCATGGTAACCATGCCGCGATGGCGGGTGACGTTGCTGGCACTGGCCCCTTGCGTGAATTTCGGTGGCGGCTACCGGATTGGAGGACCCGGTGTTTCGGAAGTCGTTTGCACAAGCTGTCGCAGAGGATGTCGAGTCGTCGCGCTAGGGGTGGTGGGGCGCATCAAAATTGCTGAGACCACGGGATTTTCACAGGTTTGGCGCCGCCCCCGCTCTGGTCTACCCGAGCAGGGGCGCGGCACGTACAGTCCTGTGCAACTGTTGACAGGGAAATCGATTATCGACGTTGCGGTTGCGGAAAATCCCCGGTTCGGGATGATCGGTGGACCATCGTGAAGACCGATCTTCGACGCCCCACCGTCGATCAGTCGACCGAAACCGATGAGAAGGATCGCAGAATGAAAGCACCCGCACAGTGAGTTGGGATCTGTCGCGCAGGTCCGTCCTCGGGGCTGCCGGCGCCGCTGTCGCGACGGCGGGTGCGAGCATGGCCTTGAGTTCCTGCTCGCGGGACGAACCACAGGGCCCGCAGAACAGTGAGGAATCGTTGACCGACATAGCGCGAGCGCCGCAGCGCAATCCGCTGAAAGGCACGGTGCTCTTCCACGACACCTTCGACGACGGTTTCAACGGCTGGCGTGACCATTACAACGGGCGTGGGCCTGCAACCGCCCTCTCGCTGACCTCCTACCCCGTCTTCTCCGGTAGTCACGCCCTGATGATCGGGTGTTCCGCGGCGCCCGACGACGGCTATACCGACGGCTGGACATCGGCCACGGCCTCGGCCTTCAAGAACCTCTCGCGGTACTACGACGCCCGAACGGTCACGTTTTCCTGCTATATCGCCCATGGGTCGGACGAGTCCACGGCGTCGCTGGGCGGTTTCTCACTCATGATCGACACCCAGGCGTGGGACAACTCGAAACGCTCGTTCTTCAAGATGCAGATCAGCCGCAAGGCGTCGGGGGAGTCCCGCACCCTGTCCATATCGAATGACGATGAGAAGTGGCAGGACGTGCACAGCGGCTCTGATCTGGTGGCAGGGGACAACGAAAACAAGTTCAACTTCGATTGGCTCAGCCTCACAGTGGATTTGGATGCCAACGATGGCGCGGGCGGGTACCACTCGTGTCAGGTCAACAGCCGGACTTTCGATTTGACCAAGTCCGGCGGCGGGAGCGCCAGTCATGCTCCCCAGCGGGGCGGTGCCATGGCGTCATTCGCGGGCGGGTTGAACTTCGGTGTTGCCGCCTACCCGGGACCTCCCGGTTCGGGCGAATCGTTCATCGTCGTCGACCAGGCCCTGGCTACTGTCAACGAGGTCGCGGGCTGATGCTGAGGTTTTCCAAGACACAGATCCTGGTGTCGTCCTCGACGACCGACGGGCTCGGGCAAGGGCCTATTCGACCCGCGTCGGCAAAGGGCCGGATCAGCCTGGCGCAGCCGGGACATCCCATGGATTTCGGGTGGGCCGAGACGTTGACGTGGGTGCTTGGCGTGGAATCGGTTGTCGGGGACCCGTCAGCGTGGTCGCTCGGCGTGCGTTTCCAGTATTGCCTCGACAACATGGACGGTTTTCAATACACCAAAAGCCGGTGGTATGACCTCGCCGAAGAGAACTTCGTAGCCGATATCGCCGAGGGCGTGCCGTGGCACGGACCCAACCTGCCGCCTCCGGTGGTCGCCAACGAAGCCTCGCCTCTGCCGGTGACAGTGAAGCGGACCATCCGCAACCATCCCAGGCGTGTGCGCGTCTTGCTCGACCCGCAGTTCACCGGGGGAAACAATCCAGGGCTGTACATCAACCTGCACGTCACACCGAGGACCTGACATCGGAGCGCGCATCGTGGAATTGGCTCGGGTCACGCGGTGCCGATGACGCGTCATGGAGTGGGCATGCGAATTGTCAGGATGCTGCTGACGGTCGTTTTGATGGTGTTGGCCGGCTGTTCTGTCGAGCAGCGCGCGACGGCTCAGGAGCCGCCGTTGGCGACCAGCGGCCTGGGTGGGTATGGGGACCCGGCAGTGGCAGGCGGCCTGAATCGAAGTGGCGAGGTCGAAGACCTGGTCGGTGAGGGCAGGCCGTTCTGGCATGCCGAGAATGACGCATTCGGCGCAGGTGCCCGAATTGCTTCGGTTCCGGCGGCCGCGGGCTTCCCCGCGCTCATTCCCGGCGTCAAGATCCGGGGTGGCAATATCGTCGTCAAACCCGACGGCGCGTCGTGGGGCGGGCTGTTCTCCGAATGGGACTGGAACGATTGGATACGACCGCAGGTCGACCGTGCCCGGGCGTTGGGCATGAACACCGTACGGTTGATCGGCAACCCGGGCATCATCTTTCTGCCCGCCGGCGAGAACTATCCGGCCATCACCGAGGAGCAGTACATCGCCAGATGGCGCCAACTGGCGGCGTACACCCAGTCGCTCGGCATGATGCTGTACCCGGCGTTGTGCGAAAAGTGGGCGTTCTGGGACGGTACAAAGTTCGACTACACGGACCCGCAGCGCATCGCCGCTGTGACGGCCGTGGCAAAGGCATTGGCTGAATACCCAAACGTCATCGGTTTCGATGTGTTTCAAGAAGGTTCAGGCAAGGACGACGGACTGACCGTGAGCAACGTGCTTGATCTGTACGGCGCCATCAGGTCGGTGGCACCGAATGTTCCTCTGACGACGTCCAACTCGTCGGACGGCTTCGGCAACCCGGAGGATTTCTGGGACGACCAGAGCTCGATTCCGTACCAAGCGTGGACGGCTGGCGGCGGGGCCGATTTCCTCGATATCCACGTGTATCTGGAAAACGTCGACGTCACCAGGCTTGCGAATTTCACGCGTCTCGGTAAGCCGATTCTGGTAGGAGAATTCGGCACGCCACAGTCCTTGGCGCCCGCGCAGCAAGAGGCGCGCATCGCCAGTGGGAAGGATCTGCACAACCTTCCAGGCGTGCTGGGATCTATCGTGTGGGGGCTCGCGGATCAAGGGACCACCGATGCCGACAGGGTCGGGATCTGGGACAACACGGGGTTCGTCCCTGACGTCAGCCCCTTGTCCGTCAGCACCGGGCAGCGGACCTCCCTCACCGATCTGTTGCGCGAGTTCCACTAGCACGAGGGCGATCTGATGTCCCAACCGACTGATGACGTTCGGTCCACGTCTGCGACTCGGGCCGGGGCTGTGACGATCGCGGGCCAACTCGTCAAAGCGTTCCTGCAGCTGATCGGATTGGTTGCCTTCTCGCGGCTCCTGAGTCCCTACGAAATAGGTCTCATCGCCATGTTGGCCGTCTTCGTCATGTTGGGGGAGTTACTGCGTGACTTCGGGCTCAGTCAGGCCGCCATCCAATCCAGCCGGCTCAGTCATGGTCAGGCGAGCAACCTGTTTTGGACCAATGTGCTCGTCGGGATCGTGATGACGGTGTCGCTGACGGTTGCCGCCCCTGCCGTCGCCCGGATGTACAGCGAACCGGTACTGCGTCAGATCGCACCCTATGTGGCGCTGGCCTTCACGATCAATGCACTTCAAGCGCAGTTCCAAGTCAGGCTGGCGCGCGATCTGCGCTTCGTGGCGTTGACTGCCACGGATACCGCTTCCCAGGCGCTCGGACTCGCCGCCGGAATTGTCGCGGCAGTATTCGGTGCCGGCTACTGGTCTCTTGTCGTTCAGATGCTCGGCGCGTACGGGTCGCTGTTGATCCTGCGGGTGCTCGTCGCACGATGGCGGCCCGGGCTTCCACGTCGGGAAGCGGGGATGAAGGCGCTGTACCTGTTCGGCGCGCACTCGGGCGCTTCCCAACTGATCAACTACATCGCATCGAACACGGACAGCTATCTGATCGGCATCCGGTGGGGGGCAGGCCCGCTAGGTCTGTACAACCGGGCTTTTCAGATCTTCTCCGTCCCGGCGAATCAGCTGCTGGCCCCCCTCACCAACGTCGCTCTGCCCTTGCTGTCACGAAAACACCACGATGGCGGCGACTTCTATCCCCTGCTGTGGAAGGCGCAAGTCGTCCTGTCGGCGGCTCTGATCTACGTTTTCACACTCACAGCCGCACTCGCCGAACCATTGGTGCATGTCGTTCTCGGACCGAAATGGGTTGAATCAGCGCCGCTTCTGGCGATTCTCTCGATCGGCGGCGCTGCGCAGGTGCTGAGCTATATAGCGTATTGGGGCTTCCTCGCCTCCGGCAATGCACGGCAACTGTTCTACTTCAGCCTCGTCACCAAGCCGATGCTGGTGGTGTGCATCCTGGCCGGATCCGTTGGCGGCCTGCAGGGCGTCGCGTGGGGATTTGCCTCGGGCTTGGTGATGTCATGGCTTATCAGTCTCTGGTGGCTGAAGCGCTGTGCCGGCATGCCGGCCTGGACCTTCCTGCGCACTGGCCTCCACGTGCTGCTTTGTGGATTCGTTGCCGGTGTGACTGCGAGAACGGCCGCAACGCACGCAGAACTCGGATCGGCCGTCCTCACCCTGGTTCTCGGATGTGCACTCGCAACGTTGTTGTATGTGCCGTTGTTGGTCGTGAGCGCGCCGATAAGGAGGCTGTTGGGCGGCATCGCCAAGCGAGCCTTTGCGTCGATGAGACCGGGCGGACGGTCCTCCGAATCTCGGCTCAGGCCGTGACGGCGGCGTACACCGCCGCAAATCCCGCCGCCATCGCGGCCGGAGAAAACTGTTCACGCCCGAACTCCCACGCTGCGCGGCCTGCTCTGTTGCATGCCTCGGGGTCATTGAGAAGTTCGACCAATGCCCGTGCATATGCGTGAGTGTCGAACGAGGGCACCGTATTTGCGCCGCCGGGAAGAAACTCACGCATAGCGTCGATGTCGAAGGGCAGAATCGGGCGGGAATGACGGTAGGCGTCGAGGACCACGCCGGATTGCGTCATCGAGGTGTAGGGGGTGAGCACGATCGATGCACTACGGAAGTAGCGCTCGATGTACTCGTCGGCAATGAAGTGGCCGTCGAACTCGACGTTCGGGCACGCGGCAATGCTGCGGACGAGATCAGCGGGCAGATCTTTGGAGGGTTGCCCGGCAACGGTGATCCTGATGGTCGGGTCGAGGCGGTGAACCTCGGCGAAGATCTCCGGGTACATCTGACAGCCCTTGTAAAAGTTGAGCCGCCCGAACACCAGCGCGCGCTTCGTCGCGCACGGGTCGATGGTTTCGTGGTCGCGCCATCTCTTCTCACCCAGCGGAACACGCTCCACTCGGCATTTCGGCCGCAGGACGTTGATGGTTTGTGACCGGGCGGTCTCGGAATGGACGATCACGGCGGATAGGTCACGCTGGATGACCTTGTGGTACGCGATCACCCCTTTCTGTACCGAGTCGCCGTGATGCCCGATCGGATCGTGAAACGTATGCACCCACTTGGCCTTTGAACCTCGCCATTTTGCCCGCCGGAGAAGCAGATAGTTCCACACATGCTTGTTCACGAAATGGATGACGTCCGGTTGCTCGCCTTCGATGAGGTCGACGATTCGCTCCAGCGATCGCCTGGAGGATCGAAGTGAATCAACCGAAGGCCGCGGGCTGGCGGGTGTACTGACGGTGAGGTTGCGCGGTCCGAGCTCGTAGGCAGTCAGCAGCGTCGAGGAACCGACAGTCCACACCTGGTGGCCCAGGGCTTCGAGTTCGTCGCTGGCTGTGTACAGGTACTTCTGCAGGGTGGGCAGGGTGGAGAACGAGATCAACAGAACCTTCGGCAAAGGTTCCACCCTTTCCTGTGGTCATGTGCTTGCGTCTGGCATCACCCTTGCGTGCAGCATCGCTGCCATGGGCAGAAACAGATCGCTTTCGAGGCCCACATTATCCGGTGCAGAGGTGGGCCGCGACTGGCCCTGAGCGCTGCGGCCGCATCGCTGCTGACGTGCTATTCCGATGGATTCTGCGGGTGGTCGCCGATGTGGATCCTGGATTTGCGCGGCCCACCGTCGGAGCGCCCCATCCGGCGTTGAGTAGCCTGACGACCATGCCGAACGCGTCCATCCTGACCGTGCTCCAGGACCGTGCCGAGGCGACCCCAGACGATACGGCCTTCACGTTCATCGATTACGACGTCGACCCCAGCGGTGTCACCGAAACGATGACCTGGGCCCAGATCTACCGGCGCACCGTCAACGCGGCGCGTGAGTTGGAGCAATACGGGGCACCGGGGGACCGGGCGCTGATCATCGCCCCGCAGGGTCTGGACTACGTTGTTGCTTTCCTGGGGGCGATGTACGCCGGCTTCATCGCGGTCCCGCTGTCGGTCCCCGTTCCCGGCTCACACGACGAGCGAGTGGGCGCGGTGGTGGCCGATACCTCACCGACCGTGGTGCTGACCACGTCTGCCGTCGCCCATGTCGCCGCCCAGTACGTGGACGACGGTGCCGCGGTGATCGCCGTGATCACGGTGGACTCCCTGGATCTCGACGGCCCGCCGCCCGCCGGGTATGAGCCTGTGACGGGTCCGGACACCGCTTACCTGCAATACACCTCGGGGTCTACCCGATTGCCGGCCGGCGTGATGATCAGCCACCGCAACCTGCTGGTCAATTACGAACAGCTGATGGCTGATTATTTCGCTGATCGCGGCGGCGTTCTCCCGGCTGGCACCGAGCTCGTGTCGTGGCTGCCGTTCTTCCACGATATGGGCTTGATGCTGGGCATCGCGGCTCCTATTTTCGCGGGCCACTCGGCGACCTTGATGAGTCCTGTGGCATTCCTGACTGATCCGATGCGGTGGGTGCGCGCGATGGCCCAACCGACCTATGCGTGGTCGGCAGCACCCAATTTCGCGTTCGATTTCACCGCGCGACGTGCTGCTGACAACGGGATACCGGCCGGCCTCGACCTCAGCGGAGTGCTCGGCATCATCAACGGAGCCGAACGCATCCACCCCGCCACGCTGGTGAAGTTCCACGAGCGGTTCAAAGGCGTTGGCTTTCGACCCGAGATGGTGGTGCCCTCCTACGGTTTGGCCGAGGCCACCGTTTTCGTCGCCAGTGGGAACAACGGGCGGGCGCCCGAAGCCGTCGAGTTCGCTACCGAGGACTTGAATAGTGGTGTCGCGGTGCGTAGTTCGGGCGGAACGCCACTCATGCGATATGGGTTGGCGCCGTCGCCGCTGGTCCGGATCGTCGACGCCGAGACCTGCCAAGAGTGCCCGGACGGCACTGTCGGTGAGATCTGGACCCACGGTGACAATGTTGCAGCCGGGTATTGGCGCAAGCCAGAACAGACGGGTTCGGCATTCGGTGCCGTACTGATCGGGGCTCCCGAGGAAACCCCGGCGACGGGATGGTTGCGCACCGGTGATCGCGGTTTCATCTCCGAAGCAGACCTGTTCATCGTTGGACGCATCAAGGACATGCTGATCGTGCGGGGGCGGAATTACTATCCGGAGGATATCGAGGCCACTGTTCAGCAGATCACCCGCGCCCGGGTGGCGGCCATCGCCGTTCCTGGGGAACAGACCGAGAAGCTGGTCACGGTCATCGAGGTGCGTGACGCTGCCAGGGCAGGTGACCTGGGCTCGTTGAAAGAAGAAGTTACCGCTGCGATTTCACGGGCGCATGGTCTGCACGTTGCCGATATCGTCCTGGTTGCGCCCGGTTCGATCCCGACCACTACGAGCGGCAAGGTGCGTCGCGCCGCTTGTATCGATCAGCACCAGCACGGTCGGTTCATCCGATTGGATGCCTAGTCCTTCAGCTGACGACCTCGAAGAGCCAGTGAGTTCCGCCGCGCGTCATGGCCAGCGGACGCATGGTGTGCGAGGAGCGTGATGCGAACTCCTGGAATGCTCGCATCTCATGGTCGCGATCGGGAAACTCATCGAAGTAGATCAGCGTCCCGACCGTGAGATGCGGCTCTGCCCAGTTCAATACCGTAGTGGCACTGGAATACAGGTCCGAGTCGATGTTGATCAAAAGCTGATCATGCGACGGCATGTCGAACTGGGGGAGGGTGTCGTCGAACCAGCCGACGCGAAACGACACCCGGTCGTCATCGATGCGCGGCGGCGCCCCGGTGGCGAACTCGCCGGAATCGAAGGAGGTTGTCCCGAGTTCCGTGGAACTTCGGTGGCGGCCCGGTGAGCATCAGGCTGCGCTCACCTGATCATTGTGCACGACGGGTCCGACAGATTGGGCGAACTCACGCTCAAGAGCGGCGCGCAGTGCCGCGAGGTGCAGGTGACCGT
>NZ_JAPFPY010000100.1 GCF_026240945.1 Mycolicibacterium sp. J2
TGGCCTTTCACCCCTACCCACAACTCATCCCCTCAGTCTTCAACCTAAGTGGGTTCGGGCCTCCACGCGGTCTTACCCGCGCTTCACCCTGGCCATGGGTAGATCACTCCGCTTCGGGTCCAGAACACACCACTACACCAGCCACTGTTGACTGGATACGCCCTATTCAGACTCGCTTTCGCTACGGCTACCCCACCCGGGTTAACCTCGCGACATGTCCCTGACTCGCAGGCTCATTCTTCAAAAGGCACGCCATCACCCCACGCAAGCGAGGGCTCTGACGGATTGTAGGC
>NZ_JAPFPY010000101.1 GCF_026240945.1 Mycolicibacterium sp. J2
CCAATGACTCCCACTCCACGCACCGGCAAGACCACCACGGCCGAGGAATCGCCATCGGCGGCGGCGAGCCGTTATCAGCAGCTGCGCTCGCACCTGGCCGAACTCAAACTGGTGGCGGCCGCCGAAGCACTCCCCGCGGTGCTCGACCAAGCCACCGCCGAAGGGCTGTCGCTGACCGTCGCGTTGGAGCGACTGCTGGCCGTGGAGGTCGAGGCCTCCACCGCCCGTCGGTTGGCGGGCCGGCTGCGGTTCGCCTGCCTGCCCATCCCGGCCACCCTCGATGACTTCGACGTCGACGCC
>NZ_JAPFPY010000102.1 GCF_026240945.1 Mycolicibacterium sp. J2
TTGGCCTTTCACCCCTACCCACAACTCATCCCCTCAGTCTTCAACCTAAGTGGGTTCGGGCCTCCACGCGGTCTTACCCGCGCTTCACCCTGGCCATGGGTAGATCACTCCGCTTCGGGTCCAGAACACACCACTACACCAGCCACTATTGACTGGATACGCCCTATTCAGACTCGCTTTCGCTACGGCTACCCCACCCGGGTTAACCTCGCGACATGTCCCTGACTCGCAGGCTCATTCTTCAAAAGGCACGCCATCACCCCACGCAAGCGAGGGCTCTGACGGATTGTAGGCAC
>NZ_JAPFPY010000103.1 GCF_026240945.1 Mycolicibacterium sp. J2
TCGGCAGTGTTCAGAGAACTGGACGTATGAGCGGCGACGCCCACCGAAACGGCATCGGCTTCATCGCTTTTCCGACCGTGTCCTGTCGAGAGGAGTCTTACTCTGGCCGCGAGCTTTGCGGGGACGTCAAGGACGGTGATGCCGTGTCGACGCAGTCGAACGGTCAGTGGAGCTCCGAGACCGCTGGCGCCTTCTATCGCCCACGCGGTGTCGGGCCAGCGCCGGGCGAAGCGCAGTAGCGTTCGGTAGCCGTCTCGGCTGACCGGGACGCGGATTGTTGCCAGCGGTTGCAGCC
>NZ_JAPFPY010000104.1 GCF_026240945.1 Mycolicibacterium sp. J2
GGTGAACCTGTGGGACACTTGCACCGGAAGTGCCTTTCCGAAGTTGTGCCGATAAGTGCGTAGAGAACACTCATCATCACAGCTCAGAGGGCACTTTCCTCATTCCGACACCCACTGAACAGCCAATTCATCAGTGGATCGAGGTTTAGCCTCGATCCGTGGATCGACCCTGTTGAGGTTCTTGGGGCTGATTTTTGTCATGGCCCCAGATCGTGGGCAGTCGGTAGTTGCTGGTCTACCCAGCTTTTCCTGTGATGTTCGGGTCGGGCCTTTCGGCGGTTGGTCAGGCGG
>NZ_JAPFPY010000105.1 GCF_026240945.1 Mycolicibacterium sp. J2
GTGAACCTGTGGGACACTTGCACCGGAAGTGCCTTTCCGAAGTTGTGCCGATAAGTGCGTAGAGAACACTCATCATCACAGCTCAGAGGGCACTTTCCTCATTCCGACACCCACTGAACAGCCAATTCATCAGTGGATCGAGGCTTAGCTTCGATCCGTGGATGGGCCCCGCTGAGGTGTAGGGAGGCTGATTCTTGCCACGATTTCGGTTGTGGGTAGCAGGTATCGGCTGGTCTGCTCCAGCTTTTCCTGTCTGCTCCGGTCGGGCCTTTCGGCGGTTGGTCAGGCG
>NZ_JAPFPY010000106.1 GCF_026240945.1 Mycolicibacterium sp. J2
GCCTCCGGAACTGGCTGTCGCCAACGTCGTGGTGTCCCATCCGGTCGGGGGCGAGTTCTGCGATATCGCCACCATGAGCGGGATCGTGATCGCCCGCCACCGGATGGCCGCCGACGGGCTCGGGTGATGGTGCGCGACAGCGGTCATGTCATCGCCCTGGACGCTGCGGCGATGGCCACCGCAGCCACCGGGCGCCCGCACCGCCGCAAGGAACGCATCCCACCCGGAC
>NZ_JAPFPY010000011.1 GCF_026240945.1 Mycolicibacterium sp. J2
ACGGTCACCTGCACCTCGCGGCACTGCGCGCCGCTCTTGAGCGTGAGTTCGCCCAATCTGTCGGACCCGTCGTGCACAATGATCAGGTGAGCGCAGCCTGATGCTCACCGGGCCGCCACCGAAGTTCCACGGAACTCGGGACAACCTCAACGCCGACCGCGCCCGCCTCAAGCACCTCCAGAACAACGGCCAGGTATCCCTGACTGTTCTCGCGGCTGACGATTTCGGCACCCATATCTCGGTCCAAGGACACGTCGTTTCCATCAAACCCGATGAGGGACTCGCCGACATCGATCGGCTCTCCCGACACTTCCTCGGCAAGGAGTATCCCGCCAGAGACCGCCCACTGGTGACAGTCCACGTCGAGATCGACCGCTGGTTCGGTTGGTCTGGCGGTCGCCCTCTTCAATACTGACCCCAGGGTCACGCGTGTCGAACAGCCGGCGCACACAATATCCCGCACAGCGGGGAATATGCACGGATCCAATACTGAGGGCTACCAGTAAAGTACTGCATAACGCGTTGCCGCTCAACGCTTTCGAGCGTTGCCTCTATCGGTGATGCGGGTGCGTAACTGACCGTAGTTCCAGTCGCGGGATTCCCGCGAAGTCGGCGGGGTTACACGTGTACAGCGGCACTCCGTGTGCGATTGCACTGGCTGCTATAAGCGCGTCGTAGGCGCGCGCAGCAGGCTTGCGACCCGCCGCGCGCAGCGCCGCCGCGACGGCTCCAAACGCCCGGGCACAATCTCCATCGAACGGTAGGACGTCGAAATCCGTCTCGGCCTGCTGTAGGTGCTGCTGCCGAGCGCCGCGCTCAGCATCGTCGTTGGCGACGTGTGGACCTACGGACAGCTCAGCCAGCGTGATCGCGCTGATCACCGATTCATCGGGAAGCTCGGCTGGGTCAGACAGCTGACCCAAAAGGATCACCGTGGAGGTATCCAGCATCCCCCGGCTCGGGGTTTGGGTCACAGCGACGGATCGATGAGATTGTCGATATCACGCCGGAGGGCATCTGGGTCCACCGGCGGAAGATTCTTGCGGCGACGAATCAGTTCCGCAGGTCCTGCGCTCGAACGAGGCAACGGCCGTAGCTCAGCAACAGGCGTCCCGTCCCGAGTAATGACGATGCGCTCGCCACGCTCGACACGGCGCAGAACGTCTCCTCCACTGTTGCGCAATTCGCGCACCGTGACCGCATCCACATACACAGTGTATCACCGGTGAGACACGGAAGCGGCGGCTTGCCGCGGTGGGCCTCCAGTGCGATATCGGCGTCGCCACCATCTCCTTGCCTCCGAAGCGCCCCAGCGCGCGTCTATACCAATAATTGGTACATTGGGCGAATGGGCAGAAACACATCCTTCAGCCTGGATGAGCACTTCAACTCCTTCATCGAGGCTGAAGTGGCCTCTGGTCGATACCGGTCGGCGAGCGACGTCGTGCGCGCCGCGTTGCGGCTGCTCGAGGAACGTGAGACGCGTTTAGGCGCGCTGCGCGCGGCACTCGTCAGCGGCGAGAACAGCGGCACGTCAACAGCATTTGATTTTGATGCATTCGTCGCCGAGAAGCGCACCGCCGCGCCGCACCGGCCGTGAGCCGCTATGTCCTCTAACCGGCGGCCCGCGCCGATCTCGAGCAAATCTGGGACTACAGCGAGCAGCGGTGGGGAGTTGAGCAGGCTGAATCCTACGTGCGGGTGATCCAGCACGCCGTGGAGCGTCTCGCTGCCAACCCGCTACTGGGCAGGCCGTGCGAGGAAATCAGGTCCGGCTACCGGCGTCATGGCGCCGGTTCGCACACGGTGTACTACCGAACATTCAGCGATGACGACGGTGGCGTCCTGATCGACGTGATCCGGGTTCTACACAAGAGCATGGATGTCGATCGACACCTCGACTGACTTGCCGCGCACCCCTCGTCCGATCTGCAGACTCACCATCGACGACGTCGTCTCAACGCCCACCCAAACCACCGTTGCACTGGGCGAGGCACCCGCCTCCATCCCACCGGCGCTACTCCCCCTGTTTCACCGATACCTCGAACAACGCGGCAATCGCCGGACGATGAACCACCCATCCGCCCGACTCTTCCCCGGGTTTCACTGCAGGACAACATATATCGGAACAATCGCCCAACTACTCGGTCGCGAAACAGCTGAACGTCTCAAGGCGCCCGCCGATGGTGGAAGGGCAATACCTCGGCAGCGATCTCGAAATCAGCGACGTAGTGCAGCAGTGTCACATCATGGGCGTTGGCAAGCGTGGCGATCAGTAGGCCGGCCATCCCGGCGACACGATGACGACCAGCGCCGGCCAGGGGGCGCCAGTTTGCCGGCGACGGCATCATCCGGTTTCCTCGAATAGAGTTCGTCATTTCCTCGATGAGACGAACCACCGCACGAAGGACGACGTAAATGACGTTTCAAAGGTTCGGACGAGTGGTCGCGGCCACTGGCTGCGCACTGCTGATCGCGGGTTGCAGCTCCGCGACACCAGCCGATCGGACTCCCGAGGAAGCAACCGTGTCCCCGGTCATGCCGCTGGCCTATCCACAAACCCGACTCCAACCGCCGCCGTACCACGTGACGGTGAATCAACCCGACGGTGCGACGGGTTACGTGTTCATCACCACCGGTCAGAGCTCGGCAGCATTGAAACACCCGACGTCAACCGAATCCAAGCCCACGGGCGGCGGCCTGGAGATCTTGGACAAGTCGGGCAACGTGGTCTTCTTCGATCAACTTCCGCCGGGCCTGGAGGCCGGCAACTTTCGCGTTCAACAACTGCACGGCAATGACGTGCTCACCTGGTGGCAAGGTGTCGGTGTCGGGCATGGCGAAGGTACGGACTACATCGCCGACTCGCACTACCAGATCAAATCCATCACCCCGGCCGGCCTGACCTCCGACACTCACGAGTTCCGGCTGACTCCAGACGGCAAGGCGTTAATCACCAGTTACAAGAGGGTGACCCAGGATCTGACCGCGGTGGGCGGAGCGAAGAACGCAACAATGTTCGACTGCATCGCCTCGGTGGTGGACGTAGACAGCGGCAAGACCCTGTTCCAGTGGAGCGCGCTCGACCATATCCCGTTGACCGACACCACCATCCCGCTATCGATGGCCGGCGCACCCCCGACGTTGGATCAGACTCCGGATCCCTTCCACATGAACTCCATCTATCCGGGCACCCACGGTGACCTCCTGATCTCGCTGCGCAACACCTCCACGATCTACGACGTGGACATGGCGTCGGGAAAGATCAACTGGCAGTTGCGCGGTCAGCCCGGTCACACTGCCGGGTCCACCCTGAGCGCAGGTCCCGGGATCGAATTCGCCTACCAACATGATGCGCAGTTCGTCGACGATTCCACCGTCCGGCTGATGAACAACAACGGAGCACCGCGCGTCGGACAGTCCAGCGCTGTGTGGATCCACGTCGACCCCGTCGCCAAGACCGCCAACCTCGTCCACGAACAGCCCGCGCCGGAAGGCGTTGTCAACGACTTCATGGGCAACGTCTCACAGGTGGGTGACGATGGCGCCTTTATCGGCTGGGGTAGCTCCGGAGCAATTACCGAATACTCGAAGGACGGGCGTCTGCTGTACCGGGCCGACACTGAGAATCCCAGTTACCGTGCATATCTTCAACACTGGACAGCAACGCCAAGCTGGCCTGCCGAACTGGTCGCAGGCCCGCCTCAGCAGGTGGACGCTGTATGGAACGGCGCCACCGAGGTCGCGCGATGGCGACTCCTGCGCGGGGACGATGCCGACGATCTGAAACCGGTCACGACCGTCGACTGGCACTGCTTCAACACCACCATCGCCTTGCCGGCAGGAACTCCGACGACCGGCTACTTTCAAGCGGTGGCCTTGGACAAGGACGGCAAACAAATCGGCGCCACCAAGGTCACCCAACTCGGGAGTTGAGGATATCTCCAGGTCGTCACCCCTAGGGCCCGCCTACCTCAGCGCTGACATGCAGTACAGCCGATCTGCGAAAATATCGCGATGGCACCTGCCAGTATCGTTCTTCGCGCGGCGACGAACGCCGACAAGGCGTTCGTTGTCGAGATGGCGCGCCACGCCTGCGTCATTGAAGACCGACCGCTGCCCGACGCCGACGATGACGAAGTTCTCGAGATGCTGCCCCCAGCCGACGCCCGTCCGATCATCGCCGAGAACCCTCACGCTGAACCGCTCGGCGCAGTGTGGACGTACTACGGGCGCACCCCATTGCGGCGCGATGCGATGGGCGCGCCGCTGCCCGAGCTGTGCATCGCCGTTGTGCCGGGGCATCGCGGTGCCGGCATCGGCGGAATGCTGCTCGATGCCCTCTTCGTCGACCTCGCACCCCACCATGCCGCGATGTGCACCAACGTCCACCTACGCAACCCCGCCAAACGTCTCTATGAGCGCAAGGGCTTTCGTGGCGCGGGCCAGGGCAACGGACCGCTGGGACTGGCGATGATCAAAGAGCTCCGATGACGAGAACACGTCGTTGCCACACCATGCAGGTGAGGTCCCGGGTGCTCAAGGGCCCGTGCCAGGGTGGACACTAGGACGTGGCCCTTTCCGCAACAGTGTTCAAAGTCGAACTCGGCGTCTCCGATGTCGATCACGGTTACTACGCCGATCACACCCTGACGGTGGCCAGACACCCCAGTGAGACCGATGAGCGGATGGTGGCGCGGCTGTTGGCGTTTGGGTTGCGCGCACACCGGCTCAGCGAAGTGGACGGTGAGTTGACGTTCGGTGCCGGGCTCTCCACCCCCGGCACACCGGACTTGCGGCTTGCCGATTACACCGATCGCATCCTGGAGTGGATCATCGTCGGCCAGCCCGATGAACGGGCCTTGGGCAAAGCGACCAGTCGGGCCGACCAGGTGCTGCTGTTCCCTTTCGCCGCGAGCGTGGCCACCTGGTGGAGTGCCGTGGGCCCCAAAGTCACGAAGCTGCCGAATCTGTCCGTGGTGCAGATACCGCACGCATCTTGCAACAACTGGCGCGGACTGTGGATCGACGGGTCTCGGCGCAGGTCATGGTGATGGAAGGTCAGGTGACGATGAGTGTCGGCGGTGTCGACGCCACCTTCACGCCCGAGCCACTGAAGTGAACGGTGGACGCCTCGGTTGTTGAATTGGGTTGTGAATTCTGGCAGATGTCAGATCGAACTGAGCCTCGGGTCGAGACGCACCTGGTGGCTGACGTCATCGATGAGAATTCCCGGCTGTGCGCGGCATACCGGGTCGATAGCGTCGATGATCGACCGTACCGACATCTGCGTAACGGGATTGACGGGGCCCGTGATCTCGTATTCGATCTGGCTCCGGAGCCGCGTGCTGCTGTTGCGAGCTTCGATGGTGTAGCCGATCAGTCCCTGCTTCCACCCCTCGAAGGGGAGATCATCACCTCGAAAAGCATTGGGAGAGCCGAGGAACCATACTTCTTCGTTCGTGGCGACGAGATCGTCTCCGACAAATGCGTCGGTCGTCAGATGTAGCGCACCGACACTTCCTGGCTCCACGGTTATCTGCGGTAGCTGCAATCGTTCGGCAGCCGGTCGACCGACAAGCCGGCTCTCGGTGCGTATCTCGTCGTTACGGGCTCCTCGGATGGTGAAGGCCAGATTCGCCACCAAGTCTGCGTAATACATATCGCCATAGCGAGCAAGCATGTTGTCGTCGGTGAGGGACTCGGGCGCCCCGCCGAATCCGATGGCCTCGAGTCCTCCCCACATATCGGCCGGTGCAAGGGAGAAGTCGAGAGCCTCGACCACCCGAACGTGATCGACTGTCCCCAGCCCAGCGGCCAGCGTCATCGCGACCCGCTCGGTCATGTAGGACGGGTGAACCCCGGCGCCGTACAACGATGCGCCTCCGCGCAGAGCGGCGTCCTGAAGCATTGCCGGGGACTGACGGTACGCAGAGGCCCAATTCGCGCGAGCAACATTGTGATACGCCACCGTTGCGATGACGTTTTTCCCGGAGAGCAACATGGCGATGACGTCGTTGTCGAGCCCGTCGACAATCGCTGAGGCTGCACACGTCAGCAGCACCACGTCGGCCTCCAAGGCCAACAGATCCTCGGTAGATCGGGTGGCAAGGACACCGCACGGGCCGACGCCGGCGAGCTCCCCTGCATCGCGCCCATCCTTGCCGGGGCTGAAAACTTTGACCCCGACGAGCTCCAGACGGTCGTCGGCGAGCACTCCAGCGATCGCGGCGGCACCGACTTCGCCGGGTCCCCAAACGATTACGCGGCGGCGAGTCGTCACGACACCTCCCAAGTTATTTGTGTGTGTGCGAACAACTATACACAGGACGTGACGTGTGCAACACCCCATCGCTGGGAGTAGCTCGATTTCAGGAAGGCTGGAGGGTCCGCCCGAGCTTCGTCAGCCACGCGGCAAGGGCGTTGCCGAGGTCGAACGTCGCAGGGTTGACGATCCATAAGTAGGCGTAGCCGATGAGGGTGGACAAGAGCTCCGTGCTGACTTCCTCCGGGGACACTCCCGCAGCGATGGTGCCGTCCGCCTGGCCCACCCGTATCGCGGCCAGGAAACTCGTCGTGGATTTGTCGAGCCAGGCCGTCACTCGTTTGCGCAGAAGATCGTCGGCCTGCACCGCCTCGAAATTCAGAACGAACATCGCTCGCAGTAGAACCGGATCAGTGATGGCGAAATCACGAAGTGCGCGAATGGGCTGAAGCAGCATATCCACGCCACTGGTGCCCTCCTCAGGAGGAGCAGTAAGCCGGTCCTCGTAGAGCGTTTTCAAGATCGAATCGACGAGTGCTTCCTTTGTGCCGAATCGCACCCGCACCATATCTCGGCTGTAACCTGCCCGAAGCCCGATCTGCTGGGCAGTCGTTGCTCCGTAGCCCTGCTCGGCGATCAGCGCGACTGCCGCCTCAGCAAGGCGCCTCGACGACTCTTCGACGCGGTCCTGTTGGGTGCGCCGGGGTCCTGTCGCCATGGTTGAAGGATAAATCCACAGCGAGCGCCCTTGCCGAAGACCCACTACCCCATCGCGCCGATGGAGGCGGCCTGCAAGAGTCGCCCGAGCATCCCATCAGTACCTCGCTCAGGCAGGAGTGAGCGTGAAGCGCGTCTCCCCCACCGGGCCGCTGGTTCCGCAGGGATTAGGGCCGTTGAGCGTATAGAGCCCGTTCGTACCGTCGAGGTTGAAGGTGGAGCGGGCCATGACATCGACCGGCCGCCCGCCTGGGCAGAACGCCCCTCCGGGAACGAACTGGTCGAGCACGTATTGGTTGCCCTGAATGTATGCCCGACCCTGATCGGCATTCGACGTGAGGTTGAAGATCGAGATGCAGCCGGGGCCACAGCTTGTCACCCGCATCAGTTTATCGGTGACGATCCCGTTGGCCATGATGCTGTGGTGGTAGTAGTCGCCGGGAGCGAGATCAGCATTGGCCGGCGCCGCCAGGCCGAGGCTTGCCGCAGCGCAGCAGGTGGCGATCGCGCCGATGATGATGTTTTTCATGGCTTCAAGTGAATACCGTCCAAGCGCCTACCGGTCCCAACTTCGCAGAACCGATCCGCCGATACCCGGTCGGCACACTACCCGGGTCATTTTGCCTCTGACCGGCGCTGCAGCGCCGCCCAAAATCCTGGATCGTGACCGTAGAACACCTCAGCACCCCGGTCGCGAAGGCTTCGGAGAGTCCGCAGCGACTGACGGTACTGCTGCTCGTCGTGGGCGTGATCGGGCAACCGCATCTCGTCCATCGACCTTTTCAGGTTGCACGCGTCACCAGTGAGCACGACGTCCCCCGTCGGCGTGCGCACCAGCAAGGACTGGTGACCAGGAGTGTGTCCTGGGGTCGGAATGAGCTGCAGGGAACCGTCCCCGAACAGATCGAGGTGACCGTCAACGAACATCATTTCCTGTCCGGTGTCGAATTCCTCTGCGTGATAAGCGAAATCGTCCGACGTGTGCGCATACTCCCATTCGGCTCGCTGGACGACGACAGTCGCGTTCGGTATCCAGGCATTGCCACCGGCGTGGTCGGAGTGCAAATGTGAGTTGACCAGGAATCGGATGTCGCCAGGGTCGACCTCCAAAGCCCGCAGTCGAGCGTCTACGCAGGCATCGCTTTCGAAGTCGACCCAACCGTCGGCCGGCGTACCGGTGGGACGGCGGAAACGTGGGCCCAGTCCGGCGTCGAACAACACCCGGCCGTCCGGATGATCGATCAGATACACCGGCACCGGAACGGTGAGATCGCCAGGCGCACCGGCGAGGAAGAACGCCGTCGGTAGGGTCAACCATCCGCAGGTCAAGGGAACCAATGCATCGACGGTCACGTTCGAATGCTACGCAGTCAACCAAGGGGTGGCCTTGCCAGCGGCAGGGAGTCCGTCAAGGATAGGGCTATGACGGATCGGTCGGCGGAGCTGCGCTCGTTTTTACGGGCAAGGCGTGAAGCGGTGACACCGCAGGACGTCGGCCTCGTACCCGGCGACGGTCGACGTGTTCAGGGCCTTCGCCGAGAAGAGCTGGCTCTTCTGGCCGGGTTGAGCACCGACTACTACCGACGGCTCGAACAGGGTCGGGAGCACCGCCCGTCGCTGCAAGTGCTGCGTGCGTTGGCACGTGCGCTGCGACTCGACGAGCACGCGACTGCATACCTCATCTCACTTGTTCATCCGGTCCCCCTCGCCACGCCGACTCGCGCGACCTCGGCCTCGGCAGGAGTACGGCTTCTCCTTGATTCGGGTCTGCGAGTACCGGCGGTCGTCGTCGATATCGGTCTCAACATCCTCGCGATCAACGCGGCCGGTCGTGCGATGTACGGCGGTTTTCATGACACCGACAACCTTGCCCGAATGGTGTTTCTCGACGCTGCCGCCAGAGATTTCTACGCAGATTGGCACCAAGTCGCCACCCAGGTCGTCGGCAACCTTCGTTCAGGCCTCACCCGGTTCCCGAACGACCATCGCGTCGCCGAGGTGGTCGATGAGATCTCCGCTCGCAGTTCCGTTTTCGCCGAATTGTGGGCGACCCACCACGTACGTCCACGCACCAGCGAGGACAAACTGTTCCATCATCCGCATGTCGGCGACCTTCATCTGCACTTCGAGGCGCTCGAGGTGGCGGACGCCCCGGACCAGCGGCTGTTTGTTTACTGCCCGCTCGCGAACGGGTCGTCACCCGCCGCCGTCGCATTACTGGAATCGCTTCCGACAGCTACCCCGTCGAGGTAGCCGAGCTCAGCTCGTCGATCTGTTCCGGTGTCAACTGCACGTCAGCCGCAGCCATGTTCTCTTCCAGATGCGTACGGCGCGATGTGCCGGGAATGGGCAGCATCGCCGGGGAAACGTGCAACAACCAGGCGATGGCCAGCTGACCCACCGTGCAGTGGTGAGCGCGTGCGATGTCGGCGAGGGCTTGGTGGGCGGCGGCCAGACCGCCCTGCGCCACCGGCGCCCACGGAATGAAGGCGAGCCCATCGCGTTCACACACTTCAAGGATGTCGTTGGCGCTCCGGTCGATCACATTGAACCGGCTTTGCACACTGACGATTTCGGCGATCTGCCGTGCCTCGTCGAGCTGAGCCACCGTGCATTGCGACATGCCGATCTCGCGGATCTTGCCCTCGTCCTGCAGCGCCTTGAGCTCACCGATCTGTTCTGCCAACGGCACTTTCGGATCCACCCGGTGCAACTGCAGCAGATCGATCTGATCGACCCCCAACCGGCGCATGCTCATCAATACTTGCTGGCGCAGGTATTCGGGTCGTCCTACCGGTGGCCACGCGGCCGGACCGAGACGTTTCGGTCCTGAATCAGTGTCGATGACGTCGGGCCCGTTCCGGGTCAGACCCGCCTTCGTCGCGATGACCACGTCATCCGGGTAGGGGTGCAGCGCCTCGTACAGGATCTGTTCGGCGACGTGCGGGCCGTAAGAGTCGGCGGTGTCGATGAACTGCACGCCGAGGTCGATGGCCCGACGGGCCACGGCGATACATTCGTCCCGGTCCGCAGGTTCACCCCAGATGCCCCGCCCCGTGAATCTCATCGACCCGAAACCCAAGCGCGACACCTTCTTCCCAGCAATACTGATCGTCTGCAGATTCGCATTCACCATCGTCATTACCTCCAACTTGCTGCGTTTCCATTGTGGTTCCACACCCCTTGTCGGGGGCGACCCGAGCAACTGCGACCACGCTAGGTGCGATCGGTGGGGCTACGGGGGTGGTACTACACCCCCTCACTTCGGGAATAGGACGCCCCACTGCCCGCGATCCGGTGCACCGACAGAGTTATGCGCTCTCGCCCCGAGCGGCGGCGTCGAATTCACAGAACATCCCGGTGAAGTACGCCGGCTGCTCCTCAGCCACCCAGTGCCCGCACTCCGGGACGAGCTGATCTGTCACCGATTCGGCGACTTCTTCACACATCGCCCGAAAGTGTCTGGCCAACGGACCGGACGCGCCTCCCGAAGCCAGCACCGGGATGGCAAGCTTTCCGTGTCGTTGCAGCGCAGTGCGATTGTCCTCGGCGTCGCGGTCGAGTTCCCGGTAGATCTCACACATGGCACGCATGGCTCCAGGGGCTTTGTACGCGCGGGCGTAGACATCAAGGTCCTCATTGGAAATCGCATCCGGTTGGTAGGTCAGTTCGTCGAAGAATCGGTTGATGTACCACCGTTCACGTCCGTGCGTGAGATAGACGGCGATATCCGGGTTGGCATGAAAGGAGAACTGCCACGCCGACTTCTGGGCCACCCGCCATTCGTAGTAGGCAGTGCCAGGCAGCGGGGCTTCCATGAAGGTGGCGCTCACGACGTCGTCGCGGTACCGCAGCGCGAAACTCAGGGCCAGTGTGGACCCGAGGTCATGACCGACAAGTGAAATGGGCTCCGGCACGCCCAGCGTCTCGCGCACAAGACGGTGAATATCACCGGCCATGGTCCACTTGTCGTACCCGTCACGAGGTTTGTCGGATGCGCCGGCGCCGCGATAGTCGGGCATGATCACCCGATAACCGGCGCCGGCCAGCGGCATCATGACCTTTCGCCACTCGTAGCGTGTCTGTGGGGCGCCGTGGAGAAGCACGACGGTCTTGGTGGGTTCAGGCGGAGTGACAACCGTATACCCGATGCGGACTGTCTTCTCCGGGTCGACCCACGCCCGACCGTGGTGGACGTCGACATCGCGTGCTGTGGTCATGTTCTTCTCGCCCTTTGTCTGTCCCGGATCCCTGTCGGCGGCCAGTATCGTCCCGGCGACGACGTGGATGGGGGGAACAGGTCGGCCCCCCAGGACGCCTGAGTCATCACCGGCCCTGCGCCGGGAAGAATTGCGTTGCACCGTGCCGCGGCGCCCGGGAACATGGAGGCTTCCAGCCACTCGGCACCGACTCCGACCGACAGAAGCCACGATGCCACCATTCGATGCACGCGAGCAGAGCCGACTGCTGCTGGATTGGAATCGCCGCCACCTCGTCGCCGGTGCACCGCTGAACCAATCCGACATCGCCAAGTGCTTCGCCTCCGAGTTCACCGTCCGGGCGAACGGCCGTAGCCACCCGGCCAACTACGCCACATATCTGGAGTTCCTCAACGGCTTCCGGGCCACCATCCGAGCCATCGACTACGACGTGCGCGAAACCGTCGCCGACGGATCCCGAGTAGTCCTCGCGATGAGCGCACACATCACCCGTGTGCACGGCGGGCACGAGCGCTTCGAGGCGATGCTGTTGCTGGATTTCGACGTTCAGGGACACGTCAGCTTGTGGCACGAGGTCTATGTGGCAACCTGAACAGCCGAAGTCGTCCGGGGTGCATCGTTGTTCGGTGGGCCTGGACCAATCGCATCACTGAGCCCAGCGAGGAGCCGCCATCCGGGTACAGGTCCAGGCGGTCCTCCTCGGGGCCGACCGGCACGAAAAGTCGCCTTCCAGCGGGCCTGAACCCATACTGAACCTATGTTCACTGTGCGAGATGCGGTACCGGGCGATGCACTGGCCGTCGCACAGACGCATGTTCGTTCCTGGCAGGTGGGGTTCGCAGGCCTCATCTCACAGGGGTATTTGGACGCCCTCCGCGCGGAGGAACGAGCCGCCCGTTACAACTTCGAGCTCATGGACACCACCAACGGGCCGTACACGCTCGTCGCCACCAATCAGGACGCGGTCTGCGGGCACGTCACCCTCGGCCGATCACGCGACCGAAACCACCCTGAGGCCGGCGAGGTGTGGTCGCTGTACGTCGACCCCGCGCACTGGGATCAGGGCGTGGGAAGAACACTCCTGACGGCCGCCTGCCGAGCGCTGCGCCAGGCCGGCTACGGCACCGCCTACCTGTGGGTTCTGGCGACGAATGGCCGGGCCCGACGCTTCTATGCACGAGCCGGCTGGACGATCGAGGGATCGGAGCGCACCGACTTCGTCGGCGGAAAGTACATCTACGAGGTCAAGTACGAGTTGGATCTGGTCGATGGTCTTGTCACGGACTCTGACGACCAGCAGCTCTCGACGATCACCGCTGCTCCACAATCCGGCAGCGGTCGCCCGTAGCCGTCGGACAACGGTGCCACTCGCGGAACCTCGCGTCATCACACCGATCAACTCAGGATTCGTGGTCGGCGCAGCCGCCCGAAACGACGATCACATCGGGCGGTGCGGGGTGCCGAAGCGTCGTGGGATCACCACAAAAATAATGCAGTACCATTAATTCCACGCAGGCGAACCGAGGGGTCGACACAGGTAGCAACGACCCGGCCGGGCGTCCAAGCGCCCCCAATGTGGTCATGATCGTGCTGGACGATCTCGGCTACGCGCAGCTGGGCTGCTACGGGTCAGACATTCGAACCCCGGCGATTGATCGCCTTGCCCGTAATGGGCTTCGGTACAACCGGTTTCACGTCACCGGATTATGCTCGCCGACACGCGCGGCGTTGCTCACCGGGCGGAACCACCACTCGGTGGGTATGGGGTTCCTTGCCGACATCCCGACTGCCCATCCCGGCTACACCGGCAAAATCCCGACCTCCGTTCCGACACTGCCCCGACTGCTACGGAATTCCGGCTGGAGCACGATGGCTGTTGGCAAATGGCATTTGGCACCCCGCGGGGAACGAACGAGTGCCGGTCCCTTTACCCGCTGGCCGTTGGGGCTGGGATTCGAGCGCTACCACGGCTTCCTACTCGGCGACGCCAATCACTGGGACCCGCAACTCGTGCGGGACAACACCTATCTCGACGGACCTGACGTGCGCCCGGCGGGCTACCACTTGACCGAGGATCTCACCGACGAGGCGATCAGGATGGTTGCCAGCCAGCAGCAGTCCGCGCCAGGCAAGCCGTTTTTCCTGTACTTCGCCACGGGCGCTATGCACTCACCCCATCACGTACACAAGAGCTGGGCCGACGCCTACTCGGGGCAGTTCGACATCGGCTGGGACACCTGGCGGGACCGGGTCTTTGCGCGGCAGCTCGCCGAGGGAGTGGTCCCCGCGGGAACCGCACTCACCGAACGTCCCGATTGGGTACCTGCGTGGGCCACCCTCACAGCAGACGAACGTGCCGTATACGCACGCATGCATGAGGTGTACGCGGGCTTTCTCAGTCATACCGACAGCCAGATCGATCGATTGATCCACACGCTCGAAGAACTCGACGCCATGGACAACACGATTGTCCTTGTCATGTCCGACAATGGGGCCAGCGCAGAAGGCGGTGTTTCCGGAACCAGCAACGAACATCGGTTCACTCACCGAATTCCAGAGTCGCTGGCCGACAACCTCGACCGGCTACCGGACTGGGGCGGCACCGCAGGATATCCGCATTACGCGTGGGGATGGGCCTGGGCCGGCAATTCTCCCTTCCGCTTG
Organism: Mycolicibacterium sp. J2; assembly: GCF_026240945.1. Taxonomy (GTDB): domain Bacteria; phylum Actinomycetota; class Actinomycetes; order Mycobacteriales; family Mycobacteriaceae; genus Mycobacterium. The sequence continues at coordinate 13,867 of NZ_JAPFPY010000011.1, forward strand.
TGGAAGCGCTATGCCTGGCTGGGCGGTACCCGCGTTCCGCTCATCGTGCACTGGCCACGCGGCATCCGCGACGGCGGCGCTGTACGTTCACAGTTCGCGCACGCCATTGACGTCATGCCAACAATTTTGGAAGCCTGCGGGGTGCGGCTGGAGTCAGGCTCTCCTGAGACGTCCGACAGCGCGGTGCACGGAGCGAGTCTGTTGCCGACGTTCGACGACGCGTCAGCGCCTGCACCCCGATCCACCCAGTACTTCGAAGTCGTTGGTTCTCGGTCGATCATTGTCGACGGCTGGAAGGCCACTACCGATCACGTGGCCCAAGGCGTGGTGGACGAGGAAGTCCTACTCGACGGCAGCCGGGACTTCGCCCTTGACCGATGGTCGTTGTTTCGGGCCGACGACTTCTCAGAAGCTCGCGATCTGTCGACCGAGCATCCCGACGTGGTCTCGCGATTAACCGCCCGCTGGGCGGCCGAGGCTGCCCGCTATAACGTTCTGCCCCTAACTGATTCGTTGGTGACCCGAGCGGCGGACATGGTGTGGCCCGAATTCCCGCCCGGGCCGCGCGTGGTGCTGCGCCCCTGCGGTGGGCCGGTTGCCGACGAGGCGCTCCCCTTGCTGTACAGCCGGCTGTTCGCCGACGTCGACGTGCCACCCGAGGGTGCCAACGGTGTGTTGTTCGCAATCGGGAACTGGACCGGAGGGCTCGCGGCGTTCGTGATCGAGTCCAGACTGCACATTGCTGTAGCCGCCCCTGGCGGCGATATCCGGGTGCGAGCAGATCGGCTCCTGACCCATGGCCGCCACACCGCAGGTTGTCGGTTACACCGCATGGACGGCGGGACGCGAGTGGAGGCGGTGATCGACGACGCCGTGGTGGGCTCGGTGGTGGCCTCGGTAACACTGCCCCATGTCTGGCAACATGGCGGGACATCGATGCTCTTGGGTAGAGACCGTGGACTACCGGTATGCGACGAGTATCGACCACCGTTCGGGTGGAATGGTCGATTGCATTCAGTGACAGTGGAATCGGATCTGGAATCGCTACCAGGCCAGGAAATTCTTTGGGCTGCGCTCAAGTCCGAATGACCTTACGCGTTCAGGTGCGCAATGCCTCAAGGGTCTGCACCGAGGCAGACGCGCGAATAACCGCAGTCAGCGAATCGATGAGGTCCGACACGAACATCGCCGTGGGTGGCGCGTCGGTTGCAGCTGCCCGCTGCCGCTGGTGGTCGGCCACGGCATTCAGGCAACTCAGGTAGACCAAACGAAGCCGCACCACGGCGACGGCTTCCGGGAGATGCGAAAGATGCTCCCAGATAAGTTGATTGAGCTTCTGTCCATGCTCGGTCAACGCGGGGTCGGCCAAGATCCACGCATGCCCGCCTGGTTCGCCGTATCCATGAAACAGCAGCTGAGCTACCAGTTCGACATGTCGCTCCCCCCGCTCGATGCTGCCCATCTGAGGCAGGATCAGCGCCTCAAGGATGCGCCTGAGCGCGACGGGTTGATCGCCCGACAGCGCTTGGTCGAGAAGCCTTCCTCGGTCTTCATCGATTCGCTCGAGGCGATTTTCGAGTATCGCCTTGATCAGGTCCTCTTTGGATCCAAAGTGGTAGTTCACCACCGCGGCGTTGCTTTGGCCGGCGGCGAGTCGGATTTCGTTGAGGCTGACAGCAGCGATCCCCCGTTCGGCGAACATCGTCTCCGCGACGGTGATGAGCTTGATGCGCGTCGCTTCTCCGCTGCTGTTGCGGCTGCGTTTACGGGCTTGTTCCCGAACGGGATCCGACTCCGAGGACATTGCCCGATGGTACGCATTCCCGACCCGGGTATATATAATGAGTATTCATTATTTCTTGATACTGACGCGAAGGTGGGGCGCGCAATGCGAGTGGAGCTGGCCTCCCTGGCACTCGTCATCGCCGTGTCGCCCGCCTCGGTGGTCCCGGCAATCCTGATGCTGCACACCCCGCGCCCCCTGGCGGCGGGATGGGCGTTTGCCGTCGGCTGGACGCTGTCCGTGGCGGCCGCAACCCGCCTGTTCGTGGGAATCGCCGGGCAATTGCCTGATGCCGGCGGTCCCTCGCCACCATGGATCCGACCTGCAGCGGTGGTGCTCGCGGTACTGCTGATCCTCGCCGGCGTCGTCATTTGGATGCGCCGAGGACGCAGTCAACGTGCGCCGGCATGGCTGCGGGCATTGGACTCCGTAACTCCACAGCGCGCGTTGGCAGCCGCGCCGGTACTGGTGGCCGTAAATCCCAAAGTTCTCTCCGCCTGTGCTGCAGCAGGTTTCGCCACCAGCGCCACCACGCAGACAAGCCTGGGCCACTGGGGTGATGTCGCGGGTTTCACCCTTCTCGCCAGCGCCACGGTGATACTGCCGGTGCTCAGCTACGCCATCTGGCGCGAACATATGAAAGAACCCCTGCTGAGGCTCAAAGTCGCACTGGAGCGCCATCATTCCGCGATCTTGGCGGTGATCCTGCTCGCCGTGGGGCTGATGTTGTTACTGCAGGCAGCCTGAAGACGCTGCCCGTAATGTGAAGGAGAAAGCCTTGTCCGCACTCAGGTCCCACCGGCCGAGCCGACGGCTGCTCGCTCTGCAGAAGCTCATGCTGGTGGCGGCATCGCGATCAGACGGTGTTCGGGATGTGCGCACGACGCGGAAAATCACCCGATCGATGGAGTCGGTCCAGCGGCGGGCGCACGGCGTCCAGGAGTCCACAGCCACCGTTGCCGGCGTGCCCGTTCGATGGTTCCGCCCGGCCGGTGCAGGTGCGGGGTTGATCTTTCACGTTCATGGCGGGGCATTCGTCGCCGGTAGCTCGCTGGCAGCCCGTGCCCACAGCGGCCTCGCTCGGCGGCACGACGCGGAACTGGTGAGCGTCGATTATCGGCTTGCGCCGGAACACCCGTTCCCCGCGGCCCTCGATGACGTGTGGGCGGTCTACTCGGAAATGGCGTGTCACCGCCCAACGGTCATTGTCGGGGAGTCGGCAGGGGGTGGACTGGCCATGTCTCTGGTACGACGTGTGCTCGACCTGGGGGGTGATGCGCCCAAGGGTCTGGTGACGATGTTCCCCTGGGCCGACCTGACCAATAGTTCCGATAGCTTCGTGCGTAATGAACAGCAGGATATGCTGTCTCGCAACGGTTTGTCGCGAAGTGCAGCAGCCTATGCCGGTCACCATGACCTCACGTCGCCCCAAGTATCGCCACTTTACGGCTCATTCGCTGGCTACCCTCGCACGCTGATCGTCGTTGGAACCCACGACTGTCTACTCGATGACTCCCGTCGTGTCACGGCCCGCATGCACGCTTCGGGCGTCGACGTCACGCTCGTCGAAATCCCAGGCGGATTCCACGGTTTCACCCTGTTGCCCACTCCGGAATCGAAAGAAGCCAGGCAGCAGATATCGACTTTCGTCGGTACAGCGCTGAGGGCTCACTGAGCGACACGGGCAGCCCGCGCCATCGACATCCTTACGGCGTCCAGGGCCCCGGCGGGGAAGTCGACCGCGCCGCCGAGCACGCGCGCCGCAAGCTCGGCCTCCGCACTTTCTTCTATGGCGATCAGCAGGTCAGCGGCCTGCCGCGGGTCGGGCCCGAACACCAGCACACCGTGGTTCGGCAACAGCACCGCAGAAGTGGTCGGGCGCTGGTGGAGGAGGTTGGCGATACCGCGTACCGAGGCATCCGAACCACGCGGGCCCCAGGGCGCCACCGGTACCTCCTCGGCCTGCCCGAATCGCAGCATCGTCTCGGTGCGGCAGGGCAGCGGTTGGTGTGCGACAGCGAAGGCCGTCGCGGCAGGTGAATGGGTGTGCAGCACCGCGCCGACTTTTGGCCGGAGGCGGTAGACGACGCCGTGCATGTGCACGATTTCCCTGCTCGCCGATTCCATCCCCCCGCCGGGTACTCCCCCGTCGATGCCGACCACCGCAACCTGATCAGCGCGCAAGCCCTGCGCGAATCCCGGTGTCAACAGAAAGCGGCTCTCGTCCAAACGGGCGCTGAGGTTGGCATGCCCGGAATGCGACATCACTCCCGCTGCGAAAAGCCGCTCGGCGGTCTCAATCAGTAGTCCCGAGCGTTCCCGCACGCTCACTTCCTCGGTCATGTTCATCTCCGATCGTGGTCCCTGGGCGCCAACTGTGCACCTTGAACTAAGGTTTAAGTCAAGCGCCCGGGAGGCTTCCATGCTCATGACGATCGGCACACTCGCCGAGCTCACCGGTGTCCCTGCCTCCGCCATTCGATACTGGGAACGTCACGGCCTACTTCCACAGCCCGAGCGCCACGGCGGTCAGCGTCGTTACCCGCCCGAAGCCGTGGATCGCATCGTGTTGCTCCGAAAATGCCAGCGCGCCGGCCTCAGTCTCGCCGACCTCGCCGAACTACAACATGACCGCACCCGCCGAACCGCCATGATCACCGCCAAGCTCGCCGAAACACAACAGCGATCACTCGATCTGCAATACGCCAGAGAATTCCTGGAACACGCGGTTCAATGCAGCCACACCGATATCCTCGCCTGCCCCAATTTCCGCGCCCAGATGGCAACACCGCAATAGGGCGCACCGCGTTCTGGGGCCAATGCGACTGCGGCTCAGGCAGAAAAGGGCGCCCTCAGAGCGAGAAGGCCTGCGGCGGCCCCGCCAGGGTGGCTTTGGCTTGGAGTCCGATCGCATCGGCGATCTCGATGTCGCCCGCTTCCAGTCCGTCGAGGGCCAACTCGACCAGTGCGCCCGGTTCGGTGACCGCGCCGTCGGGGAACTCGATTCCGGCCGTTTGGGCGAAGTCGTACAAGGTTTGAGTGCCGATGAGACCGGGCATGAGACCGACCACTTGTGTTCCCTGGCCGGCCAATTCGATGCGCACCCCGTTGGTGAGCCCCCACTCGGCCGACTTGGCCGCCGCGTAGGCGGTGTTGCCGTCGACCGTGAGCCAGGCGGCCGCCGACAGCACGTTGACGATCGCACCGCCGCCGTTGCGTGCCAGAACCGCCGCGAACGCCCGGATGACGTTCAGGGTGCCGAAGTAATTCGACTCCATCACCCGCCTGATCGCCTCCATGTCACCGGTCACCAGGTTGCCCCCCGCGGTGTCGGCCGCATTGTTGATCAGAATGTCGACATCTCCCGCGATGTCGGCGGCAGCCCGTGCCGAGTCCGGGTCGAGGATGTCCAGGTGCAGCACCTCGGCCCCCGGGATGTCGACGAGCTCGGGCCGCCGCGCCGTGGCATACACCTTGGCCCCACGGGCCAGGAGCTCGGTGGCGAACGATGTGCCGATCCCGCGATTGGAGCCGGTGACCAACGCTGTGGCGCCTGCCAGTTTCATCTGCCCTCCGCAGTGTTCAGGTCCTACAAAAAGTGACCGGTCGGTCATGTTGCTCAGACTAGGTTGAAGATGACCGCGCGGTCAACTTGGTACCATGCCCTGGTGACGTCCCCCGCTCGTGTCCTGCGCGCCGATGCTGCGCGCAACCGCGAGTCACTCCTGGCTGCCGCCGAGGAAGTGTTCGCCGAGCGTGGCGTCGAGGCCTCGATTGCGGACATCGCCCGTCGCGCAGGGGTCGCCAAGGGCACGGTGTTTCGCCACTTCGCCTCGAAGGAAGATCTGATCGCGTCCCTGGTCTGCGAACATCTGGTTACTCTCACCGACGCGGTGCACAGGTTGGCAGACGCCCCCGACCCCGAAGCGGCCCTGCTGGAGTTTCTGACCATCGCCGCCGACCAACGACGCCAGCACGATTTGACCTACCTGCAGACGTACAGCGCCGGCGACGCCAGGGTGATAGCCATCCGCGATGAGGTGCATGCGGGGGTGGAGACACTCGTGGCCAACGCCCGCGCTGCCGGCGCAATCCGGCCCGACGTCACGGGAACCGACGTCTTCCTGCTGATGTGCGCACCAGTGCATGTGATGGACGGACTGCCCGATCCGCCGCCCGACCTGTGGCGGCGCTACCTGGCAATCATCTTCGACGGATTACGTCCGGAAGGGGCGAGCGACTTACCGCTGCCTGCGCCCGAACTGTCCTGATCCGCAAGGCGTCTCACTCCCCCGGCGCCCCAGCTTTTCAGCGAACACCGTGGTCGGCATAACGCCCACCGACCACCATGTCGCTGAGGGGTTGCAGCTGCGCCAAGGCATCCTCGTCCAGTTCGACAGCCAGTGCGGCGGCGTTCTCGTCCACCCGATTTGCGTGACGGGTGCCGGGGATCGGCACCACCGAGACGCCCAGCCGCTGCGCCTGCGCGTATACCCAGGCCAGGGCAACCTGCGCCGGCAGCACGCCGAGCCGCTCGGCCACCCCGCGGACCGTATCGGCGATGACTTGATTCTGCCGGCTCGCGTCACCGGTGAAACGCGGGTTACGCGATCGAAAGTCGTTGGGGTCCAACTGTGTCGTCTGTACAGCCCCGGTGAGGAAGCCCCGTCCCAGCGGCGCATAGGGCACCAGGCCGATGCCCAGCTCGGCCATCACCGGAGTTACCTGCTCGACATCACGTGTCCACAAGGAGTATTCGCTCTGCACCGCCGCGATCGGGTGCACCGCGTGGGCCCGGCGCAACAACTCGGCGCTGACCTCGCTCAGACCCAGGTAGTGGACCTTGCCGGCGACCACCAAGTCGGCCATCGCACCGACTGTCTCCTCGATCTCGGTGTTTTGCGGTGGCCGGTGCAGGTAGTAGAGGTCGATGTGATCGACACCCAGCCGCAACAGCGATGCGTCGCAGGATCGCTTCACGTACGGCGCATCACCCCGGTGGACCCTGTTCTCGTCACCGCCGCTGCGGTCGATGCCGAACTTCGTGGCGATCTGGACATCGTCGCGGCGGCCGACGATTCCGCGGCCCACCAGCACCTCGTTGTGACCGGAACCGTACTGGTCGGCGGTGTCGAGCAGGGTGATCCCGACGTCGATGGCATGGGCAATGGTGGCGATGCTGGTGTCCCAGTCTGCGGCACCGTAGTACTCACTCATTCCCATGCAGCCCAGTCCCTGAGCTGACACGTCGAGACCACCGAGAGTGGTGCGCTGCACGATCGTTCCTTTCCAGAGTTGTCACTGTATTGCCGAAGATAATCAACGATGGCGCGTACACAATGGGCGCAGTGCACCCACGGACGTCATGGGGCAGCCGCGATGACGGTCCTCAGCGGGGTGATATCCGTGAACGCTGCGATGTCGGCCACGACGGACTCCGACTCGGCAGCCGTCAGCGCACGATCCAGGCCCGCACGGTCGGCGAAGTGGCACAAACACATGGCCACCACGTCTGGCTTCTGACCGGACTCGACAGCGTAGAACACCTCGGCGCGCTGCAAACCGAACCGCCCCCATACCCGTTCTACGAGCGGAATATGCTGCGTGTCATAGTATTTCCGGTCGAACCGGCTGGCGCTGTCACCCACGTAAGTGACCATCAGAATGGACATCGAGCCCACCTCTCTTTCATCGATCCTGCTCCCGGTGCGCCGCGTCGACCGCTCCCACGATGACTAGAACGGGATACGCGCAGCGGGGCGGCTGAAGTCGATCGTGTTCTCACCGAGGATCAATTTCCTCGTCATGGATCTGGCAAGGAATTTTTCGGGGAAAATGGCACCGGGGTCACTGATCTTGTCGAGACGCGCCAACTGATCGGCTCCGAGCGTGACGTCGAGCGCATCGAGATTCTGCACGGCTTGGGACACCGTGCGTGCTCCGATGATCGGTGAGGTGACGGCCGACTGCCGCAACACCCACGCCAATGCGACCTGCGCCGGCGCCGCATCGATCTCGGCCGCGATCGATCCGACGACATCGGCGATCTCCAGCGCGCGTTGAGTCATATTGCCGCTGGAGGCGATCACGCCGGGGCGGGTTCCCGCTGCCGAGTCGGTGGCTCGATGTTCGAGATGCTCCTCGGTGTACTTGCCGGTCAACACGCCCCCGCCCAGCGGTGACCACGGCATCACGCCGAGGCCCAGTTCGGCTGCCATCGGAATCAATTCATGTTCGACGGTGCGCTGCACGAGGCTGTATTCGATCTGCAGCGCGATCAGCGGCGACCACCCGCGCAAATCGGCGAGGGTCTGCATTTGAGCTATGCGCCAAGCCGGAGCGTCGGAGATGCCGACGTAGACCACCTTGCCGGTGCGCACCAAGTCGTCGAGGCCGCGCATGATCTCCTCTGGCGAGGTGGTGAAGTCCCAGGCGTGCACGTACAACAGATCGATGCGATCGGTGCCCAACTGGCGCAGGCTGGTCTCGACCGATCGGATCATGTTCAGTCGGTGGTTTCCCCCGGAGTTGGCGTCGTCGGGGCGGCGCGACATGGTGTACTTCGTCGACAGGACGAGCTGATCGCGTCGAGGGGCGATGAGTTCACCGACCAGGCGCTCGGATTCACCATCGGTGTAGTTCACCGCGGTGTCGATCAGATTGCCACCGCGCTCGACATAGGCGTCGAATATCTGTGTGGCGGTGTCGCGATCGGCGCCCCACCCCCAGCGCGTACCGAAGGTCATCGTCCCCAGCGATAGCGGGTGTACGCGAAGCCCCGACCGTCCGACAAGCCGGTAACTGACCATTGAGTGTGATCCTCCCTCGCACTTCGTCGTTCGCACACCGACGCTAGTCGGATACCGCGCGAACAGGGTGGCTGCAGTGCACCCACCATCGCCGATGACACGGCCAAATCGACCGCCAACGCGACGCTTAGACTGTCGGCATGGGCAGCGATGGTCTCGGCGAGTACTTGCGAGCACGCCGCGCCGAGGTCTCCCCCGCCGATGTCGGACTTCCGAGCGCAGGCGTGCGCCGGGTCAGTGGACTGCGCCGAGAAGAAGTGGCGCTCCTGGCGGGGATGAGCGTCGACTACTACATGCGCCTCGAGCAGGGCCGGGAACGTCACCCCTCGCCCCAGGTCGTCGACGCGTTGTCCGTTGTCCTGCAACTCACCGACGACGCTCGCGAACATCTGTTTCGACTGGCAGGTCTGAGCCCTCAGGAGCGTGGCAACGTCAGCGCTCGCGTCGACCCAGCGCTACTCGACCTGCTCGACATGTGGCCGCTCAATCCCGCCTTCGTCTACAACCGAGCCTTTGACGTCCTCGCCAGCAACCGGATCGCCGATACCATGTTCCTGCAGTGGACGCACTCCAGGAACCTGATGCACGTAATCTTCACCGAACCCGACGCCCACACCTTCTACTGCAACTGGTCGGTTGTCGCCGAGGACGCGGTGGCCGCTTTCCGCCATGGGTTCGGCCTGGCACCCAATGACGTCCGCCTTCGCACGGTACGCGACGAGTTACTGGCAGCCAGCCCGGCCTTCGCGCAGTTGTGGAATCGTCACGACGCTCGACGGAAAGCACTGCAGCAAAAGATATTTCGTCATCCTGAGGTTGGAAAGATGACCTTGACCATGCAGACCTTCGACGTCCGCTCCAGCCCGGGTCAGGAATTGGTGGTTTACCACGCCGAAGCCGGTTCCCCGAGCGCCGAGGCGCTGTCGTTGCTGTGCTCGTTGGCCGCTACGGAATGACGCAACAACCTCTCCCGGCCATCGAACAGCCCTCGATACACTGAGCCATGGCCGACGCCCACGCCCTTCCACTGCCGCCACCAGGACACACACCGCACCGGGTCATGACGATCGCCGGGTCCGACTCCGGCGGCAGCGCAGGTCTGCAGGCCGACCTGCGCGCCTTCGCGATGCTGGGGGTGCACGGATGCGCGACGGTGACAGCCGTCACGGTGCAGAACACGTTGGGTGTCAAGAAGTTCCACGAGATTCCTGTCGATATCGTCGCCGGGCAGATCAGCGCGGTGGCCTCCGATATCGGTATCGAGGCAGCCAAGACGGGCATGCTGCCGTCCAGCGAGATCATCGGGACCATCGTGGCGACCTGGAGATCCGAAGGCCTCGACACGACGGTGCCGCTGGTCGTCGATCCGGTCTGCGCGTCCAACGTCGGCGAGCCACTCCTGCACCCCAGTGCGCTCGACGCCATCCGCGACGACCTGATCCCCTTGGCCACATTGGTGACACCCAACCTGGACGAAGTACGCCTGCTTGTCGGCATCGACGTCGTCGACGACGACAGCCAACGCGCCGCGGCCCGGACGCTGCACGCGTTGGGACCGCGGTGGGTGCTCGTCAAGGGTGGCCACCTGCGAGCCTCACGCACCAGTCGCGATCTGCTCTTCGACGGATCCGAGTTCCATGAATACACCGCCACCCGCGTCGACACCCCGCACGATCACGGCGCCGGCGACAACCTTGCCGCAGCAATCACCGCCGCACTGGCACACGGCTATGCCGTTCCGGAAGCGGTCCGTTTCGGGAAGGTCTGGGTGACCGACTGCATCCGCGCCGCCTATCCGCTGGGCCGGGGGCACGGTCCGGTCAACGGCATGGCAAGGCTGTGGCACGCCGAGGCAGCCGGCCACCAGCTTGAAAGCCGGAATCCTCTGTAATTCAAGACAATTGAAGGACGGCCCCCGAGGAGGCGGCTCGGACACCACTGCCCGCCAGCCCGAGGACGCTCACAGTTCGTCGCTATCGTCGTCCCCTGCGATCCCGTCGTCGTGGTGCCTGCGGGTGTCGCGTAGCGACAGTGCGAACAGCATCGACAGCAGGCCGAAGATGGTCAGCGCCGAGACGAGATCGAACCATTGGAACGGGTAGATCTCCCCGTCGATCGACAAGACGAGCAGTGTCTCGACGGCGGCGAAGGTCAGGAAGAACGCGCCGAGTTTCAAGCGCGATATGCGCCGGTGTACCTGCGTTCGCCTCATCTCGACGGTGAGTGTCAGCAGGAGCAGAGGCAGGACCTGAGCCAGCGTTGCCGCGGTGGCGCCGTCGATGAGAATGAGCTGGGAGCGTCCCATAGTGTCGTGATCCGATCTGGAAGTACTCTGGTGAGCCGATTGTGCCGCTCAAGGCTGGTTGATGGCTGTAAGGCCACCAGCACAGATACGGCAGCCCAGGTCAGGAGAACGGTTCGCAGAGATGAGCCCCGGCACCGAGTTCGATTTCGTGATCGTCGGTGCAGGCAGCGCGGGCTGCCTGCTCGCCAATCGGCTCAGCGCCAATCCCGCTCACCGCGTCCTGCTGGTCGAGGCCGGCGGTAAGGACGACTGGTTCTGGATCAAGGTTCCCGTCGGCTATCTCTACACCATCGCCAACCCCCGTACCGACTGGTGCTTCACGACCGAGCCTGACCCCGGTCTGGCCGGCCGCAGCATCATCTACGCGCGAGGCAAGGTGATCGGCGGCTGTTCCTCGATCAACGCGATGATCCACATGCGCGGGCAGGCCTCCGACTACGACCTGTGGGCGCAAGCCACCGGCGACGACCGCTGGCGCTGGGGCGGACCGGACAGGCCTGGCGAGACACTGGCCATCTACAAGCAGCTGGAAGACTACTTCGGCGGTGCCGACGAGTGGCACGGTATCGGTGGCGAGATCCGGGTTGAGCGGCCGCGGGTGCGCTGGAAGATTCTGGATGCCTGGCAGGCCGCCGCCGCGCAGGTGGGCATCTCCCCGATCGACGAGTTCAACAGGGGCGACAACTCCGGCAGCGCGTACTTTCATGTCAACCAGCGGCGGGGCCGGCGCTGGTCGATGGCCGATGCCTTCCTCCATCCCATCGCCCACCGACCCAACCTCACCGTCTACACCCGAGCCCAGGCGCTGCATGTGCTGTTCGACGACCAGGTCCCGGGGCATCAGCGGCAAGGTGCGTGGACCACCGCGGCGCACCGGGCCACCGGTGTACGGCTGCTCAAAGACGGTCGGCTGCTTGACGTTCGTGCCCGCCACGAGGTGATCCTCAGCGCCGGGGCGATCGGGTCGCCACACCTCATGCAGGTCTCGGGGCTCGGCCCCGCCAAACTGCTCGCCCAACATCACGTACCGGTAGCCGTCGATCTACCCGGAGTCGGTCACAACCTCCAGGACCATCTGCAGCTGCGCACCGTGTTCCGGATTCGTGGTGCCAGAACGGTCAACACGCTGTATCGAAACTGGATAACCCGTGGTGGCATGGGGCTCCAATACGCGATGCTCCGCTCCGGACCACTGACCATGCCGCCCTCGACCTTGGGCGCCTTCGCCAAGAGCGATCCAACACTCGCGAGTCCCGATCTGGAGTGGCATGTGCAGCCGTTGTCCCTACCCAAGTTCGGCGACCCGCTGCACCCTTTCGCCGCAATCACCCCCTCGGTGTGCAATCTGCGCCCCACCTCGCGCGGACACGTACGGATAGCCGCCGCGGACCCGCTGGTCTACCCGAAAATCTCGTGCAATTACCTGTCCACCGACACCGATCGTCGCGTCGCCGTGCAGGGTCTCCGGATGACCCGGCAGATCATGGCGGCTGCTCCCCTGGCTCGGTACTGCCCGCAAGAGCTACTCCCCGGCCCCCGACTGGTGAGCGACGACGACCTAGAGCAGGCAGCCGGCGAACTCGGCACCACGATATTCCACCCGGTGGGTACCTGCGCCATGGGAGCTTTTGACACCCAAGGAGTTCCGAGCTCGCCTGCCACGGTGCTCGATACCGACTGCCGCGTATACCGCGTCGCCGGTCTGCGCGTGGTCGACGCGTCGGCGATGCCCACCATCACGTCCGGGAACACCAACGCACCTGTCATGCTCGTGGCGGAGCGGGCAGCGCGGGCAATCCTGGGATAGGGCCGATACCGAGCAATACCATCGCGGGCTGGAATAAAACTGCGCCCGGCGAACTTGCGCGAAGAGTCGCCCTCCCCCGGACTCAGGAGCACCCATGACTCGTCCCGTCCGCGTCGCCGTGCAGATCCAACCCGGCGGTACGCCCGACTACCGCACCTGGCGCGACGCCGTCCTGGCCGCCGATGACCTCGGTGTCGACGTGATCTTCGGATACGACCACTTCCACCGCCCGGCGCTGGAAGCCGTCGTCGACGGTAAGCCGATCCTGTCCGACGAACAGCCCGATGTGGCCAACTTCGAGGGCTGGACCGCACTCGCGTCGTGGGGTGAGATCACCTCACACGCCGAGATCGGCCTGCTCGTCACCGGCGTCGGCTACCGCAACCCCGACCTACTCGCCGACATGGCGCGCACCGTCGACCACATCAGCGGGGGCCGGCTCATCCTCGGCCTCGGCGCGGGGTGGTACGAAAAGGATTACACCACCTATGGTTACGACTTCGGCACCTTCGGCTCGCGTTTCGACCTCTTCGACGACAGCTTGATCCGTATCGAGAACCGGCTCGCCGCACTGAACCCCCCGCCCGTGCGCAAGCTGCCCATCCTCATCGGCGGCACCGGCCCGAAGCGCTCCTTGCCGGCCGTCGCCCGCCACGCCGACATCTGGCACGCGTTCCAGGAACTCGATGCCTTCCGGAAGTCCAGTGATCGCGTCGACGAGCTGGCAACGACATTCGGCCGCACCGGCGCCGACATCGAACGTTCGACCCTCTGGGTGAACGCGGATAGCGCCGATGCTTTCCGCGAGGCCGGAGTCACCCTCTTCCAGACCGAGCTGACCGCCGACAACGGTTACGACCTCACCTCTCTCAAGCAGGTGCTGACCTGGCGGGACAACGGGTGAGATCGGCTACCGCGTCGTCGTGATCACCGTGCCGGCCGGCCTCCGATCGCTTCTCTGCCGTAATTGTCGGCATAGGCGTTGAACACACCGGGCAGGATCTCGAGAATAGTGAAATAGCGGTCCCACAGCGGTGTTTCACGGAGTTCCTCCACCAGGAGCTCGTACTCGTGAGTATCGGCCGTCTCCCACATCCACGTATTCGTCACCCGCGCGCTGTAGAACTCGGTGTCATACCACCGAAGCTGGACAGACGGGTGCCGGTCGAGTGCCGGCTGCAGATACGTGAGCATTTCGGCGAAGCGCTGCTCCACGGGCAGCGCCAACCACTCTGGGTTGGTTTTCACCAGCATGAACACCGTCAGTGCCGACTGCGTTGTGGCTGTTTTCTCAGACATGGTCTCGCTCTCTTCATCGACTATTCCGGGACCGAAGAGAAACGAGAACAGGTCAACGAATCTCTTCGCTGACCTGTGAGGTTGTCATCACCGCACGCGTTATTGCATGCCCGCTCAGGCTAACCGGTGAATTCGGTGGGCGTCAACCCCGACATCGGCACAACGCGCACGGTTCGGTGCACGAGCGGATCATCGAGGGATTCTTCGCTGGTCGAGTTAATTACCTTTCACATCACTGAAACCGGTTCGACTTCGACCTCTCGCAGTGTGACGTTTCCGGGGAGGGGAGGTCGTCCGCGAAGACCTCGAGCAGTCTGGCCAGCAGACGGCGCGCCTCGCCTTTTGCATTGCGCACTGGGCAGGCTCACCTGTTTGCGTTGGCTACGTGGTCGAGGACGCGCAGGACTGGGATCCGTTGCGCAACAGCGATTTCATTCCACTCGGTGAACTCATCGCCGAGGAGCTCTTCGATGCCGTCGAGATGGGACTGGAGGCAGGCGCGAGGACACATGAATAAGCCGACTACCGCACAGCGCCAAGCGATCACGGTCTTTTCGGCTACTCCTACGGCGGGCTGTTCAGCCTTTACCTCTGGCTCGCCGGTCGCCATCTCTTCGAGAGTGGCGGCGCGGGCAGTCCCGGCGTTATCGCCGAGCACAGCCAAATCTCTACGCAAATATACGATTTGGGAGACAGCCGACATGCCACCAAGCTTCACATCACCATCAACGACCGAGCTGCACGAAACGCATCTAACCGGCCTGCAGGTCTCGTTCCCCAGTTACCTCAGGACCTGCCGTCCCGTCTGAATACCACCATCTCACCCCAGCCGCCGAGTGCGCCATCGCGACAGATCTTGCTCCAGCACCGCTGGATCACGCTCCGCGAACACCTCACCCGTGATCTCCAGGCTGCGGATGCGGTCCAGATGAAACCCGCGGATACCTTCCCGCAGCCGACACCATCCCACGAACATCCACGAATCACCGCCCCGCAGAAGGCCCATCGCCTCCACATCACGCGTGGTGTGGGTGTCGCCGTTGTCGGAGGTGTAGTTCAGGCGGACCACCCGGCGCGCGGCGATCGCTTCGGGAATCAGCGTGATTGCCGCCTCCGACGGCGGCGCGGCGTCGATCACGAACATCGATGCCAACGCCTCATCGACGGGTGCGAGCTGATCCTCGCGGCTGATCGCGAGGATTTTTGCTCGTGCCCGACGCGCCGCGGCACCATAGGGTGAGTTCTCCAGCAACCCAAGCCCGGCGAGCACTGCCAGCGACTCCGGTACCGAGAGGTTCAGCGGTGGCAAGGAGTGTTCCCGCAGGATTGAATACCCGCCCAACACTCCATGATCGGCGTAGATCGGGACTCCAGCGAGCTGGAGGGACTGGATGTCACGCTCGATCGTGCGCTTGGACACCTCGAACTCCTCGGCAAGCCGGGCGGCCGACACCGGCCGCCGCGATCCTCGCAGCAGATCGACGAGCGCGTACAAGCGCTCGGCTCTCCTCATGAGTGCGAGTCTCCCCCGTCGATGATCAGTGCGTGCGCGTTCCGTTCACCGACCACACATCGCGGATCAGTCCATCCTCGGTGAAGTCGAAGACGTCGATCCCGCCCGCAGTAATGTCCCGGGCCTGCATGTCCCACAACATCCGTCCGTGCGCGCCGTCCACGGCGCGCGCCACCTCGGTGAACACCACCTCCGGATGCCGTTCGCGATACCGATGCAGGAACCGGACGAAGCTGTCCGCGCCCAACACGTCGTCGCCGGGGTTGGACCCGTCCGGCTCGGAGACCAAGAAGTGAATCCGGAAATCCGCACTGCATATCCGACGCGCGATCTCAGGATCCCCGTTCCACATCTGCAACCACACCGCCAGCGCCGCGTCCGCAGCAGCCGGGTCGGTACCAACCGTGTTCGTGTTCTCGTTCATGGTCCCAGGGTCCGACACGGGCGCGACAACGGTGTGTCGGTATTCGCGCCGGTAAACGTGGAATCGAGTCAGAACGCGTAGCACAGAATCCGCGCCTTGCGCGCCCCATCCTGGTCCGCCCCATCAACCTCGTCGCGACACGTATCCAGCCGGGGAAGAGGTCGACCTCTGGTTGGTGCGCCAGGCTGACCTCCTCGACCAACCTGATCCGGGGATTCCAGGTCTGCGGATGACGCGCATCTTTGAAACCCGCATAACCCCACTGGCTTCCGACGTCGGAGAACATCTTCTGCGGGGCCATCTTCATCGTGGCACGACTGAGCAACCCGAGGCCGCCGTAGTCGTTGAACGCCAGTTCGCCGGAGTCGAAGGCCGCGGTGACAGTGCGGAAGAGGCCGACGATCGTCTGTTCCGACAAGAATGCGAAGAGCCCGTCAGCGACCAGCATCGTCGGCCGATCGCCCGGGATGCCCTGGGTCCACCGCTCGTCGGCCAGCGAAACGGGCACCGAATGCACGTGTGGATGGGCCGGTAGAACTTCGTCGCGGACCGCCAAGATTCCTGGCAGGTCCACGTTGTACCAGTCCACCGATTCCGGGGGGCTGACCCGGTAGAAACCACTGTCGAGGCCTGCCCCGAGATCGACCACCACGGCGTCAGGATGCTGACCGACGAAATCGCTTATCCGGTCGTCGAGCATCTTCGCGCGCAGCGCGGTCTGGCACACCACGGCGGCCTGCACACCGAGACCGGGAAAGTCGTAGTCGATCTTCCCCACCACGTCGTCGGCGAGCGTGTCCCCCAGGATCGGTTGCTGCCAGCGACTGTCGAGCGCCCTGGCGTACACGGTGAGCAGGGCTGTCCGTTCGACGGGACTCAGTTCGGCCGTGGTGACCCCCATGACGGCGAACATACACCAGATCTGGCGTTGAACGATTCGCGCAAAACGTTCAGCCCCTTGCGATTACGCGCTTCGGATGACCACTCGGTTGTTGCCGGTGCGTGGCACGGTGACCTGTCGCCGCCGGACGCCGGAGCAACCCGAGGCCGGCCGCTCGACACGGCGCGCCGATGCGCGTTGGGGCACAAGCGCGGTAGAAATGCGTACAGAGGGCACCGACAGCACCGAGAGGATCACCATGGCCACCGTCCCCGAGGGATACGAATCGCTGCTCGTTCGCCCGTTGTACGGGCATCTCGCCACCGTGCGCCCCGACGGCACGCCGCAGGTGAATGCGATGTGGTTCGCCTGGGACGGCGAGGTGCTGCGCTTCACGCACACCACCAAGCGACAGAAGTACCGCAACGTGACCGCCAATCCCGCGGTGGCGATGTCTGTCATCGATCCCGACAACCCGTACCGCTTCTTGGAGGTCCGTGGTGTCGTGGAGGAGATCGTGCCCGACCCGACGGGGGCGTTCTATCTACAGCTCAACGATCGCTACGACGGACCGCTGACCGAACCACCCGCCGACAAGGCAGATCGGGTGATCTTGGTGGTACGTCCGACCGCGTTCAGCAAGCAGTAGCCGCCATGCTGGTGGCATTCAGCGTCAGCCCGTCAGGCGGGGACGAGGACGGCAGTGTCGGCGCGGCGGTCGCGGAAGCGGTCAGGGTGGTCCGGGCATCCGGCCTGCCGAATGAAACCAATGCCATGTTCACCAACATCGAAGGTGAGTGGGACGAGGTCATGGCGGTGGCCAAGCAGGCCGTGGCGGCCGTGGTCGCGGTCTCGCCCAGGGTGAGCCTGGTACTCAAGGCAGATATCCGGCCCGGTCACCGCGAACAGCTGACGGCTAAGGTGCAACGCATCGAGGATGCCCTGCGGGACTGAGCGAATGGGCTTCCCGGCATCGATCGGACCGTGCCGGTGGGCAAGCTCAGCGCCCGTGGCCTCCACCGCCGCCGGCATGACCTGCTCCGGCGTTGTACCCCGGCGACGCGACTTCGGCTTCGGTCAACTGATATGGCGGATCGAACAGACTCGGGTTGTTCAGCGAGGAAACGACGTCACCCATAGTGCCCTGCGGGATGCCCAGAGCGGCCGAGGTGTTGTCGGTCGGTGGCACGCACGTTCCGTCGAACGCCACTTCCCCGTTGGAGCAGGTCAGGTCATCGGCGTAGGCGACGGCGACAGGGAGGCCGACGACCGTCAAGCCGGTGGCGAGCGCGGCTGCCACGGCAGACCGTCGAACACTCCGCGCGATCGCTGTGTACATGGCGCACCCACTCTCCGGTCCTGGTTGGTGCCACTCGGCGGTGCGAGCTTATCGCCGATGACGGCCACCAGGGTAGCAGTGACGAACGTCACAGAAGTGAAGACCAGGAACCCTCCGGTTCCGTAACCGTAGGTTGCCCGACCTACGGTTGCGTACCCTCGTCGAGGCAGCGAATCGTGTCGCGCGTGAGCCACTACATCGCCAATCTTCGCGACGTGACCTTCAATCTGTTCGAGTTGCTGCCCATCGCCGACGCCCTGGAAGCCGGCGGTTATGGCGACCTCGACGTCGACACCACGCGCGCGATGCTGGACGAGGTCGCGCGCCTGGCCGAAGACGTCATCGCCGACTCCTTCGTCGACGGCGATCGCCATCCCCCGGTGTTCCTGCCCGACGAGCACCGCATCACCGTCCCCGACCCGCTGGCCAAGACGGTGCAGATCGTGAAGGACGCCCAATGGTGGCGAGTGGGGCTCGACGAGCGCGCCGGGGGCACTCCGGCACCGGCGGCACTGGTCTGGGCGATCCAAGAGATGGTCATCTGCGCCAATCCGTCGGCCATGTTCTTCTACGGTCTGGGCCCGGCGATGGCGCACACGCTGGCCGAGGTGGGTACCGACGAGCAACGGCACTGGGCCCGCACGGCGATGGACAAGGGTTGGTCGGCAACCATGGTGCTGACCGAAGCCGATGCCGGATCCGATGTGGGGGCCGGCCGGACCAAGGCGATCGCGCAAGACGACGGCACGTGGCATATCGAGGGCGTCAAACGGTTCATCTCCGGCGGCGATGTCGGGGAGACCGCCGAGAACGTGTTCCACCTGGTCCTGGCGCGGCCGGAGGGCGCCGGACCCGGCACCAAGGGTTTGAGCCTGTTCTTCGTGCCCAACTTCTTGTTCGACTCCGACAGTCTTGAGTTGGGTGAGCGCAACGGCGTCTTCGTGACCGGTGTGGAACACAAGATGGGAATCAAGTCCTCCCCCACCTGTGAGGTCAGCTTCGGCGTGCACGGCACTCCCGCGGTCGGCTACCTCGTCGGCGACGTGCACAACGGCATTGCCCAGATGTTCAAGGTCATCGAGAACGCCCGGATGACGGTCGGGGTGAAGGCCGCCGGAACCCTGTCGACCGGATATCTCAACGCGCTCGCCTATGCCAAGGAGCGTATCCAGGGACCCGACCTCACCCAGATGGCCGATAAGACCGCACCGCGGGTCGCCATCATCGAACATCCCGATGTCCGGCGCAGCCTGATGACGCAGAAAGCCTACGCCGAGGGATTGCGCTCCCTGTACCTCTACACCGCCGCGTACCAGGATCCCGATGTGGCGCAGCTGGTTTCGGGGGCCGATCCCAATTTGGCGCACCGCGTCGAGGACTTGCTGCTGCCCATCGTCAAAGGGGTGGGCTCCGAACGGGCGTACGAGATGCTCTCCGAATCGTTGCAAACGCTCGGCGGCTCCGGGTTTCTGCAGGATTACCCGATCGAGCAGTACGTCCGAGACGCCCGCATCGACGCGCTCTACGAGGGCACGACCGCAATCCAGTCGCTGGACTTCTTCTTCCGAAAAATCATCAAGGACCAGGGGTCGGCGCTGGCGCATGTCTCCCAGCAGATCTCGGCGACGATCGACACGGCCGACACCCGACTGGCCGCCCAGATCGAGCGTCTGGCAGCGGCATTGGCCGATGTGCAAGCCATGGCCGCCGCGCTGACCGGGTATCTCATGGCGGCCCAGGACAAGCCCGAACAGCTGTACAAGGTGGGCCTGAGCTCGGTGCGCTTCCTGATGGCCGTCGGCGACCTGCTGATCGGCTGGCGGTTGCTGGTGTCGGCGGACATCGCACTGCGGGCCCTCGACAAGGGCAGCCCAGAACGGGACCGGCCGTTCTACACCGGCAAGGTTGCGGTCGCCACGTTCTTCGCGGAGAACATGCTGCCGTTACTGGCTTCGGTGCGTTCGGTGCTCGAGTCGGTCACCATCGACATCATGGAACTCGAGCCGGACGCCTTCTGAGCGAGCATGTGATCGCATCGGATGGGTTCCCCGCAGACCACATCTTTTCTAGGGTGAACCCGTGGAGTGGGAGTTCGAGGCCGAGGTCTTCCAGTGGCGCGGCCCCGCACCGTACTTCTTCGTCGCGACACCGGCCCATGTCGACGACTTCTTGCACGCTCATCACGGCGAGCTGACTTACGGCTGGGGAGTGATCCCGGCGCACGTGCGCATCGGAACCACCGAGGCCACCACATCGCTGATCCCCAAGGGCGGCGGGTACCTGGTGCCGCTGAAGATCGCGCTACGCCGACCCGAAGGCGTCGACGACGGCGATCACGTGCGGATTCACCTGACGGTGAGCCGCAAGGACCCCGGTGAACCGACGGCTGCGCCCTTGAACACTTTCGTCATCGACGCACCGGTGGCCGTCACCCTTGCCGCTGACGGCGTCACCATCGCGCACACCCGCAGCCTGATCGCACCGACGCTGCTGCGCTCGCAGGTGCTGGCCCTGGTCTACGAGTCGGTTCGCCGGCAGGAGATCGACGAAACGGCCGGCCGTCGGTTACTCGACGGTGTGCGTCGGCTCGGTATCCGGTTTCTCGGTGACCGATCACTGGAAGACCACGCATGGCGCCTCGCAACCGAATTGAACTGGCCCGACGTCCATCAAGCCCAGTACATCGCACTGACCCAACTGCAGGCCGACGCGTTGGTGACCGCCGACGAGGAGCTGGCGGCGGTTGCGGCTGCTCACGTCGGGACCGCCTCCGTCGCCGATATCCTGCGAGGATGATCAGGCCTTGTCGTGGCGCAGATGATCCTGCTGGGTGACCCAACCCGGCGGCACCTCGACTGACAAGGCGAGGTCGACGAAGCGGCCCACCGCGGCGCTCGCCGCCCGGATCGGACACCACTGCAGGGTGTAGGACACCTGCAGTTCCGGTGAGACGTGCCCGTTCGGACGATCAGAGGTCCACCACGATCGGTTCGGTGGGTTTCGCGATGCACAGCAACACATTTCCCGGGGCAGGTGGCTCCAGCGGGTCCAGGTCGTAGCTGACCTGTCCGGCGAGTAGCCCCGTCTCGCACGTGTGGCACACCCCGGTACGGCACGACCACCGGGTCGGTACGTCGCACGCTTCGGCGAATTCCAGGATGCTGGCGTAAGAAGGACCCCATGGCGCGGACAAGCCGCTGCGAGCGAACGCGATGATCGGCCCAGGCCCGGCCGGACCGTCGGGTAGGTGCGGTGGCTTCACCTGTGTGTCTCCGGCGATACCCGGTGTGATTGCCGAACGGGCGCCGAACATCTCGGCATGAATCTTCGCCGGGTCCAGCCCATAGCTTTTCAGCGCGGCGCCCAGCCGTTCCATGAACGTCGCCGGACCACAGAGAAATGCCGACGCATCGCGAGGCAGATGCAGCGCAGACACGACATCCGGGTCGAGATGACCTTGCTGGTCGAAGTCGATACCGACGCGGTCCGTGGCCAGCGGGCGGCTGTAGAACACCCGTGCCCGACTGTTCGGCAGCTGATCGAGCAGTGCTCTGGTCTCCGCTGCAAAGGGGTGTTCATCGCCATTGCGGGCGCCGTGTAGCCACCACACCGTCCGAGCCGGCTGGGTATCGCGAAGACGATGCAGCATGGCGAGAACCGGTGTCACCCCGACGCCGGCCGACAGCAGCAGGATCGGTTCGGCACCGGCCGTCAGGCAGAAGGAGCCGCGTGGGGCCGCGACCTCGACGACGTCGTCGACATCGAGATGCTCGTGGATGTAGGTGCTCACCGTGCCGGCAGATTCTCGCTTGACGGCGATGCGGTAACCACCTGCTCCCGGGGCATTGGACAGCGAGTAATTGCGCACCAGCGGTGTCCGGTGCGCCCCGGCCGGCAACCGTACCGTGATGGATTGGCCTGCCGCCCACTCCGGTAGCGGTGTGCCGTCGGGATTCACCAACAGCAGCGAACGCACCTGCCGACTCTCGGCATGGGTGGCGGCGACGCGCAGGGGCCGGAATCCGGTCCAGTCGGGCGTATTCCCGGCCATACCTGTCAACCCGCTGTTGCCGAGCACCTGCGTCGTCCCGGTCGTCTGGTCGAGCAGGCTCTGCAGGGACTGCTGCCAACCGGGGCTCAAAGCCGGAATCCGAAGGGCCCGCCGCAAATCGTCAGGGGAATGACCCGGCAGGTATAACAACGCATCCATCGCGGCGACGGTGACGCCTTCGGGCCCGTCACCGACCTTGACGATCTCCTGGCCCGCCTCGATCTCGCCTTCGGTGAGCACCCGGCAATAGAAGCCGGTGCGGTGATGCGCCACGAGTAACGCGGCCATCCTCGGCTCACCGATACGCAGACCGGCGCGGTAACACGTCACCCGGGGCTGGGTGACTTCGACGATGGCATCGCCGATGCGGTAACGATCACCGATGCACACCTCATCGTCGGGCATACCGTCCACGGTGAGGTTCTCGCCGAGCACGCCCGGGGCCAGATCGTCTCGTCCGAACTCGCGCGCCCAGTGCTGATATGCCGCCATCTGGTACACCAGAACGGCGCGATTCTCACCACCGTGGCCGGCCGTGTCACCTTGGCCATCACCGTCGATGTTGAGCCGACGCAGCATGCGCGGACCGCTGACCGGAGCCTTCCACGCGCCGGTGTGCACGGTACGTCCGTTCCATGGAACGTCTTTGGGCATACCGACGTTCACCGACACCAGTGTGGCCATCCGCACCCTCTCACTTGTGCTGCCCCGATTGTGCGGTGTCATACGCCCCGCCCCGCGCGCCGCGTATGACACTGCACGTCTGCGGCTGCCTCACAACCTTCCCATGAAGTCGCGAATGTGGCCGCTGATTTCGTCGCCATGGGTTTCGAGGGCGAAATGGCCCGCATCGAGGAGGTGTAACTCACCGTTGGGCAGGTCGCGTTTGAAGGCCTCGGCGCCCGCCGCGCCGAAGATCTCGTCATTCCTGCCCCACGTCACCAGCAGTGGTGGCTGATGGGTGCGGAAGCACTCCTGGAACCCGGGGTAGCCGTCCAGGTCGAACTGGTAGTCCCAGAACACTGGAGCTGGACGGCATCATTGCCCTTGCGGTCCAGCCCGGCCTGATCGAGCAGCCACGCTTCGGGGCGATGCGCCCCAAGCGGTCCGCGGGCACGCCGTGGGTGTACTGAAATCGACGGAAACCCCTGCAACCCAGCCGCGAGGCGAAAAAGGGGGGTGTTTCCCGAACTCAGCGATCGCCGATCGCGATGAATCGATCGAGTCTGTGTGGCGATCCGCCGAGACGGTCACCCGAAGGCGACACCCGCCCGGCACAACACGTTGGCATAGAAGGTGTCCTCACCGGTACGCACCGCAAACGCCACGTCGAGCACCTGCGCCTTGAACAACTCGTGCTCGATCGGTTCTGGCGTCAAACCGACGTCCTCCAGGTGCCGGTGCACGTGCGGACTGACGGTGAGCACGTCCCGCGATACCCAGCTGTGTTCGACCACCACCTCGGAAAGTACCGCCGTCGTCACGTCGGAGAACGAGGCCTGCCCGTACCGATACCCCAGATCGATACACGGGGTCGTCGGCGCGAGCGGCAGCCCCGCATCGCAGATGACGAACGTGTCGGTGTGTCGCAGCCCGGCGATTCGCCGGGCGAGCTCGGCGTGGATGATGCCGGTGCGCTTCATGATCGGTACTCCTTGCTGACACGGCTCAGTGTCGATAAGTCGGCATAGGATTCTTGGGCGCCGAGCGCTCGCACGGCCAGCGCGCCGGCCACGACACCCCATCGGCATGCGGTGGCCAACGGCTCGCCCAGACTCAGCCGGGCGACGGTGACTCCGACGAACGCATCACCGGCACCGGTGGTGTCGACGACCGTCGACGGCAATGCCGGCAAGAAAGTCGTGTGCCCCTCGGCGTCGGTGACCACGGCTCCAGCCGCGCCGCGCGTCGTCACGACCGCCCCGACGCCGCGTCCGCGCAGCAGCTCATGGGCGGCCACGATGCCGTTATCGTCAACGGCCCCCGACATGTTCGCCACGACGGTCAATTCGTGTTCGTTGACCACTAGCACCTCACAGCGGGCCAGCAGCCGATCCGGTAACGCCGCCGCCGGTGCGGCGTTGAGGACGAACCTGCCGGTGGTCCGCTCGGCAACGGCGACCACCGCTTCGAGGGGAATTTCCAATTGACACAACACGATATCTGCTGTGCCGATGACGTCGGGTAGCGCGTCGACGGCCCAGCTCGCGTTGGCCCCGGGCACCACGACGATCGTGTTGTCGCCCTCGGCGACGGTGATCCACGCCGTGCCGGTGGGTGTCGACGGTGCCACCGCGACGTATGCGGTATCCACGCCGAGCTCGGTCAGGTGTTTCTTCGCGTTGACGCCGTCGGCGTCATCGCCGATGGTCGCGACCATCGCCACCGATGCACCGGCCAGGGCCGCGGCGACCGCCTGGTTGGCTCCCTTGCCGCCGATCCCCGACGCGATTGCGGTGCCGGCGACGGTCTCCCCCGGTGCGGGAAACCGGGTTGCGGTGACAACATGGTCTACGTTGACCGAGCCCGCCACGACGATCGACACCGCCTCAGACATCGGCATCGCCGGCGATGGCACCCGTGATGAGCCCGACGAGTTCCGCACCGGTGGTCTCGGACATGGCGCGGTGCGCCGCGGTGCGGCCCCGCCGCAGAATCCACGCCGAATCAGCCACGCGCATAACCTGATCCATGTCGTGACTGACCAGCAGCACGGTTACGCCGTTCGAGCGCAGTCGACCGATCAGCTTCTCGACCGCCGCGGTCTCGCGTACGCCGAGGGCCGCGGTCGGCTCGTCCATGATGACAAGTGTCGTGCCCCAGTTGGCGGCCCTGGCGATGGCCACGCTCTGCCGTTGTCCGCCCGACATATGCCGCACCGTAGCGCGGACGTCGGGAACGTTGACGTCGAGATCCGCGAGGATGGTCGCGCTCTTGGCGATCATCTGTTTCTTGTCCAGCACTCGCAGCGGCACGACGCCACGGGTGAGTTCCCGATTCAGGAACAGGTTCTGCCACACCTGGAGATCCTCGATCAACCCCAGGTCTTGGAACACCGTCTCGATGCCCAGATGGCGTGCGTCATCGGGTGACCCGAGCGTGATGGGCTCGCCACGGAAGCGGATCTCGCCCTCATCCGGGGTGTGCACGCCGGTCAGGCACCGGACCAGGGTCGACTTTCCGGCGCCGTTGTCGCCCAGCAGGGCCGTGACGGTGCCCTGCGTGATGGTCAGGTCGACGCCCTGCAGGGCACGGACCGCATCGAATGATTTTGTCAGTCCACGGATCTCGACCAACGCCGGTCCGTCGCCACGCCGTTTGGTGACGTCATTCATGACGGAGGTCCTCATTTCTGGAATCTGGAGATGAACGCCGCACCGAGGACGACCGCACCGACGGCCACCGGCTGGTAGTTCTGCGAGATGCCGATGAGCGTGAACCCGTTGATGAGGCTCGTGAGCAGGATGGCCCCGACCGCCGATCCGAGCACCGACGCGCGGCCACCGAACAGGCTGGAGCCGCCGAGCACCACCGCGGCGATGGACGACAGCAGCAGATCGGTCTGCAGGCTCGGGTCCGCGCCGCCGGTGCGGGCCACCAGCAGCACCCCGGCCACACCGCAGGCCAGTCCGGACAGCACGTAGGCCAGCATCCTGGTGCGCGTGACGTGAATACCCGTGCCGCGGGCGGCCTCTCGGTTGCCACCGGTGGCCAGCAGGTGGGTGCCGGTCTTGGTTTGGAACAACAGGAACGCCGTGAGGATGGCCACCATGATGGCCACCAGCCAGAACCAGCGCAGCGGGCCGATGCCGTCGAGCGCGAGGCTCTGCAGCACCGGTGATGACACGGCCACGGTGTTGCCGCCGGTGAGCAGCAGCGTCGCACCGCTGACCACCGACAGCGTGCCCAGCGTGACGATGAAATCGGTCATGTCGAGCCGCGCCACGAGCACCCCGTTGAGAAAACCGACCACCACTCCGGCCACGAGTGCCAGGAGTATCGACAGGCCGAGGTTGACACCGTGGGTGCTGGCGAATCCGAGGATGGCGGCGGTCCACGGCAGGTTCGACCCCACCGACAAATCGATGCCGGCCACGGCGATGACCATCTGCTGGCCCATGGCCAGCACCATCAGGATCGACGCCGAGACCAGCAAATCGGTGAGATTGGCGACGGTCAGGAAGTTCGGTGTGGCGATGAAGAATACGACGAAGACGACGGCCAGGCCGATGGGCGCGGCATAGCGTGCCGCGCCCGCGACCGTGACTTTGCGCCGCCGCACCGCCTGCGGCGGCGCCAGGGTGCCAGCGGTCATCACTTCCCGCCGGTGATCGGATTGTCGAAGGGCTGGAACGGCTGCGGGAATGCGGCCATCGCCTTGTCGACATTCGACTTGTCGATCAGTTGGATCGGCGCGACGACGCGTTCGGGCACCGGCTTCTTGGCCACCAGGTTGACGCAGGCCTGCACCGCCAATTGTCCTTCTGCGTAAGGATATTGGCTGATCGTCCCGGATAGCGTGCCATCCTTGACCGCTTGCAGCGCCGCGGTGATGCCGTCGACGGAGATGATCGAGATCTGACCGGACTTCCCGGCATTCTTCACCGCCTGGGCGGCGCCCAGCCCCATTGTGTCGTTCGCGGCGAAGATGCCGGTGATGCTCGGGTGCGCGCGCAGCAGATCCTGCGTGACGGTGAGCGCGAGGTTCTGGTCGTAGTCGGCCGGTTGAGTCGCAACGACCTGCAACTTGCCCTGGGTGGCCTCGGTGAAGCCCTTCAGACGGTTGATGCCGTTCTGCTCGCCTGCAATCCCTTGCAGCACCGCGACGTCACCGTGTCCGCCCATATCGGCCATCAACGCCTCCCCGGCCTGCTTACCGGCCGAGAGGTTGTCCGAGCCGATGAACGAGGCGTACGACACCCCGGCTGCCTTGGAGGCATCCGCATCGATCTGCGTGTCCAGGTTGAGAATCGGAATGCCCTTCTTGGCGACCGGCACCAGCGGTGTGATGACGTTGGTGGCGTTGACCGGGACGACTCCGAAGCAGTTGAAGTCCTGGGCGGCCATCGTCGAGATCTTGGTGTTCTCACCGGCCGAGTCCGTCTCGGAGCTGCCCGCCTGCACGGTGACTTCCACGCCCTGCTTCTTGCCCTCGGCAATGGCACCGTCGCGCAGCGCCGCCCAGTACGGGTTGGTGAAGTCCCGCGTGACGATCGCGATACGCGCGCCACTGCTCGAATTGCTCTCGCTCGGCGTGCGATTGCAACCGACGGTGGTTATCGCCAGGGCGCCGCACAGCACGGCGGCCAGGGTGGCGCGACGTTGCGCCACGCCGAAGGGATTGATCATTGTGCTTCCTTTCAACGTCGGGTCTCCCCGGTGGAGACCCGGTGCCGGATGAGGTTGGTAGCGGCGGGTCAGGCGGCTCCACCGGTGGATGCGGGACCGCAGGAGCCGCGGCGCACCAGCTGGCACGCCGGCTGGGAGCCGAGCGCCGACTTCCCCGCCAACAGCGCCAGCATCGCGTCGACGGCCGCGGACGCCAACGCGACGATGGGCTGAGCGATGGCCGTCAAGGGTGGATCGAAGAGGTCGAACCAGGGGGCGTCGTCGAATCCGATCAGGGACACGTCGCGGGGAACCTGCAATCCCGCCGCCCGCAACCCCTTGAGAGCCCCGACGGCCATCAACCCGTCGGCGGCGAAGATCGCGGTCGGCGGCTGACGCCGGGCCAGCAATTGTGCGGTCGCCGTCGCACCGCTGTCCTGCCGGAAGTCGCCTTCGGCCACGGTGATCGACCGGCGTGGTACTCCCCTGCGCGCCAAGGCTTCCAACAGAAGGTCGCGTCTTTCCTGGCCCACTTGCGTTTGCAGCGGAGGGGCGATGATGCCGATCCGCCGATGACCGAGACCGGTGAGCAGCTCGGCGACCTCGTCGAGAGCTTCGCGCGCATCGCTGCGCACGATCGGAGACTGGGCCAGGTGCTTGGTCGCCGCGTCGCGGGAGTTCAGGGCCACCGGCCGGTCCAGCAGCACGATCCGGGCGCCGGTGGCGCCGGCTTGGTGAAGGCCGGGTGTCATGGCTGCGGTGGGGACGACGATGACCCCGTCCACCCGGCGGCCGGCGAGCAATGCGGACAGGTAGTCGTCCTGACGATCCGGATCCTCGTCACTGTTGCACAGCACCAACGAGTAGCGGTGATGTGCGGCGGCACGCTGAATCTCGCCGGCCAGCTCGGCGAAGAACGGGTTGGCGACGTCGCTGACGATCAGCCCGATGCTGCGCGTCGAGTCGGTGCGCAGCGCCTGGGCCCCGACGTGCGGGCGATAGCCCATCTCCTCGGCAATGCGGGTGACCCGTTCTCGGGTGGTGGCAGAGATGCGGGTGCTGCCGGACAGCGCCAGCGACACGGTGGCCGCCGTGACGCCCGCCCTTGCGGCGACGTCCTGCATCCTGACGGCCATGCACACCTCGTTGTGTTTAATCGATTAACCACACAGAGGGTGACACAGGTCTCACCCCGAGTCAATACATCGCGCGCGGGGCGCCATGACGAGTGCAGGTGACTACGGTCGGTTTCGGCAGGAGCCGGCGGCGCTACACAGACGTCGCGTTGCCGCTCACCAACGCGCGCCGGACAACGCCCGCCGGCACTGCTGCGCAACGGTTTTCGTGCCTCACGATCCGCTCGGTCGAGTCGGCGCGGCGGCGGCGAACGCGTCGGCCGTGTCCAGCGTGAAATCACCGTGGTCGCTACCGAGGCCCTGGGCCACCAACGCAGCGACGGCGGTGCCCAGCTGCACAGCCGCCACAGGCGGACGGCCCACACCCATGGCGTACAGGAAGCCCGCGGAGAACGCGTCACCACAGCCGGTGGTGTCGATGACCGGCACGTCGTGCGCCGGGATGTGGCGGCTGGTGCGCCCTTCGAACAGCACCGCCCCGTCGGCGCCGTCGGTAGCGGCAATCATGCCGACGCCGGCATCGAGGAGGATGTGGGCGCCCTCGGTCAGATCGACCGCCCCGGTGAAACCGATGACCTGCTCGGCATTCGGTAAGAGATAGTCGCAGTGTGGCAGAGCCGCAGCAATCGCATCGAGGGTGCCAAGGGCGCCCGGCGCAATCAGGTCGATGGAGGTGGTGGCGCCGTTCGCCTTGGCATGCAACAAGATTCGCGCGGCGCTTTCGGCGCCGATCAGCTCCGGACCCCCCAGGTGCAGGTGATCGGTCTCGGCGACAGCATCCCAGTCGACATCGTCGAGGGTGTAGCCGGGGTTCGCCCCGAGCAGGTGCAGGCTGGGTCGTTCACCGTTGCCTCTGATCGGGAGCACCGACATCGAGGTCGGCAACTCGGGCTTGCGCACGACCAGGGTGGTGTCGACGCCGGCGCGCCCTAGCAGGGCCAGCAGCAACTCGCCGGTGGCGTCGGCGCCGATCGCGCCCGCGGTACGTACGGTGGCGCCCAGTTTGGCCAGGGTCAGCGCGGTGCCGGCGGCAGTGCCGGCCGCCGTCACGCGGATGTCCTCGACCAGTGCGGTCTGCTGCCCGTCGGGGATCGCATCGACGGGACGCACCAGCACGTCGAGGATGTGCGCGCCCATCGTGATGACCTTCATCATGGCTCCTCGGACAACGATCGGGGCCGCCCGTAGTGCAGTCGCATGGCGCTGTCGATGACGCCGGCTTGCTGGTCGGCAGACAGGATTCGCGGCGTGCCGAGTGCGCGTGCGTCGAGATAGACCGCGCAGGCCCACTCCAGCAGCAACGTGTGTTCGACGGCCTGCTCCAGGGTCGGACCGTGGGTGACCGCGCCGTGGTTGGCCATCAACGCGGCGTTCCTTCCGGCGAGGGCAGTCGAGACGGCGTCGGCGAGTTCGCGGGTACCGAACGGATGAAACGGTGCGACTTTGGTGGCGCCGCCGAGCATGAGTTGCTGGTAGTGCAGCACCGGCAGCTCGTCGAGCACGCAGGCCACCGCCGTGGACTTCGGCGCGTGGGTGTGCACCACCGCGCCGGTCTGCGGGTGGTGCCGGTAGATGTCAAGGTGCAGTTGCAGTTCCGAGGTGGGCGTGAGGTCGCCATCGACGACGGAACCGTCGATGGCGACGACGATCACCTGATCGATGGTGATATCGGCCAGCCGGGCACCGGACGCGGTGATCGCCACCCGATCACCGGCACGCACGCTGACGTTGCCGGCACTGCCGATCACCAGACCGGATGCGGCCAGGTGATGGCATGCCACCGTAATGGCCGCGCGTTCGAGTGCGAGTTGCGCGGCGGTCACGTCGGCAGCCTAGTACTAATCTGAATCAGATTCACGTTTATGGCGGCGAGGTGACGGTGCACGGTTCGCAAATTCCCGAGGCGATGCTGCGACGGATCCCGCGCCAGGCCCGCAGCCGGGAACGCTTGGCACACGTGTTGGCCACCGCGGATCGGCTGTTGGCCGCGGAGGGGCCGGAGGCGCTGACGACGACGCGGGTGGCCGCCGAGGCCGGGATGTCGGTGGGCGCGGTCTACCAGTACCTGCCCGACCGGGACGCGATCATCGAGGCGCTGGCGACGTCGTACCTGGCGCGCATCGAGGTGACCATGGCGTCGTTCGTCGCGGCCGCCACCGAGCAACACCGGGCAGATCCGGTCGGTGCTCTGGTGGATGCGTTCGCCCAGGTGTATCGGTCCGAGAACGGGTTTCGGGCGCTGTGGTTCGGCCGGCACCTGACCGAAGCCACCCGCTGCGCCGACCGCGAGTACAAGAGGCGGATGGCGGACATGCTGAGAGAGTTGGTGCTCGCCCAACAGCAGGTGATCGACAGTGCCCGATTGCCCGACGCCTGCCGGGCTGCCCACCTCATCGCCGACACCCTGCTGCAGGAGGCTTTCCGGGCCGATCCCGAGGGCGACCCGGCCCTGTTGCGGGAAGCCAAGACCGCGCTACGTGGCTACCTCGCGGCGCTGACCGCCCCAACCCGCCGGTGATCAGGGGTGCGTCAACCCGGGCAAGCAGTTGATGAACAGGATGCACGGCGGCGGCGGAGGTGGCGGCGGCCCGGGCGGATTACCGTTGAGCATGACCGGTTTGGTCAACGGGGCGGCCGGATCAAAATGGAATGTGTGGCAGACGTTCATGTCCCAGCCCGGGATGGCGTTCATGCCCGAACCGGGGCACCACAGCTGACCGCAATCGCCGTCGGCGTTACATGCGGGCAGCCCCTCGGGCGGCATGCACGGTGGCACGTTCGCATTCGACGGCGAACATTGCGGGACGGCGTAGGCGGGACCGACAGCCAGCCCGACGGCTGCCGCGGTGAGACCACTGGACAGCAGGGTCGCGGCCGCAGCCGCGGCGACAAAGGCTCTACTCATGGGCGCCCTTTCGACGGCGCCGCGACGCGGCGCTGGTGTATCGATCCCCGATACCGTGCGCCCGGTGGCTTGGCGGATTCTTGGTTTGCGACGACAGACTTCAGGCGCCGACGGCGGCCCACCATTCACCGTAGAAAAGCGCGATACCGAGACCGCAAGCGATCGCGGTCAGACGACCGGCGCCATCGGCGGCTGGGCCGGACCGGGCCACAGCACCGCCTGAGCCACCAGCATGCGGCCATCGCCGAATGTCACCGCGGGACCGCCGTGCAGTACGTAACCCAGATCCAACGCCTCGCTGACGCGAACACAGAACGCCGAGTCGTCCGGCCCCGTCAGCACCCGATACCGGGGTAACCGATCACCCATGTCGGTCATCCTCGCATGACACGAAAACGATGCCTCCCTCACCCGGAGACCAGGTCACCATCGGTGAATCGCGAAATCGCCAGCCGGACAGCGGCTGCCATCGTCGGCGTACCCGTGTGTCCTGAATCGTCGATCACCGTGAGCTCGGCATCCGGCCATGCACGGGCGAGTTCCCAGGCGGACAGCAGCGGCGCCGACAGGTCCAGTCGACCGTGGATGAGTACACCGGGAATGCCGGCAAGTCTGTCGGCACCGCCCAACAGCTGCCCGTCCTCGAGCCAACCGTGGTGGGCGAAATAGTGCGTGCAGATTCGCACGAAGGCCAACTTCGCGACGTCCGATTTCGCGCCGTACTGCCCCGGGTTACCCCGCACCTCATGGGCGATGGCGGCGTCCTCCCAGCGGCACCACGCGCGGGCCGCATGTAATCGCACGTCCAGGTCGGGATGCTCCATCAGTTGGCGGTAGCCCTCGACGAGGTTGCCGTCACGCAAATACTCCGGGACGGCAGCGCGGAATCGTTCCCACTGCTCGGGCAGCAGCCGCCGCAGCCCGTGGTACAGCCAGTCGATGTCATCGGCGCGCGTCAAGGTGACCCCGACGGCGATGATGCCCGCCACTCGGTCTGGATACCGCTGTGCGTAGGCCAGCATCAGCGTGCAGGCCCATGAACCACCGTAGAGCAGCCACCGCTGCACCCCGAGGTGCTGTCGTAGCTTCTCCATATCGGAGAGTAGGTGCTCGGTGGTGTTGACACCCATCGGAGTTGCCGGATCCGCGGCACTCGGCAGGCTGTCCCCGCACCCGCGCTGGTCGAAGGAGACGATCTGGAAAACGTTGTGGTCTAACGCCTTCGGCGCGTTACGTGAGCGACCACCACCCGGGCCGCCGTGCACGATCAACACGGTGCGTCCGCCCGTGCAGCCGGCGGCTTCCCAGAAGATCCGATTGCCGTCGCCGACGTCGAGCAGACCGTGACGGCGTTCCCCATCGCCCACGGATCTCACGGTAGTTGACGGGCAAGGCGAGCGTCCTGCCATAGTGTCCCATGCCGCAACCGGGATACGACGCGCTTGCCGACCAGTACGCCGCCATGTTTCCCGAGCCCTACCAGACCCCCTTCGAGCGACACGCTGTCGAAGCCTTCGTGGACGTCATCCGGCTGCCCGGCACCGTTGTCGACGTGGGTTGTGGTCTTGGCCATGTCACCCATGACCTCGCCCGTCGCGGACTCGACGTCCTCGGATGCGACCCGAGTGCCGCCATGCTCACCTTGGCGCGCAACGCGTACCCGCATCTGCGGTTCATCGACGACGACGCCGCCCTCACCCACGTGGACGATCCCATCGCCGCAATCATTGCCCGCTTCAGCCTGATTCACCTTCCGCCCGACCGCGTCGCTATGGTCCTGCGATCGTGGGCGTCCCGGCTGCGTCCCGACACACCGGTCCTGATCGCGGTGCAGTCCTCCGATACGCCAGGCCCGCCAACACGTTTCGACCATGCGGTGGCACCGGCCTGGCGCTGGCATGCCGACGAGCTGGGCCGAGCGCTTTCCGCGGCAGGCTTCGACGAGGACTGGCGCCTGCTCAACCGTCCCGACGACGTCCACCGCTTCCCCGGCGTCCACCTCCTCGCGCGCCGCCGGTCCTGATAACCAGGGGCCTGCCGGGTGGCCGCGACATCGGCGCGGGATGAATCACGGCGCCGGCGGGCGATCTGGCGGTGGACTCGTCGATCGACGAGTTCCGTGAGCGCACGCAGGAGGAGAAAACATGACCCTGGACAACATCACCCGGCCCGCCGGTCTGGACGAGCCGGTCCCGTCCCGGTACGCCGTCAAGGTCGGCGATATCGACGTCACGGTGATCAGCGACGGCGTCCTGCCCATCACCGCGTCCACGCTGGCCACCAATGCCGCACCCGCCGATCTGGCGGGCTGGCTCGGTGACAATTTCCTGCCGCTCGACGTCATCGACTGGCCACTGAACGTGGTGTTGGTAAGTACCGGCGGCCGGACGATACTGGTCGACGCGGGACTGGGCGTGGAGTTCCCGGATTTCCCGCGCGCCGGTCACACGGTCCAGCGTCTGGAAGCCGCCGGGATCGACCCGGGATCGGTGACCGATGTGGTGCTCACTCACCTGCACATGGACCACGTGGGCGGCCTGCTGACCGAGGGGCTGAAAGACCGGCTCCGACCCGACCTGCGAATCCATGTCGCGACGCGGGAAGCGGAGTTCTGGACTGCGCCCGACTTCTCGCACACCACCATGCCGGCACCGGTACCCGCTGCCCTCCGATCCATCGCCGCGCGATTCTTGGACGAGTATCACGGCCACCTGCACACGTTCGAGAAGGAGTACGAACTAGCTCCCGGTGTGCTTCTCTCACGTACCGGCGGGCACACCCCGGGCCACAGCATCGTCCGGCTGGCGTCCGGCGGCGACCGGTTGACCTTCGCGGGGGATGCGGTGTTCGCACCCGGGTTCGACAACCCCGAGTGGCACAACGGCTTCGAACACGATCCCGAGGAAGCGGCCCACGTTCGGGTCGCGTTGCTGCGGGAGCTGGCTGCGACCGGCGAGGCCCTGGTGGCCACCCACCTGCCCTTTCCGTCCGTCTGCCATGTGGCCGCTGCAGGCGACGCGTTCCGCTGTGTACCCGCCCCGTGGGACTTTTGAGCATGCCCAGCACACCAGGATGCTTAGCGAGGCTGAAAACCGGGTAACACCGCGGGGTCCGATCTGCGAAGCAGCGGCTCAGCTGTGGGCAGCCGTATGAAGAGAAACGAGCCTCACATGTCGATTGTTCGGATCATCCGTGGAGTACCCGTCACCGCCGCCGTGGTGGGTGCCGTTCTGGTCGGTGGACTGACCGCATGCGGTTCCGACAAGGGTGGCAGCGATTCCACCTCCACGACCTCCTCCACCTCCACGACGGAGTCGACGCCGACCACCACGTCGACGACGACGATGGAGACGACCACCATGGCGCCCGCTCCGGCCGAAACGGGCGCTCCCGGCGCCGGAGCAGGCCCCGGTGGGGCGACCGCGGAGGTGCCCGGGGCCGGCGCTGGAGCGGGCCCGGGTGGGGCCACCGCAGGGGTACCCGGTGCAGGTGCCGGAGCAGGCCCGGGTGGAGCCACCGCAGGGGTGCCGGGCGCCAGCGCCGGCGCCGGTCCCGGTGGTGCAGGGGCGTGCGCGGGACCGGTGTGCGTGGGAACGGGTGGATAATCCGTACCGGGTCCGCCAAGCCTGATCGGGTAACCGAGAATTAACGGAGGTTTTCGATGCGCGAACAGCCAGGTGCGCGAGCTGCGGGTTCCCCCCTACACAGCGCCACGCGCCGGTTGGGAAGCGCGCTGGCCGTGACGGCGGCGGTGCTGGCAGGGGCCACCGTCACGGCACCGGCCGCCGTTGCCGCGCCCTGCCCGGACGCCGAGGTGGTCTTCGCCCGCGGCACCGGTGAACCGCCCGGCCCCGGCGGCATCGGGCAGGCTTTCATCGACGCACTGCGCGCGAAGGCGAGTGGGAAATCGGTGGCCGACTATGCGGTGAACTATCAGGCCAGCGCCGATTTCAACGATGGGTTCCAGTTCGCCCTCACCGTCGTCGACGGGATCAGGGACGCCACCAATCACATCCAGGCCGTGGCCGCCGACTGCCCGGCCACCAAGGTGGTGCTCGGCGGTTTCTCCCAAGGGGCGGCGGTGGCGGCGTTCAGCACCTCGGCCGAGATTCCCGACGGCGTACCGGCCGCATTTGTGCCGGCACCCATGCCCCCGGAGATCGCGGACCACGTCGCCGCGGTGGTGCTGTTCGGCAAGCCCTCGAATCAGTTCCTGGGCGACGCCGGCGCACCGCTCATCACCATCGGTCCGCTCTACGTGCCCAAGACGATCGACCTGTGCGCTCCGGGCGACACCATCTGCAACGGTGCCCCGCCCGGGCCCCCCAACGGGGCGCATGGCGCGTATGTCGCCGACGGGTTGGTCAGTCAGGCCGCGGAGTTCGCCGCGAGCCGGTTGTAGTCACCTGCACGGCACGCAGTGGCCCCGGACGGTTAAACCGCCCGGGGCCACTGGCGTCGTCAGCTGTTGCCGCCCACGGGGGGCGTGCCGCCGTTCGGCCCGTAGGGGCCGTTCTGGGCGCCATTGCCCGGCACGGGCGGGGTGGCCGATTCGCTGGCGCTACCGGGTGCCTGGCACACGGTAGCGGTGCCGGCGTTCTGGCAGGGATTGGGATCTGCCGACGCGACGGGGGCAAGCGCGATACCCGCCCCCGCGGCACATGCCGCCAGCAGCAGGGTTGTGGACGCAGTCTTGCGCATCATGAAGTCTCCTCGATGCTGATCGATGATGTCTGATTCCGACCGCGCGTGTTGGCGGCCCGGCGGGACAGCCGAACACTCACAGCCGGCCACTCCCGGCCAGTCGGATACCCGGGCCCCGCCAACGCAAACACGTTGGTGTCATTCGATATCGGCGACCGATCTGACGTATTGATCCACCTGCTCGGGCGGCATGTCATGAGCCAGTGCCGGGTCGCCGTACTCGAACGGGCGGTGCAGGAACACGGTGCCCATTCCCAGCGCCCCCGACGCTTCCACGTCATACGGATGAGCGGCCACCATTGCCGCCTCGTGCGGCGCAACACCCAGGTACTGCAGCGCACGCAGATATGTCTTCGGGTGGGGCTTGAAAGCGCCGACCATCTCCGCGGTGAAGATGGCGTCCATATCGATGGCGAGGCGCTTGAACAGCGCGATCATGGTGCTCATATCGGTATTCGACAGCGTTGCGATGATCGCCTGACTGCGCAGTCGCGCCAATCCGGCCCGAACGTCGGGCCACGGTAGCAGCCGCTGCCAGCTCGCCGCGGCCAGTTGGGTATCGGCGGCGGTAGGCCGATCCAGGCCGTAACCGACGCAGACGTCGGCGAAACCGGCCGCGTACAGTTCTTGCACCCGGCGCCAGTCATCGACGCTCTGCGAAATGCTACGCAGCCGCCGAAAATAGTCCTCGCGCCATGCCCGGGTGAAGTCACCGGGATCAACGGACGTAATTTGCTGATTGTCAAGGTAATTCGAGACAGCACCGGTCACCGGTTCGAAGAAATCCAGCAACGTGCCTTGGACATCGAACAGGTAAGCGCGATACCGCATGCCACCACCCTACCGCTGGTCGCGACCGAAGTTCGTTGCCAGCGGCAGGAATACGTCGTCGACGATCTCGGTGATGGTCTGCACTGGAACGGCGGCCATGGTCATGAACATCTCGTGCCGCACAAGGTCGACCGGCAGCGTCACAATCCTGGCCGGTGGCGCCGCGGCGAGTTCGCCACGCGCCACGGCTCGTTCGATGACGGTGTCCATGATGGACGGCCCCTCGGAGATGAACCACGCGCGCAGTTCCTTGGGTGACCCTTCGGCGTCGTCGTAGTAGGCACCGAGCCGGGCGGCGATCAATCCGAAGACGCGTGACCGACGCTCGCTCAACTCGGTGAGTAACGCCAACATGTCGGCTCGCAGGCTTCCGGTGTCGGGGGTCGAGATCACGTCGACCTCTCCCCTCCGGCGGATCACCGCCTGCAGCAGATCCCGGCGCGACGGCCAACGCCGGTACAGCACGGACCGAGCGGTGGCCGCTCGTTCTGCGACCGATTCGATGGTGAATCTCTCGTAACCGGCCTCGATGAGTTGTTCCCAACCCGCATCGAGGATGGCGGACTCCAGCGCTGCGCCGCGACGGCGCTGGATGGACGGTTCCTTAGAGGACACTTGCGTATCTTATCCCACGCAGCTACAGTCGCTCTACATAAGCGACACACATGTATCTAATTGCGCGAAACTGCCATTCCCCGAATATTTTTGGAGGTTTGATGTCTACTGCCAGCGCCCTGATCTCCGGAGCCAGCATTGCCGGGCCGGCACTCGCGTTGTGGCTTACCGAGGCCGGTTGGGATGTCACCGTCGTCGAGCGCGCCGAGCGGCTGCGCACCAGCGGATATCCGATCGACATCCGAGGCACGGCAACGGAAATCGTGCACCGGATGGGGCTTCATGATGAGATCAGCGCACAGCGCTACCTCCATGAGCCGATGACCGTACTCTCGCCACGCGGGCGCCGGTTGTGCACCCTCGACTACGGCGGACTGCTGGCCGACTCCGGCAGCGGCGATGTCGAACTCACCCGCGGCACGCTCAGCGAAATCCTCTACCGGGCCAGCGCCGGGCGCGTCGAGTACGTGTTCGGCGATACGATCACCGCCCTGACCCAAACCGACACCGGCGTCGACGTCACCTTCGCCCACCGACAACCCCACACTTTCGATGTGGTGATCGGCGCCGACGGCATCCACTCCAACGTCCGCGGCCTCACGTTCGGCGACGAATCCCAGTTCGTGCGTCACCTCGGCCCCTACGCCGCCATCTGGGACATGCTGCCGGACTTGTTCCCCCCGAGAAGCGGTTTCATGTACTCACACCCTGGCAGAACGGTCATGGTCGAGCGGCACCAGGACGGCCCCGCGCGGGCATTCCTGGTCTTCGTGCATCCCGATCCCGGCTCGGTGGACCGCCATGACGAACGAGCTGTCCTCGCCACCCTGCGAGATGCGTTTCGCGGTGACCGCTGGCGCACCGGGGAGATCATCGCGACTCTCCCGGACTCCGACGATGTCTATTTCGACACCGTCAGCCAGGTGCGCATGCAGCGCTGGAGTTCGGGACGGGTCGGCTTGGTGGGTGATGCCGCCTACGCCCCGGCCCTGCTGTCGGGCCAAGGCACCAGCATCGCGATCGCCGGCGCCTACATCCTGGCCGGTGAACTGGTTCGGCACACCCACCCACAGGACGCATTCGCCGCCTACGAACACCGCTTACGTGGGTACGTGGAGAACAATCAGCGTCTGGCACTGCGCACGGATTCGACGGTCATCTCCCGCACCGGCGCGGCCCTGTGGCGGCGCAACGTCAAGCTGACCCTGGTTCCGAGGCTCCAGCGGCTGGGGGTCGCGCATCTGCTGCAGACTCAGCTCCGTTCGGCCGCCACCGATCTCGTCCTGGCGCCGCACGATCTGCGCCGCAGCGACACCGCCCAACCGACCGGCTGACCACGCGTCACCGCGCCGCCAGTATCGCCACGCCGGGACCGTTCAACTCGCCCAGTGCAACCCTGCGGCCGCTGGCGGCCAGCAACAACGACACGGCCGGCCCTTCGACAGTGAGCCCGTCACCGACGGTGAAGGCGGCATCGGTGCCGACCAATCTGAGCCCGTCGAGCCGCCGCCTGCCACCGGAGAACCGATGTGCGGCCAGATAGGCGACGGCTGCTCCGATGTGGTCGCGGCGGTAGGTGTGCCCCACCCCCAGTGGTCGCCGGATGTCCTCGGCGTGCACCACGATTTCGACGATCCTGGAGATCACCGGAAGTGGCGGCGAAGCAGTGGATCTGACCGCCGCGTCGAACTGTGCGAGCAGCTGCTCGGGCTCATGCGTGCGCCCGCTGACGATCTGACGCTGCACGATCCGTTCGGGACTGAACGCGCCCCGAACGATTTCGCCGACGAACCGGCGTGTGGACAGCCGCGCCGTCGCGGCCAGATGAGCCACCACATCGCGCACTGCCCACCCGGCACACAGCGAATCGGCATCCCACTGCTCGGGCAGCAGCGTCGCAAGATCGCGCGCCAGCGCCGCCCGCTCCTCGTGTACGACCGCCCAGATATCCCCCGCCACCCGACGAGCACATCACATCCCGGCGGCACCGTCACCGCGGCGGTCACAGCAACGATGGCTAGGATCCGGGGTCGACAACCTCGGCGCAGTGAAACGGAGTAAGCCCAATGACGATTGTGCGGCGGGGTGCGATGCTGCTCGCGGTGGCGGCCACGGTCGTGGCCGGTGTGGCCGGCGCACCGGCGGGCCTCTCACATGCCGATGACCCGCTCGTGCCGCCGGTTTCACTGACCTCCACCTCGGGTGCACCGGTACAGAACGGCGGGACCTACGGCATCGGGATGGTCGTCGTCGCGCATTTCGCCGCACCCGTGGCCGATCGCGGCGCGGCCGAACAACAACTTTCGGTGACCACCGAACCGCCGGTGGCCGGTGCCTGGCACTGGGTCAACGATCAGACCGCCCACTGGCGTCCGCCGCAGTACTACGCCCCGGGCACGGTCGTCACCGTCGGCCAGGACGCCCCGGTGACCTTCACCATCGGCGCGTCCCACGTGTCGATCGCCGATGACACCACCAAGCAGGTCAGCGTGTACGACGGCGGCACCCTGGTCCGGACCATGCCGACGTCGATGGGCCGCGGCGGCACCGAAACCGTGGGCAACACGACGTTGAGTTTCTGGACCCAGCCCGGTGTCTACACCGTGATGGACAAGAGCAACCCCGTGATCATGGACTCCTCCACCTACGGGCTGCCGATCAATTCCCACCTCGGCTACAAGGAGTCCATCCCCTACGCGGTGCGCATCAGCACCGACGGCGTGTATCTGCACGAACTCGACGCGACGGTGTGGGCGCAGGGCAAGACCGACACCAGCCACGGCTGCCTGAACCTCAACCACGACAACGCGCAATGGTTCTACAACTTCTCCGTGCCCGGTGACGTGGTGGAGGTGCGCCACACCGGGGGGAAGCCGCTGCAGCTATGGCAGAACGGTGACTGGAGCGTGCCGTGGGACCAGTGGGCCTGAAACCTATTGCAGCGCGGCCAGATTCTGCACCGATCGGCGGACATCGGATTTCAGCACCGCAGCCACCAGTGCTCCGACCGGCCCGCTGAGCAAGCCACCGGACAGGTCGGCCAGCACCCGGAACGTCGAACCAGGGTCATCTGCGGTCACCGTCATCGTCAAACCGATCCGCACTCCGCCGCGACCACGGCCTGAGAGTCGGATTCGTTGCGGCTCTTCGTAATCGGTGACGTGCCAGTCGACCGTGTTGCGGAATCCCTTCACCTTGATCAGCGAGGACACTCGCGTGCCGACACCGATATCGTCCGGTGGCTGCCCGCGCCAGCCGCCGAAGATGGTCAGCCATTCGTCGAACCGCCGCAGATCCGATGCCAGCTTCCACGCTTGCTGTGGTGTCAGGTCCGAGGAGACCGCCACGTCCACCTTCGCCATGCCGGTGCGATCAGCCGATCCCGACGACTTCTTGGGCGATCGCCGCAAGCCTGGTCTGGGCGGCCGACACGACCCGCTGCCGGTTCTTGTGGGCCTCCTCCCACGCCACGATCGTGCGGATATCACCCGGCTCGGTGAGCTCCTTGATCGCAGCGACGGCGTCGGGGACGGCCAACTCGTCATACCCGGCGATGGGCAGCTCGGCTGGGTCCAAGGCACCTGAGGCCGACCGCAGCGCCCGCAGCGCGTCGGCAGCTTGGTCGGCGCCGTCACCGCGGGTGATGTTCTCGGCCGCGGCCAGCGCCGCGTCCCGGGAACCGGCGATCACCCGACCGGCCAGCTCACCGGCGTGGGCGCCGCGGTCGAGCAGCTCGTCGACGTTGGGCCGCACGTTGCGCAGGGCATCCAGCACCCGATCCAGGCCACGCGCCGTCCACATACCCGGCAGATTGGCCAGTTTCACCGCAACTCCGGTCACGGCCTGCATCGGCGTACGACGCAGAGCGGCCGGACCGCCCAGCGCGTCCTCGGCCAGTACCGTGGTGAGCCACTCCACGGTTGCGGCGTGCGCCGTGATCAGGCGGTCGGCGAGCTCCACGACATCGTTCTGGTGGGCGGCCACGGCCAGCGCCTTGATATAGCGCGACCGGTCCAAGAGCTGGTCCTCCAATGCCAGGTCACCGAGCAGCGCCTCGTCGAACGGTTCGGCCTGTTCGGTCAGGGCCTTGACCGCTGCGGCTGCGCGCCCCAGGAACGGTCCGACGACATCGGGGTAGCCGCCGAGATCACGGATGGCGCGCTCGATGGCCACCGCACGCTCGCGACCATTGGCGGCATTCTGGGTCAGCTCACGCTGGACCGCCTCGGTACGGGCCTGGGCAAGCCGGGTTTCGGCGATCTGAATCTCGGTGTGGGTCAGGTCCAGAACTGTCCGCAGCTGTGCGAGCAGTGTGGTGGTGTCGATATCGGCGGTGGTTTTTCCGGCCGTCTTGGTTGCCATCGTGATTCGCCCCTTCGCGTTGACGGATAGGTCGGCGCTGGGTGCACCTTGAGACCCGGGTTACCCGGGACCGCCACGACGAATGCAACGGATCTGGCATCCACCACCATGACTTGCGTCACAGCGGCGGCGGTGAACTCCTGTCGACGTCGCCGCGCTGCACGTCGACGTCGAATCGTTTGACACCCCAACCGTCGGCCACTTCGAAATGCACCGTCTTGGGTCTGCCGAACACGGTGGTCTTGACCACCGTTCCCGAGCACCCGGCCGGAACCACCGGCACGTCGATGCCCGCCAACTGACGGCGCGCGGTAACTGCTTCGCCCTTTCGGAACGCCATTGATGAACTCCCCCTCGATTTCCCCCTGAATCGGCGCCGGCGGCGAACCGTCCCGCGCCATCCCCATGGTGACCGGTCGGGTGCAGCGACCGCAATCGAATTCGTGGTGTTCGGGGTTGCCCCGGCCGGAGCGACCAGACGCGGCTGTAGCGTGGCGGGCGTGAATGCATCCCGTGTGTCTGCTTCCGTCGCCCTGTTCGCCGGTGCCACTTCGCTGGTGATGACGCTGGCCGCGTGCGGATCCGAGTCCGACAACTCCTCCAAGCCCGCGCCCAGCACCCCGTCGATCGCCCAGGTGGCGTCGTCACTGCCCGAAGCGCCCCCGGCCGCGCTCGGCTGCCCGACGGCGGCGCCCGCCGAGCCCGGGACTCCCGAGTGGACCCTCGCCGGAGCCACCGGCAATATCGCCGTGAGCGGGTCGACCGACACCGCCGCGCCCTACGTGAAGGTGGGCGGGCCGTTCAGCGTGACCGAGACTCAGGTGCATACCCTCAAGGCGGGCGACGGACCGGTGGTCCCGGACACCGCGACCGTGTCGGTCTGCTACATGGGCGTCAACGGGCGTGACGGCACGGTGTTCGACAGCAGCTACGAACGCGGCACCCCCGCCGACTTCCCGCTCAACGGCGTCGTTCCCGGCTTCCAGAAAGCCATCGCCGGGCAGAAGGTCGGCTCCACCGTCGCGGTGGCGATGACGTCCGCCGACGGTTATCCCAATGGGCAACCGGCGGCCGGCATCCAGCCGGGCGACACGTTGGTGTTCGCGATCAAGATCCTGAACGCCGGCGCCTGAGCGGCCCACGCTCGTCCGGTCGGCGGCTCCCCAGGCGTCCTAGGCAACGCGGCTCACGTGCTCGGCGGATTCGCCGATCGCGGCCTGCGCACCACCGGTCATGGTGCGTAACAGGGCGTGCTGTTCGCGTGCGCCGCGCCGCGCCGCCCGCTCCATGCCGCCGGGGACAGTCATGTCGACGACGCTGCGGGCGACGTTGACCGGGAGCCGCAGCAGCGGATACCAAGGCGGCACATAGACAGGCAAGCCGAGCATCCGCATGGTTCGAGGCCCGAGAAATCCACTGGTCACCGAAAGGTGTTGGGCGCGGGCGAGCTTGCGACGCAGGGTCGGCAGACGGTCGTAATGCCAGCTCATCGGGTCGTCGATCATGGGCGCGGCCAGTTGACGGGTCGACTCGTCGGGTGCCGACAGCGCGGTCAGGGTGTGGAACAGGACGCGTACGGCGTCGCGGAAGTCGCGCGGCAGCCACTCGTCCTCGACACCGATGAGCCACCCCACGTACCTGGTCAGGTGTGCGATGGCCTCGAGATCCGCAGGCGCGGTGAGGATTCCCATCCCGAGGCCACCGACCGGCGGTGCGACCAGCGCGCCGATGAGGGTGGCGGCCATATCCGTCTGATTCACCGGCACGCCCCAGTCGT
Source organism: Mycolicibacterium sp. J2 (assembly GCF_026240945.1). Taxonomy (GTDB): domain Bacteria; phylum Actinomycetota; class Actinomycetes; order Mycobacteriales; family Mycobacteriaceae; genus Mycobacterium. Next base: position 57,735 of record NZ_JAPFPY010000011.1, read on the forward strand.
CGGCCCGCCAGTCGGGCATGTTCGCCACGTGCCGGCGGACGAAGGCGTGGATGAGCCGCACCCGGATGGTGGAGCGGTAGCCGATCCCGAGCGGCTCCAACCCGCCCTCGGAGATGACGTCGATGGCCCACTGCATGGTCTCGGCGAACCGCTTGTTGGACCCCTTTTCCAGCGCGCCGGTGCGCAGGAGCGTCTTGTTGAAGCCGGCGAACTGGTAACCGCCCAGCAGCGAAACATCCCTGGCGATGTACATGCCGTCGGCCCCACCGCGGCGCAATGCGCGCTGGCCGCGCCGCAGGACTTCGATATCGAGCCAGTCCGGCGTGGCCTCCACTTCGACGAAGAAGTCGCGCAGCGGTGCCGGCGCCTCCGGAACGCGGGCAATGCCTTCGGCCAGTGCTCGGTCGAACATCGGCCGGGTCTGGGCCAGCCCGGTGTCGACCATCCAGTCCAGCAGCCGATCCATGGGTTCGTCGCCCACCGTCAGCCGCTCCCCCAGCCGCTCCCATTGCTTCGGCGAGGGAACGTCGACACCGAGTGCGCGGGCCAGCAGTTTGACCATGCCCGGTACCGGTCTGGGCGACCCGGGATGCCGAGTGGGGATGTGGACGGTCATCGACGCTCCTCGCTGAGCAACTATTTGGACTACGGCCGTGGTCGAAAACTAGCGCGGGGGTAAAGTGCTGTCAATGAAACGCGCGGAAGTGGTGCGTGACTACGGCGGGATCTCGGCGGCCGATCGCCGCGCCGACCGTCGCCGCAAGCTCATCTCCGCCGGCCGGCGCATCTGGGGCGAGTCGGGCATCGCCGATGTCACGGTGCGCGGCGTCTGCTCGGCGGCCGGGCTGATCACCCGCTACTTCTACGAACAGTTCGACTCCCGCGACGCACTGCTGTTCGCGGTGGTGGACGAGGTACGCACGCAACTGCTGGAGGCCATGGTGGTCGCCGGCGTCGGGCAGAGCGGCGATCTGCGGGACAAACTGCGCGCGGCGCTGACGGCATTCCTGGACATCGTCGCCGACGACCCGCATCTGCATCGCATCATCGTCGGCGACGTCACCGGCGTGCCCGGACTGCTCGAATACCGGATGCAATTCCTCGACATGATCGTCACCTCGATCATCGAACAGGCACCGTCGGTGCTGGCCCCGGCCCTGCCCGATGCCACGGCAATGCGCCGCGGCGCGCTGTTCATGGTCGGGGGTGTGAACCAGATCATCGCCGAGTGGTTGCGCGAACCCCGCGAGACGGTCGGCGAACTGGCCGCGTTGTGCGCCGACCTGTGTGTGGCCGTCGTCCGCGACACCGTCGAGCGGTAGCCACCGCCGCATCGCGCAGCACCACCGGTTGTACTGTGCTGCCATGCCCAAACGCCGCAATCCCGACGGTGACGCCCCGCTGTGGAAACTGGCGATCTTCGAACTGAAGTGCTTCGTCAAACGTCGACTGGCACCCAAGGGTATCCCGGTGGCCACTCCGGAGCGGCCGTACCTCGTCGTGCCGATCCTCGGCCAGTCGAATGCCTTCGGGATGGGCCTCCCGCTGGACCGGCAGGATGCAGCCACGGCGCATCCCTGGGTTCACCAGTGGGCCAACAGCGGACCGTCGAAGAACACCGTCGTGCTCGGCATCGATCCGCTACTGCACGAAACACCTTCGCGCCGGGTCGGTTTCGGTGTCACCTTCGGCAAAGAGCTTGCCACGGCGACCAACCGGGCGGTCCTGCTGGTGCCGTGCGCCCGTGGCGATACGTCATTCCACCCCAAGAACGGTTACACCTGGGATATCGCGGACACCACGACGCGCCGGAATCTCTACCGGGAGGCAGTGTCGGCCATCGACGCAGCGCTCGCTCGATACCCGGGTAGCTCAGTGGCCGCGGTGCTCTGGCACCAAGGTGAATCCGACGTACCGCTGATGAGCGCCGCTGAGTACCAGGCGAAGTTGGACTCGCTATTCGGTGATCTGCGTAGCCGTTATGGCTCGGAGGTACCGATCATCCTGGGCGGCATGGTTCCCGAGGAGATGGAGCGCAGCGGTAAGGATTACGCACCGATCAACGCAGTGCACGCCGATACGCCACACCGGATACCCCGAACCGCGTTTGTCCCCGGCATCAGGGGCGCGTTCAACAGCGATGTCGACCGGCATTACAACGCGGACGGGCTGCGCGCCATGGGCGAGGCCATGTGGGCGGCCTACCGGACGATCGATGGCACAACCGAATTGCGCCCGGAGTCCTGACAGGACGCCCCATTCCTAATAAGACGGTGTGGCTTCGGTGATAGGACTCTGGCGGCCAGGGGCAACAACCACCAAGGTGTGTCAACATTCCCTTTGTGACCTCCTGGCGCAACGTTGCTGCGGTCGGTGTCGCGGCCGCAGGATCCGTGTTACTTCAGAGCGCGGCCGTGCTTTTCGGTCCGGCGATGCCCACCGCGCAGGCAACGGGTTGCCCCGACGCGGAGGTCGTCTTCGCGCGCGGGACCACCGAGGACCCGGGTCCCGGCCCCACCGGCAGCGATTTCATCAACGCACTGCGCAGCAAGCTTCCCGGTAAGTCGGTCGGGGTGTACGCGGTGGACTATCCGGCCACCCTCGACTTCGGCACCGCAGTCAGCGGGATTTCCGATGCGCGCGACCACATCCTGGCAACCGCCGCGGCGTGCCCCGACACCAAGATGGTGCTCGGCGGGTTCTCCCAGGGCGCTGCGGTGATGGGTTTCGTCACCGCCAGTACCATTCCCGACGGCGTCGACCCGGCCACGGTGCCTGCCCCCATGCCACCCGAGATCGCCAATCACGTTGCCGCAGTGGCATTGTTCGGTAAGCCGTCGGCCCGTTTCATGCGCGCCATCAACGACCCATCGGTGACGGTCGGCCCCCAGTACGCCGCCAAGACCGTCGACCTGTGCGTGGACAACGACTTGGTGTGCGATCCCACGGGCCGGAGTTTCTCCGCGCACAACACGTATTTCGACGCCGGCATGGTCGATCAGGCTGCGGCCTACGCCGCCAACGCCCTGCAGGCGAGCTGGGCCGCCGCGGCTCCGAACGCACCCGCGACATCTGCCACCCCGCTGATTCCCGTCACGGCGCATCTCGGCGGCGCAGCGCCGTCGACGACTGCCACCGCGGCGGCACCCCTGGGTCCGCCGCCGGGCCCGGTGCTCGCTGCACCCGCCCCGACGCCGGCCACCCCGGTCCTCTAGCGAGTCGTCTCCGGCTGCCCTGACACCCGCAGTCGGGACTGCTATCGTCGCCTGCATATGCATTTCTTCGTGGGGGCGAACCAATGATCAGTCCGGACCATCTGGTGTACTTGGCGCACCGCCGATTGGGGCGCTTTGACATTTCCAGCAAACCTCAGTTCGGAAGTAAGACGGCCGCGGACTGGTTTGCCGCGACCATCAGAGAATGCCAACGCTATCTCGAATTCGGGGCAGGCGGCTCGACCTACACCGCCGCTCAGCACGGCGTCGAATTGGTGGCCGTCGATGCCGATCCACTGATTCTCGGCACGGTCCGGCAGCGCATCGCCGCCGACGGCCTGCTCGATCCCGCGGCCCAGTGCTACCACCACGCCGACATCGGGCCGATCAGCAAGTGGGGCCGGCCTCGCCACCCGTGGTTGGCCGGACCCGAACGGGTGGAGCAGTTCCGCCGTTACTCGGATCCGCCCACCGCCTGCCTGAACAGCGATAAAGCCCCCGACTTCGTGTTCGTCGACGGCCAGTTCCGGACCGCATGCGCCCTCAAGGCGCTGTGCATCGTGCAGGATACATCGGAGTGGACACTGGCCATCAACAACTACCCGGGCCGGCGCGCATACGCGGCGATCGCTCCCTTCGCGCATATCGACGACATCGTCGACGGGCGCGTGGCTGTCGTGCGCTCCGTGAAAGACCACGATCCCGAAGAACTGGACGAGCGAATTCGGCACTACGAGACCATCCTGGACTGACACTGCAGACCGGATTTCCCGTTTCTGGCAAATTGTCATCAGTTGACGGTCCGGATATCTCGTAGCCTTTTCAGCCCTTTTCATCCCAGGCTGAAATCAGTTGATCCATTCCGCTCAGGGCGTCGAGATCGTGGCGGGGCCATGATGGAGGGCATGGAGTCGACGCGGGTGGACCGCTGGTTGTGGGCTGTGCGGCTGACGAAAACCCGGCCGGACGCCGCGGAAGCCTGCCGCGCCGGCCATGTGCGGGTCAACGACCGCACCGCGAAGCCGGCGACGACAGTGGTTCCCGGTGACACCGTCAGGGCCCGGGTTGGTGATACCACCCGCATCGTCGAAGTGGTACGCGTGATCCAGAAACGGGTCGGCGCCGCCGACGCCGTCACCTGCTACCTCGATCGCACTCCGCCGCCACCGCCGGCCGCGGCCGCTCCAGTGGCCGTCCGGGATCGCGGTGCCGGTCGCCCAACCAAACGGGACCGGCGCGTCCTGGACAGGTGGCGCGCCGGCCAGCTGTGAGCGCCGGGGCTCAGGCCGCCCGGCTCCGGTCGGCCGCGGAGTCGCCACTGGGATCGGTGAGCGGCAGCACCGCTGCCTTGCGACGGTCTTCCCAGCGCTGCAAGGCGATTCGACAGGGTTCCTCGATCAGGGCATAGCTCACCGCGGCCATCGCCAGAGCGAAGACCAAGGTCAGCACCAGCACCGCGACGAAGCCGAATCCGGACTGCGGTCGGCCCAGCAACGCATAGACCACACTCAACGCGGCCACATGCCAGATGAACAGCCCATAAGACCACTGCCCCAAGGTGACCATCACCGGACTCCCCAGCACCGGGTGCCGCGCCGAAGGAGGGTCCAGGACCAGCGGGGCCAGCAACGCTCCCGCGACGATCGCTCCCATCGCCGTGCGGACCACAAACTGCTCGATACTGGCGTGCGCCGTTCCGGTCGGGATCACCAGCGGGGACGCGGATACGGCGAAAGCCACCACCACGATGACCGCCAGCACCACCGGGCGGCGCGCGAGGCGGTGTATCCGGCTGTCGGGACGGCAGGTGAACTCGGCGAGCAGGATGCCGACCGCGAACCAGGATGCGTAGGCGGGCGCCCAGTTCAGCGGATTGGCATCATTGGGCACCCGGATCGGCAGGTAACCCCACCCGAAACTGGCCACCGCGACCGCGGCGATCACCGGCACCCGCGCCCGCACGGGCAGGCGGCCCGCCGCCAGCGCCAACAGCGGCAATGCCAGATAGAACGTCACCTCGACCGACAGGCTCCACATCTGCGTCAGGCCGGTGACCAAGGCCTGGGGCACGTACACCTGGGTGAGCGTCAGGTTGGACAGCCATACGACACCTTTGGCGCCGTGCGCGTCGGGCAGCAAGGCCAGCACCACCACCACGGCAAGCAGGTACGCGGGCAGGATGCGGGCCACCCGCGAGCGCAGGTAGCGGCCGGTGTCCGGGGATTCCCGTAACCCGTATGCCGCCGCGGTGTGCCCGCGCCACAGCAGGAAACCGGACAACGCGAAGAACACCGCGACCGCGAGATCGAACCTGATCCACAAGGGTCCCAGCACCCCGACGTTTTGCCGCGTCTGCGTGGCCACGTGGGTGATCACCACCGCGACGGCGGCAGCCCCGCGCAAGCCCTGCACGGCCGGCAGGAACGCACGCGTCCCGCCGACCGGCTCCGCTGGCGAATGGCCCACAAGTGACCAGTGTGCCCCACCGGTGCTCACCGCGGAGCAGGGCGATCTGGATCAGACCTGCGTCACGTCGATTCCCGAGCGAACTCGGCTGCGATGACGTCGACGAAGTCATCGACATCGCCCTCGGTGGTGTCCCATGCCGTCATCCACCGAACCTCACCGCGGGCGCGATCCCAGTCGTAGAACCGCACTCGCTCGCGGATCCGGTCGGCGGTAGCTGTGGGTAGCGTCGCGAACACCGCATTGGCCGCCGTGTCCTGGGTGAACGCCAAGCCCGGCAGCACGCCGTCGGCGAGACCTACTTCAAGCGCAGCCCGCAACCGGGCCGCCATGGCGTTGGCGTGCGCGGCATTGCGAATCCCCAGCTCGCCGTCGAACAGGGCCAGCAACTGAGCCGAGGCGAACCGCATCTTGCTGGCCAGCTGCATGGTGAACTTGCGCAGATAAGTCAATCCAGCGGCGCGTTCGGCGTCGAGCACCACGACCGCCTCCACGCCCAACAGGCCGTTCTTGGTGCCACCCAGGCTGAGGATGTCCACGCTGGCATCGGCCGTGAAGGCGCGTAACGGTACCCGCAGCGCGGCCGCCGCATTCCACATGCGGGATCCGTCGACGTGCAGGGCCATCCCGTGCGCGTGCGCGAAATCCGCGATCGCCCGCACCTCGTCCGCGGTGTACACGGTGCCCAGTTCGGTGGCTTGGGTGATGCTCACCGCCAGCGGCTGCGCGCGGTGCTCGTCGCCCCATCCCCACGCTTCGCGGGCGACCAGTTCCGGAGTGAGCTTGCCGTCGGGTGTCGGCACCGTCAACAGCTTGACACCGGTCACGCGCTCCGGCGCACCCGCCTCATCGGTGTTGATGTGCGCGGTGGACGCGGCGACGACCGCGCCCCAACGAGGCAGCACGCTGGTCAGCGCGACGACGTTGGCACCGGTGCCGTTGAAGACGGGGAATACCTCGGCCCCGGCACCGAACTGGTCGCGGATGACATCCTGCAGGCGAGCCGTGTAGACGTCTTCCCCGTAGGCGACCTGATGCCCACCATTGGCGGCCTCGATCGCGGCCAGCGCGTCCGGGTGTACCCCGGCGTAGTTGTCGCTGGCGAAACCCCGCCAGGACGGGTCGTGCAGTCGAGCGACCGGCACTCTCGTTACGGCGTCGGGGCGCCGGGGGCGACGATCGGCGGCGCTGCGGGATCGGCGGGAGCGGGGGCTCCCGGTGCCGGCTCGTTCACCCACGCCGGCGGGTTCGGGTCACTGAGCGCGACGTACCCGGGCGGCAACGCCGGCCCGCCACCCGGAGTTCCCGGCGGGGCCGCGATGGTGGCCGGCAACGCCGGCGTCGAGGAACTCGGGTCGGTCAACGAGGTATAGCCCGGCGGCAGCTTGGGAGCCGGTCCCGCCCCGGGCGGGGCACCGAGCCCGACGCCGGCGTCCTCCGGAGACATCGTCAGCTCGCCGATCGGATCGGCGCTGTGGAACGTGTGCCAGACGTCGCGGAGATAACCCAGTTGGCCCGGCGTCTGCCCCTGCCCGTACTGCTGGTTGCTGACCTCGGGCACCGGCGGCGCCCCGGGCGGCGGGGGCGGCTGCGCACCGACCGGCTCGTTGGCCACCACCACGGGCTGGCCCGGGGCCGGTTCGGCGGGCGCGCCCGGCGCCGGGGTCGGGATCAGCGGGTCGGGTTCGGCGGCTGCCTGACCCGCGCCGGCCAGCGCACCGCCGACGATGACGCCGCCGGCAACGGCGGCGATGGCCGCCGCGGAGATCCGGTCAAACATATTTGAGGTTGTCCTCTCCTCGACACTGGCTGCAATCCTCTACGCCCAGCCACTGTCGCGTCAACGCGGACTCACAGACTCGGTCCGCCTCAGTTCTGCCTCGGCAGTAGCTCGCGGGCGAATCGGTCCACGAAATCGGCGGCATCCGGGTCTGTTCCGAGCGGCCGAATCACGAATTTGGTCAGACCCGCGTCGATGTACGCGTCGAGTTGCCGGTGCAGGGCCGGCCAATCGGCGGCGACGAGCGTCGCCGGGTCGAGGTCGGGTCGTCGGGCCCGCACCGCCGCGGCGACCGCATCCGGCAGCTCACCCGTACCCACCGCGAGATTGATCCCATAGTGGTCGGCCTCGATCACCCGACCGGCCCGCTCGGCGGCCTCGATGATGGCCCGGCGCGCCTGACCCGCCTCCTGCGGCGTCAAGAAGCTGCCCAGCCAGCCGTCGCCGAGTGCGCCGATCCGCCGGTAGGCCGCCTGCGACGATCCGCCGATCCAGATGTCCAGCGGTGCAGTCGGTTTGGGTGTGATGACCGCGTCTCGGACCCGGTGATGATCGCCGGTGAAGTTCACCGGCCCGGCGCTGGTCAGCACGGTCCGCAGCAGTGTCAGGGCCTCGTCGAACACCGCGGCGCGCCGACCGTCGGGCACGGGGAACAGGTCGCGCTCGGCGGGCAGCGCCGAGCGCAGACCGAAAACCGGCAGCACCCGTCTGGGTGCCAGGGCGGCCAGCGACACCAACTCCTTGGCCACCAGGACGGGGTGGCGGCCCGGCAACACCGCCACCGACGTGCCGACCTTGAGCCGGTTCGTTCGCGCCAGCGCGTATGTCATCCCGACGACCGGGTCGACGGCCGGGGAGTACACCAACTCCGAAAACCACAGCGAGTCGACACGGGCATCTTCGAGCTGATCGACGAGCGCCGGCAGGGCGGCAGGGCCCACCCCTGCTCCCAGCCCCACTCCGAAGCGGATCTTCATGGTGCGCATAACACGTCGGTGCTGGGTTTTGTGCCGGCAAGCCACTTAGACGCAGGCGAGAAAGAAAGTGTTTAACGAGTCCAGTTAAGGGGCAATAGTGATGCCGTGGCGTCAGATGCGGACTACGCGGACCTGCTTCGCGCTGCCGCGCTGCGAGTGACACGGCCGCGTATCGCGGTGCTGGACCAGGTCGAAGCCCATCCTCACGCGGACACCGAATCGGTTTTCCTCGCGGTGCGCGACGTGCTGCCCGACGTCTCACGCCAAACCGTCTACGACGTCCTCAATGCCCTGACCTCGGTGGGCCTGCTGCGTCGCATTCAGCCGCTGGGGTCGGTGGCCCGCTACGAGACTCGGGTGGGCGACAACCATCACCACGTGGTGTGCCGCAATTGCGGCACCATCGCCGATATCGACTGCGCCGTCGGCGCGGCACCGTGCCTCACGCCGGCCGACCTGGACGGCGCCATCGACGGTTTCGTCCTGGACGAGGCCGAAGTCATCTACTGGGGCCTGTGCCCCGACTGCTCCCCCTCGGTTTCCCGATCGCATCCGTGATCCCAGCCCTGTCACCCACCCGGAAGGAAATGTTGTGTCATCCGATACGTCCGACAGCCGTCCCCCGCACTCTGATGCCGGTACGGCCAGCAACAGCGAGAGCGAGAACCCGGCCATCTCGTCGCCCAAGCCCAAGGCGCACGGCCCGCTGACCAACCAGGACTGGTGGCCGGAACAGATCGATGTGTCGCGGTTGCACCCGCATGCCCCTGCGTCCAACCCGCTCGGTGATTCTTTCGACTACGCGGCTGCGTTCGCCACGCTCGACGTCGAGGCCCTCAAGGCCGACCTACTGTCGGTGATCACCACCTCGCAGGACTGGTGGCCCGCCGACTACGGCAGCTACGCCGGCCTGTTCATCCGGATGAGCTGGCATGCCGCGGGTACCTACCGCATCTTCGACGGCCGCGGTGGTGGCGGGCAGGGCCTGCAGCGCTTCGCTCCGCTGAACAGCTGGCCGGACAACGCCAACCTGGACAAGGCACGCCGGCTGCTGTGGCCGGTGAAGCAGAAGTACGGCAACAAGATCTCCTGGGCGGACCTGCTGGTGTTCGCCGGCAACGTGGCCCTGGAATCGGCGGGTTTCCAGACGTTCGGGTTCGGCTTCGGGCGTGAAGACGTGTGGGAGCCCGAGGAGGTGCTGTTCGGCGAGGAGGACACCTGGCTGGGCACCGACAAGCGCTACTCCGGGGAGCGGACCCTGGCGCAGCCCTACGGTGCCACCACCATGGGCCTGATCTACGTGAATCCTGAAGGGCCAGAAGGCAATCCGGATCCTTTGAAAGCGGCTGTGGACATCAAGGAGACGTTCGGCCGGATGGCGATGAACGTCGAGGAGACCGCCGCGCTGATCGTCGGCGGCCATACCCTGGGCAAGACCCACGGCGCCGGCGACGGCGACTTGGTCGGCCCGGAGCCCGAAGGCGCCCCGATCGAGCAGCAGGGCCTCGGGTGGAAGTGCCCCTTCGGCTCCGGCAACGCCGGCGACACCATCACCTCGGGGCTGGAGGTGGTGTGGACGCCCACCCCTACCAAGTGGAGCAACTCGTTCCTGGAAATCCTGTACGGCTACGAATGGGAGCTGGTGAAGAGCCCGGCCGGGGCGTGGCAGTTCGAGGCCAAGGATGCCGAGGCCATCATCCCGCCGCCGTTCCCCGGTGCCCCGAACCGCAAGCCCACCATGCTCGTCACCGACGTGGCGATGCGGGTGGATCCCGAGTTCGGCGAGATCACCCGGCGCTGGCTGGACCATCCCGAGGAACTCAACGAGGCGTTCGCCAAGGCCTGGTACAAGTTGCTGCACCGTGACCTGGGCCCCATCTCACGTTATCTGGGACCGTGGGTTGCCGAGCCGCAGCTGTGGCAAGACCCGGTGCCGCCGGTCGAGGGTGAGTTGATCGACGATGCCGACGCCGCGACGCTGAAGGCCAAGATCCTCGATTCCGGGCTGTCGGTGCCGCAGCTGGTCAAGACAGCGTGGGCGTCGGCCTCCAGCTTCCGCCGCACAGACAAGCGCGGTGGTGCCAATGGCGCCCGGATTCGTCTTGAGCCGCAACGCAGCTGGGAGGCCAACGAGCCGTCCGAGCTGGAAAAGGCACTGCCGGCGCTGGAGCGGATCCAGGCCGAGTTCAACGCCGGCGGAGTGAAGAAGGTGTCACTGGCCGATGTCATCGTGCTGGCCGGCAACGCCGCAATCGAGAAGGCCGCCAAGGACTGCGGTGTCTCGGTGACGGTGCCGTTCACCCCGGGCCGCACCGATGCGACCCAGGAGGACACCGACGTGGAGTCGTTCGCGGTGCTGGAGCCGCGGGCCGACGGCTTCCGCAACTACGTGCGTCCCGGCGAGAAGGCTCCGTTGGAGCACCTGCTGCTGGAACGCGCCTACCTGCTTGGCGTGACCGGGCCGGAACTCACGGTACTGGTCGGCGGTCTGCGGGCGTTGGGCGCCAACCACGGCGGGAGCAAGCACGGGGTGTTCACCGACCGGCCGGGCACGCTGAGCAACGACTTCTTCGTCAACCTGCTCGACATCGGTACCGAGTGGAAGCCGTCGGGGACGCAGGAGAACGTCTACGAGGGCCGCAACCGCGCAACGGGCGAGCTCCGATGGACAGCGACGGCGAATGACCTTGTGTTCGGTTCACATTCGATACTGCGAGCGGTCTCCGAGGTCTACGCGCAGGCCGACGGGGCGGAGCGGTTCGTCAACGACTTCGTCGCCGCGTGGGTCAAGGTGACCGACAACGACCGGTTCGACGTCAAGAAGAAGCAGTAGTGCGATTTGTGCACGTTCTGTCACGCCTGGCGTGACAGAACGTGCACAAATCACCGGGATAGGCGCGTTCCGGTCGCGGCGTCGAAGAGGTGGGCGCGGCCGGGCCGCACCTGCACGCGCACCGGGGCGCCCGGTTCGGGCACCGCCGGCCATGCCGCCACCGCCGACGCCTCCATTACCGCCGTCAGCCGGTGTGTACCGGCCTTGACCATCAGCACATAGCGCGGGCCGAGCAGTTCCACCAGGTCGACGCGGGCGTCACCGTCCGGATCGGGTGTGACCAGTAGATCCTCGGGCCGCACCCCGAATGTCACCGGCCCGTCGACACCCGGCGGGACCGGCCAGCGCAGGCCGGCCGCGTCGAATACCCCCTCACGCGCCGTCCCATCGACGAGATTGGCACTGGGCGATCCGATGAAGCCGGCCACGAAGATGTCTGCCGGGGTGCGGTAGAGCTGCTCGGGTATCCCCCGCTGCGCGATCCGGCCCGCATTGAGCACCACCAACTGGTCGGCGATGGTCATCGCCTCCTCCTGGTCGTGGGTGACGTACAGGGCGGTGATGCCGAGTTCCTGTTGCAGACGCCGGATTTCGGAGCGCAGTTCGACGCGGAGTTTGGCGTCCAGATTACTCAGCGGCTCGTCGAACAGGAACACCGACGGAGTCCGTACCAGCGCCCTGGCAATGGCCACCCGTTGCTGTTGGCCGCCCGAGAACTGCCGGGGTTTGCGGTCCAGCAGTCCCTCGATGCCGACGCGACCGGCCGCGGCGCGGGCCCGCTGGGCCGCTTCGTCCTTGCCAACTCCCGCATTACGCAGCGGGAAGGCGATATTTCCCGCCACGCTCAGATGCGGGTACAGCGCATAGTTCTGGAAGACCATCGCCACATCGCGGTCCCGGGGTGCGGCCGCGGTGACATCGCGCCCGTCGATGCGCACGGTTCCGGCGTCGGCTGCCTCCAATCCCGCGGTGATCCGCAGTGTGGTGGACTTACCGCATCCCGAGGGGCCCACCAGCACGGTCAGCGATCCGTCCGGCAGGGTCAGATCAAGCCCGTCGACAACGGGTGCGCCGCCGTAGGTCTTGGTGATGCCCGCGAGTTCGACGGTCGTCATTTGGTGGCCCCGGCCGTCAGGCCGCCGACCAAGAATCGTTGCGCGGCCAGCGCCAGTACGTACACCGGCAGGATACCCAGCAGACCGGCCGCGGCCTGCTGGCCGAACTGGACGTTGCGATCCCCTTGGAACAATGACAAACCGACGGTCAACGTCTGGCTCTCCTTCGTGACGGCAAGGTACACCGCGAACAGAAAATCGTTGTAGCTCAGAAAGAAAACAACCAACAGCGCGGCGACGATGCCCGGCCACAGCAGGGGCAGCACCGCCCTGCGGAACGCGGCGGCCACGGTGAGCCCGTCGATCACGGCGGCCTCGTCGATTTCGACCGGAATGCGGCGCACGAAACCGTCCAGCAGCCATGCCGCCACGGGGACGTTGGCCACCCCGTTGACGAGCACCAAGCCGAGCACGTGATTGGTCAGCCCGAAGTCGCGCAGCAGGAAGAACAACGGGATGATCGCGACGACCGGCGGAGCACAGTAACTGGCCAGCAGGGCCGTCAGCAACCGCTCGCCGCCGAACCTTCGGGCAGTGAAATATGCTGCCGGAGTGGCGATCAGCACCGCAAGGACCGCCGCACCGAGCGCCGAGACCCAGGAATTCTGCAGCATGGTGCCCAGCGCGATGGTGTCGAACACCGAGACGAAGTTGGCCGCCGTCCACTCCGTCGGTAGCAGACTCGAGTTGAGCACATCGCCCGGCGGGCGCAGCGAGAGCGAGACCAGATACCCGATCGGTAGCAGGGCGACAAGAATGGCCACAGCCAGGGCAGCCCATACGAGTCTGCGACTCATGACGCCTCGGCCCGGACGGCGCGCGCCCGCGCTCTGGTGAGCACGGTGGCCACCGCGCCCACCACGGCGGCGAACACCAAGGTCTGGGCGGCGGCGGTACCCATGTCGAAACTGCCCCGCAGCCCGGTCTGGTAGATCACGTACGGCGCCAGGGTGGTTGCGAAACCCGGCCCGCCCGAGGTGATCACCACGATGAGGTCGAAGACCTTGTAACCGATCACCAATTCCAGCACCAGGACCGCCAACGCGGTCGGCGCGATCGCCGGCCAGGTGACGGTGGTGAAGGTGCGCCACGGTCCGGCACCGTCGATCCGCGCGGACTCCAGCAGTTCCTGTCGCACCACCCCGAGTGCGGCGAACAGGATGAGTACAGCGAACGGTGTCCACTGCCAGACATGGATGCCCAGTAACACCACGAACGCACCGGTGCCCGACCCCAGCGGGTTGAACCCGGCCAGTCCGACCGCGCCGAACAGACCGGCGAGGCCGCCACCGACCGGGGCCAGCAGCAGTTTCCAGGCGACACCGATCAGCACCGGCGCGGTCACGAGTGGCAGTAACAGTAATGCGCCCACCGCCCCGAGTCGGGTGCCGCGAGCCCTCAACAGCACCGCCAAGGCCAGCCCCAGCACGGTGGTCAGTACGGTGGCGGCGACGGCGAACAGCGTCGAACGCCACAGCGACGGGGCGAATGCCGGCGCAGTGAAAGCGGTCTGGAAGTTGTGCGCTCCGTTGAACGCGCGCAACGGATGGGCCAGCGACGAATCGGTCAGCGCCAGCGCGACGAGGTACGCGGTCGGATAGACGAGGAACAGCACCAGTCCGGCGATGGCGGGCAGGGCCAGCCAGAGCGGGACGCGACGTGTCATGTCGCGGTGTTCTCCCAGCTCTTCTGCGCGTTCTCCAGCGATTGTTCGACGGTCTGGGTGCCGGCGATCGCCAGTGCCAGCTGATCGACCAAGTCCTGCAACAGCTTCGGAGCGCCTTTCTCCTTTGGCCACACCAGTGGATCGCCGTTCAAGCCATCCCGGATCGGGGCGATAGCCTTGGTGACCACCTTGGCATAGCCGTCCGAGTTGAGCACATCACCACGGACCGGATCGATCCCGGCACCTGCGGTGGAGGACGCCTTGAGGTTCTGCGGCGTGGCGGTAGCCCAGTTGAGGAACGCGGCCGCGGCATCCGGATGCTTGGACGCGGTCGAAATGCCAAGTCCGAAACCGGCATCCAGTGCGGTGCGGGGGGTGGTGTTGGTGCCACCGACGGGCAGCGACACCGCGCCCCAGCGGCCGGTGATCTTGGACGCCGACGGGTCCTCGGCCCGCAACGCCATATCGGTCCAGGTGTCCAGCAGCGCGCCCTGCCCGGTGAGGAACGCGGTGTTGGCCTGGTCGAAGCCGACCTGCAGGGGTGTGGGCAGGGCCACCGGAGCGACCTCGACGAGGTGTCGCAACGCCGCGATGGACGCATCCGACGTCAATGTGGGTTTCCCGGCGCTGTCGACCAATTCGCCGCCGTAACCGGTGAGCCGGTTGATATACGAGCAGCCGAGGATCATCGGAACCTGTTGGCCGGACACGATGGCCCCATACGCCGCACCGCGAGAGTCCCTGGTGATCTTGGCCGCGATGGTGTCGTATTCGTCCCAGGTCTTGGGCGGCTCGACCTTGTACCGCTCGAGCAGTTCGGCGTTGTAGAACAGGATGTGGACGTCGCCGTCGTAGGGCAGGCCGTAGCGTTTACCGTCCAGCAGGGTGTAGGGGTCGTAGACGGATTTCAGGTAGCCGTCCACCCCGATGGCCGCCTTGTTGGTGTCGATCCAGTTGGTCAGGTCCACCAGCGCACCGGCATCCACCAGATCCCCCAGGCCGAAGTAGAAGTAGTCGAATACATCGAATTCGCCTGTACCGCTTTGCACATCGAGGATCTGCTTGCTGGTCAGCTGGTCATACGGGGCCGCCGTCACCTCGAGGGTGCCGCCGGTGTCACGCTGCCACGCCGGGGCCAGCACATCGCGGAAGGACGTCACGTGGGGCTGATTGACCAGCAGCTTCAACGTCACGCCGGCGAACTTGCCGGACACCGGGGCGTTCGAGGCCAAGGCATTACCGCCGCCGGAGGATCCGCAGGCGGCTAGCGCGGGACCCAGCACCGCCGCTCCCCCGGCAAGTCCCAATAGTTGAAGCGCGCGACGGCGCGAGAAAGCGGAAGACGTCACGTGTGGTGACGGTATGTCGACGCCCGGGGTCGGCACGAGGGAAAAACTCACCGCGATCTTGACCGGGCCGGCCGGCGAGGCGGCTAGGCTGAGTTCCCATGCCCGACATCATCGACGCGCGCCGGCGCGTTCTCGGTTTCGGCGTACTCGGCGGTCCGACCACGGTGATCGACATCGCCGGACTGCGACTGGTGATCGACCCGACCTTCGACCCCGCGGGCGACCACGGGTACCTCACCAAGACGGCCGGACCGGCCGTCCCGTCCGAGCGGTTGGGTGCGGTGGACGTGGTACTGGTGAGCCACGACGACCATCCCGACAATCTCGATACCGCAGGACGCGAGTTCGCCCTGCAGGCTCCGGTGCTGCTGACCCACCCGCGGGCCGCCGAGCGCCTGGGACCGTCGGCGCGGGAGCTGGAGCCCTGGCAGAGCATCGACCTGCCCGGCGGACACGGACATGCCGTCATCGTGCAGGCGGTACCCGCGGTGCACGGACCCGCGGACGGTCTCCGCGACCAGAACGGTCATGTCAATTGCGAGGTAACGGGTTTCGTGGTGTCGGGCGCCGGAATCCCGACGGTGTACCTCAGCGGCGACAACGCGTCGCTGGACGCCGTCCGGGCGGTCAGGGACCGGGTCGGGGAGGTCGACATCGCCGTGCTGTTCGCCGGTGCGGCCAGGGTCGCGACCAAGGAGCGCAATCGGCCGCTGACCCTGACCGGGCAGCGGGCCGCGGCCGCCGCCGAAGTGCTCGGCGCCAAGGTGGTCATCCCAGCCCACCTGGACAGCTGGGCTCATTTCAGCGAAGGGCTCGACGAATTCGTGACGGCCTTCGACGACGCGGGCCTGGGCCGGCTGGTCGCCACCGCCCCGCCCGGCCGATGGATCGTGCCGCGCCTCTAGCGATTCAGCGACCGTGCGAGTCGAAGAACCGCCACGAGGCCTCCGACGCGTCGAAACCGCGGCTGGCCAATCCCACCGCCTGCGCGGGCAGCACCTCCGGGGCGCCGGGCCAGGTATGACCGCCACCGTCGACGCGCATGAACACCACCTCGCCACCGGGTGCGCACCGCGGGTAGTCGATCCGATCGGTGTGTGTGCCATCCCCGCTCGGCGCGAGCGGCTGCTGAGCGGGCGTGTCGGCACAACCGTTGAGTTGGCGCCAGCGTTGCACCAGCGCCGGGGCCGACACGATGTCGCTGACCCCGCCGCGGCCCGTCATCGGACCGCCGTCGAATGGGACGATCGGATCGGCGGTGCCGTAGGTGGCCATCACCGCGACCGGACGCGACGGGGCGCAGCCCACATTCACACCGAGCGTTCCGGCGACCGGAGCGATCGCGGCGAACAGATCAGCGCGGTCACAGGCCAACCGATTGGCCATGAAGGCCCCCGCCGACAGTCCGGTCACGTAGACGCGCCCGGGGTTGATTCCGAAGTCGGACACCAACTTCGAGGCCAGGGCGGTGAGGAAGCCGACATCGTCGACGCCTTGGCGGTCCGGGATGGACGCGCCGCGGCCGTCGGCCCAACTCATATCGATACCGTCGGGGTACGCCACGGCGAAGCCGTGGGCGTCGGCGACGGCGTCGTAATGCGTGAGCGCCGCCTGGTCACGGCCGGTCGCCCCGGCCGCGTGCAGGTTGAGCACCAGTGCCGATGGCCGGGATCCGGCGGGCACATGCAGCTCGTAGGTCCGGACCAAGCCGCCGAAATCGAGCGCCGCGGCGCGGGCTGAGGGCGCCGATCCGAGTACGACAGCGCCGACGCCGACGAGGCAGGTGACCACAGCCAGCACCGCGGCAAGAGTTCTCAGACGCTCACGCATCCGCGCACCGTAGAGCGCTCAGCCGAACAGCAACCGAACGGCAGATGACCGGATGCAGGCACAGCACACGCGCCCTCCCGCCGGATCCGG
Organism: Mycolicibacterium sp. J2; assembly: GCF_026240945.1. Classification (GTDB taxonomy): domain Bacteria; phylum Actinomycetota; class Actinomycetes; order Mycobacteriales; family Mycobacteriaceae; genus Mycobacterium. Next base: position 75,056 of record NZ_JAPFPY010000011.1, read on the forward strand.
CGTCCAGATGTCGCGACACAGATCTTGTCTATCAGAGTTCACCGATCCCCGTGCCGCAATGCGCCGGGTGGTGTGCGGCTATCCGATTCGCGACACTCACCGGATCGAAAGACGTTGCGGGAAAATGTTATCGACCGTCCATCGAGCTTGCGGCGCCGAGCATGGCCCGAAATCGTGCCGCCGGATACACCTCTGCGCCGGCGGCGCGAACCCGCCCGGCCAGCGCACCATCCGATGTCACCACGGTGATCCGATCCCGCCGGGGGTCGTGGTGGAGCAACCGGATGATCTCGTCGTCGGCCGAGTTTGCGGCGGCGGCAGGCGCGTGCGCGATCGTGATCGAGTCGGACCCGATGGGCGGCGAAGGCGGCCGCTCGAAGACGACGGTCACCCGATCGCCGTCGACAACCCAGTTCTCCAGCCGGGCCACCAACGCGACCATCGCACCGTGCCGGTCCTTCCACCAGCCGTCGGGCCGCGATCCGATCACGTTCATCGCATCGACGATCCAGTGCACGTCTCGACGTTAGTAGAGTCCGGATATGGACTCCACGGAGCAGCGGCTACGCGACCTCAAGCTGTTGCGCCGTGTCCGGGATCGGATGGACCGGGAGTACGCCCAACCGCTGGACGTCGAGGCCCTGGCGCGTGGGGTGAACATGTCCGCGGGGCACCTGTCTCGGCAGTTCAAGCTCGCCTTCGGCGAGTCGCCGTACTCCTATCTGATGACCCGGCGGATCGAACGTGCGATGGCGCTGCTGCGGCGCGGTGACCGGACCGTCACCGAGGTGTGCTTTGCGGTGGGTTGTTCGTCGCTGGGCACCTTCAGCACCCGGTTCACCGAACTGGTGGGCGTACCACCCAGCGTGTACCGCGACCAGACGGCCGGTATCACCAAGGGGTTGCCGTCCTGTATGGAGAAGAACGTGACCAAACCGATCAGGAATCGAGAAGCCCCTGCCGTGGGCCTGCACCTAGCGTGAACCCCATGCCGAACACCGACATCACCATTCACAACACCTTTCTGCCGCACGACGACCCGGAGGAGTCGCTGGCGTTCTACCGCGACATCCTCGGATTCGAGGTCCGGTTGGACGTCGGTGCGGGCAAGATGCGCTGGATTACCGTCGGACCGCCGAACCAGCCGGGCACCTCGATCGTGCTGCACCCACCCGCCGCCGACCCCGGCGCCACCGACGAAGAACGCCGCACCATCGCCGAGATGATGGCCAAGGGCACCTACGCCATCATCGTGCTCGCCACCAAGGACCTCGACGCCACCTTCCAACGCTTGCAGGCCACCGACGCCGACATCGTCCAAGAACCGACCGCTCAGCCCTATGGCGTGCGCGACTGTGCCGTGCGTGACCCTGCGGGCACCATGATCCGCATCCAGGAAGTGCACTGAGAAAGGAGTGTCGGCAATGGCGACGACATCTGATGGCGACTCGGCGACCGACCTGATCGACGCACGGATCCGCGAGTTGTCCGACTGGCGTGGTGACACCCTGGCCCGGGTGCGGGAGGTGATCCACCGGGCCGACCCCGATGTCGTCGAGGAATGGAAGTGGCGGGGCGTGCCGGTGTGGTCACACGACGGCATGATCTGTACCGGGGAAACCTATAAGGATTACGTCAAACTGACGTTCGCCAAGGGCGCCAAGTTGCCCGACCCCAGTGGCCTGTTCAACTCGAGTCTGACCGGAAACACCAGGCGCGCCATCGATATTCGTGAGAACGACGAGATCGACGAGGACGCCTTGACGGCGCTGGTAGTGGCGGCGATCGAGTTGAACACGGCGCGATGAGCGCCAGCGCCGACAGCCACGACCGGATCCGCGTCACCGGAGCGCGGGAGAACAACCTCAAAGATGTGAGCATCGAGTTGCCCAAGCGCCGCTTGACGGTGTTCACCGGGGTATCCGGATCGGGCAAGAGTTCGTTGGTCTTCGACACCATCGCCGCCGAATCTCAGCGGCTGATCAACGAGACCTACAGCGCCTTCGTGCAGGGATTCATGCCGACGCTGGGCCGCCCGGATGTCGACGTGCTCGACGGCCTGACCACCGCCATCATCGTCGACCAGCAGCGCCTGGGCGCCGACCCCCGCTCCACCGTCGGCACCGCGACCGATACCGGGGCCATGTTGCGCATCCTGTTCAGCAGGCTGGGTCAACCGCATATCGGTTCACCGCAGGCTTTTTCGTTCAACGTCGCCTCGATCAGCGGTGCCGGGGCGGTGAAGACGGAACGCGGAGGCAAGACCGTCAAGGAACGCCGGGAGTTCAGCATCACCGGTGGTATGTGCCCGCGCTGCGAAGGGCGCGGCCTCGTCAACGACATCGATCTCACCGCCCTGTACGACGACGCCAAGTCGCTCAACGACGGCGCCCTGAGCATCCCCGGCTACAGCATGGACGGCTGGTACGGCCGGATCTTCCGGGGCTGCGGTTTCTTCGACCCGGACAAGCCGATCCGAAAGTTCACCAAGAAGGAACTGGACGCACTGCTGCACAGGGAGCCCACCAAGATCCAGGTCGACGGGATCAACCTCACCTACGCCGGCCTGATCCCGACGATCCAGAAGTCCTTCCTGTCCAAGGATGTCGATGCGATGCAACCGCACATCCGCGCCTTCGTCGAACGTGCGGTGACCTTCGCCGTGTGTCCGGAGTGCGACGGCACCAGGCTGTCCGCGTTGGCGCGCTCGTCGAAGATCAAGGGCCGCAACATCGCCGATGTATGCGCCATGCAGATCAGCGATCTGGCGGAATGGATCACCGGGATCGACGAGACAAGCGTGGCACCGCTGCTCGCGGCACTGCGCCACACCCTGGACTCCTTCGTCGAGATCGGATTGGGTTATCTGTCGCTGGACCGGCCGTCGGGCACGCTGTCCGGCGGGGAAGCTCAGCGGGTCAAGATGATCCGCCAGTTCGGGTCGGCACTGACCGATGTCACCTACGTATTCGACGAGCCCACGGTGGGTCTGCATCCGCACGATATCGCCAGGATGAACGACCTGTTGCTGCGGCTGCGCGACAAGGGCAACACCGTGCTGGTGGTCGAACACAAGCCCGAAGCGATCAGGGTGGCCGACCATGTGGTCGACCTCGGCCCGGGAGCGGGTTCCGCGGGCGGCCAGGTGGTGTTCGAAGGCACCGTGGCACAACTGCGCAAGAGCGGCACCCTGACCGGACGGCATCTGGATTACCGCGCCAGGTTGAAAGACGCCGTGCGCGAACCCATCGGCGCGCTGGAGGTGCGCGGTGCCGACACCCACAATCTGGCGGGCGTGGATGTCGACATCCCGCTCGGTGTGCTCGTGGTGGTGACCGGGGTGGCCGGGTCGGGTAAGAGCTCGCTGATCCACGGGTCGGTGGCCGGGCGCGACGGGGTGGTGGCCGTCGACCAGTCGCCGATCCGGGGTTCACGGCGCAGCAATCCCGCGACCTACACCGGCCTGCTCGAGCCCATCCGCAAGGCCTTCGCCAAGACCAACGGCGTCAAACCGGCCCTGTTCAGCGCCAACTCCGAGGGCGCCTGCCCCGCCTGCAAGGGCGCCGGCGTCATCTACACCGACCTGGCGATCATGGCCGGGGTGGCGATCACCTGCGAGGAATGTGAGGGCCGCCGGTTCGATGCCGCGGTGCTGGACTACACAATGGGCGGGCGCAATATCAGCGAGGTGCTGGCAATGCCCGTGACCGCGGCATCGGACTTCTTCACCGAGACAGTCGCGCTGCCGGCCGCGCACAAGATCCTGGAGCGTCTCGCCGATGTCGGGCTCGGCTACCTCACGCTGGGCCAACCGTTGACCACGCTGTCCGGTGGCGAGCGGCAACGGTTGAAGCTGGCCACCCACCTCGGTGAGAAGGGCGGCGTCTACGTGCTCGACGAGCCGACCTCCGGGCTGCATCTGGCCGATGTCGCGCAGTTGCTGGCGCTGCTGGACCGGATCGTCGACTCCGGCAAGTCGGTGGTCGTGATCGAGCATCACCAAGCGGTGATGGCACACGCGGACTGGATCATCGATCTGGGTCCCGGCGCGGGCCACGACGGTGGTCGGGTGGTGTTCCAGGGAACCCCCCGCACCCTTGTGGAGCGGCGCGTCACCCTGACCGGCGAGCACTTGGCAGCCTACGTCGGCGCCTGACGTTGCCCGACTTGACGCCTGTCAAGTATGGTCGCGGCATGCTCGCTCAGGACGTTCTGTCGACCGTGCCCACCACCACCGCCGAGGCACTCGAGGTGTTCGACGCCGCACCTGCGGTGGATCCGGACTTCATGCTCGGCACCTGGCGCGGCGCAGAACTGCCGACCGGTCACCCGTTGGACGGGCTGCTTGCCGCCAGTGGTTGGTGGGGCAAGCAATTCCTGGGGCCCGAGAAGGTCCATCCGCTGCTGTTTCCCACTGCCGACCGCGCGGGCCTGTGGGCGATGAACCCGTTGCTCGGCTTCGCCGGACTCGGTCCCACCAGCAAGCTGCCGATCCTGAAATCCGCGTCGCTGCAACGGCCGATCGCCAGGCTGCGACCGATTCTGAGTACGTCCTCCCCCAAGGCCCGGCTGCGCACCACCCGGTATCGCGATGTCGACACCGCCACGATGATCTACGACCAATTACCCATCAACGACGTCTTCCGCAAGCTCTCCGACGACGAGGTGATCGGCGCCATGGATCTGCGCGGCGTCTCTCGGCCCTATTTCTTCGTGTTGCGCCGGGACGCCTCACTGCCGGTACTGAGCTGAGCGACTTGTGCACGTCCTGTCACCCCAGAGGTGACAGGACGTGCACAAGTCGCCGTCGAGACGGGTCAGGCGATGAGGCGAACCAGATACGGGGCCATGGTGTCCGTGCGCACCGGCGACACGGTGACCACCGGACTGGTGGCCTCCAGCATCTGGCCGTTCCCGAGGAACAACGCCACACTCTGGGTACCGTCCGGCCCGAAGAAGATCAGGTCACCGGGCAGGGCCTGCGACGGCAACACCTTCTGGCCCACCTTGTACTGCTCACCGGACGATCGGGGCAGTTTGAGCCCGACGCCGGCGAAGGCGTAGACGATCAGGCCGGACGCATCGAACCCGACGACGTTGGCGTTGGGATCGACCGTCGGCGCCGCGGCCGTCGGCGCTGCCAGTCCGGGGAAGTTCAGACCCGGGACCAACCCGGGGGCTCCGGGAGCCACCTGGGGCGTGCCGAAACCGGTGGCCGGGTCGGCGGCCAGCGGCGTGACATCTTGCGGCACACCGCGAGTCGGACCGCTGGCATTACCGCCGCCGTAGGTGTAGGGAACCCCGCGCTGAGACAACGCGCGCGCGATGACGAAGTCGATCGCCTGCTGGTTTCGTGCGGGTCGCCCGAACGGGTCCGCGGCGGCGATACCGGGGGTGGCCAGCAACACTGCCAAGCCGATCAACAAGGCACAGATGCGCTTCATCCGAACCTCAACTCTCTGCAATTCACGCGGGATTCACGATGTGACCCCGTAATTGACGGCCACTGAAGACATTTCTACCGCCCCCTAGGCGAGCAACCCAAATTCCATGCGGCACAACGCTGATGAGATGCAATACCGTGACCGAACGGTGATCGGAGACATGAAAAAGCGCCGATCCGCTGTGCGAATCGGCGCTTTTACGGCGTGTGGCGAGGGCTTACTTGACCGCCGCGAGCGCAGCGTCGTAGTTCGGCTCCTGCGCGATCTCGGGGACCAATTCGGTGTAGGCGACATTGCCGTCGGCGCCGATCACGACGACGGCCCGGCCCAGCAAGCCGGCGAACGGACCGTCGACGAGGGTGACGCCGTAGTCCTCACCGAAGCTGTCCCGGAACGCCGATGCCGCGATGACGTTCTCCAGGCCCTCGGCACCACAGAACCGGCTCTGCGCGAACGGCAAATCCTTGGACACGTTCACCACGGTGGCGCCGCTGGCGGCGGCCCGCTCGTTGAAGGTCCGGACACTGGTGGCGCAGACCGGCGTGTCGACCGACGGGAAGATGTTCAGCACGACGGACTTGCCGCTGAACTTGTCGCTGCTGACGGGCGCCAGATCGGTGCCGGTCAGGGAGAAAGCCGGCGCCGGCGCTCCCACAGCAGGAAGCTCGCCGACGGTGTGGATGGGGTTTCCCTTGATGGTTATCTGTGCCATGCCGACCAGTCTGTCAAAGAAGCCCCGCGGCGTGCAGGCCAGGGGCGCGAATACCGGACCCGCTGGCAGGATGGCACGGTGATCGTCCTTCCCGAGGCGGTGACGGCCATGGCAGCCCGGGGACCGCAGTGGCAGGCTTGGGTGGATCGCCTGCCCACCCTGGTCTCCGCGCAGCTGGACGGCTGGAACCTGGCGCTCGACGGCGCACCCCGACACGGATTCTGTTCGATCGTGCTGCCGGTGCGCACCGGGGACGGCGATGCCGCCGTGCTGAAGGTGGCCTTCCCCGAAACCGAATCGGAGCACGAGCATCTGGCGCTGCGCCGCTGGGGCGGGGCCGGGGCGGTCCGGCTGTTACGCGCCGATCCACATTCCCGGTCCCTGCTGCTGGAACGGCTGCAGGACCGAAATCTCGACGAGCTGTGGGATATCGAGGCGTGCGAGGTGGTCGCCGGGCTGTACGGGCGCATCCACGTCGCCGCTCTGCCGCAACTACGACCACTGGCCGACTCCGTGCGGGAATGGACCGCCGGGCTGCGGACGCTACCGCGCAACGCGGCGGTGCCCCGCCGGCTGGTGGAGCAGGCCATCAGCCTCGGCGACGATTTCGCCACCGACGCCGCATGCGGCGGAACGCTGATCCACGGCGATCTGCACTACACCAACGTGCTGGCCGCCGACCGGGAGCCCTGGCTGGTGATCGATCCCAAACCGATGGACGGGGATCCGCACTACGAGCTCGCGCCCATGCTCTGGAACCGGTGGGACGAGCTGACGGGCTACGTCCGCGACGGTGTACGGCGCCGGTTCTACACCCTGGTCGACGCCGCGGGGCTGGACGCCGACCGGGCCCGAGCGTGGGTGACGGTGCGGGTCATGCACAACGCCATGTGGGAGCTGACCGAGGCCGCCGAACCGGATCCACGGTGGCTGACGACCTGCGTTGCGATCGCTAAGGCAGTGCAGGAGTGACGCTGTCTAGATCTGCACCGGCAACGACGCGATACCCCGCAGGGTCACGTTGGGCTTGTACACCGGCTCTGCCGCCAACCGGGCGCCCGGGAAACGGGCCGTCACCGCGGACAACGCGATCGAGGCCTCCATCCGTACCAGAGCGGCCCCCAGACAGAAATGTGTGCCGTGCCCGAAGCCCAGATGCCGGATCGGGCTGCGGTCCGGGTCGAAATCGTCCGGTCGGGCGTTGACCGCGGGGTCCCGATGGGCGGCGGCCAACAGCACGATCATGGTGTCGCCTTTGGGGACGGTGATGTCCGGTAAGACGATGTCCTCGGCGGCGATCCGGCCCAGCAACTGGGCCGGCGGGTCCCAGCGCAGCGTCTCCTCCACCACCCGGGCAGCGCGTCCCGGGTCGGCACCGAGCGCCTTCCACTGCGCTCGGTCGCGCAGCATCACCAGGATGGCGGTCGCGATCAGGCTCACCGTGGATTCGTGGCCGGCGATCAGCAGCAGGTTGCATGTCGAGATGATCTCGTCCTCGGTGAGCTGGTCACCGGATTCCTCGACGGCGACCAGCGCCGAGATCAGGTCCTCGCCCGGAGCCCGGCGCCGCCGCGAGATGAGCTCGCGAAAATAGGAACGCAGCCACTTCCCGGCTTCGATACGTTCGTGGAAACCCTCCGGCACGCCGGTGGCGGCGAGGAACGGGTCGACGGTCTGCCCGAGCAGGGTGCTGGCCCGCCCGAACTGTGGCTCGTCCTCGACCGGCACGCCGAGCAGCCGGCAGATCACGGCCACCGCGAGTGGATAGGCCAGACCCGTCACCGCGTCGAATTCGCCGTTCTGCTGTGCGGTGTCCAGCAAATCGTCCACCACCGCGGTGATCTCGGCCTGCATCGCGCTGATCACCCGCGGCGCGAACGCCTTGACGACCAGCTTGCGCAGCCGGGTGTGGTCCGGTGGGTCCAGAAACAGGAAGGCCGGCGTACGCCTCTGGTCGACCAGACCGGCCAGCCCGAACGGCCTCGGCTGCTTGCCCTCGGCGAGTTGGCGCTGCGCGATGGTCGACTTGTTCCGGTCGCTGGCAGCGTGCGGATGCCGCAGCACGGCATCGCAGTGGGCATACGAGGACAGCACCATGAGATTGGCTTCCGGCAGGTGCAGCGGACCGTGCTCACGCAGTTGCCGGTACACCGGATACGGGTCCGCCCGATCTGCCGGGGTCAGCGCCTGTGCCAGCAACATATACGGGGCGGCCCCCGACGGCGGTCGCGTCATGGCCACTATTGTGCAGTTGCCGCGCGCAACTGTTGACGCAGGCGTTCGATTCGGGCGGCGTCCGTCAGCGCGAACTGCCCCAGCAGGTCGGGATCCGGACCCGGCGGCATGGGCGCCACCGGCAGGGTGCCGTCCACCGGCACCAGGGACCGCCGATCGGCCACCACATCCCCGCCCAGCAGCAGCCGGGTGCCCAGGGCGGCGGCATAGCCGAACTCGGGTAGGGCCCCGGCCAGGGCAACTCCGGTTGCCACGCCGATCCCGGTCCAGGTGTCGGAGACGACGACGCACGGCACGTCGGCAAGCTCGGCAACCCGGAGGGCCCGGCGAGCCCCGCCGAGACGGCCGCAGCGCAGCACGGCGATATCGGCGGCATCTCGCACAGCGCGCGGATCATCGGCGTCCTCGGTGGCGGCGGCGATCCGGGCCGCCACCCTGGCCCGCACCCAGGCCACCTGGTTCAGGTCGCGGCACGGCTGGGCCACGAATTCGAGGCCGCCGGCCGCCTCGTCCAACACCGCGATGGCGGCCACCGCTTCGGCGGGCTCCCACCGACCCCGGGCGTCGCAGCGGATGACCCCGGATGTGCCCAGTTCGGCGCGCACCGCAGCCACCCGCGCCACATCGCCGGCAAGCCCGCGGGCGGGGTCAGCAACCTCGATGTCGGCGGTCCGGCAGCCGGCTGCCCGCACGATCGCACGCGCCCGGGCAGCGCCGACAGCCGGCACACTGACCGCCACCGGCACTCGACCCCGGACGGCATCGGGCCAGCCGATGGTGCCCGGCTCGGTGGCCGCGGTCAGCCAGCGACCGAGTTCGGCGGCGCCGGCGTCCTGCGGTGGGCTGAACTCCCCCCAGCCTTGGGGTCCCTCGATGAGCAGACCCTCGACCATCGTCGAACCCCATCCCGGGTCGAGGACCGGGAGGGCGAAGGGCCGCGCGTTGTCGAGGTCGATGAGCGTCTGCACGGGCGTTATCGAATCACGTACAGCGGGACCAGCATCTCCGCCGCGGTCAGCGACCCGTGGTGGCCGACGAGGTTCGACTGCAGCGGTTCGACCCCGGACCGGATGACCGCGCGGTTGCCGTGGGCCACTGCCACGACGTCGCCGATGCGGGGCGCCACGTGTGCGCCGACCACCGGGCCGAGCCAACCGGCGGTGATCACTTCCTGGCGGGTGAGCACCGTGAAATCGGTGCCGAGCAGCTCGCGCCAAGCGGCGGCCACATCAGGTCCGGCCCCCGGCTCGGCATAGACGTGCCGCGCTCGCGGCTCGCCGCCAAGACCGCGAACAGCGTTGCGCAGCAGGGGTTCCCGATCGAAATCTACTGGCGATTCGACGTGTACCATGCCGTGGTCGGCGGTGACCAGCAGGGCGCTATCGGCGGGCAGCCGCTCGGCGATGGCGCGGATCGTCAGATCGATATGGGCCAATTCCTGCGCCCAGGCCTCCGAGGCCGGACCGCGCACGTGCCCGGTCATGTCCAGGTCACCGTGGTAGGCATAGACCTGGGCGCGTGCACTGCCCCGCAACGCCGTGAGGACACCGTCGACAAGGTCACCCGCCGAGAAGTTCGGCCGAAATTCGGCACCGCGCAACGCTGCCCGCGTCAGCCCCGAGCCGGCCTGATACATCGGCGCCACCTGCGTGACGGTGACCCCAGCGGCCGCCGCTCGCTCGAAGGTCGTCGGCAACGGCTGAAACTGTTCGGGCACAAGCTCTTTGATCAGGTCGACGCGCGGGCCCTCACCCATCAGCCGCCATTTGAGGGGGTTCATCATCCGCTCGTGGCCCGGCACGGCGAGCAGATAACCGACGAGTCCATGCTCCCCGGCGGGAACACCGGTGCCCAGCGACGCCAGGCTGGCCGCCGTGGTGCTGGGGAACCCCGCGGTCAGCGTCCGGCCAGGGACACCGTCCAGAAACGGTGCGGCCTCGCGTCGCGCCGCCACCAGTTCGGCGCCCATCCCGTCGACGAGCAGCACCGCCACCCGGCGGACGTCGCCCAACCCGAGGCCGATCCGGTCGTGCTCGCCCGGCACGCCGAGCGCGCCGAGCACCGACGGCAGCAGGTCGGCCAGGGCACCGTCGCCGTAGCGGGGGGTGATGAACATGAGGTCAGGGTAGGCGGCCGGCCATGCCTGGCCACCCCACTACGATGGCCGCTGGGCGAGAATTTGGGAGCAACCGGATGAACACGAGCAACGGTAGAGCGGCCCGAGGCCTGCGGGGCCGATCGGTGGGTGGGGCGCTGATGGGCGCGCTGGGCCTGATACTGGGCCCGGCCCTGGCCTTCTTCCCCGGCGCCCCCTCCGCGGCGGCCGACCCATGCCCCGATGTGGACGTGACCTTTGCCCGCGGGACGACGGAGCCACCCGGGCTCGGCTCCGTCGGGCAGGCCTTTGTGAACGAGGTTCGGGCCCGCGCCGGCTCCCACACGGTCACCGACTACCCGGTGAACTATCCCGCGAGCAACGATTTCCCGACGGCCTCCGACGGTGTCATCGACGCGATGAACCACGTCAACGCGATGGTGGCGAACTGCCCGAACACCAAGTTGGTGCTCGGCGGCAGTTCCCAGGGTGCGGCCGTGATCGGGTATGTCACCGGCCCGGCCATCCCGCCCGGTTTCATCGTGCCCGCGGGCATCAACGGGCCGATGTCGGCGCAGACGGCCGGACATATCGCCGCGGTGGCGTTGTTCGGTACGCCGTCGGACGGCGTGGTCAGCACGCTCGGCGCGCCACCGGTGGTGATCGGCCCGCTCGTCGCGGACAAGACCATCAACATCTGCCTACCCGGCGATCTGATCTGTGCCGGTGGTGGCGGGATCAGCCTGGTGCACGGCAACTATGCCCGTACCGAGGCGCCCGCCGAGGCGGCCGACTTCGTCGCGCAGCGGGTGTTCTGAGCGGCTCGACAGTTCACCGCGCGATCCGAAATGCGGTAGGCCAACGAAAGGCTCACTCCGCCAACAGAACCGAGCGGTGACAACGACAGATCACCCGGCCGACAAGTCGGTTTCGTTGCGAGCGGCGTCAAACCCGCCCAATTCTGTCCGGACCTCTAGTCTGGTGCTCATGTCGCACGTGCTGACGGTGAATATCGCCGTACCGCGGACCAGCCCCGATGACGGCCGTCTGCAGACCGGGATCGACAAGCGCCCCGTCGCCGGAGCAGTCGAGGTGCGCTCCCCCGGACCGATGCAAGGCGGCCTGGGTAGCGGCTTGGTGGGTGACCTGATCGGCGATAGAGCCTTTCACGGTGGTGACGACCAAGCGGTGTACGCCTACGCGCGAGAGGATCTCGACGCCTGGGAGTCCGAGCTGAAGCGCGATATCGCCAACGGGGTGTTCGGGGAGAATTTCACCACTGCCGGGGTGGACGTCACCAACGCCGTGGTGGGCGAACGGTGGCGGGTGGGTACCGGGGGTCTGGAACTGGAGGTCTCCCGCCCGCGGATTCCGTGTCGAACCTTCGCACTGTGGTTGGAGATCAACGGGTGGGTCAAGACGTTCACGACGTCTGCCATCCCGGGCGCCTACCTGCGGGTGATCACCCCAGGTGCGGTACGCGCGGGCGACCCGATCGAGGTGATCCACCGACCAGACCACGGCATCACCGTGGGCGTGGTGTTCCGGGCCCTCACCCTGGAAGGCGCCCTGCTGCCGTCGGTGCTGGCCGCCGACGCGCTACCCGAGGACATCAAGGACAAGGCCAGGCGCCGGGCGGCGCGAGTTCAGGGCGCTGCGGGCAGCTGATCGGCCACCAGCGACGAAATCCGATCCGCCAGGTAGGTGTGTCCGGCGTCGGTGGGGTGCACACCGTCGGAGCCGATCAGGTCCGGGCGCCCGACGAACCAGCGTTCGGCGATCGGGTCGATGAACACCGCGCCGAACGCGCGGGCGACATTAGCGAGGGCGTCGCGGATCTGCAGCACCTTGTCGGGTACGTCGGCAGTCGGCCACGGTGGACCGATCACCAGCAGTTTGGCTGCCGGCGCCGTACGTCGGGCGGAATCGAAAGCACTCCATGCCATTCCGCTCAGCGCCAGCGGATCGGCGGGCTGGTCGTTGCGCGAACCGAAGAACACCACCAGGACGTCGTCGGGACGGACAGCGCGGGCCGTGAGGTCTACGAACAGGCTTCCATGGTCCCCGCGTACCGCGTATCCGGCCCGGCCTTCGGAGGCCACATCCGCGGCCACGGGCTTTCCCTGCCGAGCCAGGTCTCGCCAGGCTTGGGCCGGCCACCCCTTGTTGCCCATCCCACCGATGTTGGTTCCGGTGGTGTAGGAATCGCCGATCACGGCGATGTGGCTGAGCGGCGCGTCCCGGCTGACGGTCATCACCTGAACCGGGCGAGTGCTGACCAGTCCGGCCACCACCGCAACCGAGGTCACAAGCATGGCAATGCGGCGCAACAGTCTCCCCTCCCAAGGTCCGAGATGATTCGAGCACGAGCAAGATCAACTCCGCCGACAGCCTACTGGCTACCGTCAGTTGGTTTGCCGCGCAGTGCTATTCGTCACGTCTGGACGCACAGCGAATGTTCAGGCGGACAACTTTCGGTCATCCCTCCCGACCGACTGGACCGCGGGCGCGGCATCTTTGACGTCGACCATCCTGCGCATCCACCGGCGGGCCGGTTCTTCGACGAAGTGGTACAGCGCGGCGGCCGCGGCAAACGCGACGGCGAAAAGCCCCGCCAGAATCCATTTGCCGGCAGGTCCGGCCAGCGTCAGCTCGAACTGCAGCACCGCCCAGTTCCACGCGGTGTGCACGATCTCGTGCACCATGTACAGGCTGAACGATATCTGGCCCCCATAGGTCAACACCCGGATGGAAAGCAGGCTGGGCAGGGTGCCGCTGCCGATGGCCAGTGTCACCACCAGCGGCACGAACAACAGGTCCAGTACGCCGCCGCTGTCGATCACGTCCGGGATGGGGTGCGCGTCGAACCAGTACAGGGCGCCGACGAGCACCGCCACCAGGAGTACCGCCGCCAGCCCGGCAAGGGTGCGGGTGCGGTCGGACGGATTGAGCCTGCGGACCGCGGCACACGCGATGGCTCCCGCGGTGAACTGCATGATGATGCGCGGCAACCAGCTCCACGGGGTGTAGAAGTGGCCGCTGGCCAGCAGGAACATCACCGGCGGCAGCGTCACCGCGAAGGCCAGCCACAGTAGGGTGCGGGCCCGCGTCGCTCTGGCGAGTCGGAAGATGACCAGCACCAACCCGCCGAACATCAGATACGCCAGCCATTCGGCGCTGATCGACCATGCCGGCCCGTCCCAGCTGGAGCCGTCGAAGAAGGGTTGGAACCACAACTGCACCAGGAAGAGCTGCCGGAGGTAACTCACCGCGGTGAGGGTGTGCACGTTCTCCGACGGCACGTGCCCGACGTAGAGGGTGAAGATGATCCAGAGCGCGGCCAGGTGCAGGGTGACCAGATAGACCGGCCAGACGCGGGCCAGCCGCATCCAGAGGAAATGCAAGGTGGCCCGGGTTGACCAGTTCTTGCCCATCTTGTCGATGTAGGTCCAGGTCAGCACGAACCCACTGAGGATGAAGAACAGGTCGACGCCCTGGGCGCCGCAGTTGAGGATAGGGGCAAGCGCCTCGCTGAGATCGGGGGCGGCTTCGTGCAGCAGCGGACGGAAGTGGAAGAGCACCACCCAGACGGCGGCGAAGATGCGAAGGCCGGTCAGGGCCTTGATCTCTCCGCTACGCACAACACTCTTTCCGTGGCCGATTCCGTGGAAAGGGTATCAGCGCACCGGGTCGAGGGCCGCGAAGTGAAACCTGCGCGATTCCTGTCAGCGACGGGGTGTTCGGGGTCAGGGTGCCGGAGCGGGCGCCGGACCCGGCGCGGGTGCGGGTTCCGGTGAGCTGGGGGCCGCCGGATCATCGGGATGCGTGGCGTTGTACTGCGCGGCGTTGCGATTGAGGCCGTCGAGGTAGGCCTTGAGCTTCAAGCCCTGCAACACCGGCGGCAGCCCGGGACCCGTTGGGGCCTGGTCGGTCAGCTGCCAGGTCTGGCAACCCGTGGTCTTGAAGGTGCCGTCGGTGGCGTCGATCTCGACGACCTGTGCCTCGTGGGTGAAGGCCCGGTCGATCGTGTCGCCGGTCTGCCCGGCCGGCGCGGCGGCGATCCGGCGCCAGGAGCACGTACCGTCGCCGACGGGTCCAGCCGAGGCGTATACGCCGGGCACGATATCGGTACCCACCACGAACGAACCGTCATGGTCGATGACATTCTTCGGCGCGGCCGGCGGTGCGGGGGCCGGCGTCGGAGCCGGCGGATCGGCCACGGCGGTCGCGCCACCACCCCAACCGAGCAGCGTGAACGCGGCCAGCGCCGCGCCGGCCAGGCTGGGTACCGCCACCAGTTTCGAGCTCATATACCTCAGGGTAGGCCCGCTCCGGGCGGATCCGGCACCCTGAGGCTGAGCCGAACGCCGTGCGGCACGACGCAACGGCCCCGGTGCGTGGCGGCGCCGGATGCCGCCCTCAGCGGTGTATGCACAGGTAGACGGGCTGCGGCAGGGGCGGCCAATGGGCTGGCGGCGGGGGTGGTGGCGTTGCAAAATATGTACGGCACGTCACTCTGTTAAGTGAGCTAAGCTCTCCGTTACATGAGCTAACCTGTGGCGACCATAAGACGCCTGGTGCGCGCGGCGGAACAGACCCGACGGGGGAAATCGAACTCGATGAATGTGCTCAAACGCATCTGGATTCCGCTGGTCATCCTGGTCGTGGTCGCCGTCGCCACGTTCACGGTGATGCGGGTGCGCACGTTCTTCGGTACCGGCCCCGGTTATGTGTCGACCGAGAACAGTGCCTCCGACGAGAGTGAGCCGTTCGACCCGAAGGTCGTCAAATACGAGATCTGGGGTACCGGCGCCACCGCGAACATCAACTACATGGACCTCGACGCCAAACCGCAGCGGGCCGACAATGCCCCGCTGCCGTGGACGTTGACGTTGAGCACCACCGCCCCGTCGGTATTCCCCACCATCTCCGCACAAGGTGACGGCGACAGCCTGTCCTGCCGTATCACCGTCGACGACGAGGTCAAGGACGAACGGACCGTGAACGGCGTCGGGGCGCACACGTACTGCCTGGTGAAGTCGGCATGACCACGCCCCCGGCTGCCACCCCTGCCGATCCGCCCACCGATGCCATCCCGACGGTGAAGCACCCGAACCGCACCTTCATCCCGCGCACCATCCGGACGCTGGCCCTGCCCATCATCATCGGCTGGATCGCGATCATGGTCGTCCTGAACGCGATCGTTCCCCAGCTCGAAGAGGTCGGCAAACTCCGATCGGTGTCGATGAGTCCCGATACCGCGCCATCGATGATTTCGATGAAGCGCGTCGGCGCGAACTTCGGCGAGTTCAAGTCGGACAGCTCGGCGATGGTGGTGCTGGAGGCCGATCATCAGCTCGGGGATGCCGAGCACAAGTTCTACGACGAGATGATCAAGAAGCTGGAAGCCGACACCAAACATGTCGAGCACATCCAGGACATGTGGGGTGATCCGCTGACGGCGGCCGGCGCCCAGAGTGCCGACGGCAAGGCCACCTACGTCCAGGTGTATCTGGCCGGTAATCAGGGTGAGTCGCTGGCCAACGAGTCGGTCGAGGCGACCCAGAAGATCATCGACGGCATGACCCCACCACCGGGGTTGAAGGTGTTCGTGACCGGTCCGTCGGCGCTGATGGCCGATCAGCACATCGCGGGCGACCGCAGCATGCAGATGATCACGATGCTGACCTTCGGCGTGATCATCCTGATGCTGCTGTTGATCTACCGATCGGCGGTCACGGTCTTCCTGGCGCTGGCCATGGTCGCCGTCGAACTCGGCATCACCCGCGGATTCATCGCATTTCTCGGCTACCACGACATCATCGGGCTGTCGACGTTCGCCA
Organism: Mycolicibacterium sp. J2; assembly: GCF_026240945.1. Lineage (GTDB taxonomy): Bacteria > Actinomycetota > Actinomycetes > Mycobacteriales > Mycobacteriaceae > Mycobacterium. The sequence continues at coordinate 91,385 of NZ_JAPFPY010000011.1, forward strand.
CCAACCTGTTGGTGACGCTGGCGATCGCCGCGTCGACCGACTACGCGATCTTCCTGATCGGGCGCTATCAGGAGGCCCGCAGCGTCGGCGAAGACCGCGAAACCGCCTACTACACGATGTATCACGGCACCGCGCACGTGATCCTGGGCTCCGGTATGACCATCGCCGGCGCGACGTTCTGCCTGCACTTCACCAAACTCCCCTATTTCGTCTCCCTCGGTGTGCCTCTGGCCATCGGCATGGTGGTCGCGGTTTTTGCCGCGCTGACCTTGGGCCCGGCCGTGATCACCGTGGCGTCGCGGTTCGGCAAGACCCTCGAGCCCAAGCGGGCCATGCGTACTCGGGGTTGGCGCAAGATCGGCGCGCTGATCGTGCGCTGGCCGGGCCCGGTGTTGGTCGCGACGATCGCGCTGTCGATGGTCGGCCTGTTGACCCTGCCGGGGTACCGCGCCGGCTACAACGACCGCAATTACCTGCCATCCGACATCCCGGCCAACGTCGGGTACGCGGCGGCGGACCGGCATTTCAACCAGGCCCGGATGAACCCCGAGCTGTTGATGATCGAAAGCGATCACGATCTGCGCAATTCCGCGGACTTCCTGGTGATCGACAAGATCGCCAAGGCGGTGTTCCGCACCCCGGGTATCGGCCGGGTACAGGCCATCACCCGCCCGCAGGGCACCCCGATCGAGCACACCTCGATCCCGTTCCAGATCAGCATGCAGGGCACTTCTCAGAAAATGAACGAGAAGTACCAGCAGGACATGATGGCCACCATGCTCAAGCAGGCCGACGATATGCAGACCACCATCGACAACATGACCAAGATGCAGAACATCACGGCGCAGATGGCGGCCACCACGCATTCGATGGTCACCAAGATGAAGAACATGACCCTCGATATCGCCGAATTGCGGGACCACATCGCCGATTTCGACGATTTCTTCCGCCCGATCCGCAACTACCTGTACTGGGAACCGCACTGCTACGACATCCCGTCGTGCTGGGCGATCCGGTCGATCTTCGACACCCTCGACGGGATCGACACCATGACCGACGACATCCAGCAGTTGATGCCGGACATGGAGCGGCTGGACACGTTGATGCCCCAGATGGTGGCGTTGATGCCGTCGATGATCGCGACGATGAAGAACATGAAGACCTACATGCTGACCATGTATCAGACCCAGAAGGGCATACAGGATCAGATGTCGGCGATGCAGGACAACTCGTCGGCCATGGGCGAAGCGTTCGACGCCTCGCGCAATGACGACTCCTTCTACCTGCCGCCGGAGACGTTCGACAATCCCGAATTCAAGCGGGGTATGAAGAACTTCATCTCCCCCGACGGGAAGTCGGTGCGCTTCATCATCAGCCACGACGGCGATCCGATGAGCGCAGAAGGTATCTCGCATATCGAGGCGATCAAGCAGGCCGCCAAGGAAGCGATCAAGGGCACCCCGCTGGAGGGCTCCAGAATCTACCTGGCCGGAACCGCATCGGTGTTCAAGGACATGGCCGACGCGTCCAAGTACGACTTGATGATCGCCGGCATCGCCTCGCTGTGTTTGATCTTCATCATCATGCTGATCATCACCAGGGCGGTGGTGGCCGCCGCCGTCATCGTCGGTACCGTGCTGCTCTCGCTGGGCACGTCGTTCGGCCTGTCGGTGTTGATCTGGCAGCACATCATCGGGCAACCGCTGCACTGGCTGGTGCTGGCGATGTCGGTGATCATCCTGCTGGCCGTCGGTTCGGACTACAACCTGCTGTTGGTATCCCGGTTCAAGGAGGAGATCCATGCCGGGCTGAACACCGGCATCATCCGATCCATGGGCGGGACCGGATCGGTGGTCACCTCAGCGGGTCTGGTGTTCGCCTTCACCATGATCTCCATGGCGGTCAGCGATCTGATCGTCATCGGGCAGGTCGGCACGACGATCGGTCTTGGTCTGTTGTTCGACACGTTGATCATCCGGTCGTTCATGACCCCGGCGATCGCCGCGCTGCTGGGCAAGTGGTTCTGGTGGCCGCAACGCGTGCGTCAGCGCCCGGTGCCCGAGCCGTGGCCGGCGCCCATCCAGAAAGAGTCCGAGGAGGCCCTGTCATGAGATTCGTCGGCGTGAACCATGCTGCCGCTGTAATCGCCTGCGCTGCCGTGGCTTTGGCAGCACCGGCAACCGCGGACCCGGCTTATGACCGGGATCCGGACACCAACTTCGCCCACGAATTGCACACCTACGGCATCTACGGGCAAAAGGACTACAACGCCTGGATCGGCAAACTGGTCTGCAAACGCCTCTACAACAACGTCGACCACGACGCCTACGCCTCAGCCAAATTCATCGGCGACAACCTCGACCGCCACAACAGCACCCAACAGAACTGGCAATTCCTCGGTGCCGCCCTGAACTACTACTGCCCCGACAAACGCGTCATCCTCGACCAGGTCGCGGCCGCCCAGCACTAGGAAGGAACACCCATGACCCACAGAGGAATCCGATTCGGTGTCGCCGCCGCAGCCCTGGCCGGCGCCCTGGCCACCTCCGGCATCGCCTCAGGCATCGCTTCAGCCGATGCCACCGACGACTACCCCATCCCCAACCGCATCCTGCGCACCCCCTGCACCGCCGAACAAATCATGGCCGCCGCCCGCGACGTCGAACCCGTCTACTACGAGCGCTACATGATCGACTACAACAACAAACCCGCCGCCGACCAACAAGGCGCCCAAGACCGCATCCACTGGTTCTTCTCCCTGGACTACGCCGGCCGCCGCCAATACTCCGAAGACACCGCCACCAACGCCTTCTACGAACAAATGTCCTGGCGCTGGCCCAACTGGGCCAAACTGTTCTTCAACAACAAAGGCGTCGCCGCCCACACCACCGACATCTGCCAGAACTACCCACCAAACGACATGTCCGTCTGGGACTGGCACTAGGCCTTCGCCACTCAGTGCGTGGCGGCGGTGATCGCCGGCTCGGCGGTGTCGTCGGTTTCCGACCGGCCGTTGCGGGTGAAGGCGATCGCCGCAGCGGCCAGCACCGCCGCCGCGAACATGGCAATGCCCATGGGCACGGCGCTGCGTTCGCCGGCGAGCCCAACCAAAGGCGAGGCACCTGCGCCGAGCGCGTATTGCAGGAATCCCAGCACCGCTGACCCGGTGCCAGCCGCATAGCGGACCTCGGCGGTCGCCAGTGCCATGGCGTTGCCCACGACCAGACCCATGCTGGCCGCGAACCCGGCCATCAGCGCGATCGTCGGCAGCGGTGCCACACCGCCGGCAGTGACGGTGAGCAACAGCAAGCCGGTGACGATCACCATTGCCGCGATGCCGCCGAGCATCAGCCGTCGCGGCGCGATCCGCACCACCAGCCGAGCCGAGAGCCAGTTCATCGCTGCCATCACCACCGCGCAACCGCCGAACGTCAGCGAGTACCACCGGGGTGACAAGCCGACGATGTTCTGCAGGACGAATGGTGAGGCAGAGATATAGGAGAACAGTGCGGTGAAGACGAAGGCCAGTGCCAACGCGTAGCCGACGAAACGGCGGTTGGACAGCACGGTGCCCGCGCTCGACCACAGCGCCGTCAGCCCCCCGGGCCTGCGCCGGTCGCGGGGTAGCGACTCCTGGGTGAAGAACACGACACCGAGCACCATCAGGGCGTTCAACGCAGCCAGCGCGATGAACACGGCGCGCCACCCGAAGTCGGCGACGATGAATCCGCCCAGTACCGGTGCGAGGACCGGGGCCAATGCGCCGATGACCATCAGCACGCCGAACAGCCGGGCGGCCTCCACGCCCTCGGTGCGGTCGGCGACGATGGCGCGGGAGATCACCACACCCGCCGCCCCCGCGAAACCCTGGACGAATCGCAAGGCGATCAAAACCTCGACCGAGGGGCTGATGATGCACAACAGGCTGGCCAGCAGGCAGATCACGGTGCCGACGAGCAATGGTGTGCGCCGGCCGTAGCGGTCGGACAACGGGCCGATCACCAATTGACCGACGGCGAGCCCGATCAGCAGCGCAGTGAGTGTCAGTTGGATCATGGGCGCCGACGTGCCGAATTCCGTGGCCATCGCGGGAAACGCCGACAGGTACATGTCGATGGACAGCGGTGGGACGGCGGACAGCAGGGCCAAGACAGCGATCAGCGGCGCGGGCGCCGCGTGGCGGACGGGTCGGGTCACGTAGGAAACCTCAGGTCATTGGTTATGGATACATACCTATTTGATCATATGTATCTAGTCATAGGTAAACTCGGGTGATGCCCACCACACCCTCGCCGGACTCGGGGATCCGGGATCTGGCCCTCGCATTGCACGACGTGTCATGGCGACTGGCCCGCATCGGCCCGGCACGAGCCGGGCTCGACCCCCTCCCCTCCTCCGAGGTGGCGGTGTTGCGCGCGATCGTCGACGAGCCGGGCTCCAGCGTGTCCGATGTCGCGGCGGCGGTCTCCATGCAGCCGAGCAATGTCAGCGCCGCGATCCGGACCCTCACGGAGCGGGGCTTGGTCTCGAAAACCCCTCGGGAAGATGACCGCCGGGTATCGGTCCTACACCCAACCCATAAGGCCCGCACCGAAAAAGACGCCATCGATGACGCGCTGACCGACAGCGTCGCCGAGCTGCTCGCCGGGTTGCCGCCCGAGTCGGTGGCTGCACTACTGGCCGCCGCCCCTGCCATGCGACGGCTGTCGGACAGCTTGGCACGACCATCCAAGCCCGTCGTTGCCAGAATTGTACGAGTTGGATCAGATTGATGAAATATGTTGGTTATCAACATATTTCACAACCAACATATACTTCAGTTCAACGGCAACAGGTTTCACCACGACAGTGTTCTGAATCAGCGGGAGCGAACGCTGAGGCACTGGGCGGCAACATGTTTGCGAGGCCATCAGGCGACGGGTCATCCAGGTCGAATCATGGCCCCCATCAAAGGCGTTCACCTGCGCTTTTGTGAGTTTATTAATTGAATTCATGAATTGTGAAGGGAGTCACAGATTTTTGCTCCCTCACAAATTGCTCTGTTAGTGTCCGTCCGCATGTTTGCTCTTGCGTCGCTCTTGGCGCTCGTCAACCAGGTTTCGGGCACGCCGTACATCCCCGGTGGGGACTCCCCGGCGGGAACGGATTGCTCAGGCCTGGCATCCTGGGTCAGCAACGCCGCGACCGACCGGCCCGTGTTCGGTGATCGTTTCCACACCGGGAACGAGGAACGGGCCCTGCTGGCCCGCGGCTTCAAATACGGCACCGCACCGAACGCACTGGTGATCGGGTGGAACGGCCGCCATACCGCGGTGACACTGCCAGACGGCACGCCGGTGTCCTCAGGAGAGGGCGGTGGCGTCCGCATCGGCGGCGGCGGCGCCTATCAGCCCCAGTTCACCCACCACATGTACCTGCCGATGCCCACCGACGCGCCGGACCCGAACACGCCGGTCGATGCCCCGCCGGCGGCTCCCGTCGAATTCCTGCCGCCGGCCCCTGCCGAGGTACCGCCGCCCGCGCCCGCGGACTTCGTGTCACCGGCCCCGGCCGATGTGCCGCCCGCCCCGGCCGACGCACCCCCGCCGCCCGCGGCACCTGCCCCCGGCGATGTAGCGGTCTGAGCGGTCACACGTAACGGTTGCGGCCGGCCAGTGCGCCGGTGACCATCTGGATCGCATAGACCGCCAGAACCAGGCCCCAGGACACCGTCCAGCCGCCCGTGACCTCGTGCAACAGGCCGAACAGGAACGGACCCACACCGGCCAGCAGATAGCCGATACCCTGCGCCATGCCCGACAGCCGCGCGGTGTCGGCGGCATCGCGCGAACGCAACGCGATGACCGTGAGCGCCAGCGAGAAGACGCTCATCCCGAGGCCGAGCAGGACACTCCACAGCAGGGGCGCAGCATCGGGTGCCGCGGCCAGGCCGATCACCCCGGCGAAGCCGAGCACACCGAGGCCGACGATCCACCCACTCTGGCTGGACTGCCGGGCGGCCGCCGGTGCGATCACGATGCTCACCGGCACGGCCAGCACGGAGACCAGTCCGAGCAGCAACCCGGCGGCGCCCTTGCTCATAACGCCGTCGATGAAGACTGCGGGCAGCCATCCCATCACGACGTAGGCGAGAAACGCCTGGCAACCGAAAAACAGGGTGATGGTCCACGCCAACGGACTGCGGAGCATCGAGGGACGCGACGGCAACGGGTCGGTGTCGCGCCGCGGCGGGGCCACCGAGGTTGCACCGCCGCGCCGGGTCGCCGCCAGCCAGGCCGCCAGGGCGAGTGCGGCCAGCGCCGCCCACGCGCCGAGGGCGGTACGCCATCCCGACAGCGCGTCGATGGCAGGGGTCACGGCCGAGCCGAGGGCACCGCCGCCCTGCAGGGCGGCGGTGTACACGCCGGTCATCACACCGATCCGCGCCGGAAACGACCGCTTGATGACGACAGGAATGAGGACGTTGATCAACGCGATCCCGGCGGTCGCAACGAGGGTGCCGCCGACGACGACCAGGGGCCCGTCCACCACTCGCACCACCAGCCCGATGCTGAGCACGATCAGGGCCACGGTGATCGCGCGGTCCACGCCGACCCTGGCGGCCAACCGCGGCGCGGCCAGACCGGCGGCGGCGAAGCAGAGGCCGGGCAGCGTGGTCAAAACCCCGGCCCAGATCGCGGAGGCACCCAACGAGTCGCGCATATCGCCCAACAACGGACCCACACTCGTGATCGCAGGGCGAAGATTGAGGGCAGTGAGTACGACAGCCAACGTCAACAGCAGGCCGCTGGTCGCCGGTCGCGCCGCGAGAGTGCCCGCGGCGGGCGGGCGGTCGATGGTGTTGCTGTGGCGAGAGTCGGTCACTGGAGTTAGCATGCCATACATCCCATGATTGGATGAAAGAGGTCTGTGTGTGCCTTTAGCCACGACACGTCGAACCGGACTCGTCGATCAGGTCATCGACCAGCTCCGCGCGTCGGTGACAGCCGGGGAGTACCCCATCGGGACCAAGATCCCCACCGAGCCCACCCTGGCCGAGGCACTGGGTGTCGGTCGCAATACCGTGCGGGAAGCCGTCCGCGCGCTGGCGCACGGCGGCATCTTGGAGGTTCGGCAGGGTGACGGCACCTACGTCCGCGCCACCAGCGAAGTGTCCGGGGCGCTGCGCCGACTCTGCGGCTCCGAATTACGCGAGGTGCTGCAGGTCCGCCGATGCCTGGAGGTGGAGGGAGCCCGGCTCGCCGCCACCGCCCGCACCGACGCCGATCTCGCGGAACTATGGCACTTGCTGCAGCGCCGCGACGAACTCCAGAACGAGCACGACATGGAGGGTTTCGCGCGCGCGGACGCCGAGCTCCATTTCGCTGTGGTGCGCGGTTCCCACAACACCGTGCTCACCGAGCTCTATCGCGGCCTCACCGAGGTGGTGCTCGCCAGCGTGGCCACCACCACGCATCAGACGGCAGCGGCCGCCCACATCAGGCACCGAGGCCTGGTGGAAGCGATCGATGCGCAGGATGTCGACCGCGCCGGCCGCGAGGCGGGCGGTTTCCTCGACGAACTGCTGGGCGAACTGCCCGACCGCGCCTAGATCGGCTATTCGGGGCGCAGGTCGGCGCTGTCGACGAACGTCAGCCAGCCGCTGTCGAGTTGGACGGCCCAGCGGCGGGCCGGATCGGCGATGTGGTTGTCGCCGACGGATACCGCGTAACCGGCGGCATCACCGAAGTCGTCGATGACGACGCCGCGTGCCTCCTCGTCGGTGTCCGGGTGGACCAGCACCCGGACGTTGACGGCGAGTCCGCCGTCACTGTTGTTGTCGTCGCCGGCGGTGTCGGCATCCACGATTTCCTGAGCGGTCACCAGAGTTCACCTGTCATTCCTGGCGGCTGTTCAATGCCAGCCGCGGGTCTGTAGTGCCTTTCCCCGAATCGGATATTGCGGTGTTGCGCTGCTCGCCGCCGGTATGTACGGCAGTTAACGATTTAAATACCATATCCCTCGGCCTGGGCCCGATGCACACCGCCAATTGCTCCGATTCGACCCGACGCCCGGTTCGCCCCGCCGATACCTGGCCCCTGCGGTTTTCGATCAAGCCCCTCGACCTGATCGAAACCCGTCCCCACGTCGATCTTTGGACATCGGGCCGGTGAGTGTCAACTTCGGGTGAGACCGGCCCAAGCTATGGCAGGGCGCACCCGAAAAGGCGAACGACATCCCTGATCGTGCCGGTGCGACCGGCACAGCAAAGCGAAAAGGAGACGGCGGAGACGTTTGAATTCGGGCCAGGAAGCAGAGCGCGGCTAACCATTTTGGTGCTTGCAAGTGTTTATCAAATGCGTGCTCGCGTCGCAGCAATGCGGATAGGTCACGCCGTTGACGGGAGACGTTGTTCGGCAGCCTCTCGGAGCCTCTCAGGGCGGCCCCCGTGCCTTTACGCCCACGACCGCAGCGCCGGTTGGCTCGGCTACCCTCTGTCCGGTGATCGTGCTGCTGCCCCCGTCGGAGACCAAGCGAGCCGGTGGCGACGGGCCGCCGCTGCAGCTGGAGGCGCTGCACTCCCCCGAGTTGAACCCGTTGCGCCGCGAGCTGGTCGACGAGCTCGTCGCCCTGTCCTCAGCAGATCGGGCGGCCTGCCGCCGGGCGCTCGGCATCACCGCTGCCCAGGATGCTGAGATCGACCGGAACGCAGCACTTTTGACATCACCGACACTGCCGGCCATCCACCGCTACACCGGGGTGCTGTACGACGCGCTGGACGTCGGCTCGCTCCGCGGGGCCTCAGCGGCCAGGGCCACCGCGCGGCTGGCGGTGGGATCGGCGCTGTTCGGCCTGTTGCGCGCCGACGATCCGATACCGGCGTACCGCCTCTCGGCCGGGTCCAAACTGCCCGGCCGGCCCACCCTGGCCGCCCGGTGGCGCCCGGTGCTCGAACCCGTGTTGACCGGTATCGCCGACACCGAACTCGTGGTCGACCTGCGCTCGGGATCGTATGCGGCGCTGGGCCGGCTCCCAGGGGCGGTCAACGTCGACGTCGTGTCGGAAAACAGCGCAGGCAAACGGACCGTGGTGAGTCATTTCAACAAGGCGCACAAGGGCAGGCTGGCTCGGGCGCTGGTCTCCAGCCGGGCCGAACCTGACGATGCCGGCAAGGTCGCGGCCATCGCCCGCCGGGCCGGTATGCAGGTGGAACGCGCGGGCAACGATCTGACGATCGTGGTCTCGGCCTGAGTTAAACCGTTACATCACAACGTGATCACGGCCCGTGTGGGTGCATGTCCGTGCACCGTGCGGCTGCTAGCTTGCGGTACATGCCCCTGCTTCGCCGCGTCCTAGGACTGCTGGCCACCGCAGTGCTGCTGGCCGGATTCGTGACCGTCGGCGCGCCGAATGCCGCCGCATTTTCCAGCGGTGGTGGTCCCGTCGAACTGCTCCAGGTCCCGTCGCCGTCGATGGGCCGCAACATCCCGGTGGGTTTCCAGGGCGGCGGCCCGCACGCGGTGTACCTGCTCGACGGGCTGCGGGCCCAGGACGACTTCAGCGGCTGGGATATCAACACCCCGGTGTTCGACTGGTTCAACCATTCCGGACTGTCGCTCGTGGTGCCCGTCGGCGGACAGTCGAGCTTCTACACCGACTGGTATCAGCCCGCCAAGGGCAGCGCCGGCACCACCACCTACAAGTGGGAGACGTTCCTGACTCAGGAGTTGCCCACCTGGCTGGCCGCCAACCGCGGTATCAGCCCCGTCGGCAACGCGGTCGTCGGGCTGTCCATGTCGGGTGGGTCGGCGCTGACGCTGGCGATCTGGCATCCGGCCCAGTTCATCTTCGCCGGCTCGTTGTCCGGTTTCGTCAATCCGTCACTGGGACTGTGGCCCACGCTGATCGGCGTCGCGATGCGTGACGCCGGCGGATATCGGGCGACCGACATGTGGGGCCAGAGCACAGATCCGGCCTGGCGACGCAACGACCCGATGGTCAACGTCGCCACCTTGGCCGCCAACGGCACCGCCGTGTGGGTCTACTGCGGCAACGGCGCCCCCTCGGACCTGGACACCGGCTCGGACTTCGGCGGTCTGTACAGCGCGCAATTCCTGGAGAACATCACCTTGAGCACCAACAAGGAGTTCCAGAAGCGCTATATCGCCGCCGGGGGCCGCAACGGTGTGTTCAACTTTCCCGCCGACGGCACACACAGCTGGGGTTACTGGGGTGCGCAGCTACAGGAGATGAAACCCGCCCTGCAACGGGTGCTGGGCGCCGTCCCGGCCGCCTGACCAAACCGCGTCGGGGCGCTGCCCCGGATGGGTAGCGTCTAGCGGTATGAAGCTCATCTCGCCGACCGATGCGATGTTCCTGCTCGGTGAATCGCGCGAGCACCCGATGCACGTCGCCGGGCTGCAGTTGTACCGGCCGCCGGAGGGCTCGGGACCCGAGTTTGTCACCGACCTGTACGAATCGATTGCCAGGTGTGCCGAGTTCCAACCCACCTTCCGTAAGCACCCAGCGCGCGTACTCGGCGGAATCTCCAATCTGAGTTGGGCTTTCGACGACGACGTGGATATCGACTACCACTTGCGCCGATCGGCGCTGCCGCGTCCGGGCCGCGTGCGTGAGCTGCTGGAGCTGACCTCGCGCCTGCACGGCACACTGCTGGACCGACACCGTCCGCTGTGGGAGGCCTATCTCGTCGAAGGTCTGCACGACGGGCGCTTCGGCGTCTACACCAAGATCCATCACTCCTTGCTCGACGGGGTGTCGGCCCAGCGGTTGATGATGCGAACCCTGTCGCCCGATGCCGAGGACCGGGAAGTCCGGGTGCCCTGGGCACTGCCGCCGCGCACCCGGACGCGCAGGGCTTCGAACCCGACATCGGGGTTGCTGAGCACGGTGACGGGCACCGCGAGCGCGGTCGCCGGCATCGCGCCGTCGACGGTGTCGCTGGCCAGGGCTGCCCTGATCGAACAACAACTCACCCTGCCGTTCAGAGCCCCGAAGACGATGTTCAACGTGCCTATCGGTGGGGCACGCCGATGCGCAGCCCAGTCCTGGCCGCTGGAGCGCATCAGGGCGGTCAAGGCCGCGGTCGACAGCGTCACCGTCAACGACGTGGTGCTGGCGATGTCGGCCGGAGCCCTGCGTGCCTACTTGCAGGAGCAGGGAGCCTTGCCCGAGACCCCTTTGGTGGCAATGGTTCCGGTGAGCCTGCGTGGCGAGCACGAACAGGATGCCGGCGGCAACATGGTGGGCACCATCCTGTGCAACCTGGCGACCGATATCGACGACCCGATCACCCGACTGGAAACCATCAGTGCGTCGACACGCGACAACAAGAAGGTGTTCGCCGAGCTGCCGCGACTGCAGGCACTGGCCCTGTCGGGATTCCTGATGTCCGGGATGGCGCTGAGCATGGTTCCCGGCTTGGTGGCATCGACGCCGCCGCCGTTCAATATCGTCATCTCGAACGTGCCCGGGGCCCGCGAGCCGCTGTATTGGCAAGGCGCCCGGCTGGACGGCAACTATCCGCTGTCGATCGCCCTGGACGGCCAGGCGCTGAACATCACACTCACCAACAATGCGGACAACCTCGACTTCGGGCTGGTGGGGTGCCGGCGCAGCGTGCCGCATCTGCAACGCCTGCTGGGCCACCTGGAAGACTCTCTGGCTGCCATGGAGAAGGCGGTCGGCGCCTGACACCTCGGCCGCGCACTCGCGGCCATGCGCGACATCCCCGGAGGCAGTCGGTCATGTCCGGTGGAACCGATTGCAGCATCACAACTTTGACACCGCCGCATATCGGATCGATATCCGGCAATGCGGCCGCTTGTACAAATGCGGTTTCACGCTAGGTTCTCCCATGTCGCCGTCTCAAGGAGAACCAGGAGTCCATGACGCACGCCACGAATCGCATCGCGTTGGCCGCGGCGGCGACGGCAGGTTTGTACTGGGCAGTGCTGATCGGTAGCCCGGCGGCAATCGCGGAGGTGGAATCCAGCCCCGGCGTGCCGTGCCTGGATATGGTTCAACAGCTGGCGGCCTCCCCGGAGATCATCCCCGAGGCGTTGGGCGCCGCGGGCCCGCCGGAGTCGGCGCCCCTGCCGCCACCCGCGCCGCTACTCGACACGGCAGCCGAAAGCTCCTCGGTGACAACGGAAAGTGCGGTGGCTGCGGCGACACCGGTGCCGGAAACCGTGCCGGTCGCGGTCGCAGCGAGCCAAGCGTCCGCGGTGCCGGCCGAAGCCGCGACGGCCGCCGTCCCCGCCGCCGATGTGGTCGCCGACGTGGCCGCCGTCGATGCGGCTCCGGTAGCCGATGCGGCCGCAGCCGCCGCTACGCCAGGGGCGGCCCCGATCGCGGCGGCCGCGATACCGGCAGCCGCCCCACCCGTCCCACTCGGGGTGCCATTACCGCTTGCGGCACAGTCTGTTCCGATGTCAGCTCCGTTGGTCGAGGCGGCCGCCCCGGTCACTGACGCGGTATCGGCCGCCGCGGTCGCCGACACGGCCCCTGTCGCACTGGTTGCCGACGTTGCCCCCGCCGTCCCGGTCGCCGACGTGGCCCCGGTCGCTGATGCGCTTCCGATGGCCGACGTGGGCGCGGTTGCCCCCGTTGCACCGGTGCAAGCCCCGACTCCCCCGGCGCCGGCCGAGGAGGCCGCTCCGATGCTCGCGGAACCCCCGCCGCCGGCACCTCCGGTCGCAGCGCCTCTCCAGCCGCCGGCCGAAATCGTCGCGGCGCCGCTCGATGCCGCCGCCCCAGCCGCGGCGCCGGTCGACAACGCTGCCGCGGCACCGATCGATGCCGCAGCCGTTGCGGTACCGGCGGGCGTGGCACCGCCGGTCGCCGCCGGACTACCGATCGACGCCGCCGGCAGCGTGCTTCCGATGCTGGCATCGGCACCGGCCGTGGTGGCGGCCACACCACCACCACCGATCGCCATTCCCTCGGTTCCCGGCCTACCGGTGCTGCCGACCGAACTGGCCTTGCCGCACGATCTGGTGTGTGCGGGCACGGCGTGGTCGGCGGGCGCCGACGGCAGTCATCGCGATGTCAGCCCGGATCGCGCCGGATGGACAGACGGCCGCCGCCAGGACGGCTGAGCGTCAGACTCCCGGGGCGCGGACCACGACAGGAACAGCAGGGAAGTAGATCGCCATCTCCGAGCGCGATTTACGTAGGGCCGCAGTGCCGTAACCCTTCTTGCGATGCTCGGGGTGAATCCAGATCCGCACGTCGACCTCGTGGCCCTTGAGCTCACCGAACACCAAGCCGACCTTCTGATCACCCTCGATCGCGACGAACCACGCGGCATCCTCGGCGTCCACCCGGCTCAGCGCGGCGCCGATCTCGTCGTCGAGGTCACCCGCCGGCGCACCGGAACCATCGCCGGCCGCGCCCTGATCCTGTAGCCGCGCCGCGAAGATGTCCCGGTCGTCGTTACCCGAAAAGGCGCGCAGCGTCAGGGTTTCCGCCGACGACGCCGGGCGTTCGTTGAGAGTGAAGGTGAGTTGACTGTTGAGGTCGTCGAGTTCCTCGGCGATGATCCGGCGGGACTCCTTGGTGACCCGGTCGAACGACAACCCGATCACCGCCTCACCGCCGGCGCGGGTGGTGCCCAGCAGCGCGGCGATCGCGTCCACCGCGGCGTCCCGGTTCTCGGCGTCGACGATGATGTCGAGCACCTCGTGCCGGCGATCGAGTGCCTTCACCAAGGCATCGGCGATGTCACGACGGGCTGCTGCTCGATCCATATCGGTCATGCCGGCAAGCCTAGACCAGCATCGGCCCTCGGCTGGTGGCTTCTGCCCGTCCCACCGCGGCCGCTGCGCCGTGCACTGCAGAAGGCCCCGGACGACCCACCCGGAGTGCCCGGTCACGGTCGTCCTGCGCGCGCCATTCATGTTTCAGACAGGTAAACGCTATAGTCACGCCATGCGAGACAAAGTGGTCTGCGCTGAAGTCGAGACCTTGCGCGCGCGACCGGACGGCGCCCATGTCACCCGCGCGGCCTTACGGCTGCACGTGCTGGCAGTGGCACACAGCGTGCACACCAGACATCCGGAATTCCTTGCCGACATCGCGCTGGAGCGCATCATGCCCGATGCGACCCAAGCCGCCATCGAGCTGTGGCTGGCCGGCCTCTGGGAACGCATCGACGGCGGCTACGCGCTACTCGATGCGGAGTTCATCGACCACATGAGCCACCAGGCGGCCGGGCATCACATCAAGTCGGCACAGTGGCGGTTGCGCACGCGAGCCGTCGGCATGTGCCGACGGTCCTGGCGGGCGCTCAACAGTGAGAGCGTCATCCCCTTCTAACCAACCCCCTCTCGTCGATCCTGTCCCGCGCCCGGTTGCCACACGGTGGGCGGCACCGCAGGATGGACGGCCATGGATGCACGCACCGCAGAGGAACTGGCCGCGATCGATGCGGTCGGCCAGGCGGCTCTGGTGGCCACCGGTCAGCTTTCGGCGACCGACCTGCTCGAAGCAGCGATACTGCGCCTGGACGCGACCCGCGAGCTCAACGCCGTGATCACCGACCTGTTCGAGCGCGGCCGAGCGCAAGCCGCAGCCCTGGACGCCGACGGCGTACTGCGCGGCGGCAGTGCGGGGCCGGTGGCCGGAGTTCCCTTCCTGCTCAAGGATCTCGGTGCGTCGCTGGCCGGCGCCCCGGAGGCGATGGGGTCGCGGGCGCTGCGCACGCACGTCGCCACCGAGTCGGCCTGGATCGTGCAGCGCTACCTGGCGGCCGGCCTGGTCGTCTTCGGCAAGACCAACACACCCGAGTGGGGTAACCACTGCACCACCGAACCATCCCTTTTCGGGCGCACCGCCAACCCGTGGGCACCCGATATCACCCCGGGCGGATCGAGCGGCGGATCGGCGGCCGCGGTGGCCGCCGGGGTGGTCCCCGCCGCCTCAGGCGGGGACGGCACCGGGTCCATCCGGGTGCCGGCCTCCTGCTGCGGGCTGGTCGGACTGAAACCGCGGCGCGGCCGCACCTCGTTCGCGCCTGCGGCCGGGCACGGGCTGGAGGGCCTGGTCAACGAGCACGCCCTGACCCGCACCGTCCGCGACAGCGCCGCACTACTCGACGTGGTGGCCGGCGCCGCCATCGGTGACCCCTACGGTGCACCTGCCCCGCCTCAGCCGTATCTGCAGGCCATCACCAAGACTCCGGCGCCGCAGCGGATCATGGTCGCCACCGCGTCACCGTTTCCGGGACCGCCGACCGATCCGGAGGTCGTCGCTGCGGTCCAGTCCGCCGCGACGGCCCTGGCCGGCCTGGGCCATATCGTCGAATCAGGCTCGCCCACCATCGATTCCGATGCCGTAGCCGATGCCATCGCGGTGCTGCACACCGTCAGCAACGCGCAGCTGCACGCGCTGGCCAGCACGCATCTGGGTCGGGAGCCGCGCGAGGACGAGTTCGAGCCGAGCACCTGGGTGATGGTCCGGGAAGGCTTCACCACGTCCGGGGTCGACTACGCGGAAGCGATCGCCACCGTGCACGCCCAGACCCGCCGGTTCGCGGAGGGCCTGGGCGGCCATGACGTGCTGCTGGTGCCGACGCTTGTCAGCGGCCCGCCGCCCTACGGCTTGCTGGACCAGCCGCGCGGCACGACCCGAGCTTTCTTCGACGTCGAGTTCGCCACCACCGGCTGGACGTCTCTGGCGAATGTGACCGGCTGGGCAGCGATCTCACTGCCCGTGGCCACCACGTCGGCCGGCTTGCCGATCGGTGTCCAGCTGATGGCACCCGACGAGACGGTCCTGCTGCAGTTGGCCGCCCAGCTCGAAGCGGCCATGCCGTGGGCCGGGCGGCGCCCGCAGGTGTGGGCCGGTCAGTGACCGCGGCGACCGATCACAGCGGGATCCACATGCCGAGGAACCAGAAGCCCCAACCATGGTGGTTGTCGTCCCACACCGGCGCCACCCGCTGACCGTTCCAGTTGAACGGTTGGTGATCCTGCCTGCCCTGGTCGATACCGCGGTGTCCCCAATCGTCCTGCGGCGCGCCGCCGGGCCCCCGGTCGTCGCGACCACGATCGTCGTGGTTGTCGCACACCCCCGGCTGCGGGCCGCACGGCCCCGGCCCAGGATCGGCGGCGGCGGTGCCCAGACCCAGGCCCAGCAATCCGGTCAGGCCGACCCCGACGGTCAGTGCCGAAGCGCCGGCGATTCGCTTGAGATTCATGCCACTCCTGTTCGACGAAGCCCACGGTCGGGGCTACTCGGGTTACGAGTGTCGAAGGGGCACATTGTTTTTTGCTGTGCGACCGGTATGTGCCACGTATAAAACGTTTCGGTAGCCGATTGGGTCACGGAACGGACACGCGGCGGGGTGCCCCACCACGCCGATACCGCGCCGCCGACCAGCAGCGGGTGGGTCGGTGGCGCATGACACACTCGGCGCATGGTTCCTCCCATCGCGCGCCCCAAGCTCGAGGGCAACATCGCGGTCAGCGCAGACCGCCAGATCGGGTTTGCCGAATTCGGCGATCCCCAGGGCCGCGCCGTCTTCTGGCTGCACGGCACACCCGGGGCGCGCAGGCAGATTCCCGCGGAGGCCCGCGCCTACGCCGAACTCGAACGAATCAGGCTGATCGGCTTGGACCGTCCGGGCATCGGGTCGTCCACGCCGCACCAGTATCCGAACGTGCTGGCGTTCGCCCAGGACCTCCGTGTCATCGCAGACACCTTGGGGATCGACGACTTCGCGGTCGTCGGCCTGTCCGGCGGCGGCCCCTACACCCTGGCGACCGCGGCGGCGCTGCCCGACCGGGTGGTGGCGGCCGGTGTATTGGGTGGCGTGGCACCGTATGTGGGCCCGGATGCGATCGGCAGTGGGCTGATGGATCTGGGTTCCTGGGTAGCCCCGGTGCTCGAAGTGGCCGGCACGCCCATCCGCCTGATGGCGGCCACGCTGATCAGGCTCCTCGGCCCGATGGCCTCCCCGGCACTGGACCTCTATGCGCGCCTGTCCCCCGAAGGTGACCGCCGGCTGCTCAGCCGCCCCGAATTCAAGGCGATGTTCCTCGACGACCTGCCCAACGGCAGCCGCAAACAACTCGCCGCACCGTTCGCCGACGTCGTGGTCTTCGTCCGGGACTGGGGGTTCCGGCTCGACGAGGTCAAGGTCCCAGTGCACTGGTGGCACGGCGACAAGGACCACATCGTGCCGTTCGACCACGGCCGGCACACGGTGAGCCTTTTGCCCGATGCCACTATGACGGTGCTGTCCGGTGAAAGCCATCTGGGCGGCCTCGGCCGCGCCGAGGAGATCCTCCGTACGATGGTGCAGAGCTGGGACCGCGACGGTCACCGGTGATGGAAAGGATTGCGTTGATGGAACTTTCGGGAATCGGCATCTGGAGCGCCCAACTGCGCTACAGCGACCCGGCACAGGCCGCCGACGCTGCCGCAGAGCTCGACGAGCTGGGCTACCCGGCGCTGTGGATCCCCGACGTGGGTGGCGCGTTGTTCGACTCGATCACCAATCTGCTGGCCGCGACCAAGAACACCGTCATCGCGACCGGCATCCTCAATCTGTGGATGCACGAACCGGCCGATGTCGCGGCCGCGCATGCCCGGTTGACCAGCGAGTACGGATCCCGGCTGCTGCTCGGCATCGGAGTCAGCCACGCGCCGCTGATCGACTCGAAAAAGCCAGGGCTGTACCGCAAACCACTGGCGGCCACGGCGGCCTTCCTGGACGCACTGGATGCCGCCGAGCAGCCGGTGCCGGTCGAGCAGCGCGCGCTGGCGGCGTTGGGTCCCAAGATGCTCGAGTTGGCCGCGACCCGGTCCCGTGGGGCGCACCCCTATCTGGTGACCCCGCAACACACCGCAAGTGCCCGCGCCACATTGGGGACTGGTCCGCTGCTGATGCCAGAGCAGACCGCGATCCTCACCGAGGACCGCGACGAGGCGCGCCGGATCGGGACCGACTGGCTGAGGTCCTATCTCGCGATGCCCAACTATGCGAACAACCTGCTCCGCTCCGGCTTCTCCGAAGAGGACCTCACCCAGGTCAGCGACCGGTTGTTCGACGCGATCATCGTGTGGGGCGACGAGGAGAAGGTGCTGGCCCGAGCGGCCGAGCACCGTGACGCCGGCGCCGACCACGTCTGCCTGCAGCTGCTCGATGCCGACCCGAGCGCGTTCCCGCGGGAACAGTGGCGCAGGCTGGCGGCCGCTATCCGCGGATGACCGGCGCGCTCACGCGCTGGCGGAATACGCCAGCAGTTCCCGGCGCAGCAGGTGCATCGCCACCGTGGTGGCGCGTTCCCGGACGTCGCTGCGGTTACCGGGCAGCCGCAGTGTGCGCACCAACGGTTCGCGCCCGGCCAGCGCCACGCTGAAACACACCGTGCCGACCGGTTTCTCGGCGGATCCGCCACCCGGCCCGGCGATACCGGTGATGCCCACCGCGGTATCGGCCTCGAACCGCTGCAGCGCACCGCGCGCCATCGCGATCGCCACCGGTTCGGACACCGCACCGTGCGTGGCGATCAGTGTCGCATCCACTCCCAGCATCTCGACCTTGGCCTCATTGGAGTAGGACACCACCCCACCCACCAGATACGCCGATGAGCCGGCCCGGTCGGCCAGCCGCGCGGCCAGCATCCCCGCCGTGCACGATTCCGCCGTGGCGATGGTGCGCCCGGTCAGCAGCGCCGCGATCTGTTCGTCGACCAGGGAACCGTCGGCAGAGAACAATTCCTGGGGATAGCGCTCGGCCAGGAAATCGACAAGGGCCCGGTAGGTGTCGTCGTCCCCGGGCTCGTAGCGGGTGACGATTTCCAGCTCACCGCGGCGCAGGCAGGTGGTGATCTCCAGACCGTCGAATCCGGCGATGCGGGTCTGGGCTTCCCGCAGGACCTCGGCAAGGCCGGACTCGGCCAGACCGAACATCCGCATGGTGGCCTGTCGGTACTCCGTGCGGCCGGCGATCGCCCGCTGGGCCGCCGCGGTCGCGATAGCCCGCGCCCACATCGGCTGCAATTCACGGGGCGGACCGGGCAGCACAATGACGACGGGTTTGCCGTCGTCGGGTCCGTCCACCACGACACCGGGTGCGGTGCCCTCCGGATCCAGGATCTCGGCTCCCACGGGCACCAGCGCCTGTTTGCGATTGGCGGCCAGCACGGCGTCGAAGTCCGTGTCCGCGGCGGGGCGCCGCGACATCAGCGTGCGCAGGATCGCCGCGATCCGGGCCTCCAGCTCGGTGTCGAGGACCAGCTCGACACCGCAGAACCGGGCCACGGTGGCGACCGTCAGGTCGTCGGCGGTGGGTCCCAGGCCGCCGCTGGTGATGATCAGGTCGACGCCCTCGGCGGCCAGGAAGCGCAGCTGGGCCTCGACATCGTCGGCCCGGTCGCCGCAGATGGTGATGTGCGCCAGCTCGACCCCGAGTTCCAGCAGTCGGTCGGCCAGCCATGGGCCGTTGAGATCCTGGATCCGCCCGGTCAGCACCTCGGTACCGGTGATGACGATGCCGGCGCGCGCGGTCACCGGGTCAGCCAGCCCTGGACCGTGCCCGCCTCGCGTGAGTACTGCTCCATGAGGTCGTCCTGGTACCGCGAACCACCGCTGAGATCGTCCCCGGCCCAGATCACCCGGATCCTGGTCGCACCGCGCATATACACGTCCACCCGGTCGGCGACGTGCCGCGTCCACCCGTGCTGCGCGGTCAACTCGGCGAGTTGCTCGCGCTGATTACCTTCGGTCTTCGCCTCAGACATGTCTCGATCTCCTCTTCCTGCGTGCTGCCGTCAATCCTGCCCCACCGGCTCGGCTCAGCCGACCGGCACCACCACCGCAGCGGTGTTGTAGCCGGTGACCCGCACATAGTTGGCCCGTTGACCGGGCGCGAGCACCGTGCCGCTCAGGTCCACGGTCTCGCCGGGGAACACCGTCACATAGTTGTCGGTGTACTGCACCGGCAGGATCTCGTCACCGTCCGGGGTGTCGGTGAGCTCCGCGCGTTCGAAGAACGCGATCTGCTTGCCGGGGTTGTGCAGTCTGATCGCGACCTCACGGTCACCGGTCCGTTTGGCGCTCATCTGCAGCGGCGCCTTGGCCAGATAGTTGAGCGGTGTCATGTCGGCCCAGCTGACCTGCCTGAGTTCGAAGGCCGTGTCGTTGGCCGGGTCCCCGACATCATCGGGTTGCTGGGACTGCCAGTAGACGTTCTGGGACAGCACTTTGCCTGCGCTGTCGAGCAATTCGGCCCTGACGAAGAACACCCGGGAATCACGGGCCTCGCGCGGAAGCGTGAGCACGGTGTGCGCCCCGCCGGAGCTGACGGCCACCCCGTCGACGGTCCGGTCGTCACGCACCCGGCCGGTCAGGTCGTAGACCCGCACCCGCGCCCGCAGGCCCGACACGTCTTGAGGGCTCTGGTTGACCACTTTGACGTCGGCGGTGCTGTGATTGCCGACGGCGTAGGAGTCGAACACCAGCGACAGCGGCCGCAGCCCGGCCTTGGCCCCGTAATAGGCGCCACCGGGTCGCAGGTAGTAGTCGAAGATGTTGCCGAAGAACGACGGCCAGTGGCTGTTGAGCATCCAGTAGATGGTCATCTTGTGATTGGCCCACCCGTTGGCCGCGAAGGCCTCGAACTGCGCCCGGGTCGATTCGTAATGGGCCAGTTGGGCTTTGCGGGTGAACTCCTCGGCGCCGGCGGATGGTCCGTAGCGACGGTTGATGGCGCGCTGGATGCTGGTCAGCGACGCGTTGCCGGGGTTGGACCCGGCATGGAAGGACCAGGTGTCGTTGATGGGCCACAGCTTGTCGGGCGGGATGAACTCCTTGAGGCTGGCCAGTGGCGGGATGTGCTCGTTGTCCCCTTGTTCGGCGTTGGAGCCCCGGGTGGCACCGTAGCGGCCGCTGAACCAGTAGCTCGGCGGTCGCCAACTGTACGGCCCGGCCATGTGGATACCGTCCCACCGCGGTTGACCTTGATCGTCGTCGTGCCCGAACGAGGAGACGGTGTCGACGACCGCGTTCTGCCAGTGCAGGTCTCGCAGCACCGCGTGATATTGGCCGCGCAGCGGTTCCGGCGGCAATCCGTCGCTGCCGTTGGCCCAGATCGCGACCGACGCGTGCGAACGCAGCATCAGGATCTGTGAGCGCAGACTGGCCAGGGCCACGGCGCGGTCCTCGTCATCCCACTGTTCCCACTTCTCCCACTGGTTGCAGCACATCCACCCGACCATCAGCGGGATGCCCAGCTCGTCGGCGCGTTCGACCAGCCGCTCCCCCGGGATCTTGGACTCCAACCGCAGCATGTTCAGGCCGAGATCCTTGGCGTACCGCAGAATGGCGTCCTCGCGGTCCGGGTTGTCGTCGAACAGCAGATCCGGGGTGTAGACCGCGCCGCGGATCAGGTAGTCCCTGCCGTTGACGGTGAGGTAGAAACTGCCGCCCGAGCCCAGTTCGGGGAACTGCTCATCGGTGTCGCGGTGCTGCGTGATGGTCCGGATGCCGAACCGCTGGGAACTGGTATCGACCACCCGGTTGTATTGGCGGAAATCCAATTTCAGGTCGTAGAGGCTGGGGTCACCCATGGTGTAGGGCCACCACAGGTCTGGGTGCTCGACGGTCAGCTCGGCGAAACGGGCCGGACTGAACGTCAGTTCGCGCCGTTCGCCGGGTGACAGCGTGACCGGCTGCTCGACGGTCACCGTGGGCTTGCCCGGCCGGCTGATGGTGGCCCGCAGCGCGCCGTTGACCCGCCGGTCCGAGGAGTTGTGGACGTTGGCGTATACCGTCAGACGCGCGGAATCCGTTCTGGGGAGCGGAAGTTCGGTGTTGACCGTGGCGTCGTCGATCTCCACGGCACCCGCGGCACGCAGGTAGACGGGTTTGAAGATGCCCGCGTTGCGATCCGGCACGAACGAGTTGCCGTTGGCCGGGTTCTTCCCAGGCCCCTGGTAACCCAGGTAACGCCAATTGATCCAGTCATACCAACTGTCGGCCAGTTCGACACCGTCGACATCCTGCAGCGCGCGTTCCGGAATTACCTTCACCGCAAGAACGTTCGGGCCGCTGCGAATCCACCGGGTGACGTCGAGCTGGTGTGCGTTGTACATGCCGACGATCTGACTGCTGTCGGCGATCAGCCGGCCGTTCAGCCAGATCTCCGCGCGGTAGTTGATTCCGGGGAAATCGAGCTGATAGTTGCTGTGGCCGGCCGGGGCGTCGAAGGTGGTGCGGTACCACCAGTCCTGCTGGTAGAGATCCTGCGGCACCTTGTCGGCCAGGTTGGTCCCGTAGTACAGGTCCGGATAGGTGCCGTCGCGTTGCAACACGTCGAGGACGGTGGCCGGCATATGCGACACGGTGTGCCA
This sequence comes from Mycolicibacterium sp. J2, assembly GCF_026240945.1. GTDB lineage: Bacteria > Actinomycetota > Actinomycetes > Mycobacteriales > Mycobacteriaceae > Mycobacterium. The sequence continues at coordinate 113,746 of NZ_JAPFPY010000011.1, forward strand.
GCCGTCATCCCGGTAGCCGGGCGTCGAGATGACGCGGCCGTCGGCGGGCAGGCCCCGCGCCGACACCAGTTTCCAGCCCTGGGCCAGTTCGGTGGTGGTGGCCGCCGGTTCGGGCCGCGCGAAGGAGGCGAAGTCGGCGGTGCCGAGCAGCAGCACGAGTACCAGAAGGGCGACGCTGAACAGGGCGGTGCGACGCGTCAATGCCCCGATGGTGCCGCTCCCTTCGGTGCCTGATGTCGCGCCGGCCGATCGGCCGACACCACATTGTGCCTGGCGGCCCCGTCAACGGGCGGCCCGGGGAGCGACCCTCAGCGCGTCAGAAGACGTTGTCCTTGTGGTTGACATCGGTGACCAGTCCGCCGTCGACGACGAACTCGGCGCCGGTGGCGAACGACGACTCGTCGCTGATCAGGAACACCACGAAAGCGGCAACTTCCTCGGACTGGCCGGGGCGGCCCAGCGGCGCGGTGACCATGTCCTCGGGGAAGTGTTCGGTCATCGGGGTGCGGATGAAGCCGGGGTGCACGGAGTTGACCCGGATGTTGTGCCTGCCGAGTTCCAGCGCGGCGGACTTGGCCAGCCCGCGGACCGCCCACTTGGACGCCACGTAGGGATGGACCATCGGCGCACCGCGTAACCCCTCGACCGAGGACACGTTGATGATCGAGCCGCTGCCTGCCGCCTTCATCGAGCCGACCGCGGCCTGCATCCCCAGGAAGGTTCCGGTGAGGTTGACGTCGATGACCTTCTGCCACTGCGTCATGTCGAATTTGCCGATCTTGCCCAGCGCGACGATGCCGGCGTTGTTCACCAAACCGGTCAGGCCGCCGAAGGCCTCGTTGGCCGTGGCGACGGCGGCGTCCCACTGGTCGGCCTGGGTGACGTCGAGGTGCACATAGCGCGCCGATCCGGGATATTGCGCACCGAGTTCGTCGGCCAGGGCCTGCCCCGGCTCGTCGAGGATGTCGCCGATGACCACCTTGCCACCCTCGGCCACCAGCGCCCTGGCGTGGGCGGCGCCCATGCCCTGGGCACCACCGCTGATCAGTACAACCTTGCCGTCCGCGCGTCCCATGGGGCGTGAGGCTACCCCACTTCGGAGCGGAATTAGAACCTGTTCCAATTTCGCTGCGGACGGCTCATACTGCGATCAGACCACACAGCCTTAGGAGATTTGTATGGCCATTCGCGTGGCACTCGTCGGGACCGGAAATTGCGGCAGGCTGGCCCTCATCCAGCTCATCGAGGATCCCCGGTTCGACCTGGTCGCGGTCGGCACCTCGAGCGCGGACAAAGTGGGCCGAGATGCCGGCGAGCTGGCAGGTCTCGACGTGGCCACCGGCATCACCGCGACCGAAGGGCTCGACGCCGTCCTCGCATCGAGGCCCGACTGCCTGGTCTACTGCGCGATGGGCGACACCCGACCGGTCGAGGCCACCCGCGATGTGGCCGCCGCGCTGTCGGCCGGTGTCAATGTGGTCGGCTCGGCACCGGGCGGGCTGCAATACCCGTGGGGCGCCATGCCGGAGAAGGCCATCGCCCGAGTGGAAGAGGCTGCCCGTCAGGGCAATTCAAGTGTTTTCATCACCGGGGTGGACCCGGGTTTCGCCACCGATCTGGTGCCGTTCGCCATCGCCAGCACCTGCCAGCGGATAGACCAGATCAAGACGATGGAGATCGCCGACTACGCCACCTACGACGGCGCCGAGGTGATGTCGGTCGTCATGGGGTTCGGCAATCCGATGGATCAGCCCGGCCTGCTGTTCTATCCGGGCATCCTGAGCGCCGCGTGGGGCACCGCGATCACCATGCTGGCTGCCGGCCTGGGGGTACAGGTCGACGAGATCACCGAGAGCTACGAGCTGGCCCCGGCACCCGAGGATATCGAGGTCGCCACCGGCGTGATCGCCGCGGGCACGGTGGCGGCGATGCGTTTCCAGATCAACGGCATGGTGGGCGGCCGCCCGGTGATCGTCGTGGAACACATCACCCGCGTTCGTGAGGACCTGCGCCCGGACTGGGCCCGGCCCGCGCAGCCGGGTGGGTCATACCGAGTGGAGATCACCGGGGAACCGTCCTATGTCGTCGACATCTGCCCAACCAGCAGGCGCGGCGACCACAACTACGCCGCGATCCTCGCCGCGGCCGGTCGGATCGTCAACGCCATCCCGGAGGTGGTGGCCGCGCCGCCGGGTATCCGCACGACCCTCGACCTGCCTCTGGGCACCGGCAAGGGCTTGCTGTACGCGCACCACGCGCCACAACACGCAGAATAGGAGGCGTGCCCGCCGACCCGATTGCCCAGATCAACAGCGCACCTGCCGGACCTAGGGTCGGCGCCTTCTTCGACCTCGACGGCACCCTGGTCCGCGGCTTCACCGCGACCGTGCATGCCGGGCACCGGTTCCGCAACCGGCAGGCCAGATTCGGCGAGCTGACCGGGATCATCGAGGCCTCGGTGCGGTACAAACTGGGCCGGATGGAGTTCGAGCGACTGCTGCAGCGCGCCGCGGGTTATCTGATGGGCGACTCGCTGGCCGAACTGGAGGAACTCGGCGAGGAGCTCTTCCAGCAGCGCACGGTGTCCCGGTTGTTCCCGGTCATGCGCGAGGTGGTGGCGGCGCATCAGCGGCGCGGCCACACCGTGGTGATGAGTTCGTCGGCGCTGACCATGCACGCCGAGCCGGTGGCCCGGCATCTGCGCATCACCGATGTGCTGTGCAATCACTTCGCCACCGACGACGAGGGCCGGTTGACCGGACAGATCGTGCGGCCGATCATCTGGGGCCGCAACAAGGCCCGCGCGGTCCTGGCCTTCAGCACCACCCACGATATCGACCTGAACAGCAGTTTCGGCTACTCCGACGGCACCGAAGATCTGCCTGTGCTGGAAGCCCTCGGCCATCCGCACGCGGTCAATCCCCGGCCCGGCCTGGCCGCCGCCGCCGCGCAACGCGGCTGGCCGGTGCTGCGGGTCAGCTCCGATGAGGGTCGCCGCTGGGTCGCACTGCGGCGCCGCGGCGCGACCCGATAACCGCGCGCATCCGTTTCGTCGGTCGGGTTGAGACACATCCGACTTCGTGAAGTGTTAACGCCACTTCCTCATCAGAGAATGACATTCTCCGCGTCTATCGAGGCTCGACCCGATTTCGGGGGGCCTGGGGCATTGCTCCACGCCCGGGGGCATCGCCTAAACTAGAACACGTTTCAGTCGTCCGCCCGCGCTCGTTCCTCAAGGAGTAGGCATGCATACCGCCCTCTGTGACCAACTCGGCATCGACGTGCCGATCTTCGCCTTCACGCACTGCCGAGACGTCGTCGTCGCAGTCAGCAAGGCCGGCGGCTTCGGCGTGCTGGGCGCCGTCGGATTCACCCCCGAACAGCTCGAGATCGAGCTCAACTGGATCGACGAACACATCGGCGATCACCCCTACGGTGTGGACATCGTGATCCCGAACAAGTACGAGGGCATGGACGCCAACATGTCGGCCGACGAACTGAAGTCGACACTGAACGCACTGGTCCCCCAGGAGCATCTCGATTTCGCCAAGAAGCTGCTGGCCGACCACGGCGTACCCACCGGAGATCTCGACGACAACGCGCTGCAGCTGCTCGGCTGGACCGAGGCGACGGCCACCCCCCAGGTGGAGATCGCCCTGCAGCACCCGAAGGTGACCTTGATCGCCAACGCGCTGGGGACTCCGCCGGCCGACATGATCAAGCACATCCACGAGTCCGGCCGTAAGGTCGCCGCGCTGTGCGGCTCGCCCGCCCAGGCCCGCAAGCATGCCGAGGCCGACGTCGACATCATCATCGCCCAGGGCGGCGAGGGCGGCGGCCACTGCGGCGAGGTCGGCTCGATCGTGTTGTGGCCACAGGTCGTCAAGGAGGTCGCGCCGCGCCCGGTGCTGGCCGCCGGCGGTATCGGCAGCGGCTACCAGATCGCCGCGGCGCTGGCCATGGGCGCGCAGGGCGCCTGGACCGGGTCGCAATGGCTGATGGTCGAGGAAGCCGAGAACACCCCCGTGCAACAGGCGACGTACGCCAAGGCGAGCAGCCGCGACACCGTGCGCAGCCGCTCGTTCACCGGCAAACCGTGCCGGATGCTGCGCAACGACTGGACCGATGCCTGGCAGACCGCAGGCAATCCCGAGCCGCTCGGCATGCCCCTGCAGTACATGGTGTCGGGCATGGCCGTGGCCGCCACGCACAAGTACCCCGACCAGACCATCGACGTGGCCTTCAACCCCATCGGCCAGGTGGTGGGCCAGTTCACCAAGGTCGAGAAGACCTCCGCGGTGATCGAACGCTGGGTGCAGGAATATCTCGAAGCAACCAGCACGCTGAACCAGATCAACGAGGCCGCCTCCGTCTGACCAGGTAGCCCCCAGACCGCGAATCCCGCCGGCCTCCGTTCTCCCGGACCGGCGGGATTCGTGTGTTCACGACGGTTCACGGCGACCCGCTCATTATGTATGCTGCTCTACATAATCGGTTCGGCCGAAAGGACACCATCACCATGGCCAGCCCGCGCGACCGCATGATCGCCTCGGCAGCACTGCTGATCCGCGAGCGCGGCGCCCATGCAACCGCCATCTCCGATGTCCTCGAGCACAGCGGTGCGCCGCGCGGCTCCGCCTACCACCACTTCCCCGGCGGTCGCACCCAGCTGCTCTGCGAGGCAATCGATTTCGCCGCCGAGTATGTCGCCGGCCGGATCTCCTCGGCAGCCTCGACACTCGAGGCGCTGGACATCATCGCCGAGCATTTCCGCAACCAACTGTCCGACACCGGATTCCGGGCCGGCTGTCCGGTCGTGGCGGTGGCCGTCGAAGCCGACAACACCGAGGTCATGGCGCGCGCCGCCGCCGCGTTCACCCGGTGGATCACGCAGCTCGAAGAGCTGATGCGCGCCGACGGCATCGCCGCGGGCCGAGCGGCCGAACTCGCGATGCTGGCCACCACCTCGATCGAGGGCGCCGTGCTGGTGGCGCGCACCGCCGGGGACGACACTGCGCTGACTCTCGTCCACCGGCAGCTGCGCGCCCTCGTGGCCGCCGAAATCGCGCAACGAAAGGCGTGACATGACAACGACATCCGCGCAGTGGCAGCCGACCGCCTGCATCCTCTGCGAATGCAACTGCGGCATCGTCGTGCAACTCGATGGCCGCAGCCTGGCCAAGATCCGAGGCGACAAGGAGCATCCCGCCTCACAGGGGTATACCTGCAACAAGGCGCTGCGCCTGGACCATTACCAGAACAATCCGGGCCGGCTGCAAGCACCGATGCGCCGCCGGCCCGACGGCGGCTACGACGAGATCGACTGGGATACCGCGATCACCGAGATCGCCGAGGGATTCACCCGCGTGCGCGACACCTACGGCGGGGACAAGATCTTCTACTACGGCGGCGGGGGCCAGGGTAACCACCTGGGTGGCGCCTACAGCGGGGCATTCCTCAAGGCGCTCGGCGCGCGGTACCGGTCGAATGCCTTGGCACAGGAGAAGACCGGCGAGTTCTGGGTGGACAGCCAACTCTACGGCGGGCACACCCGAGGCGAGTTCGAGCACGCCGAGGTGTCGGTGTTCGTGGGGAAGAACCCGTGGATGTCGCAGAGCTTCCCGCGGGCCCGCACGGTGTTGCAGGACATCGCCAAGGATCCGCATCGCTCGATGATCGTCATCGACCCGGTGATCACCGACACCGCCAAGCTCGCCGACTTCCACCTGCGGGTGCGTCCCGGCACCGACGCGTGGTGCCTGGCCGCCATGGCCGCCGTCCTGGTCCAGGAAAATCTCTGCGACGAAGCATTTTTGACCGAACACGTCACGCAAACCGAGCCGGTGCGCGCGGCCCTGGCGGCGGTGGACATCGACGGCTACGCCGCGCACTGCGGTATCGACGCCGAGCTGGTGCGCACGGCGGCACGCCGGATCGCCGCGGCGTCCAGCGTCTCGGTGTTCGAGGACCTCGGCATCCAGCAGGCGCCCAACAGCACCCTGAGCTCCTATCTCAACAAGATGCTGTGGATCCTCACCGGCAATTTCGCCAAACGCGGTGGGCAGCATCTACATTCGACGTTCGCACCGCTGTTCGGCACCGCGGGGGTGGGCCGTACCCCAGTCACCGGAGCGCCCATCATCGCCGGGCTGGTGCCCTCGAACGCGGTGGCCGAGGAGATCCTCACCGACCACCCCGACCGGTTCCGCGCGATGATCGTGGAGAGCAGCAATCCCGCGCATTCACTCGCCGACTCGGCCGCGGTGCGCGAAGCACTCGGCGCCCTCGAGCTGCTCGTCGTCGTCGACGTCGCGATGACCGAAACGGCACGTCTGGCACATTACGTGTTACCGGCGGCCAGCCAGTTCGAGAAGGCCGAGGCCACCTTCTTCAATCTGGAGTTCCCGCACAACACCTTTCACCTCCGGCACCCGCTCATGCCGCCGGCACCGGGCACCCTTCCCGAACCCGAGATCTGGGCCCGGCTGGTGCGCGCCCTCGGTGTCGTCGACGACGCAGAACTGCAACCACTTCGCCGGGCCGCGGCCGACGGACTGGATGCCTACGCGCAGGCCTTCTTCGCCGCGGTCAGCACGAACCCCGCCCTGGGCAAGGTGCTGCCCTATGTCCTCTACGAGACACTCGGCCCGGTGCTACCGCAGGGACTGGCCGGCGCCGCCGCGCTGTGGGGGCTGGCCCAGAAGGCCGCGCTGACCTACCCGGACGCGGTGCGCCGGGCCGGCCACGCCGACGGCAACGCGTTGTTCCAGGCGATCCTGTCCAGCCCGTCCGGGGTGACGTTCACCGAGCACGAATACGCCGACGACTGGAGCCTGATCAGCCATGACCACGGCAAGATCACGCTCGCCATCCCGGAACTGCTCGCCGATCTCGACGCGCTGGCCGCCGGCCCGGCGCAGCTGACCAGCGCCGAATTCCCCATCGTGCTCTCGGCCGGGGAACGCCGGGCGTTCACCGCCAATGACATCTTCCGCGATCCTGCCTGGCGCAAGCGTGACGCCGACGGGGCGCTGCGGGTCAGCGTGCAGGATGCGCAGACGTTGGGCCTGGTGGACGGCGGCCGCGCGCGGATCAGCACGGCCGCAGGCAGTGCGGAGGCGACCGTCGAGATCAGCGAGGCGATGATGCCCGGGCATGCGGCCCTGCCCAACGGCTTCGGACTGGACTTCGTGGACACCGACGGCATCTCGACGGTGCCCGGGGTCGCCCCGAACGCGTTGACGTCGACCGACTGGCGCGACGCCTACGCAGGCACCCCATGGCACAAACACGTGCCGGCGCGGATCACCGCCGTCGAGCCGGTCACGGTATAGCGGGCGAATCCGCCTGCGGCACTACCGGTGCCGGTGCCGCCTGCGGCACCATCAGTGCCGGCGTCCCCTGGGGTGCCATCGGGGCCTGCGCCGGATTCGGGGTGTCCATGCCTCGCTGTGCGAGGCCCAGCACCAGGGCCTCCTTGCCGCTGATCTCGCGGTTCTGCACTGCGTTCCACAGATCCCGCAGATAGCTGACCCGCGGCGACTCGGCGCCCGCCATCACACTGGGATCCATGGTCGCCCCCGGCGGCGGCGCGTCTGGGCTCGGCAGATGGGGCACCCCGTCCGACGGCGCGGCGGCGGCATCCACCGTGGGCAGCACCGGCTGCGGTGGGGCATCCGTGGGATCGGCCGCGGCAGGCGCGGCCAGTGCCAGTGCCGTCACCCCGCCGGCCAACGCCAGCAGAGCCTTCGCTGCGATGTCGATCGCCATGTACCAATCCCCTTTCACCGCCACACCGCGCATGACGCGCAGTCACCTGGATATTCAGCTCGGGCCAGAAAATTGTTACACCTGAGCCCGGTGGGACGCACGCGAACCGCGATGTGTCAGCTTCGGCCACCTTTCCCGACTTCGGGACGCGGGTGCGGGCGGTGGTGTAGCAATGCCCAGAGGGACCAATTACACACCGTCGTCTTGGGAGTGCAACGATGCCGACCCCGAACCTTCCGCCCGGCTTTGACTTCACCGATCCCGACATCTATGCCCATCGGTTGCCCGTCGAGGAGCTCGCCGAGATGCGCAAGGTGGCACCGATCTGGTGGAACGATCAACCCGAGGGGATCGGCGGTTTCGACGACGGCGGGTTCTGGGTGGTGACCAAGCACCATGACGTCAAAGAAGTATCGCGCCGCAGCGACGTGTTCTCCAGCCTGGCCAAGACGGCGCTCCCGCGCTACAAGGACGGCACCGTCGCGGCGCAGATCGAGACCGGCAAGTTCGTGCTCCTGAACATGGACGCCCCGCATCACACCCATCTGCGCAAGATCGTCTCGCGGGCATTCACCCCGCGCGCGGTCGAACAACTGCGCGCCGATCTCGCCGAGCGGGCCCGCCAGATCGTCGCCGCCGCAGCGGCAGAAGGCCGGGGCGATTTCGTCGAGCAGGTGTCCTGCGAGCTACCGCTGCAAGCCATCGCCGGATTGATGGGGGTGCCGCAGGAGGACCGGATGAAGCTTTTCCATTGGTCCAACCAGATGGTCGGCGACATGGATCCCGAATTCGCGAACAACGACGCGATCAGCGCATCGGTGGAACTCATCACCTACGGCATGCAGATGGCGGCCGAGAAGTCCGCCAACCCCACCGACGACCTGGTCACCAAGCTCGTTCAGGCCGATGTCGACGGCCACAAGCTCTCCGACGACGAGTTCGGCTTCTTCGTCATCCTGCTCGCGGTGGCGGGCAACGAGACAACCCGCAACTCGATCACCCAGGGCATGATGGCGTTCACCGATTTTCCGGATCAATGGGAATTGTTCAAACGGGAACGCCCCGGCACCGCCGCCGACGAGATCGTGCGCTGGGCGACACCGGTCACCTCGTTTCAGCGCACGGCCCTGGCCGACACCGAGCTGGGCGGCGTGTCGATCAAGAAGGGGCAGCGCGTCGTGATGTTCTACCGGTCGGCCAATTTCGACGAAGACGTCTTCGAGGATCCGTTCCGCTTCGACATCCTGCGCGACCCGAACCCGCACGTGGGCTTCGGCGGCACCGGCGCGCACTATTGCATCGGCGCCAACCTGGCGCGGATGACCATCGATCTGATGTTCAACGCGATCGCCGACGCCATGCCCGACCTCACCCCGCTGGCCGCACCCGAACGGCTGCGCTCGGGGTGGCTCAACGGCATCAAACACTGGCAGGTCGACTACGTGGGCGCGTCGAAGCGGGCGCAGCCCGCGGGTAGTCGATGATCGATCGCCAGTAGTCCTCACCGATCTCGGTGTCGGATCGCAGCACGACCGACAGCCCGACTGCCATCGCGATACCGAGCAGTCCGAGCCATAGTCCGGCGAGCGCGATGGCGGCCCACATCAGCGTGGTCAGGGCAGGCCACGGCGACAGCAGTGCCAACACCGGCGCGAAGAAGAAACCGGTACCGATGTACCACGACGATCCGGCCCGGTCGCAGCGGAGCACGAAACGGAGCCATCGGGGGATGTTCGGCTGTGTCATGCTCCCAGCGTCGGCGGTCCGGGTAGGCGGGGCAATTACCGCGGAGGTAATGGCGGCGGGTGCACGAGTATCCGACACTGGCTGACGTGACGAGTGTGGACACCAAGAATCCGACCTTCGGTGCGCTGATGCGCACCTGGCGGCAGCGACGCAGGCTCAGCCAGCTGGACCTGGCGTTGGAGGCCGACGTGTCGGCTCGGCATGTGAGCTTCATCGAGACCGGCCGCTCGGCACCCAGCCGGTCGATGGTGCTCAAGCTGGCGTCAGCACTCGATGTGCCGGCACGGGAACAGAATCAGCTGCTGCTCGCGGCCGGGCTGGCGCCGATGTACAGCGAGCGCGCCCTCGACGATCCGGGAATGGCCGCGGTGCGGGCCGGCATCGACAGGGTGCTGGCCGCCTACGATCCCTTCCCTTGCCTCGCGGTGGACCGTGGCTGGAATGTGTTGCAGGCCAACGCCGGAACCGCTGTACTGCTCGATGGTGTGGCGGCCCACCTGATGGAACACCCCAACGCCCTGCGCATCTCGTTGCATCCCGACGGCCTGGCGCCGCGCATCCGCAATCTGGCACAGTGGCGCCACCACGTCATCGGACGATTGCGCCGGGAGGCGGCGGCGAGCGGATCGCCGGACTCGGCGGCACTGCTGGCCGAGATCGAGTCCTATCCCGGCGGCCAGTCCGATACCGGCGACCTGGGCGGTGTGGTGGTGCCACTGGAGATCGACGGGGGCGACGGGACGGTGCTGCGGTTCCTGAGCACCGTCACCACCTTCGGCACCGCGCTGGACCTGACGGCCGCCGAGCTGAGCTTGGAGGCGTTCCTGCCCGCGGACGAGGCCACCGCGGAGGCGCTCCGATAACTGGTCTTACCACTTGACCTCTAACCAGCCGCGTGTGATGCTCGGGACATGGCACTGCAACCCATCAATCGCCGGTCGGTCTCCGCGGACGTGGTCGACCAGATCGTGGCCGATGTCCTCAGCGGCGAGATGCAACCGGGGGATCCGCTCCCCAGCGAACGACGTCTGGCCGAGGTGCTCGGGGTGTCCCGACCGGCGGTGCGCGAGGCGCTCAAACAGCTGACGGCCGCCGGGCTGGTCGAGATCCGCCAGGGCGACACCACCACGGTGCGCGATTTCCGCAGACATGCCGGACTGGACCTGCTTCCCCGGCTCCTGGTGCGCGACGGCGAGCTCGACCCCGCTGTCGTGCGGTCCATCCTGGAGACGCGGTTGCACAACGGGCCCAAGGTCGCCGAACTCGCGGCGATGCGCCACCGCCCGGAGTTGGGTGAACTCCTGGACCAGGCCATCGCGGCGCTGACGGCCTGCACCGATCCGGTCGCCGCGCAACGGCACGCGCTGACGTTCTGGGATCACCTCGTCGACGGTGCGGATTCGATAGCGCTGCGGCTGATGTACAACACGCTGCGCGCCACCTATGAACCCGCGCTGCCTGCGCTGGCCACCATGATGGCCGCCGAGGTCGGCAGGCTCGATGCCTACCGCGCGGTGGCCGATGCCGTCACCGCAGGCGACCCCGCCGCCTCGGCAGCGGCCGCCCGGGCCCTTCTCGAACCCGCCACCACCGCGCTGCTGGACGCGCTGGCGGCACTGGAAACTCAGGAGCGGAAGCTATGACCATCTCCCCCACCCGCCGTGGGCTCACGCTCGGCGCAGCGGCCCGCGAGTTCGTCAGGCATCCTTCGCCGTGGCTGATCGGCGCGACCCTGGTCGCCGCCGTGATCGCGCGAATCATGCACGGTGACTGGGAAATCGGTGATGCACTCGTGCCGGTGGCGATGCTGGCGGTGTTCCCGTTCCTGGAATGGACGATCCACGTGTCGATCCTGCATTGGCGCCCGCGCCGGATAGCCGGGGTTACCGTTGATCCGTTGCTGGCCCGTAAACACCGCGAACATCATGTGGAACCGCGTGTTGTCCCCTTGGTTTTCATACCCTGGCAGTCACTGCTGTGGGTGCTGCCGCTGGCGGTGGCGATCGGCGTGGTGGTGTTCCCGGCCACCGGCGCCGGGCTCGGCCGCGGCCTCACCTTCCTGGCGTGGCTGGCGGTCCTCGGCCTGGGCTACGAATGGTGCCACTATCTCGTGCACACCGATTACAAGCCGAAAACCGCTCTCTACCGGTCGATCTGGCGCAACCACCGGCAGCATCACTTCAAGAACGAGCATTACTGGTTCACGGTCACCAGCAGCGGCACGGCCGATCGCGTGCTGGGCACCTATCCCGACCCGGCGACCGTCGCCACCTCACCCACCGCCAAGAACCTGCACGGCGCCGCAGAGCACGGCTCGGTCAGGCCTGGATGATGATCGGGTCGCCGATGCTGACGTTGTTGTAGTACCACTGCGCGTTGTCCGGGCTGAGGTTGATGCACCCGTGGCTGACGTTGGAGTTGCCCTGGGAGGCGACCGACCACGGTGCGGAATGCACGTAGACACCGCCCCAGGTGACGCGCACCGCGTAGTTGACCGTCAGCTTGTAGCCTTCCGGATCGCTGAGCGGGATACCGATGGTGCGCGAATCCATGACGACCGGGTTCTGCTTCTCCAGTGCGGTGAACGAACCGATCGGGGTGGGATGCTTGGGCTTACCCATCGAGGCCGGCATCTCCCGGACCACCTGGCCGTCGATGCTCACGGTGAAGGTGTGCGCGTCGATATCGGCGACACCGACCACCTGGGATCCGGTCTCGAAGGTCGTCTTGAACCCGCCGACGGACAAGGCGATGGTCGAGTGCGCCGGCCAGTAACCACTCGGCGTGAAACGCACTGTCGAATCATCAAGCCAGGCAAAGGATCCCCCGGGGACCTTGGCATCGGAAACGCGATGACTGGACACCGAGAACTCGATGTCGTGTTCGGCCGCCGCACGGTCGGAGACCGGACCGGCGAAACCGACCGTCACCGGGTAGGCCACCCCGACGACATCGCCCGCTTTGGGCGACACGGATACCACCGCGGTGGACGTGCCGGTGTCCGCGGCGCCTGCGACGCCTGTCGACGTCGTGGCCAACATGGCGATCCCAGCGATGACAAGCACATACCGAAATGCTCTGCGCAAGTTTTCGATCCTCTCTGGGACACCCAGACGGCAGTGGTGGACTACATGGTAGTTCGTCCGCGGCGAGATGATCGTTAGCAGCGCAGCGGATCAACCCTGCGGCGCGGGCAGCACCGGGGTCGGATAGTCGTCGTCGGCGCCTGGGTGTAACCGGTCGCGGATCCGGTCCAGCAGGGATTTCTTCACCGGCGGGGCGACCGGCGCCGGCGGCACGATCGCGGGCGGCGGCACGGCGGCCGCGACCCCGGCGTCGAAGCTCAACGGCGGCGGTGCGGTATCGACGGGCGCGGCCGGGGCCTCGGTGTCCACCCCGGCGGCCGGTGCGGTGTCGGCAATATCCGGGGGTGCCGCGGCGGGCGCATCGGTGGCCGGGTCGACCGCGGCCTGCGGTACATCGACCGTCGGGACGGCCTCGGGCGGTGCCGCGGCGGGCGGCGGTGCCATGACCGGGGCCGCCGCGGGAACGACCGCCTCGGGGATCGCCGCCGACGCGGCGGCCGGGCGGGGCGCGGCGGCCGCATGCTCGGGCGAGAGTGCCACCGCGACGGCAACCGATGCCGAGACGACGAAGGTGAGCACACCGGCCGCCAGCACGCCGGTCAGCGCCCCGGTCGCCGTCACCCGCCGGCCGGCGGCATGCCGTCCGCCTCCGACCGGCGCCAACGCCGCCTCGTCGAACAGCATGTCCAGGCTGTGGGTGGAGGCCAGCGCCGCGCCACGGGCCAGGGCCAGTGGCGCCTCGTCCGGGGCGAACACCGGAACCGACAGCGCGTCCTCCAGCCGCGGCAGCACGGCGCCGAAGTCGCCGGCCGAACCGACCACGACCAACGCCTCGGGCTGCCAGTCGGCCTTGGTGAAGACCGCGCTCAGCCAGCCGATCAGGCTTTCATCGCTGTCGATGCCGTGGTTGATCGCGGTCTGCACGCCGCCGTCGCCGCGGTGCACGATCAGAGCGATGACGGTGTCGGGCTCGATCACGCACACCGCTGTCGTGCGATAGCCGATGACGTCAGCCATCCCGCGGGCCAGCGCCTCGGTCGCCTCCGGCAACCGGATCGGCACGACGTTGCCGAACCCGGACTCGCTGAGGGAGTTCATCAGCATCGCCGCCTCGGCGCCGGCATCCTCACTCCAGGTCAGGCCGATCGATTTGAGCCGCCGCCCCGCCGAGATCGCCTCGACCGCCGCGGTGACCTGCTGGGCGGCCGCCCTGACATCCGTGCCGCCGTCCACCGGCAGCGCAAAAGCGTCGCCGGCGGAACCACCGTCGGCCTCGTCGGCACCGCCCACCACCACCAGGCCGAGCGACGTGGGTGTCATCGACAATCCGAGCACCGCGTCCACATGTACCCCTTCGGACCACGCAGGCCACAGTGGAGCGCGACCGCGTCGAGGCGATACCGTCACCGCCTCGTTATCGGGCTGAGACTACCGGGGCAGGACGCCTTCGGCCCAGTCCGCCGCCGCCCCTCCTGGCGAACCGCACCGAAAACCGAGGCCAACACACCGCAAGAAGGGCGATACCGCCCCGGCCGGCGTGGCAGGGTAACCGGCATGAGCGAGTTACGGGGGCCGCAGGAGTCACACCTGCCGCAGCAGTCGCAGGGGGATTCGACGCGGACCATCTTCGGACATCCGATCGGCCTGACCAACCTTTTCGGCGTCGAGTTATGGGAGCGATTCTCCTTCTACGGGATGCTCACCATCCTCGGTTATTACCTCTACTATTCGGCGACCGACGGCGGCCTGGAGTTGTCGAAGGCCACCGCCACCGGCATCGTGGGCGCCTACGGCGGTCTGGTCTATCTGTCGACGGTGCTGGGCGGCTGGATCGCCGACCGGCTTCTCGGCATGGAACGCACCGTCTTCTACGGCGGCGTCGTGGTGATGCTCGGGCATATCGCGCTGGCGGTGCTGCCGGGCCTGTCGGGTGTCGGCGCCGGCCTGGTGCTGGTCGCGCTCGGCTCCGGGGCGCTCAAGGCCAATGCCTCGTCGCTGCTGGGCACGCTGTACGCCAAGGGTGACGCCCGCGCCGACGGCGGATTCACGTTGTTCTACCTCGGCATCAACCTCGGCGCGTTCATCGGGCCGCTCATCACCGGCCTACTGCAGACCCGGGTCGGTTTCCACTACGGGTTCGGCGCCGCCGCGATCGGCATGGCGCTCGGGCTCGCGCAGTACGTGGCCTTCCGCCGCAATCTCGGGGAACACGGCCGACATGTGCCGAACCCGTTGCCCCGCAGTGCCATCGGCAAGACGGCCGGGGTGTTCGTCGCGGTCATCGTGGTCATCGCCGCGGCCGCCGGACTGAAGCTCGTCACGCTGAGCAACCTGTCCCAGGTCACCACCGGCGTCATCATCGTCGCATCGATCGCGTATTTCGCCGTCATGCTGAGCAGTGCCAAGGTGACCGACTCCGAGAAGGTGCGGGTCCGCTCGTTCATCCCGCTGTTCATCGCCAACGCGGTGTTCTGGTCGCTGTTCCAGCAGATCTTCACGGTGCTCGCGGTCTACTCCGACGAACGGATGAACTGGTCGATCTTCGGCTGGACGGCCCCGTCGAACTGGATCGGCTCGATCGAGCCGGTATGGATCATCGTGCTGTCACCGCTGTTCGCGGCGATGTGGACCAAACTGGGCAATCGGGCGCCGACCACGCCCCGCAAGTTCAGCTACGGCGTCATCGGTATGGGGCTGGCCTTCCTGTGCTTCGTACCGCTGGCCAGTGTCAAGGCCGTCCCTGCGTTGCTCATCGCGGTCATCCTGGCAGTGTTCGCGGTGTCGGAACTGTTGCTGTCGCCGATCGGACTCTCGGTCACCACCAAGCTTGCGCCGGATGCGTTCCGCGCCCAGATGATGGCGCTGTACTTCTTCTCGGTGGGGCTGGGCACGTCGATGTCGGGCGTACTGGCCAAGTATTACGAACCGTCCAGGGAGGTGGCCTACTTCGGCATCCTCGGCGCTGTCGCGGTCATCGTCGGCATCGTGGTGTTCATGGTGTCGCCGTGGATCAGCCGGCAGATGGAAGGTGTGCACTGAGCCGACGGTTACGGGCGCTCCATCCGATCTGTGCAAAGTCGTGACCTTGCGCCGGGCGCAATCGCGACCCGGTGCGCAAGAATCGAGGTCACGACCCCGCGAAGGAGGTGCCGATGAGCGCTCCGATACTTGATGACCTGAGCGTCGATTGTGCGGCGCAGGGAATGACGTCGGTCTACAGGCGCGGGATGGGGCACTCCGCCGCCAGCTGCACCTGTGGCTGGCACGGGCCTCGTCGCCGATTGAGAGCCGTTGCGGCCCAAGATGCGTGGACACATTGCATCCAGCAGCGGTGCGAGGTGTCAGTGCCCCTGGTGTTCCGGGCCGGCTGACGGGCCGGCCAGGATCCCGCGCAGCATCTCCGGTTCCACATTCCCGCCGGAGAGAATCATCACGGTGCGACCTGGCGGCAATGCATACCGGCGGTAAGCCGCGAGCGCCACGGCCCCGCTGGGTTCACTGACCAGATGCGCCTTGAATGCCAATTCCCTTACCGCAGAACGGATATCTTCTTCTGAAACGGTGAGGACATCGGTCAGCACGCGCTGCAGGTGCGCGAATGTCAGCTCCGAGGGTTCGGACCGCAGCCCGTCGGCGATGGTGCGGTTTCGCTCTGCGACCGGCATGGGCACCCGGTGCCCGGCGCGCAGGCCGGCAGCGGTGTCGGCGGCGAGCTCGGGCTCGACGCCGAAGATCTGGGCCTGCGGGCACAACGCCTTGACGGCAGTGCCGATGCCGGACGCCAGCCCTCCCCCGCTGACCGGGATCAGCACGGTCGCCACGTCGGGCATGTCCTCGGCGATCTCCAGACCGGCCGTGCCCTGCCCGGCGATGACATCGGGATGGTCGAACGGCGGGACCAGCGTGGCACCGGTCTGCTCCACCAGCTCGGCGGCCACCGCTTCGCGCTCGCCGGCACCACACAACACCACCCTGGCTCCGTGCGCGCGGGTCTTGCGTACCTTGATGTCCGGCGTCTCTCGCGGCATCACGATATGCGCGTCGATACCGAAAGTGGCTGCCGCATAAGCGACTGCCTGCGCGTGGTTACCACTGGAATAGGCCACCACGCCGCGTGACCTGACGGCCGGGTCGATGCGGCCCACGGCGTTGAGCGCACCGCGAACCTTGAAGGCACCGATCACCTGCAGGCTCTCGGGTTTGATCCACAGCGGCCGACCGGGATCCGACCACTCGGCGGGGACCAGCGGGGTGCGTACGACGGCGCCGCGCAGCCGCTGCGCCGCCGCGCGGATATCGTCGAGCGTGACGAGCGAAGCAGTGGTCATCGGTTCCCACGCTTTCATGTCGGCGCCGTGTCGGGCAAGGTGACTTCGGTGAGCGCACCTACCGACCAACCGTTCTCGTTTCCGATCGTGCCGCGCTACGCCGAGATCGACCAGCAGGGCGTGGTGTTCAACGCCCATTACCTGACGTGGTTCGACGAGGCGTGCACCGCGTTTCTGGACGGTTTGCCATCGCAGTACGACGAGTTACTCGCCGAGGGACTCGACTTCAAGGTGGTGCGCAGCGAGATCGACTACCTGGCATCGGTGCGTTGGCGCGACGCGGTGCGGGTGCTGGTGACCTGCGAACGGACCGGAACGACCAGCTTCACATTGGCGTTCACCGTGTTGCGCACGGGGGCCGGCGAGGTGGAGCAGCCGGCCGTGCGGGGCCGCACCACCTACGTCGTCGTCGCGACGTCGGATTGGGCGAAACGGCCCGTCCCCGAGCGCTTTCGCGCCGCCCTGGAGCGCACGGCAATGACCCCTTGTGCGCCGGCGGACCGGCGCGGCCCGCTCAGTTGAACCCGACGCCGAAGATGGGAATCCACAGCCCGAACAGCCAGATCCCCCACTGGTGGAAACCGTCGTCCCACACCGGGTTCGCGTTGTAACCCCAGTAGTTGATGCTGGGCGGCAGCGGGCCACCCGTCCATTGGAAGGGAGGCGGCGGGCCCCAGCCCCACGGCGGCGGACCCTGACGGTCGTCCCACCAGTCGTGGCGATTGTTCGCCCACCACACGCCCTTGTCCCAGTGCTTGTCGAATCCGGGGCCGCCCGGTCCGCCCGGCCCGCCCGGGCCCGCGCACCACGGCTGGCAGTCATTACCGCGTCCGTGTCCGTTGCCGTGCCCCGGGTCCGCCGACGCCACCGCACCCCCGAGGGTCGCGCCGCCGAATCCCAGACCGCTGACGATCATGGCACTCGCCACGACCTTGGCCAGCTTCATCGTGATCTCCCCACCATGTTGCGTGCATTCTCTTCAGGAACAACACGGCGACAGGCAGTACGAAGGCGGAGCCACGTCACTGCCGGTCGGCCGCCATTCCTACCTGAAGTATCGACCGCCGCGTCGGTGGCGTTACCGATGGGTCATGACGTCGCGGTTCCGGACGCGTCTCCGACACGGTCACATCACGCGTCTCCGACACGGTCACCGACGACCGCGCCCACGACGAACGACACCACCAGCAGGCCCACGATGCCCCAGCCCAGGGCATTCGACGTCGCGAGCCCCTCAAGGTTGGTCAGGATCAGTCCCAGCGTGACCACCAGTCCCACCAGCCCCAGCGTCGGCGCGATACGCACCCGCCACTGCGAGTAGCCGCGACGGTCACGGGCGAAGAACACCAGCACCGCGACACTGGTCGCGATCAGCAGCACCACGAAACCAACCGTGGTGGCGGCCGCGAACCACGTATAGAACTGCGCGACGGGATCGAGACCGAACAACACGGCGGCCGCGATGCTGATCGCCACCACCCCCGAGATCCACAGCGACGCCTTGTGCGGCGACCCGTGGGCGGCGTGCGCGACGCCGAGTGACTGCGGCACCACACGGTGTTGGGACAGCGCGAACACATAACGCGACGCCACGTTGTGGAACGCCAGAATGCAGGCGAACAAGCTGGTGAAGTACAGCACCGTGATGATGTCGTTGCCCGCGGTGCGGATGTAGGTCTGCGCGATATCGGCCAGGAACGTGCCACCGGATTCGGTCGCCTTGGCCACAGCCTGATCATCGCCCCACGCCGAGATCAACGCCCAACTGGTGACCGCATAAAAGGCACCGATGAGAATCAGCGCCGCATAGGTGGCGCGCGGGATGGTGCGTTCGGGGTCCTTGGCCTCGTCACGGAAGATGGCCGTGGCCTCGAAACCGATATAGCTGAGCATGGCGAACAACAACCCGATGCCCAGCGAGCCGGAGAACACCGTGGCCGGAGTGATGACGCCGGCCGACAGCCCGTGCTCGCCTCCCCCGCGCACCACGATGACCAGATCCAGGATCAGGATCACCGCGATCTCGGCAGTGAGCAGGATGCCCAGCACCCGGCTGGACAGTTCGATGTTGCGGTAACCCAGGAACGTCGTCACCGCGAAGGCGACGGCCGCGATCACCCACCACGGCACCGCCGGCCCGCCGAACAGGGTTACCACGCCGGCCCCGGCGGGCCCGAGCAGGCCGTACACACCGGCCTCCAGCGCGACATAGCTGACGAGCGCGACGAAGCCGAACCCGATGCCCACCGAAAAGCCAAGAGAGTGACGGACATACGAGAAGAAGGCACCCGCCTCCTCGACGAACGGGGTCAGGGCCGTGAAACCGACCGCGAACAACAGCAGGATGACCGTCGAGACGACGAAGGTCGCCGGAAAACCGGCGCCGTTGCCGTTGGCGATGCCCAGCGGAAAGACCCCGCCGACGACGCCGAGCGGTGCGGCCGCAGCCACCACCATGAACACGATCGCGGTCACCCCGAGGTTGCCGCGCAGTTTCCGTTCGCCTGGCGCGGTGAGATCGTCGGGTACCGCAGTGATTTCGGACATGCGCGAGACGGTAGAGTCCCGTCGCCCCGGCGCCCACGGCTGCGGTCAGCGTGCGTCAAAGGCCGTAACAATACGACACAATCGCCCGCCGGGCGTCGCGCGGCCAACCGGCGCAACAGCAGTAGTGTTGCCCGCATGTCGACCAGTTCGGTACGGGCGTTCGCCACCAGGGGTCTGCGGCCGCTGCGGGTGGGCGCAACCCCGGTGCCGCACGCCGAGATCCTGGAGAACGTGCGCGGACCGTTGGCCGGTCACGGGATCGACCTGCAGGTGACAGTATTCGACTCGTTCGACGAACCCAACGACTGGCTCGCGGCGGGACGGTTGCACGCCAACTACTTTCAGTACCTCCCCTTCCTGACCGAGTTCAACCAGCGCACGGATCATGCGCTGGAACCCGTGGTGCCGGTACACATCGAACCGTTCGGGCTGTACTCGACGCGGTTCGGCCGACTCGCCGACGTGACCGAGTTCGCCGAGGTCGCGCTGCCCGCAGATCCGGTGAACGCCGACCGGTCGCTGCGGATGCTGGCACGGCTGGGCCTGATCGAATGCGACGCCGGGCCGGGGGCCCTGGCCTCGGTCGGTGATATTCGGGCCAACCCGCGACGACTGGTGTTCAAGGAGCTGTCCAGCTGGATGCTGCCCACGGCCCGCGGCGATTTCGACATGGTGTTCCTGTTCGGCAATCAAGCGATGGAAGCCGATGTCGACACCACCACGGCCCTGTATTGCGACCGGGCCAATCCCGCGTATGCCGAGTATCTGGTGGTGGCCGCCGGCGGTGCCGGCCACCCCGACATCCGGCTGTTGGCCGCGGCTCTGAACAGCCCGGCGACCCGGGAGTTCATTGCCACCGCGTACGCCGGACAGGTGGTTGCCGCGTTCTGAGTTGTGTTCAGGCCGACGCAAACCCTGGCCGCATCACCTCATCAGCCGTGACAGTGACGGGATGTACCAGGCCGCCTCCCCGCCACCGGCCGAACGCACCGGCATGGTGCGGGTGCTGCTGACCTTCGACGTGCCCGCCGGCTTCGTCGAGCTCCCTTTGCGCACAGCGCAATTGGCGGAGGAGTACGGCAAGATCATCGCGCGATCGGTGCCGGGGGTGCAGCTGCGGCCCGTCCAGATCGAAGCCGACCGGCCCGTGCGGCCGCGCCCGGCCCCGTCGGCCCGCGGCCTGGTGATCGGGCGCAACGACGCCTGGGTGGATGGCATCGCACTGCGCCTGACCCGCCGCGAGTTCGACCTGCTGCGCCACCTGGCCGAGCGGCACGGGCAGCCGGCGTCCCGCACGCAGCTCATGGCGCAGGTGTGGCAGGACTCGACGGTGTCGGCGCGCACCGTGGATACCCACGTGCGGCGGTTGCGCGCGAAACTGGGCGGCTATGCGCGCGCCTTGCGGACTGTCCGCGGCTCCGGTTACCGATGGGACCCGGCGGATCTGCCCGAACCCGGCCGTCACAACGTGACGGTGACCGGCCCCACCGTGTGGCACACCGATACGGCCGGGTTACCCGCCACGGCGCATCCGCGTCCGCTGGCAACGTAGGTCGCCCCCGGCCGGTACGGGGCGAAGAACACCTGCGCGGCGGTCGGGCCCTCCTTCGACACACACAGTGGAGCGGCGCCGGCCCCCTGTATCTCAAGACACGCCACCTGCAGCATCGAATTGGTCTGGTTGCACGCCGCGGTGGTCACGGTGGTGGTCACCATCGGAGTTCCCGACACCTGGGTCACCACCGGCGTTGACAGCGTGTAAGCGCAGCCGGGCTGCTCGGGTGCGGCGGTGGCCGCACCCGCGAATGCGAAGTCCGCGCCGGCCAGGCCGGCGGCCATCAGCAGCGGTACCAGGACGGCGACGCGACGTCTCATAGTCGGATGGTAGTTCACGGCCACCGCTCCGGGACCGACGATGAACAGCAGCAGCGTGACGGCGCGACCTACCCGGCCGCGGCTCCCAACGCGGCGAGCATGCCCGCCGCCGAGCGCGGCCAGGTGAACTGTTCTGCGCGGCGCCGCGCACTGACCCGGCGCAGCGGCTCCGGGCGGCGGATGACACCGGCGACCGCGTCGGCGATGGCGCACGGATCGTTGTCGGCCGTGGCGCCGCTGTCCTCGGTGAGGATCTCGGCCAGCGCCGAGGTGCGCGAGACCACGGCCGGTGTCCCGCATGCCAATGCCTCCAGCGCGGCCAGGCCGAAGGTTTCGTGCGGCCCGGGCGCCAAGGCGACATCGGCCGACGCCAGGATCGCCGCCACCGACTCACGGCGGCCGATATACCCGGTGAAATCGACCGGCAGGCCGGCGGCCTGGCGTTGCAGCCGGGCCCGCATCGGCCCCTCCCCGACCACCACCAGACGCGCATCCATTCCCGAATCGCGCAGGGCAGCAACGGTTTCGATACTCCGGTGGGCATGTTTTTCCACCGACAGCCGACCGCAGTGCACCAACAACGTCTGCTCGGGCGCCGCCCACCGGCTGCGCACCTGGGCGCTGCGCCGGCTCGGGTGGAACTGCTCCAGGTCCACCCCGAGCGGGACGGTCTGTACGTTGCGGGCACCGATCCGGTCGAACTCCGCCCTGGCGAACGCGGTCGTGCACACCACCGCGTCATAGTTCGATGCCGTACGGCGGTTGGCGATATCGGCCACTCCACGCGCCATCCGGCACGGAAGGACCTGTCCGACAAGGCGATCCAGCCGCTCATGCGAGATCATCACCGTCGCCGCCCCGTGCCGGCGCCCCCACTGCCCGAGCGAACGCAGGGTGAGCCGGTCGGATACCTCCAGCGCGTCGGGCTGCAACCGCTCCAGCAGCGCGGTCACCGGGCCGGGCAGCACCGCACGGTAGCCACCGGTACCCGGGATGAGCGCGGCGGGCAACTCCAACCGCACCACCCCCGACGGCAGCACCCGGCGGGCCCGGCGCCGGCCGGGGACCACCAGGAACACCTCGTGACCGGCCGCGCAGTACTCCGCGCCGAGCCGGTCCACCGCGGTCCGCAGGCCACCTGACCGCGGGCCGTAGAAGTTCGCGACCTGCACAACGCGCATGCCACCATCAGATCGGCAGCCCGTGTGCTGCCGGACACCAATGGTCGACGCGTCCCTGAACGGACCGTGAACTCACCCGTTCAGGACAGATACTTCGTGAACCAGTCCTGCACCCGGTTCCACGCGTCGGTCGCGGCGGTCGCCTGGTAACGCTCGCCGGTGTCGTTGAAGAACGCGTGGTTGGCGTCCGGTTCGGTGACCAGCTCGTGCACCATTCCCGCCTTCTCCAGCGCAGCCTTGACGACCGGCTCGGTAGCGTTCACCCGATCGTCGAGCGCGCCGTAGAAGCCAAGCACCGCAACATCTTTGGAACCAGAAAAGTCGGCGTTCTCCGGGGCGGGGCCGTAGAAGGGCACCGCCGCGGACAGCCGCGGTTCACCGGCGGCCAGCAGCTGCCAGACCAGGCCGCCGCCCATGCAGAAGCCCAGCGCCGCCAACTTCTGCCCCGGCGCCCGCCGGGCCAGTTCGTCGACACCCGATTTCAGGTTGGCCACCAGGTCGGCGGCCGGGATCTTGCCCAACGCCGCGGTGGCCGCCGCGGGGTCGGCGAAGCTACCGGTCCCGCCCTGCGGCGAGAGCAGGTCGATCGCCAGTGCCGAGTAACCGCTGCCGGCGAACCGGCCGGCAACCGAGCGCACCCAGTCGTTGAGCCCCTTGTTCTCGTGCACGATCAGCACGGCGCCCTTCGGGTCGACCGCTTCACCCGTATTGCTCCTCGCGTCCGCCGACGCCCACGCCGCTTCGAGCTCCCCTTGTGGCCCCGCCCAGTTCACCGGCGCGGTGGGCATCGTGTGCTCCGACCCCGGTGGTGGGGCGACCACCGCGGCCGAGCCGGACGGTGCGGCGCTGGTACTCGGCGACGGCGAGGCGGCCTTCTTGTCACTGCACGCGGCGATGAGGGCACTGGCCGCACCTGCGCCGATCCCGAGCAGAGCCAGTCGGCGCAGCGCCTCACGGCGAGACAGCAACCCGTCGACATGGTCGGTGGCGATCTCTTCGGCGATGTAGCGCTGCATGGGAGTCACGTTCGCGAGTATGCCCCGGATCGATGAAAGCTCCCTGCCGTATTTCTGGACGCGCGATACTCAGACGATGACCGCTGGGTCGTTGCGTGGCCGGATCGCGGTCGTCGCGGGTGCGACCCGCGGCGCCGGCCGCGGCATCGCGGCCGGCCTCGGCGAGGCGGGGGCCACCGTGATCTGCACCGGGCGCAGCAGCGTGACCGGCAACGACGGCTCCGACTATGACCGGCCCGAAACCATCGAGGAGACCGCCGAGCTGGTGACCACCCTGGGCGGAACGGGGGTGGCCGTGCGGGTGGACCATCTGGACGCAGCACAGGTGCAACGGCTGGCGCGACGCATCGACGACGAGTTCGGGACGATCGATATCCTGGTCAACGACGTCTGGGGCGCCGAAGTGCTCAAGGGGCCACCCACGACGTGGGGTCGGCCGATGTGGGATCACGACCTGGACGACGGCCTACGCATCCTGCGGTTGGGTATCGACACCCATCTGATCACCTCGCACTGCCTGCTTCCCCTACTGGTGCGACGCCCAGGCGGTCTTGTCGTCGAAATTACCGACGGCACAACGGAATACAACGCAACCAATTATCGCCTCTCGGTTTTCTACGACTTGGCCAAGGTGGCGGTGAACCGGCTCGCCTTCAGTCAGGGCCACGAGCTCAGAGCGGTGGGCGCCACGGCGGTGGCCGTCACCCCGGGGTGGCTGCGTTCGGAGATGATGCTCGACGCCTACGGGGTCTGCGAGGCCGACTGGCACCGCGCGCTGGATACCGGCCGCGATGACGGCTACCCGTGCGCCCCGCCCGGCTTTGCCGAGTCCGAGTCACCCCGCTTCGTGGGCCGCGGGGTGGCCGCGATCGCCGCGGATCCGGACCGGCGGCGCTGGAATCAGCGGTCGGTGACCTCGGCCGCACTGGCCGCCGAATACGGCTTCAGTGATATCGACGGGCGCCGGCCAGACGGCTGGGTGTAGACAACTTCTGAAATCTGTTCACGATTTTCGTTGACACCCGTCCGGCCGCGCTGTTCTGATGGCGGGGTGAGCACAAACGTGACGCACGGCACTTTCGACACCGTCATCCGGCGCGGACGCTGGTTCGACGGCACGGGCGCACCGTCTGCGGTCCGCGACCTGGGTATCCGCGCCGGTCACGTCGTCGCCATCAGTGCCGACGAGCTGGACACCACCGGATGCCCGCAGGTGATCGACGCGGCCGGGAAATGGGTGTTGCCCGGCATGCTGGACATCCACACCCACTACGACGTCGAGATTCTCGATGGCCCCGCGCTCGCCGAGTCCCTACGCCACGGCGTGACGACGGTGCTGCTCGGTTCCTGCTCGCTGTCGACCGTGCACGTCGGCGGCGAAGACGCCGGTGACCTGTTCGGGCGGGTCGAGGCGATCCCGCGTGAACACGTCATCGCCGCAGTGGACCGCCACAAGAGCTGGGACGGCGCCGACGGTTACGTCGACGCGCTCGAGAGGTTGCCGCTCGGCCCGAATGTGGCAGCCTTCATCGGCCACTCCGACATCCGCACGGCAGTCATGGGGTTGGACCGGGCAACCCGGCGTTCCGAACGCCCCACCCGCCGCGAGCAGGCTGTGATGGAGCGCATGCTGGCCGACGCGCTGGATGCCGGCTTTGTCGGATTGTCATCGCAGCAACTGCTTTTCGACAAGATCGACGGCGAGGTGTGCCGGTCACGCACCTTGCCGTCCACCTACGCCAGGCCGCGTGAGCTACGCAGACTGAAATCCCAGTTGCGTCGCACCGGGCGGGTACTGCAGTCCGGTCCGGACATCGCCAATCCGCTGAACCTGCTGTCGCAGCTGGCGCAGTCGCTCGGATTGTTCCGCAACCCGCTCAAGACCAGCCTGCTCTCGGCCGCCGACGTGAAGTCCAACCCCCATGCCGTGCGAATCCTCGGTCCGCTGGCCCGGCTGGTGAACGCACTCGGCGGCAACTTCCGCTGGCAGCACCTGCCGGTGCCCTTCGAGGTGTACGCCGACGGTATCGACCTGGTGGTGTTCGAGGAATTCGGCACCGGAGCGGCGGCGCTGCACCTGCGCGACGAGGTGGAGCGCAACGAGCTGCTGCGAGACCCCCAGTACCGCAAACAGTTCCGCAAGGACTACGAGAACAAATTCGGGGTGCGGGTATGGCAGCGGGACTTCTTCGACGCCGATATCGTCGACTGCCCGGACACCTCGGTGATCGGCCGGTCGTTCGGTCAGGTGGCGGTCAACCGCGGTGTGCACCCCGTCGACGCGTTCCTCGACCTGGTGTGCGAGCACGGTCGGGCGCTGCGCTGGCGGACCACCATCTCCAATCACCGCCCCGCCGTGTTGAAGAAGCTGGCCCGCGAACCCGGAATCCAGATGGGCTTCTCCGATGCCGGTGCGCACCTGCGCAACATGGCGTTCTACAACATGGGCCTGCGGCTGCTGCGCCACGTATACGACGCCGAGAAAGCGGGCCGCCCGTTCATGACGGTCGAGCACGCCGTGCACCGGCTCACCGGTGAGCTGGCCGACTGGTACCGCCTGGACGCCGGCCACCTGCGTATCGGGGACCGCGCCGACGTGGTGATCGTGGACCCGGCCCACCTCGACGCCACGCTGGAGGCCTACGCCGAAGAGCCCGTCGACCACTACGGCGGGCTGTCGCGCATGGTCAACCGCAACGATGACACCGTGTCCGCCGTGCTGGTCGGCGGGCGGTTGGTGTTCGCCGCCGGCACACCGACCGACCTGGTCGGCCGCCGGCGCACCGGCCGCTTCCTGCGCGCGGCGCACCGGGCACCCGCGCTGCCTGCCGAGCGAAATGACGTGCGAGGTGAATTGTCCGTTGTCAGCTGAAGACACAGTGCGGCGGATGTGGAAGGCGCTGTCGGACCGGAACTGGGCGGCGGTCAAGGCAGAACTCGCCGACGACTGTATCTATGCCGATATGCCGGTCGGGCCGGCCGTGTCCGCGCGCGGGCCCGAGGACATCGTCAAACGGCTCAAGATCGGGCTGGAGCCGCTGGCCTCCTATGCCAACCACGACGGGCGGCTGGTCGCCGCCGGTGACACGGTCATGTACGAGCATTCCGAGACGTGGGAGTGGCGGTCCGGGGAGACCGCCTTGCTGCGCTTCGTCAGTGTGCACGAGGTCCGCGACGACCGGATCACGCTGTGGAAGGACTACTGGGACATGGGGGCCCTGGTGAATTTCGCGCCGTCGACGTGGATGGAGGAACTGGCCCGTTCCGACATGTCCTGGATCTACGACGCCACCGGCCAGATCTGAGAGTGAACCGAACGGGATCCGGGTACGTGCACCAGGTATGACCACTCGCATCCGCCACCTCGTCCTGATCGCGGTGACGGCCTTGATGCTGTTCGGTGTCACTGCGCCGACAGCCCTGGCCGATGACCGCCTGCAATTCACCGGTACCACCCTTTCCGGTGCCCCGTTCAACGGTGCCAGCCTGCAGGGCCGCCCGGCCGTGCTGTGGTTCTGGACGCCGTGGTGTCCGTTCTGCAACCAGGAGGCGCCCAACGTCAGCAAGGTGGCCGCCGCCAATCCCGGTGTCACCTTTGTCGGTGTGGCCGCTCGTTCCGACGTGTCGGCCATGCAGGGCTTCGTGTCCAAGTACAACTTGGGTTTCACCAATCTCAACGACGCCGACGGGTCCATCTGGGCGCGGTTCAACGTTCCGTGGCAGCCGGCCTACCTGTTCGTCAAGCGTGACGGCACATCGTCGTTCGTGAACAACCCCACCTCGGCGATGTCCGAACAGGAGTTGTCCGACCGCGTGGCGGCCCTGGCCTGAGTTGGAAACCAACCTGGTCGGTTTGGCGTTCAGCGCCGGCCTGGTCGCCGCCCTGAATCCATGTGGGTTCGCCATGCTGCCCGCGTATCTGGCGCTGGTGGTGCAGCGCGACGGTCGACCCGCTCGCGCCGTGGGTCGGGCCCTGGCGGCCACCGCCGCGATGACCGCGGGCGTGGTGGCGGTGTTCGCCGGGTTCGGCGCGCTGGCGGTGTCGGTGGCCTCGACGATTCAGCGCTATCTGCCCTACGTGACGGTGTTCATCGGGGTTCTGCTGCTGGCGCTGGGCTTGTGGTTGCTGGCCGGACGGCAGGTGGGAGTACCGATGTCGGCGGGGGCACGTTGGGCGCCCACCGCCCGGCTGGGCTCGATGCTCGGGTACGGCGCCGGGTTCGCGCTGGCGTCGCTGTCCTGCACGGTGGGGCCGTTTCTCGCGGTGACGGCCGGGGCGGCCCGGGCGGCCACGCTGCTCGACGCCGTCGGGGTGTATCTGGCGTATGCCGCCGGCTTCGCGTTGATCGTGGGGGCACTGGCGGTCTCGGTGGCCGTCGCGAGTTCCACGATGCTGGATCGGCTGCGACGAATCCTGCCCTATGTCAACAGGATCGGTGGCGTGCTGCTGGTGGTCGTCGGTACGTACGTGACCTACTACGGCGTCTACGAGATCCGGTTGTTCGGCGGCGGCGGCGCGGGCGCGGCCGACCCGGTGATCACCGCCGCCGGTCGCCTGCAGGCGACTCTTGCCGGCTGGGTGCACCAGCACGGTGCCCTGCCCTGGCTGGTCGTGCTCATCGCCGGTGTGGGCCTGGCCGCGGTGCTCACGACGACAACAGTGCGATACCGGCGGCGATCAGGCCGACGACCTTGACCACCTCGAGCCCGACGTAGGCGTAATGGGCTCGCGACCGCGGCCCCGGCGAGCCGGCCAGGACGGCGTCGGAGCGGCGAGTGAGCCTGGGCCGCACAGCCACCAACTGCACGACCAATGCGCCCACCGCCGTTGCGGCCGCCGCACTCGTGAGCGTCGAGGGATGCACCGACACCATGCTGGCGACCACGACGATCGCGAGCACAGCTTCGACGCCGTTGAGCGCGCGGAACACCAACCGTCCGATGCCCAGTCCGATCGGCAGCGTCACACCTGGCGCGCGGAACTTCAGTGGCGCCTCGATGAACGAGATCGCCAGCACCATGCCGAGCCAGACGAACACCGCGGCAACCGCGGTCGCGGCAGCTGCACCCATCGAATTGTCCAGCCGATGTCAGAGGGTGATCTTGCAGCTCTGGCCGATATCCAGGGTGCGCAGCATCCGCCCCATGCCCAGCCACATGGCACACGACAACGCCAGATCGGTCAGCAGTTCGTCGTCGAACTCGGCCGAACACCGCGCCCAGAACTCGTCGTCGTCGCGCAGCCCGGTGTGGTCGCGGGCGAACCGCTCGGCGAACTCGGCGGCCACGCGCTCCTGCGCGCTGTACCCGGGCCAGGTTCGCCACTCATGGGCGTGGTCGTAGAGGTCTTCGTCGACGCCGGCGGCGATCCCGTCCGAATCCCGGGTGTTCTGACACACCACACATTCGTTGTCCAGGGCGATCACCATCCGGGCCAGCTCGCGGACCCGCATCGGCAGCCGGTTCTTGGTGTAGACCGCATTGGTGAAACCGGCCATGGCAACACCGATATCGGGTGACTTGAGCACCCAGGCGGCGGCGTCGTCGTCGGGATAATCTCCGATTCGGCTCATGTTGCGAAGAGTACGCCTGGAATCCTGGAATTGGAACGCGTTCTAGTTCTCCGTCATGGGGCGGCAGCCAACGCCGGCCGGTCGTCGAGCCATTCCCGTTGCACCAACATGCGATGCGCGATGCGCTCGAGTGCGGCCTCGACCTGCAGCCGGTCCGGCCGGCCCTGATAGTCGGGAGCCTCCGCGAGCTTGTCGACGATCCGACCGACCAGTGCGGCGGTCACCGCGTCGACCTGGTCGGCGCCCGACTGGGTCAGCCAGAGGCGGTCGCCGGTGCGCAGCGCGTAGCCGGTGTCGACGAGCCTGCCGAAGATCGGCTCCAGCACTTCGGGCGGCACCCGCCGGAACTCGGCGATCTCGGGGAGCGTCGCCGAACCGAAAGACTGGCTGTGCCGGTAGATCTGGACCAGCGCCCACAACCGCGCCACGTCGAGCTCACAGCCCGGACTTCCGGCGAGATTGCGCAGCCGGATCTCCGGTGAATCGCGGAACATCCGGACCACTGCGCGCTCCAGGATGTCGTCAGGGGATTCGATGGCGGGCATCCCGAACCCGTCACCGAGGTCGGCCGCCGAGGCCGCCTCGATTTCGCGTAACGGGATCTCCTTGAGGAACAGGGCCACGACGAACCCGACCACCGCGACAGGTGCCGCACAGAGAAAGACCAGACCGAGCGCGTCGGCATAGGCATCGACGATCGGCGCGGCCGCCTGGGCGGGCAACTCGTGCAGGGCTTTCGGGGACTGTGCGGCGGCCGCGGGCGCCCCGCCGGCCGCCAGGGCATCCCTCAGCGGGCCGGAGAGGAAATTGGTGAACAGCGAGCCGAAGATGGCCGCGCCGAACGAGCTGCCGATGGTCCGGAAGAACGTCACGCCCGAGGTCGCCACACCGAGATCGTCGAACCGTGCGGTGTTCTGCACCACCAGGACCAGCACCTGCATGCACAGGCCGATACCGGTACCGAGCAGGAACAGGTAGGCCGATTGCAGCCAGACCGACGTGGCGGCGTCCATCCGGGACAGCAGGACGAAAGCGACCGCCATGACGGCCGTGCCGGCGACCGGGAACATCTTGTACCGGCCGGTGCGGCCGACCAACGCACCGCTGCCGATCGAGGTGAGCAGCATGCCCGCGACCATCGGCAGGGTGCGCAGGCCCGAGGTGGTCGCCGAGACGCCGTCGACGAACTGCATGAAGGTCGGCAGGAAGGTCATCGCGCCGAGCATCGCGAACCCCACGATGAAGGCCAGCACGCAGCACACCGTGAAGACGGGGCTGGCGAACAACCTGATCGGCAGGATCGGTTCGGCCGCACGCGTTTCCGCCCAGACGAAGGCGGCCAGGATGACCGCCGACCCGGCAAACAGGCCGAGAATGATCGGCGACGACCACGCATATTCGGCGCCGCCCCAACTGGTGGCCAACGTCAGTCCGGCCGCGCCGAGCCCCACCAGGACGATGCCCAGATAGTCGATCACCGGCTTGGTGCGACCGGCCAGCGCCGGGATGGCCACCACGGCCACCGCGAACACCACGACCGCGACGGGCACATTGATCCAGAACGCCCAGCGCCAGGACAGATGATCGGTGAAGAACCCACCCAGCAGCGGCCCGATCACGGTCGTCACGCCGAACACGGCGCCGAGTGCCCCCTGATATCGGCCCCGATCGCGCAACGGGATGACCTCGCCGATCACGGCGGTGGCGGTGACCATGATGGCGCCGCCGCCGATGCCCTGGAGTGCCCGCGCCGCAACCAACATCGTCATCGACTGCGCGAGCCCGCACAGCACCGATCCCGTCAAGAAGAACACGATCGAGCCCTGGAAGACGGCCTTGCGGCCGAATAGGTCGCCGAGCTTGCCGACGATCGCGGTGGCGATGGTCGAGGCCAGCAAATAGCTTGTCACCACCCAGGATTGGTGACCGGCACCGCCCAGGTCGGCCACCACCGTGGGCAGCGCGGTCGCGACGATGGTCTGGTCGAGAGCAGCCAGCAGCATGCCCAGCAGCACGGCGACGAAGACGATATTGCGTCGTTGCGGTCCGAGCTCTGCGGCGGCATCGGCGTCCTGCCGTGCGGATGCCGCGGATACGTCGGTCATGGCGTCCTCCCCTGTTCACCCCGACCGCGCGATTATTAGATTGGCTACCAATATACGCGACCGCCGGCCGGCGACGGATGAGGTCGGCGGCCGGCGGAAGGCGTCGGGGCGCGAGCTACTTGGGCGGACGCGACACGCACTGCGCCGAGTACAGCGCCTCACCGAGCTTGTCCATCAGCTCCAGCTGGGTTTCCAGGTAGTCGATGTGCTTCTCCTCGTCGCCGAGGATCTGCTCGAGCAGGTTGGCCGACACCGCGTCCTGCTTCTCGCGGCACATGATGATGCCGGGCTTGAGCCGGGCCACCACTTCGTATTCGATCGCCAGGTCGGCCTCGAACTGCTCGCGCAGCGTCTGACCAACCCGGAGGGAAAACAGCCGCTGATAGTTGGGCAGGCCGTCGAGCAACAGGATGCGGTCGGTAATCCATTCCGCGTGGTGCATTTCTTCGATTGACTCTTCGCGCGTGTGTTGCGCCAATTCGGTGAATCCCCAATTGTCTTGCATCTTCGAATGCAGGAAATATTGGTTGATCGCCGTGAGTTCACTGGTCAACTGCTCGTTGAGCAGCTTCAGAACTTCCGGATCGCCTTGCATTTCGCTCCTACGCACCGTGCGGGCTGGTCAGGTGTTGCTGTTGCCGTGCACGCCCGAATCTAGTCCAGGCCACACCCGGCGGCGAGCGCTTCGGGGGCGTTTCGGGGGCGTTTCGACCCCACTCCGTGGCGAGTCGACGCACTCCATAGGTGAGGCTAACCCCAGGCCGCGGAGCAACGATGGACTGGCTGCCCTAACTAAGGGTACACTTCCCTTACTTGGCGAGCGGTGTGCGA
The DNA here is from genome assembly GCF_026240945.1 of Mycolicibacterium sp. J2. GTDB lineage: Bacteria > Actinomycetota > Actinomycetes > Mycobacteriales > Mycobacteriaceae > Mycobacterium. The sequence continues at coordinate 145,804 of NZ_JAPFPY010000011.1, forward strand.
CAAGCCCCTCGACCCGATAGCGACGGAGGTGACGACCAGTGGGCGAATACCAATTGCATTCGCTCATTCTGGCCGCTGATTATCGCGTCGCCGATCCGGCATCGATGTGGAATTCCCTCAAGGCCCGCCAGGATTCCCTGGCGAATATCGATGCCCATCACGTCGTTCTCTACACCTCGATCTGGGAGCCGGGACGAATCCTGGTGACAATCGGCATTTCACATCCGAATTCGGTGCGTGACGTTCTGCGGTCCCCGGCGATTTTCGACCTGTTCGACATCTCCGGCGTGCAGGACATCCCGGCGATCTTTGCCGGCGAGGTGGTGGAGAAGATCGACCTGAACGACGGTGAACCCGGCCCCGCCGAGAGCGCTGTCGCCGGAGTGATCGTCGGTGTGGTCACCACTGTCGACAGCGTGGACGACCTGATGGTGAAGGTGCACGGGGCGCTGGACCGCATCCGGCAGTCCGGCGTCCGCAAGCTCTGGGTCTACCGCGCCTTCGACGACGGGCACGAGGTTCTGATCCTGCAGGAGGTCGAGAACGAGTCCCGCGCCAGGCGCTGGATCGACCATCCCGATGCCGCGGCCGAGTGGATGTCCCGGGCCGGGTTCGGGGCTTACCCGTCCTTGTTCGTCGGCAAGTTCGCCCATCACATGACGGTGGGGGGCTGAGCCGTGTTCGTCTGCTTGTGCACCGGTGCCACCACCCAGGCCGTCAGCGACGCCGTGGCTGCCGGCGCCACCACCTCGAAGCAGATCGCCGAGGCGTGCGGGGCCGGTTCCGACTGCGGCCGGTGCCGCCGCACCTTACGCGCGATCCTGTCGGCCTCGCGCGAATGCCCGGTGCACGCCGCCGGTTAGCCCCTCTTGTCGACGAAGGATGCCAGCGCGTCGACATTGGCGGCTTGGCCCAATAATTCGGCGAACAACGCGTTCTCCCGCTCACTGGCCGCGGCGATCCCCGGCCGCACCGGTTCGAGCATCGTCTTCTTCACGGCCAGCAGGCTGTTCAGCGGGCGGGACGCCAGCACGTCGGCATGCCGACGTGCCTCGGCGAGCAGCTCCGCCGGCTCGCACACCTTGAACACCAGCCCCATCCGCAGCGCCTCGGCGGCGTCGATCCACTCCGAGGACATCAGCAGCCAGGCGGCGTTCTGCCGACCGATCAACCGCGGCAACAGGTACGACGACGCGGCCTCCGGCGGCACACCCAGACTGGTGAACGGACACTTCAGTCGCGCTGTGCTGGACATGAAGGCCAGGTCGGCATAACCCAGGATGGTCGCCCCGATACCCAAGCCCACCCCGTTGACCGCGCAGATGAACGGTTTGGGGAATGCGGCCAGCGCCTCGATCATGCCGCGGAAACCGTGCTTGCCCGGTTGGTAGTCGGGATCGGTGACCAGCCGCTGCATCTCCACCAGGTCGTTGCCCGCACTGAACGCGCGGCCGGCACCGGTGAGCAGCACCACCGACACGTCCGGATCGTCCGCCGCGGCCAGCAGCGCCTCGGTGGTCGCGTCGTACAGTGCCTCGCTGAAGGCGTTGAGCGCCTCCGGCCGGTTCAAGGTGAGGGTACGCACGCGGTTGTCATCCGCGATCAAAAGTGTCACGTCGACAGCGTAGGCGCCGAGCCCCACATCGGGTACCGACTGGTCGGCACGGTGTCGATATCGCGGTCCGCGCCGAACCTCGCCACACTGGCGGCCATCCGACCCATCCGGTCGGCCAGATCCGCGTCGTCGCCCGCCCCGAAGAACGCGTACAGATCCGAGACGGCCTCGATCGGGAACAGCTCTTCGACGATGGCGTCGATGCGCGGCGCCCCGTCGGTGAGCGCCCGCACCACCGTGTTCTGGGTATACCCGAAGGTCGCTTGGGTCGCGATCGCCACCGGCGTGTGGTCCAGATGCCAGCGGGCCAGCCAGGTCGACTGGTCCAGGTCGGCCGGCCGGCGCAGCAGTGCCACGTTGGCCAAACCCCGGGTGCGTGCGCCCGGTGGGGTGTCGGGTGCGGCCATGGGTACCGATTCGGTGACCAGATATGCTGCCAGACAATCACATTCGGCTGACAGCTGTTCGATTGCGGACGCCACAGCCGTCCCGTAGTACTGCTGGGTCCAGATGCTGACCACGGCGACCGCAGGTGGGTCCAACGTGGTCAGCGTCATCAGCGAGGCGCGCACCGCGTCGTCACGCACATTGACCGTCAGGCCCGGCAACTCCAACGCGGACAAGGCCGACGTGACCGAGGTGCGCAACCGCCAACACCACTGCTCGTCCGCCTCGGCGCGACGCAGCACCACCATCACCTTTTCCATGCATCGAAAGTAACAACAGCGGACACGCTTACCCGCGCGGCTCGGTAACGGCTCGCAGAACGCGACGCGTACGAGAATGAAGCGGTGAGTAAGGCCGCCTGGTGAGCAGGGCCAGAGCCCTCGGGTTGACGCTGTACGAGTTCGGCGCGGTGGCGCGCAGCCTGCTGGGGGTGCTGGCGGTCGCCGCGCTTGCGCTCTACCTCGGGACACCCGGCTCGGCGATGGCCGCGGGGGGCGCCGCCGCCCTGGCCGGTGCCACCGCGCTGCAGGACAGCCCGCGCAGCCGGATTCCGGTCGTCGTCGCGGTATCGGCGGAGACGGCGCTGGCGGTGGCCGTGGGCGGACTCACCGGCCGGTGGACTCCCCTGTTTCTGGTCGCGGTGGCGGCATGGTGTTTCCTGGCCGGGATGCAGTGGGCGTTGAGCGCCAACGCGGGCATGCTGGCCTCCGGCGCGGCGGTTCTCCTGGTCACCGCCTCGGCGACGGCCGGCACCGGCACGGCGGCGCTGACCTCGGCCGGTCTGGCACTGCTGGCCGGATTGACCCAGGCCGTGCTGATCGCGGTCTGGCCGCAACGCCGATGGCGTAACCAGAGCGAGGCCCTCACGCAGGCCTATCGCGCCCTCGGTGCGGACGCGCACCGGCTCGCGACCGAGCCCGGCGCCCAGATCGACCGGATGCCCTTGATCCGGCTGCGGGAGGCCTTCACCCTCAGCGAAGCCCAGGCGCAGCGGCGGCCGCCCGCCTACCGGGGTTGGTACGGGTTGCCGGAACGGATCGCGGTGACGCTGACCGCGCTGGCTCGTGAAGGCCCGCGGGATCCGGCCGCCGCGGACACCCTGCGGGCCACCGGAGACCTGCTCGAGCTGATCGCCAGGCGCGCACACCGCCACGACGTCGGTCCCGCACTGACCCGCCTGAGCGCGGCGGCCGACGCCACGACGGCAGCGGCGGCCCAGCGGCTGTACCGCCAGCTGTCCGAAGCGGTCGAACTGCGATTCGGGCAGTTCGAGCCCGAACAGGTGGCCCCCTTGCGACGAACGGGATTGCCGCACGCCTGGACGGCGGCTGTCGACCTGGTGCGGGCGCAACTGCAGTGGCAGTCACCGATCTTGCGACATGCGGTCCGATTGACGATCGCGGTGACCGCCGGGTTGGCGATGGCCCGCGCGAGCGGAGCCGAGTACGCGTATTGGATCGCGGTGACGGTTCTCATGGTGCTGCGGCCCGAGACGGCCCACACCTATACCCGGTGCGTCGGGCGGATCGCCAGCAACGCGGTCGGTGTGGTGGTGGCGTCGACCGTCACCACCCTGCTGCACCCGAGTGGTCTGGTATCGGTGGCGCTGGCCGTGGCGTGTCTGGGAATCGCTTATCTCGGTGCCGAATTCGGATACTTCGCGGTGAACGCGGCGTTGGCCGCCGCGATCATCTTCTTGCTGGACGTGGCGGGGTCCGTCGGTGCCGCCACCGTGGAGCAACGTTGGTTGGCCACCGTCATCGGCGGGGCGCTCGCGGTGATCGTGCATGTCAGCCTTCCCGACAATGCCCTGGTGCGGCTGCGGCAACGGGCCGGCGAACTGCTGAAGACGGAAATCGACTATGCCGCCACGGTGATCAAGGGCTTCGTGCATGATGTCGACCATCCCGCCGACACCCTGTCGACCGCCTGGCAGCGAGCCGAAAGCGCACGCGCAGCGTTCGAGGCCGCGGTCGGGGCCACCCGAACCGAGAACGCTGTGATCCGTCGGTGGTTGCGACCGTACCGCGCTTCACTGAACGCGGTCACCACCAGTTGCGCCACCTTGGAATCCTCGTTGCCCGCGCACCCCTCACCCACGCTGAATCGCGAATTCACCAGCGCGATAGACGGTTACGTCAAGGCGCTGATGGGCAATCCGGCCACCCCGGCCGCACCGTGGCGCGTGGATACCGAGCAACTCAACGCCGCCGCGGTCGCGGTGCGCGACGCCGCCCCATTACTGGGTCCCGACGACGGCCCGGCCCGGGTGCTCGTCGGCGAACTCGCCACGATCACCCGAGTGCTCGTCGACATCGCCAACGCCAGCCCGGCAGCCGGTTAGCCCCTGGCCCACTTCGGCCGGATGAACACCCCCTCGGCCTGCACGGTGGGACCGTCCGCATCCGATATCAGGCCGGCCGCGAACGCCTTGACCCCTTCGGTGCGCACGACCGCCGCCTCGATGTGCAGCCGCGCGCCGAGCCGGGTCGGTCGCAGATATCGGATGCTGATGGTGCCCGTGAGCCGCGGGCTGGTGGCCGGGCTGGCCGATTCCCCGAGGACGTGATCGAGCAGCAGTGCGGCCACCCCGCCGTGCACATGTCCCGGCGGACCCTCATATGCCGCACCCAGCACGACATCGGCGAACACCGATCCGTCGGCGTTACGCCGCACGGCCAGTGGCGGCGCGATCGGGTTGCGCAGCCCGATCACCGCATTGCCCCACGGCATCCGGTCACCCTGGGTGGTGAACCGGACACCGAACGGCCCGTCGAGCTGTTGGCGGCGCAGGGTAGCGGTCGCCCCGTCGATCTGTGCCTTGGCCGCGGCCACCGCATCGGCGTCGGCCTCCGAGCGGATGGTGGCATCGATCAGCGCGCGCACCGACTCGGTCAGCGGGCCGTAGACCGTGCGTAAGCGCTCGACATCCTCCGCGCTGAGGTCCTCGAGGGTGAAGTCCAGCATGCCATGCACTAGAACACGTTCTAGGTGTGGTGTCGAGCCCCGCATGCGGCACGCGGCCGCAAAAGTTCCTACGATGGCGTGGCATGGCGGAACCCCGGACAGACGGATCGCGACAGGAACTGCCCGCGACCCTGGTCGAGGTCGCCGGAAACCGGGTGCGGGACGCGATCCTCAGCGGGGCGCTGAGCCCGGGCGAGAAGATCGTCGAGGAGCAACTGTGCGCGGACCTCGGCATCAGCCGGGCACCGCTGCGTGAGGCGTTGCGGCTGCTCACGCAGCAGGGCTTGGTGGAGCATCTCCCCCGCCGAGGGTCACGGGTCACCGACTGGTCGCCGTCGGACATCCTGCAGCTGTTCGACCTTCGGCACGTCCTGGAACGGCATGCCGTCGAACTCGCCATGCCGCTTGCCGACCCGGAATCCGCGCTGCAACCGGTGCGGCGGGCGCTCGACGAGATGACCTGTGCGACAGACGCTCTGGACCGCGACGACGCGCATCGCCGCTTCCACGCCGCGGTCGTCGCGTTGGCCGGCAACCGCCAGCTGGATCTGGTGCTGGAGCCCATCCTGCTCAAACTGCAGCTGCCGATGGCGATGAACCTGCGCGAAGAGGCCCGCCATCACCACGCCAGCGACGGTGTCGAGCGGCACCGGGCGATCCTGACCGCGCTGGAGTCCAATGACGCGCAGACCGTCATCGCCGCGCTGGAACAGCACGGCCACCTGCGATATCTGGACCTGACCACGCAGGCCACGCGCTAACACGATCGACACACAGCCGTACCGCAATCGCCACGATTCTGTCGACAATCGACAGACATGGGAACAGCCGCCAACGGTCCGTCCATCGGACCGTCGATTGCCGAGATCCTCGATTCGCATGCCGGTGGCACCGGCTCGCCGGTCAAGACCGCGGCCCGGGTAGCCGACGCCATCGCCGCCCGGGGTGACGACGGGACGTGGTTGTCCACCGTGCCCCGTGACGAACTGCTGGCCGCCGCAGTCGAGATCGAGAACCGGCCCGGCGCCCGCACCCTGCCGCTGTACGGGGTGCCGTTCGGGGTCAAGGACAGCATCGACGTCGCCGGTGTCCCCACCACGCTGTCCTGTCCGGACTACGCCTATGTCGCAGAGCGCACCGCGCCCGCCGTGCAGCGGCTGCTCGACGCGGGCGCCCTCTACGTCGGCAAAACCAACCTCGACCAGTTCGCGACCGGACTCAACGGTACCCGCACCCCATACACCGTGCCGCGCAGCGTGTTCGGCGGCGAGCTCATCTCGGGCGGCTCGAGTTCGGGCTCGGCGCTGGCCGTTGCGCTGGGTCAGGTGCCGTTCGCGGTCGCCACCGACACCGCCGGGTCGGGGCGGGTGCCCGCCGCCCTCAACGGTGTGGTGGGGTTCAAGCCGTCACGCGGACTGATCAGCACCGTCGGGTTGGTGCCGGCCTGCAAATCGCTGGACTGCCTGAGCGTGATGGCCGGCTGCATCGACGATGTCGACCGGGTTTTCGACGTGCTCGCCGGCCGCGACGACGGCGACCCGTGGTCACGGGATCGCGGCCCGCGGTATGACGGCACGCCGATCCGGGTCGGGTTGCCGCCCGTCGGTGACTTGGAGTTCTTCGGTGACGACGCGATGCGGGCCGCCCACATCGGTTTTCGGGAACACCTGGAACGGCACGCCGACATCGTCGAGGTTTCCCTGACACCTTTTCTGGCCGCGGGTTCCCTGCTCTACCAAGGGCCGTGGGTGGCCGAGCGCCTGGTCGAGTTCGGCGATTTCCTGGAATCTCACCCTGATTCGATACACCCGGTGGTGCGGGACATCTTCCGCAGCGGCCTGAGCTACACCGCGGTCGACGCGTTCGCCGCCCTGCAGAAGCTGCAGGAGCTCAAGGCCGAGGTCGCGCGGCTCTGGCAGTCCATGGATGTGTTGGTGGTGCCCACCATCGGCACCACCTTCACCGTCGAGCAGGTGCTCGCGCGGCCCATCGAGTGCAACACGATGCTGGGCCACTACACCCATTTCGGCAATCTGCTCGACCTGCTCGGCGTCGCGGTGCCACTCGGCGTGACCAGTGACGGGCGCCCCTACAGCGCCATGCTGCTGGGCAACGCGCTCTCCGACGACACGGCCCTGACGCTGGCCGCACAAATCCTCGACGAGCCCCGGACCACCGCCGCAGCCGCCACCGAACCATCGGTCAAGGAGCAGATATGACAACCCAGCCAGGTGCCGAAGCCGGATCACCCATGTCTGTGTCCGTCGCCGCCGAACCGTCGGCGTTCACGCTGGAGCCCGGCCGCACGGCACTGATCGTCATCGACATGCAACGGGATTTCCTGCTGCCCGGGGGTTTCGGCGAGAGCCTGGGCAACGACGTCGACCAATTGCTCAAGGTCGTCCCGCCGCTGGCCGCGCTGCTCGCCGCCGCCCGCGAGGCCGGGATCCTGGTCATCCACACCAGGGAAGGTCACCTCGCCGACCTCTCGGACTGCCCGCCCGCCAAGCTCCATCGCGGTGCCCCGTCCAAGCGGATCGGTGACCCCGGCAAGTACGGGCGCATCCTGATCCGCGGCGAGTACGGCCACGACATCGTCGACGAGCTGGCCCCGATCGACGGGGAGGTGGTGATCGACAAACCGGGCAAGGGCGCGTTTTACGCCACCGAGCTGCAGGAGGTACTGACCGGTGCCGGCATCACCCAACTGCTCGTCACCGGCGTCACCACGGAGGTGTGCGTGCACACCACGACCAGGGAGGCCAACGACCGCGGGTACGAGTGCTTGGTGGTATCCGACTGTGTCGGTTCGTATTTCCCGGAGTTCCAGCGGGTGGGGCTGGAGATGATCAAGGCCCAGGGGGGCATTTTCGGGTGGGTCGCCGATACCGCGGCGGTCATTCCCGCGTTGCAGCAACTCACCACGACAGCTCCTTCCCAGGTCTAGAAAGGCCCACGCCATGTCCACCGACGTCACCGATCCCCCCGCCAGCTCCGATCCGCCGGCAGAAAAGGCCACACCCGGCCTGAGCATCCCGTGGTGGACGCGCGGGGATACCAACGCGTTCTTCGGGCTGGGCTTCAACATCCTGGTCAACGTTCTCACCTTGACCGGGTTGATGATCGGCGTCGTCAACGTGCCACCCGGTGACGTGCTGGGCACCATCCTGCCCGCCCTCGGTGTGGCACTGATTCTCGGCAATCTGTACTACACGTTCCTGGCCCGCCGGTTGGCCCGGCGCGAGAACCGAACCGACGTCACGGCGTTGCCGTACGGCCCCAGCGTGCCGCACATGTTCATCGTGGTGTTCGTCGTCATGCTGCCGGTGTACCTGAAGACCAAGGACGCCATGGCGGCCTGGCAGGCCGGGCTGGCCTGGGCGTTCATGATCGGCGTCATCGTGATGATCGGCGCCTTCGTCGGGCCCTATATCCGCAAGCTGACCCCGCGCGCGGCGATGCTGGGCACCCTGGCCGGTATCTCGATCACGTTCATCTCGATGCGGCCGGCCGCCCAGATGTGGGAAGCCGCCTGGATCGGCCTGCCGGTGCTCGCCATCATCCTGATCGGGTTCTTCACCGACATGAAGCTGCCGTTCGGTATCCCGGTCGGGCTGGCCGCCCTGCTGGTCGGCACCGCCATCGGGTGGATCGGTGGCTTCATGTCGGCACCCGATGTGGGACAGGCAGTTTCGGATATCGCGATCGGTGTGCCGGATCTGCGAGTGGACATGCTGTTCAGCGGGTTGTCACACCTGGCACCGCTGCTGGGTACGGCGATACCGCTGGGTGTCTACAACTTCACCGAGGCGATGAGCAATGTGGAGAGTGCGGCCGCCGCGGGCGACAACTACAACCTGCGCAGCGTGCTGCTGGCCGACGGCGCCGGCGCGGTGATCGGGTCGGCGTTCGGCTCGCCCTTCCCGCCCGCGGTGTACATCGGCCACCCCGGCTGGAAGGACGCCGGCGGCCGGGCCGGGTACTCACTGGCCAGCGGTGTGGTGATCGGCATCTTCTGCTTCCTCGGCCTCTTCGGCGTGCTGGACGCGTTGTTGCCGGTGCCCGCGATCGTGCCGATCCTGCTCTACATCGGTCTGCTGATCGGGGCGCAGGCCTTCCAGGCGGTGCCGCGACTGCACGCCGTGGCCGTCGTCGCCGCGCTGCTGCCCAACCTGGCGCAGTGGGCCAGCGGGTTGATCGACAACGCGCTCAACGCGGCAGGCACCTCGGCCTCGGCCGTCGGACTGGACAAGCTCAACGGTGCCGGCGTGGTCTACGAGGGCCTGCAGACCCTCGGCGAGGGTGCGGTGTTGGTGGGTCTGATCCTGGGCACCATGGTCACCTTCATCCTGGAGAAGAAGTTCCTGTTCGCCGCGCTGGCGTCGGCCGTCGGTGCGGCGCTGTCCTTCATCGGCCTGATCCACGCCCCCGAAGTGGCGTGGGCGGCCAATCCGCAAGTCGCCCTGGGCTATCTGTTCTTCGGGATCGTCTGCGCGGCTTACTCACTGCTACCCGGCTCGAAGGACCCGGTCGTGGTCGACGAGGCCGATATCGTCGCCGGCCACTAGGGATTTGTGCACGTTCGGTACCGCCCACCGTTACCGAACGTGCACAAATCACGCTGGGACGAAGGGGACCTCGGCGTCGGGGGCGAGCACGACGTACATCCGGCGCCACGGGTCGGTGCCGACGAGTTCCCACTGATGGCCGGTACCGGTGGTGTCCTCGGCCAGCAGCACGTCACCGGGATGCAGCAGGAACGTCTCATGGTCGCGGGTCGAGAACCGCAAGGTGCCGGCCAGGGTCACCACCAGCTGGCGCACCGGCGCGGTATGCCAGGCCAGCGAGCCGCCGCCGGCGGTCTCCTCGACGGTCACATGGGCTGCCGACATCGCCGCCGACACCAGATCCGCATTGCGGCCCGGCGCCATGTCCAGTGTGCCCACCTCGACATGAGAACCACCGTCATCACCAGTCCACAACCGCACGCAACGAATCATGGGGGTCACGGTAGTCGTGGGCGCACCGTTCGGCTCAGGCATCTGCGCAACGCTTCTCGCCGCAGGCGCCGCTGAATTAACGTGCCTGCCGTGAGCACAGCAGCCGAGCCCTACTACGACCTGGGTTCCTACCACCGGCCCGTCGAGACAACCGAACCGCAGGCGCAGGTGTGGTTCGACCGCGGCCTGGTGTGGGCCTACGCCTTCAATCACGAAGAAGCAGTGCACTGTTTCGAGCGGGCGCTCGCCCTGGATCCCGATCTGGCCATCGCCCGGTGGGGCATCGCGTATGCCATCGGCCCCAATTACAACAAGGCGTGGGAGGCGTTCGATCCGGTGGATCTGGCCGCCTCACTGGCCCGCGCCCGCAGCGAACTCGAACTGGCCCGGACCGGGCGCGCGTCGACGGTGGAGCGGGCGCTGATCGACGCCCTGGCGGTGCGCTTCCCCACCGGCGATCCGGCGGACGCCGCGGCGCTGGAAGCCGGACACGGCGCCTACGCCGACGCGATGGCCCGCGTCGCGCAGGAGTATCCCGGCGATGTCGACGTCGCCGCGCTGGCGGCCGACGCGCTGCTCAACGTCACCGCGTGGGCGTTGTGGGACAGCACGACCGGGCAACCCGCCCCGGGCTCGCGGGTGCTGGCGGCCGTGCATCTCCTGGACGACGCGTTGCGCACCGACGCCGGACGGACGCATCCAGGCGTACTGCATCTGTATCTGCACGCCCTGGAAATGTCGGCGCACCCCGAGGACGCACTGCCGGCCGCCGATCTACTGCGGGGCCTGGTCCCCGATGCCGGTCACCTGCAGCACATGCCCAGCCATATCGACGTGCTCTGCGGCGACTACCGCTCCTCGATCCTGGCCAATCAGGCCGCCGTTCGCGCCGATCGCCGATTCGTGCGGCGCGAGGGGCCGCTGAACTTCTATTCGCTGTACCGCGCACACGATCTGCACTTCGTGGTCTATTCGGCGATGTTCGAGGGCCGGTCGCGGGTGGCACTGGAGGCGGCCGACGAGTTGGCCGGTCAGCTGACCCCCGAACTGCTGTCCATCGAATCCCCGCCGATGGCGGACTGGCTGGAGGCGTTCGTGCCATTGCGCGTGCACGTCCTCGTGCGGTTCGGGCGCTGGGACGAGCTGATCGGCACGCCGCTGCCCGATGACCAGCAGCTGTATTGCACCACCACCGCCACCATCCACTACGGCCGTGGTGTCGCGCACGCCGCCAAGGGGCAACTCCCCCAGGCCCATGCCGAGCGGGCGGCGCTGGCGACGGCCTACGCCCGCATCCCGGACACCCGATACCTGTTCAACAACACCAGCCGTGACATCCTCGCCATCGCGGTGGCCATGCTCGACGGTGAAATCGCCTACCGCGAAGGGCGTTTCGACGACGCGTTCACCCACCTGAGGGCGGCCATCGCGCTCGACGACGCCCTACCCTACGACGAGCCGTGGGGCTGGATGCAGCCCACCCGGCACGCCTACGGGGCATTGCTGCTGGAGCAGGGTCGTGTCGAGGAGGCCGCCGCGGTGTATGCGGCCGACCTGGGGTTGGACGGTACGTTGCGCCGGTCGTGTCAGCATCCCGGCAACGTGTGGAGTCTGCACGGCTACCACGAGTGCCTGCAACGATTGCAGCGCAGCGCCGAGGCAGCGATCATCGGTCAGCAGCTCACCCTGGCCACCGCCCGCGCCGACGTGCCGGTACTGGCATCATGCGCGTGCCGCCTCGAGGTGGTCACGAATGAAAAAGGCTGCTGTCACTAAAGGCGCGCCTGCCGCGCGAACACCCGGCCCAGGGACTAAGGTGTTGAGCAGGCAGCGGTTTCGCGGCTCGCAACGGGGCGACGCGCGAGGGCCGCTGGCCGTTGGGGGAACAGTGACCATGTCCACTACGCACCGACCGGACGCATCCATGTCGGCGCTCGTCGACATCATCAAGTTCGCGGTCGCGGAGTCCGTCCGATCGGCCGGTGGAAACCAGCTCGACATCGATCGGGTGGCCGTCGCGGCCGCCTACGCGGCGTGGTGCTGGGGTTCGGCGTCGGCGTTCGAAACCGTCCCCCAGGTATGTCATCAGACCTAGACCAGGCCGGCGGTGAGTAGGCTCGCCGAGGTGTCCATCAGTGCCCAAGACCTCGAATATCTGCGCCGCTGCGCCGAACTGGCCGAGTCGGCACTCGATGACGGCGACGAGCCGTTCGGATCGCTACTGGTCGACGCGACCGGCCGGACCCGCTTCGAGGACCGCAACCGGGTGGCCGGGGGCGATGCGACCCAGCACCCCGAGTTCGCCATCGCCCGCTGGGCCGTCGAGCACCTGACACCCGAGGAGCGCCGCACCGCGACGGTATACACCTCGGGTGAACACTGCCCGATGTGCGCGGCGGCGCACGCCTGGGTGGGGTTGGGGCGCATCGTGTACGCGGCGTCCGCAGCCCAGCTGAGCCAGTGGTGCACCGAATGGGGCGCGCCACCGACCCCCGTGGCCCCGTTGCCCATCGACACCGTGGCCCCCGGCCTGCACACCGACGGGCCGGCCGCCGAGCTGACCGAACGGATGCGCGCCCTGTACGAAGCGAAGTTCCGGCCATGACCGATCCGGATTGGGTCGCCCATGCCATCTGGTGGCAGATCTATCCGCTGGGGTTCGTCGGCGCCTTTCCCGCCGATCCGCCGCCACAGCCCGGTGAGCATCGGCTGTTGCGCATCGTGGAATGGCTGGACCACGCCGTCGAACTCGGTTGCTCGGGTATCGCGCTCGGACCGATCTTCGCCTCCCGCACGCACGGGTACGACACCACCGACCACTATCGGATCGACCCCCGACTCGGCGACGACGCGGATTTCGACCGGCTGGTCGACGAAGCGCGCCGGCGCGGTCTGCGGGTACTGCTCGACGGTGTCTTCAACCACGTCGGCACCGAGTTCCCGCGTTACCGTCAGGCCCAGGAGCGGCCCGAGGGCGCCGACACCGGCTGGTTCCGTCGGGGGCGCGACGGGTTCGCGAACTTCGAGGGCCACGGCGAACTGATCACGCTCAACCACGGCAATCCCGAGGTCGTCGCCTACACCGTCGACGTGATGGCGCACTGGTTGGACCGCGGCGCCGACGGCTGGCGGCTGGACGCGGCATATGCGGTGCCGGAACGGTTCTGGGCCGCGGTGCTGCCGGCCGTGCGGCAACGGCATCCGCAGGCGTGGTTCGTCGGCGAGGTGATCCACGGCGACTACCCGGCGCAGGTGCAGGCGGCGGGTTTCGACTCGGTGACGCAGTACGAACTGTGGAAGGCCGTCTGGAGCAGCCTCAACGACGGCAACTTCCACGAACTGGACTGGGCGTTGCGACGCCACAACGACTTCCTGGACACCTTCGTGCCGCTCACGTTCGTCGGCAACCACGACGTGACGCGAATCGCCAGCCGCCTCGACGACCCGCGCCACCTGGAACACGCCCTGGTGCTGTTGCTCACCACCGGCGGCACCCCCAGCATCTATGCCGGCGACGAATGGGCCTGGCAGGCCGTCAAGGAGGAGCGAGCCGGCGGCGACGACGCCATCCGCCCCGAATTCGGCGGGCGCCCAACGGGTCACAACGACACCCTGCAGTTGCACCAATACCTCATCGGCTTGCGGCGCAGGCACTCGTGGTTGCACACCGCGCGCACCGAGGCCATCGCGGTCAGCAATACCGGTTACGTGTACCGGACCGCCGCCGGAGGCGCTGAGCTGACCGTGGCACTCAACGTCGGTGCCGAGCCGTTACGGGCCACCCTGCCCCGGCCGGGGCAGGTCATCGCGGGCTCCGGTGCCCCGCCGCCGGATGTCGTGTCCGACATCGTGGTCCCGCCGCACGGCTGGGTGATCATCGATCCCCGGTGACCCATCACTGCGAATATCTGCCAACATCGGAAATGGCGTGGTGAAACGCCTAAGCTCTCGAACCGATGACCACGACAACGAAAAGCCCGACGGATTCCGATTCGGGTGACGCACCGGCACCGCCGAAATTGAGCCGCCGGTTTCTTGCCCGCGTGAGCATCCAATCCAAATTGTTGGTGATGCTGCTGGCGACCAGCATCCTGTCGGCTGCCGTGGTCGGGGCCATCGGCTATCAGTCCGGCCGGGAATCGCTGCGCAACTCGGCATTCGACCGCCTGACCGAGATCCGGCAATCGCAGAGCAGGCAACTGGCCGCCCAGATTTCCGATCTGAAGAACTCGTTGGTCATCTACACCCGCGGGGCGACCACCACCCAGGCCCTGCAGGCGTTCACCGCCGGCTTCGATCAGCTGGCCAACGCCGCCGTCACTCCGCAGCAGCAACAGTCGGTCACGGATTACTACACCAACCAATTCGCCAAGGTGGAGGACAACCAGAACGGCGACGATGTCGACGTGTCGGCCTTGCTGCCGACCTCGAACGCGGAGAAGTACCTGCAGGCCTACTACACGGCACCGTTCACCGATTTCGACAAGGCGATCCTGAACGACGATGCCCGCGACGGCAGCGCCTGGTCGGCGGCCAACGCCAGATACAACGACTTCTTCCGGGAGATCGTCACCCGGTTCGAATTCGAGGATGCCCTGCTGTTGGACACCAGAGGAAACGTCGTCTATTCGGCGTACAAGGGCGTCGACCTGGGCACCAATATCCTCAACGGCCCGTACCGCGCCGGCAATCTGACAGATGCCTACCTCAAGGCCATGGCCTCCAACGCCGTCGATTACGTCGCCGTCACCGATTTCGGTGACTACCAGCCGGCACCGTCGCCGACCGCGTGGCTGGTCTCCCCCGTCGGTGAACTCGGGAAGGTGCAGGGCGTGCTGGCCCTGCAGTTCCCGGTATCGAAAATCAACCGGCTGATGACCATGGACAAGCGCTGGGAAGAATCCGGTATGGGCAAAACCGGCGAAACCTATATCGTCGGCACGGACGATCTGATGCGTTCGGATTCCCGGCTGTTCGTCGAGGATCCCCAGCGGTTCAAGCGCGAGGTGATCGACGCGGGCACCCCGCCCGATGTCGCGCAGAACTCCATTCGCGAGGACGGCACCACGCTGGTGCAACCGGTGGGCAGTGAAGCCACCAAGTTGGCGCTGCGCGGCCAGCGCGGCACCCTCATCGCCGGCGACTATCTGGGCAAGGAGACCCTGCAGGCCTATGCCCCCGTCGACATCGACGGACTGCACTGGGCGATGATCGCCAAGATCGACACCGCCGAGGCGTTCGCGCCGGTATCCGCGTTCACCCGCAACCTGGTGCTGTCCACGGCCGGGATCATCTTCGTGGTCTCCATCGCGGCGATGCTGCTGGCCCGGTTCTTCATCCAGCCGATCAGGCGTTTGGAGGCCGGCGCCCAGCAGATCAGCTCCGGTGACTACGGCGTCACCGTGCCGGTGCTGTCCAAGGACGAGTTCGGCGATCTGACAGTCGCTTTCAATGGGATGAGCCGCAACCTGGCGATCAAGGAGGACCTGCTCAACGAACAGCGCAGGGAGAACGATCGACTGTTGCTGTCGCTGATGCCCGAACCCGTGGTGGCCCGCTACCGGGAGGGCGAGGAGACCATCGCCCAGGATCATCAGGACGTGACGGTGATCTTCGCCGATATCGCCGGACTCGACGAGTTGTCGGCGCAGCTGAGCTCGGATGCGGCACTGGCCATCATCAACCGGTTGGTGCGCCAGTTCGACGCCGCGGCCGAGAGCTTGGGCGTGGAACGGGTCCGCACCCTGCACAACGGCTACCTGGCCAGCTGCGGACTCAGCGTACCCAGACTCGACAATGTCCGTCGCACAGTCGATTTCGCCCTGGAGATGCAGCGCATCGTGGATCGCTACAACGGCGAGACGGGCAATAATCTGCAGCTGCGAGCGGGCATCGACACCGGAACCGTCACCAGCGGCTTGGTCGGCCGGTCCAGCCTGGCCTACGACATGTGGGGTGACACCGTCGATCTGGCCAACCAGGTGCAGAGCGGCTCCGCGCAGCCGGGCGTCTACGTGACGGCACGGGTACGCGATGCGGTGAGCGATCCGGACCTGTTCGTCCCCGCGGGTGAAATCACCGGTCCTGGCGGATCCGAGCCGGTGTGGCGGCTCACGGAGCGCCGGCCGTGACCGGTCTGCTCGACGCGCCGTGGTTCTTCTGGGCCGTCGGCGTATCGGTCGGGTTGCCGGTCGCCCTGGTCATCCTGACCGAGGTACGCTCCGCCTTGGCCCGCCGCGGCAGCAAGCTGGTTCGCGCGGTGAGCCTGCTACGCAACTACATCCTGCCGCTGGGCGCCCTACTGCTGCTGCTGACGGAGGCCACCGACGTCAACGCGGACGCCACGCCGGTGCGCATCATCGCGACCGTTTTCGGTTTCGTCATCCTGATCCTGCTGCTGTCGGGTTTCAACGCCACGCTGTTCCAGGGTGCGCCGGAAGGCAGCTGGCGCAAGAGGATTCCGTCGATCTTCCTCGACGTGGCCCGTTTCGCGGTGATCGCGGTAGGGTTGGCGCTGATCTTCTCCTATGTGTGGGGCGCCAACGTCGGCGGCCTGTTCACCGCGCTGGGCATCACGTCGATCGTGCTGGGCTTGGCGCTGCAGAACTCGGTGGGCCAGATCGTGTCCGGCCTGCTGTTGCTTTTCGAGCAGCCGTTCCAGCTGGGCGACTGGCTGGACACCCCGTCGGCCCGCGGCAGGGTGGTCGAAGTGAACTGGCGCGCAACGCATATCGACACCGGCAGCGGCATGCAGATCATGCCGAACTCGGTGCTGGCCGGCGCGTCGTTCACCAACCAGAGCCGTCCGCCCGGTGACCATTCGATCTCGGTGGTCAGCGTGTTCGCCCTGGAGGACGCGCCGGACACGGTCTGCGCGATGCTGACCCGGGTGGCGGCCAATCTGCCGCAGCTGCGGCCCGACGCGCGGCCGAAAGCCGTTGCCATGGGCGGGTTGCAGTACAAGACGTCGATCCCGCTGCGCTCCCCGGCCGACGACGGCGCGGCGAGGGCGATGTTCCTGCGCTGGGTTTGGTACGCCGCCCGGCGCGCGGATCTGCACCTGGACGAGGCCGAGGACACGTTCGCCACCGAGGACCGGATTCTCGATTCGTTGTACGTGGTGTCCTCGACCATGCGCATCAGCGAGGCCGAGTTCGGCGACCTGCTGCCGCATCTGCGGTTGGTTCGATACGGGGCCGAGGAGACCCTGCAGTCCCCCGGCCAGGTTCCGGACCGGATGACGTTCATCGTCAAGGGCCTGGTGCGGCTGACGGCGGTGCGGCCCGACGGGTCGATCGTCACCGTGCGCACCGCCGAGCCCGGCGACTTCCTCGGCCAGACCGCCCTGACCCGCGAACCGGTATCAGCGGGTGCCTACGCCTTGGACGAGGTCACGGTACTGCAGATCGGGCGGGCCCATATCGAGCAACTGGTGGCCCGAAAACCGCTGCTGCTCCAGGAAATCGGGCGCGCCATCGAGGAACGTCGCAGCGCCGTACGCGAGGCACTGGCCGGCTGAGTCCCCCAGTCCGGTCACGGCGCGGTCACGCGTGGGTCTCCCGGGCGAGTCCCAATCGTTGCCCAACCGCGACAGCCCCGCGCGGCCGTGTTACACGTGTGGCATTTGGGGCGCGTGATTCACTTTCGACGAAGAAAGAGCAACGGCAATTGCTTGGATCTCTGACGAAAGGTGGGTTGGTTGCCGTTATGAAGTTCATCAGGAAGATTCGTGGTCAGTGGCTCCGTCGGGCGGCGGTGGTCGCCGCGACCGTCGCCGCGCTGCCCGGGCTGATCGGCTTCGCGGGGGGTTCGGCGACCGCAGGGGCATTCTCCCGCCCGGGCCTGCCCGTGGAGTATCTCGACGTGCCCTCGGCATCGATGGGCCGCAACATCCGCATCCAGTTCCAGGGCGGTGGCCCGCACGCGCTGTACCTGCTCGACGGTCTGCGCGCCCAGGACGACTACAACGGCTGGGATATCAACACGCCCGCCTTCGAGTGGTACTACCAGTCCGGCCTGTCCACGATCATGCCGGTCGGTGGTCAGTCCAGCTTCTACACCGACTGGTACCAGCCGTCAAAGGGCAACGGGCAGAACTACACCTACAAGTGGGAGACGTTCCTGACCCAGGAGCTGCCCGCCTGGCTGGAAACCAACAAGGGCGTGTCGCGCACCGGCAACGCCGTGGTCGGTCTGTCGATGGCGGGCAGTGCCGCCCTGACCTACGCGATCTACCACCCCGACCAGTTCATCTACGCGGGCACGCTGTCGGGCTTCCTCAACCCGTCCGAGGGCTGGTGGCCGATGCTGATCGGGCTGGCCATGAACGACGCCGGTGGCTTCAACGCCGAGAGCATGTGGGGTCCGTCGTCGGACCCGGCGTGGCGGCGTAACGACCCGATGGTCAACATCAACCAGCTGGTGGCCAACAACACCCGCATCTGGATCTACTGCGGCACCGGCACCCCGTCGGAACTGGACACCTCCGGTGGTGGCGGCAACCTGATGGCCGCGCAGTTCCTCGAAGGATTCACGCTGCGCACCAACATCACCTTCCGTGATCGCTACATCGCGGCCGGTGGCAACAACGGCGTGTTCAACTTCCCGCCGAACGGCACGCACAGCTGGGGCTACTGGGGACAGCAGCTGCAGATGATGAAGCCGGACATCCAGCGGGTGCTGGGGGCACAAGCCTCCGCCTGACGGATCTGCCCGAAACCACAGGGAGCCTGCCGCACCCCCCCGAGCGGCAGGCTCCCTGCTTTTCACGGTTTGACGGCCGGCATGAGGGTGGAGATGGTCCACATCCGATTCCGCCGCGCGGACAACGACGAGACCAGCAGGCCCACGGCCCCGATGATCACCAGGACCACGACGGCCTGCCACAGCCTGCCGTCCACACCGCCCAACACCAGCTGGCGTAAACCGTTGACGCCGAATGTCATCGGGTCAAAGCGGTGGATGAACTGGAACGGCTTGGACGTCGTCTCCACCGGATACAGCCCACCCGCGCTGACCAGCTGCACCATCAGCAGCGCCATCAGCAGGACCCGGCCCAGCGTCGGCCCCACCAGTGCGTTGACCGCTTGAGCGGCGGCCACGAAAGCGCAGGCGATCAGCACCATGAACGCGAGCATCGCGACCGGGTGCTCGGCGTGCAGCCCGAGGGCGAAACGCACCACCGCGTACAGGATGACAGCCTGACACGCCCCGATCGCCGCGGCAGGCAGATAACTGGCCAGCACCACCCGTAGCGGGTGCACCTCGGCCGCGACCGCGCGGGACTGCAACGGCCGCAACACCATCCACAACATCAACGCGCCGAAGAACAGGGCCAGCGTGAGGAAGAACGGGGCCATGCCGGTACCGAAGTTCGGCGCGCCGTTCTCATGCGAGGCCCGCAGGCTGACCGGGCCGCCGATGGTGTCGGCGATCGCGTCCTTCTGCTGATCGGTCCACTGGGGCACCTGCTGGGCACCGTCGGCCAACTTGCCTGCCAGTTCCGAGGCACCGTCTCGCAGTTGCCCGGTGCCCGACTTCAGCTGATGCGCGCCTTCATCCAACCGCACGAGGCCGCTGTTCAGTTCGGCGCTGCCGGTGGCCACGCGGTCGGCGCCGTCACGCAACTGCGTCAGCTTGTCGGTGAGATCCTGACCACTGCGACCCAGGTCGTCCAGTGAGCGGCTCAACGCACTGTCCGGCGTCCGCAGCACCGATGACATCGCGATCGCGGAATCCTCTGCGCTGGACAGCTGCTGGCGGATCTGCGGGCTGAACTGGTGGGCTTGCAGCTGATTCTGGATGTCGCGCAACGAGTTCGCCGCGCCGGCGGCCAGCGGATCCGGACTGGCGGCGAGCTGGTCGATCACCGGTCCCAGCCCCTTGGCCGCCCGGTCCTGGGTGTCGGCGATCGTGTCGAGTTGGTGGGTCGCCTGCCGCAGCGCGGTGACCCCGGTGCGCAACTGCTCGTCGCTGCCACCCAACTGCGACAGTGCCCTACTGACCGTGATCATCGGGTCGGTCGCCTTATTGATCGCCGCGGACAGCTGACGGGCCCCGGTGGCCAGTTCGGCCGAGCCGGTCTTGGCGGAGTCCAGGCCGGTGGCGAGTTGACCGGCGCCGTCGTCGGCACGGACGGTTCCGTCGGCGAGCTGCTGCGCGCCGACGGCCGCCTGCTTGATCCCCGATCCGGAGGAAACCACCACGGAGAGAACCTGGTTCACCGACTGGCCGGCGATCCGTGCGGAGACGGCGTTGAGCACCTGCTCGATCGCGGTGTGCCCGATGCTGCCGGAGATGTAGTTGTTGGCGTCGTTGTAGACGGCGATCAGATCGGCCTTCTTCGGGTTCCCGGTCACCGGCGAGGCGACCGCCTCACTGAAGTCGGGTGGCAATTCCAGCATGAAGTAGTACTTGCCGTGTTCCACCCCGCTGCGCGCCTCCTCGGGATCGACGACGTGCCAATCCAATCCGCCGTCGGCGAGCAGGCTCTTGGCCACCTGATCGCCCGCGTCGATGCGCTGGCCCGAAACCTCGGTTCCCCGATCGGAATTGACCAGCGCCACCGGCATCTTGTCGACGTGCCCGAATGGATCCCAGTACGCCCACAGGTACAGCGCGCCGTACACCAGCGGCATGAGCATCAACACCGCGATGCCGATACGCCCCAGCCGGCTGCGGCCGAATCGTTTGGCTTCCGAACCGAAAGCGAATACGGCCGCCATCACAGGCCTCCCATCAAAGCGCGAACATCGTGCAGTTGGTGCCCGGCAGCGGTGCTGCCCAGCGTGTCGGCAGCGGTGCTGCCCGTCGGCCCGGCAGCGGTGCTGCCCAGCGGGTTGGTGACGCCGACGACGACGGTGCGTCGCGCGGCGAGCGCGGCGAGCCGATCCACGGCCGCCGCGCGCTGCTCCTGGTCGCGCACCTGTTCCAGGTCACCGACCACCAGGACGTCGCGATCGCTCATCAGCGCCAGGGTGACGCGCAGCAGGAACAGCTCGATATCGGTCAGGTCGCCGATATAGGCGTCCAGCGCTGGTGCGGTGAGGTCACCGAACACGTCGACCAGGAGGTCGTATCCGGCGCCCGGGCCGACCTTGCGGTACCACGGCGACAGCCAGCGTCGCTGCTCGGCCAGCACCGTCGCGACCGTGACGGCGTCCTCGAGTTCGTCGATATCGGCGAAGGCGGCGATGGCGCAGTGCCGCCGGATCCGGGGTGGGGTCGTCGCGCCACACACCGACACCGTGCCGGCGGTCGGGGCCAGCCGTCCGGCCAGCGCCAGCAGCAACGCGCTCTGCGGGTGACCGCCCGGCATCTGAATCGCGTGGAACCCCGCATCCAGCGACAGGTCGACGCCGGCGAACAGTGGACCGTGTTCGCCGTCGACCCGGAGTCCGGCCGCGGTGATGACCGGTGGAGCAGTGTCCGTGCTGACCGTCGCGGCGGTGGTCTCGGAAGTGGTGTCGTTCAACATCTTCTCTTTCGATACTCGTGAGTATCCATTGGATACTGGCGAGTATGCTCATGCGCATGAGGGCTGTCAAACAACGCGTTCGGCCCCGGCGTGAAGACGTTCGGGACCGCATCCTCGACGCCGCGCTGGAGGTGTTCGCCGCCGCCGGGTTCGCCGGGGCGACCATCGACGCGATCGGCCAGGCCGCTGGGTTCACCAAGGGTGCGGTGTACTCCAACTTCGGGTCCAAGGACGAACTGTTCCTGGCCCTGCTCGATCGGCAGTTCGAACAACGCGGCGCGGTGATCGCCGGCGCCTTCGGCAGCGGCGCCGGCGACCTGACCGCGACCACCCAGGCGGTGAGCCGGTCGATGCTCGACTCGATCCATGCCCAGCGGGCATATCACCTGGTGTATCTCGAGTACTGGCTACGCGCGGTGCGCGACCCACAGTTGCGCGACCAACTGGTCGAGCGCAGCCGCGTGGCCGCCGAACACGCCGTACAGGTCGTCGCGCAGGCGGGGCCGACTCTGACCGGACGTCAACTGGCCGGGCTGGCCAAGCTCTTCCTGGCATTGACCACCGGCATCGCGATGGAGGAAATCCTGCAGCCGGGCAGTATCACGGTCGAGGGCCTGGAACGGCTGCTCACCGCACTACTGGTGACCACACCGGCGGAATAGCCCGTCAGCCCTGCACGGTGGGGCGGATGGTCAGGTCACCGATCTCGACGTCGCGGGGCTGCTCGATGGCGAACGCCACCGCACGTGCCACCGCTTCCGGGGCAATCGCGATGGCGTCCATCGTGGAACGAGTCTCGGCTGAACCGCCGAGCTCGGTGCGTACGTAACCCGGAGAAACACTGGTGGTGCGGATCACCCCGTCGGTGGACTCCTGCCGCAGCGCCTCCATCACGGTGCGGACCGCGTTCTTGGTCGCCGCATACACCCCCATGTTCGGGACGATCTTCAAGCCCGCGGTCGACACCGTGGTGACGACGTCGCCGTGGCCCTGACGCAAGAACACCGGCATCGCGGCGGCGATCCCGTTGAGCACCCCACGCAGATTGACGTCGATCATGTCCGACCACTCGGAAAGGGCGCCGTCGGCCAGCGGCCCGAGCGTGGCGATACCGGCGTTGCTGACCAACACGTCCAGCCGGCCATAGGCGTCGACGGCCGCACTCACCAATCGCTGCGCATCCTCGGGCCGGGTGATGTCCACGGTGGCGCTGACGGCGTCCGCACCGTCGGCGCGCAGGGCAGCTTCCAATTTCGCCAGCCGATCGGCCCGCCGGGCACCCAACACCACCCGCGCGCCGCGGCGCGCCAGCAGGCCCGCCGTGGCCGCCCCGATCCCGCTGCTGGCACCGGTGATCGCGACGACCTTGCCGACGAGTGGGTCTACCCCAGAGTCATCCACGCAACGTACGACTCCCGATCAACGACGGTTATTCCGGCGGTCGTGATTCACAGCGGACTGCCAGGGCCAGCACTTAGCGTCGGCGCGTGACCCCGGTTCTGCGCGGCATGTTGCTCGATATCGCCCCGCCGCTGGTCGGCTACTACGGGCTGCGCGCCCTGGGGGTCTCCGAGTACATCGCCTTGCTCATCGCGACAGTGCTGGCCGGCATCAAGGTGGGCCACGACGCGATCAAGGCGCGCCGACTCGATCCCTTCGCCGGCTATCTGATGCTGAACTTCGGCCTGAGCCTGGCCGTCGGCCTGGCCACCCACGACGCCCGGATGCTGATGGTCGGCGACACCCTGGTCGGTGGGATCGGCGCCCTGATCTTCCTGGGCAGCTGCGTGATCGGGAAACCGCTGACGCAGGTGGTCGCCGAGCGTGTGACCGGTACCGACGACTCCCCCGAACCCGGCGAGGCGGCGTTCAAGCACCGCGTGCACGTTCTGCTGTCCGCGATATGGGGAGTCGGTCTCCTCGTCGGCATGTTCGTCAGCTTGGGCGTCATCTTCTCCTTCTCGGTCGACGTCGGGAAGGGGGTGAACACCGCGGTGTCGCTGGGCGTGACCGCCGTCCTGATCCTGGTGACGATCGTCGTCGCCAAGCGGGCGCGGGCCCGGTGGGAACAAAGGAGCACCCCCCAGAGTTGAGCCCATCAGGTTCAACTTTCTGGAGGATTGATGCCTGAAGTCATCGCAGTCCCGGTGTTGTTTGTCAGCGAGCCGATCGTGCTGCCCGGCATGGTCGTGCCCATCGAGCTCGACGAGGCCGCCCGCGCGGCCGTCGAAGCGGCCCAGGCCGCCGCCCATGACAGCGACGCAGGGAAACTGCTCATCGCCCCGCGCCTGGATGACCGCTACCCCACCTACGGGGTGATCGCGTCCATCGTGCAGGTCGGGCGAGTTCCCGGTGGCGGCGCCGCCGCCGTCGTGCGCGGTGAACACCGCGCGCACATCGGTTCCGGCACCACCGGACCGGGCGCGGCGCTGTGGGTCGAGGTCGAGCCGGTCGCCGAGGCCGAGGCATCGGAGGAGGCCAAAGCGCTTGCCGCCGAATACAAGAAGCTGCTGTTGGCGATGCTGCAGCGCCGGGAGGCGTGGCAGATCGTCGACGTGGTCAACAAGATCACCGACCCGTCCCAACTGGCCGATACGGCCGGGTACGCGTCGTATCTGACCGACGTGCAGAAGCGCGAACTGTTGGAGACCGAAGACGTGGCGGCGCGGTTGCGGCTGTTGATCGCTCTGACCGGGGAACACCTGGCCGAGGTCGAGGTCAATGACAAGATCGCCGAGGACGTCCGGGCCGGAATGGACAAGCAGCAGAAGGAATTCCTGCTGCGCCAGCAGCTCAACGCCATCCGCAAGGAACTGGGGGAATTGGATCCTGCCGGCGACGGTAACTCCGATGACTACCGGTCCCGCGTCGAGGCCGCCGACCTGCCCGAGAAGGTCCGCGAGGCCGCGCTGCGCGAGGTCGGCAAGCTGGAACGCTCCAGCGACCAGAGTCCGGAGGGCGGCTGGATCCGCACCTGGTTGGACACGGTGCTGGACCTGCCGTGGAACGTCACCACCGAGGATTCGGCCGACCTGAAAGCGGCCCGCGAGATCCTGGACGCCGACCATCACGGGCTCGACGATGTGAAGGATCGCATCGTGGAATACCTGGCGGTGCGCGCCCGGCGGGCCCAGCGCGGTATGGCCGTCGTCGGCGGTCGCGGTTCCGGCGCTGTGATGGTGCTGGCCGGTCCGCCCGGTGTCGGTAAGACATCGCTGGGCGAATCCGTCGCACGGGCTTTGGGCCGCAAGTTCGTTCGCGTCGCCCTGGGCGGCGTGCGGGACGAGGCCGAGATCCGCGGGCACCGGCGCACCTACGTCGGCGCACTGCCCGGCCGGATCGTGCGTGCCATCGGCGAGGCGGGGTCGATGAATCCCGTCGTGTTGCTCGACGAGATCGACAAGGTGGGATCGGACTACCGCGGCGACCCGTCGTCGGCGCTGCTCGAGGTGCTGGACCCGGCGCAGAACCACACGTTCCGGGACCACTACCTGGAGCTGGACCTGGACCTGTCCGACGTGGTGTTCCTGGCGACCGCCAACGTCATCGAGAACATCCCGTCGGCGCTGCTGGACCGCATGGAACTGATCCAGATCGACGGGTACACCGAGGACGACAAGGTGGCGATCGCCCGGGACTACCTGCTGCCCCGGCAAGCCGAGCGGGCGGCACTGACGTCGGATGACGTCACGCTCAGCGACGCTGCGTTGCGCAAGATCGCCGCGGACTACACCCGCGAACCGGGTATGCGGCAGTTCGAGCGACTGCTGGCCAAGGCGCTGCGCAAGGTCACCACCAAGCTGGACTCCACCGCTGCCCCGATCGTGATCGACGAGCCGGATCTCGTTGACTACCTGGGCCGTCCACGGTTCACCCCGGAGTCCAATGAGCGCACCGCGGTGCCGGGGGTGGCGACCGGGCTGGCCGTCACCGGGCTCGGCGGCGACGTGCTGTACATCGAGGCCGGGTCGGTCGAGGCAGAACCGGGTCTGAAGTTGACCGGTCAGCTGGGCGACGTGATGAAGGAGTCGGCGCAGATCGCGCTGTCCTACGTCCGCGCGCACGCCGAACAGCTCGGTGTGGATCCGAAGGCGCTGGACCGCCAGATCCACGTGCACGTGCCCGCGGGTGCGGTGCCCAAGGACGGCCCGTCCGCCGGTGTGACGATGGTGACCGCACTGGTCTCCATGGCCACCGGACGGCAGGTCCGCGGCGATGTCGGCATGACCGGCGAGGTCACGCTCAACGGCCGGGTGCTGCCCATCGGCGGCGTCAAGCAGAAACTGCTTGCCGCCCAACGGGCCGGGTTGAAGACGGTCTTCATCCCGCAGCGCAACGAACCCGACCTGGACGATGTCCCGGCCGAGGTCCTGGATGCGCTGGAGGTCAAGCCGATGGTCGACGTGGCCGAGATCGTCGCCCAGGCGCTGGAGCCCGCGGACGCCCAGGCGGCCCACGTCACCCAGGCTGCGTGACGACATAAACCCGCGAACGTGCGCGTTTGTACGGTCTGACACGGTGTGTCGCGTGCAAACGCGCACGTTCGCGCGAGATCCCAGAGGTTAGGACCAGGCCTGGCTGGGAACCACATACCGCATGACCGTGCGGATCGGCACCTCCGGTTGGTCCTATGACCACTGGACCTCGGTGCTCTATCCGCCGGGCACGCCGGTGGCCAAGCGGCTGGCCTATTACGTCGAGGAGTTCGACACCGTCGAACTCAACGCCAGCTTCTACCGTTGGCCGCGGGACGCCGTGTTCGAGGGCTGGCAACGCCGCCTGCCACCCGGTTTCACCATGACCGTCAAGGCACACCGCGGCCTGACCCACTTCCGCCGACTGCGCAACCCAGAGCCCTGGGTGGAGCGCTTCGAGCGGTGTTGGCGCGCGCTCGGGGCGCGCCGCGAAGTGCTGCTCATCCAGCTACATCCCGAATTGGCCCGCGACGATGCGCTGCTCGAGCATTTTCTGACGGTGATGCCCGACTGGATCCCGTTGGCCGTCGAATTTCGCCACGACTCGTGGAACACCGACGAGGTCTTCCACCTGCTGGAGCGCCACGACGCCGCCTACGTGGTGACCAGCGGCGCCGGCCTACCGTGTGTTCCCCGCGCGACGAGCCGCCTGGTGTATCTGCGCATGCACGGACCGGACAACGAAAAGCTCTATGCGGGTTCGTATTCCGATGACGCACTGCAGTGGTGGGCGGACCTCATCGAGGACTGGCGTGAGGACGGCCGCGATGTCGTGGTGTATTTCAACAACGACGGTGACGGCAACGCGGTGTACAACGCCCGTACGCTCAAACGGCTGGTCGGCGCGTAGACCCGACCTTAAACTCGACCCCATGGTGGTCAACACCCTCAAACGCCGCATCGTGCACACCGCCCAGCGCTACCTGGTGAATCCCGTGGGCCGCAAGCTCCCGGTGACCATGTTGGAGACCACGGGGCGGACCTCCGGACAGCCCCGGCACACCGCCGTCGGGGGCCGCGTTGTCGACAACACGTTCTGGCTCGTCTCCGAGCATGGGGCGCAGTCGGACTATGTGAAGAACATCAAGGCGAACCCGGCGGTGCGGCTCCGGCTCAACGGCCGTTGGCGCACCGGCACGGCGCACCTGCTGCCCGACGACGACACCGCGACCCGGTTGGCGCAGCTGCCCGCGCTCAACAGCGCGGTGGTCCGCATGATGGGCAGCGACCTGCTCACCATCCGCATCGACCTGGACTGACATGGCCTACGACGAGGATCTGGCCAACCGGGTCCGGGAGATCCTGGCCGGCAGCGGCGATGTCGATGAGAAGCGGATGTTCGGCGGCCTGGCCTTTCTGGTGCAGGGCAACATGGCCGTCGCCGTCAGCGGTCACGGCGGACTGATGGTGCGGGTGCCGCCCGAGGACACCGCGGCGTTGCTGACCCGAGAGCATGTCGAACCCATGGTGATGGCCGGCCGCGAAACCCGCGGGTGGCTGCGCGTCGGTGCCGACGGCGTCCGCACCCAGCGACAACTCCGGCCATGGGTGGTTCGCGGGCTGGAGTACGCGGGAGGGCTGCCCGCCAAGAAGCGCCGTTAGCCCGGCGGCGGGAACGGGTATGCCTGCCTCATGCCCGGTGCACCCGACCTGGCAGCGCGCCTGCTCCGGCAAGCCGGTAGCACCTTTGCCGATGAAGCCGGCATCACGCTGCATGACACACCCAAACCCCTGTTCCAGTTGCTGGTGCTCACCATGCTGGCCAGTAAGCCGATCAGTGCCGAGGTCGCGGTGTCCGCGGCCGCCGAGGTGTTCCGCAGCGGGTTGCGTACACCGGACGCGGTTCTCGACGCCGACCGCCGCACCATGATCGACGCGTTCGGCCGGGCCGGCTACGCCCGGTACGACGAGAGTTCAGCCACCCGACTCACCGCGCTGGCCAGCCGGGTGCACGACCGCTACGGTGGCGATCTGCGGAGGCTGGCCGAGGAATCCGAGGGCGATACCGACACGGCCGCGCGGGCGTTGCAGCAATTCGACGGCGTCGGCCCCACCGGCGCCGACATCTATCTGCGCGAGGTGCAGGGCGTATGGCCCTGGGTGCAGCCATATTTCGACGAACGTGCGGTCGCCGGAGCACGGCAACTCGGCCTGCCGACCGAGTCGGCCCGATTGCTCGAGTTGTCCGAGGGGCGCCCGGCCCAGTTGGCCGCCGCGCTGGTCCGCGTCGCACTCGATGACGAGCTGCGGGACCGGGTCAGCGCGTAGAACCGCCGCACGGATCCTCTCTACGTATAAGGAGAACATATGGCCACCCTTCCCACCTTCGTCATCGTCGGCGCCGGACTGGCCGGCGCCAAAGCAGCAGAATCCTTGCGCAACAACGACTTCGGTGGTCAGATCATCCTGTTCGGCACCGAGGCGCGGTTGCCCTACGAGCGACCGCCGCTGTCCAAGGACTACCTGGCCGGAAAGAAGGAACTCGACGAGTTCACCGTGCAGCCCGAAAGCTGGTACCGCGAAAACGATATCGACCTGCGACTGAACACCAGCGTCGCGACCATCGACCGCTCCGCCCACGCCATCGGCCATTCCGAGGGCAAGCACGAGCACTACGACAAACTGCTCTTGGCTACCGGATCGGCGGCGCGCCGACCGCCCATCGCGGGTTCCGATGCCGACGGTGTGCACGTGCTACGGACCATCGACGATGCCGCGGCGCTGCGATCCCGGCTCACCGACGGCACCCGACTGGCCGTCATCGGCGCGGGCTGGATCGGTTTGGAGGTTGCCGCGGGTGCCCGCCAGGCCGGTGCCGAGGTCACCGTGGTGGAGTCCGCGGATCTGCCGCTGGCCGCCTTGGGGCGCGATATCGCGCAGGTGTTCGCCGACCTCCATCGCGAGCACGGCGTCGATCTGCGGCTGGGCGCGCAGGTCGAACAGATCAGCACCGAGGCCGGCCGTGTGACCGGAGTGCTACTGGCCGACGGATCAACCGTGGACGCCGATCTCGTGCTCGTCGCGGTGGGTGCCCAGCCTCGCATCGAACTGGCCGAGGCGGCGGGACTGGCGCTGGCCGACGGCGGCGTGGCCGTCGACGCCGCGTTGCGCACCAGCGATCCCGACATCTTCGCCGTCGGGGATATCGCCGCAGCCGAACACCCGTTGTTGCACACCAGGATCCGGACCGAGCACTGGGCCAACGCGCTCAAACAACCCGCCGTCGCGGTGGCGGGCATGCTCGGCTCACCCGGTAGCTACGACGAGTTGCCGTACTTCTTCACCGACCAGTACGACCTCGGCATGGAGTACGTCGGCCACGCACCACCGGAGGCCAAGGTGGTGTTCCGCGGCGACGTCGCCGGCCGCGAATTCACCGCGTTCTGGGTGGACGACGACGATCGGGTGCTGGCCGGCATGAACGTCAACATCTGGGAAGGCCTGGACGACATCAAGGCGATGGTGCGCAGCCGGCAGCCGCTCGGGGACGCCGGCTGAGCACTACCGGGTGTCGGTCATTCCAGGACGGCCACACCATCCGCGCCGACCGTCGCCTTGACGCCGGCGATGTCCTCGGTGACGGTCGCCTGGGCCTGGGTGAGGTCGGTGATCACGGCCAGCGCCCGGCTGCCCGTGGGTGTGCGCACCGCCAGGAACGCCTTTTCCGCGGTGCCCTCACGAGTGAACGGCGTTGTCCAGGTCTCCACCGTGCCGACCCCGGCCCACTCGTCCTCGGCCACAACGGTCGGTTCGGCATCGACCGCCGATTGCACGTCCTCCCAACGGAATCCGCCGGCGGGAGGCTCGGTGCTGTACACGCCGAAGCTGTGCTTGGTCAGGTATCCGCCATTGGCGCTCACCAGCCCGACGGCGCCGGGTGAGGCGGTGAGCCGTTCGGCCATGGTGGCGATCGAGTGTGAGACATAGTTGTTCCACGGCCCCCCGGCGAACGTCAGCCCGCCGGTCACCGTCAGCGGACGCCGGGCGTCCTCGGTGGGCAATCCGAGTTCGTTGGCCGCGACCTGCACCGCGCACGGGAAGCAGGAGTAGAGGTCGACCAGGTCGACATCGTCGATCCCGCGGCCGGCCAGTTCCAGCACCCGCGCTCCGGCCAGCCGAATGGCCGGTGAGCCGTCGAAGCGGGCCCGCTCTCCGATCAGATACGTATCGTGCGCATCGGTGCCGGCGTGCGGAAACACCCAGCTCTCGCGCGGAATGCGCAGCGCATCGGCCTTCTCCACGGAGGTGAGGATCAGGGCCGCGCCTTGGTCGACCATGTTGTTCGAGTTCATCAATTTGGTGTAGGGCCAGCTGATCATCCGGTTGTCCGGTCCCGGCTGCCAGATCTCTTCGGCCGTGTGGGCGGCGCGGTTCCACGCGTGCGGATTGTCGGCGGCCACCGCGCTGAACCCGGCCCACAGCCGGCCGATCCGGCGGCGGTGCGCCTCGGCTGACTCCCCCGACGCAATGCGCAAGGCCTGCTCGAACATCGGATAGACGTAGGCCGGGCGGTCCAATCCGATCCGGATCTCGGTGGGCCCGGCCAATACGAATTCGTCGTCGGCACCCGGGGGCAACGGCACCGACTCATCCTGGTTCGTGCCGACCAGTTTCTCGCCGCGCGCGCGCAACCGCGTGCGACTGCGCCAGGTTTCCCCTCCGGCGATGAGCACCACGTCGTTACGGCCCTCTTGGATGTCCAGGCAGGCCTGGTTCACCAACGACTGCGGAACGTTGCCGCCGATGCTGGTGTATCGGGTCAGCGCGCCGGGCGCACCGATCCGCTGCGCCAACAGCAGTCCGGGATCGCGGTAGCGCCAGGACAACAGGTTGACGATGCGCACCGCGTCGACTTTTTCCAGGATGCGGGGCTCGGCCGCGGCTCGGGCCGCCCGCTCCATCAGATCGACCGGTTCGGTCGTGGCGCTCTCCTCGAGCTGGTTGATCTGGCCGTAGCCGACGAGGACCGGAGTGCGTGGGTCAAGAGACATAGTTCTATAACTTAGATAGATAACCCGGGCACGTACACTGGGGGGCGATGTCTGACCTCGCCGCGTCGGCCGTACCGCTCTCCCCGCCAGCTCATCCACTGGTGGGCACCCTCGCGGCGCTGCACCACTTCCGCGTCTATGCCGACGTCGCGATCGTCGTCGTGGTGCTGGTCGCCACCAATCTCATTGCGCACTTCACCACCCCGTGGGCCAATATCGCGACGGTGCCGGCCGCGGCCATCGGGTTGGTGGCGCTCGTCCGCGCTCGTGGGCTGGGCTGGTCCGAGCTGGGGCTGGGCCGCGAACACTGGCGCTCGGGCGCCGGGTACGCGGCCGCCGCCGTCGGCATCGTGCTGGCGGTGATCGCCGTCGGGGTGTTGTTGCCCTGGACGCGCCCGCTGTTCATGAACAACCACTACGCCACGGTGTCGGGCGCGCTGATCGCCTCGATGATCATCATCCCGTTGCAGACCGTCATTCCCGAAGAGTTGGCGTTCCGCGGGGTGCTGCACGGTGCACTGGACCGCGCCTGGGGTTTCCGCGGGGTCGCCGCGGCCGGCTCGTTGCTGTTCGGCCTGTGGCACATCGCCAGCTCACTGGGACTGACCAGCGGTAACGCCGGTTTCACCCATCTTCTGGGCGGGGGCGTGTTCGGCATGGTGGCGGGCGTGGTCGGCGCGGTGCTGGCCACCACGGCGGCCGGCTTCGTGTTCACCTGGCTGCGACGCCGCAGCGGCAGCCTGCTCGCGCCGATCGCACTGCACTGGTCGCTGAACGGGATGGGCGCCCTGGCCGCGGCCCTGGTCTGGCACGCGACGTTCTGACCGAGATCTGCTGAACTCGGCGTCGGCCCGGGACTGACGCCGTCAGTCCCGACGGACCAGCCCCACGATCCACAACAGGATCACTGAACCGAGAACAGCGGTGAACAGGGTGAACCACCACCCGCCGGCAGCCGTGTCGAGGAAGAAACTCAACAGGAATCCACCGATCAGGGCGCCGACGATGCCGATCACGATGTTCATCAGGATCCCGGATCCGCCACCCTTGACGAGCTTGCCGGCGATCCAGCCGGCGAGCGCGCCGATGATGATGTAGCCGATCCAGCCCACGCTGGTCAGCGTGGTCGAACGGGCCAGAAGTTCAGTCGAAGCAACGATGTCCATGCGCAGGCCTCCTGCTTACCACCGAGAGACCCGGCCCAATTGCCGGGTCACTTCCGGTGTACCCGCTGCAGGTCACGATCCGACCGGCGAAACGGCCACAAATATCAGCCTTGCGGCATCATCTCCGGCGGTGCGTTGGTCACCGGTACCGGCACACCGACACCCGGGCGGGCCGGCGGAGCGTTCGGATCAGCCGGCGGCGGCGGGGCGTTGGGGTCCGGCTCCGGCGGCGGAGGCGGGCTCCACGGGCGGATCGACTGTGCCAGGGTGACGGCGGCCGCCTTGTCCACCGGGTGATTGGCGGTGCCCAGCCACACCACGAACCACCGCGACGGTGCGCGCTGGCCACGCGGCACACCGGCCGGCGTCGGCGCGCCGATCACCCCGGCCCAGATCTGGCCGGTGGGCTTGGTGGTGTCGGTGAACTTCACCTCGTAGTACGACGCGGAACCGGTCATGTCGCCGGCGGCCAGCGGCGTGGTCTCCTGGCCGACGCGGGTGCCCGGGAACGGCATGAAGAACTCACCCATATCCGAGGCAAGCCGAGCGGCCGCCTTGGTGTTGTCGGCCTCGGCCCCGGCAAACAACTTCAGATCCAGCCGCCCGAGCAGCACGCTGGTGTCATTGGGCGGCGGCGCGGGGGTGCCCGGTGCAGGAGCCGGCTCGGCGGGGGCGCCGGGCTGAATCTTGGTGAGCAGCGCCTGACCGTAGGACAACTGGGTGGCGTCGGCGACCTTCCAGCCGGCGGGCACCACGTAGCTGAACCCACCGGCGGCGTTGTCCACCCGGCCGGGCTCGGGTGCCGGCGGTGGCGGGGGCGCGTTCGGATCGGCGGGCGGCGCGTTCGGATCGGCGGGCGGCGCGTTGGGATCGGCGGGAGCCGGTGGAGCGGGTGCCGGAGCCGGCGGTGCCGGTGCCGGAGCCGGGGGCGCCGGAACCGGGTCGGCGTGGGAAACCGCGATCGGCAGAGTCAGGGCGGCCGCAGCCGCAATGGCCATTGCGGCGGAGAGGCGCTTGCGGTGCGGCGGGCGCACGTCCGGCTGATCCATGACGATGAAAATACCGTGTTACAGCCGTGACGCAAGTGTGAGTTGCTCATAAAGTGCCCAGCTGGGAAGTAGCTGGAGAGGACGAATTAGGTGGAGAGGCCTACTACAGCGAATTGCTGACCGCGCCCACCCACGACGGGGTCACCCCGCGCTGCGGGGCGGCTGTCATCCGGTGTTTCGCCCGCCCGGCGCCGGGCGTTACGGCGCCGGTGAGATCGTCAGCTCCTGCGCTTTCACGGTGAAGACAACCCGTTCCCCCGGCGCCAGCCGCAGATCGGCGGCCGCCGCCGCGGTGATATCGGCGGCCAGGCCCGGCGCACCGTCGGGTTGCGGTTCGGCCCGCACCCGGATGGCCGGCCCGCGGCTGTCCACCTCGGCGACCGTCACCTCCACCGCATTACGCGGACTGCCGTGCGGCGCCTGCCGGTACACCGCCACCGCTGCCGGCGCGAACACCGCCACCGCCCGATCACCGACCGCGACGCCCGACACCGGACCGGCGTGCCACCGGACACCCCAGTCGGTGTGTAGCGCACCGTCGTCGCCCAGCCGGCCGCTGACCAGATTCACCCCGGCGAACCGGGCCCCGAACCGACTACGCGGCGCGGCCAGGATCTCTACTGCCGGGCCGCTCTCCACCACGCGCCCGGACTCGAGCACCGCCACCCGGTCGGCGAGGGTCACCACATCCAGCACGTCATGGGTGACCAGGATCGCCGCCCGGCCGTCGCGGGTCAGCACCCTGCTCAGCAGCGCACGCATCGCGGTCGCCATCGACACGTCCAGCCCCGTCATCGGCTCGTCGAGCAACAGCACGTCCGGATCGGCCGCCAGCGCGCGGGCCAGCGCCACCCGCTGTGCCTGACCGCCGGACAGCGCAGCCGGCATCCGGCCGCCCAGTTCCGTCGCGCCCACCTCGGCCAGCCAGCGCCGTGCCATGTCGCGAGAGTCCTTGCGACTCAATCGCTTTCCGCTACGCGGGCCGAACGCCACGTTGTCCAGCACGCTCAGGTGCGGGAACAGCAACGGGTCTTGCATCAGCAGTCCGACCCTGCGCTCGTGCGTGAGCATGTGGACTCCCGCGGCGCAGTCGGTCACTGTGCGGTCCCCAACCCGCACTTCGCCGCGGTCGGGTCGAACGGTGCCGGCCAGCACATGCAACAGGGTCGACTTCCCCGCCCCATTGGGCCCCAGCAGGGCAAGCACTTCACCGGCGGCCACCTCCAGCTCGACCTGCACGCCCCGGTCGGCCACCTCGACGCCGATCCGCAGCCCGGTCACGCCGCCTGCCAGGACGCGGTCCGCAACCGTCGTGCACCGAGCCCGAGCACCACCACCGCGGCGACGATCACCAACAGGATCGACAGGGCGACCGCGGCGTCGGCATCGGTTTCCCGCTGCAGATAGATCTCCAGGGGCAGCGTGCGGGTCACCCCCTCCCGAGATCCGGCGAACGTCAAGGTCGCGCCGAATTCACCCAGCGACCGGGCGAAGGCCAACACCGCACCCGAGACCAGGCCGGGCGCCAACAGCGGCAGTGTCACCCGGCGCCACACCGTTGTCGGCCGGGCCCCGAGCGTGGCCGCCACCATCTCGTGGTCGGCGCCCGCGGTGCGAGCCGCCCCCTCCAGGGCGATCACCAGGAACGGCAACGAGACGAACGTCTGCGCCAGCACCACGGCCGCGGTGGTGAACGCGATCTGGATGCCGGCACCCTCCAGATAGCGGCCGATCAGCCCGAGCCTGCCGAATGCGTACAGCAGCGCAAGCCCGCCCACCACCGGCGGCAGCACCAGCGGCAGCAGAATCACCGGGCGCAGCGCCATGATGACGCGTGAGCGGCTGCGAGCCAGCACCAGTGCCATAGGCACCCCCAGGACGATGCACAACGACGTGCTCGCGGCCGAGGTGCGCAGGCTCAGCCCCAGCGCGGTGACCGAGGCGGGGCTGGTGATCAACGACCCGAACCGCGGCCAGTCGACCTTGACCGCCATGGCCAGCAGCGGCAACAGCACGAACAGGGTTCCCAGTGCCGCGGGCAGATAGATCCAGCGGGGCAGCCGCATGGCAGCACCCTAGAACACCCATGATCACCCCGGATCACGACGGGATCGGCACCGGATCCTCGAAGGGCCGCGGTCACCGCGGCGCGCCGAATTTCACCGCCTAGCTACCGTCCAGTAACATGATCGCGATCGGCTGTATCGCGATCGACTGTCGCGATCGGCTCTGTTCAGCGCCGAACAAGGAGGTAATCACATGGAGGTGCTGCTCACCGGCGGCGATACCGAGTTGGGCCGTGTGGTTGCCACCGGTTTCCGCGACGCGGGCCACACCGTGGTGCTCGCCGGGGCGCGTCGCGACGACCTCGAAGTGATTGCCAAAGAAGTCGACGTCGATTACGTCGTCGTCGACAACACCGATGCCGCCAGCCTCGAAGCCGCCCGCACCTCCCTGCCGACCCACCTCGACGCCATCGTCAACGTGCCCGCCCCGCGGGTGCCGGCCCGGGATCCGCGCACCTTCACCCTGGCCGATCACGCCGACGCCTGGCGCCAGGCGCTGGACACGACGCTGATGTCCGCGGTGCTGACCGTGCAGATCCTCGGCGACCAGCTGAGCTCTGGCGGCGCCATCATCAACGTGGTGCCCGGCCACCCCGCCGAGGGCAGTGTGGACGCCGCGATCAAGGCCGCCCTGTCCAACTGGACCGCAGGCCAGGCCACCCACTTCGGCATCCGGGGCATCACCGTCAACACGGTGGCCACCGGCAAGGGTGCCGAAGTCGGGTATGCCGGTGCGGCGAGCCCCGCATCCTCGGTGGCCGACGAAATCACCCGGCTGGCGCTGTTCCTCACCACCCAATCCGCGCGGCACATCACCGGACAGACCCTGCACGTGAGTCAGGGCGCACTGGCCAACTTCGGCTGAAATATTCCGGCGTTCGCCCGCAGCTAAACGGGGCGAATTCTCCGCTTCGCTGTGGTTACCTAAGGCCCATGGCGATTCGACTCGGACTCCAGATCCCCAACTTCTCCTACGGCACAAGCGTTTCCGAACTCTTCCCGACAGTGGTCGCGCAGGCGCGCGAGGCCGAACAGGCCGGCTTCGACTCCGTCTTCGTGATGGACCACCTCTACCAACTGCCCGGCATCGGCGCCCCCGAAGAACCGATGCTCGAGGCGTACACCGCGCTGGGCGCACTGGCCGCCGCTACCGAGAAGGTGCAACTGGGCACCCTGGTCACCGGCAACACCTACCGCAACCCCACCCTGCTGGCCAAGGCGATCACCACCCTGGACGTGATCAGTCAGGGCCGCGCCATCCTGGGCATCGGCACCGGCTGGTTCGAACTGGAGCACGACAGCTTGGGCTTCGAGTTCGGGACGTTCACCGAACGTTTCAAGAAGCTCGACGAGGCGCTCGAGATCATCGTGCCGATGCTCAAGGGTGATCGGGTCAGCTTCGACGGCCAGTACTACCGCACCAAGGAAGCGTTCG
This sequence comes from Mycolicibacterium sp. J2, assembly GCF_026240945.1. Classification (GTDB taxonomy): domain Bacteria; phylum Actinomycetota; class Actinomycetes; order Mycobacteriales; family Mycobacteriaceae; genus Mycobacterium. The sequence goes on from NZ_JAPFPY010000011.1 coordinate 182,491, forward strand.
CCAATCCCCGTTTCCGCGAACACATTCCGCTGATGATCGGCGGCAGCGGCGAGAAGAAGACCATCCCGCTGGCGGCCCGGCACTTCGACCACCTCAACATCATCGCCGGCTTCGACGAGCTGCCCCGCAAGGTCGCCGTCGTCAAGGAGAACTGCGAGAAGATCGACCGTGACCCGGCCACCCTGGAGACCAGCGTGCTGGCCATCGCGCTGATCGGTGAGCAGTACACCGCCGAGGTCATCCCCGACGAGTTCAAACAGCAGGCCGTGTACGGCTCGCCCGAACAGATCGCCGCGCAGTTGAAGGAGAAGGTCTACGACGCCGGCGTCGACGGCGTGATCCTCAGCGCCTTCACCGTTGGCGGCTACACCCCCGGCGGCGTGGCCGCGGTGGGCGAAGCCCTCCGACCGCTGATCGCCGGGTAGATCAGGTAAACAATAGGTGCGGTGCGCCATCTCACCGCACTGGTGAGATGGCCACCGACTACCCTGGAGGTTGTATTGACAAAGTACGTCCGCTAGGAGCAGCAATGAGCCACCCCGGAGCTACGGCAACGGATCGGCATAAGGTCGTCATCATCGGTTCGGGATTCGGCGGACTGAACGCCGCCCAGGCCCTCAAGCACGCCGATGTCGACATCAAGCTGATCGCACGTACGACGCATCACCTTTTCCAGCCGCTGCTCTACCAAGTGGCCACCGGCATCATCTCCGAGGGCGAGATCGCCCCGCCCACCCGGCTGATCCTGCGTAAGCAGCACAACGCCCAGGTACTGCTCGGCGATGTCACCCACATCGATCTGGAAGCCAAGGCCGTCGACTCGGTATTGCTCGGCCACACCTACCGCACGCCGTACGACACGCTGATCCTGGCTGCCGGCGCCGGGCAGTCCTATTTCGGCAACGACCACTTCGCCGAGTGGGCGCCGGGCATGAAGACCATCGACGACGCGCTTGAGCTGCGCGCCCGCATCCTGGGCGCCTTCGAGCAGGCCGAGCGGTCCAGCGATCCCGAACGCCGCAAGAAGCTGCTCACCTTCGTCGTCGTCGGCGCCGGGCCGACCGGTGTCGAGATGGCCGGTCAGATCCAGGAGCTGTCCGACCAGACCCTCAAGGGCAGCTTCCGGCATATCGACCCGACCGAGGCGCACGTCATCCTGCTCGACGCCGCACCGGCGGTGCTGCCGCCGATGGGTGAGAAGCTCGGCCTCAAGGCCAAGGAGCGGCTGGAGAAGATGGGCGTGGAGATCCAGCTCAACGCCATGGTCACCGACGTCGACCGCAACGGCATCACGGTGAAGGACAAGGACGGCACCATCCGCCGCATCGAGTCGGCATGCAAGGTGTGGTCGGCCGGGGTGCAGGCCAGCCCGCTCGGCAAGGACCTCGCCGCGCAGTCGGAGACCGAGATCGACCGCGCCGGCCGCGTGATCGTGAACCCCGACCTGTCGATCCCCGGACACCCCAATGTTTTCGTGATCGGCGACATGGCCTTTGTTCCCGGTGTACCGGGCATGGCACAGGGCGCGATCCAGGGCGCCAAGTACGTCGCCGCGATCATCAAGAACGAGGACAAGGCCCGTCAGCACGGCACCAAGCCGAAGCCGCGTGAGCCGTTCAAGTACTTCGACAAGGGCTCGATGGCCACCGTCTCCAAGTGGAACGCCGTGGCCCAGATCCCCCTTGGTGAGAAGACCAAATTCGAGTTCGGCGGCTTCTTCGCGTGGCTGGCCTGGCTCGGACTGCATCTGATCTACCTGGTCGGGTTCAAGACCAAGGTGGCCACGCTGCTGTCGTGGGCGGTGACGTTCCTGAGCAGGCAGCGCGGTCAGCTGACCATCACCGAACAGCAGGCCTACGCCAGGACCAGGATCGAAGAACTCCAGGAAATCGCGGCGGCGGTGCAGGAGGAGCGGGCGAGTTAGCCGACTCCTCAGAGTAGCTCGCCCTGCCAGGTCGCCAGGCAGCCACCCGCGGCGAGTTCGAGAACCGTGCCCGGACTCTCGAAACTCGTTTGCGGGTACCGCAATTCGCTGATACAGGCGCGGGGGCTGCCGAGTTCGTCGTCGGCCACCGTGCCGCCGCCGAGTTCGACGCGGTGCCGCAGCAACGGCGTGCCGTCGACATCGGCATATAAGGCCCCCGACCAATAGCCCTGCGTTTCGCCCGTCCGGCCGATCTGGACGCTTTCGCGCACCCTGGCCCGGCCGTCGCGGCCCAGCCGCAGCCGGGTGTCGGCCAGGTGGTGGGAGCCGCCGGCCACCACGGTCGGTTCGACGTCGAGGTCCAGTTCGCCGTCGACCTCCAGATCCCAGGAACTGTGCGATTGCGACGTGGCCGCACCGGGCAGCACCACGGTGGCCGCTGCCGAACGCACCCGCAGCCGGGCCCCGGCCTCGACCACGATCCGGATGGCAATGGCATCCCCGCCGAGGGGGGTAGCCGCCGCCGAGATCAGGTGCACGGTGTCTGGTCGGGTGCGTCGGGCCGCCAGCCCCCCGCTGCATTCGATGCGCGGACCGCGGCCGGGCGAAGCCACCAACAGGACGTCGGAGCGCACGATGTCAGCCCGAGACCGGCACCCGTAGCTGCTCGTGCACCCACTGCAGCACCGGTCCCGCCGCCGGATCCTCGGTCAGCGAGATGAGCACGAACGGCCGGCCGTCGCGCACCGCGGTCGAGTCGCGGCGCATCACGTCCAGGTCGGCGCCGACCATCGGGGCCAGATCGGTCTTGTTGATCACCAACAGATCCGAGAACGTCACCCCCGGCCCGCCCTTGCGCGGCACCTTGTCACCACCGGCCACGTCGATGACGAAGATCTGCACGTCGATCAGACCGGATGAGAATGTGGCGGTCAGGTTGTCACCGCCGGATTCGACGAGGATCAGATCGAGACCCGGGTTGGCCTCGATGAGATCGTCGATGGCGTCGAGGTTGGCGGTGATGTCGTCGCGGATGGCGGTGTGCGGACAGCCGCCGGTCTGCACCGCGGCGATCCGCTCGTCGGGCAGCACGGCGTGCCGGCGCAGGAAGTCGGCGTCCTCGGTGGTGTAGATGTCGTTGGTCAGCACCGCCAGCGACAGTTCGTCACGCAGCTGCCGGCACAGCGCGGCGGTCAGTGCGGTCTTGCCCGAGCCGACCGGCCCGCCGATGCCGATGCGCAGTGGCTCCCCCGGCCGCCGGACCCGCTTGGGCCGGTCGGTGTGGGTGTGCGGCTGACCGGCCGGATCAGATTCGATGAAATGTGGTGGCATGGTGGTCCTTATCAACTCTGGTACTTCAGGAGACGAACAGCGGCCGCTCACGCGTGACGTGCTGCTGGGCCAGCACGTCGAGGAGCGGGTCGGACAGGTCGGCGAGTTCCTTGACCGCCGCCGCGGCGGTCTGCTCGCACAGCGCGGACAGCTCGAAGGTCAGGGCGGCGACGTCGGCGGGGTCCAGCGCCAGCAGCCGCTGCGCGGCCGTGGCCGAACCGGTCATCGTGGTGTACACCATCGACAGCGCGGTGTGCTCCGGTGCCACCTTGCTGGCGATCCCCACCGCGCCGGCCGCCACCGCCAGATGCGGTTTGAGACCCAGCGGAGCCCAATCATGTTCTGGCCAGACCCGTTTGGCCAGCCGGAGCAGCCCGCGGCCCTGGGCCCGCGAGGCCGCCCTGGCGGCCGGCGCCGGGGTGCGGGCGTCGGTCTCGGCGTCGGCAGCGCGCACCGTCAGCGTGCCGGTGTGCACCGCGGCCGCCAGAGACGCGGTGACCAGGCCCTGGGTGCGGACCCGGCGGCGCAGATATGCCCGCAGGGTGGCAAGGTCGGTCACCAGCCCGGCGGTGATCGCCTCCTCCATGCCACCGGAATGCACGTGCCCGCCCGTCGGCAGCCGCGAATCCGCCAGGGCCAACAGCGTGGTGAGCCCGGGCGAGCGGAGCGACGGGAATTCGAGACGGCTCATCAGAACAGGAAGTAGCGCTGCGCCATCGGGAGTTCGGCTGCGGGTTGCTCGGCCCAGACCTCGCCGTCGATACGCACGGTGAAGGTGTCCGGATCCACCTCGATGCGCGGCAGCGCGTCGTTGTGCGGCATATCCGTTTTGCCGATCTGGCGAACATTCTTGACCGCCACCAGTTTCCGCCGGATATCCAGCCGGTCGGCCAGCCCGTCCTCCAGGGCCGCCGGCGCCACGAAGTGAACGGAGGTGGCCGCGGCCGCCGCCGGGGTGGCACCGAACATCGGCCGCGGCAGCACCGGCTGCGGGGTGGGGATCGAGGCGTTGGCATCGCCCATCGCCGCCCACGCGATCATGCCGCCCTTGAGCACCGCGTGCGGGCGCACCCCGAAGAAGGCCGGCTCCCACAACACCAGGTCGGCCAGCTTGCCCACCTCGACCGAGCCGATCTCATGGTCCAACCCGTGGGCGACCGCAGGACAGATCGTGTATTTGGCGACATAACGCTGCGCGCGGTTGTTGTCGGCAGCGGTGTCACCCGCCAAGAAGCCGCGACGTTTCTTCATCACGTGCGCGGTCTGCCAGGTGCGCAGCACCACCTCGCCGATCCGGCCCATTGCCTGCGCATCGCTGCCGATCATCGAGATGGCGCCGATATCGTGCAGCAGGTCCTCGGCGGCGATGGTCGAGGGGCGAATCCGGCTCTCGGCGAAGGCCAGATCCTCGGGAATGCTGGGATTCAGGTGATGGCACACCATGAGCATGTCGAGGTGCTCATCGAGGGTGTTGACGGTGTGCGGGCGGGTGGGATTGGTGGAACTGGGCAGCACATTCGGGTGCGAGGCGACGGTGATGATGTCGGGTGCGTGCCCGCCGCCGGCCCCTTCGGTGTGATAGGCGTGGATACCGCGGCCCTTGATGGCGGCCAGCGTGTCCTCCACGAATCCGGCCTCGTTGAGCGTGTCGGTGTGGATGTTGGCCTGGACGCCGGCCGCCTCGGACACCGTCAGGCAGGCATCGATGGCCGCCGGGGTGGTCCCCCAGTCCTCGTGCAGTTTGAATCCGGCTGCACCGCCCCGTAATTGCTCCCACATGGCCTCGGCGCTGACGGTGTTTCCCTTACCCAGCAGGGCGACGTTGAGCGGCCAGGAGTCCAGCGACTCCAACATCCGGGCCAGATGCCAGGAGCCGGGCGTCACGGTGGTGGCCTTACTCCCCTCGGCCGGTCCGGTGCCGCCGGCGACGATGGTGGTGATACCGCCGCCGAGGGCTTCCTCCATGATCTGCGGGCAGATCAGGTGCACGTGGCAGTCGATGGCACCGGCGGTGACGATACGGCCGTTGCCTGCGATGATCTCGGTGGACGGGCCCACGACGAGGTCGGGGTGCACCCCGGACATGATGTCGGGGTTACCGGCCTTGCCGATCGCGACGATGCGTCCGTCGCGAATACCGATGTCGGCCTTGATGATTCCCCAGTAGTCGAGGATGACCGCGCCGGTGATGACGGTGTCAGGGGCGCCGTCGGCCCTGGTGGCCCGGGACTGCCCCATCGATTCGCGCAGCACCTTGCCGCCGCCGAAGACGGCCTCGTCGCCGGCCAGACCCGGCCCGCCGCTGCGATCCTCGGTGATCTCGACGAGCAGGTCGGTGTCGGCCAGCCGGATCCGGTCGCCGGTGGTAGGGCCGAACAGGGCCGCGTAGCGGTCACGGGACAGCGAGGTCACTGGGGCGGGTCCAATCTGCCGGGCGGATTGAGCGACAACCCGTGGACCTCACGGGTGCCGCTCAGCGGTACCAGTGAGACCCGCTGGGCGATACCGGGTTCGAAGCGCACGGCGGTGCCCGCCGGGATGTCGAGACGATGCCCGTGTGCTGCGGCGCGGTCGAAGTCGAGCGCGGCGTTGGCCTGCGGCAGGTGCACGTGGCTACCCACCTGCACCGGACGGTCGCCGGTGTTCACCACATCGAGGACAAGACGCGTCGCACCGGCGTTGAGTTCGATGTCGCCGTCGCCGTATCGGATTTCACCAGGGATCACGGGTCAGCCCTCTACTCTTCGCGCAAGCGCTCATCTCAAGCCCCCTGCTCTTCGCGCAAGCGCTCATCTCAAGCCCTCTGCTCTTCGCGCAAGCGCTCATCTCAAGCCCTCTGCTCTTCGCGCAAGCGCTCATCTCAAGCCCTCACGGGATCGGGTGGTGGACGGTGACGAGCTTGGTGCCGTCCGGGAAGGTGGCCTCGACCTGCACGTCGTGCAACATCTCGGGGACCCCCGCCATCACCTGGTCGCGGGAGAGCACGTCACGGCCGCTGACCATCAGCTCGGCCACCGAGCGCCCGTCGCGGGCGCCCTCCAGGATGTGATCGGTGATGAGTGCGACAGCCTCGGGATGGTTGAGTTTCAACCCGCGAGCCTGACGGCGACGAGCCAGGTCCGCGGCGTAGGAGATCAGCAACCGCTCTTGTTCATGCGGCGTTAAACGCATAGTGCGCGATATTGCCACGGCCCGCTGCATTAGGCAGCGCGTACGTCTGCCCCGCGAGGTCTAGCTTGTGATGTTCTGCAACCGGACCTGCCCGCGCGCGACGAGCCGATCGTCCTCGTCGGTGATGGTGATCAGCCACAGCTGCTGGCGGCGGCCGCGGTGGATCGGCTCGGAGACGGCCGTCACCGTGCCGCTCTTGATGGCGCGCAGGAAGTCGGTGTTGTTGTTGACGCCGACGACGGTGCCGCCGCCGTGCTCACTGAGCCAGACGTGGCCGGACACACTGGCCAGGCTCTCCACGATGGCGCAGTACACCCCGCCGTGCACGATCCCCCAGGGCTGCAACACCTTGTCGGTGATGGTCAGCTGGGCCCGTCCGCCGTCCGGCGTGACGTCCAGGTACTTCAGTCCCAGTTCGGCGTCGAAGCCCTTGCCGATATCGGCGAGTTCAGGTGCGGTCACAGCACTGATGTTTGCACGGGCGGCCTGACAAAAAAGCGGGCGGGCCCCGCGCTGTTGCGCGGGACCCGCCGTTCGAGTGGACCGGGGGTCTCTGCAGCCCTCAGGACTCCGGCGCGGTCCGTTAGCCTCGCACTGCAAGCATAGGCAAGGCTTGCCTAATTTAGCAAGGCCTTGCCCATCGGGATCCGGCCCGTGCCGCGCACCGGCAGCCCGAATCCCACCAGCGCATCCAAGATCGCCTGGCTGCGGCGCATGCTCGTCAGCTCGCTGGAGCCGGCCAGCAGCGGCACCTGGGTGGCCGCGCCAACCACGGCCGCCCCCACCAGGTTCCACATCGCGGCAACCGACATCGCGCCGTCGCTGACCTCGTAGAGCTTGGCGAACAACGGCGCCAACGCACGGTGACTGCGATGGGCCACCCACGTCGCCAGCGCCGCCTCGCTGGGCAGCGCGACGATTCCATCCCGGGTGGTGCGGACGGAGCCGATGCTGACCCGGGTGGCCAAGTGCGGATCGTCGGGCAGTGCCCGCAGCGTCGGATCGACCACACCGACCCAGTCGATGGCACCCTCGGAATCGACGTGCACCCAGAGGTTCTCCAGCCCGGTGTCCCAGGCGCGCCCCTCCAGTGCGATCAGCGGCACCACTCGCCCGACCACGACGTGCGCCAGGGTGGCTGCCAGCTGATGAGCCACGGCGACGTGACTGTCGATCTCGGCGATCGCGACGTCGAACATGGTGCGCAGCCGGTCGGTGGTGAGCGCCTCGGCCAGCGGCCACCAGCGCCGCCGGGACAGATCCCCCATCACCGCGACGCCGTACACGCGAGGACATTCGGGATACAACTCGCGCAGCCGCCGGCTCGACTCGTGCAGCGGTAGGGCCCGCCGAATCGACATCCGAGCAATCAACGGGTCATCGATCACGACCGTCACTCCACACCTCCTCGATCACTTAGGTTAGCCTTACTATAGTCACGGCTGCGACGGTGGCCAAAACCTGTGACTCGACTCACAGGTAATCCAGAAAGGCGGGCTGACCGGGAACGAAGGAGACGCACCCGCACGTTGGACCGGTCACGGAAATTCGATACGACGCACGGTAGTAAGCCCGTGTACGCTTCATTTATCGCTCAGGAGATGAACGGGATATGGCCAAGTTGACGCGGCTCGGGGAACTCGAGCGCGAGGTGATGGATCACCTGTGGACCTCGCGGGAGCCGCAGACGGTGCGGCAGGTGCACGAGGCATTGGCGGCGCGCCGAGACCTCGCCTACACGACGATCATGACGGTGCTACAGCGCCTCGCGAAGAAGAACCTGGTGGTCCAGCACCGCGACGACCGGGCCCACCGCTACGCGCCCACCCATGGCCGCGACGAGCTGGTGGCCGGCCTCATGGTCGACGCCCTGGACCAGGCCGCCGACTCCGGGAGCCGCGAGGCCGCCCTGGTGCACTTTGTCGAACGGGTCGGCGCCGACGAGGCTGCCGCGCTGCGCCGCGCGCTGGCCGAGTTGGAGGCCAAGCACCAGATCGCGCCGCCCGCTGGTAATTCGGCCACCAGCTGAGAGACACTAGCGGCGTGTCCGCGCTGGCCTTCTCCATCGTCGCGTTATTGCTCGTCGGCCCCGTGCCGGCGCTGCTGGCGCGTGCGAGCTGGCCGCAGCGCGCGCCCCGCGCGGCGATCGTGCTCTGGCAGGCCATCGCGCTGGCCGCCGTGCTGTCGGCCTTCTCCGCCGGAATCGCCATCGCCAGCAGGCTTCTGGTGCCGGGCCCGGACGGCAAACCCACCGCGACCCTGACCAGTGAGATCGGGGTGCTGGGCTGGCCGTTGTGGCTCCTCTACGTCTGCGTGTTCGCCGTGACCCTGATGATCGGCGGCCGGCTGATCGTGTCGGTGTTGGCGGTTGCGGTGGCCACCCGGCGCCGGCGCGCCCACCACCGCATGCTGGTCGACCTACTGGGCATGTCCCGCGACGCGGTGCCCGCCCCCGCGCGCAGGCGCAGCGGCCTGCGGGTGCTCGACATCGCCCAGCCGATGGCGTATTGCCTGCCCGGCGTGCGCAGCCGCGTCGTGGTCAGCGAGGGCACGCTGACCAGCCTGTCCGCCTCCGAGATCGAGGCCATCCTCAGCCATGAACGCGCACACTTGCGGGCGCGCCACGACCTGGTGCTGGAGATGTTCACCGCGATGCGCGCCGCGTTCCCGCGGTTCGTCCGCAGCGCCAGCGCCCTCGACGCGGTCCGGCTGCTGATCGAACTGCTCGCCGACGACGCCGCCGTCCGCGTCACCGGCCCCACTCCCCTCGCCCGCGCCCTGGTGGCCTGCGCCGCAAGCCATGCCCCGTCGGGTGCGCTGGCAGCCGGCGGCCCGACCACGGTGCTTCGGGTACGGCGCCTCGGCGGTGAGGGCAATAGTCTGGTCCTCGCGGTGGGTGCGTACCTCGCGGCCGCGGCCATCATGGTGGTGCCCACGCTCGCGTTGGCCATTCCGTGGCTCACCGAGTTGCACCGGTTGTTCGCCACCTAGGCATGAAATCTCGCCCACACGGCGCTGTACAAGGCGACCGACAACAAAACAACGAAAGGCGTCTGCATGTCCGACACCGGCACCGCCCAGATCGGAGTCACCGGCCTCGCCGTGATGGGCTCCAATCTCGCCCGTAACTTCGCCAGGCACGGGTACACCGTGGCGCTGCACAATCGGTCCATCGCCAAGACCGATGCGCTGTTGGCCGAGCACGGGTCCGAGGGCAAGTTCGTGCGCAGCGAGACCATCGCGGAATTCCTCGACGCACTGGAGAAGCCCCGCCGGGTGATCATCATGGTCAAGGCCGGTGACCCGACCGACGCCGTCATCAACAAGCTCGCCGACGCCATGGAGCCGGGCGACATCATCATCGACGGCGGCAACGCGCTCTACACCGACACTATCCGGCGGGAGAAGGCGATCCGCGAGCGCGGGCTGCACTTTGTCGGTGCCGGCATCTCCGGCGGTGAAGAGGGCGCACTCAACGGCCCGTCGATCATGCCCGGCGGTCCGGCCGAGTCGTACAAGAGCCTGGGCCCCCTGCTCGAAGAGATCTCGGCTCACGTCGACGGGGTGCCGTGCTGCACCCACGTCGGTCCCGACGGCGCCGGTCACTTCGTCAAGATGGTCCACAACGGTATCGAGTACTCCGATATGCAGCTCATCGGCGAGGCCTACCAACTGCTGCGCGACGGGCTGGGCAAGACCGCCCCCGAAATCGCCGACGTGTTCGCCGAATGGAACTCCGGCGACCTGGACAGCTTCCTGATCGAGATCACCGCCGAGGTGCTGCGCCAAACCGACGCCACCACCGGCAAGCCGCTGGTCGACGTGATCGTGGACGAGGCCGAGCAGAAGGGCACCGGCCGCTGGACGGTGAAGTCCGCACTCGATCTCGGCGTCCCGGTGACCGGTATCGCCGAGGCCGTCTTCGCCCGCGCGCTGTCCGGTTCGGTGGCCCAGCGCAAGGCCGCGTTCCGGGGCGAGCGAAGCGACGGGAAAGGCCAGGGCCTGGCCTCCGGCGCCCTCGGCGACAAGCCCGGTGACGCAACGCAATTCATCGACGATGTCGCCAAGGCGCTGTACGCGTCGAAGATCATCGCCTACGCCCAGGGCTTCAACCAGATCCAGGCGGGCAGCGCCGAGTACAACTGGGGCATCGCGCCGGGTGACATGGCGCGGATCTGGCGCGGCGGCTGCATCATCCGGGCCAAGTTCCTCAACCGGATCACCGAGGCCTTCGACGAGAACCCCGATCTGCCGACGCTGATCGCGGCGCCGTACTTCCGCGACGCGATCGAATCGGGCATCGACGCCTGGCGTCGTGTGGTGGTGACCGCAACCCAGCTGGGTATCCCGATCCCCGGGTTCTCCTCGGCGCTCTCCTACTACGACGCGCTGCGCACCGAACGCCTCCCGGCCGCCCTCACCCAGGGGCTGCGCGACTTTTTCGGTGCCCACACCTACGGTCGCATCGACGCACCCGAGGGCAAGAAGTTCCACACTCTGTGGAGCGGGGACCGCAGCGAAGTGCCGGCCTGACCGCGGGGATCCCTAGACTGACGCCGTGAGGTTTCTTGACGGGCACACCCCGCCCTATGACTTGACCTACAACGACGTCTTCGTGGTGCCCGGCCGTTCGGAGGTGGCGTCCCGGTTCGACGTCGACCTGTCCACGGTGGACGGCTCGGGCACCACCATCCCGGTGGTGGTGGCCAACATGACGGCGGTGGCCGGGCGCCGGATGGCCGAAACGGTGGCCCGCCGCGGCGGCATCGTCGTGCTGCCCCAGGACCTGCCGCTGTCGGCGGTCGCCGAGACCGTCGACTTCGTCAAGAGCCGCGACCTGGTCGCCGACACCCCGGTGACGCTGACGCCCGACAGCGCCGTCTCCGATGCCATGGCGCTGATCAACAAGCGCGCGCACGGCGCGGCGGTCATCACCCGCGAGGGTCGTCCCGTCGGGATCATCACCGAGGCCGCCTGCGCCGGGGTGGACCGGTTCGCCAGGGTTCGTGACGTCGCGCTCACCGATTTCGTGACCGCCCCGGCCGGCACCGACCCGCGCAAGGTGTTCGACCTGCTCGAGCACGCTCCCGTCGGTGTCGCGGTGCTCACCGGCCCCGACGGCGAACTGGCCGGGGTGCTGACCCGCACCGGCAGCATCAGGGCCGGGATCTACACCCCCGCCGTGGACGCCAAGGGCCGGCTGCGCATCGCGGCCGCCGTCGGGATCAACGGCGACGTCGGCGCCAAGGCCCGCGGACTGGTCGAGGCCGGCGCCGACCTGCTGGTCATCGACACCGCACACGGGCACCAGGCCAAGATGCTCGACGCGATCGCCACGGTGGCCGCCCTGGACCTGGGCGTGCCGATCGCGGCGGGCAACGTGGTCTCCGCGGCGGGCACCCGCGACCTGATCGCCGCCGGCGCCTCCATCGTCAAGGTCGGGGTCGGCCCCGGCGCCATGTGCACCACCAGGATGATGACCGGCGTCGGCCGCCCGCAGTTCTCCGCTGTCGTCGAATGCGCTGCTGCGGCACGGGAATTGGGTGCACATGTGTGGGCCGACGGCGGGGTTCGACACCCCCGTGACGTCGCACTGGCACTGGCCGCCGGCGCGTCCAACGTGATGATCGGGTCCTGGTTCGCGGGCACCTACGAGTCACCGGGCGACCTGCTGCGCGACCGCGACGGGCTGCCCTACAAGGAGAGCTACGGCATGGCCTCCAAACGCGCGGTCGCGGCCCGCACCGCCGCCGACGGCGCCTTCGACCGGGCCCGCAAAGCGTTGTTCGAGGAGGGCATCTCGACATCACGGATGGCCCTGGACCCGGCCCGCGGAGGTGTCGAGGACCTGCTCGACCACATCACCTCCGGGGTGCGCAGCACCTGCACCTATGTGGGCGCAACCACCCTGCCCGAGTTGCACGACAAGGTGACCCTCGGGGTCCAGTCGGCCGCCGGGTTCGCCGAAGGTCACCCGTTGCCCAGCGGTTGGTGACGTCACCGGCGCGGCGGCGCAAGCTACCATTGAGGCTTCTCGGCGGCATGCACCGTGCAACGCCGATCTAGCGAAAGGGATCCCGTGCCACAGGCACCCGTGGAAAACCACGGTGAGTCCGGCGACGCCGACCCCTCCCCTAGTCAGCCGGGCTCGCGGCCCGGCATCCGTGTGGTGAGTGCGCGATGAGCGCCACAACCACCCTTCTGAGCCTGCTGGCGTTCATCGCCCTGACCGCGGGCACGGCCCTGTTCGTGGCCGCCGAGTTCTCGCTGACGGCACTGGAGCGCAGCACCGTCGAGGCCAATGCCCGCACCGGCGGAAAACGCGACGAGTTCATCCGCAAGGCGCACCGAACCCTGTCGTTCCAACTCTCCGGCGCCCAGCTGGGCATCTCGATCACCACCCTGGCCACCGGTTACCTGGCCGAACCGGTGGTGGCCCGGCTGCTGCACGCCCCGCTGGCCGCGATCCGCGTCCCGGCCACCATGATCGACGGCATCGCGCTGGTGTTGGCGCTGCTGATCGCGACGTCGGTGTCGATGATCTTCGGCGAGCTGGTGCCCAAGAACCTCGCCGTGGCCAGGCCACTGCCCACCGCCCGGGTGGCCGCACCGCCGCAGTGGTACTTCGCCAAGCTGCTCACCCCCGTCATCAACGCGACCAACGGCACCGCCAACTGGATCCTGCGCCGGCTGGGCATCGAACCGGCCGAGGAGCTGCGCTCGGCCCGCTCCCCACAGGAGCTGGTCTCCCTGGTCCGTAACTCCGCGCGCAGCGGATCGCTGGACCAGGCCACGGCGGTGCTGGTCGATCGGTCCCTGCAGTTCGGCGAACGCTCGGCCGAGGAGCTGATGACCCCGCGGTCACTGATCGAGACGCTGGAGGCCGACGACACCGTGGCCGATCTGATCGAGGCGGCGATGCGCAGCGGACACTCCCGGTTCCCCATCGTCGAAGGTGACCTCGACGAGACCATCGGCATGGTGCACGTCAAGCAGGTGTTCGAGGTGCCGCCCGCCGAACGGTCCCGCACCCGGCTGGCCACGCTGGCATTGCCGGTCCCGAAGGTGCCGTCCACGCTGGACGGTGACTCGGTGATGACCCAGATCCGTGCCAACGGCCTGCAGACCGCGATGGTCGTCGACGAGTACGGCGGCACCGCGGGCATGGTCACCGTGGAGGACCTGATCGAGGAGATCGTCGGCGACGTCCGCGACGAGCACGACGACGCCACCCCCGATGTGGTGCATGTCCGCTCCGGCTGGCAGGTCTCCGGGCTGCTGCGCATCGACGAGGTCGACTCGGAGACCCCGTTTCGCGCCCCCGACGGTGACTACGAGACCATCGGCGGCCTGGTCCTGCAGGAACTCGGCCACATTCCCGAGGTCGGCGAGACGGTGGAATTGCGGGCGTTCGACCCCGACAGCGTCGACGACCCGGTGCGCTGGCAGGCCACCGTGCTGCGGATGGACGGCCGTCGTATCGACCTGCTGGAGCTGACCGAGCTGGGCCGCCAGGATGACCGCACGGACGGGGAGCGCCACGATGGGTGATCTGCTGGCCGTCGCGCTCACGGTGCTGCTGCTGGGCGCCAACGCGTTCTTCGTCGGCGCCGAGTTCGCGCTCATCTCGGCGCGCCGCGACCGGTTGGAAGCTCTCGCCGAGCAGGGCAAGAAGCGGGCCGTCACGGTGATGCACGCGGCGGAGAACCTGTCGCTGATGCTGGCCGGCGCCCAACTGGGCATCACCATCTGCTCGATCCTGTTGGGCCGGGTCGGCGAGCCCGCCGTCGCGCACCTGCTGGCGAAGCCGTTCGCGCTGCTCGGTGTCGACGAGACGGTGCTGCACACCGTCTCGTTCGTGGTGGCCCTGGCGGTGGTGGTGACGCTGCACGTGCTGCTCGGCGAGATGGTGCCGAAAAACATCGCGATCGCCGGCCCGGAGACCGCGGCCATGTTGTTGGTGCCGCCGTACCTGGCCTACATCAGGCTGGCCAAACCGTTCATCGCGTTCTACAACTGGGCCGCCAACTCCACGCTGCGCATGCTGCGGGTGGAGCCCAAGGACGAGCTCGACGTCGCGGTCTCGACCGTCGAATTGTCGGAGATGATCGCCGAATCCCGGTCCGAGGGCCTGCTCGACCATGAGGAGCACACCCGGCTGACCAGGGCGCTGCAGATCCGGGACCGCAAAGTCTCCGATATCGCCATCCCGCTCAGCCGGATCCGCGCCATACCGGCGGCCCGGCCCGGCGCCGGGCCGACCGTCGGCGCGGTGCAGAGCGCGCTGGCCGAGACGGGCTATTCACGCTTCCCGGTCACCGATCCCGACGGCGCCATGCTCGGCTACCTGCACATCAAGGATGTGCTGGCCCTGGTCGACGACCCGGATGCGGTGCTCAACGCCACCATGGTGCGCCCGCTGATCAAGGTGCCCGCCGCGCTGCCGGTGCCCGAGGCGATGTCCCGGATGCGCCGCAACAACAGCCACCTAGCCCTGGTCACCACCGGCGACAACGTCACCGCGATGGTCGCGCTGGAGGATCTGGTCGAAGACCTGGTCGGTACCGTGCGCGACGGAACACACCGTGTCTGACCCCGTCGTCCTGCCGGAGGCCGAATGGACCGAACGGGAACGCCGGCACACCGAACGGGCCGAGCGGGTGCTCGGCCCGCACCGCGTCAGGGCACAGGCCGGCCAACCCCACCCGGTGTGGGACTTCCTGTTCACCTACTACAGCTTCAAGCCGCGCCAGCTGGCCCAGTGGCACCCCGGCTACGGGACCGCGCTGGTGGGTACGGCGGCCGAGAAGTTCCTGCGGCGCACCGGGTACCAACGGCACGGGTCGACCGTCACGGTGGGTCCAGACCATCTGGAGGCCCGGCTGGACACCGTCGGTTTCATCGCCGAGCTGCTGTCGGCCACCGCCGCCCGGCCCGCCCGGCTGAACTGCTTCGGCATGCATGAGTGGGCCATGGTGTACCGGGCTCGCGAGATACGCCACCGCGGCGTACCGCTGCGCCTGGGCCCGGCCGGCACCGACACGGTGTTGGAGTCGATGCCGTTGCGCTGCAGCCATTTCGACGCCTACCGGTTCTTCACCGACGCTGCCGTGGGACGTAACGCCGAACCGTTGAGCCGCGAAGCCCAGGTGCGCCACGAGCAGCCCGGCTGTGTGCACGCCAACATGGATTTGTACAAGTGGTGCTACAAGCTCGGCCCGCTGGTGGCCTCCGAACTGCTGATGGACTGTCTCGACCTGGCGCTGACCGCGCGCCTGCTGGACATGCGCGCCAGCCCGTATGACCTGAGCGAGTTCGACATCGCGCCCATCGAGGTCGAGACCGCGGCCGGGCGCACCACCTACGTTCGGCAGCAGCAAGAGGTGGCACGGCGTGCGAGTGAGCTCAGGTCGACCTTGGGCGAGCACTGCCGCCGGCTGCTGGCCGCGAAGGCGGTTCGGTGAGACGCGTACTCGCGGCGGTGGCCGCGCTGGTCTCGGTGGGTGCACTGGTGGGCGGCTGCGCCGACCGGCCCGCGCAAACCCCTGCACCGACCTTCGGCCCCGCACTGCCCGGCGACTTCGGCGGTTCCGGGCCGGGCACGCTGGTGTCGGCCAACGCGTTGGAGCACCTCGATCCCGACCTGGCGGCCAAGACGTCGGTCGCCGCCCGCGTCGTCTACCTGTCCACGTCGGGTATCAGCGACACCCAGGTCAAGGTCAGCGGCACCGTGTTCGTCCCGAACGGCGCTCCACCTCCAGGCGGCTGGCTGCTGGTTGTGCTGGGACACCCGAACACCGGCAGCGAAACACCCTGTGCGCCTTCACTTTCCCCCACCCTGCGCGGGTTGGCGCCGACGGTCGAGACCTTCCTCGACGCCGGGTACGTCGTCGCGGTCCCCGACTACCAGGGTCTAGGTCTCGACGACGCCCCGCACCCGTTCCTGGATTCCACCACCGCCGGCTACAACGTGCTCGACGCGGTGCGCGCCACCGGGAAACTGGTGCCGGGCCTGGCCGGTCGGTGGGCCGGTTACGGCACCGGGCAGGGTGGCCAGGCGGTGTGGGCGGCCAACGAACTGGCGGCCGACTACGGCGGCTCGACGCAGCTGGCCGGTGTGGTGGCAGCCGCGCCCACCGCCGCCGTCGAGGGGCTGGCCGACGCCGCGGCCGCCGGCACCCTGACCGACGAACAGATGCTGACCCTGCATCAGTACCTGTCGGCCCTGGCCAACGAATACACCGATTTCCGCATCGACGACTATCGGCACGGGGTGCTCAAGGCCAACTGGGACGCGCTGAGCGGCTGTGTCGGCGGTTCCTCTGCCGACCGCAGCAAGGTGCTCGCCGAGATGACGGCCGCGGATCTGCGGCCCGCGACTCCCGACGCGGTCGACGCGCTGCGCGGCTACCTGAAGAAGACCGCCTTGCCGCAGGGGCCCACCGCGGCGCCGATGCTGGTGACCGCCGACCGGCCAGGCGGGCTGATACCGCAGGTGTGGACCGATCGCGCGGTAGCCCGGGCGTGTGACCTCGGTGACATCGTGGCGACCGGCACCCAGGCCGAAGGTGACCCTGACAAGGCCGTCGGCTGGATCACCGACCGGTTCAATTCGATTGCTGCCCAGAACGATTGCCCGCGGTAAACCGGAACGTCGCGCAGCTCAGGCTATGTTGGGGACGTGACCGGGTGGGCGTTGACGCATGGCTGGCTACCGATTGCCGTCCAGGTGATCACGGTGGCGGTCATCATCGTCGTGCTGTGCCGAACGTCGAGCAGGTTCTGGCTGCGCTGGGTCCCGCTGGGGCTGGCGTGCGGGGCCGCGGCGGCCGGCCTGGCGTACTGGTTCGTCGAATACCAGGCCCTCGCCGACGAGCCGGCGGGTCCGGCGCTGTGGCTGTGGATCGCCGCCACCGGCTTGACGGTGGTCCTGGCCGTCGCCGGCTGGCGCGGGTCGGGCTGGGCCCGGCGCGGCGCCGCACTGGTGGCCGTCCCGTTGAGCGCCCTGTGCGTCGCGATCACCGTCAACGCCTGGACCGACTATCTGCCGACGGTCGGGGCGGTCTCCGATCGCGTCACCGATGCCCAGCTGGCCAATCAGGTCGACGAGGCCTCGCTGCGGGACATGGTGCGCCGCGGTGAACGTCCCACGCACGGCGTCGTGGTGTCGGTCAGCATCCCCAGCGACGGGCCGGGTGGGTCCGGCTTCCGTCATCGCGACGAACTGATCTATCTGCCGCCGGCCTGGTTCGCCAGCGACCCGCCCCCGCCGCTGCCGGCGGTGGTGATGGCCGGCGGTGAGTTCGGCACCCCGCGCGACTGGCCCACCACCGGCAATGCCCGAGCCACCGCCGATGCATTCGCCGCGGCGCACGGCGGAAACGCCCCCATCCTGGTTTTCATCGACACCAGCGGTGATTTCACCAATGACACCGAATGCGTCAACGGTCCGCGGGGTAATGCTGCCGATCACATCACCCACGACGTGGTGCCGTATGTCACCTCTCGTTTCGGCGCCAGCGCGCAACCCGCGCACTGGGGTTTCGCCGGCTGGTCGGCCGGCGGCACCTGCGCGCTGACCACGACGCTGATGCACCCCGACCTGTTCACCACATTCCTCGATATCGACGGACAGATCGGCCCCAACGCGGGCTCCAAGAGCCAGACCGTGGCGCGGCTGTTCGGCGGTGACATGGACGCCTATCTGGCTTTCGATCCCCAGACCGTGATGGCCAAACACGGCCGCTACGACGGAATCGCCGCCTGGTTCGCGGTCTCGGGCCCCGGTCAGCCGACCTACCGGGCCCCAACCGATTCGCCGCCCGCGGTGGTCGACCCCGACTCGCTGGACACCGAACACGGCGCGGTGGCCCAGCACCTGTGCGCGATGGCCAGCGGTTACGGCATCGAGTGCGCCGTCGTCCCGGACAACGGTGACCACGGATTCGCCACTGCGGCGCGGGTATTCGCCGAGGCGTTGCCGTGGCTGGCCGGACGGTTGGGGACACCGCAAGCCCCGGTCGTTCCGCTACCCGGTGCGACACCGTGACACCACCGATCTGAGTGCAGTTACCCACGGGTAAACTCGGTCGACGTTCAAGGGAGGAAATATGACCGAGCGCGTGACCGTCGGGAATCTTCGGGTCGCCAAGGTGCTGCACGACTTCATCACCAACGAGGCGCTGCCCGGTACCGGCGTAGACCCCGACAGCTTCTGGGCGGGTGTGGACAAGGTCGTCACCGACCTGGCCCCGCAGAACGAGGACCTGTTGGCCCGCCGCGACGAACTGCAGGCGCAGATCGACAAGTGGCACCGGGCCCGGGTGATCGGCGAATTCGACGCCGCCGGCTACAAGACCTTCCTCACCGAAATCGGTTATCTGCAGCCCGAACCCGCGGAGTTCACCATCACCACCTCGGGGGTGGACGCCGAGATCACCAGCACCGCCGGCCCGCAGTTGGTGGTGCCGATCCTCAACGCCCGCTTCGCGCTCAACGCCGCCAACGCGCGGTGGGGATCGCTGTACGACGCGCTGTACGGCACCGATGTGATCAGCGAGGACGACGGCGCCGAGAAGGGCACCGGCTACAACCGGATCCGCGGTGACAAGGTGATCGCCTACGCCCGCAGCTTCCTCGACGAGGCGGCACCGCTGGCGTCGGGCTCGTGGTCGGAGATCACCGGTCTGCGCATCGACGACGAGCACCGGCTGGTGGTCACGTTGGGCGACGGCTTGGAGGCCGGCCTGGCCGACGCCGATCAGTTCGTCGGCTACACCGGCGAACTCGGCTCCCCGTCCTGGTCGGTGCTGCTGGCCAACCACGGGCTGCACATCGAGATCCTCGTCGACCCCGACTCCCCCGTCGGGTCCACGGACAAGGCCGGCATCAAGGATGTCGTGCTGGAGTCGGCGATCACCACGATCATGGACTTCGAAGACTCCGTGGCCGCCGTCGACGCCGAGGACAAGGTGCTCGGGTACCGCAACTGGCTCGGCCTGAACAAGGGCGACCTGGCCGAAGAGGTCAGCAAGGGCGGGAAGTCGTTCACCAGGGTGCTCAACCCGGACCGCGTCTTCACCACCCCGGACGGCGAGGGTGAGCTCACCCTGCCCGGCCGTAGCCTGCTGTTCGTCCGCAACGTCGGGCACCTGATGACCAATGACGCCATCGTGGATGCCGAAGGCAAAGAGATCCCCGAAGGTATCCAGGACGCGCTGTTCACCAGCCTGATCGCCATGCATGGGTTGAAGACCGGTGACGCGAACGGCCCGTACCAGAACAGCCGCACCGGTTCGGTGTACATCGTCAAGCCCAAGATGCACGGTCCCGACGAGGTGGCGTTCACCTGCGAGCTGTTCAGTCGCGTCGAGGATGTGCTCGGCCTTCCGGAGGCCACCCTCAAGGTCGGCATCATGGACGAGGAGCGGCGGACCACGCTGAACCTCAAGGCGTGCATCAAGGCCGCCGCCGACCGGGTGGTGTTCATCAACACCGGATTCCTGGACCGCACCGGCGACGAGATCCACACGTCGATGGAGGCCGGGCCGATGATCCGCAAGGGCGCGATGAAGTCGCAGCCCTGGATCAAGGCCTACGAGGACAACAACGTCGACGTGGGTCTGGCCACCGGGCTGTCCGGCCGCGCCCAGATCGGCAAGGGCATGTGGGCGATGACCGATCTGATGGCCGACATGGTCGAGCAGAAGATCGGCCAGCCCAAGGCGGGCGCCACCACCGCGTGGGTGCCGTCGCCAACCGCGGCCACGCTGCACGCCATGCACTACCACCAGGTTGACGTGTACGCCGTGCAGGCCGAACTGCAGGGCAAGACCCGCGCCACCGTCGACGAGCTGCTCACCATCCCGCTGTCCGGCGAGCTGGCCTGGGCCCCGGAGGAGATCCGCGAGGAGGTGGACAACAACTGCCAGTCCATCCTCGGCTACGTGGTGCGCTGGATCGACGCCGGTGTCGGCTGCTCGAAGGTGCCCGACATCCACAACGTCGCCCTGATGGAGGATCGCGCCACCCTGCGCATCTCCAGCCAGCTGCTGGCCAACTGGCTGCGGCACGCCGTGATCACCGAAGAGGACGTGAAGGCCAGCCTGCGCCGGATGGCCGCGGTGGTCGACGAGCAGAACGCCGGCGACGCCGACTACCTGCCGATGGCTCCGGACCCGGAGGCGAGCATCGCATTCCAGGCCGCTCAGGAACTCATCCTGGCCGGCGCCCAGCAGCCCAACGGCTACACCGAGCCGATCTTGCATCGGCGCCGCCGGGAGTTCAAGGCCCGCGCCGCCCAGTAGCCTGTTTCCGGCGCGACGGGCAACGTGGGGGCGACACGACGAGCACGAAGGTGAGGGATGGGCAGGCACAGCATTCCCGGACCGGACGATCCCGCCGACGACGATGCACTGCGTCGGTTCGGGTACGGGGCCGAACCCCCCGAAACCGAGGAACCGGCCGATGACGAGCCGCCCACCCGCGCGTTGTCGACGACGGGATCCCAGCGCGCCTGGGATTCCGGCGAGTGGACCGGTAGTCACCGGGCGATCACTCCGGGCCGGCGCAAGGTCAGCCCGGCGGTCATCGTCGCGCTGGTCGCCGTCGTCGTGGTGGTCGGGGCGTTCATCCTGTGGCGCTTCTTCGGCGACGCGCTGTCCAGCCGCAGCCACGAGGCCTCGGCCCGCTGCGTCGAAGGTGAGGTCACCGTCGCGGTACTGGCCGACCCGAGCATCGCCGACCAGGTCCGCACGCTGGCCGACAACTACAGCAAGACCGCTGCCCCTGTCGGCGACAAATGCGTGAAAGTTGCTGTCCGTCCGGCGGATTCGGATGCCGTGGTGAACGGTTTCGTCGGGCAGTGGCCCGGCGATCTGGGTGACCGGCCGGCGTTGTGGATCCCGGCCAGCACGGTCTCGGAGGCTCGGCTGGAAAGCGCGGCCGGCGCCAAGACGGTGAGCAACAGCCGGCCGCTGGTCACCTCCCCCGTGCTGCTGGCCATCCGTCCCGAACTGAAAGCGGCGCTGGCCGAGCAGAACTGGTCGACGCTGCCGACGCTGCAGAACAACCCGACCGGGCTGGACGAGTTGAATCTGCCGGGCTGGGGCTCGCTGAAACTGTCGCTGCCGCTGGGCGGTAATTCCGATGCGACCTACCTGGCCGCCGAGGCGGTGGCGGCCGCATCCGCTCCGCAGGGCGCCCCGGCCACCGCGGGGGTGACCGCCGTGCAATCGCTGTTGGCCGGTCAACCCAAGCTCGCCGACACCAATGCCGGAACGGCACTGGACGCGCTCGTCAACGCCGCCGACCCGGCGGCCGCCCCGGTGCACGCCGTGGTCACCACCGAACAGCAGCTGTTCAAGCGCGGCGCCGACCTGGCCGATGCTGCACAGAAATTGACCTCGTGGACACCGCCGGGCCCGGTCGCCATCGCCGACTATCCGGCCGTGCTGCTCAGCGGTGACTGGTTGTCGCAGGAACAGATCGGTGCCGCCAGCGAGTTCGACCGGTTCATGCGCAAACCCGAACAGTTGGCCGAATTCGCCAAGGCCGGTTTCCGCGCCGACGGTGTGCAGGCACCGCAGAGCCCGGTGACCGACTTCGCGCCGCTGGGACAGCCGTTGTCGGTGGGAGACAACGAGACCAGGGCGACCATGGCAGCCGGGCTGACCGCACCGGCGCAGGGTCAGACCGTCACCATCATGCTGGACCAGTCGATGACCACCGACGAGGGCGGCAAGAGCCGGCTGGCGAACGTCGTCACCGCGCTCGACGCCCGGCTGCAGGCGCTTCCGCCGACAGCGGCGGTCGGGTTGTGGACGTTCGACGGGGTGGCGGGCCGATCCGAGGTCAGCACCGGGCCACTGGGTGACCCCGTGGCCGGGCAGCCTCGATCGGCGGCGCTCAAGTCCAGCCTCGACGGCCAGACCGCCTCCGGCGGCGGGGCGGTGTCGTTCACCACGCTGCGCCTGGTCTACGGCGACGCCTTGAATGCTTTCCGGGACGGGCAGACCAATTCGGTACTGGTGATCACGGCCGGCCCGCACACCGACCAGAGTCTCAGCGGGTCAGGTCTGGTGGATTACATCAAGGGCGCGGCGAACCCCGCCAAACCGGTGGCGGTCAACGTCATCGATTTCGGCGCCGACTCCGACCGCGCCACCTGGGAGGCGGTCGCGCAGGCCAGCGGCGGTCAGTACCAGAACGTGGCGAACTCGGCCGGCCCTGAGCTGCCGGCCGCACTGGCCACCCTGCTGGGTTAACCACCCAGCAGGTCGAGTGCGCCGCGCGCGAACAGATCCGGCACCTCGACCTGCGGATAGTGCCCGACGCCTGGCAGTTCGGTGACCGCCGCCGCCGGCCGCAGTTCGCGGAGCCCGTCGAGCACGTTGACGGTGGCCACCGGATCCTGCAGGCCCCACAGAAAGCCCAGCGGCTTGGGCCAGTCGGCCACGGCGCCGTGCCAGCGCTGCGCGTAACGCACCCGCTCGTCCAGGTACGCGCACAGCAGATGGGCGATGCGATGTCCGTCGTTGTAGGACAACAACTCCCACTGCGCCTGCGCCTCGGCCGCACCGAGCGGATGCGCCGCGCTGAACAGTCGGCCGAAGCCGCGGATGAAACCGGACCGGTTGGTCAGACGGGACAGCAGCGGACCGAGCGGGCTGCGTAACAGCTTCTGGGCCGGGCGCAGGCTGGCACGTTCGAGGATGACGCTGCCATTGGTCAGGACGGCCCGCGCCAGCTCGAAGCCCAACGCCCCCTCGATATCGCGGGCCAGCAGCTCGGTGGCCACCGAGGTGCCCATGTCGTGGGCGACGAGCACGACCGGCCCCTGGGCCCTCGCCTTCACCACCCGCTCGACCAGATCAGCCTGGTCCAGCAGCGAGTAGCGATGCGGCCGAGGTTTGTCCGACAACCCGAAGCCGAGGAAATCCAGCGTCAGCCAGGCACGGCCGGCCAGCCGCGGAACGATCTCGCGATAGTCGAACGAGCTGGACGGGAAGCCGTGCAGCAGAAGGATCGTCGGACCGTCACCCGCCGACGAACGTACGAACACCCGACCGGCCGCGGTATCCAGGAACTCGCCGCCGTCGCGCCACTCCTGCACGATCGGCGACAACATGCGCCGACCCTAGCCCGCGAACGTCGACTACCGCGCTATATCAGCACGGAAAGTCGAGCGGTAGTCGACGTTCGCGGCGAAGGAAACTAGGCGAAGGCTTCCACGGGCGGGCAGGAGCACACCAGGTTGCGGTCACCGTAGGCGGCGTCGATCCGACGCACCGGCGGCCACACCTTGGGCCGGAAGTCCTTGCCCAGCGGGTAGGCGGCCTGCTCGCGGGTGTACGGGTGCGACCAGTCGTCGACCAGCAGGGCCTCGGCGGTGTGCGGGGCACCGCGCAGCGGGTTGTCGTCCGCCGGCCACACGCCGGATCCGACCTTGTCGATCTCGGCACGGATGGCGATCATCGCGTCGCAGAACGCGTCCACCTCGTCCAGGTTCTCGCTCTCGGTGGGCTCCACCATCAGCGTGCCGGCCACCGGGAAGCTCATCGTCGGGGCGTGGAAACCGAAGTCGGCCAACCGTTTCGCCACATCGTCGACGGTGACGCCGGTGGTCTTGGTGATCGTGGTCAGGTCCAGGATGCACTCGTGGGCCACCATGCCGTTCTCGCCGGTGTAGAGCACCGGGTAGTACTCGTCGAGCCGGCGGGCCACGTAGTTGGCCGACGCGATCGCGGTGAGCGACGCCCTGCGCAGACCCGCCCCACCCATCATCCGGATGTAGGCCCAGGTGATCGGCAGGATCGAGGCCGACCCGTACGGCGCCGCCGACACCGTCAGCGCGTCCCCGAGTTCCGCGGCCAGCGGATGCCCGGGCAGGTAGGGCGCCAAGTGCGAGCGAACCGCCACCGGACCGACGCCGGGACCGCCGCCACCGTGCGGGATGCAGAACGTCTTGTGCAGGTTCAGGTGGCTGACATCGCCGCCGAACCGGCCCGGCCGGGCCAGCCCGACCAGTGCGTTGAGGTTGGCCCCGTCGATGTACACCTGGCCGCCGGCATCGTGGGTAGCCGCGCAGATCTCGGCGACGTCATGTTCGTAGACACCGTGTGTGGACGGGTAGGTGATCATCAGGGCGGCAAGGTTTTCCGCGTGCGCGGCGATCTTGGCGCGCAGGTCGTCCAGGTCGACGTCACCGTTGGGGCGGCAGGCCACCACCACCACGCGCATCCCGGCCAGGGCGGCCGACGCGGCGTTGGTGCCGTGCGCGCTGGACGGGATCAGGCAGACATCGCGCTGCCCCTGCCCGCGGGCGGCGTGGTAGGCCTGGATGGCCAACAGACCGGCGTACTCCCCCTGCGACCCGGCGTTGGGCTGCAATGAAATCCGGTCATACCCGGTGACCGCCGTCAGCCACTGCTCCAGATCGGCGATCAGCTTACGCAGGCCCGGGGTGTCCGACGCCGGCGCGAACGGGTGCTGGCGGGCGAACTCGGTCCAGGTGATCGGCTCCATCTCCGCGGCGGCGTTCAGCTTCATGGTGCAGGAGCCCAGCGGGATCATCGTCCGGTCCAGCGCCAGGTCCTTGTCGGCCAGCGAACGCAGGTACCGCATCATGGCGGTCTCGGTGCGGTAGCGGGTGAAGGCGGGGTGTGTCAGGAACCCGCTGGCGCGGTCGGCGATATCGGCGCCCACCGGCTCGGCGGCGTCCACCCCGAAGGACTCCAACACCGCCGCCACGTGTGCTTCGGTGGTGGCCTCGTCACAGGCGACCGACACGTGGTCGGCGTCCACCCGCCACAGGTTCAGGCCGCGGGTCTTGGCCGCTGCCACGATATCGTCGGCGCGGCCGGGTACCCGGGCCAGCACGGTGTCGAAGAACCGGTCGTGCACCACCGCATCACCCAGTGCGGCGGCGATCGCGGCGGCCCGGCCGTGCACCCGGCGCGCGATGGCGGTCAACCCGTCGGCTCCGTGGTAGCTGGCATACATCGCGGCCATCACGGCCAACAGCACCTGGGCGGTGCAGATGTTGCTGGTGGCCTTGTCCCGGCGGATGTGCTGCTCGCGGGTCTGCAGCGACAACCGGTAGGCCGGGTTGCCGTCGGCGTCCTGCGACACCCCGACGAGGCGGCCGGGCAGCTGCCGGGCGTGCTTGGTGTGCACCGCCAGGTAGCCGGCGTGCGGGCCGCCGAAGCCCATCGGCACGCCGAACCGCTGGGTGGTGCCGAAGGCGACGTCGGCGCCGATATCCCCGGGCGGGGCCACCAGCGTGAGCGCCAGCAGATCGGCACCGACGGCCACCAGCGCGCCGCGCTCGTGAGCCTGTCCGATCAGGTCGGTCCAGTCCACCAGTGCGCCGCTGGCTCCGGGCTGCTGCACGATGACACCGAAGAAGTCACCGTCAGGCAGGCCCTGTCGCAGGTCGGCGGTGACGATCTCGATGCCCAGCGGTTCAGCCCGCGTGGCCAGCACCGCGGCGGTTTGGGCGTACACGTCGGCGTCGACGGCCAGCCGGTTCGACGGGCCTTTCACCGCGCGGTGCATCAGCGTCATCGCCTCGGCGGCGGCGGTGCCCTCGTCGAGCATGGAGGCGTTCGCCACGTCGAGCCCGGTCATATCGCTGACCATGGTCTGGAAATTGAGCAGCGCCTCCAGTCGGCCCTGGCTGATCTCGGGCTGGTACGGGGTGTAGGCGGTGTACCAGGCCGGGTTCTCAAGGATGTTGCGGCGCAACACCGGCGGGGTCAGCGTGTCGTAATAGCCCTGCCCGATCATCGAGACGGCGACGGTGTTGGAGTCGGCCAACGCCCGCAGCTCGGCCAGCGACTCCTCCTCGGTGGCCGGCGCGGGCAGGAGATCAAGACCTGGCGCCAGGCCGGCGCCGTTGACGGCGTCGAGGATGCCCGCGGGCAGCGCCTTCTCGGCCAGCTCGTCGAGAGAGTCGACGCCGATGACCTCGAGCATCCTGGCGATCGCAGCGGCGTCGGGACCGATGTGGCGATCGGCGAAGCCGGAATGGACAGACACGAGAAGCTCTCCCCTGGGGTGCGGGCGCGGGACGCGCGCGAAAAGACGCGTCCTCTCCCTCTGTCGGGGCGCCTGAGAGATTCGGCCCGAAGACCTTTCCCCATGGGCGGACGCGCGGAACGCGCCACTTTCCAGAGGCATCGGGGCCGTGCGCGGTCCGGGGTGCCTGAGAGGTTGACGGAGAGGTGTTGCTCCTTCGGCGCCCGTGACTGGCCGTCACGGAACTCTCCCGCGCAAGGGCGATGCGGGAGTCAGTCTACCGACCGATCACGCCAGGTGCGCGCGCGGCGGGTCAGCCGATCTTGCGGTCGCGGTTCTTACGGCGCGAAGCCAGCTCGTCCTCGGGCGCGGCGATCGATTCGCCGCCATCGGCCCGCTCACCAGGGAAGTCGGCAATGGCGCCGGTCAGCTCGCGCATCGCACCGGAGACCGCGATACCGAAGACACCCTGTCCGCCCTGCAGCAGGTCGACGACCTCTTCAGCCGAGGTGCACTCGTAGACGGTGGTGCCGTCGGAGAACAGGGTGATGTTGGCCAGGTCCTGCACACCGCGCTGGCGCAGGTGGTCGACCGCGACGCGGATGTTGTGCAGCGAGATGCCGGTGTCGAGCAATCGTTTGACGATCTTGAGGACCAGGATGTCCTTGAAGGAATACAGCCGCTGGCTGCCGGAACC
This sequence comes from Mycolicibacterium sp. J2, assembly GCF_026240945.1. Taxonomy (GTDB): domain Bacteria; phylum Actinomycetota; class Actinomycetes; order Mycobacteriales; family Mycobacteriaceae; genus Mycobacterium. The sequence continues at coordinate 209,634 of NZ_JAPFPY010000011.1, forward strand.
GGCGGCGCCGCGGATGGACGGCACCACCAGTGAGGTGCGTGCCCAGTAGTCGAGCTGACGGTAGGTGATGCCGGCGATCTGGCAGGCGCTCGGTCCCCGGTAGCCCACCAACTCGTCGGGCACCGAGTCGTCCGGGAACAGACCTGCCTGGACGGGCTCACCGACGCCGCCGGCCACCGGGACTTGACCGGCCGCCGGGCCGCTCGTGGTGGACAGATCCAACTCCCCCTGATGTGGCGTGCGTGGCATATCGCCCACAGTCCATCCTCTCCGCCGATCGATTCCGGCTGTATGACCTGCGCGGGGGCCTGCACCCACGCCTCATTCGCCCAGTTTCGAATGTGTCGAGCATACGCCCAACGCTGTCCGGTTACTGCTCGTCGTCGTTGAAAGTATGGCTGCCCGTTTCGCGGTCGCCCCACACACGACCCGCGTGTCGGAGTCACGAGACGTATCCGTGATCTGGACGATTTGCCTGGTCGAAGATCCCGCACGGCAGTGGGCCGACATCACAGTGACAACGCTATACCCCGCGGGGTATGAGTGGAGCCATGTCGCCGTGTCGTCATCGCACCGCCGGATCCGGTTGCGCCGCATGAGCGGGGTCACCGCGCCACTCTGGGTGGCCCTACCCATCGGAATTGCCTTCGGCATGGTTGCCGGGCTGTGGGGAATCGGTAACCCGGAAATGATCATTCGCACCGCCCGGCTGGTCGACCGCTTACTGCTCGGCTGCTTTCTGTTCGTCACCGCCGTGGGTGCGGTGTTGCTCTACGGGCTGTATGCGGTGGGTGTGCCGATGCACCTGGCTCCCAAACCCCTCTACGTCGTCGGCGTCATGACAGGTGGGGTGCTGTTCGGCACCGGAGCGGCCATCAGCGGCTACTTCCCCGGCACCGCGCTCATCGCCCTCGGCGAGGGTCGGCGAGACGCGCTGGCCGCGATTCCGGGCGGGTTGCTCGGCGCGGCAGCGTGGACGGCCGTGTACGGAACACCTGTCGGCCACTGGCTGACGACGACCGCGAACCACGGTGGCCTGGTCGCGGGCGAACCGCTCGGCGCGCAGACCCCGGGACGACTCCTGCTGATCGCGGTCGGCTACGCGGCGCTGGCTTTCGTGCTGCTGAACTACCTGCCGCGCTTTCGGGGCGGTGAGCGGTGCTGCCTACGCACCCTGCGCGGCGCGTCGCCCACCGAGTTCGATCGCCTCATGACGCGTGACACCATCGGTTATCTCTACGAGGGTGCCGACGACGGACACCGGCGGCGGTGGTTCAAGCGGGTCTCCGGCGACCGGGTAGCCCATCCGGCGTTCTTCAGCCGCACGACCGCGGCGGTCGCCGCCGGCGTGGCCGTGCTGGTGGTGTTGTCCATCTTTCTCCGCCAGCCGTTCGGGCAGTCCACCACGTACTCGTGGGTGGTCGGCGAGCTGTTCATGCCTGACTTCGCCTACTCACGACAGGTGATCGCCGGAATCGGCTGGGAACCACTGAGTGACCTCGGGGTGCTGGTCGGGGCGTTCATTTCCGCCCGCTTCATCAGCGGCCGATTCACCCGATTCCGTCCGGTGGTCCCACCGTCCTGGCGACACCGGTTCGGAGCTCGGCGCGGCAACCGCGCGGCTGCGGTGTTCGCCGGCTCATTCCTCACACTGTTCGGCGCCAGAATGGCCGGCGGGTGCACCAGCGGACACACGCTCAGCGGCGGTATCCAACTGTCGGTGAGCTCATGGCTGTTCACGGTCGCGATGCTCGCCGCAATGGTCGTCACGGCCCGACTGGTCTATCGGGATGCGCCGTGGTCGGTCACCGTGGCAGGGCACCACGACCCGGCGGCGAGGACGTCTGGATCCTAGGTTGCCGTGACGTTCTAGGTTGCCTTGAAATCGTCCGGCGACACGCTGTCGAGGAACTCCTTGAACTTCTCGACCTCGTCCTCCCGCACCGGGCCGGAGGGCTCGTCGTCGGTCTCGTCGGGGATCAGCAGCCCGGCCTCGGCCAGGACCGACTCTTCGACGTAGATCGGCACCCCGACCCGCAGCGCGATGGCCACCGAATCCGAAGGGCGAGCCGACACCTTGATATCGCGGTCGAAGATCAGGTCGGCGTAGAAGGTGCCTTCCTGCAGGTCGACGATCCGCACCTCTTTCAGCGAATGGCCAAGCGCAGCAATCAGATCCCGGATCAAATCGTGGGTCAACGGCCGGGACGGCTCGACACCCTGCTGTTCGAGGGCGATGGCGGCAGCCTCGGACTGCCCGATCCAAATCGGCAGGTAACGGTCGCCATCGGACTCACGCAGCAGCAGCACAGGCTGATTCTGAGGCTGCTCAACGCGAATACCGACTACCCGAACCTCACCCATCTGCGTCTGCCCTCCATGACGAAGCCGTCACCGAAGTCTAGTCCTCAGCGGTCCAGAACGTCGCGCACGGCCGATTTGATCAGCGACGTGTGCAACGTGATCGCCAGCGCGGCCACCTCGCGGGCCAGGTCATCGGCCCGGTCCCGGGCGCCGGCGTTACCCGCGGCGGCGACCGGACCGGCGATCTGCGCGATCAGGTCGGATTGTCGGTCGGCGGCGGACCGGAAGGCCCGCAGATGACGCGGTTCGACGCCGTAATCGGCCAGGGCCCGCGCACACTGGGCGATCAGCACCGAGTGCTCGTCGAAGAAACCCGCCGGGCCGGGCCGGATGATGCCGGCGGTGACCAGCGCGGTCAACAGCGCCGCGTCCACCCCGGACCGTTCCAGCAGGTCCTCCCGGCTGAGCCGGACCTGTGCAGGGGCGACGGCGGCGGCCGCCTCGTGCTGGTCGGTGGCCGACGGCGTCACCGGCACCAAACGCGGTAGCGCATAAGCGCTTCCGCCGGAAGGCAGCTCACCGTCGGGCAGGGCGTCCAGTTGCGCCTTGATCACCTTCAGCGGCAGGTACTGGTCACGCTGGGCGGTCAGGATGAACCGCAGACGCGCGCAGTCGTAGGCGGTGAACCGCCGGTAGCCGGCTGCCGAGCGTTCCGGCGTGACGAGCCCCTCGGCCTCCAGGAAACGGATCTTCGAGATGGTCACGTCAGGGAAGTCGGGGCGCAGCAGATCCAGCACTGCGCCGATCGACATTCCGGTGAATCCCGGATCCGGTTGGGTCATCCCGGGATCGCGTCAGGCGTCGTCGGACTTGGGCCCGGTGAGGAACACCAGCCGGAACTTGCCGATCTGCACCTCGTCACCGTTGGCCAGCACCGCCGAGTCGACGGGCTCCCGGTTGACGTAGGTGCCGTTGAGGCTGCCGACATCGACAACCTGGAACTCACCGGTTTCCAGCCGGAACTCCGCGTGCCGGCGGCTGACGGTCACGTCGTCGAGGAAGATGTCGCTGTCGGGATGCCGACCCGCCGAGGTGGTGGGCTGGTCGAGCAAGAACCGCGAGCCCGCATTCGGGCCGCGCTTGACGACCAGCAGCGCCGAGCCGGCCGGCAGGCCCTCGACGCCCGACACCGAGGTGTCGCTGCTCGTCGCGGCCGGGGCATCCAGTTCGTTGAGGAAATCAGCGCGGAATACCGATGTCGTCTCCACGGTCACTTCGTCGGACGTCTGGTCGGCCCCGGTGTTGCTGTTCTCCGTCACCCGCTGCTCCTCTGCTGGCTGCTGTGGCGTGTTGCCCGGTGGCCGGGCGCTGAGCTCCCAGCCGTCATGCGTCGATATCGACCGTACCGCGCCGTGGGTCCCGTTGGGTCCACCACGGCCGGATCCGGCCACGCCCCTCGGTCATCTGAACCGATGGGCAAAACCCTAACAACTCGTTACTCGGCCACCACGCCTCGGTAGGCGTCCGCGTCGAGCAATTCGGCCAAACCGCTGGCCAGGGCCGCGGCGTCCAGCTCGAGTTCGATCAACCAGCCGTCGCCGTACGGATCGGAGTTGACCAACTCCGGGCTGCCCTCCAGCTCGCCGTTCACCGCAACGACTTTCGCCGTCAGCGGGGCGTAGAGGTCCGACAGCGATTTGGTCGACTCCACCTCACCGAAAGACTCACCCGCGGTGACCTCGGCGCCCACGTCGGGCAGCTGGACGAACACGACGTCACCGAGTGCGGCCTGCGCGTAGTCGGTGATCCCGACCCGCACGGTGCGCTCACCCGTGCGCTGCACCCACTCGTGCTCGGAGGTGTACTGCAGGTCGGTTGGGATTTCGCTCACGGCGCTCCTTTGGCTGCGAACTGGGGGCGGGCACTGCTCATTTGACTGGCTGAGCGTATTGGCGAGGTTTCGGTTGCCGCAAGGCGGTCACCTCGATGTGGTCGGACTGGGTGACGGTCATGGTGCCGCCGACCCGCTCGACGCTGTCGATCGCGCCGCCGGGGATGTTCATCGCCGCCGCCAGCGTCGGTGGATCACCAATGGCCAGAACCGAATACGGCGGGCTCAGGGTGGTGCGGTCGATGGTCAGCGCGCCGGGCGCCCCGACGACCCAGGTGTCCACCCCGACCCTGAGGTCGCCCACCTGCATGGCCTCGGCCCCCGCGGCGCGCAACTCGTTGATCACGTCCAGCATGGTTTCCGGGGAGACGCCGCGGGCTGTGTCGTCGATCGTGATGCTCACGCCCGGCCCGGTCGCGGCGACCGTGCCCATCAGGATGGACAGCGCGGCCAGCCGGGCCTGGGCGTTCTCGATGGCGGCCTGATCGCTGCTGCCGGAGGCTTGCAGCGACGACAGCGTCCGCTGCAGGTCGGCCACCTCGGTGTTCAGGGCGGCCTCGCGCTGTTGCAGGGAATCCAGCAGCACCAGCAGGTCCGCCGGCCGGGCCGTCTCCAGCGAGTCACCGGACTCGGTCTGGCGCACCTGGGTGACGATCGCCACACCGAGCAGCAGGATCAGCACCGCGGCCAGCGCCCCGAACATCCGTTGCGACCTGGTGCGGTGTTTGGGCGGCTCGGCGCCGGGGCCGCGTTCGTGGCGGCCGTGGTGCGGCTCCTCGGCGGGTTGCGGTGCGGCGTGCTCGTCGGACACGGTCAAGCCCCGAACAGTCGGCGCCGCAGCGCAGCCGCGTTGCCGAAGATGCGGATGCCGAGCACGACGATGATCGCGGTGGACAGTTGGGTGCCGACACCGAGCTGGTCACCCACGTAGACGATGAGCGCGGCCACCAGCACGTTGAAGACGAAGGACACCACGAAGACCTTGGCGTCGAAGATCCGCTCCAGGTAGGCACGCAGCCCGCCGAACACCGCGTCGAGAGCGGCCACCACCGCGATCGGCAGATACGGCTGGATGGCTTCGGGAACGCTGGGATGGAAGACCAGACCCAACACGATGCCGACGACCAGTGCGGCGATTCCGATCATGACTGTCTCACAGCTTTCTAGGACCCAATCTGCTTGGCGAAGCGGAGGTCTCGCACCGAACTCGCCGGCACGGTGAGAGCGTCCCCGGTGCTGACCGTGACGCCGACACCGTAGGACTGCTCCAGCAGCGCCAGCCGCTGGCGGCCCGCGCTGTGGCCGAAGGCCTCCTGCATGGCGTGCGGGGGCCCGATCGCGGTGACGGTGTAGGGGCTGCTGATGGGCTGATTATCGACCAGGATGCCGCCGCCGGCCTGCCGGATGGTGACGTTGGGCCCGATCCGCACGCCACCCACCGCGATCGCCTCGGCGCCGCTCACCCACAGTGAGTTGACCACCAGCTGCAGATCGCGATCCAGGATCACCTGCCGACTGCCCGCGACGCGCTGCTTGGACACGTCGGTGAGGTCCCGTGACACGCCCGGATCGATGATCACGACCGTCAGCCCCGGCCCGATCACGGCGGTGGCGGCCGACGCGAACGATGCCCGGTCCAGATCGGCGAGCAGCGCGCGGCCCCGCTCGTCACCGGCCAGCCGGCTGCGCCGCTCACCCTCCACCTGGCCGCTCAGCGCATCCCGGCTGGCGGTCAGCGCGTCGGTCCGGGCTTCGGCGGCGCGCACGCTTCCCGAGAGCACCTGTTGGGACTCTCGGTTGGCCGGTGCCACCGACTGCGCCTGGTACACCGCGGCGGCGAGTACGGTCGCCACGCTCAGTCCGGCGACGAGGTGCCACACCCAGCCCAGCCGCCGGGTGCGACCTTCGGCGCGGGCCCGGGCCGCGGCGGCGTACCCGGGATCGAGGTGATCGGTGAGCAGCGACCGCAGCAATGACGGCACCGGAATGCGTTGCGACGCACCCGCTTCGTGCGCGTTGAGCCCGACATGCGGCTCATACCCGCCCAGCGAGCGCGACGGGTCAACCACGCCGGACCACCAGTCCCACCTGCACCAGATACAGCACGGCCGACCACAGGTACAGCGCCATGCCCCAGATCAGGAACGCCCAGCCGATGGCAAGCACCACCCGGCTCCACAACGCGTCGAACTGGCCCAGCAACACCAGCGGAAAACCGGACATCAACGCGAAGGTGGCAGCCTTACCGATATAGGTGACCGGCAGTGCCGTCAACCCATACCGGCGCAGCACCGGCAGGGTGCCGGCCAGCAGCAGATCGCGCGCGATGAGAACGGCGACGAACCACCACGGCACCACCCCGGCGGCCGCCAGCGCCAGCGGGATCACCACCATGTAGATGCGGTCGACGGCCGGGTCCAGCAACTCACCCAGCCGTGACGACTGGTTGTCGAACAGCCGGGCGATCTTCCCGTCGGCCCAGTCGGAAAAACCGCTGAACATCAGCACCGCGACGGCGAATCCCTTGGCGTGCAACACCAGAAGCAGGTATAGGAACACCGGCACCAACGCCAGGCGCAGCACGCTCAGCGCATTGGGGATGGTCAGCACCCGGTCCCCCGTCGCTCCGCTCGCCCGGGGCTGATTCCCCGTCGCTCCGCTCGCCCCGGGCTGATTCCCCACGGGCTAAACCTAGCGGAAAACGCCAGGCAGACTCAGCGCCGACATGGAATCGTCGGCCATCGGATCGTCGTGGATCATGTAGGTCCACGTCGACGTCGGCCGCGCCAGCCGGGACAGGTCCAATCCCACTTCCCCGTCGACGATGTTCGCCGTCTCGAAGGTCTGCTGCGCGGCCTCGATGGCGTCGGCGGCCAGCGAGGCGAACGCATCCACGGCCATCCGGTGGAACTCGTCGAGCGGGTTCTGCCTGCCCAGCGCCCGCAGGCTGATGCTCTCCCGGATATCGGCCAGGTAGGCCAGGTGGTCGGCCCAGCCGCGGTCCAGGTGATACAGCATGATCAGCCGGGCGATCTCGGTCAGCCGCTCCTGCGAAACCTGCTCGGCGATCTGCTCGTAACGCTTGGGCGAACGCTCGGCGAGTTCCTCACGGGCCGCGTCGGTGGTCAGCAGGGTGTTGCGCCGCTCCACCAGAATGGCCCGCTGCTGCGCCGTCAACTGGTTGTACCGCCACGTATTGGCATGCAGGTCAAGCAGTTTGCCCTCGGCGACCCGTTGCGCGTGGTCGAGCAGGGCCGCGGCCTTGGGACTGGTGATCCGCCCGTCCTCGTCGACCTGCAGGGGCAGCTTGTTGGGTTCCAGATGAGCGACCACCACGTCGTCCTCCCAACTGGAGAAGAACACCGAGGATCCCGGGTCGCCCTGGCGGCCGGCCCGGCCGCGCAGCTGGTTGTCCAGCCGCTCGGTGAAGTGCCTGCCGGTGCCGATGACGTGCAGCCCACCCAGTTCCGCCACGGCATCGTGGCCAGATTCATCGGACCCGCCGAGTCGGATATCCGTACCGCGGCCGGCCATCTGCGTCGAAACGGTCACCCGGTTCAGGGTGCCCGCCTCGGCGATCACGGCCGCCTCCTCGGCGTCGTTCTTGGCGTTGAGGACGACGGCGGGTATGCCGGCCTTGAGCAGTCGCTCGTGCAGCTCCTCGGATTCGGCGACGTCGCGGGTGCCGACCAGGATCGGCTGCCCGGTGCGGTGCACCTCGGCGATGTGCTCGATGACGGCGGCGTTCTTGGCGGCGGCGGTGATGTACACCCGGTCCGGCTCGTCCTCGCGGACATTCGGGGTGTTCGGCGGGATCGGCGACACCCCGAGTTTGTAGAACTGGCGCAACTGCTCGCCGGCTGCCAAGGCGGTGCCGGTCATCCCGCAGACGGTGGGATACCGGTTGATCAGCGCCTGCACCGTGATGGTGTCGAGCACCTCGCCGGTTTCGGTGATGTCGATGCCTTCCTTGGCCTCGACCGCCGCCTGCAGTCCGTCGGGCCAGCGCTGCAGCGAGGCGATCCGCCCCCGCGAGGCGTTGATCAGGTGCACGGCGTGGTCGCGCACGATGTAGTGCACGTCGCGCTCCAGCAGCACGTGCGCGTGCAGCGCGACGTTCACCTCGGTCAGCGTGGTGCTGACGTTCTCCTCGGAGTACAGGTCGATCCCGCCGAGTGCCTTTTCCAGCTTGCGCGCGCCGGTGTCGGTGAGTTGCACGTTGCGCCGCTCGGCATCGGTCTCGTAGTCGGTTCCCGGCTGCAACTCGCCCACCAGCCGGATGATCTCCAGCCGCGGGCTCTCCCGGTGCGAGGTGCCGGCCAACACCAGCGGCACCAACGCCTCGTCGACCAGCACCGAGTCGGCTTCGTCGATGAGGGCCACATCGGGGCTGGGCGACACCAGATCGTCGACCGAGGTGACCAGCTGATCGCGCAGCACGTCGAAGCCGATCTCGTTGACCGAGCCGTAGACGACATCGCAGGCGTAGGCGTCGCGCCGTTGCGCCGGGGTGGAGTCGGCGGTGATCCAGCCGACCGTCAAGCCCATCGCCGCCAGCAGCGGACCCATCCACTCGGCGTCGCGACGGGCCAGATAGTCGTTGACGGAGATGACGTGCACCTTGCGACCACCGATCGCGTAACCGGCGGCGGCAATCGCGCCGGCCAGCGTCTTGCCCTCGCCGGTGGCCATCTCCACGACGTCGCCGGCGAGCATGCGCAGGGCCCCCAGCAGCTGTACGTCGAACGGGCGCAGCGCGATGGCGCGGTCGGCGGCCTCCCTGGCGATGGCCAGGAACTGTGGGATGTCGGCGGACTCGGCGAGCTCGTCGAGGTTCAGCAGCCCGGCGGCCTTGCGCAGCTGCTCGTCGTCGAGGTCCGCGGCCTTCTCGTCGAAGTTCTCCGATTCGCGGACCAGCGTCATCGACTTGGCTTGGTCCTTGTCGGTACTGGCGCCGAGCAGCTTCCAGAACCGGTTGCTCAGGCGGCCCTGCTTGGCCGCCTTGGGGGTCTTCGAGGGTTTGGAACTCACAGCCACAGTCATACGGTACGCGGCGGCCACATCGGCACGAACCGGCTGACCACCCATAAGCCGCCCGCACCGGGTTGGAGCGGTACCTTGCCGAGATGGATATGTTCACCCCCACGCTGGATTGGGGCGCCGAGCTACCGAAATCGCTGTGGTGGATCGCCACGGTCTGGCTCTATACGGCGATTCCGACCCTGATCATCCTGACCCTGCTCGCGCGGTTCACCACCTGGGGGCGGCAGTTCTGGCGGATCACCGGTGGCTACTTCACGGGCCGCGACAGCGTCGTGGTGTGGTTGTGGCTCGCCGGCATCCTGCTGTCGGTGATCATCGGGGTTCGCCTCGATGTGTTGCTGAGCTACCAGGGCAACGACATGATGACCGCGGCCCAGACCGCGTTCGAAGGCATCGGCAGCGACAACCAGGCCCTCAAGGATTCCGGGGTCAGCGGTTTCTGGTGGGCGTGGGCGCATTTCGCCGTGCTGGCGACGGTGCACGTCGCCCGCGTCATGCTGGACCTCTTCGTCACGCAGCGGTTCCTGATTCGCTGGCGTGCGTGGCTCACCGGTCATCTGACCGGTGACTGGCTGGACGGCAAGGCCTACTATCGGGCCCGGTTCATCGACGACACCATCGACAACCCCGACCAGCGCATCCAGTCCGATATCGACGTCTTCACCAATGGCGCGGGCCCGCTGCCGGCCAACCCCAACACGCTGAGTGCCAACATGCTGCTGTTCGGCGCCATCGAGGCGATCGTGAGCGTCGGCTCGTTCGCCGTCATCCTGTGGAACCTGTCCGGTGACCTCTCGTTGTTCGGGGCCACGCTGCCCAGGGCGATGTTCTGGATCGGCATCGTCTACGTCGTGGTGGCCACCATCATCGCGTTCTGGATCGGCCGCCCGATCATCGAGTTGAGCTTCCGGAACGAGAAGTTCAACGCCGCCTTCCGCTACGCCCTGGTGCGTTTGCGGGACGCCGCCGAGGCGGTGGCCTTCTACCGCGGCGAACGAGCCGAGCGGGTGCAGCTGCGGGAGCGCTTCGCCCCGGTGGTCGACAACTACAAACGCTTCATCAACCGGTCCGTGAAGTTCTACGGCTGGAACCTTTCGATCAGCCAGATCATTGTTCCGTTGCCGTGGGTCATCCAGGCGCCGCGGATGTTCGCCGGGCAGATCAAGCTGGGTGACATCTCGCAGACGTCGTCGGCGTTCAGCCAGATCCAGGGCGGGCTGTCGTACTTCCGCAACACCTACGACCAGTTCGCAGGCTGGCGGGCGTCCATCATCCGTCTGCACGGCCTGGTGGTCGCCAACGAGGAGGGCCGGGCGCTGCCCGAGCTGACCGTCGAGCCCAGCAAGGACTGCCTGGTCGAACTCGACGGGGTCGAGGTGCGCACCCCGTTGGGTGAACCGCTGGTCGAGGATCTGAACGTGCGGCTGGAAAGCGGTGACACCCTGATCATCACCGGCCGGTCAGGGGCGGGCAAGACGACCCTGCTGCGCAGCATGGCGCAGTTGTGGCCGTTCACCTCGGGGACGTTCCGCTACCCGCAGGCCGAGAACGAGACGATGTTCCTGTCCCAGATGCCGTACGTGCCGCTGGGTGATCTGCGTGCGGTGGTGTCCTACCCCCAGGAACCGGGCAGCATCCCCGACGAGCGGTTGCACTGGGCACTGCAGAAGGTGTCGTTGCCGCAGTGCTCCAAGCGGCTGGCCGAAGTGGCGGACTGGGCCAAGGTGCTCTCCCCTGGCGAGCAGCAGCGCATCGCGTTTGCGCGGGTGCTGCTGACCCGGCCGCGCGCGGTGTTCATGGACGAGGCCACCTCCGCGCTGGACGAAGGCCTGGAGTACACCATGTACGCGTTGATCCGGGAGGAGCTGCCGGAGACCATCCTGGTCAGCGTCACCCACCGCAGCACCGTGGGCCAGCATCACGAGAAGCATCTACATCTGCACGGAGCCGGGCGCTGGTCGCTGGGCGACGTGGGCCGCGACGTCGAGGACGAAGTCACCCCCGTCTGAGCGCCCGCGCCGGGTAGCTTCCCGGCATGGAAATGTTCAGCCAGTCGCTGGACTGGGGACACGAGATCCTCGCGTCACTGTGGTGGATCGCTAAGGCGTGGACGATCAGCGCGGTTGCCATGGTGGCCGTCACGGCTTTCCTGGCCAGGTTCACCGGCTGGGGCCGGCAGTTCTGGCATGTCACCCGCGGGTATTTCGTCGGGCGCCAGAGCGTCGCGGTGTGGACGCTGCTGGGCGTACTGCTGCTGTCGGTGATGGTCTCGGTCCGGATGGACGTGCTGTTCAGCTACTACGCCAACGACCAGTCCACGGCACTGCAGGTCGCCTTCGAAGGCGCCAGCTCCGGCGATGCGGCGGTGCGCGATTCGGGTATCGCCGGGTTCTGGAAGTCGATCCTGATCTTCGTGGTGCTGGTCGCCGCCGATATCACCCGCACGCTGCTGGACCTGTATCTCATGCAGTACTTCATCATTCGGTGGCGGGTCTGGCTGACCGACCACCTCACCGGCGACTGGCTCGACGACCGGGCCTACTACCGTGGCCGCTTTCTCGCCGCGTTCGGTGGCGAGCCGGTCGACAACCCCGATCAACGCATCCAGCAGGACATCGACGTGTTCACCACCGGTACCGGGCCCGAGACCAACACACCGACGGTCGGCACGGCACAGACCCTGGTGTTCGGCACCGTCAACGCGGTGCTGTCCGTCGTGGCGTTCACGCCGATCCTGTGGAACCTGGCCGGTCCGCTGACGATCCTGGGCGTGACGATTCCCAAGGCCCTGTTCTGGTTGGCGCTGCTGTGGGTCGCGGTGACGACCGTGGTCGCGTTCTGGATCGGCCGCCCGATCATCGGTCTGACCTTCCGCAACGAGCGCACCAATGCGGCGTTTCGCTATGCGCTGGTCCGGATCCGGGACGCTGCCGAGGCGGTCAGCCTGTACCGCGGCGAGGACGCCGAACGTCGCACCCTTGGCAGCCGGTTCGCGGCGATCATCGCCAACTATCGCCGACTGGTGCTGCGCGGAGTGGCGTTCCTGGGCTGGAACCGGTCCATCAGCCAGGTCATCTCGCCCCTGCCTCTGGTGGTGCAGGCACCCCGGTTGTTCGCCGGTGAGCTCAAGTTCGGTGACGTCATGCAGTCGGCCGGGGCGTTCGGTTCGGTGCAGAGCTCGTTGAGCTTCTTCCGGGCCGTGTACGACGCGTTCGCCGGGTACCGCGCGGCGATCATCCGGCTGGACGGCTTGGTCACGGCCAACGAACAGGCCAGGGCGCTACCGCGATTGACCGCGACGCGCAGCGACGACGGTGGGGTCACGATCGCCGATGTGCGGGTGTGCTCGCCCGTCGGTGAACGGCTCGTCGACGGCCTGGACGTGCGGCTGGTTCCCGGTGACACCTTGGTGATCACCGGCCCGTCGGGCACCGGCAAGACGACCCTGCTGCGCAGTGTGGCCCAAATGTGGCCCTATGCAACGGGTTCGGTGACTCACCCGGCCGACGCGATGTTCCTGTCCCAGCTGCCCTACGCACCGCTGGGTGATCTGCGTGCCGTCGTCGGCTACCCATCCCTACCCGGCACCTATCCTGACGACGCCATCCGCGCGGCGTTGGACGCCGTCACGCTGGGGCATCTGACCGGCCGGCTGGACGAGGAAACCGACTGGGGCAACCAGCTTTCACCCGGCGAACAGCAGCGCGTCGCGTTCGCCAGGGTACTGCTGGCCCGACCGGCGGCGGTGTTCCTGGACGAGGCGACCTCGGCGCTGGATCCGGGCCAGGAATTCGCGATGTACCGCACGTTACGTGAGGCGTTGCCCGACACCATCGTGGTCAGTGTCAGCCACCGCGACAGCGTCGACCGTCACCACCGCCAGCGGCTGGAACTGCTCGGCGCGGGCCGGTGGCGGCTGACGCCGGTTTAGCCGGCCGGCTGCGCGGCGCGCGCTCCCGCCCGCCGCGCCGCATGTCCGCCCGCTCGCCTCCCGAAGAAGGAACCTTCACCCAATTGCGTTCCGCTGGCATAGCCCTCGCCGTCCTGGGCGATATTCGACGCGCAGGCGCCGGCGGCGTACAAACCGGGCACCGCGCTGCCGTCCTCGCGCAGCACCTCCCCGTCCAGTGACACGGCCAGCCCACCCATGGTGAACCCCGAGTACATGGCCACGCCGAGGGACAGGTCGAACGCCGCGTACGGCCCGGTGTCCTGCGCGGCGATGTAGTCGGGCTGCTTGTGGAAGTCCGGATCCTCGCCGTCGGCCGCCGCGGCGTTGTAACGCTCGAGGGTGGCGGCCAGATTACCGGACGGAATACCAAGTGCCGCTTCAACTTCGGCGATCGTCTCGTATCCGTCGATGAACTTGATGAGCGGCATCTCGGGCATCTGCATGTGCGCCTCGTCCACGATCAGATACGCCTGCTGATCGGGTTGGCGCAGCACGAAGGCCGACGTGCGCGAGTGGTAGGAGTCCTCGGCCACGAAACGCTGCCCCTGATTGTTGACGATCACCCCGGTCAGCAGGATCTCCGGCGGGTAGGCGGCCGCGGTGATGAACAGTCCGTCGAGGTTCTTGGCCACGCCACCGGCCGAGACCCCGAGCCGGATGCCGAGCCCGTCATCGTGCGGGTTGCCGAGAATGTAGGGCTCGACTTCACCGTGGTGCTTGGTCTTACGCTTCTTGCCCAGCGCCGGTGTGTATTCGGCGACCATCTCGGGGTTCATCGCGAATCCCCCGGCCGCGATGATGACGGCGTCGGCCTTGACCGCACCGGTGTCGCCGAAGTTCTTCCAGCTCACCCCGACCACCGCGCCGTCGTCGACGACAAGGTTGGTTGCCCCTGTCTCGTAACGAATTTCGACGCCGAGCTCGGCCGCTCGCTTCAACAGCAACTGGATCACCATATCGGCGCCGCCCAACTCACCGGGCACCGGAACGGAATGCCCGCGCGGAGCCGGCTTGGCCTGCTCGCAGAACGGCCACACCTTCTCGTTACCGGTGTAGGACAGGCCCTCGGTGCCCGGCGGCACCACCACCTTGCCCGGGTAGAAGCTGCGCTCGAATTCGAAGCCAAGGCCCACAAGCCAGTTGAAGTGTTCGACGCTGCCGTCGCAGTAGGCCCGGATCTTGTCCAGTTCCGGGTCCTTGGACACCGCGACCAGGTATTTGTACATCTCCTCGGCAGAATCCTCGTGGCCGGTGGCCTGCTGTACGGCGGTACCGCCGCCGAGGTAGAAGTGTCCGCCTGCCATCGAGGTGGTCCCACCGGCGGCCGCGGCGCGTTCCAGCACCAGCACCCGGGCGCCGGCGGCGGCGCTGACGGCGGCACTACCGCCGGCGATTCCGAATCCGACGACGACGACGTCGAATTCGCCGGACCAGTCCGTGACATCCTTGGCGTCGACGGTGGCGGGGGTGGTGATGCTCACGTGCTGCTCTCCTGTTTCACATGGTCGAAGAAGGCCTGGATCTCGGGCGGAATGTAGGCGTATTCCAGGTACGGGACCCCGGCGTCGGCGGCGCTGACGTAGCCGAACCGCATCCCTCCGGGCATGACGCCGCGCTGGACGACCGGGGCGCCCCGTGCGTGCGCCTCGGCGAGGGCGGCTTCGAAGGCGTCGACGTCCGGGGCCGCCACGCAGATGTGGTGCAGACCGGGCCCGTTGGCCTCGAGGAACTCGGTGTAAATGCTGACCCCCTGCACCGGGGCGATCAGTTCCAACTGGGTGTCCCCGGCGTAGCCGAGCGAGATATCGGCCGTGAAATCGGCAGGCGCATCGCGATAGGTGCAGCCATCCGGTCCGAAGTGCACGGCAGGCATGCGCACCCAGCCACGCGCACCGAGCAGCGCCGAAAGGGTCACTTCGGTGGCGTCCAGGTCGCGCGTCACCCAGGCGATCTGGACAGGTGTCTGGTTCAGCATCGATCTGAGGATATCCCGCCCCATCCACCATGGCTAGAACGTGTTCTAGTTTCCCTTCAGGGCATCGACGGCCAGCCGGATCTGGCCGTCGAACACGAGGGCGGCGTCGGTGACGGTGTCGGGCCCGTACTGGCCGAAGACCTCCATGCTGATCGCGCCCACCAGGGTGGCCCACAGCAGAAAACACTTCAGCAACGCACGGTCGCCACCAGGGAAGCTGTACTCGGCCCGCAGCGCCGCGAAGTCGCCTGACAGCGGTTGCGGTAGAGCATCTTTGGGGTCCGGAATGGCGCCGGCCAGGATGCCCTCGGCGACGGCGGCCAGCACCGACACGATCATCCTGGTTCCCGGCCCGACCGTGATGTCAGCCGGGGCGCGATACCCGGGCACCGGACTGCCGTACAGCAACGCCCAGCGGGCGGGTTGGTCGACCGCCCACACCCGCGCGGCGTGCGCCATCGCCAGGATGCGCTCGTGCCAGTCGCCACCCCTGCCGGCGGCAGCGGCGTCGACGGCATCGGCGAGTTCGGTATAGGCGTCCACCAGCAGCAGGGTCAGCAGATCATCCCGACTGGGGACGTAGCGGTACACCGCCGAGGACACCATGCCCAGGTCCCGGGCGACGGCACGTAGCGACAGCCCCGCCGCGCCCTCGGTGATCAGGTGCCGCCTGCCGATCTCGACGATCTCGGCCTCGATGCGTGCACGCGCGTCCTGCCGCTTGCCCATGTCGCCAGTCTGACACAAAACGAGAACACTGCTCTTGATTTCCCACGCACCGCGTGGCACGCTCAAACCAAGAGCACCGCTCTCGAAAACTCGAAAGGACTTCCCATGACGATTCGGTACGACGAACCCACCCGGGCCGCCAAGGCGGGCAATCGGTTGATCCGCTGGCTCGCCGAGACCGGCATCAGCATCGCGGGCGCCCGGGCGCTGCGCGTACGCGGTCGGCGCACCGGCAAATGGCAGGCCGTGGTGGTCAACGTGCTCACCGTGGAGGGTCGGGACTATCTGATCTCACCACGCGGCAACACCCAGTGGGCCCGCAATGCGCGAGCCGCGGGCACCGTCCAGGTGGGGCCGTGGTGGCGCCGGCGGCAGGTTCAGGTCATCGAAGTGCCCGACGCTGCGAAGCCCGAGTTGGTGAGGCGTTACCTCGACCGCTGGTTCTGGGAGGTCAAGGGTCACATCGGCGGCTTGACGCCGGATGCCACCGACGCCGAGCTGCGGGTGAAGACTGTTTCGATCCCGGTGTTCGAATTGGTCGGCTGAATCGCGGTGGCCTCGATGATCTGCTGACCGGTGGACTCGAACGAGACGGCCGCGGGCAGTTGCCCCCAGGTGCTGTTGAACAACCCGATGATCACCGCACGGCCGTCGGCCGTCGGCACATACACCGGGCCACCGGAATCGCCCTTCTGGCTGACCACGCCGTTGGTCATGGTGAACCAGCCGTTGTTGACGGCGTTGATGGTGCCGCATGTCTCGCCGGTGATGATGCCGAAGTGGCATACCGGCTGGCCCGGCTTCTGCACCGCGAGATTTGGATCGGAAACCAACGCGCGGCCGCCCGGCAACACGTCGACCATCTGCACATCGGGGGCCAACGCGATGGCCTCCCAGTCGGTGATCTGGTAGTCGGCGGTGATGGTCGCGCCGTCGGGGGTGTTGTCCCTGGACAGGGTGACGGCGCCGATGACGTTGCCGTCCCGGTCGGTGACCGGTCCGTCGCCTCGGCAGTGGCCCGCCGTCAGCGCCGAGCGCGATGCCATGTCGACATAGCCGAGGGTGCACATGGTGCTCCCCTGCCGGATCTCCATGCCGGGATAGACGGTGGGGCCGGGAGTGACGGCCGGGCTGGCGGCAGCCGGGGTGGCAGCCACCGGCGCAGCGGCCGCGAGAGCGGCAACGAGGATGCTCAACAGACGTGCGCGCACGAATCCCTCCGATCCCTTCATCCGCGGTGAGTCCGACGCTACCGGGATGCTGAGGTGTAGATCGGGTAACGGCCCGATCCCGTTACAACAACACCTACCCGAACGGCAAGAATCCCGCTCGGCGTGTCGCGAGGGAAGTTATCGAGTGGTCAGAGCAGGGCGCAGCGTCAGGAATCGAATCCCAGCCCAAACCGGTCCAGGGTGCGTAGCAGCAGGTTGCGCCGCCCCGCCGAGTGGTCGGCCCGGTCCAAAGACCAGCGGGTGGCCTGGATGCCGGCACTGGCCAACGGTTCCGGCGGGAATGGCAGCGGCTTGCGCCGAACCATCTCCAATTCGGTTCGGGCTGTCGGTTTCCCGTCGAGCAGATCCAGGCACACGTCGGCCGCGAAGCGGGTTGCACCGACCCCGAGACCGGTGAATCCGTTGACGTAGGCAACCCGGCCGCCGTGCGCCGTGCCCCAATGCGCGCAGAACCGGGTGTTGGTGTCGATGGCACCGGCCCAACGATGGGTGAACCGGACGTCGTCGAGCTGGGGAAAAGTGAGAAAGAAGTGCGCGGCCAGCCTGCGATAGGTCTGCGGACGGTCCTCATAGGCCGGGTCGACGCGGCGACCGAAATGGTAGACGGCGTCGTAACCGCCCCACACGATGCGGTTGTCCGCCGTCAGGCGGTAGTAGTGGAACTGGTTGGCACAGTCGCCGATCCCCTGCCGGTTTCGCCAGCCGATCCGGTCCAGCTGGGCCTCGGTCAGCGGCTCGGTGGCCAAGACGTAATCGTAGACCGGCACCGTGTACCACCTGTTCCGGCGCAGCAAGCTACGAAACACATTGGTGGCCAACACCACTCGCTGCGCCGTGAGCACGCCCGCCCCGGTGTCCACCCGCACCCCCGACCCGGTCGCCTGAAGCGACAACGCCCGGGTGCGCTCGTGGATCTGCACCCCGGCCTCGGCCGCCGCCCGGGCCAGCTCGAAGGCCAGCTTGGCCGGATGCACGATCGCCACGCTGTCGGCCTCGAACAGCCCGGCCAGATACGTCGGCGACGCCACTTCCGCGCGCACCCGCGCCTCGTCGAGGAACGTCCCCTCGCCGGCGGCAGCCAACTCACCCACCTGGTGCGGTTCGGTGGCCACCGTCAGCATGCCGGTGCGCTCCCACTCCACGTCCAGGCCCAGCCGCTCGATGTCGGCGGCCATCCCGTCCAGGTTCGCCATGCCCATCGCTTCGAGCGTGTCGATCTCGTCGGGCCACCGCGACTTCCCGTTGTCGTGGCCGTGCGTCAGGCTGGCCTCGACGAATCCCCCGTTGCGCCCCGAGGCCGCCCAGCCGATCCGCTCGCCCTCGATCAACACGATGCGCTGCCCGGGGTTGCGCTGGGCAGCCTGCACCGCCGTCCATAACCCGGTGTAACCGCCGCCGACGATCAACAGGTCGCACGTGAGCGCGCCGGCCAGCGCCGGATAGTCCGGGCGCGGCATGTCGAGCCATACGGACCCGAAAGCGCTGGCGTCCAACGACCGTGCAATCAACGCGGAGTCGACGTGAGCATCGAAGGCGGTTTTCACCCCGCCACACTACGGGGCGCCCCGACGAACCGCGTCAGCACCGGCCCGGCGATGGCCAGCACGAACACATACGGGGTGGCGACCGCCTCGACCGCGGGCACGGTGGCGCCGACCAGGCCGATGATGACGAGCGAGAACTCGCCCCGGACGATCAACGCGGTCCCGGCACGCAACTGGCCGGGCCGGGCCACCTCGTCGCGGCGGGCGGCGAACATCCCCGTGGCAACCTTGGTGCCCGCGGTGACAACGGCCAGCGCCAGCGCCGCCGGCAGCATCGGAATCAGGTCGGCCGGATTCACCGACAGCCCGATCGCCAGGAAGAAGATGGCGGCGAACAGATCCCGCAGCGGACTGAGCACCATCCGGGCCCGGTGCGCCGCCTCGCCGGTGAGGGTGAGTCCGACCAGGAAGGCGCCGACTGCCGCCGAGGCATGGATCAGTTCGGCGAGCGCAGCGACGATCAGCGTCAGTCCCATGATCCGCAACAGAAGTTGCTCGTTGTCGGGGTGAGCCACCAGCCGGCCCACCAAGTGGCCCCAGCGGTAGGAGGCCACAAAGGCCAGCACCAGCGCCGACACCGCAATGGCCATCCCGAACAACGCGTGCACCCAGCTGCCCCCGGCGGCGAGCACCGCCAACAGCGGCAGGTAGGCGGCCATCGCGAAATCCTCGAGTACCAGGATCGACAGCACCGCGGGCGTCTCCCGGTTACCGAGCCGACGCAGGTCGTCGAGCAGCCGGGCGATCACCCCCGACGAGGAGATATAGGTGACCCCGGCCAGGGCCAGGATGCCGACTCCGCCGAGGCCGAGCAGCCAGCCGGCGATGGCGCCGGGGACGGCGTTGAGAATCAGATCCACCCATGCCGAGGGCAGATGCCGGCGCAGGCTGGTGGCGAATTCGCCGATGGAGAACTCCAGCCCCAGGGTGAGCAGCAGCAGCACCACGCCGATCGTCGCCCCGGTGGTGACGAACTCGTCGGCGGCCGGGATGTGGGCCACCCCGCCCTCCCCGAGCGCCAGACCGGCAGCCAGGTACAGCGGGATCGGCGACAACGCGAACCGGCGCGCGGCGGTGCCGAGCACGGTGAGCACCGCCAGGATGACGCCGAGTTCCAAAAGCAGCGCGGCCGACACCTGCACGGATCAGCTCCCGGCTCAGCCGCTGACGACGATGTTGCCGACGCCGGAAATACCGTCCTCGGTGCCGATCACCACCAGCACGTCACCGGCACGCAGCGGCTCGGCAGGCCCCGGCGAGGCCAGCACCTCGTCATCGCGCACGATGGCGACGATCGAGGCACCGGTGCGGGTCCGCGCCCGGGTGTCACCCAGCGGTCGGTCGACGAACGGGCTGCCCTCCCGGATGTGCACCTGGCCGGCGTCCAGGCCGGGCACCTCACGGGTCAGATCGGCGAACCGTTCGGCGATCCGCGGCGCGCCCAGGATCTGGGCCAGTGCCTCGCCCTCTTCGTCGGTGAGCCGGAACACCTCCCTGGCCTGGTCCGGGTCCTCCTTGGGGTACACCACCAACTCGAAATCGCCGGTACGCCGGGCCACCACCCCGATCCGGTCCCCGGTGCGGGTGTCGAATTCGAACCGCAACCCGACGCCGGGAAGCAGGACTTCCTTGACATCCATGCGCCCATCCTGGCCGGATGCGGCTGTCCCCGTCGCTACTTCGGCGAAACCGCCGCTTCGCGGCGCCCAGCCGGGCGGGCCGAAGGCGTAGCCGAGCCGGTCCCGCCACCGCCGTGCCGACCGG
This sequence comes from Mycolicibacterium sp. J2, assembly GCF_026240945.1. GTDB lineage: Bacteria > Actinomycetota > Actinomycetes > Mycobacteriales > Mycobacteriaceae > Mycobacterium. The sequence continues at coordinate 230,068 of NZ_JAPFPY010000011.1, forward strand.
ACGTCGCGGGCGATGGCCAGCTACTCGTGGGTCTGCAGGGTCCAGATGTTGTAGGTGTCGACCTGTTTGGTCAGCCCGTAGTGTGGCCGGAACTGCTCGGCCTGGAAGGTCCCGAACAACCGGTCCCACACGATGAAGATGCCGCCGTAGTTTCGGTCCAGGTAGAGCTGGTCCATGCCGTGGTGCACCCGGTGGTGCGACGGTGTGTTGAACACGAATTCGAACGGCCGCCACAACTTGTCGATGCGTTCGGTGTGCACCCAGAACTGGTAGATCAGGCTCACCGAGAAGCTGGCGAACACCATCCATGGCGGAACGCCCAACAGCGGCAACGGGATCCACATCAGGATCTCACCACTGTTGTTCCACTTCTGGCGCAGCGCGGTGGCGAAGTTGAAGTACTGGCTGGAGTGATGGGCCTGATGGGTGGCCCAGATCAACCGGACCCGGTGCGCGATGCGGTGGTACGTGTAGAACAGCAGGTCGACGCCGACCAACGCGATCACCCAGGTGTACCACTTGGTGGCCGACAGGTGCCAGGGCGCAACGTAGGCGTAGATGGCCGAGTATCCCAGCAGCGCAGCGGTTTTCCAGGCGGCGGTGGTGGCCACCGAGACCAGTCCCATCGACAGGCTGGCCCATGCGTCGCGGCGCAGGTAAGCCCCGGCGACCGGGCGGTCGCTCGCCGGGCCAGTCTCCCCCGTCGCTTCGCTCGCCTGCGCTCTATCCCCCGTCGCTTCGCTCGCCTGCGCTCTATCCCCCGTCGCTTCGCTCGCCTGGTCGACAGACTCCAGCTTGCGCGCGGCCGTCCACTCCAGCACCAACAACAGCAGGAAGAACGGGATGGCGAACAGCACCGGATCGCGCATCGGCGCAGGCAGCGCGTCCAGCACAGTGCCGATCCCGTCCATGACGGTCAGCCTAGGTGCCTCACCGGAAACTCAACACCTCGGCACCCCAGGTCACCCGTTGGGCCCGATCCGGGTCGGCGACCACCTCGTCCTCGCGGCCGATGATCAGGGTGGCGCGCTCGTCGGGCCGATACTGCGGCCAAGCCGGATGGCGCGGGCCGGCACCCGGTTCGGCGCCGGAGGCGAACCCGGTCCACCGCGCGCGCATTCGCTCCGACACCGCCGCACCGGCCGCCAGGCCACCGAGTTTGAAGGTCGGGTCTTTCGGTCCCATCACCAGATTGCCCCACACATAAGGCAATTCGGTGGCATGGGCGGCATCCAGGCGCAACAGCTTGAGCATCGGCGTGGACCAGTCGAACCGGTACATGTACACCGGCGCGACGGCGCTGTGCCCTTCGGCGAACCAGATGGACGGCATCCGGAAGCCGACGTCACGAGCCACCCCCAGCGCGGGCTTGCGGCCCCGGCCACGGTACACCGCGGTGATCTCCTCCTCGGTGGGGATCTGTACACCGGGCTGCTCGGTGGCGATCGCGGCGAACATGTCGCGCAGCGTGTGCGGGGCGATGGGCATCAACGGTGAACGCATCCAGCGGAAGAGGGCGGCCTCGTGCCGGTTGGTCCCGATGATCAGCGGCACCGGGTGGGTGCGCCCGGCGCGGGCGGCGTGAGCGGGGTAATCCGGCACCAGGTCGCCGTCGACGATCGGGACGAACGCGAGAGTGCCGGGAAAACGCCGGGGCACGTCGTTGTAGACCCGCTTGGAGGCAGCGATCACCCGTTCCACCGGGATGTCGCGGAGCCGCGCGGTCTCGCCGGGCCGCACGCCGAGGTGGTCCAGGAATTGCTCGGCGATTCGGCGGGCCCGGTCCCGGTCGTAGACGGAGGTGACGGGCGCACTCTGGGCGATCGCGCGGTGGAACAACCCCGCGGCGGCGGGACTAGCCATCAGCGTGGTGAGGATGCCCGCCCCGGCGGATTCCCCGAACAGCGTGACATTGCCCGGATCGCCGCCGAACGCGGCGATATTGTCCTGCACCCACTGCAGGGCCGAAAGAACATCGCGCACACCGATATTGGTGTCGAAGCCGGGGCCGAACGAGGACAGGTCCAAGAATCCCAATGCCCCGAGCCGGTAGTTCATGGTCACCACCACGACATCCCCGCCGACGGCGAGTTCGCGGCCCCGGTACAGCGGCTGGGCCGATGATCCGAGCGCGTAGGCACCACCGTGCACCCACACCATGACGGGCTTGGCGCCGCCCGATGTCGACGGCGCCCACACGTTCAGTGTCAGGCAATCGACGCCCTGCGGCGCGCCCAGATCCAACGGGATGTGCGGATCGGTCTGTTGCGGGCACACCGGACCGAACCGGGTGGCATCGGCGGGTTCGGTCCACTTCTGCGGTGGCACGGGCGCGCGCCAGCGCAGATCGCCGACCGGGGGTGCGGCATAGCGGATGCCCAGCCATTGCCGGACGATGCCGTCATCGGTTCCGCGGACGGGACCATATTCGGTGATGGTGTCGGTATCGGGGATCACAGGGGCCTCCCGTCGGTTCGATGCCCAACCACACCACGGTAGCGGCGATGGTCCGTCGATCACCTGCGAAGAGATTCATTCCCGACGGCGGCAGCCCTGTCGGAGCCGTCACACCCACCGCACGGCACCCTGCCGCCGGGCTGGGCCTCGTGCTCTGAGTGGCCTCGTGCTCTGGGTGTCGCTGCCGACCGCTACCTTGACGGCGTGCGCAAGTGGCTACTGCTGGGCGGTGCGATCGCGGTCGAGGTGGCGGCGACGCTGTCGTTGCGGGCATCCCAGGAACACGCCGCCTGGCTCGTGGTGGTGGTCATCGGGTACACCGGGGCGTTCGCGTTGATGGCCGCCGTGCTGCGCACGGGCATGCCCGTTGGGGTGGCGTACGGCATCTGGGGTGCGGTGGGCACCGCGGTGACGGCCTCCGTCGCCGCGGCGCTCTTCGGCGAGCCGTTCACCTGGCCCGTCGCCGTCGGGATCGGGCTCATCATCGCCGGGGTGCTGCTCGTCGAATTCGGTTCGCACACCGGGTCTTCCGCATGATGTGGTGGGCGCTGGCCGGGGCGATCGGGGTCGAGGTACTGGCCACCCTCGCACTGCGCGCCTCCGACGGATTCCGGCGCAAGGTGTGGTTGGTGCCGGTGGCCGCCGGATACATCCTGTCGTTCACGCTGCTGTGGCTGACCCTGTCGCTGGGTATGCCGGTGGGCATCGCCTACGGCGTGTGGACGGCGTGCGGAGTGGCGCTGGTGGCCGTGGTGGCCCGGGCGGTGTTCGGTGATCCACTGACCTGGCGGATGATGCTGGGCATCGCCTTGATCATGGCGGGGGTGCTGACGATCGAGCTGGGTGCCGCCCCGCACTGAGCACGCCGGCGGTGAGCGCGGTGACCAACCCGGCCACCGGCACCAGCAGCAGACCCGCGCGCAGCCCGGCGGCGTCGGAGATCAGCCCGACCACCGGCGGCGCGGTGACGAACCCGACCCGCATCAGCCATGCCACCACCGTCAGCCCGGTGCCGGGCCGCAGCCCGGGTAGCCGGTCGGCGGCATGCATGGCCGCCGGCACCGCGGTGGCCATCCCGAGGCCGGCCGCGGCAAATCCGGCGATGGCCGAGGGGACGGACGGGTAGGCCAGCGCCGCACCCATCCCGACGATCACGATCATTGCACCGCCGCGCACCACGGCGCGTTCCCCGAACCGATCCACCAGACGGTCCCCGGCCAGCCTGCCGACGAACAAGGCGCCGGCCAGCGCGATGTAGCCGGCCACCGAGATCGCCGCGCTGGCACCGAGGCTGCGCAGATACAGTGCCGCCCATGAGCTTCCCGCGTCCTCGACCACGGCCCCGGAGATGACCATCGCCACCAGGGCAGCCAGCACGGCGTAGACCGCGGCGCCCGGGCGGGGGCGGCCGGTGTCGCCGGCGTCGCCGTGGCCGTCGTGTTCGGCGCCCGGCAGCAAGAAGGGCCACGCGATCAGCGCCACCGCCGTGAACAGCACGGCTGACAACCCCAGATGCACACTCCGGCTCATCCCGACGGCCAGTGATCCCGCGCCGAGCAGGCCACCGAAGACCGCGCCGGCCGCCCACACCGCGTGCAGCGAGTTGATGATCGACCGGCCATAGCGGCGCTGCACCCGCAGCCCGTGCGCGTTCTGCCCCACATCGGCCATCGCGTCACAACAACCCCCGGCGAAAAGCGCCACCGACACCAGGGGGGCGCTGTGCGCCAGTCCGACCAGCCCCACCAGGATCGCCAACGCCGCCGACGCGAGTACCGCCACCCGAGCCGAGCCGAGTCGGCGGATCGCCGCCCCGGCGGCCAGCCCGGCCACCAGCGCACCGGCCGGGAATGCCGCCACCATCACGCCGTAGGCCGAATTGCTCAGCGCCAGATCGGCCTTGATTTCCGGGAAGCGTGGCAGCAGGTTGGCGAAGGTGGCTCCGTTGACCAGGAACAGGGCGGCCACCGCAACCCTGGCGCGCTGCTCCTGCCCTCCCCAAGCCATGGACGCCGACGATACTGGGCCGCCGTCGGGCCGGCTTCCCGGGCTTCGGTGGCGCGGGCCGCGACGCCGACGCCGGCTTCCGGCAAGATTGCGGACATGAATGAGCTTGCCGACCTGGCAGCGCGCTACAAGGTGTCGACGGAGTTCCAGGACTGGACCGGACGGCGCGTTCCGGTGCCCGAGGCGACGCTGGTGTCGGTGCTGGGCGCCCTGGGGGTGCCGGCCGCCACCCAGGACGAGCGCCGGGCCGCGCTGGCCGAGCACGAACGCGAGTACTGGGAGCGGACACTGCCGCCGACCGTGGTTGCGCGGACCGGCACCACGACGTCGTTCTGGGTGCACGTCACCCACGGCGACCCGGTCGGATTGTGGCTGCGACTGGAGGACGGGTCGGTGCGCACCGGTCTGCGTCAGCTCGAAAACAACCGCCCGCCATACGATCTGGACGGCCGGTTGGTCGGCGAGGCGACGTTCGAGGTGCCCGCCGACCTGCCGCCGGGTTATCACCGGTTACATGCCCAGACCGGCGGTACCGACAGCAGCGCCCTGCTCATCGTGTCCCCCGCCACGCTCAGCCCGCCGCCGGGACGCCATTGGGGGCTGGCCACCCAGCTGTACAGCGTCACATCGGAAAACTCGTGGGGTATCGGCGATCTGACCGACCTCACCGATCTCGCGGTGTGGTCGGCGGCCCGGCACGGCGCCGGGTTCATCCTGGTGAACCCGTTACACGCGGCCGCACCGGTGCCCCCGATGGAACCCTCGCCCTATCTGCCCACCTCGCGGCGCTTCGTCAACCCCATCTATCTGCGCATAGAGGCCATCCCGGAGTACGCATTCCTGCGCAAAAGGTCGCCGCTGGGTAAGGCACGTGCGGAACTGGCTGCCCGCGCCCACCGGAAGAAGCGCATCGACCGGGACGCGGTGTGGAAGACCAAACGTGCTGCGCTGAAACACGTTTACCGGGTCAAGCGGTCGGCGGGGCGGGAGTTGGCGTATGCGGCCTATCTGGCCAGGGAGGGACGCAGCCTCGACGATTTCGCCACCTGGTGTGTGCTGGCGCAGGAATACGGCCCCGACTGGCACCGTTGGCCGGCGCAGTTGCAGCATCCCGGTAACGCGGCCGTGGCCGAGTTCGCCGCCGCTCACGCCGCCGATGTCGATTTCCACCGCTGGCTGCAGTGGCTGCTCGACGAGCAGCTGACCGGCGCGCAGGCCACCGCCGAGCAGGCCGGGATGGCGCTGGGCATCATGCACGACCTGGCCGTCGGCGTCGATCCCAACGGTGCCGATGCCTGGGCGTTGCAGGATGTGCTGGCCCTCGGTGTCAGCGCCGGCGCGCCGCCGGACGAGTTCAACCAGCTGGGCCAGGACTGGTCCCAGCCGCCGTGGCGGCCCGACCAGTTGGAGCGGGCGGGTTACGCACCGTTCCGGGCCCTGGTGCACGCCGTCTTGCGGCACGCAGGTGGCGTGCGCATCGACCACATCATCGGGTTGTTCCGGTTGTGGTGGATTCCCGACGGTGCCGCCCCGACCGAGGGCACCTATGTCCGGTATGACCACGAGGCGATGATCGGCATCGTGGCACTGGAGGCTCAGCGGGCCGGCGCAGTGGTCGTGGGCGAGGATCTGGGCACCGTGGAACCGTGGGTGCGCGACTATCTGCGCGAGCGCGGGCTGTTCGGGACCTCGATCCTGTGGTTCGAGCTGGACCGCGACGGGTCCAATTCGCCATTGGCCGCCGAACGCTGGCGGGAATACTGCCTGGCCTCGGTGACCACCCACGATCTGCCCCCGACCGCCGGCTACCTGGCCGGCGAGCACGTCCGGTTGCGTGCCGAGCTGGGCCTGCTGACCCGGCCGGCGGACGAGGAACTGGCCGACGACCGCGCCGCGCAGGCCTCCTGGCTGGCCGAGCTGCAGCGACGGGGGCTGGTGGGCGCCGAGGCTGACACCGCGGAGATCATCCGCGGGCTCTACGCCTACCTCGGCCGCACACCGTCGCGGCTGCTGGCGCTGGCCCTGCCGGATGCCGTCGGCGATCTGCGTACCCAGAACCAGCCCGGCACCACCGACGAATATCCGAACTGGCGCGTCCCGCTGACCGGCCCCGACGGGCGGCGCCTGCTGCTGGAGGATGTCTTCACCGATCCCCGGGCGGCCGCACTGGCCGATGTAATGAACGCGCAGGTACGGGCGATGAACCCGTGACTGGAGTTTCTCAGGGTGGGTATCTGAGATATCTTCGCAGCGCACCGCGATAACCGGAGGTCACGTGAAGAAGTTGGTTGTACTCGGCATCGGTGGATTCGCCGTGCTTGCCGCAGGGGGTTCGGCGGCCCTGGTCAGCGCCGGTATCGCGAGTTCGGATCCGGCCGGCGGGGCCAACCCGTACAGCGTGCTCGGCGAGCCGTACGGCAAAGCGGTGGCGATCCTGCGCAGCCAGGGTGTGCGGTCCAGCTTCGGCGGTTCGGTCGGCAGCGACCTGCCGCAGGCACAGTGCATCGTGAGCGGCCAGAAGGCCACCTCCGCCGGGAAGATGATCCTCAACCTGGACTGCACCAAGAAGGCGTACGACGACGCACAGGCCAGCACCCCGTCCTCCGGTGGCGGCGTCGCCGCCGTTCCCGGCGGCCCGACCGTCGGGTCCAACGGCGTCACCACGGTCACCCCGACCCCGGTCGGGCCGCAGCCCGGAATGACGATTCCGGGGGCCTGAGCCGGACGGTGGGCCTCGATCCGGTGGACCGGTTGGCGCTGTCCGACCTGGTCCACCTGTACGCCGCCGGCGTCGATGATCGCAGGTTCGACGACGTGATCGAGTTATTCACCGACACAGCCGAATTCCGACTTCCGGCACCGCCGCGTCAGCTGACGCCGGCCCGCACCGAACATGGCCACCGCGGAGTTCGCGCCGCCATGGCCGCCCTCAGCGCGGTCGAGCGCACCGAACACGCCATCGTGGGTGAGGTGTACGCGCCGGGTCCGCAACCCGGATATGCGCTGGGCCGCATCACCTGCATCGCCCACCATTGGAGCCGCCGCGGCACCGAGATCGACGATGTGGTGTGGCACCTGCGCTACGACGACGAATACCTGCGCACCCCGGCGGGGTGGCGTATCCACGGCAGGGCCCTGACCATCAACGCGATCGAGACCCGCCAGGCCCGTCAGCTCCGCGATCATCGTGAGCATCGCGATCATCAAGGGCCTGAGTCAACCAATCCAACAGCGGTTGTTGACCTTTCAGAATCTTCGACCGCGCCGACGGCACGTCGAACCAGCCCACCCGGTCCAGCTCCGGGTACTCGGTGACCTTGCCGGAACCGCGCGGCCACTCCAGTGAGAAGGTGTTACTCACCGCCGTGGCGACATCGAGGTCACCTTCGACGGCGTAGGCCGCGACGATTTTGCCGCCGGGCTGCTTGAGCGGCGGGAAGGCGATATACGGCCCGTCGGGCAGCAGCACGCCGGTCTCTTCGGCGAACTCGCGGCGCGCCGCATCCCACGGGTGCTCGTCCTGCGCGTACTCCCCCTTCGGTATGGACCACGCTCCGTCGTCCTTGCGCGCCCAGAACGGTCCGCCGGGATGTCCCAGTAACACCTCGAGGGCACCGCGGGTGGTGCGGTACAGCAACAGACCGGCGCTGTGGCGGGGCATCGCCCCACTGTAGGCAACGAGCGGTCGGCCACTACAGTCACCACCGTGGCCGACACCCACCACTACACCCGGTATGTCGCCCTCGGCGACAGCCAGACCGAGGGTCTCTGGGATACCGATTCCAGCGGGGCTCTCATCGGCTTCGCCGATCGGCTGGCGATGCGGCTCGACACCCATTGCCCTGGTGTCGAATACGCCAATCTGGCCGTCCGCGGGAAACGCATCCGTGACGTGCTGGATGCCCAACTTCCGGCGGCGCTGGCCATGCAACCGGACCTGGTCACCGTCTGCGTCGGCATGAACGACGTGACGCGTCCGGGCCGCAAGTTCGACGGCGCTCTGGTCGACCTGGACACCCTGTATGACCGGCTGGCCGAAACCGGCGCGACGGTGGTGACCACCACCTTTCCCGATCTGGCGCGGGTGTTGCCTGCCGGCCGGGTCCTGGTGCCGCGCGTCCTGCGGATCAACGACGCCATCCGCGCGGCCGCCGAACGGCACGGCTTCCGCCTCATCGACCTGTACACCGCGAACTCGATGACCGATCCCGAGACCTGGAGCGCCGACCGCGTCCACGGCAGCACCAAAGGGCATCAACTGTTCGCTGCGGCGGCCGCCGAGGCTCTGGGATTACCTGGTAGCAATCATGATTGGGCTCATGCGGCGGCATCCGTCACGGAGCAGTCGACGCTGTCGCGGTGGTACTCGCAGGCCATGTGGACCCGCAACATGCTGATGCCGTGGATCTGGCGGCACCTGCGAGGCCGCTCGGCCAGCATCGGCGGCGGGCCACGGCATCCGGAGTTGCTCCCGGTGACGGCGCGCTCGGAGGCCCGGTAACCGGACGGCGCTCAGATGCCCGTCCAGGCGGAGTCGATCATCTCTGCGATGTTGATCACCTTGGCCTGCTGGGCAGCCGGGTTGTCGATCTCCCCGCTGACATGGGCGGCGATGAACCGCTTGATCTCGGCGTCGATCCCGGCCATCACCCGCAACACCTCGGCACGCAGCGTTTTCGACGTGACGTGAATGGTGATGTCCCTGGGCTGCGGTTTCTGCACGTCCAGCACCAGTGCCAGCGGCTCGGCGGCCCGCGCCACGGCCTGCAGCGCGATCTCGCCGAAGACGATGAACTGGGGCCGGTCGATCCTGAGGTCGATGACCATGTTGATCTCCAGCGGGATCCGGATGTCGAAGCTGAAGTTCAGCCCGGAGTGGCGGGCCACCCGCGGCTGCTGGATCCGGACCTTGGCGGAGACCTTGGCGATTCGGCCGGGTCCCTGCCCGATGGGCCCCATCTGGAATTCGTCGCCGGCGATCGAGCCGATCGCATCGCCGACCCGCTGTTCGCTGACGGCGACTTCGAAGAATTTGCGACCGAACTCTTCATAGGTCATGTACCCCGCCGGGTACTCAATCTCAGACATGGTGGACCTACCGTCTCATGCCCGCACTATTCGGCGAACACCCGCAGGCGGTGCAGGGCGGTCGGCCGGCGACCGAACTGTCCGATCAGCACGACGTCGCGTTCCCCGCGAACGCGCGCGGCCACATAACGTCCCACCGCCAACAGGGTCCGGGTCTGCGCCCCGGCAAGCAGGCCGACCAGCTCGGCCTGTGGCATCGGGGCGCCGTCACCCGCGGTCAGCTGGAGTCCGGCGCCGATGCGCCGTTTCACCGCCACCTCGTCCCCGGCGGCGGCGTCGGCGAGCAATCCGGACAGCAGCCGTTTGCCGCGCGCCCCGACGCCGGGCATACCCGCGGCGAATCCCAACGCGCCGGCCGGGCCCTGGTTGCGCAGCAGCGCGGCCGTCAACCGCAACCCCGCCGGCGCGGCCGCCACCCCGGCGCGGGCGAACTGCAGCGCCATCGCCGGCAGTTCCCAGTAGGCGCGCAGCGCGGCGATCCGCAACTCGTCGCCGTCGTGGCGCACGTCGTACCGCAGCACCGCCGGGATGTGCATGGTGACCGCAGGACCCATCGCGACCTCGAGAACTAGATCCCGTAGCACCATGTCACCGACGACGATGTCGACATCGCGGTGGAACGTGATGGTGCGCGGACCGATGAAGGTGTCGTAGAACCGTCGCAACTGGTCACGGCCGATATGGGGGCGCGAGCCGACCGGATCTTGCACCCATCCGTCGGCGGTGAACAGCCCGACCCAGCCCTCCCGGTCGTGGGCGGCGGCCGCGGCCGGGGAACGTTCGACCGTGCTCAGGACCGCCAGGCGTGGTGTCGACATATCCTTTCGTTTACCACCCTTGTGCGAAGGAGGACGGCAATGAGCCAGAACGGGCCGTTCGGCATCGATCCCGAAGACTTCGACCGCTTGGCCCGCGAGGCCGGCGAGGGGCTGCGCGACGCACTCGACCGGTTCGGCAAACGCGCCGGCTGGTCCACGCTGATCGACCAGTTCACCGCCCAGTCGCGTCCGACCCGACCGGAGACCACCGGCGACACCGGAGACGGTGTGTGGGCCATCTACACCGTCGACGACGCTGGCGGAGCCCATATCGAGGAGGTGTATCCCAGCGAACTCGAGGCGTTGCGGGCCAACAAGAACAACACCGACCCGGCCCGAAGGGTGCGATTCCTGCCCTACGGCATCGCAGTGAGCGTGCTCGACGCTCCCGAATAGCCCGTGCACGTTTCGCCTTCCGATTAAGCTCTGCCGGATGATGCGTGAACTGACCGCGGCGGCGACGATTGCGTGCGCCGCGCTCGGGGCGGCCGCGCCGGCGTTCGCCGATGACGACCCCGGCCGCTATCCCAGCGACGTGCCGGGGATGAATTACGACGCCTCATCGGGCGCGCCGTGCGACAACTACCAACTGTTCACGTTCGGACGCGGTCCCGGCGGCCAGGCCATGATGTGCCGTTGGGTGCCCAACCAGTGGCCGCCGGTGTACACCGGCTTCTGGATGCCGTCATATCCGCTCTACGGGGTGCAGCAAACCGGTGCTCCCTGCCCCGGGCCGCAGGCTGCTGCGCAATCCCCCGACGGCAAGCCGATGTTGTGCCTGGGTGCGCAGGGCTGGCAGCCCGGCTTCTTCACCGGTGACGGTTTCTTCCCTGTCTGACCGGATCACCCGATGCTCGCGGCGACCTGATCGCTGACGTGGCGCGCCCAGTCGTCGATGCTGCGGCGCACCCCCGGCGAACATGCGCACACCGACACCTTCAGGTCGCTGGGTACGACGATCGAGTAATGCTGGATCAGCACCGGTGCCAGAACGGCCCAGGCGAACAGTTGCTCGCCGTGGTCATCGCTACCGGGCATGGGACTCCTTCGGTGGGGTTGGGTTCTTCGGCCTGTCGACCAGCCGGCCGAGCCCGCGCAGGACGACGCCCAGCATCACCGCGCCTGCGAACAGTGCGGCAATGACGGCATCCGTGGTCAACCGTGTCATTCCAGGTTCCGTCCCTTCCGGGACGAGCCGCCGGCCTTGGCGACCTGCAGTACCGTCCGGGTCGCCACCGCGGAAGTGCCTGTGGCGCGGGCGATGTCGGCACACGTGGTGTCCACCGCGGCGATGACGCCGGACAGCGCGGCCGGGTGCGCGACCGTGACGGTCAGTTCGACGGTCGCGGTGCCGCGATCGGTGACAGCTTTGCCTTTGGCCGACTGCACATCCGGTTCCCGTTCCAGTGCCGAGGCCGCCGCCGACGCCACCCCGTCGAGATTCACCGTGATGACGCCCGGGCCGGCGGTGCCGGGCACCCGCAGCACAGGTGCCTTGCGGCTCGGCACGTGCGACAGCAGCCAGACCAGCCCGATCAGCACCAGCAGCACTCCCGCGCCGGCGAGCTCCCACGGCCACCAGGTCGACTGAGTGGCACGCACGATCGGGCCCGTGCTGAACTCGTCGGGGATGCCGCGTACCGCGTGCGTGGGCCACAGCACGGCCACGGCCCCGATCGCGGCCAACGCCAGGCCCACGACAAGGGTGGCAGCCCGGTCGAGCAGATCGGTCGGGCGCACGCTCATGCCGAGGTACTCGTGCCGATCCGCACCGCGATCCGCGGTGGCGGCCGCAGTATTTCGGTGGCACTGCCGACCGCGGCGGTGACGGCGCCCATGGCCACAGTCCCGGCCGCAGCGCCGGAGTCGGCCCCGGTGAGGCCGACGTAGAGGGTCACCTTGCGGCGGGTGGCCTCCGCGCGCAGCACCTCGACGCCGGGCACGGCCGCGGCGGCGTGCGAGGCCAGTCGGGCCACATCGCGCGGCCGCATCCACACCGCCGTCGATGCGTCGACGGCGACCGCCGTCTTGCGCCGGGGCCGCAGCGCCGAGAACACCAGCCACCCCCCGGCGGCCAGCGCGACCGCTCCAGCCGGCAGCATCCACCATTGACTGTGCAACCCGTCGGCGGCAGCGACCGCGGCGCCGATCCAGGAGCTGCCGGCGATCCAGCCGAGCGTGACACCGGCTTCGCGCACCGCGAAAACACCCGCGGCGAGCATCACCGCGGCCAGGACCACCCCGATGTACCGGGCGGTGGCGGTGGCGACGGGAACCCGGCCGGGTGCGGGCAGCGGAGCGGCATCGGCGGTCGTCATTGGACTCTTTTCATATCGGTGGTGGTGCTGAACTGCTCGACCGTGACGTCGACACGGTCCACGTGCAGCCCGGCCATGGTGGACAGGGTGTGCGTGACGTTGCGCGCAACCGCGGAAGCAACCTCCACGGCCGGGGCCGGCCAGGCGACGGCAATCTTCAGATGGGCGGTGACGCGGTTTCCGGCTACGGTCAGCTGGGCCTGCGGCAGCGATCGGCCGGCGATCTTGGTCAGCCCCGCCGTGAACGGCAGGACGTCCGGCGTGTCGAGGGCGGCCCGCACGGCCAGCCGCTGGGCAACCTTCTCCCGTACCGTCAGGGTGCCGCGATCGGCGCCGTCGTCATCGGGGTCGCGGTGGACCTCGTCGGGTTCTCTGGTCGCGTCGGGTTCCCCGTCAGTCACGGCCACGGCCGCGCAGCAGCGCGCTCAGATCGAGTTCACCGTCGCGGTGGGCGCCGATCAGGTAACCCACCGCGCCGAGCAGCACCGCGATGAGAAAACCCCATAGCCCGCCGGCCGCCGCGGCGACGCCGAGCAGGAGTCCGGCAACCAACCCCAGTGTCGATGAGGTCATGATGTGCCCCTTCCGCAGGACAAAGTAGTACTGGCACAGATGGTTTCACGATAGATGGGTGGCGGCGCGCCCCTCGCCGCGCCGCCACCCGGCGCACTATCGCAGATCGCGGCCGGACGCCGGTGTCACGGGCACGAGATCTTCGACGGTGACGTCTACAGGGAGATCGGTGATGGCGCCGACCGCGGCCTGGATGGCCGCAGCGGTGGCCCGAACCGGCGCATCCAGCGCCAGGCTCACATGAACGTCGACGCGGTCGGCTCCGATGCGGATGCCCTGCACCCGGCGCCCGGGCAGATAGGTGGCCACTTCGCCGAACATCCCGGCGTGCAGGGCGGCCACCCCGTCGACGGCGGTCACCGCCTCGGCAATGCGTTCCGCGTCGTCACTGGACACGGGCGGGCGTCGCGTCGTCGTCGGCCCCGTCGCCATCGATGTGCACGTCGTGCACGATGATGTTCACCTCGGTCACCTCGAGCCCGGTCATCCGTTCGATCGCTGCGATCACATTGCGCCGTATACCGGCGGCCAGATCAGCGATGGCCACTCCGTACTCGGCGACGATGTCGATGTCGACGGCGGCCTGCTTCTCGCCGATCTCGACCGAGACACCCTGGCTCTGGTTGACGCTGGCGCCGGGGATCCGTTCCCGCAGGGCACCCACCATCCGGGACGCGCCGCCGCCGAGGTCGTACACGCCACTGACCTCGCGGGTGGCGATTCCGGCGATCTTGGAAACCACGACGCCGGCGATCGTCGTCTTGCCCTGCGAACTCACCAGGGGTGATCCCTGATACGGACTGACTTCCTTGCCCGAGGTCTCGATATCGGTCTGTGCGCTGGTCATCATCGTTCTCCTTCCGCCTGCAACATAGGGGTAGTCGGGGCAACGAGCCCAAACCGAACGTCACATCGACGTGATGCGCGACACATCCCGGATACCGGCGACTCGAACCGGGACCTATATTTTGGGAACGGCGAAGCGCGACCGGAGAGCGGAGTGTGGTGATAGCGCCAACCCAAGGCGACCTACGCGACGCCGACGACGAGGCCTTACGGGTCGCCGCCACGCTCGGCGACCGGGAGGCCTTCGACGCCATCGTCAATCGATATGGCCCGGTGTTGTATCGGTATGCCCGCCGGATGCTCGCCGCGGAAGCCGACGTCGCCGACGTCGTGCAGGACACCTTCGTGGCCGCGTGGCGACAGATCGGCAGTTTTCGCGGCGCATCGTCTTTGCGCACTTGGCTTTTCGCGATCTGCTACCGAAAGATCGCCGACACCCACCGGCTCAAAAGGGCTAAACCTCGATCCGTGGATGAATAGGCTGGATGCGGGGTGTCGGAACGAGGAAAGTGCCCTTTGAGCTGGGATGATTGATGTTCCTCACGCATTAATCAAACCCGGTTAGAAGGGCACTTCCAGTGCGAGTGTCGCATGGCTTTGCCGCGGAGT